>JBEBIA010000011.1:0-66942 GCA_040080645.1 Thiobacillus sp.
CAAGTTGAACAGCTTCAGCACCACTGTCGCCACCCCGCTGAAATGACCGGGGCGAAACGCGCCGCACAAATCATTCGCGATGCTGTCGGGCGGCGTCACTGTGTAATTTTGCGGCGTGGGATACAGCTCGGACACCTCCGGCGCAAACACCACATCGCAGCCCGCCGCCGCCAGCCTGTCGCAGTCCGCCTCCAGCGTGCGCGGATAGCGTTCAAAATCCTCGCCCGCGCCAAATTGCAGTGGGTTCACAAAAATGCTCGCCACCACCGGCGCGCCGTGTTGTTTCGCCAGCGTCACCAGCGACGCGTGCCCCGCATGCAGATTGCCCATCGTCGGCACGAAAGCCGTGTGGCCTGCGCTTGCGAGGGCGGCGCTAAGGTCAGCGGTGGTGTGGAGAAGCTTCATAGTTTGGACGAGCGAGGGGCTAAATAACCGTGTCGTCCCATGTTTATTCCAAGCTAACAGGCGCGCCGCTATGTTGCACGTTAGGGGCGAGTTGCTCGTCTAATTTCTGATAGTCCGCTTGTTCCATAACAATGATTTTGTTGTTTCCAAACCGCCCATTACGGAACAACCAATACACGGCTAGCCAGTAGGCCCCAAGGTTTGCAACTAATTCAAATAGAGAAATAAGCATCTCCAAGAACGCGCTATTACCACCTTTCGGAAGTAGTTTGGTGATCAGGAATAATGGGATTCCAACCACAATAATTCGCCAAGCCAGGCTCCATGCAATGGCGAGTATTTCGTTGGGACCAAACCGTTTTTCTTTTGGAAGCATGTTGTGCCTTTACGTCAAAGAGCCGTCAAGTGACGGAATAAGAAATCGTTGAGCATGTCGTATTGGCTGTTGATTGAAATAAATTCGCTTGCCAAGTCACCGGCAACAGCAATTTCTGTGGGCGCGATTAAACAAACACTCACTTGCCCGGAAACGCCCCACTTTTAACCTCCGCGACATACGCCCTAACCGCCGCCTCAATCCCGTCCGCACCCGCCAGAAAATTCTTCGAAAACTTCGGCGCGTTCGGGTACAAGCCCAGCACATCGTAGAGCACCAGCACCTGGCCGGAACAATCGCCCCCTGCGCCGATGCCGATGGTGGGGATGCTGAGCGTGTCGGTGATGGCTTGGGCGAGCGCGGCGGGCACCATTTCCAGCACCAACATGCCTGCGCCTGCGGCTTCGAGCGCGCGGGCGTCGGCGAGCAGCTGGGCGGCGGCAGCTTCGTCGCGGCCTTGCATTTTGTAGCCACCCAGTTGATTGACCGACTGCGGCAACAGGCCGAGGTGGGCGCAAACAGGGATGCCGCGCTGGGTGAGGAAGGCCACGGTCTCGACCATGACTGCGCCGCCTTCAAGTTTGACCATGTGCGCGCCAGCGGCCATCAATTGGGCAGCGGCGCTGAACGCGTGATCGGGCGAGGGCTGGTAGCTGCCAAACGGCAGGTCGGCGACGATGAAGGCACGCTCGCATCCCGCCGCGACGCAGCGGGTGTGATAACGCATCTCGTCGAGCGTCACCGGCAGCGTCGAGGTGTGCCCCTGAATTACCATGCCGAGCGAGTCGCCGACGAGCAGGACTTCGACGCCCGCCGCGTCGAGCACGCGGGCGAAGCTGGCATCGTAGGCAGTGAGCACGGCGATTTTTTCGCCGCGTTCGCGCATCGTTTTAAGCGTGGATAGTGTGATGTGCATTACGCCGCCCGGCTGAAAAATTCGCGCGGCCCGCGCATTTTGTTCATGCGCTCCAGCAGCAATTCAAAGTCGCTGTCGCGCTGGGCGAAGTTGAGGTTTTCGCTATTGACGATGAGTAGCGGCGCGGCGTCGTAGCGGTGGAAGAATTCGCTGTAGCTTTCGGCCAGCCGACGCAAATAGTCCGCCGACATGCCGCGTTCGAATTCGACGCCGCGCTGTTTGACGCGTGCTTGCAGGCTGTCGAGCGGCGCTTGCAGGTAGATCACCAGATCGGGTGTCGGCGCTTGCAGCGCGAGGTCGGCATAGACTTTTTGATACAGCTCGAATTCGTCGTCGTCGAGATTCAATCGCGCGAACAGCATGTCCTTGTCGATAAGGAAATCGGCGACGGTGCCGCCGCGAAACAGGTCGGCTTGCGCAAGATCGCGTAACTGCCGCGAGCGCTCGAACAGGAAATGCAGCTGCGTGGGCAGGGCGTAGCGTGTGGGTTCCTGATAAAAGCGCGGCAGGAAGGGATTGTCGGTCGCGTTTTCCAGCAGGGTGTCGGCGTTGAGTCGCTCGGCGAGTTTGCGGACGAGGCTGGTTTTGCCGACGCCGATGGGGCCTTCGATAACGACGTAACGATAACGTTCGAGATTCATGCGTTGACGGCTGCGGCAGCAGGGGGCAGGGCAGAAATGGGCTGATCGGCACAGTGAACGAGGCCTTCGATGGCGGGACCGAAACCGGGAATGACGGTGTCGGGCGCGATCTCCAGCAGAGGGCGCAGCACGAAGGCGCGTTCGCTCATGCGCGGGTGCGGCAGGGTCAGGCCATCTTCGTGGAAATGCGCGTTGCCGTAGAGCAGCAGGTCGAGATCAAGCGTGCGCGGGGCGTTGCGAAAGCTGCGTTCGCGGCCATGGCGGTGTTCGATGTCGAGCAGGGCAAGGAGCAGGGCGCGCGGTGCGAGGCGGGTTTCAATCTGCGCAACGGCGTTGATGAAGTCGGGCTGATCGACATAGCCGACTGGTGCGGAGGCATAGAGCGACGAGCGCGCGATCAGTCGGCTGCCGGGCAAGCGGTCGAGCTCGGTCAGCGCGTATTCGATTTGCGCCGCCGGGTCGTTGAGGTTGGCACCGAGACCGATGGTGGCGATGAGATTCACGCGGCGCTCCCTTCGCCCGGCGATGCGTCCCCTGGCTTTCTGCGTTTGCGTTTGCGGCGTGGTTTGGGCGCGTTGTCGGCGATCAGCATGGCCTCCCTCGCGTCGTCATTGGCGTCTTGGAAGTCCGTCCACCAGTCGCCGAGTTCGGCCTCGACTTCGCCGGATTCGGCGCGCAGCAGCAAAAAATCGTAGGCGGCGCGAAAGCGCGGATGCTCCAGCAGGCGATACGGACGCTGACCACCGCGTTGCGCGAAGCGCGGTTGCAATGACCAGATTTCTTTCATCATGCCGTCGTAGCGGCGCGGGATGGCGAGCTGGCCGCGCTGCGCGTCGAGCACTTCATCCATCGCGACAAACAGCGCGGGCTGGGGTTTTTCGCCCGCTGCCTGGAGCGCCTGGCTGCGCTGCAACACCTGCGGCCACAATAATGCGCCAAACAAATAGGCGGGCGAGGCAGGTTTGTCCTGCGCGATGCGGGCATCGGTGGTTTTCAGTGCGGCGGTGATGAAGCGCTCACCGGCAGGGTCGTCGAGAATGGTGTCGAGCAGCGGCAACATGCCGTGGTGCAGGCCTTCGGCGCGCAGCTGGTGCACGCCGCGCAGGGCGTGGCCGGACAAGAGCAACTTGAGCGCTTCGTCGAAGATGCGCGCGCGCGGGATGTTGGCAAGCAGCGGCGCGAGGGTGGCGACCGGTTTGCGGGTGGCTTCATCGATTTTGAAATCGAGTTTGGCGGCAAAGCGCGCGGCACGCAGCATCCGCACCGGGTCTTCGCGGTAGCGGGTTTCGGGGTCGCCGATCATGCGGATCAGGCGTTTTTTGCAGTCGGCCACGCCGCCGAAATAGTCGTGGACTTCTTCGCGCGAGGGGTCGTAATACAGCGCGTTGATGGTGAAATCGCGGCGGGCGGCGTCGTCGGCCATGTTGCCAAATACGTTATCGGACAACAGCCGTCCATGTTCATCAGTCGGGCGTTCGTCTTCCTCGTCCAGCTCTTTCTGGCCGTTCGAGCGGAAGGTGGTGACTTCGATGGTCTCGCGTCCGCACATCACGTGCACGATCTGGAAGCGGCGGCCAATGATGCGCGAGCGCCGGAACAGGCGACGTACCTGTTCCGGCGTGGCGTCGGTGGCGACGTCGAAATCTTTCGGCGTCAGCTTGAGCAGTAAATCGCGCACCGCGCCGCCGACCAGATAGCCTTTGTAACCGGCTTGCATCAAGGTTTCGCAGGTTTTGAGGGCGCAGTCGTCGAGTTGATCGCGGCGGATGCCGTGCGTTTTAAGCGGCAGGATTTTTGCGCTGGAATCCACCGTGCGGGGTGCCCGGCCAAATACTTTATTGATGAGACGACGGATCATGGAAGGGGTCGGTTGAAACGAGGCGTCATTATACAGGCGGGCTACCCAGGTGGATTGGGGCGAGTCTGACGCCACAGCGTGGCGCTGGCGGTTCCATAGAGGGATTCGAGCGCGACCGGGGTGAGCAGCTCGGCAGGGGGGCCGAGTTGCCAGCGGCCATCGCCATGCAGAAACAGCAGCCGATCACAATGGCTGGCCGCCCAGTTGGGGTCGTGCAAGGTGAGCGCCACTGCATGGCCTGCGTCGGCCTGGCTGCGTGCCCAGGTGAGCAGCCGCGCCTGATGGGCGGGATCGAGGTGGGTTAAGGGTTCGTCGAGCAGTATCACGCACGCAGTTTGCACCGCCAGTTGTGCCAGTCTGGCGCGTTGGCGCTCGCCGCCCGAGAGCGTGTCGAGTGTGCGGTCGGCGAACCGGCTCAGTTCCCAGTCGGCCAGCGCCTGCGTGCAGTCGGGGGCGGCGTTACCAAAGGGGAATCGTCCGAGTGCGACAAAATCGCGTACCGACCCCAAAAAGCCGCCTTCGTCGCCTTGCGGCAGCAGGCTGATGTGTTGCGCGCGGGTAAGTGGCTGCAAGGCGGCCAGTGGTTGCTGATCGAACATCACCGCGCCCTGTGTGGGGGTAGCCAGCCCTGCCAGCACGCTCAGTAGGGTGGATTTGCCCGCGCCGTTGGCACCCAGCACGCCCAGCAGCTCGCCCGGTATCAGGCTCAGATCGAGCGCGTCGACGAGGCAGCGGTTGGCAGTACGAAGCTGTAAGGCGTGGGCAGTGAGGCGGGCGGGGGCAGCGTTCATGTGGGTAGTGCGGATCGTCGTGGAGCCGAGC
This sequence comes from Thiobacillus sp., assembly GCA_040080645.1. Classification (GTDB taxonomy): domain Bacteria; phylum Pseudomonadota; class Gammaproteobacteria; order Burkholderiales; family Thiobacillaceae; genus Thiobacillus. Next base: position 5,019 of record JBEBIA010000011.1, read on the forward strand.
ATAGCAGTATGAAAGGGTTAGGCGGGGGAGCGGCAGCGGTGGCGGATGAGTGTCCTAAAGTTAAAAGGCGGGCTGACGTCAATCAGGAACCCGCCGGAAATGGAGGCTAGAATGAGCACTCGACCGCAGCATCTCCAGGATGCTTTTTTGAACGCCATGCGCCAGGAACATATCCCGGTGTCTATTTATCTTGTCAATGGAATCAAACTGCAAGGCCAGGTTGAGGCATTTGATGCCTATATCGTGCTGCTCACAGGCGCGGTTACCCAAATGGTTTACAAACACGCGATCTCGACCGTGGTGCCTGCGCATAGGGTCAATCTTGCGTAGCACGCCAGCCACAAGGACACGTGAAGGGGCAACGGTGAGCCATGTTTGACCGCCATCAGGGCGGCGAACGGGTCGTGCTGGTGGCGCTGGATTTTGGCGACCCGGATTTTACGGAAAGCGTGGCCGAATTGCGGCTGTTGGCAGCGGGTGGGGGGCTGACGGTGCTCGGCGAAGTGCAGGGACGCCGCAGTCGCCCAGACGCCGCGCTGTTTGTGGGCAGCGGCAAGGCCGATGAAATTGCCGCGCTGGTGCTGGCGACGGAAGCTGACGTGGTGATCTTCAACCACGAACTGTCGCCCGCGCAGGAGCGCAATCTGGAACGCCGCCTGCGATGCCGGGTGATCGACCGGGTCAGCCTGATTCTGGATATTTTTGCCCGCCGCGCGCAAAGCGCCGAAGGCAAGCTGCAAGTCGAACTTGCCCAGTTGCAGCATTTATCTACCCGGCTGGTGCGTGGCTGGACCCACCTGGAGCGCCAGCGCGGCGGCGTGGGAATGCGTGGCCCCGGCGAGAAACAGCTCGAAACCGACCGGCGGCTGATTGGCGTGCGCGTCAAGGCGCTGCGCGAGCGGCTGGCCAAGCTGGGCAAACAGCGGCGCACCCAGCGGCGTGCGCGTGACCGCCAGCAGGTGATGTCGATTGCGCTGGTGGGTTATACCAACGCGGGAAAATCCACTTTGTTTAATGCGCTGACCCGCGCCGGCACGTATGCTGCTGACCAGCTGTTTGCCACGCTCGATACCACCACTCGCAAAATTTATCTGCCCCCCGTCGGAGTTTGGCAGGGCGGCGAGGTCGTATTGTCCGACACGGTGGGTTTCATTACCCGACTGCCGCATAGTCTGGTGGCAGCGTTTCGCGCCACGCTGGAAGCGACCGCCGAGGCTAATCTGCTGGTGCATGTGATTGATGCCGCCAGTGCAGGCCGCCAGCGCCAGATCGAGGCGGTGGAAAAAGTGATGCAGGAAATCGGTGCCGACACCGTGCGCCAGCTTCGCGTCTACAACAAGCTCGATTTGACGGAAGTCGCGCCGGGCGTGGCTCGCGACGAATATGGTAAACTCCAGAGCGTGTATGTATCGGCTAAAACCGGCGCAGGGCTTGAACTTTTGCGCGATGCGCTGTCGGAAATTCTGGCAGACACCGTGCCTTTAGCCAGCGCAGGCATACCTGATTCACTCGCCTCCCATTCACTGAATTCATCACCTGATACCTATGGCCTGGAATGACCCGCAATGGGGTAACAAAGACAACCGCAACAACGGCGGCCCGCCCGACCTCGACGAGGTCTGGAAGCGCATCAACCAGCGTTTGAATGGCTTGTTTGGCAACAGGGGTGGCGGCGGAGCGCCCGGCGACGGCGGTGCAAGCGGCCTGCCCGGCGGGGGCAATCTGGTTGGCCTGCTGATCGGGCTGTTTGCCTTGCTCTGGATTGCCAGCGGGTTTTATATCGTCGATACCGGCCAGCGGGGCGTGGTGCTGCGTTTTGGTAAATTTTCTGAAACTACTGAGCCAGGACCGCGTTGGCACTTGCCGTGGCCGATCGAGGCGCGCGAAGTCGTCAACGTCGATCAGGTGCGTACGGTGGAAATCGGCTACCGCAATAACGTTAAAAACAAGCTGCTCAAAGAATCGCTGATGTTGACTGACGATGAAAACATCATCGATTTGCAGTTTGCGGTGCAATACATCCTCAAGGATCCCAAAGAATTTCTGTTTGTGAACCGCTCACCCGAAGACTCGGTGTTGCAGGTCGCCGAGACAGCGATGCGAGAGGTGGTCGGCAAGAGCAAGATGGACTTTGTGCTGTACGAAGGCCGTGCCGATATTGCTGCGCGCGCCAAGACCTTGATGCAGCAGATTCTCGACCGCTACAACACGGGCATCAGCGTGAGTCAGGTGACCTTGCAGAACATTCAGCCGCCGGAAGAGGTGCAGGCCGCGTTCGACGATGCCGTGAAAGCGGGACAGGATCGCGAGCGCGTCAAGAACGAAGCCGAAGCCTACGCGAACGACGTCATTCCGCGAGCGCGCGGTTTTGCTTCGCGGCTGAAAGAAGAAGCGCAGGGCTACAAGCAGTCGGTGATTGCCAATGCTGAAGGTGAGTCCAGCCGCTTTGCGCAGATTTTCACGGAGTACCAGAAGGCTCCGCAGGTCACGCGCCAGCGGTTGTACCTCGATACTATGCAGACCGTCATGAGCAACACCAGCAAAGTCGTGGTCGATCAGAAAGGTGGAAATAGCCTGCTGTATTTGCCGCTCGACAAATTGCAGCAGATTGTGACCCAGCCCTACAGCGGCGCGCCAGAAGTGCTGGCGCAGCCAGCTGCACCAGCGGCCTCGACCATGCCACCTGATGCGCGGTCGCGAGAAGCATTCCGCAACCGTGAGCGGGAGGACCGGCCATGAAAAACAATCTCTCGACAATACTGATCGGCTTGCTGATTGGCCTGGTGATTTTGAGCGCCAGCATGTTTACCGTCGATCAGCGTGAAAACGCTGTGGTGTTCCAGCTGGGTGAAGTTGTCTCGGTGAAAAAATCTCCCGGGCTGTATTTCAAATTGCCGCTGGTGCAGAACGTGCGCACCTTCGATACCCGCATCCTGACACTGGATGCGGCAGATCCGGAGCGTTTCATTACGTCCGAAAAGAAAAACGTGCTGGTGGATTCGTTTATCAAATGGCGCGTGATCGACGCGCGGCAATACTACGTGTCGGTGGGGGGCGATGAAACGCGCGCGCAAATCCGCCTGAACCAGACGGTCAACGATGGTCTGCGTGCCGAATTCGGCAAACGCACCATCAATGAAGTGGTATCAGGCCGCCGTGATGAAATCATGAACGTCATCCGTGCCAAAGCTGACCAGGACGCCCGCAAAATTGGCGTGCAGGTTGTGGACGTGCGCATCAAGCGCGTGGATTTGCCGGAAACCGTGTCGGAAAACGTCTATCGCCGGATGGAAGCCGAGCGCAAGCAGGTGGCGAACGAACTGCGTTCGACCGGCGCAGCCGAAGCCGAAAAAATCAAGGCCGATGCCGACAAGCAAAAAGACGTGATTGTTGCCGAGGCCTATCGCGACGCGCAGCGTGTCAAAGGTGAAGGCGATGCCAAGGCGTCTGCCGTCTACGCGGGTGCTTACGGCAGAAATCCCGAGTTCTATGCGTTCTATCGCTCAATGCAGGCGTACCGCGAAAGCTTCAAGAGCAAGAGTGATGTGATGGTGCTCGACCCCAGTGCAGACTTTTTCAAGTACATGAAAAACCCGCGTGCTGCTGGTGGAAAATGACACCGGCAGAGGGATTGGCCGCGCTGGGTTTGGTGTTGGTGATAGAAGGCTTGCTGCCGTTCGCAGCACCCACGATGTGGCGCGAGGCGTTTCGCCGCGCCACTGAGCTGAGCGATGGGCAATTGCGTTTTATGGGAGCCGCCTCGATGCTGGGCGGCCTTTTTGTGTTGACGATGTTGAATTAAATGACTGCCTGGCTGTTACCCGAAAACGTAGAAGACGTGCTGCCGCCCGAGGCTTGGGCCATGGAAGACATGCGCCGCGCGCTGCTCGACCGATTCCGTGCGGGCGGCTACCAGCTGGTGATTCCGCCGCTGATGGAATACGTCGATTCGTTGCTGACGGGTGTCGGTGCCGATCTCGATCTCAAAACCTTCAAGCTGGTCGATCAGCTTTCGGGGCGGCTGATGGGCGTGCGCGCCGATATCACGCCGCAGGTGGCGCGCATCGATGCGCACTTGCTGGCATCGAACACGGTTAATCGCCTGTGCTATGCGGGCAGCGTGCTGCACACCCAGTCCGACGGGTTTCATCGTTCGCGTGAACCGATCCAGATTGGCGCAGAGCTGTATGGCGAAGCGGGGGCGGCGGCGGATCTGGAAATTCTCAAATTGATGCTGCAAGGATTAAGCGATTGCGGCGCGGGTGTGGTGCAGCTCGATGTTGGCCACGTCGGCGTGTATCGCGCGCTGGCGCAGGCAGCCAGTTTGAATGGCGATACCGAGCATACGTTGTTTGGGGCGCTTCAGGCCAAGGATGCTAGCGCGGTTGCCGCATTGACAGCGGGTTTGCCGACTGACTTGCGCACGGCGTTTGTCGCTTTACCACAGTTGTATGGCGACCGTACGGTGCTGGCTGAGGCACGCACCCGCTTGCCGAAGCTGCCCGCCGTGCAGGCGGCGCTCGATGCGCTCGACGCGCTGGACAAGGGCTTGACGGGCGTGGAAGCAGCCTATGATCTGGCCGAGTTGCGCGGCTACGGCTATCACAGCGGCGTCGTGTTTGCCGCCTACGCGGGCGGGCGCAGCCATGCCATCGCGCAGGGCGGGCGCTACGACGAAGTGGGCAAGGTGTTCGGTCGGGCGCGCCCGGCCACCGGTTTCAGTCTGGATTTACGCGAGCTGGCACATGTCCGCTCGCTGCAAAAATAAACAAGGGAGAAAGCAGCATGGCAGCAAAAAACGTCGTCGTGATCGGTACCCAGTGGGGCGATGAAGGCAAAGGCAAAATCGTCGACTGGCTGACTGACCGCGCGCAGGGCGTGGTGCGGTTTCAGGGCGGCCACAACGCCGGCCACACGCTGGTGGTGGCGGGCAAGAAGACCGTGCTGCACCTGATCCCGTCCGGCATTCTGCGTGACAAGGTCACTTGCTACATCGGCAATGGTGTGGTGTTGGCGCCCGACGCGCTGCTGAAAGAAATGGACATGCTCGAAGCGGCGGGTGTCAATGTCGCCAGCCGTCTGAAAATCAGCGAAGCCTGCCCGCTCATCATGCCGCACCACGTGGCGCTTGATCAGGCGCGCGAGATTGCCAAGGGTGCGGGCAAGATCGGCACCACCGGGCGTGGTATTGGTCCCGCTTACGAAGACAAGGTTGCGCGCCGTGCGCTGCGCCTGCAGGATCTGTTCTACCGAGAGCGGTTTGCGGCCAAACTGGGCGAAGTGCTCGATCACCACAACTTCATGCTGAAGAATTACTACAAGGCGGATGTCGTTGATTTCAACCAGACGCTCGACAGCATGATGGCGATGGCCGATCGCCTGAAGCCGATGGTGGCCGACGTGCCACGCAGCCTCTACGAAGCCAACAAGGCGGGCAGTAATTTGCTGTTCGAAGGCGCGCAGGGCACGCTGCTCGACATCGACCACGGCACCTATCCGTTCGTCACCTCGTCCAACTGCACGGCGGGCGGCGCGTCCACCGGCTCCGGCGTCGGCCCGTCCGCGATGCACTATGTGCTCGGCATCACCAAGGCGTACACCACGCGCGTCGGTTCCGGGCCGTTCCCGACCGAATTGTTCGACGACGTCGGCCAGTACCTTGGCGAAAAAGGCCACGAATTCGGTGCCACCACCGGTCGCCAGCGCCGCTGCGGCTGGTTCGACGCCGCCGCGTTGAAACGCTCGATCCAGATCAACGGCGTGTCAGGCCTGTGTGTGACCAAGCTCGATGTGCTGGACGGTCTGGAGACGGTGCGTGTCTGCGTCGGCTACAAGATCGACGGCGAACTGTGCGACATCCTGCCGGTGGGGGCCGAGTCGATCACCGATGTCGAGCCGATTTATGAAGACCTGCCGGGCTGGAGTGACACCACCGTCGGCGTGCAGGAATTCGATAAACTGCCGCAAAAGGCGCAAACCTACCTCAAGCGGATGGAAGCCTTGTGCGAAGTGCCGGTGGACGTGGTGTCGACCGGACCCGATCGGGTGGAGACGATTGTGCGTCGTCACCCCTACGAGATTTGATGGCGCGGATGCTTGATGGTGCGGATGGCGGCCTCAAAAGTAAAAAGCCGACACGAGGTCGGCTTTTTACATGTTTACGACTTAACCAAAACTGGTGCCCAGAAGAGGACTCGAACCTCCACACCTTGCGGCACACGGACCTGAACCGTGCGCGTCTACCAATTCCGCCATCTGGGCTGAAGGCGCGCATTCTAGAGAGCAGAGCATAAATTGTCAACGAACAAAAAATCGCGCGACGGCGCAGGCAAACATCACATCCCGGCAATTCGTCTGGCGGATCCCTTCTACGAACGCGAAACCGAGCGTTACGAATCGCCGCTGCCGAGCCGGGAATACATCCTTCAATTGCTGACCGATGCGGGTTGCCCGGTTGATGCAGATGCATTCGCCGATCAGCTGCATATCACCGATGACGAGCGCGATCTGTTTCAGCGCCGCCTCGGCGCGATGCAGCGCGATGGCCAGATCATGCTCAACCGCAAGCGCCAGCTGTGCATCGCCGACAAGATGGACTTGATCAAAGGCCGTGTTGAGGGACATCCCGACGGCTTTGGTTTTGTGGTGCCGGAAGACGGTGGTGACGATCTTTATATGTCACCGAAAGAAATGCACCGCGTGCTGCACGGCGACAAAGTGCTGGTGCGTGTGGCAGGGTTTGACCGGCGCGGCCGCCGCGAGGCCAAAATTGTCGAGGTGCTGGAGCACGTCAATACGCACATTGTCGGGCGCTATTACCTCGAAGGCGGCGTCGGATTTTTGATCTCGGAAAACCGCCGCATCAATCAGGACATTCTGGTGCCACCCGGCAACGAGGGCGCGGCGCAGTCTGGCCAGGTCGTCACGGTCGAAATCGTCACCCAGCCCGGTGCGCACAATGAAGCAGTGGGTCGCGTCAGCGAAATCCTGGGCAGCTTCACTGGCCCCGGTATGGAAATCGAAATCGCGCTGCGTAAGCACGACCTGCCCTACGTCTTCCCGCCCGACGTTGAGGCGCAAGCAGAAAAACTGCCGAACAAAGTGCTGAAAAAAGACATGGCCGACCGCGAAGATATCCGCCATCTGCCACTGGTGACGATCGATGGTGAAACTGCGCGCGACTTCGACGATGCGGTGTATTGCGAGCCGCAAGGGCGCAGCGGCTTCCGGCTGATTGTTGCGATTGCCGACGTCAGCCATTACGTCAAACCCGGCGACGCGCTCGACACTGAAGGCTACGCGCGCGGCAACTCAGTGTATTTCCCGCGTCGCGTGATTCCCATGTTGCCCGAGGCGCTGTCCAACGGCCTGTGTTCGCTGAATCCGGAGGTGGATCGTCTGTCGATGGTGTGCGACATGCAAATCAGCAGTGCGGGCGCTATCAAGGAATACCGTTTTTACCCGGCGGTGATTTTTTCGCACGCACGCCTCACGTATAACCAGGTGTGGGACTGGCTCTCGGGCGCGGTCAAGCCGGATGCCAAGCAGGCGGCGCTGATGCCGCACCTCGAAGCGCTCGACAAACTCTTCCGTACGCTGCTGAAAGCCCGCGCCAAACGCGGCGCGATTGATTTCGGCTCGCAGGAAACGCAAATGCAGTTCGACGAGCAGGGCAAGATCAAGGCCATCGTCCCGGTGGTGCGCAACGACGCTCACCGCATCATTGAAGAATGCATGCTGGCGGCTAACGTTTGCGCGTCGGATTATCTGCACGAGAACAAACAGCCCGCGCTCTATCGCGTGCATGAAGGCCCGACGCCGGAAAAGCTTGCCGCGCTGCGCGGTTTTCTCGCTGAGTTTGGTCTTGACCTCGGCGGCGGTGACAAGCCGCACGCGCTCGATTACGCCGCGCTGCTGGAAAAAATCAAGCCGCGTCCCGACCACGGGCTGCTGCAAACGGTGATGCTGCGTTCGCTCAAACAGGCGGTGTACAGCCCCGAAAACAAAGGCCACTTCGGCCTGGCCTACGAGGCGTATACCCACTTCACCTCGCCGATCCGCCGCTATCCCGATTTGATGGTGCATCGCGGCATCAAGGCCGTGTTGAACGGCGAGAAACTGCCGTCCAAAGGCTTGGTGGAAGTTGGCGGCCACTGCTCGATGACCGAGCGCCGCGCCGACGACGCTACGCGCGACGTCGACGCCTGGCTGAAAACCTATTTCATGCAGGATCACATCGGCAACGAATACGATGGCACCGTGAGCGCAGTCACCAGCTTCGGCATGTTCGTCGCCATCGACGACATCTTCATCGAGGGTCTGGTGCATGTGTCCGAGCTGGGTCAGGATTATTTCCATTACGACCAGGCCAAGCACATGATGCTCGGCGAACGCACCGGCAAGAGTTATCGTCTCGGCGACCGTGTGCGCATCAAGGTGATGCGCGCCGACATCGAAACCAGCAAAATCGACTTCAGCCTGGTCGAACAAGATAGCTCGGCGCGCGACATGCAACGCGCGTTTGCGCAGTCAGCATCGGACAGCAAGTCCGACAAACCCCGTGGCGGCAAGACCAAATCGGGTAGCAAGAAAAAATGAGTGAAAAAGCGGCTGCCGAAAAGCTGATCTATGGCTTTCACCCCGTCCTCGCGCGCCTGCGCCAAGACCCGAAAGGCATCTTCGAAATCTATCTCGACCTGACCCGACGCGACGCCCGCGCGCGCGACCTCGTGCACCAGGCCAAGGACCACGGCGTCAAGCTGGCGCAGGTCGAAGCCGACCGGCTGACGCGTCTGGTCGGCAAAGCCGCCAAGCACCAGGGCGTCGTCGCCCGCGTCAAGCCGGTCGCGCTCACGCATTCGCTCGACGAGGTGCTGGAAAACATCAAAGGCCCGCCGTTGCTGGTCATCCTCGACGGCGTTACCGATCCACACAACCTCGGCGCGATCATGCGCTCGGCCGATGCCTTTGGCGTCCACGCCGTCATCGCACCCAAGGACAACGCCGTCGGCATCAACGCCACCGTGGAAAAAGTCGCCTCCGGTGCCGCCGAAACCGTGCCCTACATCATGGTCACCAACCTCGCGCGCACCCTCTCAGATTTGAAAGAACACAACATTTGGGTCATCGCCGCCGACATGGACGGCGAGCAGCCCCTGTCCGGCATCGACTGCAAGACCGGCATCGCCTGGGTGCTCGGCGCCGAAGGCGCCGGCATCCGCCGCCTCGTCAAGCAAAGCTGCGACCAGGTCGCGCGCATCCCCATCGGTGGCACGGTGGAAAGCCTCAACGTCTCGGTGTCGGCGGCGCTGTGTTTGTATGAGACGGTGCGGCAGCGCGGGGCAGGCTAGAATGAAAGACATTTCAGCGGGTTTTCCAAGGAGCTACCTCATGCAAACCGTCAAACAAATCGTCCACGATATTGCTGACCACTTGCCAGATCAGGCAAGCTTCGACGATGCCATGTATGCCCTCTACGTGCGCCAGAAACTGGAGCGCTCGCTGAAAGCGGCTGAAGAAGGCAAGATCACCTCGCAAGAAGAAATGGAAAAACGCTATCTCAACCATGAAGGTTGAGTGGTCGGACTGCGCGCGGGACGATCTGGCCGATCTTGTTCGCTACATCAGCCGGGATTCCGGATTCTATGCCCGACGTTTTGCCGAAAGGGTTGTCCTTGCCACACGGCGATTACAAGCCTTTCCAGAGAGCGGTCGCATGATTCCCGAAGCGGAAGACAAAACTCTGCGGGAAATCATCGTACAGGGGTATCGAGTCATGTACCGTCTTGAGCTGGCTCGTGTGCTCGTGCTTGCAGTGATGCACGGCAGCCGAGACGTTGGCGGGATGGCAGACAAACCTTGGGGTGAAAATTAGGGCTGGAGATTTTTATAGTGAACCAGGCTGGCTGATTCTGCGCTACAAGCAGATAGGGGATTGAACGATGAAAGAAAAAATCAACCGCTCCAGTGGCAACGTTTTCACCGACTTGGGTTTCCCCCCGGAAGAAGCCGCCATCCTGGCGATGCGTGCGGACCTGATGGCGCAACTGCGCCTGGTAGTTGAAAAGCGCAACTGGACGCAGGTCGAAGCAGCGCAAGTTCTGGGCATCAGCCAGTCGCGCGTGTCTGACCTCATGCGCGGCAAATGGGACAAGTTCAGTCTCGACATGCTGGTGACACTGGCAACCCGTGCGGGCTTGCATTGCGAGTTGAAGTTGGCGGCCTGAGTAGAGTGGTGAATTCGGCAATGAAGGCGGGACACTATGCTTGGGCTGCGGCTGTAAGGGTAGATGGCGTAGGACATGACTAGTTATTAGGCAATCTCATTGAATTCTTTCATTTCGTTTCGTCAAGGATCAGCGTTCATCATTACGCTGGTTTTGATTGTTATCCCTTTAGAAATTTACTGTGATTACCGAATATCACTTGGAAGCTGGCCTTTAGTGAAGCTCTTGGCTGTGGCTGGCTTGGGTGGTGGCGTTGCGTTTGCGTTATGGGTTTCTTCAGGAAAACGCAGGTTGGCTATTTTCTCAGGCGTTGTCGCAGGCATAGGGGCTGTGGCCTCCCATGTATTTTTGCTTGCACCTTTAGATCAGTGCGTCCGGTTGGTCCCAAAGTATTCGTCGGCATTACTATTGTTGGGGGCTGTTCCCGGTTTTCTGTTGTTCTGGATAGCCAATAGAGCTGCCCAAAATAAAAAATTTACGTCCAGCAAGCAGAGGTCGAAAGCGCCAGGCCCAAATTGAAACTCTGAAGCGACCGATTGCTTAGGTAGCTTTGTTCACTCCAGCTCCTGTAACCGCAACAACCGCGCTGCCTCTTCCTCCCGCGCGTCATCAATTTCCCGCATCACCCCCTCCAGATCGACCGGCGGCTTTTCGCATTCGAACCGGCCCGTGAGTTCGACCTCCGGATTCAGCTTGCCGTGCTCGTACAGCGCCCAGATTTCCTCGGCGTATTGCGTTTCCAATAGCGCCGGCGCGAACTGGCCGAAGTAGGTTCTCAGGTTGTTCACGTCGCGCGCCAGCATGGCCTGGGCGTGATTGTTGCCGGCGGCGTCGACCGCTTGCGGCAGGTCGATGATCACCGGGCCGTCGGCGGCGACGAGGATGTTGAACTCGGACAGGTCGCCGTGGATGACGCCGGCGCACAGCATACGCACGACTTCCTGGATCAGGGTGTGGTGATGGGCGAGGGCCTCGGCTTCGGTGAACGACACGTCGTTGAGTCGGGGCGCGGCGTTGCCGTCGGCATCGGCGACCAGTTCCATCAGCAGCACGCCTTCGTGGAAGTTGTACGGCGCGGGCACCCGCACGCCGGCGGCGGCGAGCCGATACAGCGCATCGACTTCGGCGCTTTGCCAGGCAGCTTCCTGCATTTCGCGGCCATATTTGCTGCCCTTGGCCATGGCGCGCGCTTGGCGGCTGTTCTTGGTCTTGCGGTTTTCGGTGTAGTCGACGGCCTGGCGAAAGCTGCGCTTGTTGGCTTCCTTGTAGACCTTGGCGCAGCGGATGTCGTCGCCGCAGCGCACGACGAAGACCATGGCCTCTTTGCCGCTCATGAGCTGGCGCACGACGCCGTCGATCAGGCCGTCTTCTAGCAGGGGTTCGAGGCGTTTGGGAATTTTCATGAGGGGGATTGTCCGGGTTTAGCGGGCGGTTGGGCAGTCCTTGGTGAAAATGAGTCGGCGCGCGAGACGAAACCGGTTTTCGGATCAAGCCGCCAATGGGCATAATGAATACGACTGCCGGGTGGCAGGGTATTCACGACACACATCACGACCTCATGTTTGGAATCTACCGTACGACACTGGCACTGATGGTGGTGGTGCAGCACCTGGCGAATGTGCACATGATCGGCGTGTATGCCGTCTTTGGCTTTTACATGCTGAGCGGTTACCTGATGACGTATATCGTCCAGCAAAACTACGGTTATACGTTTGACGGGATCAGGAAATACGCGCTGAACCGGTTTTTGCGTATTTATCCGCTGTACTGGCTATCGGTTTTGATGGCGCTGGGGTTGATCGCCTGGGTGGGACAAGACGTGGTGCGGCGTTTTCACGGGGTGATGTATTTGCCTACGACATGGGGTGAAATCACAAAAAATGTCCTTATTCTGTTTCCCTATCAGGAAGCTCCGCGACTCACGCCACCGGCCTGGGCGCTGACGGTAGAACTGGTGTACTACGTGGCGATAGGCTTGGGTTTGTCGCGAACCCGTGTACTGACTGTGGTGTGGTTTGCAGTGAGTGTGGGGTATCACGTAGCAGCCACTGCGCTGGATATGAGCTGGAACTGGCGTTACTTCTATATTCCGGCAGCGTCATTGCCGTTTGCCACAGGGGCGATGCTGTATCACTTCCGCCCACAATTGCTCGCGGCAGCGCGTCGCGTGAAATCGCTGGACGGGGTGTTGCTCGCGGTCGTGGTCATGCTGTTTTTCAACTGGACCGTCATGCACCAGAGCGAGGCCACCAAGGCGCTGGGCTTTTATTTGAACTATGCGATCAATGCGTTGCTGATGGGCGTGTTGATTGCGATGCAGGGCATGGGCAGACACCGGGCGATCCGCACACTGGACAAGAAAATAGGCGATCTGAGTTATCCGATTTACCTGATTCATTTTCAGGTGGCGATTGTTGCCGCGCTGCTGGCGGAGCGATATCTGGGCATCACCTTGCAGTCGCTCACGCCGCAGATATTGCTGGCGGCGTTGTGCCTGCTGCTTCCGGCTGCCTGGTTGCTGGCAGTGCTGATTGACAAGCCGATAGAGCGGCTGCGGGATCGCGTCAAAAATATGGTTGGCTGAAGATATCCGGCGCACTTGAAATCTGGTGAGCCCTGTGCGCCGAGCTGGCTAAGCAGGCGCGATCCGGCCTACCGGTTAAATGTTCGATGCGAACAGGTGATGGCTATGGGGAAAGCGGGAGCAGGGCGACGTAATGCGTTAACTCTGATGGCAACGGTGACCGTGCTCGCCGTTGCGGGATATTTTGTGATGATTTCCCCAACTTCGCCAGATAGCACGTTGGTCTATCGTGAGGTGGCGGGACACGCACTGCGGATGGAGTTGTTTTCGCCTCGCGGCGCATCAACGACACCTCGCCCGGCGATCCTGTTCTTTCACGGCGGGGGCTGGGAGTGGGGCGCGCCCGAACAATTTTTTCCGCAATGCCGTTTTTTTGCTGCGCAAGGGTACACGTGCTTGAGTGCGGCATACCGACTGGCCTCGAAACACGGCAGCACGCCGTCGGATGCCGTGCAGGATGCACGCGAAGCCATTCGTTTTTTGCGGCGTAATGCCCGAGCCCTGGGCGTGATACCCCATCGCATCGTGGTCAGCGGAGGCTCGGCTGGTGGACATCTGGCGGCAGCCCTGGCGACCGCGATTCCGCTCCCTGATCCCGGCGCGGACGCTGGCACTCCGGTTCGCCCGGACGCCCTGGTGTTGTTCAATCCCATCCTGAATCTGGCACCGGGCCAGCCCGATCATGCCAAGGTGGGAGATCGCTGGTATGCGCTGTCGCCTTTCCACCATGTGGGCAACGCAATGCCCCCCACGCTGATATTGTCCGGCGACCGTGATCATGAAGTGCCTGTCGCTACCCTCGAGGTATTTTGCATGGCTGTCAGAGCAAAGGGTGGCCAGTGCGAGACGCATATTTACCCGGGTGCCGGTCACGGTTTTTTCAACGCGGAGGTACAGGGTGGCCGGTATTTCAAAGCCACCACGCAAGCCGTGGCGGATTTTTTACTGCGTCTGGGTTGGCAACCAGACCAATAGTCACGACCTTTGCGTCGGGAAATTGCGGATTTTCAGCCGATTTACTCCCAATTCGACACGCTTATTGACAGCACCGAGCCTGCCCAAAGCTGCGACAGAATGCCCTGTCCGTGCTATCCTACCGGGCTGATTTTTCTGGTTTTTCACCCTTTTTTTACCTTGTCTATCTGGAGTATCCGCATGGCTGTTCAGCGCACTTTTTCCATCATCAAACCCGATGCCGTCGCCAAAAATGTGGTCGGCAAAATTGTCAGCCGCTTTGAGACCAACGGCCTCAAGGTCGTGGCGTCCAAAATGAAGCATCTGTCGCGTCAGGAAGCTGAGGGTTTTTACGGCGTGCACCGTGAGCGTCCTTTCTTCAAGGATCTGGTCGATTTCATGATTTCCGGCCCGGTCGTGCTGCAAGTGCTGGAAGGCGAAGATGCTATCGCCAAAAACCGCGAGCTGATGGGTGCCACTGATCCGAAGAAGGCCGACCCCGGCACCATTCGCGCCGATTTTGCCTCAAGCATCGACGCTAACGCCGTGCACGGCTCTGATGCACCAGAAACCGCCGCGATTGAAATCGCCTACTTCTTCCCGGCCAGCGAAGTTTACGCGGGCCGCTAATCGCCTACATGCCGCAAAACCTGCTCGATTTTGACCTCGATGGACTGACTGCCTGGTTCACCGAGTTGGGCGAAAAGCCCTTTCGCGCCAAACAGGTGTTCCATTGGATACACCAGTCGGGTGTGGCCGATTTCGCGCAGATGACCGACATCGCCAAAAGTCTGCGTGAAAAATTGCAGGCGCAGGCAGAGGTGGCCGCATCGCCCATCAATCTTGCCCACACCTCCAGCGACGGCACACGCAAGTGGTTGTTTGATGTGGGTGTCGGCGGGGGCATTGAAACGGTGTTTATCCCGGAAGACGATCGCGGTACGCTGTGTGTGTCGTCGCAGGTGGGGTGTGCGCTTGAATGCACTTTTTGCTCGACTGGGCGGCAGGGCTTCAACCGTAATCTCAGCGTGACCGAAATCGTCGGCCAGCTGTGGGTGGCGCAGCACACAATGAAAACGCAACCCAATCGCACAACAGGTGACATCGCTGAACGTCCGGTGTCGAACGTGGTGATGATGGGCATGGGCGAGCCGCTGGCGAATTTTGAGAATGTGGTAACCGCGCTGGGCGTGATGCTGGACGACCACGCCTACGGTCTGTCGCGGCGTCGGGTCACGGTTTCTACCTCGGGCATCGTGCCGGCGATGGATCGTCTTGCCGAGCGTTGCCCGGTGGCGCTGGCGGTATCGCTGCACGCGCCGAACGACGCGTTGCGCGACCAGATTGTGCCGATCAATAAGAAATATCCGCTGGCGCAGCTGATGGCAGCGTGCCAGCGTTATCTGGTGCACGCGCCGCGCGATTTCATTACGTTCGAATACGTGATGCTGGCCGGGGTGAACGATCAGCCTGAACACGCGCGCCAGCTGATTGCGCTGACGCGTGATGTGCCATGCAAATTCAATCTGATTCCGTTCAATCCCTTTCCGGATTCGGGTTATGAAAAACCGCGCCAGGAGGCTTTGCGCGTGTTTCGCGAAATCCTGCAGGACGCAGGCTATGTGGTGACCACGCGCAAAACACGCGGTGACGATATCGATGCCGCGTGTGGTCAGCTGGCGGGGCGGGTGGCCGACAAGAGCGGGCGCGTGTTGAAACGGATGCATAAGGAGGCGGCGTGATACAAAAAACATGGTCGGTGGGCTTGGCCGCATTGTTCTTGACCGCGTGTGCGGTGCAGCCTGGTGATTCGGGTAGCGGCGCGACGGCGTCGCCCGTTGAAACCGAGGCCAGTTCGCGCGCGCGTGCCTTTACCGATCTGGCAGCGGCTTACCTCGAACGGGCACAATTCAAGACTGCGCTCGACGAGCTGCGCAAGGCGATTACCATCGATAACCGCTTTGGCCCTGCATACAACATCTACGGCCTGGTGTACATGGAGCTAGCTGAAGACAAGCTGGCCGACGAAAACTTCCGCCGTGCCATCGAACTGGATCGCACGGATTCGATTGCGCACAACAACTACGGTTGGTTTCTGTGCACGCGCGGACGCTATGACGAAGGGCTGGAACACTTCACGGCAGCAATCCGCAACCCGCTCTACGCGCAGCCGGAGCAGGCGATGGCTAACGCGGGTCAATGCGCTGAGCGCAAGGGTGATTTGGTATTGGCAGAGGCTAATCTGCAAAAATCCCTGAAGCTTCAGCCTGACAATCCCAACACCCTGATCAAACTGGCGTCCTTGCGTTTCCGCCAGGGGCAATTGCTCGAAGCGCAGCGTCTCGTAGGTCGTCACGCTGAACTTGCCCCGGCTACCGCTGAAAGTTTGTGGTTGGCCGTGCGGGTGGAGCGCAAGCTGGGGGATCGCGCGCAGGAAGCGGCCTATGGCTTGCAACTCCGCAAACGTTTCGCAGACTCGGAAGAGTCACGCAAATTGCTGGCAGGGCAATTCGAGTGAACGCCACCACCTCAGTAGGCGCACAGTTGCGCGAGGCGCGTGAGACGCAGGGCTTGTCAGTGGATGAGGTGGCGACTCGTCTGCGTTTGATGCAGCGGCAAATCGTGGCGATGGAGTCTGATGATTTTAATAGTCTCGGACAGCCCGTGTTCGCACGCGGTTTTGTGCGCAACTATGCCCGCTTGCTGGACGTTGCGCCCGAACCTTTGCTGGAGCAGATGACTGGCGCGCCAGAAATAAAAATTGAGGCGGTGGCTGCACCCGTACCGCCGTCATCGAACTGGTTTGCCTCACCCTGGTTGTTGGGATTGCTGTTCGGTCTGCTACTGCTGCTGGCTGTGCCAGTGGGGCTGTACTGGTGGCTGAACAGTGCACCGGAGGACGAACCCGTTGCTGTGACGAGCAAGCAAGATTCGTTCGTGAAACCTGTCCCTGCGAAGCAGATGACCCTTGTACCGGCACCTGCCTTACCGGCTCCCGCAGAGGTGCTACCCGAAACAGTAGACGCGACACCCGTGGCCACGCCTGCTACGACGGTTGAACCCCCCCTCGTCAACGAAGCGCCCGCGCCCTCAGCAGTTCGGGGAGTCGTCAAGCTGGCCTTTGGTGACGATTCCTGGGTCGAAGTCAAAGATGCTACGGGGCGTATGGTTCACCGCCAGTTGAACAAAGCGGGCAGCCAAGTTGAAATTCAGGGGCAGCCGCCATTTGAGTTGGTGGTCGGCAACGCCGCACAGGCGCAAATGTCTTACAACGGGCGGGTGATTGACCTCAAGCCCTTTATCGATGTGACCGTGGCGCGGTTTACGCTCGAAGAGTAAACACCGGAACGCATGATGCCCCAAATCCTTCGTCGTTCTACCCGCCAGGTGCGCATCGGTTCCGTGCTCGTGGGTGGCGATGCGCCTGTGGTTGTGCAGTCAATGACCAATACCGACACGGTCGATATCACCGGCACTGTCAAGCAGGTGCAGGCACTGAGTGAAGCCGGGTCGGAACTGGTGCGAATCACCGTCAACACCATGGAAGCGGCCGCCGCCGTGCCGCGCATACGCGAGCGGCTCGATGCGCTCGGTTGCCGCGTGCCACTGATTGGCGATTTTCATTTCAACGGCCACAAGCTGCTGACGCAGGTGCCCGAGTGCGCCGAAGCGCTGGCCAAGCTGCGCATCAACCCCGGCAACATCGGGCGCGGCAGCAAACGCGACGAACAGTTCGCCACTCTGATCGAAATCGCCTGCCGTTACGACAAACCGGTGCGCATCGGCGTCAACTGGGGCAGCCTCGATCAGTCCATCGTGGTGCGCCTGATGGACGACAACGCCAGACGCGCGCAGCCGGAAGACGCCGACGTGGTGATGCGCCGCGCGATGGTCGCGTCCGCGCTGGAGTCCGCGCAGAAAGCAGAAGAATTGGGTTTGGGCGGCGACAAGATTATTTTGTCGTGCAAGATGAGCCGGGTGCAGGATTTGATCGCGGTGTACCGCGATCTTGCCGCCGCCTGCGATTACCCGCTGCACCTCGGTCTCACCGAAGCGGGCATGGGCAGCAAGGGCATCGTCGCGTCGACTGCGGCGCTGGCTGTGCTGCTGCAGGAAGGCATCGGCGACACCATTCGGATTTCGCTCACCCCCGAGCCGGGCGGCGAACGCACGCAGGAAGTGCGGGTCGGACAGGAAATTTTGCAGGCGCTCGGCTTGCGCGCGTTTACGCCACAAGTCACAGCTTGTCCGGGTTGCGGGCGCACGACCTCCACCGTGTTTCAGGAGCTGGCGCAGGATATTGAAACCTATCTGCGCACGCAGATGCCCGTGTGGCGCAGTCAGTATGCGGGCGTCGAATCGATGCAGGTCGCAGTGATGGGCTGCGTCGTCAATGGCCCCGGCGAATCCAAGCACGCCAACATCGGCATCTCGCTGCCCGGCACGGGCGAAGTGCCGGTGGCACCGGTGTATGTCGATGGCGAAAAAACCGTGACGCTGAAAGGCGAGCGCATCGCGGCAGAATTCCAGGCTATCGTCGAAAACTATGTTCAGCAGCGGTATGGCAAGTAAGAACAAATTAACCGCAGAGTTCGCAGAGGACGCGTGCATCGAAATCATGGCTTTACTCTGCGCCCTCTGCGAACTCTGCGGTAAATCCTCTTCCGGAAATTTATGAGCAACAACATCCAATCCGTTCGCGGTATGAACGATTTTCTGCCCGATGCCGCCGAAACCTGGCAGGGCTTCGAGGCCATCGTGCGCGACTGGCTGCGGCGTTACGGCTACCGCGAACTGCGCACGCCGATCCTCGAACACACCGGTCTGTTCAAGCGCGCCATTGGCGAAGTCACCGACATCGTCGAAAAAGAGATGTACACCTTCGTCGATGAACTCAACGGCGAATCGCTGACGCTGCGGCCGGAAGGCACGGCATCGGCGGTGCGCGCGGTGATCGAACACAATCTGCTGTACGACGGCGGCAAGCGGCTGTGGTACACGGGGCCGATGTTTCGCCACGAACGCCCGCAAAAAGGCCGCTACCGGCAGTTTCATCAAGTGGGCGTCGAAGCGCTGGGGTTTGGCGGGCCGGATGTCGATGCCGAGCTGATCGTGATGTGCGCCGACCTGTGGCAGACGCTGGGCATTGCGCCGACGCTGCAACTCAACACGCTGGGCGACGCAGACGCGCGGCAGCGCCATCGCGCCAAACTCATCGCGCACTATCAGGCGCACGCCGACCAGCTCGACGCCGATGCGCAACGGCGGCTGCACACGAATCCGCTGCGCATCCTCGACAGCAAAAATCCGGCGATGGCGGCGATTAACGACGCTGCGCCGCAATTGATGGATGAACTCGGCGACGACGCGCGGGCGCATTTCGACGGCGTGCAAACCCTGTTGCGCGCCAGCGGCATTGCGTTCGCGATCAACCCGCGTCTGGTGCGCGGGCTCGATTACTACAACCGCACCGTGTTTGAATGGGTGACCGACCAGCTCGGCGCGCAGGGCACGGTGTGCGCGGGCGGGCGCTACGACGGTCTGGTCGAGCAGCTCGGTGGCAAGCCCGCGCCTGCCGCCGGGTTTGCGATGGGCATCGAGCGCTTGCTGTCGCTGATTGAGGCGGGCGGCACACCGATTGCCATGCCCGCGCCGGATGCGTATATCGTTCATTCAGGCGAAGCCGCGAGTTTACTGGCGTGGCAGACTGCGGCTCGTTTGCGCGCTGCGGGCATGGCCACGCTGTTGCATGTGGGCGGCGGTAGTTTCAAATCGCAAATGAAAAAAGCCGATGCCAGCCGCGCGCGCGTCGCGGTCATCATCGGCGACGACGAAGCGGCGGCGGGGCAGGTGACCTTGAAACCGCTGCGCGCAGACGTGAATGCAGGCAGTCCGGTAGAACAAAGCCGCGCCACGGTGGCGCAGGTTATTGAATTTTTGAAGAAGGCGGGCGCTGATGCAGACGCCCCGATTAAAAGGTAAAACCAGATGGCAACATACGATCTCGACGAACAGGAACGGCTGGACGAACTCAAGGCCTGGTGGAAGCAGTGGGGCACCCTCGTGTTGATTGGCGTGGCGGTGGTGGTGGCTGCGGCTGCGGGCTGGCGCTGGTGGCAGAATCATACGGTGACGCAGAGCCTCGAAGCCTCCTCGGTGTACATGAAACTCACGCAGTCACTCACGACGAACGATCTCAAGGGTGCGCGTGAAGCCGGTGCTCTGTTGATCGATCAATATGCCGATACCGCCTACGCGCCTCGCGCGGCCCTGCTGCTGGCCAAGCTGAATGCGGGGAACAAGGATGCCAAAAGTGCGCAAACGCAGCTTGAATGGGCAGTGGCCAACAGCAAGGAACCCGCGCTGAAAGACCTGGCACGTCTGCGGCTGGCCGGGGTGCAGTTTGACCAGAAGCAATTCGATGCAGCGCTGAAAACCCTGACGGCAGCACACAGCGAGGCGTTCGCGTTTCGCTTCCATGATCTGCGGGGCGATATCCTGCTGGCGCAAGGTAAATCGGCTGAGGCGCGCACCGAATTCCAGGCCGCTTACACCAAGCTTGCCGAGACCGAGCCTTACCGCAACATTGTGGAACTCAAGCTCGACGCTGTGGGCGGAGCACGCAAGTGAAGCGCGCCCACCTGACATTCGTCATGGCTGTCAGCCTCGCCTTGTCAGGCTGCGGCAGCCTCAAGTCGGCGGGCAATACCGTGGGCGGGTGGCTTGGTGCGGGGCCGAAAGCGGCTAAACCCACCGCGCTGGTCGAGTTCAAACCCACTGCCACGCTGACTGAAGCCTGGAAAGCTGACGTGGGCGAGAGCGCAGGCGCGCTGTTTCGTCCGTCGGCAGAGGCCGAGCATGTCGTCGCCGCAGGCAGCAGCCGGGTGATTCGGCTGGCCGTGGCGAATGGCCAGTTGCAATGGAAAGTCGAGCCCGGCGTCAAACTGTCGGCAGGGGCTGGCACGGGCAACAATCTCGTGCTGGTCGGCGGCGGCAAAGGTGAATTGCTGGCGCTGGAAGCCGCAACCGGGCAAGTGCGCTGGAAAACCACTTTGTCGAGCGAGGTGACCGGACAACTGCTGCTGGTGAACGATATCGTGATTGCCCGTACTGGGGATGGTCGCGTCCATGGTATGGCCGTCGCCGACGGCAGCCGCAAATGGCTCTACAGCCGCAATTTGCCCACCTTGAGCCTGCGCGGCTCTGGTGGGCTGGTGGTGCGCGACGACGTGCTCTATGCCGGGTTCCCAGGGGGCAAGCTGGTTGCGTTGAACCCCGCCAATGGCGCGCAGCTGTGGGAGGCCGCCGTGGCGCTGCCGCGCGGTGCGACCGAACTGGAACGCGTGGCCGATGTGATGGGCAATCCCGCAGTGGATGCCCAGCAGGTGTGTGCCGTCGCCTATCAAGGTCGCGTGGCCTGCTTTGACCGTCGAACCGGCGCGCCGATCTGGACGCGCGATACCTCCAGCAACAGCGGCCTGACGATGGACGAACGCAACGTTTACGTGACCGATGATAAAGACGCCATCACGGCCTACGACAAAGTTGGCGGTCGTGCACTATGGCGGCAGGACAAGCTCGCGCATCGCGGTGTGAGCGCGCCCTTGTCACTCGGTAGCCGGGTTGTCGTGGCTGACGGGGAAGGCGTCGTCCATGTCCTGTCGGCAGAGGACGGCAGTTTTGTCGCACGCGCCAAAGTCGATAGCGGCGTGAGAACCGCGCCGGTCGATATCGGCCCCGGCTTTGCGGTGCAAACGACAAAAGGCAGCGTTATCGCCTTCCGGATCCAGTAAGGTGCTCCCCACCCTGGTCCTCGTTGGCCGCCCCAACGTCGGTAAATCCACGCTGTTCAACCGCCTCACCGGCACGCGTGATGCGCTCGTGCACGATTTGCCGGGGATGACGCGTGACCGGCACTACGGTCGCGGTCGCCTGGGTGACAAGCCCCATCTGGTCGTCGATACCGGCGGACTGGAGCCCGTCGCCAAAGACGGTATTCTGGCCGAAATGGCACGCCAGACCCTGCAGGCGATTGATGAAGCCGACGCCGTGATTTTCATGGTCGATGCGCGCAGCGGACTGACGCCGCAAGACAAAGTGATTGCGGATCGACTGCGCCGCGCGTCCTGCCCGGTATTGCTCGCCGTCAACAAGGCGGAAGGCATGAACCGCGCCGTTGTCACCGCCGAATTCCACGAACTGGGACTGGGCGAACCGCTGGCGATTTCCGGCGCGCACGGCGACGGCATCGCTGATCTGGTGGCCGAAGCGCTCGCGCCGTTTTCTGCGGACGAAGAAAAAGTTGACGATTTCGGCGTGCCGAAAATCGCCCTGGTCGGTCGTCCCAACGTCGGCAAATCCACGCTCGTCAATGCGCTGGTGGGCGAAGAGCGCGTCATCGCGTTCGACCAACCCGGCACCACGCGCGATTCAATCTACGTCGATTTCGAGCGCAACGGCAAACCCTACACGCTCATCGACACGGCGGGCGTGCGCAAGCGCGGCAAAGTGTTCGAGACGGTGGAAAAATTTTCCGTCATCAAAACCTTGCAAGCGATCGAAGACGCCAACGTCGTCGTGCTCGTGCTCGATGCGCGTGAGAACATTTCCGAACAGGATGCGCACCTCGCAGGGTTTGTACTTGAAACTGGTCGCGCGCTCGTGGTCGCCGTCAACAAATGGGACGGCTTGCCGCCCGACGCACGCGACACCATCAAACGTGATATCGCACGCAAACTCGCCTTCCTCGACTTTGCCCGCTTCAACTACATTTCCGCCCTGAAGTCCAAAGGCCTGGAAAACCTGCTCAAGGACGTTGAAGCCGCCCACGCCGCCGCGTTCGCCAAACTCTCCACCCCCAAACTCACCCGCGTGTTACAGGCCGCTGTCGATCAGCACGCCCCGCCGAAAAAAGGCCTGTTCCGTCCCAAGCCGCGCTACGCCCACCAGGGCGGCAAAAATCCGCCCATCATCATCCTGCACGGCAACGCGCTCGAAGGCTTGCAGGCCGATTACAAACGCTATCTCGAAAACGCTTTCCGCACCGCGTTCAAATTGCAGGGCACTCCGTTACGTATTCAGGTGAAAGAAGACGAAGGCCGGAACCCGTACGAAGGCAAAGCGAAAAAACAGTTGAGCGAAAGCGACGCCACGCGGATGCGGCGCGAGAAACGCGTACGGCGCAAAGTGTACGGCGCGAGCTAGCGGGTTGGATCAACCGCAGAGTTCGCAGAGGGCGCGGAGTCGAAAGGTGCTTTGCGAGGATTAAGGCAGGGGGCGGTAGTCAGAATGCATTGCTCAATGCAATGCTCAGCATCCACTTAAACGACTGGCAGGGTTGAGATGTGATGGGTTTACGCCGCCGTAACGCTGCGCCCGCCGCGTGGGTTCACCGCAAGCCCGGCCTGATCGTAGAGGCTACCCTGACCTGCAGCACACAGCGTCAACACGTTGAGCGCCTGGCGCGTGGCGGCCAGGCGCAAGTCGATCAGGGTGCCGATGCGCTGGTTTTGCAGGCTTGCCATATGTTCTGCTTCGCAGAGTTGCTGCCAGCATTCGTGATCCTGCGGCGCACCGTGTTGTGTCAGCCAGCTTTCCATTCCCGAATGGTCGGGGGTACGTCCCAAGGACAACAGCTGCGCCCGACGGGTGCGTGCCAGTGTGCTGAGCTGTTCCAGTTGCTGCAGTTTGTGACTATTCAGGAGCGCCAGGTGGTCGGCTGCGCCGTTGATCAATGCCTGTTCCTCTTCGCGCAAAATCCCCAGCAGCGCGTGCCAGCTATTGCATTCGTTGGCTAGTCCGGTGACCAAGGCATGAGGGTCGGGTTTAGCGGGCGACATGCAGCATCTCCCTGACTGAATCGATCAATCCGGCTGCGATGTTTTCCGCGTTGATCGTGTATTGCCCAGACGCAATCGCCTGCTTGATCGACTCGACACGTGCGCGATCGACCACGGGCAGCGCGGCCAGACGGGTTTCCATCTCACGCAGTTGGCTCGATTGATGGCTGATACTGACGTTGTCCTGTGCGCCTGCACGCGACATGGACGGTTTGTTTGCCGTGCGGGTTTCTACGCTCGGCAGGCTGGCGATCGATGTAAGGGTCGAGTCGATTTTCATGGGGCGTCCTTTGCCTGATTCAGAAATTAACGATGACTTGCTGATGATCCTGCGCCATGCCGCTGACGACTTGCCCGGACGCAGTGCGTACGCGTACCGGTTCGTCGCGGCTGACGCTGGCGAGCGCCTGTCCAGCGCTGGCAATCGAAAAGCCAGGCCCTTGCAGGCGAAGCTGAGTGGTTTGGCCTTGTTGCACCGCAAGCGGCGGGCGCAGGGTCTGGCTACGGATCGCTGCGTGTACCGCCAGCCCGGACAGCGTGCGATAGCCCAGCACGGTGGCGGGGTCGGTGACGACATCCGGTGGCAAGGAGCCCAGATCGCCCTGACGTTGCAGCACGTCGGCTGCTGTGATCAGGTGTCCTGGCGGCAGGGGTTTGGTCGTCACCACATACTGACTGATGACGCGTATCTCGGCGGGTAGATAGGCCGTCCAGCGCACAGGTGCGGTGCATTGCACACCGACGGTGGTTTTGCCGATGCGCGGGCTGCCGGTCGGCTGAAAGGCGTCGAGTGCTTCGCAGGCGGGCAGGGCGCGTTTTACTGGCGCGACGCTAATGGTGATGAGACCGGCCATCCCCTGGGTCTGGCGTTTGAGAAACTGCCGCGCGGTGGTTTCCAGACTGGCAGCAGATTGCGCGGCGTCCTGCGCCTGCGCAGGAAAGGGCGCGACGCACAGCGCGAGCAGTGCCATCGGCCGAATTAAAACGTGAGGGGCGCGCCAGAACATGGTTAATCCTTGCAATGAGGTTGAAGCTCATTGTAGGGAGCGGCCCGCTGCGTGAAGGCTGGATATCAGGGGGGAATCCCCCCTTGTTCGGTTGATTGCAGGCGGCCTTGGGCGAGCCGCGAGTGATGGTTCAGGGTTTTTGCAGCATGAAGGTTTCGTATTCCAGGTCGTCCAGCCTGCGATCCAGCAGCAGCAGCCCTGTGATGACCACGATCAGCAGCGACAAGGCAAAACCATACCCATAGAACGGCGCGCCCATGCCGATGCTGATCAGGGTGAGAATCAGGTTGCCCGCGACAAACAGGGCGGATAGCTGAACCAGAATGCGGCGCTGGTCGAGATAGAAAAACACATTCAGCACGCCCAAAAACACCACCTGCAAACCGGCCGCGACGACATCCACGAAGAGCAGGGGAAGATACATGGGCGAAATTCCCAGCAGTTTCAGCAGGCTGGGACCTGCGATGAACACGGCGAGCACGGTAATCGACTGAATTTTGATAATTTCCAGGATGCCCTGCCGTGCAGAAAACACCATTTCATTGCGCATGGCTTCGATGTGCTGGAGCGTGCCACCGTCGCGCACAGCGGTAAAAAATTTGTCGTAATACTCGACGAAGTCGGTTTCCAGCCGCACCAGAAACACCGCCATGCCGGGAATGATCGACAGGTAAGCGAGAAAAATCGGCAGGTCATAAATCAGCGAGGCACGCAGGGGGCCGACGATGGCCTGGCTGGTGTCGGGGTGAAACCAGAAGATGAATTTATCTGCCCACAATCCGAGGTTGTAGAGAAACCCCATCAGCATCAGGCTGCGGTACATGCGTCCACGCTGCATGAAATCGAATTCGACGTAGCGGTTGGAGGGATACGCGCGTAGCGCGAGTGCCATCATGCCGGCCATTAGCGCGACGTGGCCGGTGAAAAATCCGGTCAGCAAGCCTTCCAGTCCGTAGCTGCTCAGTAGCCAGGCACCGCAGACAGTGATGCCGTAGCCGACCCCGAAGAGGACGAGCACGGCTTTATAGGCTTTCACGCTGGTGAGAAAAATTGCCAGCATCCAGATGTTGCACAGCACAACGAAGCTGCCCAGCATCAGGACGCGGTAAAGCAGGCTTTCTCCAGCGAATCCAAACACAAGCAGCGGCAACGCGATCACCGCCGCCGCCAGGGTGACGGCAAACAGCGCGCCAGACAGGTTGGGTAATATGCGGCTGTCGTCTTTTTCAAACAGGCGGTCGGCCACGTAGCGGGTGAACCCGAGCTGTAACACGCCAGTGAGGATGAGACTGCCGGCGATGAGATAGGTGACCGACACCTGGAATTGCGTTACCAGCGCGGCGGGTGCGACGGTTCCTACCGACAAAAAGCCAATCAGCAGCACGCCCAGAATCGACAACACCCAGGGGCCGGAACTGATCAACCCGGCGTAGGCATACGCCTGAAACAAGGAGAAATAGCTGTCGCGTCGCAGGATCTTGCGCAGCTCGAATCCGATACCGGCCATGGTCAGTTTTTCCGTTGCGCTGCGAAGGGGCAGCGTGGGGCGGCAGTCGCCTGCGCGCCGGATTCAAACAATGATCGATACAGCACACGGTAAGCCTACAGCATCTGGCTGTCGCGGTAATACTGCGCAACCCGTGCCTGCCCGGCGTGTTGCGCGGCGTGCCAGCGTTCAGGGTGCGAGAGCAAATCCAGCGCGGCGCGAGCGAGTGCTTCCGGGTCGGCGATGCGTACCACCGCCCCGCAGCTGCCGAGCGCACGGTCTTCTGCCAGTCTGCCCTCGACGATGTCGCGACACGCGCCGACATCAGTTGCTACCACCGGCACACCTGCCGCCATCGATTCGAGCAGCACCAGCGGCAGCGCCTCGCTGATCGACGACAGCACCGTGACGCCAATTTCCGGGAACAAGGTATCAACCCGCTTCATGCCAAGAAATTGCACGGAGGCGGTGAGCCCGAGGCTGGCGACCAGCGCCCGGCATTCGGTCGCGTATTCCGGATCTTCTTCGGCAGGGCCGGCGATCCAGCCTTGTGCATCGGGAATCCGGCTGACCACGATACGCATCGCACGGATAAATGTTTTGATGTCCTTGATCGGGACCACCCGGCCAATCAGACATAACACCGGCGTGGGCGTGGCGGGACGTTGGGCAGTCAGGCGGCTGAAGCGCGGCAGGTCAATGCCGTTTGGGATGCAGCTTGAACGGCTGGCATCGGCACCATCTTCCAGCTGGCGCTGGCGATTGGTTTCGAACAGCGCGACGGTATGGTCGGCTGCGTCGTAGCCGATGCGACCGAGCGAGCCGAAAAAACGAATCCACAGTTCGCGGAAATAGCTGATCTGGGTCGGGTCTTTCTGGAACAGATCTCGATTGTCGGCCAGCCAGTCGCTGGCCAGTAGATCAATGCGTCGTTCCTTGGTGTAGATGCCATGCTCGCTCAACAGAAACGGGCGACCGGTGCGCGCTTTCAGCAGGCTGCCCAGCAGACCGGCATAGCCGGTTGAAATGCTGTGGTAGAGCTTGGCGGGCAACATCGACTGGGCAATCCGGTGGAGTTGCCAGATCGGTTGATGCAGGGCGCGCACCGTCCAGAAATAATCGACAAACGAGGGGTCGGTGCAATGCGCGCGGTACTGCTCGGTGATGTAATCCCAGCTGGCCTTGCCATGCAGAAACTGGGTTTCGTCGATGCCGGGCGTGGTGAGTTGCTGCATGAGGGCGGCGGATAGGCCCTCGCTGCCTGCCTCGCCTTCGCTGGCCGCGCGCAGCTGGGCATGAAACGCGGCCACCTGCGCGATGGCTGCCGGATCGCCCGCCAATGGGCGCGGTGTGGCGGCGCGGTCAGGTGCAGTGTCATGCAGATAATGCGTTTCGACATGCACCACGTTGTCGGGTAGCGGATACAGCGGCTCGCCGTAATCACTGCGGCGGCTGCCGATGAAAATGCAGGCAAACCGGTATTCCGGGAAACCGAGAATCATCTGGTGCACCCAGCTGGATACGCCGCCGGCGACGTAGGGATAGGTGCCCTCAAGCAGTAGCGCAATATCGGCATCGCGGGCGGTAGGCAGGGGCGTGCTCATGCGGGTCTCCCGGTTTGCCAGAAGGCAATCAGCGGTGTGGTGGTGAAGTTGCGGGTATCGGCAGCGAGCGCTCTGACCAATGTGCGTGTCTCGGTAAAGTCGCGGCGCATGAAAGCCAGTTCAGCCAGATACGGCAGCACCCGATTGTTGGGTATCGACAGCGCACGCGCCTGGGTGAACGCCTGCGCAGCGTCGTCAAGCTGGTCGCGCGCCAGTGCAACGCGTCCCGTCAGCACCAGCAAATCAGCGTCTTGCGGGCACAAGGGCAGGGCGTCTTGTGCCGCGCGCCAGGCTGCTTGCAGGGCAAACTCCCGCAGCTCGCCCTGATGGGCGTAATCCTGATACACCAGCTCCCAGTAACATTCGGCGATGCGTTGATACAGCCGTCCTCGTGCCGCAGGCTGGGTTTCGGCTTCGAGCTGCGTCAGTGCGGCTTCGATTTTCTGGTTAATCTGTTTTTCGCCTTTGTCGAGCATGCCGTAGGCGCTCAATCGCAAATCGTCCACCGGATCGGATAAGACTTCCCGCAACAGGCGGGCTGACAGGTTGCCGGGCAGATGTTGCACGGTGAGCAGAGCTTCGATACGTGTCTCGCGCGCGAGATCGCTCCGCGTCAAACGGGGCCGCAGGCTGCCCGCGCCCGCGCTGAACGACGGACTGACCGGCGCAGCGGTAAAGACCGGCAGACGCACTGCCACAAACGGACGTTCCCGATGACGGCGGTTAATGAAGCGCGCATACAGCGCCCAACCAATCAGCACGACGCCGCCCAACACGGGAATGCACATTGCCAGCACGCTATGGAAAACAAATGCACGGCGCGGCGAAGAACGGTATTGCGGCGACAACAGCCGGGTCGCGAGCAGGGCTGTCACCAGTGCGAACAGCGTGTGCGCCAGCAGCAGCGTGGCTGGCGACAGGGCGGCGAAGCCAGCTTCATGCAGCATCAAGCAGTCCCTCCAGCTGGGCGTAAGGCGCTTGTGGATCGAGTGGTGTGCTGGAGGTGCGGATACCGAGTTCGAGGGCGTCCGCGCCGCTATGCTGTGTCAACCAGGCATCAATGCGGGCGAGAAACCCGCGCACGCCGTCGGGATCGGTAAGCGGCAACAGGGCGATCAGCTGGGGCTCGGCCGCATCGCGTGACCAGTAAAAATCAAGTTCACGTTTGCTGCGTGCCAGGCGGTCGCGTAGCGCGCGCGCCTGGTCGCTGACAGGAAAACGTAGCTGCACAAGATGCGACACCACACCGGATGCGCGTTGCATCGCCGCCAGCTTGCCGAGTTGGCGACAGAATGCCGGCGGGCAGTCCGGGTGGCCGGTCAGTGTGCCGCCCGTTTCATACAGGTCAGCGTAATACGCGATCAAGGCGGCCAGCGTTTGCAGGGTGTCGTGGTGGTAAGCAAAGAAGGGCATCTTCTCAACCACCAGCAGGCCGTCAAGGCGCTCGCCGCTGTAAATCGGCGCGGCCACGAGGTAGCGGCTGGCTGTTTCATCCACGCCGTCAGGCTGATGAATGTAGGTCAGCGCGCGTTGCGCGAGGGCGTGCGCGATCAGCGGATCGTCCGCGATCAGCGTGCCAGGTTCGCCGCAGTGCGCGGTAGGTGTCGGCGCAATCCGGTCGGCTGCCACGGGATAGAGTGCGGCCACGCTCAACTGGCAATGTGCCGCCACCAGTTGCATGAACGCTTGCGCGTGCGGAAGCGGGTTGCTGTCATCGGCGGGCATGGGCAGCGTACGCAACTCGGCCAGTGCGCCGCGCAGCGTGTAAGGGCGGGAAATCAGGTTCTGCTCGAGCCGGTCGTGCGACAGCTTGAGCAAGTGGTGTTGGCGCGTGAGTTCTTCCAGTCGTTGATCGTGATAATGGTTGAGTTCGGTCAGACGGCGCAAACGGTTGCGCCACAAGCCGCTGAATTCTCCGCACAGCATGACCAGAATCAGTGCCCCGAAAAACGGAGCCTGCGGCAGTGCAGCGGGCAAGACGCCGTGTAGTCCCCAACCCATCCATACCAGCAGCTGTAAACCGGCGCCCAACAAGCCCGCTAACATGCCGTAGCGCAGCGCGATCAGCAGCGGGCCGAGCCAGGCCCAGGGAAACCCGCCCGCCAACCCCAGCGGATCGGCAGGCGTTGCCCACCAGGCTAGTGCCAAGGCGAGCAGGCTGATGACGCCGCCTTCGGCGATGTGCCAGCCATTCCACTCCGGTCGCCAGTCGAGCCAGTCGGTGCGCATGAGGCTTCCTTAGAGTCCGGCGGGCGCGAGCAACTCACGCGTCAGTTTTTGCGCCACTGCCGAGAGCGCTTCGCGGCTCCAGCCACTTTTTGCCCCGCTGGCCGAATACACGATCTTGCCGTCGTCAATGTGCACGATTTGCAGGCTGATGCCGACGACAGGCTCGCCATCCACACCGGTTTTGTAGCGCCATTCGCTGACCGTGCCCGTGACGCCATACCGCGCGCCCTGCGTTTTGGCCCATTGAATCGCCTGTTCACGGCCCGTGCGTTCGCTGGGATCGAGCAACAGCGACGGCTCCATCGAGGCCGGGTAGTGTTGTAGCGTTTGCACGCCACGACTGCGCAGGTGATTGTCGAGCAGGGTTTCCAGCCGCAGCCCGGCCTGCGGCGTATCGGCCTGATTGGCGACCGGCAGAATCACCCAGCTGGCGGCACGATCCAGCGAGGCAGTGGGCGCAGAATGGTCGAGTGTGGCGCAGCCACTGGCGAATAGCAGGGCAGTGAGTGCAACCAGATGACGTGTCCGCGAGAAAAAATGTGGCAGGTTCATGAGTAGTCCTTTCAAAAAAGATGACGATATTCGAGTTCAAACAGGCGGGCATCCTGATCGCCTGCAAAGCGGGCACGACCATCGCGCCAGCGCCCCCGCAACCAGTCGTCGCCGGTGGGACTGACGACAAATCCCAGCTCGATCCCATAGCCCCAGCCCACGTCGCTGGCATGGAGCAGATCGAGTGTGGCATACGGGCGGAATGCACGACTGGGCTGCTCGAATACGCTTTCACCCAAGCCCAGGCCGAAGCCGAATTGCGTGGTGTCGCCCGGCATTGCGCCAACGCCTGCGGGCAACAGTTGCGTGATGCTGCCATTGACGCGTGTGTCGGCGTCGAAGCGCGCGAGATTGCCGAGCAGTTTAATCGTCATGTCGGGGTAAGCGATGCGCAGGTGATGCCCGGCTTGCAGTGCCAGCGTCAAGCCGCTGCCCAGCGCGGCGCGAT
Source organism: Thiobacillus sp. (assembly GCA_040080645.1). Taxonomy (GTDB): domain Bacteria; phylum Pseudomonadota; class Gammaproteobacteria; order Burkholderiales; family Thiobacillaceae; genus Thiobacillus. The sequence goes on from JBEBIA010000011.1 coordinate 35,948, forward strand.
CCTGACCGAGATAGCGGTTGTAAGCAGCTTCGGCGAGCAGATAGTCGCGTGAGCTGAGCTGCCAGTCGGCGTTGAGTTTGAGGCTGTCTTTGACGCCGCCCGCCTTGAGTGCAGCGGTTTCATCGGCCTCCAGATTGAACCCGAGCGCGCCACCGATGCGCAGGCGGCGATCCAGCCGCAGCTGATGGTCGAGCTGCAAACCGGCGATCCCCTCCAAGGCCTTGCGAACGAACAGTTTCAGCCCGGTTTCGTGGTTGCCGTGATCGAGCTGAGCCGAGAGCGAGAGGCGGAGGTCGTTGGTCGGTGGTTTCAGCAATTGCGTCGTATCGCGCGAAGACAGCCGATGTTCGGTCAACTCCAGTCCCAGTTTGAGGTGCGGGCGAACTTCCCATTGCGCGCCGGTTCGCAGGGCGGTGCTTTCGAGCGAGCCCAGGGTTTCATGGCGGGCGGCGGCGACCACGCGGTTTTGCTGGAGCCAGCGACTTTCGGTGAGCTGGCCATGCAGCGTGTCGCTGTCGGGTGACTGCGCCAGGCCGTCAAAGGCGAGCTGGCGCGCCAGCGCGTATTCGCGCAGTTGCAGGGCGGCGGCGGCGCGGGTGTCGGCAGGCAGGTCGGGTGTGTCGCCTTCGGCGATCCGGCGCAAGGCGGCTGTGTCGTGGTTGTTCAGCGCCAGCGCGGCTTCAGCCCAGCCGGGCGCGGCCAACTGTTTGGCATATTGCTGTGTCAGCCAGAGCCGGGCCGATTCGTGTTGCTCGGTGGAAAGCAGCCAGACCAACGCCAGTTCGCGCGCCTCGGGTGACAAATCTTGACGGGCAGCCCGGTCTTGCCGAAGGGCTTCGCGCAGCCATTGCACGCCGGTATCGGCAGGCGCGATTTGCAGCGCCAGTCGCGCCTGGGTCAGCCAAGCTTCGCTGTCGCGCGGGGCGGGCTTGCCTGCGCGACGCATTTGCAGCCAGGCGTGACGGCGTAGTCGCCAGGCGAAATGGGCCTGGCCGGCGCTTTCGAGCACCTGGGCGTAGTTGATATGCCAGAGATAATCGTCGCGTCGGGCATTGGCCTGTTTGGCAAAATACAGCACGGCTTCGCGCGGACGATCAAGCGTCACCAGCGCCGCGCCCATCGGTGCCCAGAATGTGGAATCCACCTGCGCGCGCGGGCGCAGGCGTGCTACTTCAGCGGTCAAGGCGTCGCGCTGGCGAGCTTCCACCAGTGCCCATAGCAGGTTGACTTGCAGGGCGGTGTGCTTGGATTCGAGCTGAATCGCGCGCCGCAAATCGGCAATCACACGCTCAGGGTGGCCTTCGAGTCGCGCCACTTCGGCGCGCCGTTCGAGAAACCCGGCCTGCTGTTCCAGCTGGATCAGGTCGGCGGGTGAGAGGCTGTCCAGCAGGCGGCGGGCGGTGACCGTGTCGCGCGCCTGAATCAGCAGCGACAGGGCGAGTGCCGCGAAGCGGGGGCTGCGTTGCGTGTGCCAGGTGCGCAGCGCCACGGTGGACGCCGCTTGCGGGCTGCTTTCATTCATCAGCAGTATCAGGCGTTCGGCTTCGTGATCGGCCAGTGTGCCGGTGGCGTGCAAGGAACGATACAGCTGCTGGGCGGTGGCCTTGTCCTGCAAGCGCCAGGCAAGATCGGCCATGAGTGCCCGATAGCTGCGATCGTCGCGCGCAATGGACTGGTGTTGTTGCAGCGTCCGGTAAGCACCTGCGAGATCACCCTGCGCGATGTGCAGTGTAGCCAGGTGGCGGATTTCGCTGGCGCGCGCACCGTGGCGTTCGCTCAGTCGACGCAAGGCGGCCATGGTGTCGGCAATCTGCCCCATACGTTCGGCTAGCTTGGCTTCCTGTTCGAGCAGCACCCGGCGCGGCTGCTGTCGGTAGGCTTGGCGTAGCAACGTCATGGCTTCGTCGGTGTCAGCTTCCGCTTCGTAGGTCTGGATCAGCCGCATCAAACCCGCATCGTTGAGTCGCCCCGCCTCGTATTCGTGACGCAGTGCAAGGATCAGAGTCGGATGATCGAACAGACCCGGTGCCAGCCGCAGCAGTGCCTGCCAGTCGCCCAGATTGTTACGGGTCAGCGCGAGGTGACGCCACTGAGCCAGTGCGAGGGCTGGCTGGCCATGCCATTCCGCCACCTGTGCCAGCCGTTCACGCCAGTCGGCGCGATCCGGCACCTGGCGAACTGCCGCTTGCGCGACCGCATAGGCGTCGCGCAGATTGCGGTTGCCGAGAAACACGTCATAGCCGAGGCGGTAGATTGCATCGTCAAAAGGCAGTTGCGGGCTGCCATTGACGTTGCGTAAAGCGGGGTGCCGACGCAGTGGCGCGTAGCCTGCCAGACGTTGCCAGCAGAGGTGTTTGGTTTGTACGGATGAAGTGCAGACAGGCGCGTGGGTAGACAGATCGAGTGCGTCGCTGCGCAGTGTGCCCGCAGCGCGAGTGTGGGAAAAATTGTAACCGGTCAAGGTATCGGAAACAGGCTGCAACCCCCTGTCGTGCTGAGCCAGATGCAGGGGACGCCCCAGCCGGGCGTAGTGCAGAAGCTGACGTACATAGAATTCTGCGCGGTCGTTGCGGTTGGCGGCGCGCGCCAGATTCACCAGATGCAGCAAGATGGTTGGGTCGTCAGCGAAGTTTCCGAGATGTTTTTCGGCGGCAGCCAGTGCCTCGGCCCCGAGGTTGCCTGCGCGCAGTGCCGCGATGCCTTTCAGATAAAAGTCACGCTGTGTATCGGCGTGGGTTGCGCGTTGGCGTGCATCGAAGTAGAGCGCGGCGACTTCGCGGTAACGGCGATGTCCCAGCCCCAACTGCGCAGCCCGGTCGATCCAGCGGCTCGCGGCAGCGGGTTCGGCCAGGCTGAAATCGCGGTAGATCCGCATGGCCAAAGGATAAGCACCCGCTGCCGCAGCCTGCTCGGCCAGCGCCTGACGTTCCTGATAATCGAGTGGATAGGCCGCCAGCGCAGCGAGCGACTGGTGATAGGCCAGCCGTGCACGCGCGTGTGGTGCGCTACCGACGCGAAGCGTGTGAAGCTGGCGTTCGCGTAGACGCAGCAAGGCGCGCGCGGCGGCGAGGCGAATGTCTGGACTGGCGTGTTTCGCCAGGTCTTGCAGAATATGTTCGGCTTCGGTGAGATGCCCATCCTGCAGATCGGCTTCAAAGCGTGCCAGCCGTAAGGGGGCATTGTCCGGATCCTTATCCAGCAGATTGTCGAGATACGCGCGGCTGAGCGCATCGTTGCCGTGCAGTTCGGTGACTTGCTCGATTAGCTTGTCGTGTGGATATAGCAATGCCATGGCACCCACAATCAGCAGCGAAAAAGCGGCGATGCGTTGTGCACTCAGCAGGCGCTGACGGGTTTGCACCGGCTGAGCCGCGACGACCGATTTGTTGCGCGATTCTTCAAAGGCCACAGCGCATCTCCAGTGTGCCCTTGCGTGCGGGGTGAGTGAGCAGTGCAACCGTGGTGGATAGTTGGCGAACCGGAATTTTTTTGCCGTTGATCTTGAAGGTGCAGGCGCGGGCGTGGGCGTGGGCGAATTCGGCTTGCAGGGGTGCCGCGCCATCAAAGCGCCATCCCTCCGTTGTGATTGTGAGGCGCGTATTGGCGCGCTCCAGTCGCGGCTGGGTAGCCTGCCCGTTCATCGCGACGAGGGCAGCGCCGCTGCCCAAATGCAGGTAGCGTACCGCGCCTTCATCCCGCCAGCCGAGCACACCCCGGCTGCGGGCAAGATCGGGATACCCCAGACGGGCGGGCAGTCGGAGGGTCTGGCCGACGCTGGCACCTGTGACCTGCCAGCCGTCGCCGTCGCGCGCGATGGCGATGCGATTGAAGTCCTGCACCTTGCGGATGTAGTCCGATGCGTGGACGGGGAAAAGCGGCTGTCGCGCTGCCCAGTCGTAGACTTTTTTCAGCGCCTTGAGCGAGGCCGGTTTACTGGCCGAATAGGTGTGGTAATAAATGTTGACGGGTTTGAGGCGGCGCGGTTTTTCGGTGAGTTCAAACGTCTCGATCACGCGTTCGTAGCCATAGAAAGGACCTGTCCACAGATTGGTGTAGACGTTTTCATTCTGGTTGGGCGCGTAAACCTGAAAGTCCTCGCCGAGCGGGATGCCGAGCGGGGCGGCCAGAGTAAGCGACGGATCGGCTTTACTGATAAGGGTTTCACCGCCGTTCATGTTGAGCACGTCCCCCGTGTTCAGCAGCGCCAACTGGGCAGCATCCGGGCGGCAGTCGCCTGTCCAGAGAAACACGCGGCATTGCTTGCCGGGAGGCAAAAGGCTGTTGATGTAATGGACTGACCCTTGGAGTTCGCGCGCATTGTTGAAGGTGTAGCCGCGAATCTCCAGGTGGTAGCTACCTGAATCGCCTTCCGCTTCTGCGGCCTTGCGCCAGAAGAAAGGGTGCGAATAGGAATGGCTCGCCGCCTCGACATGGGGCAGGGCAAAAATGCGCCGAGCGATCGGTTCCAGCTGAGTCGCCAGCTTGGGGTACAAACCGGTTTTGCCGATTTCACCTTCGATGACCGACACCGTCGTTGGGAAGGCATAACGGGTCAGAATTTCACGGTACAGCACGTCGGCTGCCCAGGGCGACCCGGCGAATTCGGCGCGGCTGGCAAACCCGTCGCCATCAATATGTGTAATCAGCAGACGGCGGCCGTTCTCGGTCGTTACGTCGGGTACCGGCATGGGCGGCAGCTTGAGCGCCTGGGTAAAAAAGGCGAAGGGGTCGATGACCCAGCGTGAAAAATCCGAGTCCGGCAGCCGCAGGGTAACGTTATCGCCCAGGGCATAGCCACCCCAGGACGTGACGGCCACAGCGTCTTGCGTCGTAGTGCCGTCGCCCAGTTTTAGCCAGATATCCGCTGCGCGATTCGCCGTCAGCGGGAAATAGGATTCCGGATGCGGCAGGGGTTCGATTTCAAACGCCGCTTCGGGCTTGCGCATCACGATGCTCACTTTGCCGGGCTTGCCCGGTGTGCGCGCCGACAAGCCCAGCTGCTTGCCCACGACCGGATCAATTTCAAAACCAAATTCGCCCAGCACGGCAACTGGTATGCCACGCTGGATCTGGGCTAGCAGCCATGTCCGATAAGCGCCGCTTGGCTCGTCGCCCTGCTTCAGCCAAGTGACGATGCCGGCGTAGCGTCCCGATAAATCGCCTGTGGGCAAGGCATTCTGGATCGCGCGGTATTCCGGCACGTAGCCCAGGTAATTGAGCGGCATGGCGACCTGGGTATGCAGTGTGTTGAATCGCACATCGTCGAGTGAGGGCACGCCGTCGTGCAGCATCAGGATCGTGCGCGGCATCGGAGTTGCCCGCCCGCTGCCCACGCTGGCAAGCGCGCCGTCACTTACCCAGGGGATGAAACCTTCGGCCTCAATCTGACGGGCTATGTCCTGACGTGCGGTGCCACCCGATGCCGCGTAGTCGATCACGATGACCGGCAGGCGATAGGTATCGCGCACCTTGAGTAATTCGGCTTTCAGCCAGTTGCGGTCGCTGGCAGATACCTTGCCATACGTCTGTTTGCGGTTATCCCAACTGCCGAAAAGCGATTCGGCTGCAACGGCCTCAACGAGCGGTGCGATTTCGGGAAGAAGCTCGAAGCCGCGATTGAGTATCAGTCGGGCGTCGGGATAACGGGTTTTGAGCAGGCGTATGGCTTCAACTACGCCTTGTGCCTGTTTTTTTCGGGATTCAGGGGTGGCGGCAATCAGATGATACGAATCCAGTGTGTCGAGGAAAAAATGCCGGTAACCCTGCTGCCGCAGCGGTGCGACGATGCGGTCGACAAAAAAAGCAGGCCAGCCCGGCGCGCTTTGATCGATGACACGCGATCCCCAGGCGGGATTGGGGGCTTTCAGCCAGGCATCGGGTACGGACTTGAAGTAAGCGCGATCGGGGTGGATTTCGCCGACGCTGACGTAAGCGAAAAACGTGTCTGGCTGTTTGGCGATGAGCGCCGGATCGTGTTGCTGGTCAGGCTCGACGATCCAGGTGTCGAAAGATCGTAAGGCTTGGGGAAAAGGCGACGGCCCGTAATAAAAAGCGGGCGACAGGCTCGCGCCGGCATACGCAGGCAGGCAGCACACTGAGATCAGGCAGGTGAGCGCTTGAAAGAAGCGTGTACACAGCAAAAGGGAGCTCCGCATTTTTATTGTCATGACGCTATTTGTTAGATGTGGCGAATAAAGCAAATCCTGCGCCAAGGCACGAATTGCCATGGATGAATCGACACGGGAGGTGGGTGACAGAACATGGTTAATCCTTGCAATGAGGTTGAAAATCATTGTAGGGAGCGGTTCGCAGCATGAAGGCTGAAAATCAGGGGGAGATTGCCTTGTTATTCGTTCGATTGCTGCGTGTGTATTGATCCATCGTTGGATAGGCATGTAGCAATAATCAATTGCAGTCGGTTTGCCGCATCGCACGAATTAGAGGGATTTATGCCCGCTATTCACAAGACCGAATGGACAGCAGGGTGCCTAGGATGCAGTCATCGCAAAAAGGTCTCGTGGATTTCCACGGGAAAACGGTGACTCCGATGCTCAATCGACTGGACGACATGCTGCGCTTTCATCAGCAGGCATTGCAGGTGCGCGACGCGCGCCAGCAGGTGATCGCGTCGAACATTGCCAATGCCGACACGCCGAATTACCAGGCGCGCGATCTTGATTTCAAGTCGGCGTTGCAAGGCGCGCTCAAAAACGGGCAGACGCCGGGGCTGGTGACAACGGCACCTGAGCACTTGCAGAGCAATGGCGGCACGGTGGCCGGACTACCGCTGCTGTATCGCGGCACAGTCCAAGGCAGCGTAGACGGTAACACCGTCGATATGGATACCGAGCGCGCCGCGTTTGCCGACAACGCGCTGCACTACGAATTCAACCTCACGCGTATCGACCAGCAGATCAAGAGTTTGCTGGCGGCGATTCAGGGTTAAGGAGTTACGTCATGTCGCTATTCAATTTATTCGATGTGGCCGGGTCGGCCATGCAGGCACAGTCGCAGCGCCTGAACGTGGTGGCCAGCAATTTGGCCAACGCCGACAGCACTACCAGCGCCAACGGCCAGCCCTACAAGGCGAAGCAGGTGGTGTTTGCAGCGATGCCGGTGGGCGATGGCGGCTCGACCGGGGTGAACGTGGCGTCGGTGGTGGAAGACAACTCGCCGATGCGTCAGGTGTTTGATCCGAAAAATCCGCTGGCCGATGAGAAGGGATTTGTGACGATGCCCAACGTCAACGTGGTGGAAGAAATGGTCAACATGATTTCGGCGTCGCGCTCGTATCAGACCAATGCCGAGATGATGAACACCGCCAAGACCCTGTTATTGAAAACCCTGACCCTCGGTCAGTAATTGAGGAACGCTCATGAGCACAGTACAGAACACGGCATCTCCCACCACCAGCACCGCCTTGTTTGGCGCAGGCGGTGGCACAAGCGACACCCAGGCGACGCAGGATCGATTTTTATCGCTGCTGGTGGCGCAAATGAAAAATCAGGATCCACTGAATCCGCTGGATAACGCCCAGGTCACCAGCCAGATGGCACAGCTTTCGACGGTGACTGGCATCGAGAAAATGAACAGCAGCCTGGACGCACTGGCCGCCAGCCTGGGCTCGGCGCAGACCGCGCAGGCTGCCAATTTGATTGGCCATGTGGTGCTCGCGCCGGGGGATTTCGTCAGCCCGGCCGAAGGGCACAACGTGGTGGGTTTCGATCTTCCCTACGGCGTGGACAAGCTTACGGTCACCGTGCGCGACGCCAGCGGCGCGCCGGTACGCACACTCGACATGGGCGCGCGCCCCGGCGGCACCGGTCTCGCGAGTTGGGACGGCCTCAACGACGCGGGTGCTGCCGTCGCCGCCGGGGCATACCGATTCACGCTCGACGCCGTGCAGGGCGGGCGAGCGGTTGAGGCGACCTCACTGTCGCTCGGCGCAGTCAGCAGCGTGTATCAGGACGCTGGCGGCGTACAGCTCGATCTGGGTGCGGCGGGCAACACCTCGTATAGCGGCGTGCGCCGGATTTATTGACAACCGAATAACTTGATTCCAAGGAGCACAACATGAGTTTTCAGCAAGGTTTAAGTGGTTTGTCTGCCGCAGCCGATCAACTTGACGTCATCGGCAACAACGTCGCCAACGCCAATACCGTCGGTTTCAAGCAGGCACAGGCGCAGTTTTCCGATGTGTTCGCGACCTCGCTGTCCGGCTCAGGCGGCTCGCAGGTGGGTATTGGTGTGAAGGTCTCGGCGGTGGTGCAGCAGTTTTCGCAGGGCAAGATTACCGCGACCGAAAATCCGCTGGATGTGGCGATCAATGGCAACGGTTTTTTCCGCCTGTCGAGCGGCGGCGAGATCACCTATTCGCGTAACGGTCAGTTTCAGATCGACAGCTTCGGCTACATCATCACCTCGACCGGCGACCGCCTGACCGGCTATGCCGCCAATGCCAGCGGCGCGCTGAATACCGCAGCGGCGCAGGAGTTGCAGATTTCCACGGCGGACCGTTCGCCGCAGGTCACCTCGTCGGTCAATGCACTGCTGAATCTCGATTCACGCCAGGCGTCTTTGCCTGCTGCCGGTTTCAATCTGGCCGACCCGACGACGTTTCACCATTCCACCTCGGTCTCTACGTATGACAGCCTGGGCAACCCGCACACGCTCTCAACCTACTACATGAAAACCGGCGCGGGCAGCTGGAACGTCTACGCCTCGCTGGACGGCACGCAGGTGGGTGCAGGCCCGGTCGGCGCACTCAACTTCAACGGCGACGGCTCGATCAATACCGCCACCACCACCTTGCCGTTCAACCTTGCGGCGGCGGTGACCACCGGCGCGAACAGCCCGCTCAGTTTTACACTGGGGTTCAGCGGCAGCACCCAGTTCGGTTCCAACTTCAGCGTCAACTCGCTGGACCAGGACGGCTTCGCCTCGGGGCGGCTGACCGGTTTCAACATTGCACCCGACGGCACCATTCAGGGTCGCTACACCAATGGGCGCTCCGCTGTGCTGGGGCAGGTCGTTATCGCCAACTTTTCCAATCCGCAAGGGCTGGAAGCCTTGGGAGACAACGCTTTTGCAGAGTCTGCGACTTCAGGAACGCCGCTGGTAGGGCGTCCGGGTAGCGGCACGCTGGGCGTGTTGCAGTCGTCCGCCGTGGAAGATTCCAACGTCGATCTGACTTCCGAGCTGGTCAATATGATTACCGCCCAGCGGGTGTATCAGGCCAATGCGCAGACGATCAAGACGCAGGATCAGGTGCTGCAAACGCTGGTGAACTTGCGTTGATTGTTTTTATTAAGATCAGGAACGCAGAGGCGCAGAGACGCAGAGATGAATCGTCTAAATAGTAGTTGCTATGGCGCAGCGCGGTTCAAAGGGAAGCCGGGATATGGGTATCCTCTGCGCCTCTGCGTCTCTGCGTTCGATGGATTTTTCTTGCTCGAACAGATAGGAGCGCCCGCATGGACCGCATGATCTACACCGCCATGACCGGCGCGAAGCACGCGCTGGAACAGCAGGCGACGGTATCGCACAACCTCGCCAACGCCGCCACCAACGGATTTCGCGCACAGATCGACCAGTTTCGCGCCGTGCCGGTGGTCAGCGATGGACTGGCGACGCGGGCGTTTGTCGTCGATGCCACCACTGGCAGCGATTTCCGTGCTGGCGCGATCCAGCACACCGGGCGCGAGCTGGATGTGGCGGTGCAGGGACAGGGCTGGCTGGTGGTGCAGGCGGCGGATGGCAGCGAAGCCTATACCCGCAACGGCAGTTTCAAACTGGATGAAAACGGTGTGCTGCAAACCCAGGACGGTCGTGCTGTGGTGGGAGATGGCGGCGCACTGGCGATTCCGCCCGGCCGCAATATTGCCATTGCACGCGACGGCACCCTGTCGCTGGTTGCGCAGGGCGGCAAAGACGCCAGCAGCGTCGGCAAGCTGAAGCTGGTGAATCCACCGGAGCGTGATCTGGTGCGCGGCGACGATGGCTTGTTTCGCCTGAAGGATGGCCAGGCAGCGGAGGTGGATCCCAAAGTCAACGTGGTGTCCGGTTCGCTCGAAGCCAGCAATGTCAACGTCGTCGATCAGATGGTCAACATGATCACGCTCGCGCGCCAGTTCGAGATGCATATGAAGCTGTTGCAAAACGCCGAGACCAACGACAGCAAGGCTACGCAGATGCTGGCGCATGGCTAGAAAGAATGAACCGCAGAGGACGCGGAGTACGCAGAGAAAACCTCGAGCGTTTTTCCTCCGCGTACTCCGCGTCCTCTGCGGTTAACTCGTTTTATAAACAGACACATACAAGCAAGGAGCCGACATGATTCGCTCGTTATGGATAGCCAAGACCGGTCTGGATGCGCAGCAGACGCAAATGGACGTGGTTTCCAACAACCTCGCCAACGTCAGCACAACCGGCTTCAAGCGCGCGCGGGCGGTGTTCGAGGATTTGCTCTATCAGACGATACGCCAGCCGGGTGCGCAGTCGTCCGAGCAGACGCAGTTACCCTCGGGGCTGCAACTGGGTACCGGGGTAAAACCGGTCGCGACCGAGCGCATTTTTACCCAGGGCAATTTGCAGCAAACCAGTAACTCCAAAGATGTGGCGATTCAGGGGCAGGGATTCTTTCAGGTGCAGATGCCGGATGGCTCCACCTCGTATACCCGCGACGGCTCGTTTCAGATGAATGCCAATGGCCAGCTGGTGACGGCGAGCGGCTATCTGGTGCAGCCCTCGATCACGATTCCGGCGGATGCCACCACCATCACGTTTTCGCGTGACGGCATTGTCTCGGTGACGCAGCCCGGCGTCACCGCGCCCACCGTGGTGGGCAACCTGCAACTCGCCTCGTTCATCAACCCCGCCGGGCTGCACAGCCAGGGCGAAAACCTCTACGCTGAAACAGCGGCCTCCGGCTCGCCGAGTGCGAATGCCCCCGGCTCGGGCGGCACCGGCCTGCTGAATCAGGGCTATGTCGAAACGTCGAACGTCAACGTCGTGGAGGAGCTGGTCAACATGATTCAGACCCAGCGTGCGTATGAAATCAACAGCAAGGCGATTCAGACCTCCGACCAGATGTTGCAGCGTCTGACCCAGCTATGAATACCTGTCTGACCCGTTGCCTTCTGCTCATTGGCGCACTGGTGTTGGGTGGCTGTGGCACTGCGCCGTCCACCATCGTGCAGCAGCCTACCAGCGCGCGTCCGGTGATGACTGCTTACCCCGTGACAACGCATGGCGCGATTTATCACGTAGCGAATCATCGCCCCCTGTTCGAAGATCGCCGCGCGCGTCGCATAGGCGACATGCTCACCATCACCATCAACGAAAACACCAAAGCAGCCAAGCAGGCATCGAGCAATGGCGCGAAATCAGGTTCCTCCGATTCGTCAATATCCGGCATCACCAAACTGCCGCTCAAAGCGTTGCAGGGACTGGGCATTACTGCCAGCTCCGAAAACGAATACGACGACAAATCCGCTATCAATTCCAGCAACACCTTTAATGGTCAGGTGACCGTTACCGTGGTGGAGGTGCTGCCGAATGGCAATCTGGTCGTGGCGGGCGAGAAACAGGTTGCCTTGGATAAAGGTACTGAATACATCCGTCTCTCTGGTGTCGTCCAGCCTGACACCATCCTCGCGGGTAATACCGTGTCGTCCGACAAAGTCGCCGACGCCCGTATCGAATATCGGACCAGTGCCAATTTCGATAAAGCTGAGCTGATGAACTGGCTGGGACGGTTTTTTCTTAGCGTGATTCCTTTGTGAGGTATGCGTGAAATGTTATCCATAGTGAAAAGCTTTTACCGCAGAGACGCAGAGGACGCAGAGAAAACCTCAAGCGTTTTTCATCTGCGTTCCCCGCGTCTTTTATGCCCTTCAGGGTACTGCGGTTCAAAGGTTTTGTCGTTTTTGACCGCCACGATCTTGATGCTGGGCACAGCCCACGCCGAACGCATCAAAGACCTGGCGAGCATTCAAGGGGTGCGTAACAACCAGCTGGTGGGCTACGGCCTGGTGGTGGGGCTGGATGGCACAGGCGATCAGACGACGCAGACGCCATTCACCACGCAGAGCATCCAGAGCATGTTGACGCAGATGGGGGTGAACTTGCCGCCGGGCACGAATATGCAATTGAAGAATGTGGCATCCGTGATGGTGACCGCGACTCTGCCGCCATTTGCTCAGCCGGGTCAGGCGATCGACCTCACCGTCTCGTCGCTCGGTAATGCCAAAAGTCTGCGCGGTGGCACGCTCGTCATGATGCCGCTCAAGGGTGCCGATGGTTTGGTATATGCCATAGCACAGGGAAATTTGCTGGTGAGCGGTGCGGGGGCGTCGGCCAATGGCAGCAAAGCCCAGATTAATCACCTCGCCGTCGGGTTGATTCCTGCGGGCGCCACCGTTGAGCGCAGCGTAACGAGTGAATTGGGCAACAGTGGCAGTATCCAGCTTGAACTCAAAGACGGCGATTTTAGTACCGCCACACGGGTGGTGGACGCCATCAACCGGCAGTTTGGCAGCAATACGGCACACGCTTCGAATAGCCGCGTGATTGAGGTGAAAACGCCTGCCGGCTCCAATGAACGGGTACGCTTTATTGGTGCGATCGAAAGCCTCGACGTTAAACCCGCCACGGCTCAGGCACGGGTCATCATCAACGCGCGTACCGGCTCAGTGGTGATGAATCAGACGGTGATGCTCGATCCCAGCGCGGTGTCGCACGGCAATCTATCGGTGGTCATCAATACCGATCCGGTCATCAGCCAGCCTGCGCCCTTGTCCAAGGGTGAGACGGTGGTCACAGCGCAATCGCAGATTGAAATTCACCAGCAGCCGGGCGAGATGATGCGGCTGAAAGGCGGCGCATCGCTGGCGGATGTCGTCAAAGCGCTGAATTCCATCGGTGCGACGCCGCAAGATTTGCTGGCGATCTTGCAAGCGCTGAAAGCGGCGGGCGCGTTGCGTGCCGAACTGGAGGTGATCTGATGCTGCCGGGTGCTGATCTGTCTTCGAAATTTGCCCTCGACGTTCAGGGCGTCAATCAGCTCAAACTCGACGCGAAGGCTGCATCGCCTGAGTCGCTGAAGGCCGCCGCGAAACAGTTTGAAGCCGTGTTCATGAACATGCTGATGAAATCGATGCGCGAAGCTACGCCACAGGATGGGCTGTTTGGCAGCGAGCAGACGCGAATGTATACCTCCATGCTCGACCAGCAGTTATCGCAAACACTATCCAGCCGGGGGATCGGGCTGGCCGAGATCATGGTGCGGCAGTTGTCTGCGAGCTCGGGTGCACCTGCCATCGACGCGGCCAAGCCCCAGTCTGCGATGCCTTTGAATCCAGAATTCGCCGCGCTGCGGGCGGCTGTGCAGTCTGATCCGGTGGCGACAGACGCCGCAGAGGCACGTACCTTTGCCGCGCCCATTCCCCCAACCGCCAAAGCCGAGGTGCTGCACGCTGCGCCGTTGACGCGCAGCGGCAACACCCCGGCGCACGTTGAAGCCTTCGTCCAGCGCTTGTTACCTCACGCTCAGCATGCCAGCCAGGTCAGCGGTATTCCCGCCAGTTTCATGCTGGGGCAGGCCGCGCTCGAAACCGGCTGGGGCAGATCTGAGATACGCAGTGCAGACGGCCAGAATAGTCATAACCTGTTTGGCATCAAGGCAGGCGGCAACTGGCAGGGCAAAACCGTAGACATCACCACCACCGAATATGTGGGCGGCAAGCCTGTCAAGCAGATCGACAGCTTCCGCGCTTATGACTCCTATGCCGACGCGTTCAGCGACTACGCCCGGCTACTGCGTAGCAATGCCCGCTACCAGCCCGCCATCGCCACCGGCACCAATGCCGCTGATTTTGCACACGGACTGCAACGCGCAGGCTATGCCACTGACCCGAATTACGCCACCAAGCTGATGGGCGCGATCCGGCTGGCATCGGCAGCGGGGTGAGCAGGGTGAACAACAAAGGGATTGAACGCAGAGACGCAGAAAGAAAATATTTGAACCGCAGAGACGCAGAGACGCAGAGAAAACCACAAGAGAATTTCCTCCGCGTTCTCCGCGCCTCTGCGGTTAAAAGGTTTTCATCGGACGCCCTAAGCTTTGGCGCGTTCCTGCCGATTCAACTGACGTGGGGGCGTTTGCCCCCAGTTTGCGCATGAGCTTTTCGGGATAAAACGCATGGGTTCGAGCTTACTCAGTATTGGTACAGGCGCGCTGACGGCGGCTCAGTCGGGGCTGGCGACGGCTTCGCACAACATCAGCAATGCGGCGACGCCGGGCTACACGCGCCAGGAAACCCTCCAGGCGACCAATAATTCGTTTGTCACCGGCAGTGGCATTTTTGGTCAGGGCGTGCATGTCGCCACGGTCAAGCGGATCTACAGCGATTTTCTGGCGCGACAGGTGCTGGACGCACAGTCGGCGGCGAGTTCAGCGCAGGCGTACCATCAACAGGTCAGCCAGCTCGACAATCTGTTGGCAGATTCCACTGCCGGGCTGTCGCCCGCCTTGCAGAGTTTTTTCAGTGGCGTGAATGATCTCGCCAACCATCCCGGCAGTCTCTCGGCACGACAGGCCGTGCTCTCGTCTGGCGAAGCCATGGCCGGGCGCCTGCAGCAGTTGCAGCAACGTTTCGATCAGGTTCGCCAGGGTGTCAGGGTGCAGGCTGAGTCAAGCGTGTCGGCGATCAACGGGATCGCGAAAGACGTTGCGCGTCTGAACGATGCCATCGCGCTGGCCGAAACCCAGTTTACCGGTCATACCGCCAACGATTTGCGCGATCAGCGTGATCTGCTGATTGCCGATCTCAACACCCATATCAAGGCGACCGTTGTGCAGCAGGACGATGGTGCCTATAACGTTTTTATCGGTAATGGTCAGCCATTGGTCATGGGCAACCAGGCGTCATCACTGCGTCTGCAGCCCGCTGCGGCTAATGCTGAGCAATTCGACATTGCGATGGATAACGGTGTGGTTTCACTCACCCTGCATCCGGATAGCGTGACGGGTGGCGCACTGGGTGGCGTGATGAAATTCCAGACCCAGTCGCTCGACACCGCACAGAATGCGCTGGGTCGCATCGCGTTGGGCATGGCTACTTCATTCAATGCCCAACACCGATTGGGAATCGATAGTCAGGGCGTGGCTGGAGGGGATTTTTTCAGTGTTGATTTGCCGGATGGCATTCCGCATTCTGGCAATACCGGCAACGGCGTTGTTCAGCTGGCAGTCAGCGATCCTGGTTTGCTGCAGGCGAGCGATTACCGAATTCAGTACAACGGCAGCCAATACACCTTGACGCGCCTGTCCGATGGCGCGTCGCAGACTGCTGCCAGTTTGCCCACCAGCTTTGACGGCCTGAATTTCACTTTGGCGTCTGGCGCGCTGGCTGCCGGCGATAGCCATCTGTTGCGGCCGATGGCCAATGGCGCAGGCTCGATCAGCGTGGCGTTGACGAGCGTGAACGCGATTGCCGCTGCCAGCCCGATTCGAACTGCCGCTATCCTGTCCAATGTAGGGTCAGCCACGCTCAGCGCGGGCAGCGTAGATGCAGCCTATCTGGCTGCGCCACTCGCTGCGGCTGTCACGCTCAGCTATAACGCAGGGACGGGTCAGCTGACCGGTTTTCCTGCGACGGCCAGCGTCACCGTGAGCAACGGCGGCGCGAGCACCACCTATGCGCCGGGCGTACCAGTGCCCTACACGGCGGGTGCCAGCATTCGCTTCAACGGCATCACTATCAGCCTGAGTGGCAGCCCGTCGAACGGCGACCAGTTCACAATCCAGCCCAACAATGGCGCAACGGGGGACAACCGTAACGCCCTGGCTCTGGCAGGTCTGCAAACAGCCAATACGCTTGCCAATGGCACCGCGAGTTTTCATGGGGCCTATAGCCAGCTGGTGAGTCAGGTGGGCAATCAGACTCGTGAAGTTGAAGTGACCAAGCTGACGCAAGGCAAACTGCTGGAGCAGGCGAACTCACAGCAGCAGTCGCTTTCCGGGGTGAACCTTGATGAAGAGGCGGCGCAACTGCTCCGTTACCAGCAGGCGTATCAGGCAGCGGGCAAAGTGATGCAGATTGCCAGCGAGTTGTTCAACACCCTGCTGAATCTGGGAGGCCGTTAATTATGCGCATCAGTACCGGCATGATGTATCAGTTGAATGTGGCGAGGATGGCCGAGCAGCAGAATGCCTTACTCAAAACCCAGCAATCCATCACGACGGGACGCCGTATCGCCACGCCGTCCGACGATCCGGTCGGTGCTGCACAGGCGCTCAATGTCAGTGCGACCGACGGTCAGAACACGCAGTACGCGACCAATCGCGACAGCGCAAAAGCCAGCCTGGGATTGAAGGAAGGCACGCTGGGCGGAGTCACCAGCCTGATTCAGGACATTCAGGATACCGTTATTGCGGCGGGCAACCCGACTTACACAGACACGGAACGGCGTTTCCTGGCGGGTGAAGTGCGCAGCCGTCTGCAGCAGCTGATCGGCCTGGCCAATACCACCGATGTCTCAGGGCAGCCGATGTTTTCCGGATTTCAGCGCGGTCAGCCCTTCTCCGTTGCAGGCGGACAGGTTGAATATCAGGGTGACAGCGGTCACCGCGAAATTCAGGTTGCGGCCGGGCGACGCATGGCCGTGTCGGATTCTGGACGCGATGTGTTCGAAACTATCCGCAACGGTAACGGCCAGTTCACGACAGCGGCAGCAGCAGGCAATACAGGTGGTGGCACGATCAGCGCTGGGAGCGTCAGTGATCCGACCCTGGCCACCGGTCACACCTACCAGCTGAATTTCAGTGTGGCGGCCGGGGTCACCACCTATTCGGTAGTAGATGTCACCAGCGGAACCACGCTGTCGAGCGGCAATCCCTACACGTCCGGCAATGTTATTGCCTTTGCCGGTATTCGTTTCGAGGTCGAAGGTGCACCCGCCAGCGGCGATAGTTTCAACGTCGCGCCGAGTGCCAATCAGAGCCTGTTTTCCACGCTGGAAAATCTTGCCCATGTGCTGGAGACCACTGCCGTCGGCGTACCCGGACAAGCAGCCTTGGGTAACGGATTGACCGCTGCACACAGCGCGCTGGATAACGCGCTCGAACATGTACTCAAGGTGCGTGCCGCCACCGGTGCCAATCTGAAGGAACTCGATGTGCTGGATACCGTGGGTGACGATCTGCATCTCCAGTTCCAGCAGACGCTATCGTCTTTGCAGGATACCGACTATAACGAGGCGATCTCCCGTTTGGCACGTCAGCAACTCGGTCTGGAAGCTGCCCAGCAGTCGTTTGCCAGGGTGATGAAATTGTCACTGTTTGATTACCTGTGATCTGGGAGTATCAATATGCCACGCCTCCTTCAGATCTGCCGCTGGCTTTGCTGCACAATTTTTCTGCTGCCGATTTCACCCGCAATAGCGAACGATTACGCGGCGATGTCGCACGACAAGCCCTATCCTTTCGGGGTACTGAATCAGCGCTCGGTTACGCTCACGGCAGAATACTGGAATCCAATCCTGCGCTATGTCAGCCAGAAGTCCGGCATCCCGCTTACCCTGCGCATCGCCCGCACCGCCAATGAAACAACCGACATGGCAGTCAGGGGCGAACTGGCATTTGTGTACACCAATCATCTATTTACCCCGGGTCGTGACAAGCTGGGCTACACCGTGTTGGCTCGCCAGGAGGGCGAACCCATCCAAGGCCAGATCGTGGTGGCGACAAACTCGCCGATTCAGGATCTGGCTGCCCTGGAAGGTCAGAAGGTCGCATTTGCCAACCCCTACGGATTTGTTGGGTACTTTGTGCCGATGGATAAGCTGCTGCGCGACAAAGTGACCGTGAATCCAGTTTTCATGGGGAATCAGGAGGCGGCTATTGGGCAGTTGCGCGCGGGGCGAGTGATGGCAATCGGTGTCAATCACAAAGCTATGGCTGACTTTGCACGGCGTGAGGATTTTACTTATCGGGTGGTCTGGACATCCGAGCCGTATTTCGATCTGGCTGTCATGGCGCATCCCAGTGTTCCAGCCAAGCTGCGCGAGAAACTACGCGATGCGATGGTGAATATGAAAAGCGATCCAGAGGGATTGGCAGCGTTGACTCAGGCAGCGAAGGCGCTGGAACTACCGAAGCCACGGGGATTTGTGGCAGCGACAGATCGACATTACGACAACTACCGTGCATTTTTCAGGCATACCCTTGTGCCGCTTGATAATCAGTAATGTCGATGTCTGCATGGTTCCACAACAGCAGCCTTACCAGCCGCGTCATGCTCGCGCTGGTGGGGGTGTTGGCGCTCGCAGTCTGTGTGATCGCCGTGCTGGCATCCCAGGCTGCCGGGCGACAAATCAATCAAAGTGCCGCGCGCGAGGCAGATCTGGTCGCTCAGACGGTGTCCCAGGCTATTACCGAGCTGGTCATCCTGGGAGACTTCCCCGCGATCGAGCAGCATTTGCGGAAGCGGGTCACTCAAACTGATATCCACTGGCTGCGATTCACCGATGCGCAGGGTCAGGTCGTGGCTGCACAGAGTCCTCCCCAACCGGTCAAGCATCCGGCCTGGTTTTCCCGTCTACTGGGTGTCGAGACGCACTCGGCGGCAAGCCCCATCGAGGCTGGCGGGGCGGTTTACGGTACTTTGTCTGTCCGGATCAATACCCTCGAAGCTGAGTCTCAGACATGGACGCTCGCGGTCAATGCGGCCTTGTTGTTTACCCTTGCGGTCAGCCTTTGTGCGATGGTCATTCATCTGATTGTGCGAAAAAACGTACAAGGTTTGATGGCTATGCGTGCCATGGCCGAAAAACTGGAGCGCGGGGATTTCGCCGCGCGTATTGCAATCGACACCGTCAGTCCGCCTGAAATTCGGGAAACAGCAGGTTTGCTGAATTACGCCGTCAACCGAATCAGCGAATTGATGGCTGAAATGCGGCGCATGGCCTTTCACGATCCCCTGACCGGCCTGCCCAACCGGCGTGCGATTGAAGGCCGCCTCGAAAGAGCGTTACGGCTGGCTCGGGAAAAAGACCAAACCCATATTTTCTGCTACATCGATCTCGACCAGTTCAAAATCGTGAACGATACCTGTGGCCATGCAGCTGGCGATCAGTTGCTTGCGCAGCTGCCCCAGATACTGAGTCCCCTGCTACCCGGAAGCGCCTATCTGGCACGGCTTGGCGGAGATGAATTTGGCCTGCTGCTGTTTGATACCACGATGCGCGACGCAGAAGCCATTGCCAGAAAAGTGATCGATGCCATCCATGACCATACCTTTATTCATGGCGGACATTCCTATCAGCTCGGTGCCAGCATCGGCATGACAGGCATCACCCGTGACACCCAAAACGAAAGCGAAATTCTGGCGCAGGCCGATATGGCCTGTTATACCGCCAAGGAAGCCGGGCGAAATCGTTCACATGTCTATGAGAACGCGCAGTCCGGTGTGCGGGCGTTGCAGGAAGAAATGGAATGGGTCAGCTGGTTCAACGAGGCCATGGCAGAGGATCGTCTGGTGCTGTACCGCCAGCGTATTGATGCCCTGAACGACAGCTCGGGGGCGTCGCATTACGAAATTCTTTTGCGCATCCGGCGTTACGCCGACGTGATCGAATCGCCAGGCCCCTTTCTGGCCGCAGCCGAAAAACACGGTCTGTCGCCCGAGCTGGATCGTTACGTCGTCCGCAAGGTATGTCAGTGGCTGGCCGAGCACCCACACGATCCGGCAACGTATTCGGTCAACCTGTCCGGCCTGAGCCTGAGCGATGAGTTCTTGCTCGACTGCATACTGAAAATCATGGACACCTACCAGATACAGGGTAACCGGCTGTCATTTGAGATCACCGAAACAGCGGCGGTGCAGAACCTGACGCATGCCCGTCGGCTGATCGAAGGATTGAAAGCCCGTGGATGTGCGTTTTACCTGGATGATTTTGGCAAAGGCATGGCGTCGTTTTCTTATCTCAAACAGCTACCTGCGGATTATCTGAAGATCGATGGCTCATTTGTGCTCGAAATGCTGCGTGATCCCACTGATTACGCCATCATCAATGCGTTCAACCAGATTGCGCACGATCTTTCACGCAAAAGCGTTGCCGAATGCGTTGAGAACCCCTATCAGCTCGACAAGCTGCGCGAAATCGGCGTGGATTATGTTCAGGGATTCGGCATACACAGGCCAGAGCCGTTGCCCGACCTGAAATGTGCGGCGGAGTCGATTGCGGCCTGAAGCTGGCGTCGTGCGATTTCAGGGAGCTGATTGATTTGGTCAGCCTGTGTGGTTGCCAACATGATCGACTGGAGCGACCGAGAACGCAATCGTATTCAGCCAGTCTTCCAGTGGCATGGGTCGGGACACCCCATAGCCCTGTATGTAATCGACGCCGATTTCGGCGAGCACGTCGATAATTTCTTGATTCTCCACATACTCGGCGATCGTTTTCTTGTGCATGGCCTGGCCGATGCGGTGGATGGTTTCAACAAAAATACGGTCGACAGGATCATTCACGATATCGCGGACGAACGCCCCGTCGATTTTTAGATAATCGACCGGCAGACTTTTCAGGTAGCCAAATGAGGACATCCCTGAGCCGAAATCATCGAGTGCAAATTGGCAGCCCAGCGCGCGGAATTCTTCGATGAACAGCATCGCCGGAGTGAGATTGGAAATGGCGGCTGTTTCCGTGATTTCAAAGCAGATCGCCTGAGGGGAAATGTCCAGATCGCGCAGCATTTTGCGAACCGTGCCGGGCAATTCCCTGTCGATGAGCGACAGCCCGGAGAGGTTGATCGCGAGTTTGATTTCACCCTGCCGACAGTTGCACGCCACCAGCGCCGCCAGGGTGTTGCGGATCACCCAGCGGTCGATCCGGTTCATCAGGCCGTAGCGCTCTGCGGCGGGGATGAACGCGCCGGGCGGGATTTCTGCGCCGGTTTCATCAATCATTCTCAGCAGAACTTCGAGATGCGGATCGAGCTCGTTGCCGAGCGGACGGATTTCCTGGGCATACAGACGGAAGCGATTTTCGTCCAGCGCCATGCTGATGCGCGACGCCCAGTGCATATCGTTCTGACGGCGTAAAAACTCCGCGTCGTTGGCGACCACCACATGCACGAAATTGCGCCCTTTGTCTTTGGCGGTATAGCAGGCCATGTCCGCCTGGCTCAAGGCATTGGAGGCATTTTCAAGATGTTCATCCAGCATCACCAGGCCGATTGAGGCACCGGTTTCAAACAGGCGATTTTTCCAGACAAAGCGGAAATCGCGCACCGTCGAGCGTAGCTTGTCGGCAATCTGGGTAGCGGCTTCAAGCGGGCAGTCCACCAGCAGAATGCCGAACTCGTCGCCGCCCAGACGGGCAAAAATATCGGTCTGGCGAATTTCCTGATGCATCAGATAAGTGATTTGCCGGAGCATTTCGTCGCCCGCCGCATGGCCGCAGGTGTCGTTCACCACCTTGAACTGATCCAGGTCGAGATACAGCAGGCAGTGCGGGGTTTCGTGCGGTCTGGGGGCGCGGATCAGCATGTCGAGACGACGCTCGAACTCATTGCGCGACCAGAGATCGGTCAGCGCGTCATGCGTGACCTGCCAGGCCATTTTGTGCGCGGCTTCGCGGGCAGCTGACACGTCGCGCAAAATCATCACCACCCCGACCAGCTCGGTCTGGTGTCGCAAGATAGGCGAAACCGTGTATTCAACGGGAATTTGCCGGAAATCTGACGCGCACAGCAGCACCGGAAGGCTGCTGCTGACGGGCGACTTCTGCATTCGGCATTGGGTGACCGGATGCATCGGCAGAATTTCATTGCTCGATTCATCGACCAGAATCGCGATCTCGATTGCGCTCATCGAGGCAATTTCCTGAAACACATGCCCAGTGAGCCGTTGTGCCTCCTTGTTCATGAAGGTGATGTGGCCATGCAGGTCGGTCAATAGCACGCCGTCGCTGATCGACGCCAGCGTGACCAGCGAGCGATCCTGCTCTTCAGCGAGTGCTTTTTTCAGCGTGCCACAATGTTGCGTGAGGCGTGCCAGTTTGTCTGCGGTCGACGCTGCCACGTGCTCATGCGCGGCAGATTGACCCAACGAATCAAGCAGGGCATCGATGGCGTGAAGAACCTGAGCGAGCTCGGCTGCGGAGTCAGCCGGGGTGTCAGCAGCCAGGTGAGTCACGGCGGGACTCATGTTTTTAGCCGGGATGCGGGCATTCATGGCGAGCATTGTTCCCATGCCATTGACCGCGCTCAGGCAAGGTGTGCGGTAAGGGCTGAGAAAAACTGACTACAGGATTCATTGGATCATGTCTCACATGAATAAATACACGCGTAACGGGGGCGAATACACAGCGCGCCATCCTAGAAAACCGGGACGCTTTGCCACCCTAAAGGATGTATCGGCATAGGCGCGCAGAGCTAAATCCCCAGGAGCTTGAATTTTTGAACGATACAAAACGGATATCGCACATTCAGGGGGTGTCTGAACCCGGCTGGAGTGTGGCGAGCACCTGCGCAATCGCTTGAAATCCCGTGGTGAAAGCCCGTTCGAACTGCGGCGCAAAATAGCCCATCGACCAATCCATGGTGATGAGTCCGATACCCAGCGTGATGGGAAAGCCGATGGCAAAAATATTGAGCTGCGGGGCCGAGCGGGTGAGGATGCCGAGCGTGAGGTTGGTCATCAGCAGGATGGCGATGATAGGCAAGGCGAGTTGCAGGCCGATGGCAAACACGTGTGTGCCGGCCTGGGCAAGGCTGAAAAACCCCTTGGCCGCGAGTGGCGTGCTCTGGATGGGCAGGCTCTGAAAGCTTTCGGCCAGCACGCCGAGCAAGAGCAGGTGGGCGTTCACGGCGAGAAAAACCAGCATGGCCAGCAAATGCAGAAACCGGCCAATGACCAGCGTTTGCCCGGCACTTTGTGGATCAAAAAAGGTGGCGAATCCCAGGCCGATCTGCAGGCCGATGATTTCGCCAGCGGTTTCGATTGCCGAAAAGATGAGTTTCATGACAAACCCCATCGCCAGTCCGATGACAATCTGCTGGCTGAGGATGAGTAGTCCTGCCCAGGAACCGAGTTCTACCTGGGGCATGGGTGGTAATGCAGGTGCAATCGCCAGCGCGACAAACACCCCCAAACCCAGCTTGACGCGGGTGGGGACGGCAGTGTGGCCAAAAATCGGCGCGACCATGAACAGCCCCAGAATGCGCGCAAGGGGCCAGATAAACTGGATCAGCCAGGCGTTGAGTTGGGTGTCGCTGAGGGTCAGCATGGAATGAGGTTTTCAGGGTTAGTCATTTGAACCGCAGTGACGCGGAGGACGCAGAGGAACCTGTCGGAAATGGGCATGGACTTTCTCCGCGATCTCTGCGCCCCAAGGGATACCGTCCCTGCGGGACATATCTCTGCGGTTCAAGTGTTAGCCGATCAATCCGGGCAGGTCAGTAAGCATCCGCCGCATGTAATCCACCAGCATCATCAGCATCCAGTTGCCCGCGATGGCAAAGGTCACGAGCACGGCGATGAGTTTGGGAATGAACGATAGGCTGGCGTCGTTGATCTGGGTGGCGGCCTGAAACACGCTCACCAGCAGACCGACAGCGAGGGTGACAATCAGCACCGGTGCCGACACCAGGATCGTGAGCTCGAGTGCGCTGCGGCCGAGGGTCATTACGCTTTCGGGGGTCATGATGAATCCTTCTTTATCGGGTTAGATTGACCGCTGAGTACGCGGAGTTCGCAGAGGAAAACCGGAGATGACTCTGCGTCCTCCGCGTCCTCTGCGGTTATCTGGTTCAGGTGTAAAAACTCTATCTGGTTAGATTGACCGCTGAGTACGCGGAGTTCGCAGAGGAAAACCGGAGATGACTCTGCGCCCTCCGCGTCCTCTGCGGTTATCTGGTTCAAGTGTAAAAACTCTGCGCCAGTGAGCCCATCAGTAGCGCCCAGCCATCAACCAGCACGAACAGGATGATCTTGAACGGCAGGGCGACGATGGCGGGGGAGACCATCATCATGCCCATGGCCATGAGCACGCTGGCGACGACCATGTCGATGATGAGGAAGGGGATGAAGATGGCGAAGCCGATCTGGAACGCGGTTTTGAGTTCACTGGTGATGAACGCCGGAATCAGCACTTTGAGCGAAATGTCGGCTGACGTGGCGGGCGCTGGGGAACGTGAAATCTTGATGAACATCGCCAGATCGCTTTCGCGTGTTTGCTTGAGCATGAAATTGCGGATCGGCGGCGCGGCCTTGTCGAGGGCCTCGCTCATGGTGATGCGGTTTTCAGAGAGCGGCTGATAGGCGTCGGTGTAAATTTTGTCGAGTACTGGCGTCATGATGAATAGCGTCAGAAACAGCGCCAGCCCGATTAGCACCTGATTGGGCGGGGAGGATTGCGTGCCGAGCGCGTGGCGTAGCAAGGCAAGCACGATGATGATGCGGGTGAAGCTCGTCATCATCAGCAGCGCAGCAGGCAGAAACGACAGCGAGGTGAGCAGCAGCAGGGTTTGCAGGCTCAGGCTGTAGTTTTGTCCGCCGCCCGGCGCGGGTGTGCTGGTGAGCGCGGGCAGCCCGGCCACTTCGGCACAGGCGAGGCCGGGCAGCAGCATCAGAATCAGAACGAGGAGTGAACCGCAGAGACGCAGAGGGCGCAGAGATAAAAAGCCGGATACAGAATGGTTTTCTCTGCGCCTCTGCGCCTCTGCGTTTAATAGTTTTTTTTCAGCCACGGTTTTTCTCGATCAAGGATTGCAGGCGGGCAGCAAACCCGGCGGACGGCGCAGCGAGCGGGGCGGGAGAGGATTCCGCGCGCGGCATCGTGGTGAGCAGGTTGACACTGCCGGGGGCAACGCCGACGACCAGCCAGGTGTGACCGGTTTCAACGATGACGACGCGCTCGCGTGTGCCCACCGATGTGCTGGCGACGACACTGAGGGCGTGGCCGCCTGCGATCTTGGTGAGCCCCATACGGCGACCAATCCAGGCGATACCAAGGATGAGGCCGAGTACGACAACCAGTCCGAAGATCACTTGAAACAAACTGCCTGCGCCGACGGCGGGCGCTGTGGCAGGTGCCGTAGTTGCCAGAGCAGACAGTGGCAGGGCGGCGAATCCGGCTAGCCAGCGCTTCGTATTGATTTTTAACCGCAGAGTACGCAGAGGGCGCTGAGGAGAGCACTCAGATTCAACTCCGCGACCTCTGCGTACTCTGCGGTTAAACAGGTCGTGCAGCATGGGTAGCAAAGCGTGGCTCATGGATTCAGCTTTCTCAGACGCTCGGCGGGGCTGATGATGCCGGTGAGGCGAATGCCCAGTTTGTCGTTGACCATCACGGCTTCGCCGCGTGCGATCAGGCAGCCGTTGACGAGCACGTCGAGTGGCTCGCCTGCGGCGTTGTCGAGCTCGAGCACCGAGCCTTGCGCGAGTTGCAGCAGGTTCTTGATGGCGATTTTGGTGCGACCGATTTCCACCGTGAGCTTCACGGGGATATCGAGAATCATGTCGATGTCGTTTTTGGCTTCGCCCGTGGCACCGCCAGAAAATTGGCGAAACTGCGGCAAGGCCACATTGTCGGCCACCGCGACGGCGCTGGTCTCAGCCGCTTCCATCGTGGGTTCGGTTGCTTCGGCAACATCAGCCAGGGTTTCTTCGCTCATGGGGTAACTCCTGTAACAGACGATTCGGGATCAGGGGACAGCACGCGCTCGACCCGCAAGGCATACTGGTTGTTGGACAGGCCAAACTGGCATTCGAGTACCGCAGTCCCGTCCGCACGGGCTTCCACGGTGGGCGGTACATCAATCGGGATGAAGTCGCCGGTTTGCATGGCGAGAATCTGCCGTAGCGTGACTTGGCTATGGCCGAGGTCTGCGCACAATTCGATTTCGGCGGCCTGCACCTGCTGCGAGAGCTGGCGTGTCCAGCCGAGGTCGGGCGTGAGTGTGGGTGCCGTGAGTTCGGTGCGGAGCAGCGAGCGGATGGGTTCAAAGGTGGTGTAGGGAAACGCCAGCTGGATGTCGCCCCCCAGCGTGCCGAGCTTGATGAGTAGCGTGCTGGTCAGCATCAGATCGTGCGGATTAGCGAGGTTGGCCTGAATAATGTCGGTCTCATCCCGCAACCGCTGTGCCTTGATGTCCAGCACGGGCTGCCAGGCCTGCTGCCAGGCATCGAGATAGTGCGCGAGCAGACGTGCCGCAATGCGCCGCTCAGCCTGGGTCATCGGGCGGGGGTCAGTGGTTTTGTGGAAACGCCCATCGCTGCCGAACAGGTGGTCGACCAGTACACTGGCCAGTCCCGCATCAATCGCCACCAGCCCATCGCCCGCCAGCGGGGCGAACTGCACCCGGTGCAGGCTGCTGGACGCGCCGAGGCCATTGCAAAACTCACTGTAGCGCACCACGCGTGGCGGGCTGATCGACAGCTCGATGTTACGTCGCATGAGGCCATGCATCGCCTCACGAAACTCGCGTAAAAACTGCTCCTGGATGCGCTCAAGCGCAGGCAGGCGTTCCGAAATAAGATGGCTTTGCGCGGCAAAATCGTAGCGCTGGGGGTCTGCCTCAGTCTCCGGTGTGGCGGGGGCGTCGACTTCGTCCACGCCCGTCAACAGCGCATCGACTTCATCCTGCGACATGAATTCCTCTTCCACGACTGCTTCCATCACTGAATCACAAAATCGTTGAACAGCACGTCCTTAACCGCAATCGGTTCACCACCTTTATCCATGGGCGTTTTCAGTTGCGCGAGCACCTCAGCGGTGAGTTTTTTCTTGCCATCGAGGGTAGAAAGTTCCTCGGCTGTCTTGCTGGAAAGCAGTTGCAGCAGACGGTTGCGCACCATCGGCATGTAGAGCTTCAGGCTTTCGGACGCTTTTTCATCTTCTACCTGCACCACCAGCGTGGCCTGGAGGAAGTTTTCGCTGCCCTCGGGTTGAAGGTTGAGCGTGAAGGTTTCCAGCGGCAGAAACACCGGGGGTTTCGGCGGCTCCTTCTTGACTTCCTTGGTATGGGGCTTCGGGCCGAGAAAATGCCAGCCTGCTGCTCCGCCCGCCGAGGCGAGCAGCACTGCGGCCACGATGATGATGAGTTTCTTTTTCGACTTGGGTGCTACCTCGTCAGCAGCGTCTTTATCTTTGGCTTTAGCCGGGGCTTTGGACATCAGGGTTCTCCATTGTCAACACGGGATGTGCTGAATTATTGGAGAAACCGGGGTGGAGCAATCTGGGGAATAGCGGGGGAAAGCGCGCGTAATTCAGGACATGCCAATGAGCCTTGGATGTGATTAACCGCAGAGGACGCGGAGTACGCAGAGAAGAGCATTGAGGTTTTCCTCTGCGTACTCCGCGTACTCTGCGGTTCAATCCGATATATGGCTTATCACGCAAACATATCCACCAGCCCCATCCCACGGCGCGGGGTGGTTTGGACGGCTGCGGTGGCTGCGGCGTTATTGCCCTGTTCGCGCGATGCACTGCCCTGATTTTCTTTGTCCTGTGATTGGCGTTGCGGCTGTTCGGCGCTTACGTTGGCTTGCCCCAACTGGATGCCCGCGTTGGCAAGCATGTCGCGCAGATGCGGCAAGGCATTTTCAAGCGCCTCGCGTACGGCAGGCTCGCGCGAGACGAACATCAGTTCGGCCTGGCGGTTTTCAATCGAGAGAACGACCTGCATCGGACCGAGATCGGCAGGGTGGATATTGAGCTCGGCGGTTTGATGCTGGCCGCTGACCATCCAGCTCAATTGCTGGCCGAGTGCGCGGCTCCAGCCCGGGTTGTCGAGCGGCGTGTTGAGTGTCCCCTTGAAGGTGGGTCCGGTGGTCGCTTGCTCCATGAGTGCTTGCATAGCAGGTGTGGCTGGAAAGGTCAGCAGACCCGATTCGGGGATGGAGACGGATTCAGTGCCCAGGGGCGTGACCATGCATGGGCTATTTTCAGCCTGAGTTTGCATCTGTAAATCGGTGTTGGGAATGGCGGCACCAATATGTTTAGGCGCGTGCGTTTGCAGTGCCGTGGCCAGCCAGTTGCCTTGCAGATGGGAGTCGAGTGCCGATGGGGTTTGAATCGGTTCGTCAGATTCCAGCCGCGTCACTGGATACTGGCTCGCAAGGGTGGCCTGCACGGGCTGTGGCAGGCTACGGATGATTTCGGCGAGTACGGTGGGCGCAAAGGATGGTGGCAGGCGTGTTTCATGAATAGCATCGCTGGGGGCGTGCGCTGACAGAATCCGTTCGGCGAGTTGTTCGGAGTTGATGGCGTCTGGTGCCTCAGCGTGTCCGGCAGCGACGAGATCAGTGTTTCCCCCGGCTTGCGTGGAAGCGAGCAGGCTGATTTCTCCAGGGGAATCAGCCAAATCGGGCAGTGTGTTGCCTGGCGCGGCGGCCAGTGGAATCGTGAGCAGCGGATGGAGCGTTGGGGTGAGCAGGTTTGGGGAGACCTCCGGTGGCACCACCACGCTGAGGCTATCTGCCTCCTCATCGCGAGAAGTTTTTTTCCCGCCAGGCCGATTGGAGTCAATGGAGGTGTTGTCGACTTCGCGGGAGGCTTTTTTCCCGGCAGGCAAGACAGAATCGATGGAGGCGCTGTCGACGTGCATTTCACGAGCGAGCGCCTGGCTGAAGCTGTCGCCGGTTTCGGTTTCCGGGCTGACTGCGGCCAGATTATTGCTGGTCTTAGCCAAGGTGGACGGGGTGGGCGTGATGTTCAATGCGGGCATGAGAGTCTCCTGAAGTCAGGTGGATTTGCTGCGGCTGTGGTGAAAACGCTGGGCGGCTTGTTCGTCCAGCAGGTGTTGTTCCTGTTTTGCATGGCGGGCTGATTCGCGCTGGCGTTCGCGGTTGGCCAGCGTGTCGAACGATTTGAGTTTGCGATGCTGTGCCTGCCATTCACGCTGGTAATGGCTCACCTGAAGCTGTGCCTGATGCACAACGTCTTGTTGCTGGCGTATTGCCGTATCGAGTTTGTCGATGAACTGGCGGTGGTTGTTAAGCCGGGTGATCGATACGCCGGACTCGCTGTAGCTGCCGAGCGCGGCTTGATATTCCGCGCGATAGGCGTCCAGCATGTCGAGCTGCTGCTGCGCGGCGGTGTGGCGATTGATCGCCTCGGCCAGCGCGCGTGCAGCGTCATCCACCTGTTGCTGGGCGGCGTCAATGAGGTGATGCCATGGCATGGAAGGGGGCATGGTTAACCTGGGTTGAAGATGGCCTGGAGATGGGCGAGGCTGTCGGCATGGGCCGCCGATTCGTCCATGGCTTGTTGCAGGAAAGTTTCCATATCCGGGTACAGCGCAATCGCCTGATCGAGCTGCGGGTCGGTGCCGGGTGCGTACGCCCCGACTGAAATCAGATCACGGCTGCGCTGGTAGCGCGAAAACAGTTGTTTGAAGCGACGCACATCCTGAAGCTGCTCCGGCTCAGCCAGGCTGCTCATGACGCGGCTGATCGAAGCCTCAATGTCGATGGCGGGGTAGTGGCCGGATTCGGCGAGGCTGCGCGACAGCACGATATGGCCGTCGAGAATCGCCCGCGCGTTGTCGGCAATCGGATCTTGCTGGTCATCGCCTTCGGACAGCACGGTGTAAAACGCAGTGATCGAGCCGCTGCCGGGGCGGCCATTGCCTGCCCGCTCAACCAGCTGCGGCAGCTTGGCGAAGACCGATGGCGGATAACCTTTGGATGCGGGTGGCTCGCCGATGGCCAGCGCAATCTCGCGCTGCGCCATGGCATAGCGGGTGAGCGAATCCATGATGAGCAAGACGTTTTGCCCTTCGTCGCGAAAATATTCGGCAATCGTGGTGGCGTAGGCCGCCCCCTGCAGGCGCATCAGTGATGAGGTGTCTGCCGGTGCGGCGACCACCACCGAGCGGGCGCGCCCGGCTTCGCCGAGGATGTGCTCGATGAATTCCTTGACCTCGCGACCGCGTTCGCCAATCAGTCCGACCACAATGACATCGGCCTGCGTATAGCGCGCCATCATGCCGAGCAATACGCTTTTACCGACACCGCTGCCTGCAAACAGGCCGATGCGCTGGCCGCGGCCGATGGTGAGCATGGCGTTGATCGCACGGATGCCGACGTCGAGTGTCTGGTCGATGGGCGCGCGTCCCAGTGGGTTGATCGGACGTCCGTAAAGTGGGCGGCTGTCGGGCGTGTCGAGCGCGCCGAGGTCGTCGAGCGGGCGGCCTGCGCCATCGACTACGCGCCCCAGCAGCGACCAGCCGACCGGATAGTGTTTGGTGCGATCCGACAGTCGCAGGCGGGGATGATTGACTGTGCCGGGCTTGGGCAGGCTGGGCACCACATCTTCCGGCACCACCTGTGCGCCCGGTGCGATCCCGTTGATATTGCCATGGGGCATCAGAAACAGCCGGTCGTTGGCAAAACCCACTACCTCGGCTTCGACCCGTCCGCCGTCGTTCAGCTGCACGGTACAGCCACTGCCTACTGCCAGATTCAGCCCGGCGCTTTCGAGCACCAGTCCCGCCACCCGCGTGACCTTGCCGCAGACCTCGATCGGTTCGACGATGGCGGCGAGCTGACTGCAATCCTGCAACACCGCGCGCACCTGATCGGTGACGGATTTGGTGGGTTCGGCGTGATGGCGGGTCATCCTGGATGCCTTGTCATAGAAACAGCCGGGGTTTTCGGTTTGATTTTTAACCGCTGAGTACGCTGAGTACGCAGAGGCGAGCACACTGGTCTTACTCCGCGCCCTCTGCGAACTCTGCGGTTAATCATTTCATGCGGCATGGGTGTCTGCGCGCTCTCAGTCATGCCAGCTACCGGCCTGACCCAGTTTATGTAGGGCGGAAAAACACCCTGAAGGGCATAAACTCCGCGCCTTCCGCCGAATGGAAGCCTCGCTGTGATGCTCAATTTGATTTTTAACCGCTGAGTACGCTGAGTACGCAGAGGCGAGCACACTGGTCTTACTCCGCGCCCTCTGCGAACTCTGCGGTTAATCATTTCATGCGG
>JBEBIA010000012.1:0-66192 GCA_040080645.1 Thiobacillus sp.
GCCCCCGCCATCCCCTGCTCGCCCGCCTGCAATGATGCGAAAACTCCCGGGGTTTGCGAAGCATGTTTGGTAATGATATTGATGACCGCGAAAAAGGCATTGGCACCATAAGTGGCAGCGTTGGGGCCACGCACGACCTCGATACGCTCGATGTCGTCAATCACCAGCGGCAGTTCGCTCCAGTTGACCGAGCCAAACGCCGGGTTGTAGATCGAGCGGCCATCGACCAATACCTGAAAGCGACGCGAAAAAGCATCCGCCAGACCGTGATAGCCCACTGCCCAGGAATTGTCGCGGGTATACGCCACGCTGAATCCGGGCACCAGGCGCAACAAATCGGGAATATCGCGAAAGCCCGACGCGCGGATCATGTCCTGGTCGATCACCGAGACGGCCGCTGGCGCATCGCTCACGGGTTGCGACAAGCGAGACGCCGACAACACCACGGGCAAGTCGTCGAGAAAATCAGCTTCGGTCACCGCAGCCTGCACGGCGTGAGCAGCCAGCAAACTACCCACAAACAGGCTCACATACCAAGCGCTGCGCTGCGTATTCACAAGATCACCGCGCGCCCGATCAGAACGGGATATCGTCTTCCATATCGTCAAATCCGCTCGACGCCGGGCGTCCCGCTGGGGCGCTGGGGCGCTCTGGGGGTTTGGGGGCGGCCTGCGGCGCGTAACCGCCATCATCCATATCGGCCATGCCGCCACCGCCTTTGCTGCCGAGCATCTGCATCCGGTCGCCGCGAATTTCGGTGCTGTACTTTTCGACGCCGTCCTTGTCGGTGTATTTCTTGGTACGCAACGAACCTTCGACGTAAATCTGGCTGCCTTTTTTCAGATATTGCCCACATATCTCGGCCTGGCGGCCAAAGAAGCTGACGCGATGCCACTCGGTGGCCTCTTTCATCTCGCCGCTTTTGTCCTTGAATTTGTCGGTGGTGGCGAGCGCCAGATTGGCAACGGCGTCGCCGCTCGGCAGGTAGCGCATATCGGGATCGCGCCCGAGATTGCCGACCAGAATGACTTTATTGACCGATGCCATGGTTTTCCCCTGAAATGTAAGTAAGTTTGCCGCCCGGATTCTATCAGGCAGCCGCCGTCAGCAGGGTGCGCACCCCGGCCTCGTCCCAGCCCCGAATGCTGACCTTGAGCATGGCCACGCCTTCGTCGGCCAGCACCACGGCCTCGACTACGCCAGCCATGGCGGCCAGCTGCGCCTTGAGCAACGCGGCCTGATCCGGCGGCATTGCGCCGACGCGGAACATCCGGGTTTTGATCGCGGGCGGTGCCTGCATGGTCAGGCTGGCCAGCAGCCAGATCGTCATCAGGACGATGCAAAAAATGAACACCGCCTGAAATCCATGATGCTGCGCCAGCCAGCCGCCGACCAGGCCGCCGGTGAACAGCCCCAGCGCTTGCGCAGTGTTGTACACGCCCATCGCCGTGCCCTTGGCCGACACCGGCGCGAGTTTGGAAATCAGCGACGGCAGGCTGGCTTCGAGCAGGTTGAAGGCGACGAAATAGACGAACAGCGCCCACACGATGCCCCAGAACTGGTCGATGCCCCACGCCAGCCCCACTTGCGCCAGCAGCATCAAGGCGACGGCAGCGATAAACACCGGTTTCATCTGACCGCGCTTTTCGCCAAAGATGATCGCCGGCACCATCAGGACAAACGAGCCCAGCAACACGGGCAAATACACCGCCCAGTGCTGGTCGAGCGCGAGGCCGCTGTTTTTCAGCGCCACGGGCACGACGACGAACATCGCCATCTGCGCCGCGTGTAAAGCAAAAATGCCGAAATCGAGCCGCGCCAGCTGGCCGTTTTTCAGCACGTCGATCAATCTGGCCGGGCTGGCCTGGGCGTCGGCGTGGAAATGCGTATCCGCCGGGTCGGGCACCCAGTCGCGCACCACCCAGATCGCTGCCAGCGCCAGCACGCCGGTGAGCGCAAAAATACCCGGCACGCCGATCAGATGGTTGAGCGCGGGCCCCGCCACCAGCGACAGCGCAAATGTCACGCCGATGCTGGAGCCGATCAGCGCCATCGCCTTGGTGCGGTGCTCCTCGCGGGTGAGGTCGGCCAGCAGTGCGGTGACGGCGGCGGACACCGCGCCCGCGCCCTGCAAAGCGCGCCCGGCGATGGTCCAGAAAATATCGTCCGCACCCGCAGCGAGAAAGCTGCCGAGCGCAAACACGACAAGGCCGAAGATGATGACTTTTTTGCGCCCGATGCGATCCGACGCCATGCCGAACGGGATCATCAGCAGCGCCTGGGTCAAGCCGTAAATCCCGAGCGCGAGGCCGACCAGCGTGTGGTTGTCGCCGCCCGGCAGGTGCTCAGCATACAGCGCGAACACCGGCAGGATCAGGAACATGCCCAGCATCCGCAGGCCAAAAATGGCGGCCAGCCCGGATGCGGCCCGCTTTTCATCGCGGGTCATGGATTCGGTAAGTTCGAGTTCGGGCACAGCGGGATTCGGCGAGCAGCAGAAGTCCGTTATATTAGCAGGTTGCGCATTACGCCTTCGGCATCCCACCATGGAATTCATCCGCATACGCGGCGCCCGCACCCACAACCTGAAGAACGTCAATCTCGACCTGCCGCGCAACAAGCTGGTGGTGATTACGGGCTTGTCAGGGTCGGGCAAATCCTCGCTCGCCTTCGACACGCTCTACGCCGAAGGTCAGCGGCGCTACGTCGAATCGCTGTCGGCCTACGCGCGGCAGTTTTTGCAGCTGATGGAAAAACCCGATGTCGATCTGATTGAGGGGCTTTCCCCGGCGATTTCCATCGAGCAAAAAGCCACCAGCCACAACCCGCGCTCGACCGTCGGCACCGTCACCGAAATCCACGACTACCTGCGCCTGCTATACGCCCGCGTCGGCGATCCGCGCTGCCCGGAACACGGCATCACGCTCGCCGCGCAGACGGTGTCACAGATGGTCGATGCGGTGCTGGCGCTGCCGGAAGACACCAAGCTGATGATCCTGGCGCCGCTGGTGGTGGGTCGCAAAGGCGAGAATCTGGAGCTATTTGCCGAGTTGCGCGCGCAGGGTTTCGTGCGCGTGCGGGTGGACGGCAAAGTCCATGAAATCGACGCCGTGCCCAAGCTCGACAAGAACAAGAAACACACCATCGAAGTAGTGGTGGATCGCCTGAAAGTGCGCGCCGATGCCAAGCAGCGGCTGGCGGAAAGTTTCGAGACCGCGCTGCGTCACGCCGATGGCCGCGCGCTGGCGGTGGAAATGGACGCTGAAAAAGAGCACCTCTTTTCCGCCAAATTCGCCTGTCCGGTATGCAGCTACGCGCTGCCGGAGCTGGAACCGCGTTTGTTTTCGTTCAACAACCCGATGGGCGCGTGTCCGAAATGCGATGGCCTCGGCCAGATCACCTTCTTCGACCCGGCAAGCGTGTTGGCCTTCCCGCACCTGTCGCTCGCCAGCGGCGCGATCAAGGGCTGGGACAAGCGCAACCAGTTCTTTTTCATGATGCTGCAGAGCCTGGCGATGCATTACGGTTTCGACCTCGACACGCCGTGGGAATCGCTGCCGCCGCGCATCCAGGACGTGATTCTGAACGGCAGCGGCAAGGAAGCGATCGCCTTCCAGGTGCTGGCGCCGCGCGGCGGTTTCACCACCCGCGCGTATCCCTTCGAAGGCGTGCTCGCCAACATGGCGCGGCGCTACCACGAATCCGACTCGATGGCGGTGCGCGAGGAACTCGCCAAGTACCAGAACAACAAGCCCTGCCCGACCTGCCACGGTACGCGGCTGCGCGAAGAAGCGCGCCACGTGATGGTGGGCGAGCTGGCGATTTTCGAGGTCAGCGCGCTGCCACTGAAACAAGCGCTGGCATTTTTCGAAGCGCTGACGCTCGACGGCCATCGCGCGCAAATCGCCGACAAGATCGTCAAGGAAATCGTCGCTCGCGTCGGTTTCCTGAATAACGTCGGGCTCGATTACCTGTCGCTCGACCGTTCCGCCGATACGCTGTCGGGTGGCGAATCGCAGCGCATCCGCCTGGCCAGCCAGATCGGCTCCGGCCTCACCGGCGTGATGTATGTGCTCGACGAGCCTTCGATCGGCCTGCACCAGCGCGACAACGACCGCCTGCTGGCGACGCTGAAACACCTGCGCGACATCGGCAATTCGGTGCTGGTGGTCGAGCACGACGAAGACGCGATCCGCGCCGCCGATTACGTGGTGGATATGGGGCCGGGCGCAGGCGTGCACGGCGGCGAAATTGTTGCCGAAGGCACGCCGGAAGAAATCCGCCTCGCCAAAAATTCGCTCACCGGCCAATACCTCTCGGGACGACGCAGCATCGCTATCCCGAAAAAACGCCGCGCCCCCGACCCCGAGCGGCAATTGGTCGTCACCGATGCCAGCGGCAACAACCTGAAAAACGTCACGCTGAATTTACCGGTCGGGCTGTTTGTCTGCGTCACCGGCGTCTCCGGTTCCGGCAAATCGACGCTGATCAACGACACGCTGTACGCCGCCGTCGCGCGCCATCTCTACGGCTCATCGGCTGAACCCGCGCCGCACGGCGAAATCCACGGCCTGGCGTTTTACGACAAGGTGATCAACGTCGATCAATCGCCGATTGGCCGCACACCGCGTTCCAACCCCGCGACCTACACCGGCCTGTTCACACCGATCCGCGAACTGTTTGCGGGCGTGCCCGAAGCGCGGATGCGCGGCTACGGCCCAGGACGCTTTTCGTTCAACGTCAAAGGCGGCCGCTGCGAAGCCTGCCAGGGCGACGGCGTGATCAAGGTCGAGATGCATTTTCTGCCCGATATCTACGTGCCGTGCGACGTCTGCCACGGCGCGCGCTACAACCGCGAAACACTGGAAGTGCAGTACAAGGGCAAGACCATCACCGACGTGCTCGACATGACTATCGAGGCTGCCGCCGAATTCTTTACCGCCGTGCCGGTGGTGAAGCGCAAGCTGCAAACCCTGATGGACGTTGGCCTTGGTTATATCCGCTTAGGCCAGTCCGCCACCACGCTTTCCGGCGGCGAAGCGCAGCGCGTCAAGCTCGCGCTCGAACTCAGCAAACGCGACACCGGCCGCACGCTTTACATCCTCGACGAACCCACCACTGGCCTGCATTTCGCCGACATCGACCTGCTGCTGAACGTGTTGCAACGGCTGGCCGATGCGGGCAACAGCGTCGTCGTCATCGAACACAACCTCGACGTCATCAAAACCGCCGACTGGCTGATCGATCTCGGCCCTGAAGGCGGCGCGGGCGGCGGCGAAATCCTCGCTACCGGTACGCCAGAAGACGTGGCCGCGAACCCGGCGAGCCATACCGGCAAATACCTCCAGTCTGCATTGGCGCGGCGCTGAAATGAGCGAACCCATCCGCCTCTCGAAACTGATGTCTGAACGCGGCCTGTGCTCGCGCCGTGAGGCCGACAGCTACATCGAGCGTGGCTTGGTGTTTGTCGATGGCAAACGGGTGAGCGAACTCGGCACCAAAGTGGATCCCGACTGCGCGATCCGGTTGGATCACGCGGCCAGCGCGCAACAGCAACAACGCGTCACAGTGCTGCTGAACAAGCCGATCGGCTATGTGTCCGGCCAGCCGGAGCCGGGCTACGAACCGGCAGTGGTCCTGATTTGTCCCGAAGCGCGCTGGCAGGATGACCGCGAGGCACGACGATTTGATCGCGCGCAGCTGAAAGGCCTGGCACCTGCCGGACGGCTGGATATCGATTCAACCGGTCTGCTGGTGTTGACCCAGGATGGTCGGGTCGCCAAGCAGCTAATCGGCGACGACTCGGACGTGGAAAAAGAATATCTGGTGCGGGTGGAAGGTCGGCTCGACGAACGCGGGCTGGCGCTGCTCAATCACGGCCTGATGCTCGACGGCAAGCGGCTACGCCCGGCGCGGGTGGGGTGGCAGAATGAAGATCAACTACGCTTTATTTTGAAAGAAGGCCGCAAACGCCAGATACGCCGCATGTGCGAGCTGGTGGGGCTGCAGGTAATGGGGCTGAAGCGGGTACGGATTGGCCGGGTCAGGCTGGGGGATCTACCGCTGGGACAATGGCGTTATCTGCATGAAAATGAGCGGTTTTAACAACACTTTGTGTTCGATTTTGTAAAAAAGCCCTGTCCTCCTTGTAGCAAACGGGTTTTGGCGTTACTAATACGGCCTGCGAGTTACTCACAAGGAAACAGGTTGCGTGCGCGACAGAGCGTGCAGGCAATTTGCACCCGACTCGTATTTCCCTTTACGTTTATCTTCAGGAGATATCATGCAATCCAAACTGCTCATCGCACTTTTCGCCGCCCTCACACTGACCGCCTGCCAAAAGGCAGAAGAAGCAGCTGCGCCCGCCATGGAACAAGCCGCTGAATCAGCGGGTGCTGCGGTCGATTCCGCTGCTACCGCTGCGGGTGATGCTGCTACAGCTGCGGGCGATGCTGCTGCTGCTGCGGGCGATGCAGCTGCCGGTGCAGCGGATGCTGCCGCTGGCGCTGCCGATGCTGCCGCTGGCGCTGCCGCCGCTGGCGCTGCCACCGCCGCTCAAGGCGCAGCCGACGCTGCCGCTACGGGCGCAGGCGCGGTGCAGGACATGGCCGACAAGGCCAAGGAAGCCGCTAAGTAAGCACAACGCTTCCTAAAACGGCCAGGCATCTTGCCTGGCCGTTTTTTTATTCCGGCTGACCCACAACAGCCTGATTACGAAATACCCAGCGCCGACTCCAAGCAATGAAATCATCCACGTAGGTAAATACCACCGGAATCACCAGCAAGCTCAGGAACGTCGACGTAATCAGTCCCCCGATCACCACAATCGCCATCGGCGCACGAAAACTTGGATCGGTACCCAGCCCAATCGCAATCGGTAACATCCCCGCCCCCATCGCGACGGTCGTCATTACAATCGGGCGCGCCCGCTTGCGGCAGGCATCGAGCAAGGCATCCCAGCGATTCAGGCCGTGGTCGCGACGCGCGAGGATGACGTAATCAATCAGCAGGATCGAGTTTTTGGTGGCGATGCCCATCAGCATCACCAGTCCGATCATCGAGGGCATCGAGAGTGCCGTGCCGGTGAGATACAAGGCGAGAAACGCGCCGGGAATCGACAGCACCAGCGCCGCCAGCACTGAAATCGGCTGAACGAAATCCTTGAACAGCAACACCAGCACGATGTAAATACACAGCACCCCCGTGAGCATGGCCAAGCCGAAGCTGGCAAACAGTTCATTCATGGCTTCGGCGTCGCCGATGGTCGTCTGGGTCACACCCGGCGGCAGATTGCGCAGGCTGGGCAGCGCGAGTGCCTGGCTTTCCACCTGCCCCAGCGGCTGCTGGTTGAGCTCGATTTCAAAATTGATATTGCGCTGACGGTCGTAGCGGTCGATTTCAGCCGGGCCACTATCGAGGCTCAGGCTAGCGATGTTGCCGATCATCACCGGCCCCTGTTTGCCGGGCACAGTCATGCGAGCCAGCAGACTCATATCCTGCCGGGCATCCGGCGGCAGCTTGACCACAATCGGCACCTGCCGTTGCGCCAGATTAAGTTTGGCCAGACTCTGGTCGTAGTCGCCCGAGGTGGCGATGCGCAGCGTGTCAGCAATGGCCGCAGTCGTCACCCCCAGCGCGGCAGCCTTGGCAAAATCGGGGCGGATCACCAACTCGGGGCGCACCAGGCTGGCGCTGGTAGTGACATTACCGATACCGGGCAACGTACGCAGTTCACGCTCGACTTGACGCGCGTGTTCGGTCAGCAGCGCGCCATTTTCGCTGGCCAGCACGAGGATATATTTTTCTGCCGAGCCGCCGAATCCGACTGTGACGCGTGCGCCCGGCAAGGCCGTCAGCGCTTCGCGCAATGCGCGCTCGACGGCCTGTTTCTTGATGCCACCGCGCTCGGCACGCGGGGTGAGATTCAGCGTCAAGGTCGCCTTGCGCACCTCGGATGCACCACGTGGCATAAAAGGATCCGAGCCTGACGCGCCACCCCCGACAGCGGTGTACACCAGTTTCACATGCGGATTTTTTTGCACAATCAGACGCGCCTGCT
Organism: Thiobacillus sp.; assembly: GCA_040080645.1. Classification (GTDB taxonomy): domain Bacteria; phylum Pseudomonadota; class Gammaproteobacteria; order Burkholderiales; family Thiobacillaceae; genus Thiobacillus. Next base: position 8,060 of record JBEBIA010000012.1, read on the forward strand.
CGGCTGCGGCCAGAGTTTCGTTGAAGGTGCTACCGGGCGGCAGCGAAATATAAACTTGGGTTTGCGATAAATCGTCTGGCGGAATAAAGCCGGTAGGCAACAGCGGAACCAGCGCAAACGAGCCAAAGAAAAACACGGCCACAGCCAGCATGGTCAGCACGCGATGCTTGAGGCAGGCTGCCGCCCAGCCCAGATAGGGCACCATCCAGAACGGTGCTGAATGAGCCCGCTTGGGGCGGCGCAGCAAATAGGCCGCCATCATTGGCGTCAACATGCGCGCAACCACCAGCGAGAAAAACACCGCGATCGCCGCACTCCAGCCAAACTGCACGAAGAATTTACCGGGCACACCCCCCATGAAAGCCGTCGGCAGAAATACCGCGATCAGGGTAAAGGTTGTCGCAATCACCGCCATGCCGATTTCGTCGGCGGCTTCCATCGCGGCCTGATAAGGCGTCTTACCCATATCCAGATGACGCATGATGTTTTCGATTTCGACGATGGCATCATCCACCAGCACCCCGACTACCAGCGACAGCGATAACAGGGTCACCACGTTGAGCGTGAAACCCATCCAGTACATCACCGCAAACGCGGGAATCATCGACAGTGGCAAAGCGGTCGCCGAGACAATCGTCGCGCGCCAGTCGCGCAGAAAAAACCACACCACCAGCACTGCGAGGATCGCGCCTTCGATCAGGAGCGTCATCGAACCTGAAAAATTTTCCTCGACCGGGTCAACGAAATTAAAAGCTTCGGTGATGACAATGTCCGGGTGTTCCGCTTTCAATCCCGCCAGCGAGGCGCGCACGCCTTCGGCGACATCTACTTCGCCCGCACCCCGGCTGCGGGTAATTTCAAACCCCACCACAGACTTGCCGTTCAGCAGCGCAGCGGCACGCTGTTCGGCCACGGTGTCGGTTACAGTCGCGACCTGATCGAGTCGAATCCGTCGTCCGTCGGATAGCACCACATCCATCGTGGCCAACTCGTCAGCCGTTTGCACCGTCGCGAGCGTACGCACGGACTGCTCGGCACCACCGACATCGGCCCGTCCGCCCGACGCATCCTGCTGGATTTGCCGAAGCTGCCGTGAGATGTCGGCTGCGGTGGCGTTGAGCGCAAGCAAGCGTGCCGGATCGAGCTCGATACGCACTTCCCGACTTACGCCGCCGACGCGCGCCACTGCGCCCACGCCACGCACGCTCAACATGCGCTTGGTGATCGCATTGTCGACAAACCAGGACAGCGCTTCGTCATCCATCCGGCCTGACGACACGGTGTAGGTAAGGATCGGCGCGCCCGCCAGATTCATTTTGGAAATCACCGGATCACGCAGGTCGTCCGGCAGATCCGAACGGATGCGCGACACCACATCGCGCACATCATCTACCGCCTCTTGCGTCGGTTTTTCCAGCCGGAACTCAATCGTGACGGTGGCCGTGCCATCCTGCACTTTGGTGTAGATATGCTTGATGCCTTGCAGCGTAGCGACCGCGTTTTCGATCTTGCGGGCGACTTCGGTTTCCAGCTGCGCGGGCGCTGCGCCGGGCAGCGTGGCCGAGACGGTCACCGTCGGCAAATCAATGTCGGGGAACTGCTGAATTTTCATGGCACGAAACGCCATCACGCCCATCAGCGTCAGCAGAATGAACAGCAGAATCGCCGGGATGGGATTCTTGATCGACCAGGAGGAGACGTTCATGGGGCGCGTCCGGCTTAACGCGAAGCCGCACTAGCGGGCGCGGGCGCATCCACCACACGTACGCTGTCGCCGTCTGCGAGAAACCCTGCCCCGCTTGCTACCACTCGCGCGGTGGGCGTAATTCCGCTGGTGATCTCGACCCGCTCGCTTGTCCGACGACCCAGCGTGACTTTGGTTTGCGTGAGCGTGTTGTGCGCGTCGACCAGAAAGACATAGGCAAACCCATCGCGCTGCAACACGGCGGACTGCGGCAAACTCAAGGCCGCCGTGCTACCCAGCGCGAATTCACCGCGCGCAAAACTGCCCGCGCGCAGCGGGTCGCCTTGAGCAGATTGCAAATCCACGTAGACCAGACCATTGAGCGTTTGCGGATCGACTGTCGGCGCAACCATGCGCACCCGCCCGTTCACGGTCACGCCGTTCGGTGCCACCAGCGTTGCGGCGGTGCCGGGTTTCAGCCGCGCCAGATCGGCTGCGCCGACTTCAGCACGCCATTCAAGCCGCCCGCCGCGAATCAGGCGGAACAGCTCCTGCCCCGGTTGCGCAAGCGATCCGACTGTCGCGCTACGCGCCGAAATCACCCCGTTGTCGGGCGCACGCACGACAGTTTGTGCCAAGCGCAATTGATTCGCCAGCAACCGGGCACGCGCCGCATTCAGTCGCGCCAGCGCGGTTTTCTCCGCTGTGAGGTACTGATTGATTTGCTGTGCGCTGATAAAACCAGTGGCCTGATATTGACGTGCGCGGTCGCCGTTGGCGCGCGCCTCGGTCAGCATCGCTTCAGCTTCGGCCACCGACGCGCGGGATTCGGCCAGTTCGGCTTCCACTGTCACGCCGGAAATGCGCGCCAGCGTCTGACCTTTGGTCACGGTATCGCCCACGTTCACCCGCACCTCGGTGAGGCGGAAATTGTTGATCTCCGCGCTGATCACCGCTTCTTGCCAGGCGGCCACATTGCCGCTGGCAGCTAGCTGCTGCGGCCAGTCCAGTTGCTGCGGCTGCGTCACATTCACGGTCAGCGCGGGTTTGGCAGGCTTCGCCTTAGGCTGCTCGGCATTCGTCTCAGGCGTTTGGGTGGCTGGCGCGCTACGCTGCGTCGCCCAAATTCCCCATGCGACCGCGACTGCGACAACCACTATCAAGCTGCGTTTCAGTCCGGACGAAAAAAAAGAAGTGGGCGCAGTCATGGCAGTCTCAGGTGATAGGCGTTGGATTGTCTGAAAGACAGACGCGCAATCTGCTGCGCGGTTCCGGTGATTATACAAAGCCCTGTCGCATCTAGCGGCGGCGTGCCACCATAGCAAATCACATATCGACCGATCACCATGTCTCCACGCGCGCTGATGCTGGAATCTTTTCACACCGCCGTCGCGGCAGCGCAGCCCGCGCGTGTCGTTCCACCGCACCTACCTTCTCCTCCGCGCGGCCGCACACTCGTGGTGGGAGGCGGCAAAGCCGCCGCCAGTATGGCCGCAGTAGTGGAGAAGCATTGGCCTGCCAACGCACCGTTATCGGGTCTGGTAGTCACACGCTATCAACACAGCGTGCCCACGCGCCGCATCGAAGTCGTTGAGGCCAGCCACCCACTGCCGGATGGACGCGGCGAGACAGCGGCATTGCGGATGCTTACGATGGCACGCGAACTCGGCGAACACGATCTGCTGCTGGCACTGATTTCGGGCGGCGGCTCCAGCCTGCTGGCTGCGCCTGTCGCGAGCATCACCCTCAAGGAGTTACGTCAAGTCACCAAGGCCTTATTGCGCGCAGGTGCGCCGATTCAGGCGATCAACACTGTGCGTAAACACCTCACGCAATTATCGGGCGGACGACTGGCGCAGGCCGCGTATCCGGCGGCGGGCTTGGCGCTGATTATTTCCGATGTCGTTGGCGACGATCCTGCCGATATTGCTTCCGGCCCCTGCGCGCCCGACCCTACCTGCTGCGCCGACGCGCTGGACGTACTGGCGCGCTTTGCCATCCCTGCGCCGCCCGCCGTCACGCATTACCTCGCTGACTGCGCTGCCCAGCCGAACAACGACACACCACGCCCTGATGACGCCTGCTTTTTACGCATGAGCAACCGCATCCTCGCCCGCGCCACCGACAGCCTCGCAGCCGCAAGCCATTATTTTGAATCACGCGGCATCCGCGCTGTTATCCTAGATGCCCACGCCACCGGCGAAGCGCGCGAGGTCGCCCGCGCTCACGTCGCCTACCTGCGTACCTACGCACCCACCTCTCCCACTGCGTGGATTTCCGGCGGCGAAACCACCGTCACCCTGGCGACAGGCAACGGACGCGGCGGGCGCAACAGCGAATATCTGCTGGCGTTGGCGCTTGAATGCGCTGACTTTCCCTGCTGGGCGCTCGCCTGCGACACCGACGGGTTCGATGGCAGCGAAGATAACGCTGGTGCGATCCTCACACCCGACAGCCTGTCTCGTGCGCACAGCGTGAAGCTGGACGCTGCAGGCTTGCTGGCGACGCACGACGCTTATGGATTTTTTGCGACTCTGGACGATTTGGTGATTACAGGTGCGACGCACACCAATGTGAATGATTACCGCGTGATATTGACAGGGATTTAGCCCGCTCGCAGGCGCGGGGGGCGCATCAATTCAATCGCTGCATCACAACCCGGTCACCTAGTTTGAGGCCAAAGGTTTCCGCTGCGCTGCCGCGATTTACGGCTAACTCGAGCAGACCGACGCTGTTCACAAACCAGAAACCTTCCCCTTTACCGACGAATCCGAAGCTTTCGCTATGCCTGAAGTCATGGCCGCCTGCGGCGATGCGGGTGCCCGGCTCAACGGCGCGGATGCCCGTCCACACATTGCCAAAGTGGTCGAGGTAAATGACCCGCAACAAGTCTCCTGCGTCGAACTCGACGGCGAGGGCTGTTTGCGCAGCCAGTTTGTCATGCGGAAATTCGCCGCGTGCGATCGCGGCGGCAATGGGTGCAAATACATCGCGGCCATGAAAGGTGGCGGAGAGGTCAGGCGGCTGCCAGGTGATTTTCCAGATTTTGCTGTCGGTATTCCGCGCGACGACGACAGACATTAAGCCGTTATCCGGGCCGACAAACCAGTGCCCACCCGCAAATACGACTACGCCGTCACGCGTAGTGCCCACGCCAGGATCGACCACAGCAACAAATACGCTACCGGGTGGATAGCCGGTGGCCAGCGCGGCAAGCAGATGCGCGCCAGCATGGGCGTTGTAGTCCGGGGACTCATGCAGCAAATCGACGATGATCTGACCTGGCGCATCGGTTGCAAGGCGGGCTTTCATCTGGCCGACGTAAGGGTCGCGGGTGCCGAAATCGGTAAAGAGGAGTATCACGGGCAGCTCCAGGCTAAGGGAGCCTGACTATGCCCGAGCCGCGATCCGCAGGCAATAAAAAAGCCGGGCGAACCCGGCTTGATGTGCAGCGCGAACGCTGGCTTTATTTAACAGCTGGATTATTCAACTTCAAGCGCGGCGGCATCAGATGCCGGGCGATCAACCAGCTCAACCAGCGCCATCGGCGCGTTATCGCCATTGCGGAAGCCAAACTTGAGAATACGCAGGTAGCCACCCGGGCGGGTTTTATAACGCGGGCCAAGCTCACCGAACAACTTCATGACGATCTCACGATCACGCAGGCGGGCAAACGCCAAACGGTGGTTCGCCAAGCTGGGTTCTTTACCCATAGTGATAAGGGGCTCAACAAAGCGGCGCAGCTCCTTGGCTTTGGGCAACGTGGTCTTGATGACTTCGTGCTTGAGCAAGGACACGCTCATGTTGCGGAACATCGCCAGCCGGTGGCTAGTGGTGCGGTTGAGCTTACGGTTCGATTGACGATGACGCATGGCAGGATCCTTTCGGGTCTATCGGAGTTTTATTCTTGGGCTAGCGCGATTGCCAGATCGCGCCGCACGTTGTTATCCGGTTAAAAAAATTCTTAGGGACGTTCAAGGCCGACGGGCGGCCAGTTTTCAAGCTTCATACCGAGCGAAAGACTCTTGGAAGCCAGCACATCCTTGATTTCGTTGAGCGATTTGCGTCCCAGATTCGGGGTACGCAGCAGTTCGGTTTCAGAACGCTGAATCAAGTCGCCAATGAAATAGATATTCTCGGCCTTCAGACAGTTAGCTGAACGCACGGTCAACTCCAGATCATCCACCGGACGCAGCAGCATCGGATCGACTTGCGGTGAACGCGGCGACTCGGACTCAGTCGGCATCCCTTCAAGATCGGCAAACACTGACAGCTGGTTCACCAGAATGCGGGCGGCAGTACGCACTGCCTCTTCCGGCTCGACGACACCATTGGTTTCGATGTCGATGACCAGACGATCAAGGTCGGTGCGCTGCTCAACGCGTGCGCTCTCAACCGTATAGGCCACACGGCGCACGGGGCTGAACGAGGCATCCACCAGGATCGAACCGACGGTGCGCGTTTCTTCCGACACCTTGCGCACGGTTGCGGGCTGGTAACCACGGCCACTCTCGACCTTGATTTCCATGTCAAGCTTGCCGCCTTTGGTGAGATGCGCGATGACATGATCGGGATTCAACACTTCGATATCGTGGCCGATTTCAATGTCACCCGCCGTCACAACACCCTCGCCAGCCTTGCTTACCTTGAGCACAACCTCGGATTTACCGTGCATTTTGAATGCAATGCCCTTGAGATTGAGCAGAATGTCGACGACGTCTTCCTGCACCCCTTCAATGGTCGAGTATTCGTGAACAACACCGCTGATCGTGACTTCGGTGGGTGCATAGCCCACCATCGACGACAGCAAGATGCGGCGCAAGGCGTTGCCAAGAGTGTGGCCGTAGCCACGCTCAAACGGCTCCATGATGACTTTGGCATGCAGCGGAGAGGCACGATCTACCTCAACAATCCGCGGCTTGAGAAATTCAGTAGCGCTTTGCATAAATTGCGATTCCTTTAGCAGCCTTCAAAACCAGCTTGTCAGCTGGGGCGATCCGTCCTACCCAGCTTACTTGGAGTACAGTTCGACCACGAGCGATTCGTTAATGGTGGACGGCAATTCGGAGCGCTGCGGTGCCGATTTGAACGTGCCCTTCAGCGCCTTGGCATCCACTTCAACCCACTCGGGATAACCGCGACCGGCAGTCGCCTCAGCAGCAGCCTTGATACGCAAATGTGCCTTGGCTTGTTCAGCCACTTCGAGCACATCACCCGAGCGCACCTGGTACGACGGGATGTTGACGCGACGACCATTGATCGTGATGCCGTTGTGACGCACGATCTGGCGCGCTTCGGTGCGCGATGCACCAAAGCCCATGCGGTAGCAGACCGAATCCAGACGCGATTCAAGCATCGACAGCAGGTTTTCACCCGTTACACCCTTACGGCTGTCAGCACGCTTGTAGGTCAGGCGGAACTGGCCTTCGAGGACGCCGTAAATACGGCGGATTTTCTGTTTTTCGCGCAGTTGAACGCCGTACCCCGACAGACGCGCACCGCTCTTCTGGCCATGTTGGCCTGGTGCGTAGCTGCGGCGCTCAATCGCGCATTTATCGGTAAAGCACTTTTCACCCTTGAGGAAAAGCTTTTCGCCTTCGCGGCGGCACTGACGGCACTTGGGGTCAAGATTACGAGCCATGATTCATCCTGAATTAAATACGACGCTTTTTGGAAGGACGGCAGCCGTTGTGCGGAATCGGCGTGACATCCGAAATCGCAACAATCTTGAAGCCGAGTGCGTTCAACGCACGCACAGTGGACTCACGACCCGGGCCTGGACCCTTGATACGTACTTCCAGATTTTTTACGCCGTATTCCTGAGCCATTTTGCCGGCATTTTCGGCGGCAACCTGAGCAGCAAACGGAGTCGATTTGCGCGAACCCTTAAAGCCTGCGCCACCCGCTGTTGCCCACGACAGCGCATTACCCTGGCGATCCGTGATCGTCACGATGGTGTTATTGAACGAAGCATGAATGTGCGCGATACCTTCGGCAACATTCTTCTTAACCTTCTTACGTACGCGAGTAGCGGTTTTGGTAGCCATGATTTTTAACCTGTCAGCCTGTTATTTCTTGATGGCCTTGCGCGGTCCCTTACGGGTACGCGCATTGGTACGTGTGCGCTGACCGCGCGCAGGCAAGCCTTTACGATGACGAAAACCGCGATAGCAGCCCAAGTCCATCAATCGCTTGATGTTCATGGTGATTTCACGGCGCAGGTCGCCCTCAACCGTAAATTTCGCTACGCCTTCGCGCAAACGCTCCATCTCGGCCTCCGTCAGATCTTTGATCTTGGAAGTCGTAGCAATGCCAGCCGCGTCGCAAATTTTGCCTGACGTGGTTCTGCCAATGCCATAAATGGCGGTCAACGCAATCACTGCGTGCTGATGATTGGGGATATTGACCCCTGCAATACGAGCCATTCGCAATGCTCCGAACGGAAAACTAACAATTATAACACGCTGACCCGACCCGGATCAGCCCGAATTCTCAACGCGGCAAATTAGCCCTGACGCTGCTTGTGACGCGGGTCGTCGCAAATCACGCGAACAACACCTTTACGGCGCACCACTTTGCACTTGCGGCAGATTTTTTTAACAGAAGCCTGCACTCTCATGGTTCTCTCCATTCACCTTCGATGTTTACACACCGGCTTACTTACTTCGCCCGGAAAACGATCCGGCCTTTGGTTAAATCGTATGGCGTCAGCTCAACTGTTACTTTGTCGCCCGGTAAAATACGGATGTAGTGCATCCGCATTTTTCCGGAAATATGCCCAAGTAACACATGGCCATTTTCCAACTTGACGCGAAACGTTGCATTGGGAAGATTTTCAACAACTTCGCCCTGCATCTGAATCACATCTTCCTTCGACATTAACGCCCCACCAAGCCATTACGGAAGTTGGCTTTTTTCAGCAAACCCTCATACTGGTGCGACATGACGTAGGCCTGCACTTGTGCCATAAAGTCCATGGACACGACAACAAGAATCAGGAGCGACGTGCCACCAAAATAGAACGGCACATTCCACTTCAAAATCAAAAACTCAGGCAACAGACACACCAGCGTGATGTAAATAGCCCCTACAAGCGTCAGCCGGGTCAGTATCTTGTCTACATACCTCGCTGTCTGCTCACCCGGTCGGATACCCGGAACAAACGCACCACTCTTTTTCAGGTTATCCGCTGTTTCCTTGGAATTAAACACAAGGGCGGTGTAGAAAAAACAGAAAAAGATAATCGCTAACGCATATAACAAAATATAAACAGGCTGGCCAGGCGACAATGTGGAACCAATATCTTTCAACCAGCCCATATTCGGACTACTGCCAAACCAGCCAGCCAGCGTAGCCGGAAACAGAATGATGCTAGATGCAAAGATCGGCGGTATCACCCCGGCCATGTTCAGCTTCAGCGGAAGATGCGAACTCTGCCCTCCCACAACCATTTTTCCTACTTGCCGCTTGGCATAGTTGACCAGAATTTTGCGCTGCCCACGCTCAACAAACACCACCAGCGCCGTGACCAACAGAACCCCAACAAACAGCAACAACACCAGCGGGATCGAGAACGCACCAGTACGCGTCAACTCCAGAGTGCCCCCAATCGCGCTCGGCAAGCCCGCTGCAATACCTGCAAAAATAATGATCGAGATGCCGTTACCCAAACCGCGTTCCGTAATCTGCTCGCCCAGCCACATCAAGAACATTGTACCGGCGGTCAGTGTGACGAGCGTCGTCAAGCGAAACGCCATGCCCGGATCAAGCACCAAATTTGCCTGCGACTCCAAGGCAATCGCGATTCCAAGACCCTGGAAAATCGCCAACACCAAGGTGCCGTATCGGGTGTATTGCGTAATCTTGCGACGACCCGACTCACCCTCTTTTTTCAGCGCCTCCAACTGAGGCGAAACAGTCGTCATCAACTGCACGATGATCGATGCCGAGATATACGGCATGATGCCCAGTGCAAACACGCTAAAGCGTGACAGCGCACCACCCGAGAACATGTTGAACATGCCCAAGATGCCGCCCGATTGCGACTTGAACAGCTGATCCAGCACCAGCGGATCAATACCCGGCACTGGAATGAACGTGCCAATCCGGTAAACAATCAGCGCGCCGAGCAAAAACATCAGGCGACGCTTGAGGTCGCCAAATTTTCCCAGACCGGTCTTGGGTGTTGCCAAAACGCTAACCCGCTTACTCGGAGACCGAGCCGCCAGCGGCCTCGATCGCGGCGCGCGCGCCCTTGGTGACAGCAATACCTGACAGCTTGACGGCCTTGGTGATTTCACCAGAGAGGTACACGCGAGCGCCAGTGACCGCACCACTCACGACACCCGCCTGTTTCAATACCAGCAAATCAATTTCATCAACGCCAATATCGTCCAGCTCATACAAACGCACACGAGCGGTATCAGCCTTGGTTAGCGACACGAAGCCACGCTTCGGCAGGCGACGATGCATAGGCATCTGCCCCCCCTCGAAACCGACCTTATGGTAGCCGCCCGCACGGGACTTTTGACCTTTATGGCCACGACCCGCAGTCTTGCCCAGACCAGAACCTATGCCACGACCCACGCGTCGCTTGTTTTTCTTCGCGCCATCGGCGGGTTTAATTGTATTGAGTTCCATTTAAGCCTCGCACTTAACCAGATAAGCGACTTTGGTAATCATGCCGCGATTAGCTGGGGTATCCAGCACCTCTACGGTGTGATGCATCCGGCGCAGACCCAATCCACGCACACAGGCGCGGTGAGCAGCCTTGGTACCGATCAAGCTCTTGACCTGAGTCACCTTGATTGTCTTTTGCTCGCTCATGACTTACCCCGTAATGTCTTCAACCGACTTGCCGCGCTTAGCCGCGATATCGGAAGGGGTGGACATCTTCAACAAACCATCAATGGTTGCACGCACTACGTTGTAGGGATTGGTCGATCCCAGGCACTTCGCGAGCACGTTCTGCACACCCATTACCTCAAACACCGCACGCATGGCACCGCCTGCAATAATGCCAGTACCCTCGGAGGCGGGCTGGATCAACACGCGGGACGCGCCGTGCTGGCCGACCACTGTGTGATGGAAGGTACCATTCTTCAAATTGATCTTGACCAATTTGCGACGCGCTTCTTCCATGGCTTTCTGCACAGCCACCGGCACTTCGCGGGACTTGCCCTTGCCCATGCCTATGCCGCCATCGCCATCGCCGACCACGGTCAGTGCGGCAAATCCCATGATCCGTCCACCTTTCACCACCTTGGTGACACGGTTGACTGAAATCATCTTTTCGCGCAAACCGTCGCCGCGCTCTTCATTATTTACTGGTGCTGGTCGGGCCATCTGGATTCTGCCTCGTTAAAATGCCAAACCGCCTTCACGTGCGGCTTCCGCCAGGGCTTTCACCCGGCCATGAAACTGGAAGCCAGCACGATCAAACGCTACTTTTTCAATTCCCAAACCCTTGGCTTTTTCTGCCAGGCGTTTACCCACCGCAGCCGCTGCTGCCACATTGCCGCCATTCGGCATGCTAATGCGCATGTCCTTATCGTTAGACGACACGCTTGTCATCACCGTACCACCATCCGCCGAAATAATCTGGGCATAGATGTGGCTATTAGTGCGATGAATCGCGAGACGGATTGCCTTGACGGCCGCAATTTTGGCGCGGGTTTTGCGCGCGCGGCGTTGCCGTGATTGCTTGGTGTTCATGATCTGTCCTTAAACCTTACTTCTTCTTGGTCTCTTTCTTGATAACCACTTCGTCGCTATAGCGCACACCCTTGCCCTTGTAAGGCTCAGGCGGGCGATACGCGCGAACGTCAGCAGCTACCTGACCCACAACTTGACGATCCACCCCCTTGATGAGGATTTCGGTCTGGGTCGGCGTTTCCACCTTGATACCGGCAGGCATTTTGTGAACCACGGGATGCGAAAAACCCAGCGTCAGGTTAAGCGCATCACCTTGTGCCTGAGCGCGGTAACCCACGCCCACCAGGGTCAATTTTTTCTCAAACCCTTTAGACACACCCTGCACCATGTTATTCACCAAAGCCCGCATAGTGCCAGCCATGGCATTCGCCTGGATGCTCGCCCCAACCGGAGCAAACGTCACCACGCCATCTTTCATTTCGACTGCTACGTCTGCTGAAGCGCGCTGATTTAAACTACCTAACGGCCCCTTGACAGAGATCGTCTGACCCAGCGTGACTTCCACACCCTTGGGCACCGTAATCGGATTATTCGCTACACGTGACATATCCGGCTCCCCTTACGCGACGACGCACAACACTTCGCCACCCACGCCCTTGGCGCGAGCATGGCGGTCGGTCATCACGCCACTGGAAGTTGAAACAATCGCCACACCCAGACCATTCATCACGCGCGGCAGGTCTTCGGCACCTTTATATACTCGCAGACCAGGCTTGCTCACACGCTCGATGCGCTCAATCACCGGACGACCCGCGTAGTATTTCAACTGAAGTTCCAGCTCGGGTTTCGATGCCTCACCACGTATGGCGAAGTCATCGATATAACCCTCATCTTTCAGCACCTTGGCAATCGCAACCTTGACTTTGGAAGAAGGCATACTTACGACTGCCTTTTCCACCGCTTGTGCGTTCCTGATGCGGGTCAGCATATCCGCAATGGGATCACTCATACTCATATCGTCATCCCCTTACCAGCTAGCTTTGACGATGCCCGGGATCTCGCCCCGCATCGCATATTCGCGCAACTTGCTACGCGCCAAACCAAATTTACTGAACACACCACGCGGCCGACCGGTCAGTTTGCAGCGATTACGCTGCCGTACCGGACTGGCGTTACGCGGCAATGCCTGCAATGCTTGATGAGCTGCCATGCGCTCATCTTCGCTCGATTGCGAATTGGCGATCACCGCTTTAATGGCCGCACGTTTGGCGGCAAATTTCTTCACCGTACGCGCGCGCTTCTCTTCACGATTAATCAAGGATAACTTGGCCATACCCGCCTCAATTCTTGAAAGGAAAACTGAAGGCAGCGAGCAATGCGCGCGCTTCATCGTCAGTTTTTGCTGTGGTGGTGATCGTGATATTCATCCCGCGCAACGCATCGATTTTGTCGTATTCGATTTCAGGAAAAATGATCTGCTCTTTCACGCCCATGTTGTAATTACCACGGCCATCGAAAGACTTTCCGGACACCCCACGGAAATCCCTGATACGCGGCATAGCAACAGTCACCAAGCGATCGAGAAATTCGAACATCTGAGCTCGGCGTAGAGTGACCATGCAACCAACCGGATAGTTATCGCGAATCTTGAAGCCGGCAATCGACTTTTTGGACTTGGTCACCACAGGTTTCTGACCGGCAATCTTCTGCATGTCTCCCACCGCGTGATCCATCACTTTTTTGTCGGCCACCGCTTCACCCACACCCATATTCAGGGTGATTTTCTGGATACGCGGCACTTCCATAACTGACTTGTAGCCAAACTGCTCAACCAGTTTTGGCACCACCGTCTCACGATAAAACTCTTGCAAACGCGCCATGATTACCCCTGTGCGTCAACCATTTCGCCGTTGGATTTATAAACGCGCACTTTGCGTCCATCCTCCAGCACCCTGACACCAACCCGATCAGCTTTCTGGGTTGCGCTGTTGAACAGCGCAATGTTCGAAGCCTGAATCGGCATTTCTTTTTCGATAATGCCACCCTGCTGATTGCGCATGGGATTGGGTTTCTGATGCTTCTTAACCCGATTAACCCCCTCCACCACCAGATGACCATCATCTAGCACGCGCAGGACAGTGCCGCGCTTACCCTTGTCTTTACCAGTCAGCACTACAACCTGGTCGTTTTTGCGAATTCGTGCCATGATTTTTCCTTACAGAACCTCAGGCGCCAACGATACGATCTTCATAAATTTCTCGGTGCGCAGTTCGCGCGTCACCGGTCCAAAGATACGCGTGCCGATCGGCTCAAGCTTGTTGTTCAGCAGCACCGCTGCATTACCATCAAAACGGACAAGCGAACCATCAGGACGACGCACACCCTTGGCGGTACGCACAACCACCGCGTTATAGACGTCGCCCTTTTTAACACGGCCACGCGGCGCGGCATCCTTGATACTGACCTTGATAACGTCGCCTACGCTGGCGTAACGACGATGACTGCCACCAAGCACCTTGATGCACATCACCGAGCGAGCGCCCGTATTGTCAGCCACGTCCAATATGGACTGCATCTGAATCATTTAATTTTGCCTCCAACTTAATCCGCACATTGCGATCGATTCAAAGCCTGACGAATCATGCTTTGGCTCGGTACAGCGGCCAGTTTTGGATCCCGTACGGGAGAAACACCGAAAGCAACCAGAATTACTTAAGGCACTACTTGAGCCGGCGAACCAGGTCAAACCACCTAACCACCGACCGGAAAACCCGGCACTATACCGGGCTTATCATCCTGACGCAAGCATTACTTGCGTCATATTCAATTAAACGCGAGCGCGCTCAACCAGCTTGCTCACTGACCAGGCCTTGGTACGCGACATTTTGCGCGTCTCTTCGATCTGAACCATATCGCCTTCATGGAACTCGTTATTTTCGTCGTGTGCGTGGTATTTCCTGGACAGACGGATGATCTTACCGATCACCGGGTGTTTGACGCGACGCTCGACCAGTACAGTAACGGTCTTGTTCATTTTGTCGCTCACTACACGTCCCGTCAGCGTACGTACCATTTTCTTGACTTCACTCATGCCTGACCCGCCTTCTCGCGCATAATCGTTTTGACGCGCGCAATATCACGACGCAGCTTGCCTAGATCAGCCGTTTTGGCTGACTGCTGGGTAGCTACTTGCATACGCAACGCAAAATGCGCACGCAGCAAAGATTCCAGTTCCTGTTTCAGCTCGACAGCATTTTTGCTGCGCATCTCTTTGGTATTCATCACTCAGCTCCCGATCATGCGGGTCACGAAGGTGGTGGCAATCGGCAATTTGGCCGCTGCCAGCTTGAACGCTTCGCGTGCCAGCTGCTCGTTCACCCCATCCATCTCATACAGCACCTTGCCGGGCTGAATTTCAGCCACATAGTACTCAGGTGCCCCTTTACCATTACCCATCCGGACTTCGGCAGGCTTACGCGAAATCGGCTTGTCCGGAAAAATTCGGATCCAAATACGACCGCCCCGTTTGATATGACGCGTCATGGCGCGACGCGCCGCTTCGATCTGGCGTGCGGTCAAGCGACCACGACCCACAGCTTTAAGGCCGAAATCACCAAAGCTCACGCTTGCACCGCGCGTCGCCAGACCAGTATTACGGCCTTTTTGCTCCTTGCGGTATTTTCTTCTAGCTGGCTGCAGCATGTTTTACTCCTGGTTTTTTGCCGCGCTTCTCGGGTTCAGCTGCCGCAGGCTGCTCGCCACGATTCAGCGCGTCACCCTTGTATACCCACACCTTGATGCCAATGATGCCGTAGGTGGTTTTAGCTTCCGAGAAACCATAATCAATTTCCGCACGTAGCGTGTGCAGGGGCACGCGGCCTTCGCGATACCACTCGGTGCGCGCGATTTCAGCGCCGTTCAAACGACCCGAACTCATGATCTTGATGCCCTGCGCACCCAGGCGCATTGCATTTTGCATGGCGCGCTTCATGGCGCGGCGGAACATCACACGCTTCTCAAGCTGTTGAGCGATCCCGTCAGCAATGATCTGCGCATCGGTTTCCGGCTTGCGAATTTCTTCAATATTGACATGCACCGGCACCGACATCAGGCGCGACAACTCGCCACGCAGCACCTCGATGTCCTCACCTTTTTTACCAATGACCACCCCAGGGCGACCGCTGAAGATCGTGATGCGCGCGTTTTTAGCCGGACGCTCGATCAGCACTTTAGAAACCGAGGCATGAGCCAGTTTCTTTTTCAAGTAATCACGCACCTTGATGTCTTCGATCAACATATCGGCGAAATTGCGGTTGGAGCCGTACCACTTGGCAGTCCAGCTACGCTGTACGCCGAGGCGGAATCCAATCGGATGTATCTTTTGTCCCATGGCGCGTCCTCAATCCCCAACCGTCACGGTAATGTGACAAGTCGGTTTGCTAATACGATTGCCACGGCCTTTGGCGCGGGCAGTAAAGCGCTTCAATACCGAACCCTGGTCAAGATAAATCGTCTTGACTTTCAGCGCATCAATATCCGCACCTTCGTTATGCTCGGCGTTGGCAATCGCCGACTCGAGCACTTTCTTGATAATGCCTGCGCCTTTTTTGGGGCTGAAGGCAAGAATGTCAAGCGCCTTGGCTACGCGCAGACCACGAATCTGGTCTGCCACGAGGCGGCCTTTCTGTGCGGACAAACGAGTGCCACGCAAAATCGCAGAAACTTCCATCATGGCTCCTTATTTCTTCGCCTTCTTGTCCGCAACGTGCCCTTTAAAGGTACGCGTCAGGGAAAACTCGCCGAGCTTGTGCCCCACCATATTTTCGGTGACAAACACCGGAACATGCTGGCGACCGTTATGCACCGCTATCGTCAGACCAATAAAGTCGGGCAACACGGTAGAACGGCGCGACCAGGTTTTCACCGGGCGCTTGTCGTTGGACTCGCGGGCGGTCGCAATTTTCTTCAGCAGATGCCCATCAACAAAAGGGCCTTTTTTAATTGAACGTGCCATATCTCTCTACCTTAATCAGCGCGCGTGACGGCGGCGGACGATCATGTTGGAGGTGCGCTTGTTGCTGCGAGTGCGATAGCCTTTGGTCGGGGTACCCCATGGGCTGACTGGATGACGGCCTGCCGCAGTACGGCCTTCACCACCACCATGCGGGTGATCGCACGGGTTCATCACCACGCCACGAACGGTCGGACGGACACCACGCCAGCGCATAGCGCCCGCCTTGCCAATGGAACGCAGGCTGTGCTCTTCGTTGCCCGCTTCACCCATAGTGGCGCGACAGTCAACATGCACCTTGCGAATTTCGCCTGAACGCAAACGCAATTGTGCGTAGCTACCTTCACGCGCCAGCAACTGCGCAGAGGTACCCGCTGAACGTGCAATCTGCGCGCCTTTGCCTGGCATCATTTCAACGCAGTGAATCGTGCTGCCGACCGGAATGTTACGCAGTGGCAAGCAGTTACCCGGCTTAATCGGTGCTTCAACTCCATTAAACAGCTGTGCGCCCACCTCGATACCGCGCGGCGCAATGATGTAACGACGCTCACCGTCGGCGTAGCACAGCAAAGCAAGATGCGCAGAGCGGTTCGGATCGTATTCCACACGCTCGACCTTGGCCATGATGCCGTCTTTATTGCGACGGAAATCGACCACACGGTAATGCTGCTTGTGGCCGCCACCTTTATGACGCACGGTGATGTGGCCATTATTGTTACGGCCCGAGCCGCGCTTTTGCGGCTCCAGCAAAGCCGCCTGCGGCTTGCCTTTATGTAACCCCGGGGTCACCACTTTGACAACTGCGCGGCGACCAGCGGAAGTCGGTTTGACTTTAATCAATGCCATGATGCTCTCCCCTTACTGACCGGACGCGAAGTCAATGTCCTGACCCTGCTTGAGGGTGACATACGCCTTCTTCCAGTTATCACGACGACCGGTACTGCGACCGGAACGCTTGACTTTGCCCTTAACGTTGAGCACTTGAACGCCAACCACTTCAACCTTGAAGAGGCTCGCGACTGCAGAACCGATTTCCAGCTTGGTGGCATCTGGTAACACGCGGAAAGTCACCTGATTCTGCTGGTCAGCGATGCGCGTGCTCTTCTCCGAGATCACGGGCGCAAGAATCACTTTGAGCAGACGCTCCTGGCTGATTGCCTGTGTATTCGCATTCATCAGACCATCTCCTCGAATTGCTTGATCGCCGCCTTGGTGATCAGAACATTGCCGAATTTGACAAGGCTCCACGGATCAGCCTGATGCGGCTCAACCACATAAACATGCGGCAGGTTACGCGACGACAACCACAGATTGTCATCCACCGAGTCTGCAATGATCATGACTTTATGATCGTAGCCCATACCCTTAAGTTTTTGCGACAGCAGCTTGGTCTTCGGCGACTCCATCACCAAACTCTCAACCACTTTCAGCTTACCGTCACGAGCCAGCTGTGACAGGATGGTCGCCAAGCCTGCGCGATACATCTTGCGATTGACCTTGTGGGTAAAATTTTCATTCGGCTTGTTTGGAAAGGTTACGCCACCGCCACGCCAAATCGGGCTGGAAGACATACCCGAGCGCGCACGGCCGGTACCTTTTTGACGCCACGGCTTGTGCGTAGTCGCGCGCACTTCTGCACGCGTTTGCTGTGCACGATTACCACTGCGGGCGTTGGCCTGAAACGCAGTAACCAACTGATGCACCAGCGCCTCATTGTAATCACGACCGAACGTTTCGTCCGAAGCGGACACGCTGGTCACCTGCTGGCCTTGATCGTTAATGACCGACAAATCCATTACGCACCGCCTTTCACTGCTGGGCGAACCACTACGTGCCCACCCTTTGAACCCGGGACAGCACCTTTCAGCAGCAGCAGACCACGCTCAGCATCCACACGCACCACTTCCAGATTCTGCTTGGTACAGGTCACCGCACCCATATGACCCGACATGCGCTTACCCGGAAACACACGACCCGGATCCTGCGCCATACCGATTGAGCCCGGCACATTGTGCGAGCGCGAGTTACCGTGAGTAGCACGCTGGGATTTGAAATTATGGCGCTTGATCGTACCGGCAAAACCCTTACCTTGGGTCACGCCCGACACGTCCACTTTCTGGCCCGCCTGGAATTGATCAACCGGCACTGCCGCGCCCGCCTGATACCGCGAAGCCACATCAGCGGCGACGCGGAATTCGCGCATCAGTTCGCCCGCCTCGACACCCGCCTTGGCATAGTGACCGGCTTCTGATTTGCTGACACGGCTATTGCGCCGACTACCAAACGCAACCTGCACGGCGGAATAGCCATCAATCTCTGACGTACGCACTTGCGTGACACGATTATTGGACACTTCCAGCACTGTCACCGGCACGGAAACCCCGTCCTCAGTGAAAATGCGGGTCATGCCGACCTTGCGGCCAACGAGCCCGATACTCATCTTCGTATTTCCTATCACAAGCTCGGCGAGATGCCGAGCATGGGTTGTAGGTGCCGATTACTATTGACCGGCGACTTTTAGATTCGACTGTATTGTTACAGCTGAAGGGGCGGCATTATACCTGCGCGCCCGGGTAAAACACAAACACTTCCTGCTTTTGTTTGCTTAAAGCTTGATTTCAACATCTACACCAGCAGGCAAATCCAGCTTCATCAGCGCATCAACCGTTTTATCGGTCGGATCCATGATGTCCATCAGACGGCGATGGGTACGGATTTCAAACTGGTCACGCGACGTTTTGTTGACGTGGGGTGAACGCAGGACGTCAAAACGCTCGATCGAGGTCGGCAGCGGAACCGGTCCTTTGACCACCGCGCCTGTGCGCTTGGCGGTCTCGACGATTTCCAGTGCGGATTGATCGATCAGCTTGTAATCAAACGCTTTAAGGCGAATGCGGATTTTCTGGTTTTGCATAATTTTCGCCTTTATTTACTCGATGACCTTAGCCACCACACCTGCGCCGACGGTACGACCGCCTTCACGAATCGCGAAACGCAGACCTTCGTCCATGGCGATAGGCTGGATCAACGCAACCGTGATGGAGACGTTATCCCCCGGCATGACCATTTCAGTACCCGCCGGCAGTTCGATCGCACCGGTGACGTCGGTAGTGCGGAAGTAGAACTGGGGACGATAGCCCTGGAAGAAGGGGGTGTGACGACCACCCTCGTCTTTGGACAGGACGTAGATTTCTGCAGTGAACTTGGTGTGCGGCTTGATGGAGCCCGGCTTGGCCAACACCTGGCCGCGCTGGACTTCTTCACGCTTGGTGCCACGCAGCAATACGCCGACGTTGTCGCCTGCCTGACCTTGGTCGAGCAGTTTGCGGAACATTTCAACGCCGGTGCAGGTGGTCTTGACGGTGGGGGTGATGCCGACGATTTCGAGCTCTTCGCCAACTTTGACGATGCCGCGCTCAATCCGGCCAGTGACGACGGTGCCGCGACCGGAGATGGAGAAGACGTCTTCAACGGGCATGAGGAAGGCTTTGTCGATGGCGCGCTCGGGCATGGGGATGTAGCTGTCCAGTGCCGCAGCGAGTTTGATGATGCTGGGCTCACCGATGTCGCTCTGGTCGCCTTCAAGGGCTTTGACGGCGGAACCAATGACGATGGGGGTGTCGTCGCCAGGGAAGTTGTATTTGGAGAGGAGCTCGCGCACTTCCATTTCAACCAGCTCGAGAAGCTCGGCATCGTCTACGAGGTCAGCTTTGTTCATGTAGACGATGATGTAGGGGACGCCAACCTGACGGGCAAGCAGGATGTGCTCACGGGTCTGGGGCATGGGGCCGTCAGCAGCGGAGACGACGAGGATAGCACCGTCCATTTGAGCCGCACCGGTAATCATGTTCTTGACGTAGTCAGCGTGACCGGGGCAGTCTACGTGAGCGTAGTGACGGCTCTCGGTCTCGTATTCGACGTGGGCGGTGTTGATGGTGATGCCGCGCGCTTTCTCTTCGGGGGAAGAGTCAATCTCGTCGTATTTCTTGGCAGCACCGCCAAATTTCTTCGCCAGAATGGTGGTGATGGCCGCAGTCAAGGTGGTCTTGCCGTGGTCAACGTGCCCAATCGTCCCTACGTTTACGTGCGGCTTGGTCCGCTCGAATTTTTCCTTAGCCATGTCTTAATACCCTAATCAATCAAATAATCTGTTGTGGATAAACGTTACGCACATTCGCTGATGCCTATTTCTTGGCTATCACTGCTTCTGCGACGCTCTTGGGCGCTTCGGTATAGTGCTTGAACTCCATCGAGTACGTCGCGCGACCCTGTGACATCGAACGCAGATCGGTCGAATAACCGAACATCTCTGCCAGCGGTACTTCCGCCTTCACCAGTTTGACGCCCGACGCATCTTCCATACCCTGGATAATGCCGCGACGACGGTTCAAGTCGCCCATCACGTCGCCCATATAGTCTTCTGGCGTCTCGACTTCGACCGCCATCATCGGCTCGAGCAACACCGGGCTGGCTTTGCGCATACCATCCTTGAACGCCAGAATCGCGGCCAGCTTGAACGCCAATTCCGACGAGTCCACGTCGTGATACGAACCGTCGAACAACGTGATTTTGACATCCACAACCGGAAAGCCTGCGAGCACGCCATTGTTTAACGCTTCTTTCAGACCCTTCTCTACCGCCGGAATATATTCGCGCGGCACGGTACCGCCCTTGATCGCGTCGATGAATTCGAAGCCTTTGCCCTGCTCATTCGGCCCCATCTTGATCCACACGTGGCCGTATTGACCCTTACCGCCAGATTGCTTGGCGTGCTTGCCTTCCTGCTCGACTTCTTTCTTGATCGCTTCACGGTAGGCCACCTGCGGTGCGCCCACGTTGGCCTCCACACCGAATTCGCGGCGCATCCGGTCAACCAAAATCTCCAAGTGCAATTCACCCATGCCCGACATAATTGTCTGGCCTGTTTCTTCATCAGTACGCACGCGGAAAGACGGGTCTTCCTGAGCCAAACGACCCAAGGCGATACCCATTTTTTCCTGGTCGACCTTGGTCTTCGGTTCGACTGCCACGTGAATCACCGGCTCCGGGAAAATCATGCGCTCAAGCACGATCGGATCATTCAATTCGCACAGGGTGTCGCCTGTGGTGCAATCTTTCAGACCCACCGCCGCCGCGATGTCGCCCGCGCGAACTTCTTTAATTTCTTCGCGCTGGTTGGCGTGCATTTGCAAAATACGGCCAAGGCGCTCTTTTTTACCTTTAACCGAGTTGTAAATGGTGTCGCCCGACTTGACCACCCCGGAATACACACGGAAGAAAATCAGCTGGCCCACATACGGGTCGGTTGCTACCTTGAATGCCAGCGCTGAAAACTTTTCATCATCAGATGGCTTACGCTCACCCATAGAGCCGTTATCTAACTCACCCTGCACCGGCAACACATCCGTAGGCGCTGGCATAAACTCAACCACCGCATCAAGCATCGCCTGTACGCCTTTATTCTTGAAAGCGCTGCCACACATCATCGGCACAATTTCGCTGGCAACGGTACGGGCACGCAAGCCCGACTTGATATCCTCGGCAGAGAGATCGCCCGCTTCCAAGTACTTGTTCATCATCTCTTCTGAACTCTCGGCAGCCGCCTCGACCATCGTCTCACGCCACTTCTTACAGGTCTCAAGCAAACCTTCCGGTATCTCGCGCAACTCGAATTTCATGCCCAAACTGGCTTCATCCCAGTAGATCGCCTGCATGCGAACCAAATCAACTACACCCTCGAAGTTATCTTCGGCACCAATCGGTACTTGAATCGGCACCGGATTGGCCTTCAAGCGTGAGCGCATCTGATCGTAGACCTTGAAAAAATCCGCTCCAGCGCGATCCATCTTGTTAACGAAAGCCAAACGCGGCACTTTATATTTGTTCGCCTGACGCCACACGGTTTCGGACTGTGGCTGCACACCGCCTACCGCGCAATACACCATGCATGCGCCGTCCAGCACACGCATGGATCGTTCGACCTCAATGGTGAAATCGACGTGACCCGGCGTATCAATAATGTTGATGCGGTGCTCAGGGAACTGCCCGTCCATGCCCTTCCAGAAACACGTTGTCGCAGCCGAGGTAATGGTAATGCCGCGCTCCTGCTCTTGCTCCATCCAGTCCATGGTGGCCGCGCCATCATGGACCTCGCCGATCTTGTGCGAGACGCCCGTATAGAACAAAACACGTTCAGTGGCGGTGGTTTTACCAGCATCAATATGAGCAGAAATGCCAATATTGCGATAGCGTTCGATAGGAGTTGCGCGAGCCACGGTAATTACCTAAAAATATCTAAACGTCAGAAAACCAATTATCAGAAGCGGAAATGCGAGAAGGCCTTGTTGGCTTCAGCCATGCGGTGCACTTCTTCACGCTTTTTGACCGCGCCGCCACGACCTTCAGCCGCATCCAGCAACTCGCCCGCCAACCGTGCGCCCATGGATTTTTCGCCACGCTTGCGTGCCGCATCTTTCAGCCAGCGCATGGCCAATGCCGTACGACGGCTGGCGCGCACTTCAACCGGCACCTGATAGTTCGCGCCACCAACGCGACGGCTTTTAACTTCAACCAGCGGACGGGCATTGTTCAGCGCAATGCCGAATACTTCCAGCGGATCTTTACCGGATTTGCTGGTGATCTGCTCGAATGCGCCATAGACGATGCGCTCAGCGACGGACTTCTTGCCGCTGGACATGACAACGTTCATGAACTTGGAGACTTCCTGATTACCGAACTTTGGATCCGGCAGGATTTCACGTTTGGGGACTTCGCGACGACGGGGCATTTTCCTGTCTCTCTATCTAGTTAAGCTTATTGGCTGATTAGGCTTTTGGGGTGCCGAATTTAATCAGGCTTTCTTCGGGCGCTTGGCGCCGTACTTCGAACGCGACTGTTTACGGTCCTTGACGCCCGCCGTATCCAGGCTGCCGCGAACGGTGTGATAACGCACACCCGGCAAGTCTTTCACACGACCACCACGCACCAGCACCACCGAGTGTTCCTGCAGGTTGTGGCCTTCGCCACCAATGTAGCTGATGACCTCGAAACCACTGGTCAACTTGACCTTGCACACTTTACGCAATGCCGAGTTCGGCTTTTTAGGCGTCGTGGTGTACACACGGGTACACACACCCCGACGTTGCGGGCAGGCCTTCAGCGCCGGGACCTTGCTTTTCTCGACCGGAGCCTGACGCGGATTGCGGATCAGCTGGTTAATGGTTGGCATGTTTTAAATCCGTATTAAATAAGATCGAATTAAATCGTTTCTGAAAACAACCGGGACGGCGAAACGCCGTCCCGGGCTTTGCGTGCTGCGCTCACCGTACTATCTGCCCAACACCGCCGAACAGACAGCCGGAAAAAGACGCGTGATTCTAGTGGAGCACCCCCACCCTGTCAAGCAACCTCCTGGTTTTCGGCAGGCGCTGCTTCTGCATCACCGCCGATCAACAGGTTGGCCCCCATATCTTCGCCTGCTGCCTGACGACGACGCGTGTTGTGGTACGCCAGACCGGTTCCTGCTGGAATCAGACGGCCCACAATGACGTTTTCCTTTAGACCACGCAATTCGTCCCGCTTGCCCATAATCGCGGCTTCGGTCAACACACGGGTGGTCTCCTGGAACGACGCTGCCGAAATAAACGAATCGGTGGACAACGAAGCCTTGGTAATACCCAACAAGATCGGATCGTAAACCGCAACCTGTTTGTCGGCGGCGACCATGTCGTCATTGATTTGAAGCACTTCGGAACGCTCGACCTGCTCGCCCGGAATCAGGCCAGTATCGCCCGGGTCGGTCACAGTCACGCGACGCAGCATTTGCCGCACGATGACTTCGATATGCTTGTCGTTGATTTTCACGCCTTGCAAACGATACACATCCTGCACTTCGTCAGTAATGTAGCGCGCCAGGGTTTCCACGCCTTTCAGACGCAAAATATCGTGCGGATCGAACGATCCATCGACAATCATTTCGCCCTTCTGGACAATCTGGCCATCGTGCGCGGTGACGTGCTTCTCTTTCGAGATCAGATACTCATGCGGCACACCGTCCATGTCGGTAATCACCAGACGCTGCTTGCCCTTGGTGTCCTTGCCAAACGAGACCGTGCCGGTGACTTCAGCCAGCACACCCGCATCTTTCGGTGAGCGCGCTTCGAACAACTCGGCCACACGCGGCAGACCGCCGGTAATGTCACGCGTCTTCGACGTTTCTTGAGGAATACGTGCAAGCACGTCGCCCACGGCTACGTCCTGACCATCCTTAACGGTAATAATCGAGCCAACCTGGAAGGTGATGTTCACCAGCGTGTCGGTGCCCGCCATCTTGATTTCCTTGCCCGCCTCATCCAGCAGTTTGACCTGCGGACGCACGCCCTTGGCCGCACTGCTGGCCTTGCGTTTGGGGTCGATCACCACGAGGGTGGACAGACCCGTCACTTCGTCGAGCTGCTTCGCTACCGTCACACCTTCCTCTACATTTTCGAAGCGGATGCGACCGGCATACTCAGTAATAATCGGCCGGGTATGCGGATCCCACATACACAGCACAGCCCCCGCCTTGACCTTGACACCGTCGGACACCATTAGGGTAGCGCCGTACGGCACTTTCTGACGTTCACGTTCACGACCGCTATCGTCGGCAATCACCAGTTCACCGTTGCGCGAAATGGCAACCAGTTCCTTGCGGGCGTTGGTCACATAGCGCATCGCAGCGGTATATTGCACCGTGCCATTCGACTTGGCTTCAAGCTGGCTGGCTGCTGCCGCACGCGACGCAGCACCACCAATGTGGAATGTACGCATAGTGAGCTGGGTGCCCGGCTCACCAATCGATTGCGCTGCGATCACGCCGACGGCTTCACCGATGTTGACCAGATAACCGCGACCCAAATCGCGACCGTAACACTGCGCACAAAGGCCGAAACGGGTTTCACAAGTCAGCGGTGTACGCACCTTGACTTCGTCAATGCCCACACTTTCAATCGCATCCACCACATCTTCGGACAGTAGCGTACCGGCCTCGAACAGCGTTTCCTGCGTTTCAGGATGAATCACGTCTTGTGCCGCCACACGACCCAGAATCCGCTCACGCAGCGCCTCGACGATTTCACCGCCTTCAACCAGCGCCTTCACCGCCAGGCCGTTCGTGGTTTGGCAATCCTCCTCGACCACCACCAGATCCTGCGTCACATCAACCAGACGACGCGTCAGATAACCGGAGTTCGCAGTTTTCAGCGCCGTATCGGCCAGACCTTTACGCGCGCCGTGAGTCGAGATGAAGTACTGAAGCATGTTCAGACCTTCGCGGAAATTCGCAGTAATCGGCGTTTCAATAATGGAACCATCCGGTTTCGCCATCAGGCCGCGCATACCGGCCAACTGACGTATCTGCGCAGCAGAACCCCGCGCGCCAGAGTCAGCCATCATGTAAATCGCGTTGAACGATTCCTGCGTGACTTCCTTGCCATTGCGGTCGATGACCTTTTCACCACCCAGCTGACCCATCATGGCCTTGGCCACAGCATCCCCAGCGCGGCCCCAGATATCGACCACTTTGTTATAGCGCTCGCCCTGGGTCACCAGACCCGAGGTGTATTGCGCCTCGATTTCCTTCACCTCGGACTCGGCAGCATCCAGAATTTGGCCCTTCTCATTCGGGATCAGCATGTCCTTCACGGCAATCGACATGCCCGAGCGGGTGGCATAAGTAAAGCCGGTGTACATCAGCTTGTCAGCCAGCAACACGGTTTCGCGCAGACCGCAACGACGGAAACTGGCGTTGATGAGCTTGGAGATTTCCTTTTTCTTCAGCGCCTTGTCGACAAAGCTGAAAGGCAGATCGGGCGGCAGAATCTCGGACAGCAATGCGCGGCCAATCGTGGTCTCAACCCGCTTGACGGTTTCAACGCGATTCTTGTCAGCATCCAGCGTCACTTCCTTGATGCGCACCGTCACCCTGGCGTGCAGTTCAGCGACGCGATTATCATAAGCGCGACGCGCCTCGGTCACGTCGGCAAACATCATCCCTTCGCCCTTGGCATTCACCATTTCGCGCGTCATGTAATACAGACCCAGCACGATGTCCTGCGACGGCACAATAATCGGTTCGCCATTGGCGGGCGATAGCACGTTGTTTGATGCCAGCATCAGGGTGCGGGCTTCGGTCTGCGCCTCCAGCGACAGCGGTACGTGAACGGCCATCTGGTCGCCGTCGAAGTCAGCGTTGAACGCCGCACACACCAGCGGATGCAGCTGGATCGCCTTGCCTTCGATCAGCACCGGCTCAAACGCCTGGATGCCCAGTCGGTGCAGCGTCGGCGCACGGTTCAGCATCACAGGATGTTCGCGGATAACCTCTTCCAGCAGATCCCACACGATCGGCTCTTCGTCTTCCACCATTTTCTTGGCGGCCTTGATCGTGGTCGCCAGGCCCAGTACTTCCAGCTTGTTGAAGATAAACGGCTTGAACAACTCGAGCGCCATTTTCTTCGGCAAACCACACTGGTGCAGTTTGAGGTAAGGGCCCACCACGATCACGGAACGACCGGAGTAGTCAACGCGTTTGCCCAGCAGGTTCTGGCGGAAACGGCCGCTCTTGCCCTTGATCATGTCGGCCAGCGATTTGAGCGGGCGCTTGTTGGCACCGGTCATCGCCTTGCCCCGACGACCATTATCGAGCAACGAATCGACTGCTTCCTGCAGCATGCGCTTTTCGTTGCGCACGATGATTTCCGGTGCCTTCAGTTCCAGCAGACGCTTCAAGCGATTGTTGCGGTTGATCACGCGACGGTACAGGTCGTTCAGGTCGGACGTAGCAAAACGACCGCCATCCAGCGGCACCAACGGACGCAGCTCGGGCGGCAATACCGGCAACACTTCGAGGATCATCCACTCGGGTTTGATACCGGATTTCTGGAAACCTTCGAGAATTTTCAACCGCTTCGACAGCTTTTTCAGCTTGGTGTCAGAACCGGTTTTACTGATGTCAGCATGCAACGTTTCGACTTCAGAGTGGACGTCGAGCGAGCGCAGCAGCGCGCGCACGGCTTCCGCACCCATCAGCGCCTTGAATTCATCACCGTACTCTTCGAGCTTGGCGAGATAGTCCTCTTCGGTCAGCAGCTGGCCACGGTTAAGCGGTGTCATACCCGGCTCAACCACCATGAAGCCTTCGAAATACAGCACGCGCTCAATGTCGCGCAGCGTCATGTCGAGCACCATGCCCAAACGTGACGGCAGTGATTTCAAAAACCAGATGTGCGCGACCGGCGAGGCCAGCTCGATGTGGCCCATGCGCTCGCGGCGCACCTTGGACAGCGTGACTTCAACGCCACACTTTTCGCAGATCACGCCGCGATGCTTGAGGCGCTTGTACTTGCCACACAGGCATTCGTAATCCTTCACCGGGCCGAAGATCTTGGCACAGAACAGGCCATCACGTTCCGGCTTGAAGGTACGGTAGTTGATGGTTTCCGGCTTTTTCACTTCGCCGTACGACCAAGAGCGGATTTTCTCCGGCGACGCCAAGCCGATCTTGATGGCGTCGAACTCTTCCTCGTGGGTGGCCTGCTTGAAAAGATCTAACAATGCTTTCATGGCTGTGTCCTCACCCTAAATTAATAACGTTCCAGATCGATGTCGATGCCGAGCGAACGGATTTCCTTCACCAGCACGTTGAAGGATTCCGGCATGCCCGCCTCGATCTTGTGGTCGCCCTTGACGATGTTCTCGTACACCTTGGTACGGCCATTCACATCGTCCGACTTCACGGTCAGCATTTCCTGCAGCACGTAAGACGCGCCGTAGGCTTCCAGCGCCCAGACTTCCATTTCACCGAAGCGCTGGCCGCCAAACTGCGCCTTGCCGCCGAGCGGTTGTTGCGTGACCAGCGAGTACGGGCCGGTCGAGCGCGCGTGCATCTTGTCGTCCACCAAATGGTGCAGCTTCAGCACGTGCTTGTAGCCCACGGTGACCTGGCGATCAAACGCCTCGCCAGTGCGACCATCGTACAGCGTGACCTGGCCGCCCTCAGGCAGACCGGCCAGCGTCAGCATGCGGCGAATTTCTGCTTCTGACGCGCCGTCGAACACGGGGGAAGCGAACGGCACGCCCTTTTGCAAATGACGCCCCAACTCGATTATTTCTTCATCGGTGAAGCTGTCGATGTCTTCGATTTTGCCCGACTGGTTGTAGATTTCCTTGAAGAACGCACGCAGTTCTTTAACCATCGTCTTGGTTTGCGCGGCCAGCATCTGTCCGATTTTCTCGCCTAGGCCCTTAGCGGCCCAGCCAAGGTGCGTTTCCAGAATCTGTCCCACGTTCATCCGTGACGGCACACCCAGCGGATTCAGCACGATGTCCACCGGACGACCATCGGCCATAAAGGGCATATCCTCGACCGGCGTAATCTTCGACACCACACCCTTGTTGCCGTGGCGACCTGCCATCTTGTCGCCGGGCTGCAGGCGACGCTTCACTGCCAGGTAGACCTTAACCATCTTCTGCACGCCGGGTGGCAACTCGTCGCCCGCCGTCAGTTTCTTCTTTTTCTCTTCGAACATCGCCTCGAATTCGACGCGTTTCTGCGTGAGACTGTCCTTCAGCGACTCGACTGCACGGCTGGCCTCATCATCAGCCAAACGGATATCGAACCAATCATGCCGATTTACCGATTCCAAATAGTCCTTGGTGATTTTGCTGCCCTTGGCGAGCTTTTTCGGGCCACCGTTGGCGACCTTCAGATGCAGCAGTTTTTCCAGACGCGCAAATGTGTCGTCTTCAACGATACGCATCCGGTCAGTCATGTCCTTGCGGTATTCCGCAAGCTGCGTGTCGATAATGGACTGCGCACGCTTGTCGCGCTCGATGCCTTCGCGAGTAAACACCTGCACGTCGATGACCACACCCGACATGCCGGACGGCACTTTGAGGCTGGTGTCTTTCACGTCGCTGGCTTTCTCACCAAAGATGGCGCGTAGCAGCTTTTCTTCCGGCGTCAGCTGGGTTTCGCCTTTGGGCGTGACCTTGCCCACCAGCACATCGGCAGCTTCAACTTCTGCACCAATCGCGATGATGCCGGACTCGTCCAGACGCCCCAACTGACGCTCTGCCAGATTGGAAATATCGCGAGTGATTTCTTCCGGTCCGAGCTTGGTATCGCGCGCCACCACCGACAGTTCTTCGATGTGAATCGAGGTATAGCGATCCTCTGCCACAACTTTTTCGTTGATCAGAATCGAGTCTTCGAAGTTGTAGCCGTTCCACGGCATGAAGGCGACCAGCATATTCTGCCCCAGCGCCAGTTCACCCATGTCAGTCGAGGCACCGTCGGCGATCACGTCGCCGCGTGCAATCACGTCTCCCGCTTTCACCAGTGGACGCTGGTTGATGTTGGTGTTCTGGTTGGAGCGGGTGTACTTGATCAGCGAATAAATATCCACACCGACTTCACCTGCACGCGCCTCATCGTCGTGCACGCGAATCACGATACGCGCGGCATCGATGTAATCCACGATACCGCCGCGATACGCCGTGACCACAGTACCCGAATCCACCGCAGCCGTACGCTCGATTCCCGTGCCCACAAATGGCTTTTCAGGACGCAGGCAAGGCACTGCCTGGCGTTGCATGTTGGAACCCATCAGCGCACGGTTCGCGTCGTCATGCTCCAGGAACGGAATCAACGAAGCGGCCACCGACACAATCTGTGCGGGTGCGACGTCCATGTATTCAATGCGATCGGGCGTCGACAGGGTAAATTCATTTTTATGGCGGCACGACACCAAGTCGTCCTTGAATTTGCCTTTTGGATCGAGTTCGGCGTTGGCCTGTGCGATCACGAATTTGCTTTCTTCAATCGCCGAAAGGTAATCGATTTCGTCCGTCACCTTGTTATTGATGACTTTGCGGTACGGCGTTTCGATGAAGCCATACCAATTGGTCCGCGCAAACAGTGCCAGCGAATTGATCAGACCGATGTTCGGGCCTTCTGGCGTTTCAATCGGACACACGCGACCATAGTGGGTCGGGTGCACGTCGCGCACCTCGAAACCCGCGCGCTCACGGGTCAAACCGCCCGGCCCAAGTGCCGAGACACGACGCTTATGCGTAATCTCGGAGAGCGGATTGGTTTGGTCCATAAACTGCGATAACTGGCTGGAGCCGAAAAACTCTTTGATCGCCGCAGACACCGGCTTGGCATTGATCAGGTCATGTGGCATCAGATTGTCGGACTCGGCCTGCGCCAGACGCTCGCGCACTGCGCGCTCAACCCGCACCAGACCAGCACGGAATTGATTCTCTGCCAACTCACCCACCGAACGGACACGCCGGTTACCGAGGTGATCGATATCGTCGATTTCACCCCGTCCATTACGCAGCTCGACCAGAATCTTGATGACCGCCACGACATCTTCAGTGGACAGTGTGCCTGCACCCGTCAATTCGTCACGACCGATGCGCCGGTTGAATTTCATACGACCCACAGCTGACAGGTCGTAACGCTCTGCGTTGAAGAAGAGATTGCCGAACAGGGCGTTCACCGCATCTTCGGTAGGCGGCTCACCCGGGCGCATCATGCGATAGATCGCCACTTTGGCCGCGTAATCGTCGGTCGTGTCGTCTGTGCGCAGCGTGTGCGAAATGAAGCCCCCATGATCGAGGTCGTTGATATACAAGGTGTTGAATTTATCAACCCCTGCACCCGCCAGTGTGGTCAGCAGTTCTTCGGTAATTTCATCGTTGGCACGCGCGACCAGTTCGCCAGTCTTTTTATCTACCGCGTCGTGCGAGAGCACACGGCCCACAACAAACTCGGCGGGCACAGCCCATTTTTTCACGCCAGCGGCATCCAGTTCACGAATGTGCTTGGCAGTGACGCGTTTGTCCTTAGCAACTATGACGTTGCCATCCTTGCCGCAAATATCAAAACGGGCAATCTCACCGCGCAGTCGTTCGGGCACCAGTTCAAACTGAACGCCTTGGGAATTGATATAGAACGTGTCCAGGTTGAAGAACGTGGACAGGATGCTTTCGGGCGTGTAGCCCAGCGCTTTCAGCAGAATAGTGACCGGCATTTTACGGCGACGGTCAACCCGGAAGAACAAAATGTCCTTGGGGTCAAATTCGAAATCGAGCCATGAGCCGCGATAGGGAATGATCCGTGCCGAGAACAGCAATTTACCCGAACTGTGGGTCTTGCCGCGATCATGCTCGAAAAACACGCCTGGCGAACGGTGAAGCTGCGAGACAATCACGCGCTCGGTGCCGTTAATCACAAAAGAGCCCGTCGGCGTCATGAGCGGAATCTCGCCCATGTAAACCTCCTGCTCTTTGACTTCCTTGATGGTCGGCTTGGACGCTTCCTTGTCCATGATGACCAGGCGCACCTTCGCGCGCAGCGGCGCACAATAGGTCAGACCGCGCTGCTGACATTCCTTGATGTCAAACACCGGCTCGCCCATGAAATAGCTGACGTATTCCAGGCGTGCGTTTTTGGAATGGCTCTCGATCGGGAAAATCGACGTGAACGCCGCTTGCAGACCTTCGTTCAGACGCTCTTCGCGCGAGCGGCCTTCTTGCAAAAAAGCGCGGTAGGACTCCAGCTGAGTCGCCAGAAGAAACGGCACCGGAAGGGTGTTAGTCCGGCTGGCAAAGCTTTTGCGCAGTCGTTTTTTCTCGGTAAAGGTATAAGCCATGGTTTCTCCTTGACAATCAGGGGTGAGCCGGTCCAAAAACAACCGGCTCGATTTAGGGCAGACGACTTTTCACAAACCTTGTTCGTAGAAAATCGGAGTCCCCTTGGGGGCAGACGCAAAAAGCAAATGACCCGGAAGCCGATTCCGGGTTCCGGGTTTTGCTGCTTGCGTCTGCTGCGGGTTACCCCGCAACAAACAATCGAACTCAAAGCTCACCGGAAAGCGGCGACACACAATCTGTGCCGCCCCGCTCTGGGGATTACTTGACTTCGACGGAAGCGCCTGCTTCTTCCAACTGCTTTTTGAGTGCGTCAGCGTCGGCCTTGGTTGCGCCTTCTTTGACAGCCTTCGGTGCGCCGTCCACCAGATCTTTGGCTTCTTTCAGGCCCAGACCGGTAGCAGCACGCACAACCTTAATCACTTCAACTTTCTTCTCGCCTGCGCCCATCAGCATCACGGTGAACTCGGTCTGCTCTTCAGCAGCCGCTGCACCACCGCCCGCTGCCGGGGCAGCCACGGCCACCGCAGCCGCAGCCGCAGACACGCCGAATTTTTCTTCCATCTCTTTGATCAGCTCGGACAGATCCAGCACGGTCATACCGGCAATCGCGTCGAGAATTTCAGCTTTAGAAACAGCCATTTGATTTACTCCTGTCAATGTACTTCTGATTAAAAACGAACCGTTGTATTGCGATTGTCCGGCTTAAGCCGCTTTCTGGTCGCGCACCGCCGCCAAACCGCGCACGAACTTGGTCGGCACTTCGTTGAGCGTACGGACAAACTGCGCGATCGGTGCCTGCATCGTGCCCAAGAGCTTGGACAAGAGCTCATCACGGCTAGGCATACTGGCCAGATTCCCCACGTCCTTGGGAGACATGATGAAATTGGGCATCGCACCCGCCTTGACGACAAACTTGTCGTTGGTCTTGGCAAATTCGTGCATCACCTTGGCCGCTGCCACCGGATCAGCGGAAATCCCGTAAGCCAGCGGGCCGACCAGCTGGTCAGCAATACCGGCAAAAGGAGTGTCCGCCACCGCGCGACGCACCAAGGTGTTTTTCAGCACGCGCAGATAGACGCCTTCCTTGCGTGCTTGCACACGCAACTGGGTCATGTTTTCTACGGTAATGCCACGATACTCGGCAACAACAACCGTCTGAGCCCCCGCAACCTGCGCGGTGACTTCAGCAACGACGGCTTTCTTCTCTTCAAGATTCAGACTCAAGGTCTTACCTCCTTCTCAGTTACGGAGCCTACCGCCTGTAACAGCGGAATCCGCTCCGGCTGGCGACCTTGACAGGAACATCCTGCTCGGGAACACCATCTGCGTAGGTTCGTCCGGTTTGTACACAGAGGATGCTTACATCACCCATCTACAACCCGCCCGGATTAAGTCCTTGCGAACACCTACGGTCTTTGACAACCCGCCAGGCCATTGCTGACCGGCGGCCCAAAGTTCATACGGACACGCTATTGCGCATCCGTGCTATTACTTGCTCAGGCCGTGACGCTGGATTGATCTACGCGCACACCCGCCCCCATGGTGGAGGACACCGACAGGCGCTTGAAGTAAATCCCCTTCGAACTGGTCGGCTTGGCACGCTGCAAGGCATCCAGCAACGCTGCCAGGTTTTCCTTCAAGTCGTCGACGCTGAACGAAGCGCGACCGATGGTGCAATGGACGATGCCACCCTTGTCGGTGCGATACTGTACTTGACCTGCTTTGGCGTTTTTGACCGCGCCTGCCACATCGGGCGACACCGTGCCCACCTTCGGGTTCGGCATCAAACCACGTGGCCCCAGAATTTGGCCGAGCTGACCGACGACGCGCATGGCATCCGGCGTAGCAATCACCACGTCGAAATCCATTTTTCCTGCCTTGATATCAGCAGCCAGATCATCAAAACCGACAATATCCGCGCCCGCGTCTTTGGCTTTCTGCACGTTATCGCCTTGAGCAAACACGGCCACGCGGACGGTTTTACCAGTGCCCTTGGGCAGCACGACTGCGCCACGCACCATCTGATCCGACTTACGCGCATCCACGCCGAGATTGACTGCGACGTCGATGGATTCGTTGAACTTGGCTGTCGCCGCCTCTTTCACCAGCGACAGCGCATCGGCCACCGGATAGTTGCGGTTACGGTCGATTTTTTCCTTGATTGCGCGCAGGCGCTTGGATGTATTAGCCATCTCAGACTCCCTCCACGTTAATGCCCATGGAACGGGCTGTGCCGGCGATGGTGCGCACCGCAGCATCCATGTTGGCGGCCGTCAAATCAGGCTCTTTGGCTTTGGCAATTTCTTCCAGCTGGGCGCGGGTAATCGTGCCGACCTTGTCCAGGTGCGGTTTGGCGCTGCCCTTGTCGAGCTTGATTGCCTTCTTGATGAGCACCGTCGCTGGCGGCGTCTTCATGATGAAGGTGAAGCTCTTGTCCGCAAACGCGGTGATCACCACCGGAATCGGCAAGCCGGGTTCGAGACTCTGTGTCTTGGCGTTAAACGCCTTGCAGAATTCCATGATATTCAGACCGCGCTGACCTAGCGCGGGGCCGATGGGCGGCGAGGGATTCGCCTTGCCCGCCGGGACTTGCAGCTTGATATAGCCGACAATTTTCTTTGCCATGATGGCTCCTAAAAAATGAGTACCAACGCGCTTTCAGTTACCCTACTCACGCTCCTCTCCGGTTTCCCGGATCGCCAACCTGTCGAAACAGGTCAGCTTTTTTCGACCTGACCAAACCCCAGTTCAACGGGAGTAGCCCGGCCAAAAATCATCACCGACACGCGCAATTTGCTCTTGTCGTAATTCACTTCTTCCACGTTGCCATTGAAGTCGGTGAACGGCCCGTCGATCACACGCACGGTTTCGCCCACTTCAAACAGAATTTTGGGCTTGGGCTTCTCGACGCCCTCGCGCATCTGATCCATGATCGACTGCACTTCCTTTTCGGAAATAGGGGCGGGCTTGGTCGCCGTGCCACCCACAAAGCCGGTCACCTTGGGCGTGCTCTTCACCAGATGCCAGGTGTCGTCTTCCATTTCCATCTGCACCAGCACGTAGCCGGGGAAAAATTTACGCTCGGCGGTTTTTTTCTGACCGCCTTTCATTTCCACGACTTCTTCGACCGGCACCAGAATTTCACCGAAGCGATCTTTCATCCCGGCGCGCTCAATCCGCTCCAGCAGATTGCGTGCAACACTTTTCTCAAAGCCCGAGTAGGCGTGAACGACATACCAGCGCATACTCAACTCCCCTGTCCCATGGCCAGCTTCACCAGCCACAACAAAATACCGTCAACCATCCACATGAACAGCGCCATCACCACGGCAAAGGCAATGACAATGCCGGTCATCTGCATCGTTTCCTTGCGTGTCGGCCAAACAACTTTTTTGGCTTCGTCACGCGACTCAAGGGCAAACCGGAAAAACTGCTTGCCGGGCACCGACAGCCCTGCCGCCACACCGCCGAGCACCAGCCCGGTCAGCACCGACAGCACGCGCACCACATGGGGCACATCGGTCAGCACGTAATAGCCGGCCACCCCCGCAATCACCAGCAGTACTGCAACCAGCAATTTGATCTTGTCAGCCATGAACGCTGTATGCCTTGCGGCTTATCCTGTGGCAGGCCAAGAGGGTCTCGAACCCCCAACCTTCGGTTTTGGAGACCGACGCTCTACCAATTGAGCTATTGGCCTGGATTGTGAGTCGCACCGGAAACGACCAAGGCGCGAGCGATGCTCGCGCCCCTTCGAGCCGGGCAACTCCGAACGCTTTATTTACTCGATGACCTTAGCCACCACACCTGCGCCGACGGTACGACCGCCTTCACGAATCGCGAAACGCAGACCTTCGTCCATGGCGATAGGCTGGATCAACGCAACCGTGATGGAGACGTTATCCCCCGGCATGACCATTTCAGTACCCGCCGGCAGTTCGATCGCACCGGTGACGTCGGTAGTGCGGAAGTAGAACTGGGGACGATAGCCCTGGAAGAAGGGGGTGTGACGACCACCCTCGTCTTTGGACAGGACGTAGATTTCTGCAGTGAACTTGGTGTGCGGCTTGATGGAGCCCGGCTTGGCCAACACCTGGCCGCGCTGGACTTCTTCACGCTTGGTGCCACGCAGCAATACGCCGACGTTGTCGCCTGCCTGACCTTGGTCGAGCAGTTTGCGGAACATTTCAACGCCGGTGCAGGTGGTCTTGACGGTGGGGGTGATGCCGACGATTTCGAGCTCTTCGCCAACTTTGACGATGCCGCGCTCAATCCGGCCAGTGACGACGGTGCCGCGACCGGAGATGGAGAAGACGTCTTCAACGGGCATGAGGAAGGCTTTGTCGATGGCGCGCTCGGGCATGGGGATGTAGCTGTCCAGTGCCGCAGCGAGTTTGATGATGCTGGGCTCACCGATGTCGCTCTGGTCGCCTTCAAGGGCTTTGACGGCGGAACCAATGACGATGGGGGTGTCGTCGCCAGGGAAGTTGTATTTGGAGAGGAGCTCGCGCACTTCCATTTCAACCAGCTCGAGAAGCTCGGCATCGTCTACGAGGTCAGCTTTGTTCATGTAGACGATGATGTAGGGGACGCCAACCTGACGGGCAAGCAGGATGTGCTCACGGGTCTGGGGCATGGGGCCGTCAGCAGCGGAGACGACGAGGATAGCACCGTCCATTTGAGCCGCACCGGTAATCATGTTCTTGACGTAGTCAGCGTGACCGGGGCAGTCTACGTGAGCGTAGTGACGGCTCTCGGTCTCGTATTCGACGTGGGCGGTGTTGATGGTGATGCCGCGCGCTTTCTCTTCGGGGGAAGAGTCAATCTCGTCGTATTTCTTGGCAGCACCGCCAAATTTCTTCGCCAGAATGGTGGTGATGGCCGCAGTCAAGGTGGTCTTGCCGTGGTCAACGTGCCCAATCGTCCCTACGTTTACGTGCGGCTTGGTCCGCTCGAATTTTTCCTTAGCCATATCAAATACCCCTTATTTGCTTAAGCAATGCTGCGATTAATCAACACTCAACACAAAATGCTGGTGCACCATCATCACTACCAATGGACACCAATTAAATGGTGCCCGCGGACAGAATCGAACTGTCGACCTCTCCCTTACCAAGGGAGTGCTCTACCTCTGAGCTACGCGGGCGCAGGGTTTTGCAATCTCAAAACCCCAAGCATGACAACAAACTGGAGCGGGAGAAGGGAATCGAACCCTCGTCATAAGTTTGGAAAACTTCTGCTCTACCATTGAGCTACACCCGCTTCGCCCGCTTTTACTGCCGAAAACCTGGTGGTGGGGGAAGGATTCGAACCTTCGAAGGCAGAGCCGTCAGATTTACAGTCTGATCCCTTTGACCGCTCGGGAACCCCACCCAAACGAAGCCCGCGATTATAGGGGGGGGAAGGAAAGCCTGTCAAACATTAAAGAGGAAATTCAGCACATCGCCATCTTTGACGACGTACTCCTTGCCTTCTGCACGCATCTTGCCAGCTTCTTTCGCCCCCACCTCGCCTTTACACGCGATAAAGTCGTCAAACGCCACCGTTTGCGCACGAATGAAGCCACGCTCGAAATCGGTGTGGATCACCCCGGCAGCTTGCGGCGCGGTGTCGCCCTTGTGGATCGTCCAGGCGCGCACTTCTTTCACCCCTGCGGTGAAATAAGTCTGCAAACCCAGCAAATCGTAGGCCGCACGAATCAGTCGATTCAAGCCGGGTTCGTCCCAACCGAGTTCTTTCAAGTAATCCACCCGCTCGTCTACTGATAACTCTTGCAGCTCGGCCTCAAGTGCAGCACAGACCGGCACCACGGGCGCGCCTTCTTTGGCGGCAAAGGCTCGCAGGGCATCGAGCATCGGATTGTCGTGAAAGCCCTCTTCGCTGACGTTAGCCACGTACAGCGTCGGCTTGACGGTCATCAGACACAGCGGCTTGAGCGCCAGCAAACCTTCAGCGTCCAGCCCGGCGGCGCGCGCGGGGCGACCTTCATTCAACGTTGCCAGTACGGGCTTGAGCGCCTCGGCAACGACCTTGGCTTCTTTGTCGCCCCCGCGCGCGGATTTTTCATAACGAATCAAGGCTTTTTCGCAGCTCGCCAGGTCAGCCAGCGCCAGTTCGGTGGCGATAGTCTCGATATCCGACAACGGATCCACCTTGCCCGCAACGTGAATCACATTGTCGTCGTGAAAGCAGCGCACGACGTGACAGATCGCGTCGGTTTCGCGGATGGTCGCGAGGAACTGGTTGCCCAGCCCTTCGCCCTTGGAAGCACCTGCCACCAGCCCGGCGATATCGACAAATTCGACAATCGCCGGAACAATTTTTTGCGGGTTGATAATTCCGGCAAGCTGCGCCAACCGGGGATCCGGCACTTCGACCACACCGGTGTTCGGCTCGATGGTGCAGAAAGGATAGTTTTCCGCCGCGATACCCGCCTGGGTCAGCGCGTTGAACAGCGTGGATTTACCGACGTTGGGCAGGCCAACAATTCCGCATTTGAGGCTCATGGGGTGTCCTGTTTTTTGGGGTTAAGTTTGGCGTTGGTATTGGCGCGCTGGATTGCAGCGTTCCACTCGCCCCGTTCGATCAGCGGCCATAGCGTCAGCGCGCGTTCGATCGCATCTTCAATCTCGGTTTGCTCTTCGCGGCGAGGCGGCTTCAAAACGTAATTCACCACTTCATTGCGATCGCCCGGATGGCCGATGCCGATGCGCAAGCGCCAGTAATCCTGCGTGCCCAGATGCGCGGCAATATCCTTGAGGCCATTGTGGCCGCCCATACCGCCGCCAAACTTAAGGCGTAGCTGACCGGGCGGAATATCGAGCTCGTCGTGCACCACCAGAATTTCGTCAGCCTCAATGCGATGAAACCGCGCCAGCGCGCCAACGGCTTGACCTGAGCGATTCATGAAGGTTTGTGGCAACAACATCCAGACCTGGTGAGCGCTTTTGCCCACAATGCCATGAAAGCGCGACTCCACCGCCAGCGATGCGCCCCAGCTGTGCGCCAACCGCGTGCAAAACCAAAACCCGGCGTTATGCCGGGTTTCTTCGTAGTCGCGCCCCGGGTTACCGAGGCCGACAATCAAGCGGGGTGCCTTCATGCCTGAGTCCGCTACACCACCCACCTAAGGGCGGCGCAACAGCTTTACGCAGCAGGAGCAGCCGGTGCTGCTTCGTCAGCCGCACCACCTTTGGGCGCGTTGATCGACGCCACGGCAGGGTTTTCGGCTTT
Source organism: Thiobacillus sp. (assembly GCA_040080645.1). Lineage (GTDB taxonomy): Bacteria > Pseudomonadota > Gammaproteobacteria > Burkholderiales > Thiobacillaceae > Thiobacillus. The sequence continues at coordinate 47,344 of JBEBIA010000012.1, forward strand.
GACGTGAGCCACCAGCTCAACGCCCGCAGGCAACACCAGATCGTTGGCGTGGATGGAATGCCCCACTTCGAGCGCGCCCATATCCACCGCGATGAACTCGGGCAGGCTGCCCGGCAGGCAGGTCACATCAAGTTCGTTGACGATGTGGTGCGGTTTGCCGCCGCCGGTTTTCACGCCCGGTGCCACCTCGGCATTGAGGAAATGCAGCGGAATCTTGACGTGAATCTTGTGATCTTTATCAACGCGCTGAAAATCAATATGCAGCACTTGCTGTTTGTAGGGATGCCATTGTGTATCACGCAGCAGCACGGTTTCTTTGTTGCCGTCTACGCTCAGCGACAGCACGGACGCATGGAATGCCTCCTTGCGCAGCGCGTGATACAGCGCGTTGTGATCCAGCTCGATCTGCATCGGGGCGGTGGTACCGCCATAGACGATACCGGGGACTTTACCGGCGTGACGCAGACGGCGGCTCGCACCCGTACCTTGCAATTCACGCTTGTATGCGATGACTTCGATTTCCATAGTGTTTCTCCAGTGTTTAAATAAAAGCCCCCGCGACCAGGGACATTCGTGCCGCCGTTATTCAACAAACAACGAGCTAACAGAATCCTCTACGCTGATGCGGCGGATGGTTTCCGCCAGCACCTCAGCCACCGACAACTGCCGGATTTTCTTGCACGCGAGCGCGTCGTCGCGCAGCGGGATAGTGTCGGTCACCACCAGTTCATCGAGCGCGGAATTGGTCACACGCTCCGCCGCACTGCCCGACAACACCGCGTGGGTGCAATACGCCATCACCTTGCGCGCGCCGCGCTCCTTCAGCGCATTGGCCGCTTCGCACAGCGTATTGGCCGTATCCACCATGTCGTCCATGATGATGCAGGTGCGATCTTTCACGTCGCCGATGATATTCATCACCTTCGCCACATTCGGCTTGGGACGGCGCTTGTCGATAATCGCCAGCTCGCACTCGAGCCGCTTGGCAATCGCCCGTGCCCGCACCACGCCACCGACGTCCGGTGACACCACCATCAGGTTCGGGTGGTTGCGCTTCCAGATATCGCCCAGCAAAATCGGGCTGGAATAAATGTTATCGACCGGGATATCAAAGAACCCCTGAATCTGATCCGAGTGCAAATCCATGGTCAGTACGCGATCAACCCCTGCGCCCTGCAACATATTGGCGACCACCTTGGCAGTAATCGCCACCCGCGCCGAGCGGGTGCGACGATCCTGCCGCGCATAGCCATAATACGGGATAGCCGCCGTGATACGGCCTGCCGACGCGCGCTTCAGTGCATCGACCATGACCATGACTTCCATCAAAGTGTCGTTCGTCGGCTGGCAGGTCGATTGCAGCACGAACACGTCTTTTCCACGCACGTTTTCGAGGATCTCGACCATGACTTCGCCGTCTGAAAAACGGGACACCGTCGCGCGTCCGAGATGGATATTGAGATGCCGCACCACGTCGCCCGCCAGGCTCGGGTTGGCATTTCCGGTGAACACCATCAAGTTGTCTATGGACACGCGCGTCTCCGCCTGACGACCTTGCTAAACAAAATAACAACAGCCGCGACCTGCGGCTGTTGTTGCTTACCCAGCAGCCGTTGGCAGGCTGCTCGTTAAAATCTGGCTGGGGAGGTAGGGATCGAACCTACGAATGTCGGAATCAAAATCCGATGCCTTACCACTTGGCGACTCCCCAATTTTTTACTTACCCAGACACCCACTCATGCAATGGATGCCTGTCTAACCCTTGTGCTACAAACCCCTGCATCGACGCCGGACGCTGCGCCAGCACGGTGTTCGCCTCAGCTTCCGACGCGAAGGCGGTAAACACACACGCCCCGGAACCCGTCATTCTCGCATCGCCAAACTGGCCGAGCCATGCGAGGTGGCGAACGACTTCGGGTTCACGCGCCATCACCACCGGTTGAAGATCGTTATGCCCCAGCGACACCAACCCGTCGCTTTGCGGCATCAGCGTGTGTGCGATCACTTGACCCACGTCCGCCGAAAAGGGCGCTATTTTGAGGGCTGGCGTGTTGCGTGTCAATTCCGGCGCAGCAAAAACTGTGGCGGTGGGAATCTGCACCGGGGGCGTCAGCACAACATACCAGGCAGACGGCACCTCAACGGAATGCAAAATTTCGCCCACCCCTTCGGCAAACGCGCTTTGTCCGAACACAAACACTGGCACGTCCGCCCCCAACTGCAGGGCCAGCGCCTGCAATTCGGCACGCGTCAGGTTGATCTGCCAGAGCCGGTTCAGCGCCAGTAATACCGTGGCGGCATCCGAGCTGCCGCCGCCCAGCCCGCCGCCCATGGGCAGTTTTTTTTCCAGCCGGAGGCTGCATCCCCTGCCTGCGGATGCCAACGGTTGCAGCAGACACGCGGCACGCACACTCAAGTCGCTGGTTTCGGGCACGCCGGGCACATCGACTTCACGCACGATGCGGCCATCGTCGCGCAGTTCAATGCACACCGTATCGGCATAGTCGATCAAGCGAAATACGCTTTGCAGCAAATGGTAGCCATCGTCGCGCCGCCCCACCACGTGCAGGAACAGATTGAGTTTGGCGGGGGCAGGCAGGCAATAGATCATTCGCGTGCCCAGTTGTCGGTTACCAGCCGGATTTCCATGCCGTCGCGCGTCGCGCTGAGTTTGCGTGGCAGGCCGTCGCCGCTGTATTGCAGATAGTCGATTATCCAGCCCTGTTGCCGTAGTTGCGCCAGACGGCCATCGTCCCGCAACCGGGTTTCAGCGGGCGACGCGGGCGCGGCCTGGCCCCGTACCCACCACACCAGACCCGACACGGGCAGTTCGTAACCCAGCGCATCGCGGGTCAGGCTTTCCGCATCGGACGCGTGGCGCACCGGCTGATCCGGTAATTCCAGCGTCACGCCCGTCGGCGTGACGGCAATACGCGCCACGCCTTGCCCGAGGGGCGATGTCAGCAACAGGGTATCGGTGGCGGCTGCGTGCGCCCAGCGCACACTGCCAGACAAACTTTGCTCACCCGACCGGATCGACAAGCGGCCTTGCAGCGTCCACGTCTCCGAATCCGGCGTCGCGGCTTTCTGGTCGGGCGCAGGCGGCACCGCAGCGCACCCCGCCAAGCCGAGCGCCAACATCATGGCAACCCATCGCATCAGGGTTTCAGGCGGCGCAGGGTTTCCAGCAGCACTTCGTTTTGCGGGTGGGATTGCAAACTGGTTTGCCAGAGCTGGCCTGCTTCAGCACGCTGGCCGCGTGCCCACAACACCTCGCCAAGATGGGCGGCAATCTCGGGGTCAGGGCGAATTTTGTAAGCGCGTTCCAGATGTTCCTGCGCCCGGGCGAAATTGCCCGCGCGAAATTGCGCCCAGCCCATGCTGTCGATAATGAATGCGTCTTCCGGCGCGAGCGACAGCGCCTTGTCGAGCAGCTTGATCGCCTCGTCTTGCCGCGTCGTGCGATCGGCAAGGGTATAGCCCAGCGCGTTGTAGGCTTGCGCGTCGTTGGGTCGCAGCTCAATGGCGCGCCGCAAATCGGCTTCGAGTACATCGAGCTTATTGAGTTTTTCAGCGACCATCGCACGGTCATACAGCAAGTCTGCCGCATCCGGGAAGCGCTTCAAGCCTGCCGACAACACATCGTAGGCCACCGCGTAAGACTTGGCTTCGCGCAGCAACTCGGCTTGTGCCTGCACCAGCTTGATGTTCTGCGCTTCGTTATCGCCTTGCGTGGCCGCCAGCAGGGCGCGCGCCTCATCGGGCTTGCCCGCGCGCGTCAACAGCGCAGCCTGCCGCACCCGCGCAGACACCAGATAGTTGCCCCCCTCCACGCGGGCGTAATGCGCGAGCGCCGCGTCTGTCTGCTTGGCCTCCTCTTCCGTCTGGCCGAGGTAGTAATACACCGTGCCTGCGTCCTTGGGCTGATATTCGAGCGTCTGCTGCAACAGTCCGCGCGCGGTCGCCACGTCCCCCATCTGGAGCGACAGCAATCCCGCTGCAAAGCTCACCTCGGCGTTGCGTGGAAAATCTGTCGTCAGCCGGGTGAACTGGCTGCGCGCTTCGTCAAACTGGTTGGCGTTCACCAGCAGCCGCGCATAGGTCAAACGCACTTCACGTGATTCGGGGTAGCGCGCGAGAAAGTCACGCAGGAACGCCAAGGCATCACTGCGCGAATTTTTGGCCAGCAATTGTGCGTGGTAGAGCGCCGCTGGCTCCCAACCCGGTCGCAGCGCGTCGGCCTGACGCACTGCCGCCAGCGCGTCGTCAGGGCGATTGACCTGCATGGCCGCCTGAGCAATTGCAAACTGTGCCTCGGGCAAAGCTGGATACGTTGCCGCAAGCCGCTGCACCAGCGCATACGCATCGGGCGAAGCCGGCGTTTTACCCATCAGCGCAGCCAAGTGCAAAAACCCGTTGGCCGTGTCCGTCGCCAGTACTTTTTGCAGCACCGGCTCAGCCTCTAGCAACAGGCCCTGATTCAGTAACAGCGCCGCCAGCATCTGCTGCGCGCGCTCGGACTCGGGTTCACTCCCTGCCCACAAGCGTGCTGACTCCAGCGCCGCCGCCTGGTCGCGGGAAAACATCGCAATTTCAGCCGCGCGTTTTGCCACACGCGGATCTCGCGTCTGGCGCGCCAGATCCAGATAGGTTGTCTTGGCCACACCGATCGCACCGCGCTGCCCCGCCACCTCGGCTACCAGAAACTGGAACAGCCATTCCGGTGTCAACGCCTGAACCGGCCAATTGGGATCAATCACAGGCGCAGTTGAAGCAACCACTGGCGGCGTGCTCTCGGCAGGCGGCGCTGGATCGGCTGCCAGCGCCGGTTTGACCATGGGTTGGCTACACGCCGCTGTCAAGGCCAGCGTGGTCGTTAGGGTGATCGTGCGTAAGAAGCTCATGCTGTTCCCTGAAATGAGGTTTCGATTCTAAGCCTTCGAGGCGTGTCTGCAAGCAAGGTTCAGTGCCAGCTTCAGTGAAACTGACATTGCTCGATACACTAGCCGCTGATCTCCACAATACGCAGCAATCGCCATGCCAGAACTCCCCGAAGTTGAAACCACCCGCCTCGGCCTGCTGCCTCGCTTGCAAGGGCAGACGCTGCGCACGGTCATCGTTCGCAACCCCCGTCTGCGCTGGCCTGTGCCCACTGATCTGGCGACCCGGCTCGGCGGGCAGTCCCTAAGCGGGCTCAGTCGGCGCGGCAAATACCTGTTGTTCGAGTTTGGCGCACTGACCCAACTCGTGCATCTGGGCATGTCGGGCAGTCTGCGTTTTGCCGAAACGGATGAGCCCGCCGGGATTCACGACCATGTGGATTGGCAGTTTTCCGACAACCAGGTGTTGCGTTTGCGTGACCCGCGCCGCTTTGGTGCCGTATTGCTCACGGACGATCCGACCCGCCATCCGCTGCTCGCCCATCTCGGGCCAGAGCCGCTGACGGCGGCTTTTGACGCCACGTATCTGCACATGCAATGCCAGCAGCGCGGCAGCGCAATCAAGCAAGTCATCATGGACGCAGGGGTGGTCGTCGGCGTGGGCAACATTTACGCCTCCGAATCGCTGTTTCATGCGGGCATCCGACCCGGCACGGCCGCGCGGCGCTTGAGCCGTCCGGTCTGCTCGCGTCTAGTGATCGCGATCAAGCACGTGCTGACGGCGGCAATTGCCGCAGGCGGCAGCTCACTGCGCGACTATGTCCACAGCAGCGGCGAGCTGGGGTATTTCCAGCTGCAAACCCGGGTTTACGACCGCGCCGGACTGGCCTGCAAAGCCTGCGCGACCCCGATCCGCCGCACTGTACAAGGGCAGCGCGCAACGTATTACTGCCCGGTCTGTCAGCGTTAAACTGGGCGGCGGCCACCTGCCAAGCTCCACCAAGGGCGATAGCGGTGCTATAAACATGTCAAGTTTTAGATTTAACATGTCGTTATTGATCCGATATACCGGTATCAGCAAGGGGCGTGGCTCGGTGCTTCGCCCACTTCAGCGTTTGCTGTAACTTTGGCCTCCCTACCATGACGCTTCCTAATCTGGCGGACGAATTCGAGCATTACAGCGCATGGCGCGATGCCCTGTTCGTGCGCGTCGAAGCGCTACGCGACTGGCTGGTATCCAATGATCTGAGCGACAGCGAGTCAGACCTGCGGCTCGCACAGCTGCTGGGCCGCCTGCAGGAAGACACGCTGAATGTCGCTTTTGTCGCCGAATTTTCGCGCGGCAAATCTGAGCTCATCAACGCGATTTTCTTTTCGGACTACCGTCAGCGGGTGCTGCCGTCGTCAGCAGGGCGCACGACGATGTGTCCGACCGAGCTGTATTTCAATCCGCTGCACCGCCCCTCACTGCGCCTGCTGCCTATTGAGACCAAGGCGCAGGACGGCAGCATTGCCGATCTCAAGCAGGATGCCGACGCCTGGACGGAATTCCCGCTGGATATCGAATCTGCCGAGGCCATGAGTGCCACATTGATGCGGCTGGCCGACACGTTCCCGGTCGATGGTGCCACCGCCGAACAATACGGCCTGATTAATCCGCGCGACGAAGACGCCATGCATCTGCTCGCGCGCGACGGCACGATCGAGATTCCGCGCTGGCGTCATGCGCTGATCAATTTTCCGCATCCGCTGCTGAAACAAGGCTTGGTCATTCTCGACACGCCGGGACTCAACGCCATCGGCACCGAGCCTGAATTAACGCTGTCGATGTTGCCCAGCGCCCATGCCGTACTGTTCTTGCTGGCCGCTGACACCGGCGTGACCAAATCTGACATCGAAATCTGGCGGCAATACCTTGCGCCGATCCCGGGTGCCACCCGGGCGCGGCTGGTGGTCATGAACAAGATCGACGGCCTGTGGGACGACCTCAAAAGCGAGGCCGCCATCAACGCCGAAATTGCCAAGCAGGTTGCCAGCAGCGCAGCCCTGCTGGATTTGCCGCCGACTCAGGTGTATCCGGTATCGGCGCAAAAAGCGCTGGTGGCCAAAGTGAAGCACGACGACGCGCTGCTGGCACGCAGCCGCCTGCCCGAACTGGAGGCCGCACTCACGCAGGAGCTCATTCCCTGCAAGCAAACACTGGTCGCCGAATCGACACAGGCCAGCGTAGAAGACGTAGTCGTCAAAACAACCGAGCTGCTGGAATCGCGGCTGGCCGGGTTTCAGGATCAGATTGACGAGCTGCATACCCTGCGCGGCAAAAACCGTGATGTGATCCAGCACATGATGACGCAGGCGAATGAAGACAAGCAGCAATTCGAGCGCGGTCTGGCGCAATTCAATGCCTTGCGCAATGTGTTTGCCACGCAGGTAGACACCCTCCGCCGCCATCTCGGTATGGCGGCCTTGCGCGATCAGGTTCACCACACTCGTATCAGCATGAACCAGAGCCGCTTCAGCACGGGCCTGCGCGATGCCATGTTGCAGTTTTTTCGCAACGTGGAAACGAACCTGGAAATGTCCAGCGGCCTGATTCAGGAAATGCGTCAGATGATGATGGCGATGTATACGAAATTCAGCGAGGAATACGGGCTGGCTGCAGTCAATCCGCCCGACCACAGCTTGGCTAAATACCGCAAGGAAATGACGCGACTGGAACAGATTTTCAACGAGCGTTTCAACACGATCTTCAAGATGCTGACGGTGGGGCAGCATCAACTCACTGCGCGTTTTTTTGAAACCCTGGCCAGCAAGGTGGCGCAGTTATTTGAAATCGCCAACCGGGAAACCGAAGCCTGGTTGAAGGCGCTGGTCGCGCCGATGGATAGCCAGGTACGCGAACACCAACTCCAGCTCAAGCGGCGGCTGGAAAGCGTCAGCCGCATTCATGCCGCGACTGAAACGCTGGACGACCGTATCGCCGAGCTGGAAGCCGCCGCCGAAGCGATCCAGGACACACTCGGCCATCTGGCACAAATCAACGACCGCATTCATGCGGCGCTCGCGCCACAGCCCCTTGTGCCGCTCGCCTATTCAGCCTAGCCGGGTTATTTACTCGCCGTCAGGCGGAGAAATTTCAGTTGCAGGTCGTCTTTCGATTCTGCGTAATTCGGGTTCAGCGGAATGCAATCCACCGGGCACACCTCCACGCATTGCGGCGTATCAAAATGGCCAACACATTCAGTGCACTTGTTGGGATCGATGATGTAGATTTCATCGCCCTGCGAAATGGCATCGTTCGGACACTCAGGCAAACAGACGTCGCAATTGATGCACTCGTCTGTAATCATCATGGACATGGTGGACTCCGGCAAATATTAAGTTTTGCTTATTTTCTCATTTAATTTCGCCGCCACCAATGGGTGAACGAAGGCATCCACGTTTCCTCCCAGCTGCGCGATCTCGCGGATCATGCTGGCCGAGATGAACATGTACTGATCCGACGGCGTGAGAAAAAGTGTTTCGATATCGGGTTTAAGGTTGCGGTTCATGCCCGCCAGCTGGAATTCGTATTCGAAGTCGGACGCCGCTCGCAAGCCCCGCAACACGGCAATCGCTCCCTGCGACGCAACAAAATCGATCAACAATCCTGAAAAGCCTTCCACCTGCGCTTGCGGCACATCGGCCAAGACCGCCCGCGCCATCGCGACGCGCTCGTCCATCGCAAAAAATGGCCGTTTATTGCGCGACTCGGCGACCGCGACGATCACGCGATCAAACAGACGCGCGGCGCGACGCACCAGATCTTCGTGACCGCGCGTAATCGGATCAAACGTACCGGGGTAAACGGCGATCAGCATGGGGCTTCCTTTTTCAGAACGGCAAAGTGCGAGCGGCCTGCGCGCCCGCTGCGGTGGAGCACCAGACCCGGCGGTGCTACAACCGCCGAGTCTTGCTCAATATAGGCGAATCCACCCGGCACAAGATGTATTGCCAGTTGCGGCGCAAGGGTCTCGGCCAACCCACTGGCAAACGGGGGGTCCACAAAAATCAGATCAAATTGCGCAGCGTTACTCTCCAGCCAGCTGCCCGCATCCCCGCGCTGAATCTCAATTTGCGTGATGCCCAGCAGGCGGCGGTTTTTTTCCAGCGCGGCGAGCGCTGCAGCGTCCCGTTCAATCATGACCACCTGTGCGGCCCCGCGCGAAGCAGCCTCAAAGCCGAGTGCACCACTACCCGCAAACAGATCAAGACAACGCCAGCCGGGTAAATCCTGTCCCAGCCAGTTAAACAGGGTTTCGCGCACACGATCCGGCGTGGGACGCAGGCCGTCACGATCAGGAAACTCCAGCAAACGGCGACGATGACTGCCCCCGATGATGCGCACGCGATTGCTCGCATGCGATGCACCGCGTTTAGCGAGTGCGCTCACTGCCCACCACCACGGTCACCAACTGCTCCGGGTTAATCCGTCGCGCAAACGCCTGCTTCACTGCTGCCACATCAACCGCGTTCACCCGCGCAACCCAAGTGTCGAGGTAATCGAGCGGTAAACGATAAAACCCGATCATCGAGAGGTAGTCTAGAATTTTCTTGTTGCTGTCGATCCGCAGTGGAAAACCGCCCGTGAGATTGGAGCGCGCTTGCGTAAGGTCGGCCTCACTGGGGCCTTCGGCAATAAACTGCCGCAGTGTGTCACGCGCCACTTTCAGTGCATCGTTGGCCTGTTCGCGTTTGGTCTGCAAGCCCAGCTGAAACGGCCCGGCCTCGGTCATCGGCACAAAATAACTGTAGGCACTGTAGGCGTAGCCGCGCTTGTCTCGCACCTCGCGCATCAAACGCGAATCAAAGCCGCCACCACCCAGCACATAGTTGCCGACAAACAGCGGAAAGAAATCCGCATCGTCCCGCGACATGCCTACCGCACCCAACAACACATGACTTTGCGCAGACGGATGCTCGATGCGTAGTTCGGCCACCGACGCAACGGCTGGTTTGGGTAATGCAGCCAAGGGTTTGCCCGCAGGCAGCCCGGCTGCCATGCGGGTGGCGATGGCCTCGGCCTCGGCACGGCTGATATCGCCCATCAACGCGATCACGGCATTGGGCGCGCTGTAGTGAGTGCGATAAAAAGTTTGCAAATCGGCACGCGTCAGTTTGGCAATCGCAGCGGGTTCACCTGCTTCGTCGTGGGCATAAGGGTGATTGCCATACAGCGCGCGATAAAAGGCTTTCTCGCCCACTGCGCCGGGATCGGCCTCGGCTTCACGAATGCCCGCAATAAGACGCTGTTTTTCGCGCGGCAAAATCGCCGCTGGAAAATCCGGGCGCTGCAATACCCGCATCAACACCTCCAGCGCCTGGTTTTTTTCCGCCGACGATGACAGCGTGCGCAACGACACCCCAGCACGGTCGCGATCAAAACTGCCCGACAACACTGCGCCCACGTCGGCCAACCGATACGCGATAGCGCTGTCCGTCCAGCCGCCTGCACCCTGATCGAGCAGTCCCTGCGTCAGCTGTGCCAGCCCCGGTTTGGCTGCCGGGTCGCGCGCGCTGCCCGCCGGAAAACTCACAGCGACATCGAGCATCGGCAAACTGCGGCTTTCAACAAACAGCACACGCGCGCCCTGTGGCGTTTGCCAGTGCTGGATATCCAGCCCGGCATACGCCGACAGCGGCAGGCTCAGCAGCAACATCGCGCGCAGGAAAAAGGTCTTAATTTGCATGGCGCACTCCCGACACTACCGTACGGCGTGCCTGTGGCTGGATGGGTTGGGGATCAAGCTCAGCGACGGACAAACGATCATCACGCAGCCACTGCCGCGCGACATCGCGCACCTGCGACGCCGTCACAGCGCGTAGTTTTTCGGTTCGCCGCAGCAGCGCCTCCGGCGGTAGCCCGGCGGTGGCATATTCACCCAGTTGCATCGCTTGATAAAACAGCGAATCACGCTGGTAAACATCCGCCGCGATGACCTGCGCCTTGACGCGCGCGAGTTCGGCCTCGCTAATGCCATCGGTCTGCACGCGTTTCAGTTCGGTGCGAATGGCTTGTTCCAGCGCAGCCACCGACTTACCGGGTGCCGGGCTCGCATCGATCATGAACATGCCCGGGCCGCGCGATACCGCGTCGTAGCCCGCGCTGGCGTTCACCGCGATCTGCTGTGTTTTGACCAGCGACTTCTGCAGTCGCGCCGAATCGTTGCCCGATAACACGCCCGCGAGAATCTGTAGCGCGTAGGGATCGCTATCGCTGTCCCATTTTTTGAGGGTCGGCACATGCCAGACCATCAGCAGGTAGGGGAGCTTGGCGGGCGCTTTCACGAGGATGCGCTTGCCGCCCACCTGCTCGGGCTCGGCCTGCGGCTTGCGGCTTGGCAGGGGCTTAGACGGAATGCCGCCGAAATAACGTTTTGCCAGCGCAATCACTTCGTCGGCCTTGACGTCGCCCGCCACCACCAGCGTGGCGTTATTGGGCGCATACCAGCGGGTGTACCAGTCGCGCGCGTCCTGCGCGGTCATGTGCTGTAAATCGTCCATCCAGCCGATGATGGGACGACGATAGGGATGCGTCTGATATGCCGTGGCCATCAAACGCTCGTAGACGATCGCCTGCGGCTGATCGTCCGTACGCAGGCGCCGCTCTTCCATCACCACCTGGATTTCCTTGGCAAACAGCTCGTCGCTGATGATGAGATTCGCCATGCGGTCGGCTTCGAGCTTCATCGACAACGTTAGCCGGTCTTTCTGCATCTGCTGGAAATACGCGGTGTGATCGCGGCTGGTAAACGCGTTTTCACGCCCGCCCGCTGCGGCAATCTGTTTTGAGAACTCACCCGGCGGCACGTCTTTCGTGCCTTTGAACATCATATGCTCGAGCACATGGGCAACGCCCGTCGTGCCGTTGGTTTCATCAATGCTGCCCGCGCGATACCACACCTGCGACACCATCACGGGGGCGCGTGCATCTTCCTGCACAATGACGCGCAGCCCGTTGTCGAGCGTAACGTCCGTGAGGGCGGCCTGCGCAGCTCCCGCCAGCAGCGCCAATACCAGTGCGCCAAAAGTCCGCATGTTTCACCTCTGAATGGTTGAAGTTCGAATGATAAGATAAGGCACTCTCGAAACAGCTGTCCTGACTGCGCTTATCCGTGTTTAGTTTCTTCAAATCCAAATCCCCTACCGACGTCGTGGCTGAGGACGTCCCCGACGTTCAGACCGCAGAGCCCAAACTCAGCTGGGCACATCGACTCAAACAGGGTCTTGCCAAAACTCGCGACAAACTTGGTGGCCAGTTATCCAGCCTGTTTGGCGTGGGTCGCAAAATCGACGCCGAGCTGTTCGACGAACTCGAAACCATCCTCATCACGGCAGATGTCGGCGTAGACGCTACCCACGCGCTGCTCGATACCCTGCAAAAACAGGTGCGCCGCGAAGGGCTCACCGAGGCCAGCGATTTACAGGCTGCGCTGAAGCAGGCGCTGGTGAATTTGCTCACGCCCTTGCAGGCACCTCTGGATGTCACGCCACACAAGCCGTTCATCCTCATGCTGGCCGGCGTCAACGGCGCGGGCAAAACCACCACCATCGGCAAACTTGCCAAGCTGTATCAGGCGCAAGGATTGTCAGTGCTGCTGGCAGCGGGCGATACCTTCCGCGCCGCCGCACGCGAGCAATTGCAGGTGTGGGGCGAGCGTAATCATGTCACCGTGATCAGCCAGGACAAAGGCGATTCGGCGGCGGTGATTTTTGATGCCATCGCCGCCGCGCGGGCGCGCAATATCGATGTCGTGCTGGCCGACACGGCTGGCCGTCTGCCCACGCAGTTAAACCTGATGGAAGAAATCAAGAAAGTTAAACGCGTCATCGAAAAAGCCGCGCCGGGCGGGCCACACGAGGTGTTATTAGTGCTCGACGCCAATACCGGACAGAACGCCGTGACACAGGTGAAAGCGTTCGACGACGCGCTCGGCGTCACGGGTCTGGTGTTGACCAAGCTCGACGGCACAGCCAAAGGCGGCGCGATTGCGGCCATCGCGCAAGCCCGCCCGATTCCCGTGCGCTACATTGGCGTGGGCGAAGGCCTCGACGACCTGCGCCCCTTTGATGCGTGCGAATTCGTGGAAGCGGTGTTCGCATGATTCAGTTCAGCCAGGTCACTAAACGCTACCCCGGCGGTCATGAAGCGCTGACGTCGGCCAATCTCGACATCAACAAAGGCGAGCTGGTGTTTCTCACCGGCCATTCTGGCGCAGGAAAATCGACGCTGCTCAAGCTGATTGCCGCGATCGAGCGCCCCACCAGCGGCGTCGTCTCGGTCAACGGGCAGAACGTAGGACGCCTGCCGCAACGCGCCGTGCCCTATTTGCGCCGCAATATCGGTCTGGTGTTTCAAGATCACAAATTATTGTTCGACCGCAACGTGATCGAAAACGTCGTGTTGCCGCTCGATATCGCCGGGCTGGATCGACGCGAATCGCTCAAACGCGCGCGCGCCGTGATCGATAAAGTCGGACTGCTGGCGCGTGAAAAAGCCAACCCGATCAGCCTGTCCGGCGGCGAACAGCAGCGCCTGTGCATCGCGCGTGCCCTGGTGTCGCGCCCCGCCCTGCTGCTGGCCGACGAGCCGACCGGCAATCTCGACGCCGGTTATGCCGCCGACATCATGGCCATGTTCCGTGACTTTCATCAGGTCGGCACCACGCTCGTGATTGCCACCCACGACGACCGCGCCATTAGCGCGCTAGGCGGACGCACCCTGCACCTCGACCACGGCAAAATCGCGGAGGTCGCGCCATGATCGGCTGGCTACGACATCAAAAACGTGCGCTGACCACCGCGCTGCGCCGACTCGCCCATCAGCCCATTGCCACGCTGTTGACCGCGCTGGCAATGGGCGTGGCGATCAGCTTGCCGAGCGGGCTGTATCTGGTGCTGGCGCAGGTCAGCCAGTTAGCGAGCAGCCTGCCCGCGCAACCCGAAATCAGCCTGTTCCTTGCCCCCGAGGCCAGCCCCGGTGACAAACATGCGCTGGCGGCTCGCCTGAAACAAGCCGATATCGCGCACGCGCGCTTTGTCGACAAAAACATCGCCTTGGCCAGACTCGCCAAGGCGCAGCGGCTGGAAGACGTGACCGCCGGACTGTCCAATAACCCGCTACCTGACGCATGGATCGTACGCCCCGCCGACACCTCACGCAGCGCACTACAAGACCTGCACAAACAGCTCGCCAAACATCCCGGCGTGGCTGAAAGCCAGCTCGACAGTGCCTGGGCAGACCGCCTGCAGGCTGGTTTGCAAGTGGGCCATAATCTGGTCTGGCTGCTGGCAGGTTTATTTGCAATCGCGCTCGTCGCGATTTCCGGCAACGCAATCCGCGCCCAGGTGCTGGCGCGGCGCGACGAAATCCAGATCAGCCGCCTGATCGGGGCCACCGACCGTCATATCCGCCGTCCCTTCCTCTACCTCGGCGCAGCGCAAGGCTTGCTCGGCGGCCTGGCCGCCTGCGGCGTGGTAGCACTGGCAGGCTGGGCGCTCAACGCACCCGTTACCCGGCTGGCCGCCCTGTATGGCTCAAGCTTCCAGCTTGCCCCGCCCAGCCTGCTCGAAGTACTCGCCGTGTTAGCGTTCACTACCGCGTTTGGCTGGCTGGGTTCATGGATTGCCGTCAGCCGAACCTTGGCAAAGGTCGAGTCGGGCCAATAATCCCAACGCCCTTAATTTTTCGGAACTCCTGACCGTTTTAGCACTCGGTAGACGAGAGTGCTAAACTTCAGCCAAGGAGTATCGAATCATGAATGCAGCAATCAACTTACCCATTCCGGCAGCGCACAGCCTGGAAAGCTATATCCAGACTGTGAACCGCTACCCCATGCTGAGCCTCGAAGAGGAGCAGCAGCTGGCGCGTGCCTGGCACGAACGCGAAGACCTCGACGCTGCGCGCCAGCTCGTCGTCTCGCATCTGCGTGTCGTCGTCAGCGTCGCCCGCCACTATCTCGGCTACGGTTTGCCGCACGCCGATCTCATTCAGGAAGGCAATGTCGGGCTGATGAAAGCGGTCAAACGCTTTGACCCCGAGCGCGGCGTGCGACTGGTGTCGTTTGCCCTGCACTGGATCCGCGCCGAAATCCACGAATACGTCGTGCGCAACTGGCGGCTGGTAAAAGTGGCTACCACCAAATCGCAGCGCAAACTGTTTTTCAACCTGCGCAGTCTCAAGCAGTCGCTCAACGCGCTCACCACGCAGCAGGCCGACAGCATCGCGCGCGAACTGAATGTCTCGCGCCACGACGTGCTGGAAATGGAAACCCGTCTCTCCGGCCACGACATTTCTATCGATCCGACTGTCGACGATGGCGAAGAAAGCTACAGCCCGCTCGCCTACCTCGCGAGCCCGGACGAGAATCCCGCGCAAGTGCTGGAACGCGAGCAACTTGAACGTCAGCGGCATCAGGGCCTCGCCACCGCGCTTGAGAACCTCGACGCGCGCAGCCGCCGCATCATCGAAGCGCGCTGGCTCACCGAAAATGAAGCCGCCACCCTGCACGAACTGGCCGCCGAATACGGCGTCTCTGCCGAGCGTATCCGCCAGATCGAAGCACGCGCCCTGCAAAAAATGCGGGCACACCTGCCCGCTTAAACCCTGCTTGCCTCTAGGCGCGCCCAACAAAAAGCCCCGCACACGCGGGGCTTTTTGTTGGGCGAATACGCCTCAGAAGAACGAGCCAATCAACACAGACAGAATGCTGATCCAAGCCCAGATAATCAGAGCAGTCACCAGAACCATCGGCGCACCCTGGAAAGTCATAAATTTTTTCATGTCGGAATCCTTTGATAAGTAAGGGGATTTTAAGGTATTTTCGCCCCTCGCTCAAGCGTGAGCCTTTCCATGGGACAGCACCATCGGATCACCGCAATCGATCATCCCGCTCGCGGGTGAACTCGCCATCAATCGTCTGCGGCGCTGCGTGGTTATCGTCCGGCGCGGAAGGCGACGACTGCGGATCGTTAGCGGGTCGCAAAGGATCGCGTTTACGGCCTGTCCAGGTGCCGGGAATCAGCAGCAGGATGAGTGCTATCGCGTCGCTGATAAATCCGGGGAAGACAAGCAGGCCGCCTGCGAGCAGAATACGTCCGCTGGCGAACAGTGCGGCGAATGGGGGCTTGCCGGACTGCACGGAAAACAGCAGGCGGGCGCTCCAGGCGAGCCGCTCGATGCGGATCAGGGCAAGGCCCGCGATCAAGCTGACAAGCAGCGCCAGCAATACCCAGCCTTTGAAATGGCTGGCAGCCCAGAAGATACCGACCGCTTCGATCACGGGAAACGAAAGCAGTAGTAGCACAATCCAACCAAAGCGCATGTCATGAATCCTTTGTTAGTCTTGACCAATGTACCCGATTCGGCTCTGGCCGAAAAACTTGCTCGATCGCTGGTCGAGGCGCGGGCGGCGGCATGTGTGAACGTTTTATCTCCCTGCCGCTCCATTTACCGCTGGGACAACGCAATAGAATCCACCGAGGAGATTCCGTTGCTGATAAAAACAACAGCGGTGCAATATCCGCAAGTTGAAACCCTGATTCGGGCGCAGCATCCGTATGCTGTGCCCGAAATCATTGCCGTACCGATTAGCCACGGGCTTCTGGCCTATCTGGCCTGGCTTGCTCAGGAGACCGAAACAACATGATGACGTGGAACACACTCAAACAATTGGCCTGCATGTGGGGCGTGCTGGCGCTTTCTCAAGGGGGGCTGGCATCCACGGCACACGCTGACGAATTCCTTGAACCCGAGGCCGCCTTCAAGCTCAGCGCGCGTGCACTCAACGCCACCACGCTGGAAGCCCGCTGGCAAATCGCCGACGGCTATTACCTGTATCGCGACAAATTCAAATTCGAGCTGGCTGGCGGCACGCTGGGCAAGCTCGCATTGCCGCCCGGCAAGCTGAAAGACGACGAAAATTTCGGCAAGGTCGAAACCTATCGCAACGACATCCGCATCACCCTGCCGATGCAGCCCACGCCGGGCACCACTGCGGTCACCTTGAAAACCATTTCGCAGGGCTGCGCGGATGCAGGCTTGTGCTACACGCCTCAAACGGTGAGCGTAACTATCAAGTTGCCGGGCATGGCGACGGCGGTGACTACGCCCGCTCTCGCCGCGCCCGCGCCACTTTCTGCTGCATCTTCAGCCGGGTCAGCGCTCGATAGCCTGCGCAACCTGGGGGGCGACGCCCTACCCAAAGTACTGCCACCCGACGAAGCATTTCTGGTCGCGGCGGCCATGACCGACGCGCAAACCGTCAAGCTGGACTACACGCTGACGGCGGATACCTATCTGTATCGCGACAAACTCGCCTGGGTGGTTAAATCACCTGCCGACGTGAAAGTGTTGCGTGTCGATACCCCTGCGGGAGAGGTCAAGCAAGATCCCAATTTCGATACGCCGATGGAGGTGTATCACCATGATTTATCTGCCACGCTGACGCTGTCGCGCGCGCTGGCAGCAGGCGAAACGCTGGTGCTCGACGCCGCCTGGCAAGGTTGCAACGAAGCAGTGGGGATTTGCTATCCGCCGATCAATCGCGAATTCAAACTGACGGCGAGCGCAGCCGCGCCTGCGCTCGCCAGCGCGGCGGCACCTGCCGAGGCCGCCGCAAACGAATCCGACACTTCGCGAATCGAACGCGTACTGAAAGGGGGCAGTTTCTGGGCGGTGGTCGCCACCTTCTTCGGCTTTGGCCTGCTGCTCGCGCTCACGCCCTGCGTGTTCCCGATGATTCCGATTTTGTCGGGCATCATCGCCGGGCAAAATCGCACTATGACCAAAACTCACGGTTTTCTGCTCGCGCTGGCCTACGTGCTGGGCATGGCGATCACCTACGCGCTGGCGGGTGTAGCCGCCGCGCTCTCGGGCACGCTGATTTCCAACGCACTGCAAAACCCGTGGGCACTTGGCATCGGCGCGGGCGTGTTTGTGCTGCTCGCGCTGTCGATGTTCGGCTTTTTTGAAATTCAGTTGCCGAGCGCGATTCAGAGCAAGTTTTCTGACGCGTCAAACAAAATGAAAGGCGGCAATTTCATCGGCGTCTTTGTCATGGGCGCCCTGTCTGCTGTCATCGTCGGTCCCTGCGTCGCGCCGCCACTCGCGGCTGCGCTGGCCTTCATCGCGCAGACCGGCAACACCACGCTCGGCGGCGTCGCGCTCTTCGTGCTCGCACTGGGCATGGGCGTGCCCTTGTTACTGGTCGGCCTTTCGGCGGGTGCATTGTTGCCACGTGCGGGTGGCTGGATGAACGCGGTGAAGTATTTCTTCGGCGTGCTCATGCTGACCATCGCCATCTACCTCATCTCGCCCATCATCCCGGCCTGGGTCAACATGCTGCTGTGGGCACTGCTGCTGATTGGCTCGGCGGTGTATCTCCACGCCCTCGACCCCTTGCCGGAAAAAGCCTCTGGCTGGAAACGCCTGTGGAAAGGCTTGGGCGTCGTGCTCTTCATTGGTGGCCTTGCGCTCATCGTCGGCATGCTCGCGGGCAGTCGCGATCTGCTGCAACCGCTCGATGTGTTCAAAGGCGGATCGGGCAACGCAGCCGTCGCCGCCGACAAGCAGGGACTCGTGTTCGAGAAAGTGAAAGATTCCTCTGCACTCGATACGCGGCTGGCCGCCGCCCAGTCAGACGGCAAAGCCGTCATGCTCGATTTCTACGCAGACTGGTGCGTGTCGTGCAAGGAAATGGAGCGCTTCACTTTCAGCGACGCCAAGGTTCAGACACGGTTAGCGGATGTAGTGCTGCTGAAAGCCGACGTCACCGCCAACAGCGAAGCCGACAAGGCGCTGCTCAAGCGCTTCAACCTGTTCGGCCCGCCCGGGCTGATTTTCTGGAAGCCCGATGGCGCGCAATCCGGCTACAGCGTGATCGGCTTCGAGAAGCCGGAAAAATTCCTCGCCAGCATCGACAGCGCGCTG
>JBEBIA010000003.1:0-228271 GCA_040080645.1 Thiobacillus sp.
GATGGTCATCGCGTTGGCCGATCGCTTTGGACTCGACGCGCGGTTGGCGGGGCTCATCATGGGCTGGTCAACCCTGGCGGGATTGGTTACGCTGCCCTTCTGGTTATGGGTTTTAATTCAACTTCCAGATTGAAAATCTCTTTGTCGGCTTCGCCTTGCCGTGCTACAGCACTGTCTGCGGCTCGCCTTCGCGAGCTTTTCAATCTGGAAATGGAATAACAAAGGGCTGGCATCATGAAAATCGGATTTATCGGCAGCGGCATCATGGGACGTCCCATGGCCGAAAACCTGCTTCGCGCAGGCCATCAACTATTTGTGTACGGTCGTCGCTTTGACCGCCTCGAACCGATGCTCGTGGCGGGCGCGCTGGGCAAAGGCACGCCGTCCGAAGTGGCGGCCGAGTCGGATATCACGTTCACCGTGGTGTCGGATACCACCGATGTCGAGCAAATCATCCTTGGCGATCGCGGCCTGGTACACGGCGCGAAGCCCGGCCACACCATCGTTGATATGAGTACGGTTTCGCCTGCTGCCACCCGCCGCATTGCCGCCGCGCTGGCCGAGCGCGGCGTGCACATGCTCGACGCGCCGGTGTCGGGGGGCGAATCCGGTGCCCGCGACGGCACGCTGTCGATCATGGTGGGCGGCGAAGCACCGATTTTTGAGAAAGTGCGCCCGCTGTTCGAGGTGCTCGGCAAAAACGTCGTCCACGTCGGCGGCCATGGTGCAGGGCAAGTCGTCAAATGCTGCAACCAGATCGTCGTCGGCCTCACCTTCGAAGGCGTGGCCGAAGCGATTCTGCTGGCACGCCGCAACGGCGTCGACCCGGTCAAGATGCGTGAAGCGCTGATGGGCGGGTTTGCCGGTAGCCGTAT
The DNA here is from genome assembly GCA_040080645.1 of Thiobacillus sp. GTDB lineage: Bacteria > Pseudomonadota > Gammaproteobacteria > Burkholderiales > Thiobacillaceae > Thiobacillus. The sequence continues at coordinate 876 of JBEBIA010000003.1, forward strand.
CCTCGAAGTCCACGGCCAGCGCATGCTTGACGCCAACTACAAGCCCGGTTTCAAAGTCAAACTGCACCACAAGGACATGGCCATTGTCATCGACAACGCACAGGAAACCGCGACGCCGCTTCCTGGCGCCGCGCTGATCGCGCAGCAGATGAACGCCCTCATGGGTGCGGGCGACAGCGAGCTGGACTCCAGCGCGATCATGCGCGCGCTCGAACGCCTCGTCGGCGATGCCAAGTGAGCAATAAGCAGCGTATCGTTTTTCTCGACCGCCCTGCGTTCACTCACGACGACTTGCCTATCCCGGACTTTGATCACAACTGGAGCGAGTTTCCCTACACCGACGCGGCGGATCTGGTGCCGAGAGTATTCTGGGCGACCATCGTGATCACCCACGCGTGCACCCTCGATGCCGCCACTATTGCGCAACTACACAAATTGACCTGTGTGGTAGTGACCGGATCGGCGGTGGTCGATGAAGCGGCGTGTGCGGCGCGTGGGATCGCGGTGCGGCACTTGCCGCCCTCGGTCAACCCCGGCCAGGCTTTGATTGAGTTGCTGGAGTCGATAGCAAATTAACGTGACACGGGTTGACGCAGCCGCTCACTCGAACTCCATCGCCCTAAACACCCGCCCCGCGTTGCTGCGCGCCAGTTCGTCGGCGGTGTGCAGATGCAGGTACGCAGACTGGTCGATTTTGTAGGCGTCGTCGAGTGAGCCGCCATTTTTGATGACCTCGGCGATTTTGGTACGCAGGTGAACGAGGTAGTCGTAAGTCCATTTGCGCACCGTCGGCATGTCGGTGGGGCCGCCATGCCCGGGGATGACGGTGGCGGCACCCAGCGCTTCGAACTTGTTCCAGACGGCGATCCAGCTCGCCGTATTGGTGTCTTCAAACAGCGGCAGCATACGGATGTGGAAGGCGGTGTCGCCCGCGAGCACGAGTTTCTTTTCCGGCAGCCACACCATGGTGTCGCCGTGGTGGTGCGCTTTGCCGAGATGCCGCACTTCAATTTTGACGCCGCCCATCGATAAATCCAGCGTGTCGTCGTAAAGGATATCGGGTGCCACCAGTTCGGTGCGGTACGCCTTGTCGCGGGCACGGGCGCGCATCCCTGCCAGCATTTCGTGGCCGAACTGGTCGATATATTTGGCCGTGTCGCGGTGAGCGACGATTTTTGCGCCCTGCGTTTTCCAGTAGTTTGAGCCGAGCATGGCGTGGCCTTGGCCGTTTTCAAGCACGACATATTTCACCGGCTGGGTGGTGCGCTTCTTGATCTCGTCGTGCAAGCTCTGCGCGAGCAGATAGTTGTCGCCTGCGTTCACGACGACCACGCCGTCGGCGGTGATGATGAACGAAAGATTGTTGTTATGCCCCGAGTTTTCATACGTACCGGGCGCGGTCGCCCCAATCGCCGACCATACGCCGGGCATCACTTCCTGCGGCAGGCTGTAGAGAAACGAAGCGGGCGCGGCGTCCAGCGGCACGATAGGCAGCCCCGCACGCTTCCAGTTGAAAAACCCGTCGCGGTAATTCTTGACGTTTTTATAACCCAGCTTGATCAGCGTCTCGGCGGCCAGCGGGCTGCGCTGGCTCACGCCGCAATAGACGACGATGGGCGTGGCCTTGTCAGGCACGGTCTGCTCAATCTGGAACTCCAGCCAGCCGCGCAGGATATTGGCAAAACGTGGCGAATCGATCCGGCCACCCAGCATCGCCAGCTCCGTCGCCTGACGCACGTCGATCACCATCGTTTCCGGCTGCGCTTTCAACTGCGCCGCCAGCCCGGCCGTGTCGATCTGCGGTACCCGTTTCATGACCCCGTCGAGTACCGACTGCGCCTGCTGCGTCAGCGTCGGCGCTTCGGGAATCGGGTGCACGATGGCCGACAGGTTTTGCGCCACAGCGGGCAGCGACAGTAGCCAGGTCAACAACAGGATGCGGGTATTCATGATTCACTCCTAACGTATGTGTCACGCATTTTCTGACCCCAAACCCACGAACGGGTTCTCGATCCGCTCGTGTCCAAACGTGGACATCGCGCCGTGTCCCGGCACAAAACGCACCGCGTCGCCCAGCGGAAACAGCTTGGTGTGGATCGCTGACAGGAGCGCCGCATGATCGCCGCGCGGAAAGTCGGTGCGGCCAATCGCACCTTTGAACAGCACATCGCCGACAAACGCGAGCTGCGCCGCACGCTCGAAAAACACCACATGGCCGGGCGTGTGGCCGGGGCAGTGCAGCACGTCGAAGCGCATCTCGCCCACCGCCACACTATCGCCGTCTTCCAGCCATTGGTCGGGTGTGAACGCCGTCGTGGGCGGAAACTTGAACATCGCTGCCTGATGCGGCAGCGCATCGAGCCAGAACCGTTCCTCACGTTGCGGACCCACAATCGGAATCCCCAGCATCTCGCGCAGCTCTTCGGCCGCGCCGACATGATCCAGATGGCCGTGCGTGAGCAGCAGCTTTTCCAGCGTGAGGCCGCGCGCGCGCACCTCGGCGAGCAGGCGATCTGCCTCACCGCCCGGATCAATCAGCGCCGCACGGCCAGCTGCATCCCACACCAGCGAGCAATTCTGTTGATACCGCGTGACCGGGAGAATGATAAATTCCATTCATCCATTATCCCGCGAATTTAAATGTCAGCACCTGATGCATTGCTACTGCTGTCCAGCCACTGCCCGCACTGTCCCGGCGTGCTCGCCGCGCTCACCGATCTATTGAAACAGGGGCTCATCGGCACACTCGAAGCGATCAACCTGGAACAGCGCCCAGACGTCGCACAGGCGCTTGGCGTGCGCACCGTGCCGTGGACGCGCATCGGCCGCATCGAACTCGCGGGTGCGCAGAGCAAAACGGAGCTCGCCGAATGGGCGGCCAAGGCCGACAGCGAAGCAGGTATCGCCGACTGGTTTCATGTGCTGCTGAAGGAAGGCCAGCTGCCGCGCGTGCAAGCCTTGATCGAGTCCGAACCCGATCTGCTCGCCGCCGTGCTGCCCATCGTCGGCAACGTCGAAGCCAGCTTGAACGTGCGGCTGGGCGCGGGTGTATTGTTCGAACACTTCGCCCACCGCGCTGCGCTCGCCAGCCTCATCCCCCGTCTGGGCGATCTGTCGCAACACCCCGATGCCCGCGTGCGTGCGGACGCTTGCCACTACCTCGGACTCGCAGGCGACGCCCGTGCGAAACCCTGGCTCGAAGCACGGTTGACCGACGAGGATGCGGATGTGCGGGAGATTGCGGGGGAGAGTTTGGATGGCATTTCAGGCTAAAGGCTCAAGGGGGCGACATGCAGGGTAAGTGTCTGTGCGGAGAGGTTGAGTTCATGGTGTCTGGCACGCTGCCCAGTCTCTATCAGTGCCACTGTTCCTTATGCCGCAAGGTGACCGGCTCCGCCGCAAATGCGGCGCTTATTGTCCCGAGTGAGCGTTTTCAGTGGGTATGCGGTCTGGAACACGTTGCCTCGTATGTGGGAAAGGGTGGCTACCGCGCGGACTTTTGTTCGAACTGCGGAAGTCCATTACCCAACCCGCTCAGGGGCGGGGCTGAATATTGGATACCCGCTGGCTTGCTTGAGGACAATGCAAACCTGGAGGTGGGCGCGCATTTGCATGTTGAGTCGAAAGCATCCTGGGAGGTCATCGCCACTGGCGGGGTTCAATACCAGGAAGCGCCAGGTTTGGAGGGCCTGTTAAAAGTGCTTTGGAAAAACGCGGACGGCTAGCTTTGCCATGTGTGTAGCTCGCGTGGGGCAATATGCGAGACACATTGCCCGCCTGTTCCATCCGGCGCTATAAGGATTGCGCCCCGCCTCAACTGGATCACGACGGCGATGTGGTCGGGGGGAATGGCGGCACGCCGCAGCGCGTCCGTGAATACCGTAGGAAGCTCGCCCGCACGGACAGAAAAACAAGGCCGGCAATCAGCAGACCTCAGATGCAGCAGTTTTCGGGCAATCGGCATGACGCCATTATGCCCAAGATTGGTGGCGGGTTGCTCCGCCCGCGTTATGTCCGGCGACGGCGCGCCGCGAAGGCCACCATGCCGAGTCCGCAGCCCAACATGGCCAAGACGTTGGGTTCGGGGACGGCGCTGATGGCAAAGGTTTGTTCTGTGTTTGACCCAAACGACGGATCAAAGGGGGGGGAATAGCCGCTGCTCTGCCGGTAAACCAACCCGCGCGTATCAATAGGATTGAACCCCGCCGCAGGTCCCGCTAGCTGAATCGTTGATCCAAATAACTGGTATTGCAACTGAACCAGATTGATTTCAGCGTGAATCGCGCACCCTGTCGCAAGGCAGATTACGGGTAGCTCACCTTGCAGATTGCCGGCATCAATACCACCAGACGATTCAAAATCTGCGTAAAGCGTACGATAGGCATTTCCCGCCAACAAATCCGCAGTGGTTAGAAACAAAGACAAATCACCGTTGGCATCGGCATCGGGTGTGAAATTCGGGTCGTTTTGGCCGAACAGATTGCCGGAGGCAGGCGTTATCTTGTCCCGATACAACGTGATCGCATGAGATGTGGCGGCGGCGCTATAGCTATTCTGGACGTGCATCCATAAGTAGCCATCGTAGGCTGCGGTCTGGTTGCCATCGATATCGGTCTGGCCAGACGGCGGTGCCATGTCATACCGCATCAGCCAACCCCAGCCACTATTGCTTGTAAACGTTGCGAACGCACTGACGCCGCCGAAGCTGTAAGAGCTGTCCAGATTGACGGCGTCACCGGACTGCAGAACCGTCAGCGGGAGATCGGACAAAGACACCGTTACCGCTCGTGCCTCCATTGAAGCCGCAAGTGATAACAACAAAACCGGAAAAACTGAGAGTGCGCGCATGACTCCTCCTGAGCGTATTGAGTGTTTACTGTTCTGTTTATTCACTCCGCTCCAGCAGGCTACCCCCCCCCCCGTTATGCTCGTCAAGCCTGCCTGCCTTAACCCTGTCCGGCTCGCGCACTCAAGTCTGCCACATACCAATCCATCGCCTCGGCCAGCCCTTCGCCAATGCGATGTGTCGGCGCGTAGCCGAGCCGGGTCTGCGCTTTGCCGATGTCGGCCAGCGAATGGCGAACATCGCCCGCACGAAAATCACGGTAGACGGGTTTGGCCTCGGCCAGGTGCGGAAAGCGCGGTGCAAGGTTGGCGCGGATCGCTTCGTAGAGCTGGTTCAGTGTGGTGCGGTCGCCGACGGCGACGTTGTAGACCTGGTTCGCTGCCTCCGCGTGCTGGCTGGTGGCGGCGAGCAGGTTGGCCTGGATGACGTTGTCGATGTAGCAGAAGTCGCGGCTGGTTTCGCCGTCGCCGTTGATGTAGACCGGCTCGTTGTGGATCATGCTCGATACCCACTTCGGCACCACGGCGGCATACGCGCCATCGGGGTCTTGCCTTCTACCGAAGATATTGAAGTAGCGCAGGCCGATGCTTTGCATGCCGTAGCAGCGGCCAAACACGTCGGCGTACAGTTCGTTCACCAGCTTGGTGACGGCGTAGGGCGACAAGGGCTTTCCGATCACGTCCTCGACCTTGGGCAGGCCGGGGTGGTCGCCGTAGGTGGAGCTCGACGCGGCGTAAACGAAGCGCTTGACCTTGGCGTCGCGCGCGGCGACGAGCATGTTGATGTAGCCGGTGTTGTTGGCGGCGTGGGTGGTGAGCGGGTCTTCGAGCGAGCGCGGCACCGAGCCGAGCGCAGCTTGATGCAGCACGTAGTCGATACCTTTGCACGCAGTCTGGCAGGTGTCGGCATCGCGGATGTCGCCGCGTATGAAGCTGAAGCGCGCCCAGCGCTCAGCACCGACGCTGGCCTGCACCTGATCCAGGTTGTGCTGGTGGCCGGTGGCGAAATTGTCAAGGCCGACGACACGCTGGTCGAGCCGCAACAGCGCTTCGGCGAGGTTGCTGCCGATGAAGCCGGCGACGCCGGTGACGAGCCAGGTTTGTGGATTGGCCTGGAGCTGCGTTTTCAGCGCATCGAACGCGCCCATCACAGCCGCCACAAAGTGAAGCCAGCGGCCTTGACGGTGGCCGGATCGTAGGCCGATTTCACGTCGGTGAACGCGCCGCCTTTTTTCAGCTTGGCGGTGAGATCAGCAAAGGATTTCTCCATGTACGCAGTGTGCGACACAGCAGCGACCAGCGCATCGCAGGGTGGCAGATCGTCCCAGGCGGTGAGGCTCAAGCCGTATTCGTGCTCGGCTTCTTTCGCCTCGCCTAGCGGATCGTGGATGTGTACGTCGCAGCCGAAGGATTGCAGTTCGCGGATGACATCGACCACTTTTGAATTGCGCAGGTCGGGGCAGTTTTCCTTGAAGGTAAGCCCGAGCACGTTGACCTTGGCGCCCTTCACCTGCACGCCGTTGGCGATCATGTTCTTCACGGTTTCCTGCGCCACGTAAGCGCCCATGCCGTCGTTGATGCGGCGACCAGCCAGAATGACCTGCGGGTGATAGCCCAGCATGTCGGCCTTGTGGGTGAGGTAATAGGGATCGACGCCGATGCAGTGGCCGCCGACGAGACCCGGGCGGAAGGGCAGGAAGTTCCACTTGGTGCCGGCGGCTTTCAGCACTTCGAGGGTGTCGATGCCGAGGCGGTGGAAGATCAGCGAGAGCTCGTTCATCAGCGCGATGTTGAGGTCGCGCTGGGTGTTTTCGATGACCTTGGCGGCTTCGGCCACCTTGATGCTGCTGGCCTTGTGCACGCCCGCCACGATCACCGAGGCATACAGCGCGGCGACTTTTTCTAGCGTCGCGGCATCGTCGCCCGAGACGACCTTCACGATCTTGGTGATGGTGCGTTCCTTGTCGCCGGGGTTGACGCGCTCGGGCGAGTAGCCAACGTGGAAGTCCTGCAACCATTTCATGCCGGACAGTTTTTCCAGAATCGGAATGCAGACCTCTTCGGTGGCACCGGGGTAGACTGTGGATTCGTAAATGACCGTCGCGCCCTTCTTCATGTACTTGCCGACCGTGGTGGAAGAACCGACCAGCGGCGAGAAATCCGGGATATGCGCTTCGTCTACCGGAGTGGGCACGGCGACGATGATGAAATCGGCTTTGGCGAGATCGGCGGGGTCGGTGGTCACTGTCAGTTGCGTGGCGGCCTTGAGGTCGTCTGTTGAAACTTCGCCGGTCGGGTCGCAGAATCGACGGTACGCGTCGATTTTTTCAACCGAGAGATCGTAGCCAATGGTGGTCATCTTTTTGCCGAATTCCACCGCCAGTGGCAGGCCCACATAGCCCAGCCCAACAACCGCTACAACGCTCATGCCTGGATTCCCCTATGAATAAAAAGTCTTTGTTGCCGCCCGGATTGTATCGAACTTGTGCGGCATTACCTGCTTGCCGCCACAAACCGGGGGTGAATACCCCCCGCACCATCAGCAAACCTCATGCCTGGTGGACCGCGCTTGCGTGGCTGGTGCTGAGCCTGCCAGCCTTCGCCGATGTGTCCGACACCTTGCGCCTGCTCAAGCCCGCCGTGGTCGGCGTCGGAACGTTTCACCCCACCGCCAGCCCACGCGCCAACCTGAAAGGCACCGGTTTTGCCGTGCTGGACGGACGACATGTGATTTCATGCGCCCACGTTCTAGACAAAATGCTGGATACGGAAAAAAACGAAACCCACGCGGTGTTTCTGGGTCGCGACCGGCAAATGACTGTGCGGGCGGCAAAGCTGCTCGCCGTTGACCGTGCACGCGATCTGGCCGTGCTCAAAATCGAAGGGGAGCCCTTGCCAGCCTTGAAACTCGGCGACTCATCGCGAGCCCGCGAGGGCGAGCAATGGTATTTCACCGGCTACCCGATTGGCTCGGTGCTGGGGCTGAATCCGTCCACGCATCGCGCCGGGCTCGCGGCCATTATTCCGGCGTTTACCCCGGTGGCGTCTGCTTCGCAATTGAATGTGCGTGCCCTCAAACAGGCCGCCGAGCCCTACGAGGTATTTGAGCTCGATGCCATTGCCTATCCCGGTAACAGTGGCAGCCCGGTATGGCATCCCGACACCGGCGAAGTGCTCGGCGTGGTGAATTCGGTCTATGTGAAAGGCGCGAAAGAAACCGCGCTGACTGCGCCCAGCGGCATCAGTTATGCGATTCCGGTCCGCTATGTTCAGGAACTGCTGGGACGTATCCCCAGACCTTGAGTTGCCTCAACCCTGACTTTCATCCAGTCCATGACGTAGTGCCCGAACCAGATGCGTCATGTCGTCCCCTGTCGCAACGTAGGGGGGCATGACGTAAACCGTGCTGCCGATGGGACGGATGAACGCGCCCTGCGCCAGCGCCGCCTGATGGAAACGGGCCGCAAAGTCTGGCGCAGCGTCGGCCACGTCAAACGCCCAGATCATTCCAAGATGGCGGAAATGCCGCACCCGTGGGTGAGCAGCCACTTCGGACAGGGCACCGGTGAATTCGATGGCCTTGACCCGATTGGCGGCGATGATTTGATCGTGTTCGAAGATGTCCAGCACCGCCAGCGCCGCCCGGCAAGCAAGCGGGTTGCCTGTGTAGGAATGAGAATGCAGAAAGCCACGCGCGGTGTCATCACCGTAGAACGCAGCGTAGATGGTGTCGGTCGTCAGCACGGCAGATAGTGGCAGATAGCCGCCGGTGATGCCTTTCGAAAGGCAGATGAAATCGGGGCGCACATTGGCCTGTTCACAGGCGAACATCGTCCCGGTGCGGCCAAAGCCGACGGCGATCTCGTCGGCGATCAGATGCACCTGGTAGCGGGCGCAGAGTTCGCGTGCCCGTGTCAGATAGACCGGGTGATACATCGCCATCCCCGCCGCGCCCTGCACCAGCGGCTCGACGATGAAGGCGGCTGTCGTGGCGGCGTGTTCGGCCAGATGCGCTTCCAGCGCGGCAGCGCAGCGCAGGGCGAACGCTTCGGCGGACTCGCCCGGCTCGGCCAGACGCGCGTCCGGCGTCGGCACCTGCGCGGTATGGCGCAGCAGCGGCGCGTAGGTGGACTTGAACAGCGGAATGTCGGTCACCGACAGCGCGCCGATGGTTTCGCCGTGGTAGCCATTCTGCAGGCTGACGAATCCGTTTTTCTCCGGCTGGCCTGCGTTGCGCCAGTAGTGAGCACTCATTTTCAGCGCGATTTCCGTGGCCGATGCGCCGTCCGATCCATAGAACGCGTGGCCCAGTCCGGTCAGTTTTGCCAGCCGCTCCGATAGCTCGACCACCGGCGCATGGGTCGCGCCGGCCAGCATCACATGCTCGATTTTCCCGAGCTGGTCGGTGATGGCGGCATTGATGCGCGGGTTGCAGTGGCCGAAAAGGTTCACCCACCAGCTCGAAATGGCGTCGAAATAGCGACGCCCGTCCGTATCGATCAGCCACGCCCCTTCGCCGCGCGCAATCGCCAGCGGCGGCGCGGCTTCCAGCTGTTTCATCTGGGTGCAGGGATGCCAGACTGCGGCACGGGTTCGGCTAATTAAATCCATCATGCCCTTGAAATTATCATGCCACGCCCCTACTATTAGCACTCGACGGCGATGAGTGCTAACAACACGGGTCGCCGCTTCTATTTCGATTGACCGATCCACGTTGGGTCGGTCGCCTTTTCGTAACGCAATGGAGACTTTGCAATGAAAATCCGTCCTCTGCACGACCGAGTGATTGTCAAACGCATGGAAGAAGAGCGCAAGACCGCTTCCGGCATCGTGATCCCCGATTCCGCCACCGAAAAACCCGACCAGGGCGAAATCATCGCCGTCGGCGCCGGCAAGAAAGACGACCAGGGCAAGCTGATTCCGCTCGACGTGAAAGTCGGCGACCGCGTGCTGTTCGGCAAATACGCCGGCCAGACCGTCAAGGTCGATGGCGACGAGCTGCTGGTGATGCGCGAAGAAGACATCATGGGTGTGGTCGAGGCCTGAGCCTCCCGCATTCCCCAATCTAACCCTATTCAGGAGTAATACACATGGCTGCAAAAGACGTACGTTTTGGCGATTCCGCGCGTCACCGCATGGTGGCTGGCGTCAATGTTCTGGCTGACGCTGTTAAAGTAACCCTCGGCCCGAAAGGCCGCAACGTGGTGCTCGACCGTTCCTACGGCGCCCCCACCGTGACCAAGGACGGCGTCTCCGTCGCCAAGGAAATCGAGCTGAAAGACAAGCTGGAGAACATGGGCGCGCAGATGGTCAAGGAAGTCGCTTCCAAGACCTCCGATGTGGCTGGTGACGGCACCACCACCGCCACCGTGCTGGCACAGGCTATCGTCAACGAAGGCATGAAATTCGTGGCTGCCGGCATGAACCCGATGGATCTCAAGCGCGGCATCGACAAGGCCGTGATCGCCATCACCGCCGAGCTGAAAAAAATGTCGGTGGCGTGTACCAATAGCAAGGAAATCGCTCAGGTCGGCGCAATCTCGGCCAACTCCGATTCATCCATCGGCGACATCATTGCCGCTGCCATGGACAAAGTCGGCAAAGAAGGCGTCATCACCGTTGAAGACAGCTCGGGTCTGGAAAACGAACTCGACGTGGTCGAAGGCATGCAGTTCGACCGTGGCTACCTTAGCCCCTACTTCATTAACAACCCCGACAAGCAGATTGCGTTGCTGGAAGATCCCTTTGTCCTGCTGTTCGACAAGAAAATCTCCAACATCCGCGACCTGCTGCCCGTGCTGGAGCAAGTGGCCAAGGCCGGCAAGCCGCTGATGATCGTCGCGGAAGATGTCGACGGCGAAGCGCTCGCCACTCTGGTGGTCAACAACATTCGCGGCATCCTCAAGACCTGCGCCGTGAAAGCGCCGGGCTTCGGCGACCGCCGCAAGGCGATGCTGGAAGACATGGCGATTCTGACGGGTGGCACCGTGATCGCTGAAGAAGTCGGCCTCACGCTGGAAAAAGCTACGCTGCAAGAGCTGGGTCGCGCCAAGCGCATCGAAGTGGGTAAAGATAACACCATCATTATCGACGGCGCTGGGGTGGCGGATGCCATCAAGGGTCGCATCACCCAGATCAACAAGCAGATCGACGAAGTCACCTCCGACTACGACAAAGAGAAACTGCAAGAGCGCAAAGCCAAGCTGGCTGGCGGCGTCGCCATCATCAAGGTGGGTGCTGCCACCGAAGTCGAAATGAAAGAGAAAAAAGCCCGCGTCGAAGATGCGCTGCACGCCACCCGTGCTGCCGTCGAAGAAGGCATTGTTCCCGGCGGCGGCGTTGCATTACTGCGCGCCAAGGCAGTGGCCGCTGCGGTTAAAGGTGACAACCACGACCAGGACGCCGGCGTGAAAATCGTCCTGCGCGCCATCGAAGAGCCGCTGCGCCAGATCGTCAAGAATTGCGGCGAAGAGGCCTCCGTGGTGGTCAACAAAGTGCTGGAAGGCAAAGGCAACTTTGGCTACAACGCCGGTACCGGCGAATACGGCGACATGGTGGCGATGGGCGTGCTCGACCCCACCAAGGTCACCCGCATCGCGCTGCAGAACGCCGCGTCGATCGCCAGCCTGATGCTGACCACCGACTGCATGGTTACCGACTTGCCAGAAGACAAGGCGGCGATGCCGATGGGCGGTGGCGATATGGGCGGCATGGGTGGCATGGGCGGCATGATGTAAGGTTTCCCCTTCTGGGATTGCCCGCAAAGCCCCGCTTCGGTGGGGCTTTTTCATGCGCGCTCCGCTATGATCTGATCAGCGATGATCCGGAGACTCGCATGTCCCATATCCAGCCGCTTGCCAACAGCCTGCACCGTGCCACGCTCGATGCACTGCAACGTCAGTCGCCGTTTTCAGCAATGCCAGCCGACGAAGTTATGTGGTTGGTACAGCGTCTGTCGGTGGCCTATTTTCCGCACGACACCACCTTGCTGGCGCCTGCCGACGCTGCGGCCAGCACACTCTTCATCATCAAGCAGGGCACCGTCAGCGGCGCGACCGCCGAGGGGCAGACCATCCTGCAATTGGCCCCCGGCGAAATGTTTCCCCTTGGTGCCTTGCTGGCCGGACGCGGTGTCGCCAATCGCTACCTCGCGACAACGGACACTTTTTGCTATCAACTGCCCGCCGCCGATTTCCATGTCTTGCTGGCCAAAAGTGCCGCGTTCCATGATTTCTGCACACGCCGCATCGCCAGCCTGCTCGAGGAATCACACCGCTCGGTGCAGTCGGAATACGCGCTGGCGCTCGACGACGAAAGTCGCTTTGCGCGCCCGCTCGCCAGCCTGATCCGGCGTTCGCCACTGAGCGTGCCATCCACCACACCGCTTGCCGACGCGCTGACGAAAATGGAAACCACGCGGGTTGGCTCGGTTGTCGTCATCGATCACGCTGCACAACCCATCGGCATTCTCACGCTGAAAGACGTACTGGCGCGCGTCACGCTGCCTGGTGTGCCGCTAGCCACACCGATCAACGCGGTGATGACGCCGAACCCGGCCACACTTTCTGTAGACGCGCCGGTGGCCGATGCGCTGGTACTGATGGCGCGCCAAGGCATTCATCATCTTCCGCTGCTGCGCGACGGCAAGCTGGTGGGCGTGGTGTCGGAAAAGGACATCTTCGCATTGCGCCGCTTGTCAGTGGAGGGGATCACCACAGCATTGGCGCGCATTGATGACCCTGCGCGACTGCCCGCTCTGGCCCAGGACATCGGCGATCTGGCGCACAGCCTGCTGGCGCAGGGCATGGATGCGGAGAACCTCACCGCGATCATCTCCAGCCTGAACGACCGCGTCACCGAGCGCATCATCGCGCTGGAAAGCGAAGCCGACCACGCGCTCGCAGGCTTGCGCTGGTGCTGGCTGGCACTCGGTTCGGAAGGGCGCATGGAGCAGACACTCGCCACTGATCAGGACAATGCACTGATTTTTCAAACCACCAACGACACGCAGCACACCGCGTTGCTGGCATTTGCCGAGCGCGTCAACGCGCGCCTCGACGCCTGCGGGTTTCCGCTGTGCAAGGGCGGTATCATGGCCAGCAATCCGAAATGGTGCCTGTCGGCGGCGGACTGGCAGCGCCAGTTCACCGAATGGATCGACCACGGCTCGCCCGAGGCGCTGCTGCATGCCAGCATCTTTTTCGATTTTCGCCCACTGGCGGGCGATACCGCACTGGCGCTTGAACTACGCGACTGGCTGAATTGGGCGGCGCAGCGGAACCCGCGTTTCCTCCACCAGATGGCGGGCAACGCGCTGCGCAACCGCCCGCCACTGGGAGTCGTGCGTGACTTCGTGCTGTCGGAGGACGAGACTCACCCCCACACGCTAGACCTCAAGCTCAACGGCGCCACGCCTTTTGTCGATGCCGCGCGCATTTTCGCGCTGGCCACCGGCAGCCCGCAGACCAATACCGCCAAGCGCCTGCGCGAAGCCGCCCATGCGCTGCATGTTCCCGACGCCGAGCTGGCAGACTGGAACCGCGCCTTTCATTTTCTGCAGCTGCTGCGACTGCGCCACCAGCATACCCAGTTGCGCGCTGGTCACGCGCCCGACAACCACATCGATCCTGACACGCTGAATCCCCTCGACCGTCGCATCTTTAAAGAGGCGCTGCGGCAGGCGCGCAAGGTGCAGACCCGACTGGCGATGGACTACAAGCTGTGACCTGGCCGTTCCGCCGCCAGCGCCAGCCTGCACTGGACGTGGCTAGTCTCGGGCGTCGCGACGCGTTGCGCAGACAGACCTTCGACCTGAAGCAGCCGCTCGCTCACACGCGCTGGGTCGTGGTTGACGTTGAAACCGGCGGGCTGGATGCGGAGCGCGATCCCTTGCTGTCAATCGGCGCGGTAGCGATCGAGCACGGTCGCATCGCGGTCGGTCCCAGTCTGGAAATCGGGCTGAAGCAAGCGCAATCGACTGCCGCCGCCAACATCCTGATTCACGGCATCAGCGGTAACGAGCAGCGCGCCGGAGAAGCTCCGGATGTGGCCCTGCTCGACTGGCTCGAATTCGCGCAGAACGCGCCGTGCGTGGCTTTCCATGCCGCCTTCGACCAGGCCGTGCTGCGACGTGAAGTGCAGGCGCAACTGGGCTTGCCGTCAAAAGCGCCCTGGTTCGATGCTGCCGTGGTCGCGCCGCTGCTGTTTCCTGACGCAGCAGCGCAGTGCCGCCAGCTCGACGACTGGCTGGCGCATTTCGGCATCACCGCGTACGCCCGACACGGCGCACTCGCCGATGCCTGCGCCACCGCCGAATTGTGGCTCGTGTTGCTGGCGGCTGCCCAGCGAGAACACATCGAGACAGCCCGCCAGCTGCAACGCCTGCTGGGCGCCCGGCGCTGGCTGACGCCGCATTATTAATTTTGCTGATACCGCAAAAGTAATTGTGGTGGTTGTCATAAATCCTTAAACTTCGCGCACGCGCGCAACACTCAATAAACCCGGGCATAAGCGCGTGCCCACCATCATGCAAAGGAGAGACGCCATGCAGTTGTCGGAGAGACATCAAGAATACTGGCGCAAGAACCTGCGACTCACTGCGGTGTTACTTGTCATCTGGTTTGTGGTGACCTTCGTGGTCATCTACTTCGCCCCCCAGCTCAATAACATTGTCATCATGGGTTTCCCCTTCGCCTTTTACATGGCGGCTCAGGGCTCACTCATCATCTATGTCCTCGTCATCTGGTTTTATGCCCACCGCATGAACCAGCTGGACAAGGAATTCGGCGTCCACGAGGGAGATGAAGAATGAGCACCCAAACCCAAAGCCAGTTCTTCCAGCAACTGAAAAAGTACTACACCTTCTACACCGGCGGCTTCATCGCCTTCGTCATCGTGCTCGCCATCCTCGAGCAGATGGGGCTGGCGCCGAAGTACATCGGCTACATCTTCCTCGCCGCGACCATCTCGCTGTATGCGGGCATCGGCATCATGTCGAAGACGGCCGACGTGTCGGAATACTACGTCGCCGGACGCCGCGTGCCTGCGCTGTTCAACGGCATGGCCACCGGTGCCGACTGGATGTCGGCTGCGTCCTTCATCGGCATGGCCGGCACTCTGTATCTGAGCGGCTTTGATGGCCTGGCCTTCATCCTGGGCTGGACCGGCGGCTACGTGCTGGTGGCGCTGCTGCTCGCGCCCTACCTGCGCAAGTTCGGCCAGTTCACCATTCCTGACTTCCTCGGCGCGCGTTTCGGCGGCAATCTGCCGCGCACCATCGGCGTCGTCGCGGCCATCATCTGCTCGTTCGTCTACGTGGTCGCGCAGATTTATGGTGTGGGCCTGATTACCGCCCGCCTCACCGGCCTGGAATTCCAGGTCGGCGTGTTCGCCGGCCTGGCCGGCATCCTGGTGTGCTCCTTCCTCGGCGGCATGCGCGCGGTGACCTGGACCCAGGTCGCGCAGTACATCATCCTGATCCTTGCCTACATGATTCCGGTGGTGTGGCTGTCGGTGAACATCACCGGCAACCCGATTCCACAGATCGCCTACGGCCAGGTGCTGCAGCAGGTCACGGCCAAGGAAAAAGAACTGAACGATCCGACCACGGTGCTGGGTGCCGCCGAAGCTTCGGTGCGCGCGTTGCACAAGGAGAAGCAGCTCGCTGCCGGTTCTGCCGACACCCTGGTGGGCGAAGCCCGCGCCAAGCTTGATACCGAGCTGGCCGAACTGAACGCCGCGCCGGAACTCGACGCCAAGAAGATCGAAGCCAAGGCCAAGGAAATCGCCGACCTGACCGGCCCCGACGCCCTGATGGCCAAGCTGAAAAAAGCCGCCGAGGGTGCCAAGAAAGCGTCCGGTCCGGTCGCGGCACACGCCACGGCTTTCTCCGGCAAGGGTGCCGAGAAGAAGTTGCTGAAGGACAACCCCAGCGCGACCGAGGCTGAAATCGCCACCGCGAAGGCCGAGGACGAAAAAGTCTCCAACGAGAAGCGCCGCAACTTCATCGCGCTGGTACTGTGTCTGATGGTCGGCACCGCCTCGCTGCCACACATCCTGATGCGCTACTACACCACGCCGTCGGTGCGCGATGCTCGCAAGTCGGTGTTCTGGTCGCTGTTCTTCATTTTCCTGCTGTACTTCACCGCGCCGGCGCTGGCGGTGCTGGTCAAGTCCGTGGTCTACAACAACGTGATCGGCTCATCGTTCGCCTCGTTGCCGGCCTGGGTAGCCAACTGGGCGGCGGTGGATCCGACGCTGATGAAAATCACCGACATGAACAAGGACGGTCTGGTGCAGCTCGCCGAAATGACCATCGGTGGCGACCTCATCGTGCTGGCGACGCCGGAAATCGCGGGTCTGCCGTACGTGATCTCGGGCCTGGTGGCGGCGGGCGGTCTGGCTGCGGCGCTGTCCACGGCGGACGGCCTGCTGCTGACCATCGCCAACGCGCTGTCGCACGACGTCTACTACAAGATGATCGACCCGAAAGCGTCGACCGTCCGCCGTCTGGCCATCTCCAAGGGTCTGTTGCTGGTGGTCGCCCTGCTGGCCGCGTACACCGCTTCTCTGAAACCGGGTGACATCCTGTTCCTGGTCGGTGCCGCGTTCTCGCTGGCCGCTTCGGCGTTCTTCCCGGCGCTGGTGCTCGGCGTGTTCTGGAAGCGCGCCAACCACCTCGGTGCGGTCATCGGCATGCTGGCTGGCCTGATCGTGTGCATGTACTACATGTACATCACCTACGACTTCTTCGGCGGCGTCGCAGCCAACGAATGGTTCGCCATCAAGCCGATCGCTGCCGGCGTGTTTGGCATGCCGGCCGGCTTCCTCGGCGTGATCGTCGGCTCACTGCTCTCCAGTGCGCCCGCCAAGGAAATTCAGGACCTGGTCGACCATGTGCGCTATCCGAATCTGGAAGGCGACATCGACACCCGCGCAGCCTGATTGCTGCACCCTGCGCGTCCACGGGCGCGCAACAAAAAAGCCAGCCTCACGGGGCTGGCTTTTTTTCGCCTTCAAAATCTCATCTCAATCCAGTCGGTGCGCGTAATCGCTGCGTCTGGTTTCACGGATCAGCCGCTGTGCAGTTTGCGGATCGTGCGTCAGCGTGTGCTCGATCACTGCCGCCACCTTGTCGGGTTCGTTGCAGTGCTGCCACGCCATCCCCAGCGCATACCAGGCCAGTCCGTTCATCGGTTGCAGACGTCCCGCTTCGGTCAGCGCCGCCGCCGCGTCCGCGTGGCGACCATGTCGCGCATGCAGCATGCCCAGTCCGTACCAGGCGCGATCATTGTTGGGATCGAGTGCGGTCGCGCGCTGGAACGCCACGATCGCGGCGTCGTCCATGCCTCCCTTGTCGCGCACATACGCCAGATTGAACCACGCATGCCCATCGCCTGGCGCAAGCTCGACCGCACGTTGCAACCACTGTTCCGCTTCGGTCCAGTGTTCCTGCTGCGCTTCCAGCCAGCCCAGCGTCAGCAGTGTGCCAACGTGGGTCGGATCGGCACGATGGCTCTCGCGATACGCAGCCAACGCCCTTTCCGGCTGGCGCAGCATGGTAAAGAATACGCCCCGCAGGCCATGCCGCCCCCGGTCGAAATTCGTCATGCGATTCCTGCCCTGTATAGTCAGCGCGCATTGTCGCGGCCGGGCGGCATACTGACAAGCTGCGATAAAATTGCGGGCTTCGACACACAGGCCTTTCCCATGCCGTTCGACATCCTGCTGGTTTCCATTTTGCGCACCCTCGTCGAAGTCGCCGGTTTTGCCTTGCTCGGGCAAGGCGCCCTGGCCGTACTGGCCGGGAAATACCGCGAACAGAACGCTTTCTACCGCGTGCTGCGCGTCGTCACCGGCCCGGTGGTGCGCACCGTGCGCTTGATCACTCCACGCCTCGTCGTTGATGCACATATCCCCTACGTGACCTTCTTCGTGCTGTTCTGGCTGTGGATCATGCTGGCGCTGGCCAAGCGCCATCTATGCGGCCTGCACGGGCTCGTCTGCTGAGCCCATCAGCACGGCTTTTTCTTGACGGGAAGACGCCAAACCGTTAAATTGCGGCCTCTTTTTGGCCAGTTAGCTCAGTTGGTAGAGCAGCGGATTGAAAATCCGCGTGTCCTTGGTTCGATTCCGAGACTGGCCACCAGTATTCAAGACGGCTCACAGCAATGTGAGCCGTTTTCATTTGGCGACGACGCGTAATCAGGTCGTCGCGGGCAGCCAGGCTTGCAAGGTATGACGCAGGTGAGCTTCGGCTACGGGGAGTGGCAGCGCAACATCGACGCGCAAGCGGGCGCTCACGGTATCGAGTACGGTCTGGTGCGCGGCCTCATAAAACACCAGAATTTTGGTGGTGGGCGACGCCTGCGCGGTGGCGAGCAGCGATTCGAGATTGGATAAGCGATCGCGGAAATCGGACTGATGGAAAAAATCAGCGACGAGGACTGCCGGTGGCGTTTTGCGGACGAACGCAATGGCCTTGCGTTCGGTCCATTCAGCGGCGACCTGGTAGCCGAGTTCCTGATACAGTTTTTTGTAACCCGCCGTGCCGATGAAGGCGTTGACCATGAGCAGCGTGGGCGCGCTCATGCGGCGGGTTTTTTGGGCTTGCTCGCCGTTTTGCTGGTGGCCGGTTTTTTAGGGACTGTTTTTTTCACCGCAGGTTTTTTCGCGGCGGGCTTGGCCGCTGCCTTGGGTTTGGCCGGTTTGTCTGCTGTTTCTGTTTTGGGCTTTTTAGCCGCTGTCGTTTTGGTGGCGGCCTTGCGCACGGGCTTCTTGGCCGGGCCTTTGGCGACGCGCGCAGCAATCAACTCCATCGCTTCTTCCAGCGTCACTGCCTCGGGCGTGGTGTCTTTCGGCAGCGTGGCGTTGGTGCTGCCATGCTTCACATACGGCCCGTAGCGGCCTTCGTGAACGGTGATGTCCTTGCCGTCTTCGGGATGCGCGCCCAGTGTGCGTAGTGCGGCTGCGCCCGCACCGCGCGGGGCGCGTTCCATCACCAGCACTTCGAGCGCGCGCGGCAGGTCGATTTCATACACGCTGTCGGTTTTTGGAATCGATTTGAATTTGTCGTTATGCAGCAGATACGGCCCGAAGCGCCCGTTGTTGGCGATGATCGGCAGACCGGTTTCCGGATGGTGGCCGACTTCGCGCGGCAGTGACAAAAGTTTCAGCGCCAGTTCGAGTGTGGCCTGATCAAGCGGAATATCTTTTGGCCACGACGCACGACGCGGCTTCGGCGCTTTTTTGTCTTCCGGCATGTCGCCGATCTGCACGTAGGGACCGAAACGGCCAGACAGCAATTTGATGTCGAGCCCGCTCGCCGGGTCTTTGCCGAGAATGTTGTCGCCTTCGATCATGCCAGCGTGCAACGGGCGCGTGTAATCGCATTCCGGATAGCCCGAGCAGCCAATGAACAACCCGCGCTTGCTCGCCTGCATGAACAGCGGTTTGCTGCACTTGGGGCACGGTTCCATGATCGGGCAGCCGCGCTCGACATCCTGTTTGGCTTTCAGGTCGCCGTCGAAGCCCTTCCAGAATTCGCCCAGCAGTTGCGACCACACGCGTTTGCCGTTGGACACATCGTCGAGCTTGTCTTCAAGCTTGGCAGTGAAATCGTAATCAATGTACTGGGTGAAATGGCGGGTGAGAAAGCAGTTCACTAGCCGCCCGACGTCGGTCGGCTGAAAACGTTTTTTATCCAGCACCACATACTCACGGTCCTGCAGCGTGGAAATGATGCTGGCATAGGTAGAGGGACGACCGATGCCGTATTCCTCCAGCGTCTTCACCAGCGAGGCTTCGGTAAAACGCGGCGGCGGCTGGGTGAAGTGCTGCTCGCCGTAGAGTTTGTCGACCGGCAGGGTTTCGTTTTCTACCAGCACGGGCAGTTTGGACTCTTCTTCGTCCTCGTCATCCTGATACACCGCGAGAAATCCGGCGAACGCCAGCGTCTGGCCGGTGGCGCGGAACGTGCCCTCGCCCACGGTGATGTCGGCGGCGACAGTATCGAATTGCGCGGGCGTCATCTGGCAGGCGACGGTGCGTTTCCAGATCAGTTCATACAGCCTGGCCTGGTCGGCGGTGAGGCGCGCGCGCACCGCGTCGGGCGTGCGCGCGGCAGATGTCGGGCGCACCGCTTCGTGCGCTTCCTGCGCGTTTTTGGTTTTGGCTTTGTAGGTCAGCGCGGTTGGCGGCAGGTAGTCCTTGTCGAACTGCGCGCTGATAAAGCTGCGGATTTCGGTGATCGCCTCGTTGGCCAGATTCACCGAATCGGTACGCATGTAGGTGATGAGGCCGACCGGGCCTTCGCCGAGGTCGATGCCTTCGTACAGCTGCTGCGCGGTGCGCATCACGCGGTCGGTGGTCATGCCGAGCTGGCGCACCCCGGCCTGTTGCAGCGTCGAGGTGGTGAACGGCGCGCCGGGGTGACGGGCGCGACGCTTCTTTTCGATGCGCATGACGCGGGCATCTTTGCCAGACAGCATCGCCAGCCACTCGTTGCTGCGCGCTTCGTGCTCGACCGAAAACTGCTCGATTTTCTCGCCTTTGAAATGCGTGAGTTTGGCCGTGAACGCCTGCCCGGCCTTGTTGGTATCGAGATGCAGCGACCAGTATTCGCGCGGCACAAAGGCTTCGATTTCGAGTTCGCGCTCGACGATCATGCGCAGTGCGGGCGATTGCACGCGCCCGGCACTCAAGCCCGGGCTGATCTTGCGCCACAGCAGCGGCGACAGGTTGAAGCCAACCAGATAATCGAGCGCGCGCCGCGCCTGCTGCGCGTCGACCAGATCGCCCGCGATTTCACGCGGATTGCGTACCGCATCCTGAATCGCCGATTCGGTGATTTCGTAAAAGGCGACGCGGCGCATCGGCGCCTTGATTTTTTTCTCTTTGAGAATCTCGCTGATGTGCCAGGAAATCGCCTCACCTTCGCGATCCGGGTCGGTTGCCAGCAGGATTTCGTCGGCTTTTTTTGCCGCCTTGACGATGGCATCGACGTGTTTGGCGTTGCGCTCGATGATCTGATACTTCATCGAGAAATCGTCCGTGTTCACCGCGCCGGTTTTCGGCTCCAGATCGCGCACGTGGCCGTAGCTGGCGAGGATGTCGTAATCCGCGCCGAGGTATTTTTTCAGCGATTTGGATTTGGACGGTGATTCAACGATAACGAGCTTGGACATGGTTATTGATTAATGTAGGTGTTCCGGCTCGTGATTCAGCAGCATATCTTCGAGATGGGTGAAATGTTCGATCAGGCCGCGACTCCACAGCACGATCAGCGTCATCCAGCGCACATGGTCGGGTTCGATGTCTTCTCCCGCCAGACTCATCAGGCCGGAAATCACCCATTCGCGCGATTCGGGGTCGAGGATCTCGGCACGCTCCAGCCACACCAGCTCGGCGCGGCAGGCGGTATCGAGTCGCTCCAGCTCGTCCGGTGCGTAATGGCGCAAATGGGCGTAAGCCAACCGTTCGTGGGTCTGGCTGTCGGCCAGATGGGCGAACCAGTCGAGCGCCAGGGTTATGTCGTTTTCTTCAAAACCCGCCGCAAACAGGCGCTTTTCCAGCGCGTCGCGGTCAGGCGCAAGTTCCGCCATGCGGAAGCTTTCGTAGAGATAAACCAGAATGTCGAGCATAGTTTCAGTGTATTTTTTGGTAACGCCCGCCGGGGAGCTGGGCAATGCGCCCTTCCAGTTCAAGCGTCAACAGCTTCGCTGAAAGCGTATCCAGCGTCAACCCGGTTGTTTGAACCAGTGTGTCGAGCGCGGTGGGTGCGTCGCCCAGCGCATCCAGCACCGGATCGCGTGTCGACTCGGCGAATTGCGGCGGTGACAAACGGTGCTGCCAGGCCAGCTCATCGAGAATGTCGGCGGCTGACTCAACGAGTTTCGCGCCCTGCTTGATGAGCGCGTGGCAGCCGCGCGCCAGTGGGGAATGGATCGAACCTGGCATGGCGAAGACCTCGCGTCCCTGCTCGACAGCCACCCGCGCGGTGATAAGCGACCCGCTGTCCGGCGTGGCTTCGACCACCAGCACGCCCCGCGAAAGACCACTAATCAAGCGGTTGCGGCGCGGAAAATTTGCGGGCAAGGGTGGCGTGCCGAGCGGAAACTCCGACACGATCAGACCTTTTTCCGCCAGTTGATGTGCCAATGTCTTGTTGCGCGCCGGGTAAATGCGATCCAGCCCGGTGCCGACGATGGCGATACTCGCGCCCGCGCCGAGCAGGCCGCCACGATGCGCCGCCGCGTCGATGCCGAGCGCGAGTCCGCTGACGATGGTGAGTCCGGCATCCGATAGCGCGTGGGCAAACGCTTCGGCATCGCGTGCACCCTGCGGCGTGGCATTGCGGCTGCCGACGATGCCAAAGCCAGCCGCGTTGAGCCAGCCGCGATGACCTTTGCAATACAGCAGCGCGGGTGGATCGGGGATTTCAAGCAGGGCTTTAGGGTAATCGGCATCGGCCAGCGTCATCAGGCTGTTGCCGGGGGCAGCCAGCCAGGCGTGAGTGCTTGCTATCGCGGCAGCATCCGGCTCGGCAAGTAAGGCATCAATCTGTCGTGCGGACAAGTGCGCCGATAACGCGCCGCGCCCCGACGCCAAAACGGCCTCCGGAGAACCGAAGGCCGTCAGCAAGCGAAGCAGGGAAGTGTTGCCGACACCCGACGCGAACGTCAGGTGCAGCCAGGCATCGAGCTCGTTCAGGGGTTTTTTACCGTGTCGAGCAGATACACCGGGCCGTCGGATTGCATGATGAGCGCGTACGACACGCGGTCGTACACCCGATAGACCATAGCCAGCCCGCTGCGCGCGTCCGGCAGCTTCACCGCGCGGTCGTTATCCTGGCCGATACAGGTGTTGCGGAAGGTGTTTTTCACGTCGGCCTTCTGGTCGTAGGTGACTTTGCTGTTTTCTTTGAGGCAGCGTACGTCACTGTACAGCCACGCGCCGCCGCCCGGCACGCCGGATTTTTCGTTGACCCAGGCCATGCGGTCTTTTTCGTCGCGCGTCAGCGTCACCGCTTGGCCTTCGCGGTAGATGGCGAGTACGTGGCCGGGTTCGAGACCGTCCTGGCTGCCGCGATTGAGCACGACAGTCTGGTAGCGGCCACTATCGCTCATGCCGCCGTAGGCAGAAATGATCCGCCCGGCGATGGTTTTTTCCGGCGCATGCGGCAGATATTCAAAGGTGGTGGCGGTATCCGCCTCGACCAGCTTGTCTTTAGGCAGGATTTCCTGCGCCGACTGGGTGATGCGGATTTTCTGCGGCGCGCCTTCGGTGATGGTGCGGGCATCGCCCAGATATTCCACTTCATAACCCAGCGTTTCGCCGGTTTCGGGGTCTTTCAACGCTTTGCCGGGACGCACCAGATTCCAGCGGGTGACCCCGGGTTTGCCGCCGGTGGCGAAGGCATCGTCGCCCGCCGCCAACACCACCCGCTCGGTATTGCTGCCCAGTATGAACGGCGCGCTATCGAGTGCGCCTGCCGGGGCAACGCGCGGCTGCGACAGGAAAGGATGGATCACTCGCATCGGAATCGCTGGAATGGCATCACTGTCAATATCGCTGGCGCGCACACCGGGCGAGAGTCTCACAGTGCGCATTCCGTTTTTGTCGCCCTTGACCAGCGACAGGCGTGGCGTTTTGCCGCTGCGGTCGAGCACGATCAGGTCGCCGGGATAAATCCAGTGCGGATTCTTGATTTCTTCGCGATTGAGATTCCAGATTTGCGGCCAGCGCCAAGGATCTTTGAGAAATTTGCCGGAGATATCCCACAGCGTATCGCCCTTGATCACGACATGCTTGTCGGGCGCGTTGTCCTGCAATTGCAGGGTGTCGGCCAGGGCGGGCATAGCCAGAGTCAGAGCCAGGGTGAGAGCAAGATAACGCACGGGGAAACCCTCCATTGAGCGCTTGTCCAAAAAACGTGACATTGAAAATAGCCACATTGAAAATATACTGTGCGTTGTTTACGGCATTCTGCCGCGCTTATTTAGCGTGAGAGAGCATCGCACACAGATTTCGTCTCAAAGTGTGCCTCCAGTCCTTTCATTCGTAAAGCTTTTCCTGACATTAAATGGCCAAACTCGATATTCTGCATTATCCCGATCCGCGCTTGCACACTGTCGCCAAGCCCGTGCAGGCGGTCGATGCCCGCATCCAGCAATTGGTGAGTGACATGGCTGAGACCATGTATGCCGCGCCGGGCATCGGCTTGGCCGCCACGCAGGTCAACGTGCACGAGCGCGTGGTGGTGATTGACGTGTCTGAAGATCGCAGCGCGTTGCGCGTGTTCATCAATCCCGAGTTGATTGCCCAGTCGGGCGAAGCCGAAGGTGAAGAGGGCTGTCTGTCAGTGCCGGGGATTTTTGACAGGGTCAAACGCGCCGAGCGCGTGACCGTTCGCGCGCTCGACCGCAACGGAATGCCGTTTGAGCTCATGGCCGAAGGCCTGCTGGCCGTGTGCATCCAGCACGAAATGGATCATTTGCTGGGTAAGGTGTTCGTCGATTATCTGTCCGCGCTCAAACGCAACCGGATCAAGACCCGGCTCGTCAAGCAGGCGCGCGAACATCGTCCCGATGCCGTGCCTTCGCGCGCGTCGCTCTGATGCGGCTGATTTTTGCCGGCACGCCGCCGTTTGCCGCAGCGGCGCTCAATGCTTTGGCGGACGCCGGGCATGACATTCCGCTGGTGCTCACACAGCCCGATCGCCCCGCCGGGCGCGGCATGAAACTCACTCCCAGCGCGGTCAAGCAGGCTGCGCTGGCGCGCGGGTTGCCCGTCGTCCAGCCCGTCAGCCTCAAAACGCCTGATGCACAAGCCAAACTCGCCGCTGTGCATGCCGACGTGATGGTGGTAGCGGCTTATGGTCTGCTCCTGCCGCAGGCGGTGCTGGATCTGCCCGCACGCGGCTGCCTCAATATCCACGCCTCGCTGTTGCCGCGCTGGCGAGGTGCTGCGCCGATCCAGCGGGCGATACTCGCGGGCGACCGCGACACGGGTATCACCATCATGCAGATGGACGCCGGACTCGATACCGGAGCCATGCTGCTGAAAAAATCGTTGCCGATTACCACCGACGCGACTGCCGCCACGCTGCACGATCAGCTGGCTGCGCTGGGCGCGACGGCGATCGTCGAAGCCCTGGCGACGCTCGACTCGCTCCGCCCTGAACCTCAGGATGCTACCCACGTGACCTACGCTGCCAAACTTACCAAAGACGAAGCCCGGTTGAACTGGCAACTCGACGCCGCCGCGCTCGCGCGCGCAGTCCGCGCGTACAACCCGGCACCCGGCGCGTGGACCTTGCTCGACGGCGCGCCACTGAAAATCTGGGCGGCCACCGCCGTGCCGGCCAGCGGCCAGCCCGGCGAAGTATTGCCCGGCGACGACAGCCTGCTGATCGCCTGCGGCCATGGCAGTGGCTTGCGGGTGACCGAGTTGCAAGCGGCGGGCGGTAAACGCATGGCGGCGGCGGCGTTCCTGGCCGGTCGCGCCGTGCCAGTGGGGAGCCTGCTCAATGCGTAAACTTCAGCAGCTGGCGGCCGACACGCTCGACGCCGTCTTCGCAGGCGCGGCACTCCACCAGATTTTGCCCACGCAGCTGGCGCAGCTCGGCACACCCGGCGAGCGCGGTGCGCTGCAAGACATTGTGTACGGCAGCCTGCGCTGGTGGGGTCGGCTCGACTCTTGGCTAACTGCGTTGCTGGAGCGTCCTCTCACTGATCCGGCACTTGCTACCTTGCTGCGCGTGACGCTGTATCAGCTCGCGTTTACCCGAGCGCCCGCCCACGCAGTGGTGCATAACGCCGTTACGGCGGCTGGCGAAGGCTGGCGACGCGGGCTGACCAACGCGGTACTACGTAATTTTCAGCGTCGCCGCGCCGAACTCGATCAGCTGGCGCAGACCGACCCGCTCGCGCGCTGGTCGCATCCGGCCTGGTGGATCGACAAGGTGCGTGTTGAGCACCCCGAGCACTGGCAGGCGATTCTCGACGCCAGCCTGCTGCATCCGCCCTTCACCCTGCGCGTCAATTTGCGCCACGGCAGCGTGGCGGATTATCTGTCCGCCCTCGCCGCTGCCGATCTGTCCGCGCGCCAGACTGGCGACACCGCCGTCACCCTCGACAAGGCCGTGGCCGTGAGCCAGCTACCCGGTTTTGCCGAGGGCGCGGTGTCGGTACAGGATGCGGGCGCGCAATGGGCGGCACGTTTGCTTGATACCCAAGCCGGGATGCGAACGCTGGATGCTTGCGCGGCACCCGGCGGCAAGACTGGCCATTTGCTCGAACGCGCGAACGACCTCGAACTGGTTGCGCTCGACATCGATGCCGCCCGGCTCGCCCGCGTGCGTGAAAATCTCGACCGTCTCCAACTCGACGCGACGCTGTTACAAGGTGATGCCGCCCAGCCCGAGCGCTGGTGGGATGGTCGTCCGTTTGATCGCATCCTGGCCGATGTGCCGTGCAGCGCGTCGGGCGTGGTGCGCCGCAACCCCGATATCAAATGGCTGCGCCGACCTGACGATATTGCCAGTTTCGCCCGCCAGCAGCGCGACATGCTGGACGCCCTGTGGCGGCTGCTCGCGCCCGGTGGTACATTGCTCTACGCAACCTGCTCAATTTTTAATGAAGAAAACGGCGCGCAGGTGGCGGCGTTTCTGGCGCGCACGCCTGATGCCACACGCCTGCCCTTACCTGACCCCTTGTCTGACGAAATCCTGATCCCCACTGCCGAGCATGATGGTTTTTTCTACGCCCTGTTGCAGAAATCGCCACCGTTCTGACTGGCGCGTCGGCGCATTGGCGGGGTGGCTATTCTGGTGGGCGCTGAGTGGACTGGCGCTGGCCGCTGACAAAGCACCGGTTACCCAGGCCGCGCTGCGCGCGAGCGCCAATGGCTACGTGCTCGACGCCACCCTCGATATCAGCCTCAACCGCACGCTTGAAGACGCGCTTGCCAAGGGCATCACCCTGCCGTTTTTGCTGGATGTGGAAATCAGTCGTCCCCGCAGTTGGTGGCTGGACGACGACATCGGCGAGGCCTCCCGCAAACTGCGGATTTACTACCATTTGCTGTTGCGCCGTTATGTCGTCGAAAACGGCTATACCACTCGCACGGTGGATACGCTGGCGGCTGCGCTGACTCAGTTGGGACGAGTAGAAGACTGGCAGATACTTGAGCGCGGCGCGCTGAAACCCGGTCAGCGCTACGACGCGCGCTTGCGACTGCGACTCGACACCGCGCAACTCGCCAAGCCCTTGTCGATCAGTGCTGTGACGGGTGATAAATGGGAGTTCAGCACCGCCTGGCATCAATGGTCGTTTGACGCGCCGCCGCCCAAACCTGCGATGCCCTGATGCGCCGCCTGATTCTTGCCGTGGTGGTGTTGGGCGCGCTGTTGCTGGCGCTGCTGTACCTGGCCGGGCTCAACAGCCGCCAGTTCTCCGACAGTCTTTCTGCGCTGTTTGTCGGCGGTGGCGTGCTCGGTGTGGCGCTATTGATCTTGCTGGGCTGGCGGCTGTGGTGGCTGCAAAAACGGATTCGGCGCGGCGTGTTTGGTGCCAAGCTCACGCTCAAATTGCTGCTGATGTTTGGCGCGGTAGCGATGTTGCCGGGGCTGGTGGTGTATGGCGCGTCGGTGTTTTTTCTCAACCGCTCAATTGAAACCTGGTTTGATGTGCGGGTGGACAATGCGCTGACGGCGGGCGTCAATCTCGGCCAGGCTGCACTCGACGATCTGCTGCGTGAGCTGGACAAGAAATCCGAGCGCATGGCGCTGGCGCTGTCGGATGAAGGCGCAGGCTCAGTCATTACCATCCTTTCGAACCTGCGCGAGCAGAGCGCGGTGCAGGAACTGACGTTGTTTGACGAACGCGGAGGTGTGGTGGCGCACGTCGGCAACGAACGTGGCACGCTGCTGCCGGTGTTGCCGGAGCGCAATGTGTTGTGGCAGGTGCGCCAGCAGCAACCTTACAGTCGCATTGAAGAAGACACCGAGCGCGGCCTCATCATGCGCGTCCTGGTGCCGGTTTACACCTCGTCGATCGCGGGTGAAACGCGCGTGCTGCAACTGGTGCAACCCGTACCGCCCAACCTCGCGCGCGACGCCCAGGCAGTGCAGACGGCCTATCGCGAATACCAGCAAATCGCGGTGTCGCGACTGGGGCTGAAACGCATTTACGGTGTGGCCTTGAGCCTGACCCTGTTGCTCGCGTTGCTGCTGACTTTTGTGATTGCCTACATCCTGTCAGAGCGTCTGGGCGCGCCTTTGCGCACGCTGGCGCGCGGTACCCGCGCCGTTGCCAAGGGCGATTTTTCACAGATGCCGCTGGTGAGTAGCCGCGATGAACTGGGTGTGCTGATCCAGAAATTCAACCGCATGACGCGCCAGCTTTCCGATGCGCGCGAGCAGGCTGCGTTGAATCATCAGGAAACCGAACAGGCCAAGGCTTTTCTGGAGCGGGTGCTGGCCAACCTGTTGTCTGGTGTGGTGGTGCTGGACGAAACGCTGCGCGTGCGCGTGCTCAACAGCGCAGCAGCCCAGATTCTTGGCGTCGAAATGGACGCGCTGAGCGGCCAGCTGCTGGTCGCGCTGGGCGAGCCTGACGATGCGTTGAATACCTTCGGCAACGCCGTGGCAACACACTTCGCCACCCGCGACGCAGAATGGCAGGATCAATGCGACTACGCCGGCAAAGGTGGCAGCCAGACCCTGCTGCTGCGCGGCACCCGCCTGCCTAGCGGCGTCGAGCGCGGCCATGTTCTGGTGTTCGACGACGTCACCAAACTGATTCATGCACAACGCAACGCCGCCTGGAGCGAGGTCGCGCGACGGCTGGCACATGAAATCAAAAATCCGCTGACGCCGATCCAGCTGTCTGCCGAGCGCATCGCGCGCAAACTTGATGGTCGTCTGGATGCAACTGACGCCGAATTTCTCACCCGCGCAACGCAAACCATCGTCAATCAGGTCGCGGCGATGAAAGGCATGGTCGATGCGTTTGCCAGTTATGCGCGGATGCCGAAAGCCCACGTGAGTGCGCTTGACCTCAATGCACTGGTGCGGGAAATTCTGGCGTTGTACGATGCGAAAGTCTTGGGGCTGCACCTCATGCTCGAGACCGGATTGCCCACTGTGGCGGGCGACTCTACATTATTGCGTCAGGTGATACATAATCTGCTGCAAAATGCACAGGATGCGCTGGCCGATCATGTCGCCCCCCGGGTAACGGTCACCACGCATCACGATAACAACACGGTCACGCTGACCGTTGCAGATAATGGAGCCGGATTCCCGGAACACCTGATGGCACGGCTATTTGAGCCTTATGCAACTACCAAGACCAAGGGCACTGGGCTGGGGTTGGCCATCGTTAAAAAAATCGTGGAAGAACATCAGGGGACGATCCATATTGAAAATCTGCTATCCGGCGGTGCCGCGATCCGCATCGCACTGCCGGTGTTTGTGTCAGTCGGGGAGGCCAGCACGTGAGCGGACATATTCTGGTCGTAGATGACGAAGTTGGCATCCGCGAATTGCTGTCGGAAATTCTCACCGAAGAGGGTTATGACGTTCATCTCGCGGAAAACGCCGAAGCCGCGCGCGCGTTCCGCGCCAAGCGCCGCCCCGACATGGTGCTGCTCGACATCTGGATGCCTGATACCGATGGCGTTACCTTGCTGAAAGAATGGTCGGCGAGCGGCCAGCTCACCATGCCGGTCGTGATGATGTCGGGTCATGCCACGATCGACACTGCGGTCGAAGCGACCAAGCTCGGCGCGGTCGATTTCATCGAAAAACCCGTTACCCTGGCCAAGCTCATCGACACCGTCGGACGCGCGATAAAGCGCGGCAGTGCTGCCCCGCGTCGTGCGCCGACCTTCGATCTGTCGGCGCTCGGCAAGAGCCCGCTGATCCTCGAACTCAAAAAACGCCTGACCCAGATTGCAGGTAACACTGCACCGGTGATGTTGATGGGCGAAGCCGGCTCCGGCTTTGAAATTTGCGCGCACTTCCTGCACCAGTCCGCCAGCCCTTGGGTGGTGATCCAGGATCGCGCACGACTGGTGTCTGAGCCGCTCAGCTATGTCGAATCGCTCGGCAACGGCACGCTTTTCATGCCGGAGGCCAGTGAACTGGCGCGGCTGGAACAAAAAGGACTTGGCCTGATTCTCGACAAGCTGGACGGTAGCGGCGCGCGACTGGTGTGCTCCACCAGCCGCAGCATCGAGCCGCTGGTCGCGGCGGGCGAATTCGACAGCCGTTTGTTTTACCGCATTTCCAGCCTGGCGATTCGGGTGCCGCCGCTACGTGATCACCGCGAAGACGTGCCAGACATCGCCAATCTCATGCTGACGCAGCTGGTGGAGGCCAATATTTGTCCGGTGCGGCGTTTTACCGTGGCGGCACAAAATCAGCTGCGCAATTTCGACTGGCACGGCAATTTGCCGCAGCTCAATAATGTGGTGCGCACGCTGGCCGTGACCGCGCTAGCGAGCGATATCGACGCGGTTGATGTCAATCGCGTGCTCGCGCCGATGAAACAGACCACCCCCAACGTCGCGCACAATATCTCGCTCGATATTCCGCTGCGCGAAGCGCGCGACGCATTCGAACGCCTGTATTTTGAGCACCTGATCCAGCAGGAGGGTGGCAGTATGACGCGAGTGGCCGACAAGTCTGGTCTGGAACGCACCCACCTGTACCGCAAGCTCAAGCAGCTCAATATCCGCCATGGGCGACGTCTCGAAGAAGATCTCTGACCTCGCTCCGCGCTTGTCGGCTAAGCGATACCACTTACTTTCCTTTCCCGTATGAAAATCATTATTCTTGGCGCAGGTCAGGTCGGTTCCAATCTGGCCGAAAGTCTGGTGGCAGAAAACAACGACATTACTGTCGTCGATCTCGACGCGGCGCGCCTCGCGCAACTCCAGGACCGGCTCGATCTGCGCACCGTGCGCGGCCATGCGGCGCATCCTGGCGTGCTGGAGCAGGCGGGTGCGGAAGATGCCGACATGCTGGTGGCGGTGACTCAGAGCGATGAAGTCAATCTGGTCGCTTGCCGCATCGCCTCCACGCTGTTCAATCTGCCGACGCGGATTGCGCGGATTCGCTCCAATGATTTTCTCAGCCGCCCGGTGGGATTTCTGAGCGAGCATTTCGGCGTCGATGACGTCATCAGCCCCGAGCAGGAAGTCACCGACACGTTGCGTCGCTTGATTGAACATCCCGAGGCCTTGCAGGTGCTGGATTTTGCAGACGGCAAAGTGCGACTGGTCGCGGTGCGTGCTTACCATGGCGGTCCACTGGTGGGGCATGAACTGCAGGACATCCGCCGCCATATGCCCGACATCGACTGCCGGGTTGCAGCGATTTACCGGCGCGACCGGGGCATCGTGCCGAAAGGCATCACCGTGATCGAGCCGGGCGACGAAGTGTTTTTTATCGCTCGCCGTGCCGATATTCCGGCGGTGATGCGCGAAATGCGCCGATTGGAACGTCCAGTGAAAAGAGTCATGATTGCGGGCGGCGGCAATATCGGCCAGCGTCTGGCGGCACGGCTGGAGCAGGATTACGACGTCAAGCTGATCGACCACAACAAGGCGACCAGCGCACTGCTGGCCGAAAAGCTTCATCGCACCCTGGTGTTGACCGGCGATGCGACGGACGAAGAGTTGCTGGAGCAGGAAAACATCGAGTCGATGGACGTGTTCTGCGCACTGACCAACGACGACGAAGACAACATCATGTCCGCGCTGCTGGCCAAACGCATGGGCGCGCACCGGGTGATTTCGCTGATCAACCGTTCAGCGTATGTGAATCTGGTGCAGGGCGGCGAGATCGATATTGCGATTTCTCCCGCGCAGGCCACCGTCGGGCCGCTGCTGTCCAAAATCCGCCGGGGCGACATGGCGGCGGTTCACAGCCTGCGGCGCGGCGCCGCCGAAGTGCTGGAAATCGTGGTGCATGGCGACCTCAAGACCTCCAAAGTGGTGGGACGACCGATCGGCGAGGTGGCGCTGCCGGAGGGTTCGTCGATTGCCGCCATCATCCGGGGCGACGACGTGCTGATCGCACACCACGATATCCTCGTCGAAGCAGAAGATCACCTCATCGTGTTCGTCCTCAATAAACGCATCATTCCCAAAGTCGAAAAACTCTTTCAGGTCGGATTCGGGTTTTTCTGATGCAGCGTCTTGCCCCGGTTCTGAATGTACTGTCCAAGGTGGTGATGCTATTCGCCCTGGCGATGCTGGTTCCCCTAAGCCTGTCGTGGCTGAGCAGCGACGGCGCACACACTGCTTACGACGAAGCCATTGCCATCACGCTGGCGGCGGGGGGCTTCACCTGGCTGTTTACACGTCGCGCTCGGCGCGAACTGCAAACGCGCGACGGCTTCTTGCTGGTCGTGCTGGCCTGGACGAGCCTGCCCGCTTTTGCCACCTTGCCCCTGCTGTTTTACCTGCCGGGCTTGAGCTTTACCGACGCGTATTTTGAAACCGTCTCCGGCATTACCACCACCGGCTCCACCATTTTGAGCGGACTCGACGCCTTGCCCATGTCGATCAACCTCTGGCGCGGGCTGCTGGTGTGGCTGGGCGGCATGGGGCTGATTGTGCTGGCGGTGGCGATTCTGCCGTTTCTCGGCGTGGGCGGTATGCAAATCTACAAGGCCGAAACCCCCGGCCCGATGAAAGATACCAAGCTCACGCCACGCATTACTGAAACAGCCAAGGGACTCTATCTCGTGTATTTCGGCATTTCGCTGGCGTGTGGCTTGAGCTTCTGGCTGGCGGGCATGACGCCGTTCGATGCCGTGATGCACACTTTCTCAACCATGGGGCTGGGCGGTTTTTCCTCGCACGATGCCAGCTTCGGCTATTTCAATTCGCCGCTGATTGAGGCCGTATGTGTTTTTTTCATGCTACTGGCCGGCATCAATTTCGCCACGCATTTTCTGGTGTGGCGGCAGCGCTCGGTTCGGGCGTATCGCCTTGATCCCGAAGTGCGTTGGTTTTTGACGCTCACGCTCGGCAGCGCGCTGATGATCGTGGCCTATCTCACCTGGCATCAGGTCTATCCCGACATCGGGCAAACCCTGCGCTACGCCGTGTTCAATACCGTTTCAATCGCCACCACCACCGGGTTTGCCAATACCGATTACAACCTGTGGCCCGTGTTCGCGCCGCTGTGGATGATCCTGCTGTCGTGCATTGCCAGCTGTTCCGGCAGCACCGGCGGCGGCATGAAAATGGTGCGCGCCCTGCTGCTGTTCCGTCAGGGGCGGCGCGAGTTGGCGCGGCTGATCCACCCGGCGGCGAGCCTCCCCGTCAAATTGGGCGGACAGGTCATCGCCAACAACGTGATTTACGCCGTCCTGGCCTTCGCATTTTTATACGTGTTTTCCATCGTCAGCCTGACCCTGCTCATGGTCGCCAGCGGGCTTGCACCGCTCACCGCGTTTTCCGCTGTAGTCGCCTCGATCAACAACATGGGGCCCGGCCTCAACGAAGTCGGCCCCGCCACCACTTACGCCGTGCTCTCCGATTTTCAGACCTGGATCTGCACCTTTGCCATGCTGCTCGGGCGGCTTGAGCTGCTCACCTTACTCGTCGTCTTTACCCGGACCTTCTGGCGTGCCTGATCCCCTGGATAATTTTTTAGCCCTACTTGCCGCCGGACGCGACAACGCCCTGCTGCGTTTCTCCCTCGGCAACGCCTATCTCAAGCAAGACCAGCCCGCGCAAGCTGTCGAACACCTGCGCCGCGCCGTCGAACACGATCCTAACTATTCCGCCGCCTGGAAACTGCTCGGCAAAGCCCTGGCAGACATCGAAGCCTGGCACGACGCCCTGGCCGCGTATCAACAAGGCATCGCCGTCGCCGACGCGCGCGGCGACA
Organism: Thiobacillus sp.; assembly: GCA_040080645.1. GTDB lineage: Bacteria > Pseudomonadota > Gammaproteobacteria > Burkholderiales > Thiobacillaceae > Thiobacillus. Next base: position 34,633 of record JBEBIA010000003.1, read on the forward strand.
AGCAGGCCGCCAAGGAAATGGGCGTCTTCGCCCGGCGTATCGAGAAACAGCTTGGGCTTGATGAGTTAAAATCGCCGGACTGAATTGATTGGAGCAGCAAATGACGCGGATGGTGAATTGTGTAAAGCTCGGGCGCGAAGCCGAAGGTCTGGCCTTCCAGCCCGTTCCGGGCGACCTGGGCAAGAAGATTTTTGATGCGGTCTCGAAAGAAGCCTGGAGCGGCTGGCAGCGCCACCAGACCATGCTCATCAACGAAAACCGACTCAACCTCGCCGACCCGCAGGCGCGCAGCTATTTGATGGAGCAGATGGATCGCTACTTCTTTGGTGGCGGCGATGTCGATGCGGCAGCGGGGTATGTGCCGCCGTCGAAATAAACGGTGCAGCGTTAAAGGCTAAACGGGCTCACTTAGGAGCCCGTTTTTCATTCCGTTAAATCGATCTGTTAACCCTCTTCCTGCGGCAGGCTTGGGCATAATGGCGTCATGTTGTCTTATCCCTCTCGTTTTCTAGTCGCGCTGGTCGCTATCGGGCTGACGGCTTCCGCTTCTGCAGCTGAGTTGCCAGCCGCTTTCACGGCTGCACTCAAATACGCCGACATCCCGCTTGATCACGTTGCGCTGGTGGTGCAGCCGCTGGATGCGCCTGCGCCGATACTGAGTCATCAGAGCGAGGCGGCGATGAATCCGGCGTCGGTGATGAAGTTGGTGACGAGCTTTGCGGCCTTGCAGCAGCTGGGGCCGCGTTACACTTGGGCGACGGAAATCTGGGCGGACGGGACGCTGAAAGACGGTGTGCTGGAAGGCGATCTGGTGGTCAAGGGCTACGGCGATCCGGGGCTGACGCTGGAGCAGCTGTGGTTGATGCAGCGCGAGTTGCGCGCGCGCGGGGTGCGCCACATTCGGGGCGATCTGGTGCTCGACCTGAGCCATTTCGACGTGCCGTTCGTAGAACCCGGCGCGTTCGACGGCGAGCCGCTGGCGCTTTATAACGCCGTGCCGGGCGCGCTGGTGGCGAATTTCAACGCGACGACGCTGCGGCTCAAGCCCAACGGCAATAGCGTGTGGATCGTGCCGGAGATTGCCTTACCGGGGGTGGCGATCCGTTCAGAACTCCGCCTGACTGAAAGCGCCATGTGTAATGGCTGGCAGGACGCAGTCACGCCGGCGATTCCCGATACGGCGCGGCGCGAACTGGTGCTTTCCGGACACTATCCGCGCGGTTGCGGCGACAAGGCGCTGTCGCTGAATCTGTTTGAAGCGGCGGCGACTTTTGATTTCATATTTCGCGGTTTGTGGGCGGAGTCGGGCGGCAGCTTGAGTGGAAAAACAGTGCCGGGCATGGCGCTCTCGACTGCGCCTCTGCTGCGCTTCGAGTCGCAGCCGCTGTCGGATGCGCTGATCCGGCTGAACAAGTATTCCAATAATCTGATGACGCGCAATCTGTTTCTGACGCTGGGCGCGGAAACTTACGGCGCGCCGGCCACGCTGGAAAAAGGCGCGCGTGCGGTGCGCGCGGCGCTGGAAAAGCACGCGATCCCGACCGCCAAGCTGGTGCTGGAAAATGGCTCGGGCTTGTCGCGCGTCGAGCGCGTGACGGCGGATACCTTGAGCGGGGTGTTGCGCGCGGCGTCGCGCAGTCCGCTGTTCGCCGAATTCGAATCAGCGTTGCCGATTGCGGCGCTCGACGGCACGCTGAAACGCCGTTTCAACGGCAGCGCGCTGGCGGGCAATGCGCATTTGAAAACCGGCACGCTGCGCAATGTGAGCGCGCTGGCGGGCTATGTGCTCACGTCGCGCGGTCGCCGCGTCAGCTTTGTCATGCTGGTGAACCATGCGAATGCCGACCGCAGTGAGGCGGCGCAGCGCGCGTTGCTCGAATGGGTGTGGCATGCGCATTGATCCACCCGAGTGGGTGAGTTGGGTCGCGCAGGATGCCGATGGCGCGATCTGGGGCTACGAAGCTGAGCCAAACCAGCAGCACAACGGCTGGTATGAAAATGAAGTCGGGCGGGTGATTTGTCTGGGTGCGGCCACGCCACCGGATGACTGGCGGGCGACCTTGCGGCGGGTGGGTTAACCGTAGGCATCGCGACTATCCTGCGCACCTTTGCGAGCTTGTCAAACCGAAATCGAATTACTTGAAATATCGCGACTGAAAGCGCGCCAGCGGTGTACTGCCGCTCAGTAGCGTGAGCGTTTCACCGTCGATGCGGTAGGCGGTGGTGCGCTGGTAGGCGTCAATCAGCGCAGCTTCCTGAGCGCCAAGTTCGGGGCAGGCCATGCGGGTGCTGGCCAGGGGACCCAGTGTGAGCGCGCGGCCTGCGAGCGTGTAGCTGCCCATGAGTTTGTTGCAGCCGCTGCTGCCGCTGGCGCGTCCGTCGAGTAGCAACAGGTGGGCTTCGCGCTCACCCGTTTGTACACGAGCGGCTTGGTTGCCCACTGTGCTCAGCTTCCAGTAGGTGTTTTCCAGGGCGGTGACAGGAGCAAGTTCGCCCGCGCGTTGCAGCAGTAGTTCGACCTTGCTGCCCGCGCCGCCGGTGAGCACGGGCGTGGCCGTGCGACTTGCGAATAGCAGTTCGCCGTTACCGCTGATCAGCGTGGCACGCAGTGCGTAGCGGTGGGTCGCGTGGATGTCGGCAGCATAAAACGGCAGCTCGAATGCGAGCGGAATTTGTCGCCCCCGCGTGGGTAAGGCGAGCCGTACCAGCCGTTCAGTACGCGCGTCGGGGCGGCTTACGTCGAGCAGTTCGAGCGTCAGCGTGGTGTCGGCGGGCAACGGGCTGCGCTCGGCGTAGCGCACGTGGCCACTGAGGCGGTCGAGTGGTGCAGCGTGGGATAGTCCGCCCAGGCTAAGGCCACACACCAGAAGCAGCGCGTTACGCATTTGGCGGGGTTTCGGTGAGTTGGTGCGTCCAACTCATGGCTTCAATTTCTGCGACGGTGAGGTCGGACAGCGAGAGGCCACCCACTGCTTCGAGCCGCGCCAAGGTTTCGCTTAGATCATGGTGCTCCACGCTTTCGACCAGGCTCAGCAATGCACCGAGTTCGCCTTCGCGATGTAGCAAGGCGGCGATCAGACGGTCGCCAAGATGAAGTTCCTGCACAATTTCAGTCAGCGGTTTGCCGATGACGCTTTCGATCAAGGAGAAAATTCCCACCATGAAGGCGCGCTCGCGCAATTCAGTATCAAGCCCCTTGCGCAAGGCGAGCAATTCCATCATGCGGCCACGCGCCGACGCCATCAGCAGCAAAGGGCTGGGCAGGGGCACACCGTCTTGCAGCGTAAACATCAGCAGTTGCAACCAGCGCTGTAACTGCGCGCGACCCAGCAGAATGATCGCCTGCGCCACGGTGGCGATGCGCCGCCCCGCGCCTACGCCCGCCGAGTTCACCAGCCGCAGCAGGTTGTAGGTGAGACTCGGATTTTGTTTGAAGACCTGTTCAATCTGCGCGGCATCGGCGTCGCTCAACACCAGGCCGAGCAATTGCGTCAGCGCCAGTTGGCTCGGGTTGGCTCGCTGCGCACTCAGTACGGCAGGCTTGGCAAAGTAATATCCCTGAAACAGCTGAAAGCCCAGCGCGTGACAAAAATCCGCCTGCGCCGCGCTATCCACTTTTTCGGCCAGCAAGCGCACAGGCCAAGTGCGCAGGTGGGTGACGATGTCGCGCAACTCATCCTGCGTATGCAGCAGCAGATCGATTTTGACGATATCTACCAGTGCGAGTAGCGGGCGGTAGCTGTCGTCAAATACAAAGTCATCCAGCGCGAGCATGAATCCTTGTTGCTTAAGCTGGCGGCAGCGTTCGACGATCGCGTCGGTGACGGTAATCGTTTCGAGCAACTCCAGCACCACTTGTTGCCGGGGCAGAATTTCGATCAGATCGGACAGCAGCATGTCCGCGCTGACATTGATGAAACCGAGGTGTGGGCCGAGCACGGCCTGCGCACCCATTTCGCTGAACGCGTGGTGGATCACACTGGCGGTGGCCTGCATGTCGTCGGTGACGGAGGCATCACGCGTGTGACCGGCGCGGAACAACAGTTCATAGGCGACCACGCGATGGTCGCGGTCGAGGATGGGTTGCCTGCCAAGAAAAATCTCGCTGACGGCCATGACTCAGAGCCCGAGGGAGTTCCACAGTGCATCGACGCGCGCTTTCACGGCAGCATCCATCACAATCGGCGTGCCCCACTCACGTGTCGTTTCGCCCGGCCACTTGTTGGTCGCGTCGATGCCCATTTTGCTGCCGAGACCAGACACCGGGCTGGCGAAATCGAGATAGTCGATGGGCGTGTTTTCCACCAGTAAGGTGTCACGTGCCGGATCCACGCGTGTGGTCAGCGCCCAGATAACTTCTTTCCAGTCGCGCACATTGACGTCGTCGTCGGTGACCAGAATGAATTTGGTGTACATGAACTGGCGCAAAAAACTCCACACGCCAAACATCACGCGCTTGGCGTGGCCGGGGTAGGCTTTTTTCATACTGACCACCGCCATGCGGTAGGAGCAGCCTTCCGGCGGCAGGTAAAAATCGGTGATCTCGGGAAACTGTTTTTGCAGCAGCGGTACGAACACTTCGTTGAGCGCTACGCCGAGGATGGCAGGTTCGTCTGGCGGCTTGCCGGTATAGGTGCTGTGGTAGATCGGATCGCGCCGCAGCGTGATGCGCTCGACGGTGAATACCGGAAACGCTTCCTGCTCGTTGTAGTAGCCGGTGTGGTCGCCGTAAGGGCCTTCGAGGGCGGTCTCGCCGGGATGAATCACGCCTTCCAGCACGATTTCAGCCGAGGCGGGCACTTGAAGATCGCTGCCCAGGCACTTTGTCACCTCGGTTTTTGCGCCGCGCAATAAACCCGCGAACTGGTATTCCGACAGCGAATCCGGCACCGGTGTCACCGCGCCCAAAATCGTTGCCGGATCGGCACCGAGTGCCACGGCGACCGGAAACGGCACACCCGGATGTGCCAGTTGATGCTCGCGAAAATCCAGCGCGCCGCCGCGATGCGCGAGCCAGCGCATGATGAGCTTGTTTTTACCGATGACCTGCTGGCGGTAAATGCCCAGATTCTGGCGCGGCTTGTGGGGGCCGCGCGTCACCGTCAGCCCCCACGTCACCAGCGGCGCGACGTCACCCGGCCAGCAATGCTGGATCGGCAGGCGCGCCAAATCGACGTCGGCACCTTCCCAGATCATGTCATGGCAGGGCGCATTTTTGATTTCCTTCGGGGCCATGTTGAGCACCTGCTTCAGCACGGGCCATTTTTCCCACGCATCGCGCAGCCCCTTCGGCGGCTCGGGTTCTTTCAGATACGCGAGCAACTTGCCCACCTCGCGCAGCCGCGCAGGATCATTTTCGCCCATGCCCAGCGCCACTCGCTTCACTGTGCCGAACAGATTCGCCAGCACTGGCATCGTGCCGCCTTTGGGATGCTCGAACAGCAAGGCCGGGCCGCCTGCGCGCAACACCCGGTCGGCAATTTCGGTCATTTCCAGATGCGGATCGACTTCAACGGCGATGCGTTTTAGCTCACCCATTTTTTCGAGTTGCGCGATGAAATCACGCAGGTCGCGGTAGATCATGCAGCGCGTCAGAAAAGTGTGCGGGTGGGTAAAGGGAGAAGATGCATGGCTTAACCGATGTACTCGAACAGCGTGACCACTTTGGTGACGCCTGCTGTGGTGCGCGCCACTTCAGCGGCGGCCTCGGCTTCGGCTTTCGTCACCAGGCCCATCAAATACACAATCCCTGCTTCGGTGACGACTTTGATTTTGGTGCCGGGTACGCGGTCGTCGCGCAGCAGGCGGGTTTTGACTTTGCTGGTGATCGATACGTCGTTGGCATCCGAGGTGAGCGATGTCACGCCAGAAACCGAGAGCTCATTGAATACAGTGCGCACGTCGGGAATATCCTTGACGACTTCGCCTGCGCGGCTACGGGTGGCTTCATCCGGTACCTGGCCGGTGAGCAGCACCTGGCGGTTGTAGCTGGTGGTCGAGATGTTGTCTGTTTTTTGCGGGAAAGCCTCACGCAGACGGTTCATCGCGCGCAGTTCGATTTCTTGGTCGCCAACATAGACGCCTGCGGTGCGGCGGTCGAGCGCGACAGACGTGCCGACGGCAGCGCCGCCGACGACAGCAGTGGCGCAGCCTTGTAATTGAACGAGGGCGAACCCGGCGAGGGCGATTGAAATCAGTTTGGTCATTCTTCAACTCCTAATAAAACGCTGTCTACAGCATCGCAGAGGCAATGCAGGGTCAGCAAGTGGATTTCCTGGATGCGCGCCGTGGATTCGGCGGGGGCACACAGGAAGACGTCAGCTGCGTGGATTTGTTCCGCCAGCGACCCGCCGTGGCGGCCGGTGAGCGCGATCACCGCGATACCGCGTGCATGGGCGGCGTCTACAGCCTGCAAAACACTGGGTGAATTGCCGCTGGTAGAAATCGCCAGCAGCACGTCGCCGGGCTGGCCGAGGGCTTTGATCTGGCGCGCAAAAATCTGATCATACGTGTGGTCATTGGCGATCGCCGTGAGCGCCGAGGTGTCGGTGGTGAGCGCCAGCGCGGCGAGGCCGGGGCGTTCTTGCTCGAAGCGGTTGACCATGGTGGCAGCAAAATGCTGCGCGTCCGCCGCCGAGCCACCGTTACCGCAGGCGAGAATTTTGTTGCCCTGCGCAAGGGTGTGAACGACCAGCCGCGCGGCCTGATCAATCTGCGGAGCCAGGCGGGCGGCGTCGAGCGTCGTTTGTGCAGCGGTCTGAAAGTGGCTATGGATGCGGTCAGTGAGTGACATGGGTTGATTATCGCGGAAACGGCGATTGGGCGCACGGCGTGCGGTGTGACGCAAGCCATTTTCGCATCACCCTGCGTCCTCAAATGCGTTTTTCAACCAGTCTGGCGTGGCGTCATCGCGCATGGCCACCACGTCAAAACGGCACGGCGGCAGCGATTTCAGCGTACTTAAATATTGCCGCGCGGCGGCGAGCAGCTTGTGCTGCTTGCTGGCGGTCACGCTGGCAAAGCCGTCACCAAAATGGCGGTGGTTGCGCAGGCGCACTTCAACAAACACCAGGGTGTCGCGGTCGCGCATGATGAGATCGATTTCGCCGAAGCGGCAGCGCCAGTTGCGTGCCACTGGCAGCAGACCTTGCTGCTTGAGGTAGACCTCGGCGCGCGCTTCGGCAGATTGGCCGAGCAGGGTTTTCAACATCTGCGACAATGAGAGCGATGAACGAAATGCATCATACCCGCCTGCCACCCGCGCTTTATGTGGTGGCCACGCCGATCGGTAATCTCGGCGACATGACCACACGAGCCATCGAGACGCTGAAAAACGCCGACCGCGTGGCGGCGGAAGATACGCGGGTGTCGGGCGGCCTGTTGGCGCATTTTGGTATTCAGCAGTCGCTCACGTCGATACGCGAACACAACGAGCGCGAAGCGGCTGACAAGGTGATCGCCTGGATCGCGGCGGGAGAAGCCGTGGCGTATGTGTCGGACGCGGGCACGCCCGCGATTTCCGACCCCGGCGCGCGGCTGGTGGCAGCGGTGCGCGCGGCGGGACATACGGTGATACCGATCCCCGGTGCGTCGGCCGTGGTGACCGCTTTGTCGGCGGCGGGAGTGGAATCCGGCGCGTGGCTGTTCCATGGATTTTTGCCCCCGAAGTCGGGCGCGCGGCGTACGCAATTGCAGACACTCGCGGCGCTGCCCTGTGCGCTGGTGTTTTACGAAGCGCCGCACCGCATCGAGGAAACCGTCGCCGACATGGCCGCTGTGTTTGACGGCGCGCGCGCGGTGACGCTGGCACGCGAGCTCACCAAAAAATTCGAGAGCATCGTCACCCTGCCACTTGCCGAGGCCCCCGCCTGGCTCGCTGCGGACACCAACCACGTGCGTGGCGAATTTGTCGTCGTCGTGCACCCGCCACGCGAAACCGCTGTGGCGGTGGATGCCGAAGCGATGCGCGTGCTCGATATTTTGGCAAACGAATTGCCGCCCACGCTTGCCGCCAAGCTTGCCGCCAAAATCACCTTGCGCAGCAAGGCGGAGTTGTACCAAATGTCTCTCGCCCGCAAACCCTCCGCCGAATCATGACCGATACCTTAACCATTACCCGCCCCGACGACTGGCATATCCATTTTCGTGACGGCGCGGCCATGCAGAGCGTGCTGCCGCACACCGCACGCGTGTTTGGCCGCGCGATTGCCATGCCCAATCTCAAGTCACCGGTTGTCACCGTTGCCGACGCGGCCGCCTACCGCGAGCGCCTGCTCGCCGCCGTGCCCGCCGGGGTGCAATTCATGCCGCTGATGGTGCTCTACCTGACCGACAACACCGCCGCAGCTGAAATCGTTCGCGCCCGGGCCAGCGGCTTTATCCACGCCGTCAAATATTATCCGGCGGGCGCCACCACTAACTCCGACTCCGGCGTTACCGACTTGCGTAAAGCCTATCGAGCCATCGCCGCGATGGAAGAAGCCGGATTGCCGCTGTTGTTGCACGGCGAAGTGGTGGATGCCGACGTGGATGTATTCGACCGCGAAGCCGTGTTCATCGAGCGTCATCTCACGCAGCTGATGAAAGATTTTCCATGTCTGAAAATCGTGCTTGAACATATCACTACCCGGCAAGCCGCTGAATTCGTGGCGGCGGCTCCCACGAATGTCGCCGCTACACTCACCGTCCACCACCTGCTGTACAACCGCAATGCCATGTTTCAGGGCGGCATCCGCCCGCACTATTACTGCTTGCCGATTCTGAAACGAGAATCGCACCGCCGCGCCCTCGTCGAAGCCGCCATCTCCGGCAATCCCCAGTTTTTTCTCGGTACCGACTCCGCCCCCCACGCCGTCGGTGCAAAGGAATCGTCGTGTGGTTGTGCGGGTATCTATACGGCACATGCTGCCATTGAACTCTATGCTGAAGTGTTTGACGCAGCGGGCGCACTCGACAAGCTTGAAGCCTTTGCAAGCCATTTCGGCGCAGATTTCTATGGCCTGCCACGCAACACCGACACGATTACCTTACGGCGTGAAAGCTGGACGGTGCCAGAGCAGCTCACCATGGGAGATACCTTTGTGTCGCCCTTGCGCGCGGGGAATGAAGTTCGCTGGCAGGTCACACAATAAAAACGGCAGACGGGTTTGCCGCCTGCCGTGGTCTGGAAGCTAGCCAGCGCTTCCAAGGTATCGTGCGACATTGCGCCGCACGGGGAGGAGACTACTAAGGGAATGCGGGAATGGTGGGTTCGACGCCCGAGCCCATGGCTTCAGGGTGGTGTGCGGCGACAAGCTGTTTGATCTCGTCTACGCGCCCGGCGGGTACGTCTACCATCATCAACACGCGACCCGCGGCGATGGCGGCTTCGAATGTTTTCAGGCGCGAATTAGGGATGGAACTGGCGACCATGCTGGCGACCCAGGCACCGAAGGCTGCGCCGATCAGGGCGGTGAGCAGGATGGTGACAAGCTGGAGGTCAACACCAGCGGGCGGGAAAAACACGGCCACGAGTCCAGCGATGATGCCGATGCCCCCGCCTACGGCGAGGCCGGTCTCCGCGCCATGCACGAAGTCGGTGGTTTGCAGGATGGACGCTTCATGCAGACCGTTGAGCGGAACACCATCTTTGGCCATGACGTGGATATGTGCGTTTTCGATCTGCGCGAGCAGCAACTCGTCACGAATTCTGCGGGCGCTGGATGAATCGGGAACCATGAAATAAAGCCGCCTTCTCATGTTGATTCTCCTCGTAAACGGAGCCGGAACGGATCCTGTGATTGAGTTGTAGTTCAATTATTAAAACCGTCAAGAAAATAAATGCGTTTTATAATGGCGATGGAAAAGCCGATCAGACAACCGCCGCCATGCAAATGGGGGAGGAAAGTCCGGGCTCCACAGAGCAGGATGCTGGCTAACGGCCAGACGCAGCAAGTTTGTCGTCGCAAGGCGGCAAACCCAAGGCGAGGAATAGGGCCACAGAGACGAGCGTATTCAGTTACGGTGAAACGCGGTAACCTCCATCCGGAGCAACACCAAATAGGCAGACGTTGAGGCGGCTCGCTGAGTCTGCGGGTAGGTGGCTGGAGCCGGTTAGTAATGACCGGCCTAGAGGAATGGTTGTCCACGACAGAACCCGGCTTATCGATCGACTTTTCCACTTTTCATTTAATTCAATAAGTTAGCGTTTTTATCTAAATAGACAGACAGATTTAAGCGCTAAGCACCGGTTTTTCCAGAAACTTATCCACAGCCGTGAACCACCCCTAAGTCCTTGAGGCATAGGGGTTTTTTTACGTTCAGTGTCTTGACCCCCTCAAAACTATCCCCTATAGTGGGTGCAGGTGGTGAATGGTGGGTGCAAGTGGGATTTGTCGCTCACTGTTTACGACACAACAATCAACGGAGATGACATGTTCAGGGGGGTTGCGAGCGTAAGTCTGGATAGCAAAAACCGGCTGGTCGTGCCGGCGCGCTATCGCGACGCCCTGTTGGTGAACGGCGCTGGGCGGGTTGTGATTACCGCCGACCCGAACCAGTGCCTGTTGCTATATCCCCTGCCCGAATGGGAGCCGATCGAGAAAAAACTCAACGGCCTGTCTGATTTCAATCCCCGCACCCGCAGCCTCAAACAACTGCTCGTTGGTTACGCGCACGACATGGATATGGACGGCGCAGGCCGCGTATTGCTGCCGCCGATGCTGCGCAAATTTGCCGAGCTGGAAAAAAACGTGGTGCTGGTGGGTCAGGGCAGCAAAGTCGAGTTGTGGAATGAGACGCGCTGGGAGGCGCGCATCAGCGAGGCGCTGACGTTCCGCGATGACGATCTGCCGCCGGAACTGGAAGGTTTCACGTTGTGAGCGAAGCCGCCCATGTGCCGGTGTTGGCACACGAGGCGGTGGCGGCGCTGGCAATAAAACCGGAGGGCGCGTATGTGGACGCGACTTTCGGTCGCGGTGGCCACAGCCGGTTGATTCTGGATCGGCTGGGCGCGCGGGGGCGGTTGATTGCGCTGGATCGCGATCCCGACGCCATCCGTGCCGGGGCAGCGTTAAAGGATGCGCGGTTGACGCTGGTGCGGAGTCCGTTTTCGCAATTGGCGAACGTGCTCGAGTCGCTGAGCGTGAAGCAGGTGAATGGTGTGTTGCTGGATATCGGCGTGTCGTCGCCACAACTCGACGACGCGACGCGGGGATTCAGCTTCCGGTTTGATGCGCCACTCGACATGCGCATGGATCCGGAAAGCGGACAGTCGGCCGCCGCCTGGCTGGCGACGGCGGCAGAGGGGGAGATAAGTGAAGTCATCCGCAGCTACGGGGAAGAGCGGTTTGCTAAATCGATTGCGCGCGCGCTTGTTGCGGCGCGACAAAGCCAAGCCATCGTCAGCACGGGGCAACTCGCGCAAATCATCGCTGGCACGGTCAAGCGTCGCGAGCCGGGGCAACACCCGGCCACGCGCAGTTTTCAGGCTATACGGATTTATCTCAACCGTGAGCTGGAAGAGTTGAGCGCGGTGCTGCCGCAATGCGTTGAGAGGCTGGTGCCCAGCGGACGGCTTGTCGTGATCAGTTTCCATTCGCTGGAAGATCGGATCGTGAAACGATTTTTGCGCGACGAAGCGCTGGGTGAGCAACCCCCTGCGCGTTTGCCGATTCCCGCAGCGATGCTGAAAGCCGGGCGTTTGAAGCTGGTGGGGCGTGCGCAGCACGCGAGTGACGAAGAAGTGGCGGCCAACCCGCGTGCGCGCAGTGCGGTACTGCGCGTGGCAGAGCGTTCGGAGGCAGCGTGAGCCGGCTCAATATCGCACTCGCGGCGTTGTTGATTCTATCGGCGCTGGCAGTGGTGCAAGCGCAGCATCGCGCCCGCAGTTATTTTGTGGAACTGGAACGGCTGAAGAAAGAAGCACGCGTGCTGGATGAGGAGTGGGGGCAGTTGCGGCTGGAGCAAAGTACCTGGGCCAACCCAGCGCGGGTCGATACGCTCGCGCGCACCCAGTTGAGCTTGATCGCGCCGCCGCAGGAGCGTATCCGGGTGGAAACCGGGGCGACAGCGCCATGAATTATCACACCCAGAAACTGCTCAAGCTCAACCTGGTGACCTGGCGCATGGTGACCGTGGGCGGTTTGCTGCTAGCCGGGCTGACCACGATCGGTATCCGCGCCATGTATTTGCAGGGCCTGAAAGACACCTACCTGCAAGGCAAGGGCGATGCCGTGGCAAACCGCTATCTCACGCTGCCTGCGCATCGCGGCATGGTGTCGGATCGACATGGTCAGCCATTGGCGATCAGCACGCCGGTTGAGGCGCTCTGGGCGCGTCCGGCGGAACTGAAATTGAGCGCTCAACAACACCGGCAATTGGCGGCGTTGATCGAGATGCCGCCCGAGGCGCTCGCAAAACGGCTGCGCAGCCGTACGCGTGGAGAGTTTGCGGTGCGACGGCCGGTGACCCCTGAGCAGGCGGCCAAAATCACGGCGATGGGCGTGCCGGGTCTGGTGTTGCGCCGCGAGTTTCGCCGCTATTACCCAGCGGGGGATGTCGCCGCGCATGTGGTGGGCTTTACCAACGTGGATGACGTGGGGCAGGAAGGCGTCGAACGTGCTTATCAGAGCTGGCTGGCGGGTGAGGCGGGCGAGCGGCGCATCCTGCGTGATCGCAAAGGCAATACGATTCGCGATATTGCGCCGATTAAAACCGCACAGATGGGCGGCAATCTGGCGCTTTCACTGGATCTCAAAATCCAGTATCTGGCGCACCGTGAACTGGCGGCCGCGATTAAAACGCACAAGGCTAAAGGTGGCAGCATCGTGGTGCTCGACGCCAAGACCGGCGAGATTCTCGCGCTGGCCAATTTACCTAACTTCAACCCCAACAACCGCCGTAACTACCAGCCCGGACCGATGCGCAACCGCGCAGTGATTGACACCTTCGAGCCGGGCTCGACGATCAAGCCTTTTGTAGCAGCGGCGGTGCTGGAGCGCGGTCTGTTTGCCCCGGAATCAGTGATCGAGACGCCCGAGACCTGGCGCGTCGGCAATAAGCTGGTGCGCGACGTTCACCCGCATCCGCGTATGACCGTCACTGAAATTATCCAGAAATCGAGCAACGTCGGCTCGGTCAAAATGGCGATGTCGCTCACCCCGATGCAACATTGGGAAGTCTTGCATCGCGCGGGGTTTGGCCAGCTGCCCGGCTCCGGATTCCCCGGTGAAACTGCAGGTCGACTGCGCGATGGTGCAAGCTGGAAGCCGGTTGAACATGCCACCATGGCCTATGGCTACGGCATGTCGGTCAGCCTGCTGCAAGTCGCGCGGGCGTATATGGCATTCGCCAATGATGGCGAAGTCATGCCGTTGTCGTTCCTCAAGCGCGAACCGCAGGAAGTCATCGGCGAGCGGGTGTTTTCACCCACCGTGGCACGGCAGGTGCGCACCATGATGGAAGCCGTGACCGCCGAGGGCGGCACCGGGATGCGCACTCGCGTGGCGGGTTATCGGGTGGCGGGTAAAACCGGCACCGCGCACAAGCTGATCGACGGGCGCTATGCGTCAGATCGTTATCTGTCGTCGTTTATCGGGATGGCACCGGCTTCAGATCCGCGCCTCATTATCGGCGTGGTGATCGATGAGCCGGGGGGGGCGGTGTATTACGGCGGTAGCGTCGCTGGTCCGGTGTTCTCGCAAGTCATGGCGGCGAGCTTACGTCACCTGGGCTTGCCGCCCGATATGCCACCTGAAGATAGCACCCGTCTGACCCAACCCTCGGCAGTTCCGCCGCATCGTAACGTATGGGGGCCAGCCAATGACCGCCCCGTATGAATCGGTGTCGCACATTTTGGAGCGGCTCGGCGTGCCGGTGAGCGCGCTCACGCCGGATAGCCGTCGCGCGCAGCCGGGACAGGTGTTTGCGGCCTACCCGGGCGAGGTCCGTGATGGGCGCGAATTCATTTCACAGGCGGTCGCCAATCGTGCAGACGGCGTGTTGTGGGAAGCCGATCACTGGCAATGGGATCCGGTACTTGAGGTGCCCAATGTTGGGGTACGCAACCTGCGCGAACGCATCGGCGAAATCGCCGCAAGCGTGTACGGTGAGCCGTCGCAGCACCTGAAAATGTTTGGCGTCACTGGCACCAATGGTAAAACTTCGGTCGCACACTGGATCGCGCAGGCGCTGAATGCACTCGGTGAAAAAACCGCCACGCTGGGCACGGTGGGCAACGGTTTTCCCGCGTTTGGCAACACCTCTGGCGCGCTGACGCCTGCGCTCAACACCACCCCCGACGCAATCGAGCTGCATCAGCGGCTGGCTGCGTACCGCCAGCAGGGCGCGACCGCCTGCGCGATGGAAGTGTCGTCGCATGGCCTGGCGCAGGGGCGCGTTAACGGCACCCGCTTCAACGTGGCGGTGCTGACGAATTTGTCGCGCGACCATCTCGATTACCACGGCGATATGGACAACTATGCAGCGACCAAGGCGCGGCTATTCAACTGGCCGGGACTGGAATGGGCGGTGCTCAATACCGACGATGTATTTGGCCGCCAGCTGGAAGGCGAAACCCGTGTCGCGCAAGTCGCGGGTTATGGGTTTCAGCGCGGTGTTGTGGTCGGACGCGAGCTTAGTCTGGGTCGCGAAGGGATCCGCATGGCTGTGCATTCTGATTGGGGCGACGGCCACATCCACTCGGCCCTGCTGGGACGTTTCAACGCCGCCAATCTGCTGGCGGCGTTGACGGCCCTGCTGGTGAGTGGCGTTACGCTTGACCGTGCCTGCGAGGCGCTGGGGCGCGTGACGCCGCCGTCGGGGCGCATGCAGACACTGGGTGGCAACGCGCATCCGCTGGTGGTGGTGGATTATGCGCACACCCCGGACGCGCTGGAAAAATCGCTCAGCACTCTGCGGGAAATCATTCAGGGCGGACGGCTGATTTGCGTGTTTGGCTGCGGCGGCAACCGTGACACCGGCAAACGTCCGTTGATGGGACGCGTCGCCGGGCGAGAAGCGGATCAAGTCTGGGTCACCAGCGATAACCCGCGCAACGAAGAGCCGCTGGACATCATTAACGACATCGTGGCAGGTATGGACAGCAAACCTCAGATTGAACCCGACCGCGCCCGCGCGATTTTCGAGGCCATTGGTCAGGCGCATCAAGGCGATGTGGTCTTGATCGCGGGCAAAGGACACGAGGATTACCAGGAAATTGCCGGTGAGCGGCTGTCGTTTTCTGACGTTGCCATGGTGCAAAAAGCGTTGGAGGCATGGAGCTGATGGCGATGCTGCGTTTGACCGAAGCGGCTGCTCTGCTGGGCGTGTCATTCCACGGCAGTGATGCTGATGTGCTGCGCGTCAGCACCGACAGCCGCAACATTCAGCCGGGCGATTTGTTCATCGCCTTGCGCGGCGAAAAATTCGACGGTGGCACGTTTGCCGCACAGACCTTGCAGCTAGGCGCGGCGGGTGTTGTGCTGGATGCGCGGCAAGCGCCCGACGTTACGCAGGCAATCCGTGTAGACGACACCCGGCTTGCGCTGGGGCGGTTGGCGTCCGCCTGGCGTCAGCGTTTCAAACTGCCGGTGATAGCCATTACCGGCAGCAACGGCAAAACCACGGTGAAGGAAATGCTCGCCGCGATGTTGCGGGTGGAATACGGCAGCGCCGACGCCGTGCTTGCCACCGAAGGCAATCTCAACAACGACATCGGCCTGCCGCTGATGTTGCTAAGACTAAATGCTGCACACCGTGTCGCCGTGCTCGAAATGGGCATGAATCACTCGGGCGAGATCGACTATCTGACCCGGCTGGCGCAGCCGGATATGGCGCTCATCAACAATGCGCTCACGGCACACATCGGATTGCTCGGCTCGGTGGAAGCGATTGCGCGCGCCAAGGGTGAAATTTTCAACGGACTATCTGAGACAGGCATCGCGATATTCAACGCAGACGACGCGCACGCGGCGATGTGGCACGAGCAGAATGCAGCGCGCTGCGTGATTGGCTTTGGCCGCGCGCCAAGCGCCAGAGTGCGGGCGGAATACCAGCTCGCCGCTACCGGCACCGCGCTCAGCATTCATCTGCCCGACGCCACCCTTGACGTGAACCTGCCGGTGCCCGGCGAGCACAACGCCATGAATGCCCTGGCGGCAGCCACCGCCGCGTTTGCGCTCGACGTCGGTCACAGTAGCATCGTGAGCGGACTGTCTGGTTTCAGCGGCACCAAAGGCCGACTGCAACGCAAGCTTGCTTTGCATGGCAGTGTATTCCTCGACGATACCTACAACGCCAATCCCGATTCGGTGAAAGCTGCGCTCGCCGTGCTGGCGCAGCAGCCGGGCCGCAAAATTCTGGTGCTCGGCGATATGGGCGAACTGGGTGACGAAGCGGCGGCGATGCACGCTCAGATCGGAATGGTGGCGCGTGCACAGGGCGTTGACCGCTTGCTTGCCCTCGGCGATCTGAGCCGCGAGAGCGTCGGCGCGTTCGGCGCGGGCGCGATGCACTTCGAACGCATCCAGGAGCTGCTCGCCGAGCTTGAAAACACGCTGGACGCCGACACCACTGTGTTGGTGAAAGGTTCGCGTTTCATGCAGATGGAACGCGTCGTCAACAGCTTCACAGGAGCGCACTGACATGCTGCTTTGGCTATTTCAGTATTTGGGGCAAGACGTTCGCGCCTTTAATGTGTTCAATTATCTGACGCTGCGCGCCGTGCTCGCTACGCTCACTGCGTTGACGATTTCCTTCATCGTCGGCCCTGCCGTTATTCGAAAACTGACCGCGCTGAAAATCGGCCAGTCGGTGCGTACCGACGGCCCGCAAACGCATCTGGTGAAAGCCGGTACGCCGACCATGGGTGGAGTGTTGATCCTGGTGTCGGTAGCCGTCACCACCTTGCTGTGGGCGGATTTGTCGAACGACTATGTCTGGGTTGCCTTGCTTACCCTGTTGGGGTTTGGCGTGATTGGCTGGGTAGATGACTGGCGCAAGGTGGTGGAAAAAAACTCACGCGGTCTGGCGAGTCGCTGGAAATATTTCTGGCAGTCGATGATTGGACTCGCGGTCGCGGTCTATCTGTGGAACACCGCCAGCCTGCCTGCGCATACCGAACTCATCATTCCCTTTGCAAAATACGCCACGCTGAGTCTGTCCGCTGCGGGCTTTATCGCGCTCACCTATTTCGTCATCGTCGGCTCCAGTAACGCAGTCAACCTGACCGACGGCCTGGATGGCCTCGCGATCCTGCCGACCGTGATGGTCGCTTCAGCCCTGGCGATCTTTGCTTATGTGGCGGGTAACGCCGTGTTTTCCAAGTATCTCGGCCTGCCCTTTGTGCCGGGCGCGGGCGAGCTTGCCGTGTTTTGCGCGGCCATGGCGGGTGCAGGGCTGGCTTTTCTCTGGTTCAACGCCTACCCGGCAGAAGTGTTCATGGGTGACGTCGGCGCGCTCGCTCTGGGCGCGGCGCTGGGCGTCGTCGCTGTCATCGTGCGGCAGGAAATCGTGCTCTTCATCATGTGCGGCGTGTTCGTCATGGAAACCCTGTCGGTGATGATTCAGGTGGTGTCGTTCAAGACGCGCGGCAAGCGCGTGTTCCTGATGGCACCGATGCACCACCACTACGAACTCAAGGGCTGGAAGGAAACCCAGGTGGTCGTGCGCTTCTGGATTATCAGCATGATGCTGGTGCTGATCGGCTTGTCGAGCCTGAAACTCAGATGAATTACGACAGCCTCAATCTCGCAGGCAAAAACGTGCTCGTGCTGGGCCTGGGCGATACCGGGTTGTCGTGCGCGCGCTGGCTGGCGGCACGCGATGCCAATGTGAACGTGGCGGATAGCCGCGAGACGCCGCCGCACGCCGCGCACCTGTCTAACCTGCTGCCCGGTGTGCCCTTGTATGCCGGTGCATTTGACCCGGCGCGGCTGATGGCGGCCGATTTGCTGGTGGTGAGTCCGGGTGTACCGCTGGCCGATCCGGCGGTCGCGCAGGCGATGGCCGCAGGCGTCGAGGTCGTGGGCGATGTCGAGCTGTTTGCCCGTGCGATCCACGCCTTGAATGCGCGGCGTGCCGAATCTTCCGACAGCAGCGGGCCTATGCGCATCCTGGCCATTACCGGCAGCAACGGCAAGAGCACCGTCACCGCGATGTGTGGCGACATGTGCCGGATGGCCGGACTGGCTACCTGCGTCGCGGGCAACATCGGCCTACCGGTGCTCGACGCCTTGTATGAAGTCGAGCAGGGCATCGCCACCGCTCCGCAGGTCTGGGTACTGGAGTTGTCCAGCTTTCAGTTGGAGACCACGTCGAGCCTGCATGCCGATGCGGCTACGGTGCTCAACATCAGCGAAGATCATCTCGACCGTTATCCCGATCTGTCGGCCTACGCGGCGGCCAAGGCGCGTATTTTTGCAGGCGACGGCGTCATGGTGCTGAACCGCGATGACGCGCGCGTGATGGCAATGGCGCAACCCGGTCGGCGCGTATCGATATTCGGCCTGGGGCGTTGCCCCGACGATACGCACTACGGCCTGTGCGACGACGAACTCTGCGTCGGCGGCGACATGCTGATGCCGATCCGTGAACTGCCGGTGGCGGGTCTGCACAACGCCGCCAACGCGCTGGCCGCGCTGGCACTGACCCGCGCGCTTGAGCTGCCGATGGACGCCCTGTTGCGTGGCCTGAGTCACTTTAAGGGGCTGCCGCACCGAGTCGAATATGTTGCTGAAATCAACGGTGTGACCTGGTATGACGATTCCAAGGGCACCAACGTCGGGGCAACCGAAGCCGCGCTGTACGGTATGGGCAAGCAGCGCGCCGTGGTCATACTCGGCGGCGAAGGCAAGGGGCAGGATTTCTCGCCGCTCAAAGCGGCTGTCATCGCCAACGCGCGCGCCGTGGTGTTGATTGGCCGCGATGCGCCCTTGATCGAGGCAGCGTTGTCGGGCAGCGGCGTGGAGCTGCAACGCGCTGCCAGCCTTCCCGACGCGGTGGCGACCGCGCACCGGTTGGCGCAATCCGGAGACGCCGTGCTGCTGTCTCCAGCCTGCGCCAGTTTCGACATGTTCCGCAATTATGCGCATCGTGCCGAGGTGTTTGTCGCGGCGGTGAATGCGCTGACGTCATCCGGAGGCGCGCACTGATGCTGTATACCGCGCGCGCGCCCAAGCCCAGCGCCGAACTCGATTTCAACCTGCTCTGGCTCGCGCTCGGTTTACTCGCGCTCGGTTGGGTGATGGTGTATTCCGCCTCGATCGCGATTGCCGAGGCGGCGCGCTACACCCAGCACAACGGCGAATATTATTTGTTCCGCCAGGGCATTTTCATCCTGTTGGGTTTGATGGCGGCGTTTGCGGCGTTTCAGGTACCGATGCGCGTGTGGCAGCAGGCCGCACCTTTTCTGTTTCTGGGTGGTTTGCTGCTACTGGTGGTGGTGTTGATCCCCGGCATTGGTCGTGAAGTGAACGGTAGCCGTCGCTGGATCCCCCTGGGTTTTGCCAACTTGCAGCCCTCCGAGTTGATGAAGTTTCTCGCGGTGCTCTACGCAGCCGACTACACCACGCGTAAAGCCGCGTTCATGCACGACTTCAAAAAAGGCTTTTTGCCGATGGCCGGCGTGATGATGATGGCGGGGGCGCTACTGCTCAAAGAGCCGGATTTCGGTGCGTTTGTCGTCATCGTGTCGATCGCCATGGGCATTCTGTTTCTGGGGGGGCTCAACTGGAAAGTATTTGCTGCTCTGGTCGTGGTGCTGCTGATCGGTTTTGCCGTGCTGATTTTTACCTCGGAATATCGGATGCAGCGGATGCTCGGTTTCATGGATCCCTTCAAAGATCCCTACGGCAAGGGCTATCAGCTATCGCACGCGCTGATCGCGTTCGGGCGTGGCGAGTGGTTCGGGCTGGGCCTGGGCGGTAGCGTGGAGAAGCTGTTTTATCTGCCCGAGGCGCACACTGATTTTCTGCTCGCAGTAATTGCTGAAGAATTCGGTTTTGTCGGCGTCGCCATCGTCATTGCGCTGTTCGCCTGGCTCATCGTAAAAGCTTTTCTGATCGGCTACCGCGCCGCGCAGCTGGAGCGAAATTTCTGCGCACTGGTCGCGCAGGGCATCGGCATCTGGCTAGGCGTGCAGGCGCTCATCAACATGGGCGTGAATGTAGGCCTGCTGCCGACCAAGGGACTGACCCTGCCGTTCCTGTCCTTCGGCGGCAGCGGCATTCTCGCCAACTGCCTGGCGATTGCGGTGTTGCTGCGCATCGACTGGGAGCATCGGCAGATGATGCGGGGAAAAACCTTCTGATGGCCGCCACGAATCGCACGCTCATGGTGATGGCGGGTGGCACCGGTGGCCACGTTTATCCTGCGCTGGCGGTAGCCGACGCGCTGCGCGCGCGTGGCTGGGAAGTGTTCTGGCTCGGTACCAAGAGTGGCCTCGAAGCACGTGTGGTGCCCGCCGCCGGGATCGACATGGTGTGGGTGTCGATGGGCGGCGTGCGGGGCAAAGGCATAGTGAAAAAAATGCTGCTGCCGCTGACGCTGCTGATTGCCTTCTGGCAAAGCCTGGTCGCGATCCTGCGACGCCGCCCCGATATCGTGCTCGGCATGGGCGGCTACACCGCGTTTCCTGGCGGCATGATGGCGAGCCTGCTGGGCAAGCCGCTGGTGATCCACGAACAGAATTCAGTCGCTGGACTGACCAACCGGGTGCTCGCGTGTCTGGCTGATCGGGTACTGACGGCATTCCCCAAAGTCTTTACCCATGCGCACGACAAACCGCTGCCGTGTCGCAAAGTGGCGACTGAGTGGGTGGGTAACCCGGTGCGTACCGACATCGTCACTGAAGTAGCGGGACAGCGCGGCGACACCGCCGCTGCGGCATCCGGACAGCGTACCGGCGCGCTGCGTCTGCTGGTCGTAGGCGGCAGTCTTGGCGCGCAGGCGCTGAACGATCTGGTGCCCAGAGCGCTGGCGCTGTTGCCTGTCGATCAGCGCCCGCAGGTCGTGCACCAATCGGGTCGTCAGCATATCGAGGTGTTGCGCGCCAATTACGCAGCAGCCGGTATTGCCGCTGACGTGCGCGATTACATTGAAGATATGGCCGCCGAATATCGTGCCTGCGATTTTGCGATCTGTCGTGCAGGCGCGATGACGGTGGCTGAACTGGCTTGTGCGAGTGTGCCCGCAGTGCTGGTGCCGTTTCCATTTGCCGTGGATGACCACCAGACCGGTAACGCCGAGTTTCTCGCCGAGGCGGGCGCGGCCTGGCTCATCCAGCAAAAAGAGCTGACAGCAGAAAAACTGGCGGCGCTGATCGGCGGCCTGGATCGCGCCACGCTGGCGGCGATGGCCGCCAAGGCGCGTGCACTGGCCAAGCCCGATGCCACGGCACGGGTGGCCGATATTTGTGAGGCGCTGGTGAAATGAGACACGCGGTCAAACACATTCACTTCGTCGGCATCGGCGGCGTAGGCATGAGCGGTATCGCCGAAGTGCTGCTGAACTTGGGGTATGCCGTATCGGGTTCCGATCTCGCCGACAACGCAGTGACGCAGCGACTGGCAAAACTGGGGATGCGGATTCATCACGAGCATGCAGCAGAAAATATCGCGGATGCCGATGCGGTAGTGACGTCGACGGCGGTACAAGAATCCAACCCGGAAGTATTGGCCGCGCGGGAGAAAAAAATTCCCATCGTGCCGCGCGCGCTAATGCTGGCTGAATTGATGCGCCTGAAACAGGGTATCGCCATTGCGGGCACCCACGGCAAGACCACCACCACCAGCCTGGTTGCCAGCATTCTCGGCGAAGCGGGCATGGATCCGACCTACGTCATCGGTGGCAAGCTCACGGCGGCAGGCACCAATGCGCGGCTCGGCAAGGGCGATTTTCTGGTTGCCGAGGCGGACGAATCCGACGCGTCGTTTTTGTATCTGACGCCGGTGATCGCCATCGTCACCAATATCGACGCCGATCACATGGACACCTACGGCCATGACTTCGAGCGCCTGAAAACCGCCTTCGTCGACTTTTGCCAGCGCCTGCCTTTTTACGGCATGGCGGTGTTGTGCATCGACGATCCGCACGTGCGCGCCATCCTGCCGCGCATCACCAAGCCGATCACGACCTATGGCTTTGACGCCGCCGCCCAGGTGCGGGCAATCAACACGCGTTTCGAGGCGGGTCGGATGCATTTCACCGTGCAGCGCGAGGGCTTGGCCGATCTCGATATCGTGCTCAATCACCCCGGCATGCATAACGTATTGAACGCGCTGTCGGCGATTGCGGTGGCCACTGAAGTGGATGCAAGCGACGCGGCCATCGTCAAGGCCTTGGCTGAATTTCACGGCGTGGGTCGCCGCTTCCAGCGTTATGGCGAACTGCCAGCAAAAGACGGTGGGCATTACACGCTGATCGACGACTACGGCCACCACCCGGTGGAAATGGCCGCGACGCTGGCGGCAGCGCGCGGTGCATTTCCCGGGCAGCGACTGGTGTTGGTGTTCCAGCCACACCGGTTTACCCGCACCCGCGACTGCTTCGAGGATTTCGTCAAAGTGCTGTCTGAAACAGACGTGTTGCTGCTGACCGAGGTCTATCCCGCAGGTGAGGCACCGATAGTGGCAGCGGATGGCCGTGCGCTCGCGCGTGCCGTGCGGGTAGGCGGAAAAGTCGAGCCGGTGTTTGTCGAGGCGGTGACCGACGTGGCGCAGGTGGTGCGCGATCTGGTTCGCGGTGGCGACGTGGTGCTGGTCATGGGTGCGGGCAGCATAGGTCAGGTTGCTCCCGCCCTGGAGGCCACACATGCGGCATGATTTCCGCATCAGCGAGGTCGATACCGCAAGCGGGGGGTCACCCACGCTGCGCGGCCAGTTTCTCTACAACGAATCGATGAAGAAGCACCTGTCGTGGCGCGCAGGGGGTGCCGCACAGCGCGTCTATATACCGGCCGATGTCGAAGACCTGAGCTGGCTGGTGCGCGCGATCCCTGCCGATGATCCGGTGCATATGGTCGGCTTGGGCAGCAATCTGCTGGTGCGCGATGGCGGGGTGAACGGCGTGGTGATCCTGCTGCATGGCGTGCTGAAAAAACTTGCATTGGAAAGTCGCACGCAAGGTCTGCCACCCGCCCCAGAAGGTCGGGATACTGCTCTGGTCTATGCCCAGGCAGGGGTGGCCTCGCCCAAACTGGCGCGTTTTGCAGCGAACCACAATCTGGTCGGCGGCGAGTTCTGGGCGGGCATTCCCGGCACGGTGGGGGGTGCCATTGCCATGAACGCGGGCTGCTATGGGAGCGAAACCTGGAATCACCTGGTGCAGGTGCTGACGCTGGACCGCCGGGGGCAGCTGACCGAGCGGATGCTGGATGAATATGTGACGGGCTATCGGCACGTGGCGCTGAAGGCGGCGCATGAAGAATGGTTTATCGGCGGCTGGTTCCGGCTGGACAAAGGTGACGGTCTTGCGTCCCGCGAGACGGTTAAATCCTTGCTGAAAAAGCGCATCGCTTCGCAGCCACTGGGGCTGCCCAATGCCGGGTCGGTGTTTCGCAACCCGCTTGGTGATCATGCCGCGCGCCTCATCGAATCGTGCGGCCTCAAAGGGTTTCGTATCGGCGATGCCCAGGTGTCAGAAAAGCACGCCAACTTTATTGTCAATCTCGGCCATGCCACCGCGACCGAGATTGAGCGCGTGATTGAGCATGTTGAAGATCTCGTGGAAGCGCGCACCAATGTGCGGTTGATCCGCGAAGTACGGATTATTGGAGAACGGCAGTGAACGCGTCAGCACACACAACACGGTTCGGCAAAGTTGCCGTCATGCTCGGCGGCACCTCGGCTGAACGTCCGGTATCACTCAACAGCGGTGCTGCGGTGCTCGCTGCGATGCAGCGTCAAGGCATCGACGCCCATGCGTTTGACCCGGCCACGCGCAATCTCGGCGACCTTATCAGCGGCGAATTCGATCGCGTCTTTATCAGCCTGCATGGCCGCCTTGGTGAAGACGGCTGTATGCAGGGCGCTCTTGAGTTGCTCGACCTGCCCTACACCGGAAGCGGCGTGATGGCCTCGGCCATCGGCATGGACAAGTGGCGTACCAAACTGTTGTGGCGCGCGGCTGGCTTGCCCACCGCAGACTGGGACATTCTTACCGAGGCGAGCGATTTTGCCGCAGTCGAGAAAAAACTCGGCCTGCCGATTTTTGTGAAGCCCGCGCGTGAAGGCTCGAGCATTGGCATGAGTAAGGTGACCGAGCCGGGTGGCTTGCAAGCGGCTTATGTGGCGGCAGCGGAGCACGACGCGTTGGTGTTGGCCGAAAAGTTTATTGACGGCGCGGAATTCACCGTCGGCATTCTGGGTGACACCGCATTGCCACTGATTCGGCTGGAGCCCGCCAAAGACAAGGCGTTCTACGATTTCGACGCCAAGTATGTGCGCAATGACACCCAGTATCACTGCCCGGCGGGCCTGTCCGATGCGCAGGAGCAGGCGCTGCGGCAACTCGCCCTCGATGCATTTCGTCTTATCGACGGGCGCGGCTGGGGGCGGGTAGACATCATGCTCGACAGCCTCGGCAACCCGTATCTCCTCGAAGCCAACACCTCGCCCGGCATGACCGACCATAGCCTTGTGCCCATGGCGGCACGCCAGGCCGGGCTGGATTTTGATGCACTGTGCATCCAGATTCTGGAGCAAACCCTCTGATGCAAACCGCCGAGCTCGCCGCCCATCCGCTGACCCAGGTCGCCCGTGTGCTGACCTGGGGCGCGCTCGGCCTGCTTGCCTATGGCGCGTTGAGCTGGATGGTGGCTCAGTCCTGGTTTGCGCTGCGCACACTCGACATCAAAACGCCGGTGCAACACGTGACCGAAGCGCAGATCCGGCTGGTGGCGCGGCGCACGGTGCGGGGCACATTTTTTACCGTCAACCTCGATCAGGTGCGTGGGAGTCTTGAGAAGCTGCCGTGGGTGCGCGAGGCGCGCGTGGCGCGTCGCTGGCCCGATACACTCGAAGTCTCGCTGATCGAGCATGTGCCTTTGGCGCGCTGGAATGATGATGCGCTGGTGAATGGCGATGGCGAAGTGTTCGTTGCCGCCGTGGTCGGCAAATTGCCGCGCCTGACCGGACCGGACGACAGCAGCGCCGACGTGGTGGCGGCGTTCAGGCATCACCAAAAAATGCTGGCACCGCTCGGCATGTCGATCAGCGAGCTGCGGCTCTCACCTCGCCGTGCCTGGTCGATGCGGCTCGATAACGGCATTCAGCTGGCGCTGGGGCACGGCGAAGCCGATGCGCGGCTGGCACGTTTTGTTGCGCTGTATCCGCGCCTGTTTGCAGCAGTGCCCGCATCGGCGACCGCCTCTGTTTCCCCGCAGCGCATCCCGCAGTCCATCGACCTGCGCTATCCAGACGGCTTTGCTATCCGGATGCCCGACGGCCAGTCCCCCTTTAAACCGAGGCCCACATGAGCGTGATACTGAAGAAAGCCCCGCACGATGAGTAAGCCCCGCGACCCTAAAAATCTGGTGGTCGGCCTTGATATCGGCACCTCCAAAATCGTTTGCATCGTTGCCGAGATCAACGAGGAAGGCACGCTCGACATCATCGGTATGGGCACGCATCCATCCAAAGGTTTGCGGCGTGGCGTGGTGGTCAACATCGAAGCCACGGTCAACGCGATCCAGCGCGCGCTGGAAGAAGCCGAGCTGATGGCCGACTGCAAGATTCGCGAGGTGTACACCGGCATCGCGGGCAGCCACATCAAGAGCTTCAACTCGCACGGCATGTTCGCGATCAAGGACAAGGAAATCTCGCAGATGGACGTGGATCGCGTGGTGGATACCGCGCGCGCGGTGAACATCCCGACCGACCAGCAAATCCTGCACACCATCCCGCAGGAATTTATCGTCGATGGACAGGAGGACGTGCGCGATCCGCTCGGCATGAGCGCGGTGCGGCTGGAAGTGAAAGTGCACATCGTCACCGGCGCGGTGTCGGCGGCGCAGAACATCATCAAATGCGTGCGCCGCTGCGGGCTCGAAGTCGGCGATCTGGTGTTGCAGCCCCTCGCGTCGGCGATGGCGGTGCTGACCGAGGACGAGAAGGAACTCGGTGTGTGTCTGGTTGATATCGGTGGCGGCACCACCGACATCGCGGTGTTCACTAACGGCGCGATTCGCCACACCGCAGTCATTCCGGTGGCGGGCGATCAGGTCAACAACGACATTGCGGTGGCACTGCGCACGCCGCCGAAGGAAGCCGAGGACATCAAGATTCAATACGGCTGCGCGCTGCGTCAACTGGCCGACGCGCGCGACATGATCGAAGTGCCCGGCATCGGCGACCGCCCGCCACGCACGCTGTCGAAACAGACCTTGGCCGAGTTCATCGAGCCGCGTATGGAAGAGCTGTATTCCTTGGTGCAGGCCGAATTGCGCCGCAGCGGATTCGAGGAGCTGCTGTCGTCCGGCATTGTGATTACGGGGGGCTCAGCGGCGATGCAGGGCATGGTCGAGCTGGGCGAAGAGGTGTTCCACATGCCGGTGCGTATGGGCTGGCCGCGTTACGAAGGCGGGCTCGCCGACGTGATGCACAACCCGCGCTATGCCACCTGCATGGGCTTGTTGATGGCAGGCATGGAAGCGCGCGGACGCGATGCGCCCAAGCTGTCCGGCAACAGCCTCAAGGACATTCTGGAACGCATGAAGGGCTGGTTCAAAGGGAATTTTTGATGACGACTTGAGCGGCATCGAAACGGGATTTGGCGGTTGTGCCGGGGGAACCCGACAAACACACCAATGATTTTGAGTGGTGATTTTTTAGGCAAAAGAGGAGAGCGATATGTTTGAACTGATGGATGTAGACACCCAGGACGCAGTCATCAAGGTGATCGGTGTGGGCGGCTGCGGCGGCAATGCGGTCGATCACATGATTACCTCAGGGTTGAGTGGCGTGGAATTCATCGCCATCAACACCGACGCGCAAGCCCTGAAACGCAACCAGGCCAAGCTGCAACTGCAACTCGGCAACGGCGTGACCAAGGGGCTGGGCGCCGGTGCCAACCCTGACATTGGCCGCGAAGCCGCGCTGGAAGACCGCGAGCGCATCGCCGAGCTGATCGACGGCGCGGACATGCTGTTCATCACTGCGGGCATGGGTGGCGGCACCGGCACCGGCGCTGCCCCCGTGGTTGCCGAAGTTGCCAAGGAACTCGGCATCCTCACCGTGGCGGTCGTCACCAAGCCCTTCATGTTTGAAGGCAAGCGCGTGCGTGCCGCCAACGCCGGTATCGAAGCGCTGGGCCGTCATGTTGATTCGCTGATCATTATCCCCAACGAAAAGCTGATGCAAGTGCTGGGCGACGACGTCTCGATGCTCGACGCCTTCAAGGCCGCCAACAACGTGCTGCACGGTGCTGTCGGTGGCATCGCCGAAGTGATCAACTGCCCGGGGCTGGTCAACGTCGACTTTGCCGACGTGCGCACCGTGATGAGCGAAATGGGCATGGCGATGATGGGATCGGCTGCGGCCAGTGGTGAAAACCGCGCCCGCATTGCCGCCGAGCAGGCCGTCGCCAGCCCGCTGCTGGAAGACGTGAATCTCGCGGGCGCACGCGGTGTGCTGGTCAACATCACCGCCTCGTCTACGGTGAAAATGCGCGAAATCCACGAAGTGATGAGCACCATCAAGGGCTTCACCGCAGAAGAAGCCACCGTCATCGTCGGTCAGGTGCTCGACGACAGCATGGAAGACAGTCTGCGCGTCACCATGGTGGCCACCGGTCTGGGCAGCCCCGTTGCACGGCAAAGCCCGAAGCCGATGCAGATCATTCGCACCGGAACGGACGACATGCCGATGATGGTGGGTGGCGATGAAGAACTGCCCAGCGTGATGACCACCCGTCGTAGCCGCACCATTCAGGCCATGTCGGATTCCGGCATCGACACGCTGGATATTCCGGCGTTTCTGCGCAAGCAGGCAGACTGACCGGTGAACCGTTGACGCGGGAACGGGTCAGACCGGTTCCCGCAGATTCGGCTCGCCTGCCGTGAACGGCTAAAATAACGGCATGATCAAGCAACGTACTCTTAAAACCCCGGTCAAGGCGACCGGGGTTGGCCTGCATTCCGGCGTCAAGGTCGAGGTGACCTTGCGCCCGGCCGCCCCCGATTCCGGCATTGTGTTCCGCCGCATGGATCTCGATCCGCCTGCCGAACTCAAGGCCGACCCCTATCTTGTTACCGACACCCGCCTGTGTTCCATGCTGGAATCCGGCGCGGCCAAAGTGTCTACCGTCGAGCACCTCATGTCCGCGCTGGCGGGCCTGGGCATCGACAACCTGCTGGTCGATCTCACCGGTCCCGAGATTCCCATCATGGACGGCTCGTCCGCGCCCTTCGTGTTTTTGCTGCAATCGGCGGGCATCGTCGAGCAGGACGCAGCCAAGCAATACGTGCGCATCAAACAGCCCATCGAAGTGAAAGATGGCGACAAGTGGGCGCGCTTCGTGCCGCACCACGGCTTCAAGGTCGAATTTACCATCGACTTCAAGCACCCCGTGTTCGACAAGAGCGGCAAAACCGTCAGCATCGACTTCGCCGACACCGCCTACACCAAAGAAGTGTCGCGTGCGCGCACCTTCGGTTTCATGCACGAGGTCGAATACCTGCGCAACAACGGCCTCGCCCTTGGCGGCTCGCTCGACAACGCCATCGTCATGGACGAATACCGCGTGCTCAACCAGGATGGCCTGCGCTACGACGACGAATTCGTCAAACACAAAGTGCTCGACGCCATTGGTGACCTGTATCTGCTGGGGCATCCCATCATCGGCGCCTTCGAAGCCTACAAATCCGGCCACGCGCTCAACAACGCCCTGCTGCGCGAACTCGCGCAACATCAGGACGCCTGGGAAATGGTCAGCTTCACCCAGGAGCAGGACGTGCCTGCCGCTTTTCTGCGCCTGCATCCGCTCACGGCATGATCGTTCTGCGCCTGCTGATCGTCGCAGTCCTTGTTTCCGTGGCGGCGCTGGGTCTGGCGTGGTTATTGAGCGGCGACCGAAAGTATCTGGGTTATATCAGCCGCGTGCTGCGCTTCGCGCTTATCGTCGGCGTGATCGCGGCGCTGTTTTATGTGGTGGAGCGGCTGGTGTTGCGGTGAGGGCAGAAATAATCGTGTCTGACCCTATTCTCTCTGTTTGTCTGACCCTATTCTCTCTGTTTTATTCCGTCACGTGACGGCTATTTAACGTTAGCCTGCGGGGAGTCACTTTTGTCAGACACTGAGTTGAAACTCAAATTTTGGCGCGGAGACCAAATTGGCGCTGAGAGATTGGCAGCGACAATTCTTCACATCGATGGTTTCTCATCCGTTGACCCGCAATGCCCGCTTGGTGGCCCCGATGGATTGAAGGACCTGCTTTGTGAAAAGAATAGCTGGCGCTATGTTGCCGCTGCTTATTTCCCTACCGCTGAGAAAGATTTCAAAGCTGTTCAAGATAAATTCATTCACGACCTCGCTGGTGTTACAAAGAACTCTGCTCAAGGAATTGTATTTCTCACGAACCAGTCGCTAACGCCAAGTCAGCGCGAAGCTCTTTCTGAATTGGCTGACGCCAATGGGCATAAAGCAATTTTGTACCACCTAGAACGACTGCGGTCTTTACTTGACAGCCCCTCAGGTTACGGCGCCAGATTGGAATTCCTTGATATAGACATGGCCAGAGAAGAGCAATTAAGCTTCTTCTCGCAATGGAATAGATCATTCACAGATCAACTTCAGGCACATGGCCTAATGATCATCAGAGAAATATCAAAGAAGATCGATTTACTCGCAGGTACAACGGAAAAGTTCGGGCTTCGCGTTGATGAAATGAGCGAGTTTGTTGCCCAAACTCGCTCATTTCTTGATTCCGTAAAAGCACCAAGTAACAAAAGAAACTTTGCCCAATCGGTACACGATTTCTCAACCAAAGAGTTGACAGTTAACGACCTGTGTATGTTGCATCGTGCCCTGCTATTTGATGACTCAATTGGATTACACGTTGGCAAACTACGGCAAGATGTTATCTGGATTGGAGGTCCAGGTGCAAACCTAGCTACAGCACAGTTTGTCCCGCCAGCACCAGAACTTGTACCTGAGTTACTTGAAGCAATGTTGTCTGAGTGGAGAGATAACTTCGACAACCTCGACAAGGCAACAGACAAAGACAAAATTACCGCAATCGCAAAATTTCATCACAGGTTTCTTAATATTCATCCGTTCATGGATGGAAATGGACGCATTGCTCGCTTTTTATTAACGCAACATGCTCATGAACTTCTCAAGCAAAAACAACGAATCATTATTGAGGATCGTCGCCCATACTTCGATGCGCTCTCACTTGCCGATAAAGGTGATTACTCGGCTCTTGAAACTCAAATAACACAAGCAATATTTGGTGTTGAGTTTGTGGCGGGTTCGCCATGTCAGATGTCAGGACAGCAATGCCCTGCATGTAAGGAGGGTGTCATGGATACCGACATAAGTGGAACAGGTGTTAAGTGTTCATCCTGCGGTTTATTTATTCCTGCTGTATTGCCATGAACAAGGCTAACTTGGCGCTCAAGTGGGACGCCAAAAATGCTGCGCATTTTCGTCGCCCCTTAGCTCTACGTTGGGCATCACAAGTAGAATTTTGCAATTGGAAGCCAATCACCATGACAGCAGCCAAAGGAACGCTCAAGACCTGCGCTAAAGGACGCGCCTACTGTGATTTCAGGCAAGCACAGCAATGCCGCGCTGATGCCGACGGAAGACTGGAATGCAATTCAGGAAACCCTGTATTTGCTGGCCGTGCCGGGGGTGCGTGAGTCCATCAAGGCGGGCATGGCGGAGCCGCTCGCAAAAAGTGCGCGGGCGCTCAAGTGGTAACTTGGGTGGTTGCTGGGTCATTTGACGTTTCCCTCGTTTGATATGCATCACGCTGACACCACAGTATTGCTTGCCTGTCTGAAAGACGACCTGTCGATTGAGCAGGGCGTTCTCACGGATGCACTGAACATCGACCAATACGATCTGCTTTACCCGCAGATTGAGCAGCGCATGTGGCAGGGCGACGACGCTGCCTTTGCGCACTGGCTGGGGCGATATCAGGCGCTGTTCCGCGAGCAGCAGGCCTTGATTGACGCTTCGGACCTGCGCGAACAACACCATTTCATCATCGGTATACCGGTCGCGGGGCGTCCGGCGCATCTGCGCCATTGCCTCGACAGCATCCTTCAGCAGTGTCACCTGTTTGGCTATGGCGGTCAGGATGCCGGCGGACGCTACGCCAAATTCACCGTGATCGTGTCGGAAGACAGCCGTGACGCTGAACATCGAGCGCAGCACCAGGCACTCGTCGCTGAGTATTGCGACAAGGGTTTGTCCGTCGTGCACTACGATCTGCCCGAGCAAGTTCAGTTGTTGCAAGCTATTCCAGATACTGAACGCGCACAGCTCGGCAGGCTGCTCACCACCCAGCCCGCCGACCGTTTTTATCAGAAAGGCCAGGCGGCAAACCGCAACCTCTGCTACCTGAAAATGCGCCAGCTCACGCAGGACACGGCACGCACGCTCTATTATCTGGTGGACAGCGATCAACTGTTTCTGGTGAACCGCCAGACCGCCGAGGGCGAGCGCGCCTATCCGGCGCTGAATTATTTCTACACGCTCGACCGTATATTTCGAACACAGCCCGTCTCGGTACTGACAGGCAAACTGGTCGGTGACCCGCCCGTTTCCCCCGCCGTCATGGCCGCGAATTTTCTCGATGACGTCACGGCGTTTTTGCAGCGCATCGCCACGCTTGATTCCCATGCCGCGTGCAGCTTCCACCCGCAGAATGTGCCGCTGCCGGACGACGCGGCCTACCACGACCTGGCCAGCCGCTTCGGCTTCGATGCGCCGACCCAAGCTGTCGACTACCGCTGCCCCCTCGAGGGCGCACACGATCACGCCGCCTGCCTGTCGACATTTTCAGCGCGCCTGCACAACTTCTTTTTCGGCGAACATCTCACGCGCAAAACCGGCTTCCGCTACGCCGGGTCCTCGCTGGCCCTCAGCCCCGCGCGAACCATTTATCCCGGCAACACCATCGTCAATTTTGAGGGCCTGAAAACCATCATTCCCTTCGGTCACCTGCGCCTGCGCATGTCCGGCCCCACCGCCGGGCGGCTGATCCAGGCCGAAATCGGCAGCCGTTTCGCGTCGGTCAATCTACCCATGCTGCACAAGCGTACGATTGCCGACGCGCAGGATGCGTTTCGCCCCGGCGTCGAACAACACAATGCGGCAATTGATATCTCGGACGAATTCGAGCGCCAGTTTTTTGGCGATCTGATGCTGTTCTCTGTTGTGGCCTGGCTGAAAGACCACCGCCTCGATGATCTCAGCGACAGCACCCAGCTGGACACCGTGGTGGAGCAGGTGGAAGCCGGATTGCTAGTGGACTATGCAGACAAGCATCGCGCCGTGAACGACCGCCGCGAAGCGCTCGAACGCTGGCTGGATGCCCGGCCCGGCTGGCCCGACCCGTCAACGCATGCCCGGCTCACGCAGTTTCTGCGTAACATCGCCGCCAATTTTGGCGACGCCTCGCCCGCCTGGACACAGATTCAATCGGCTGCGCATCGTCAGCAGCGCCGCCAGCAAATTGTCGATGCGCTGCGGCATTACCGACGCGAGCGCGACGCGTGGGATCGTCTGTTTAGTCAGTAAACGACGCTGCTGCGTGCTTGATCAACTGCTGGCGGCAATCGTCATAGACCTGCTGCGCGCGCGCCAGCGATGCTGCGTCCAGCGTGATTTCGGCGTAGTCGCTTGCGGTGCGGATCACTTCTCCGGCTGCCATCGCGGACGAAGTGTCGCCCGCGCCCGCGATCCCGGTTTTTGCAAAGGTCTGATAACGCGGCTGCAGCGGCGAACCCAGCTGCAACCAGTCGCCCAGCGCCGCCAGCGTGCGCGTTGGTGCCGTACAAATCAGCGCGGCATCAAAATAGCGGTAGCGCTCCGCATGCCGTGCGGCAAACCCCGCAAGCCATTGCAGCCGCTCGATGTAATACGTCGTCGCTCCCACCGGATCGGCATAGGGATCGCTGACTGCCTTTCGCGCAAACAGGCTGACGATGCTTTTCAGCGTCGACTCCGGGGGGCGCAACGCAATCAGCACCTGCGTAGGGTGCGGATCGCAAGCGGCCAAATCCAGTGCGTAATCGTTGTGCAGCAGTTTATCGAACAGGTAGCGCCCACCAGGTTTCAGCCTGTCGTGCGCGGCATAGCGCCGTAGCTGTTCTTCCAGATCGGTAGTCGATGCATACGACAGATGCATCTCGTAATAGCCATTGATTTCAGGATGCGAACCCAGAAGATGCCCCACCAGGCTGGTGTAGGCGCGCATATGGCTGAGCAGGAAAATGCGCGCGAGCGGGAGAGGCCGGTTTGATTCCATGCGTTCATATTATTGCAGGCTTCCTCTCAATCCTGCTTCTGCACCCAGAACTGATACATGCCAAAGAAGGTATCGGGATTGTCTGCTTCGAACGCGTGCCATTGCGTCAGATCGGTGGCAGCCGGGTCATCCGGAAAGCGTTGCCGGTAGGCATTCAACACCTCCGGCTCGGTTTCAAACCCGAGGAAATTCAGCTGGTGCTCGCGCAGAAATTCGGCAATCGCGGGCAGCGTGAGCTGGTGTTCCTGAACATGGAACAGCAGATCGCGACAGCTGCTGGTGCTGTAAAAATCAGTCACTGCCAGCAGATTGCCCAGGGCTGAAGGGTCGGGCAGCGCCATCAAATCCTGTCGGCAACGCCGGATGCCGTCGGCGTCGGTTGCGTACCCATTGTCGGCGATGAACTGGCGAATCCGCACGACGTGCTGCCGTGCGAGCGCACTGTAAAATCCCAGACACATCAGGCCGCCCGGCCGCAGCAGCGAGAGCAGCGTGCGCCAGCCTTGCCATGGATCGGCCAGATGGTGCAGCACGCCGATGGATTCGATCACGTCAAAATCGCGCCCCAGCGCCCCGAGCTTCAGCAGGTCGCCATGCATATATTCCACATTGCCCAGACCCATTTCGTGCGTTTTTCGCTTGGCATACGCCAGGCTGCCGAGACTCAGGTCGATCGCCAGGATGCGTGCGTCAGGCAGCGTCCGCGCGCGGTTGGTCGAATGCTGGCCAGTGCCGCAGCCTGCAATCAGTATGTCCCGGCGCGGGGCCACTGCGTCTTCGCGAAAACCGGCGAGCGGAAATTTCTGTTTGAGCAGGGTGTCGATGTCGAAGGTCGTGTCGACCGGAGACGCCTTGATCCAGCGCGGGTAAGGGTTCTCTTCGTATTGCTGCTGAACCTGGCGCGACACCGCGTTTTCAATTGTGCTCAGCGCGGGAATACTCGGGCGCACCGTCTGCTCGACCGAGGGCTCGACGAGTTGCTGCACCAGCACCGCAGCCACTTCAGCGGGCCACGGGCGTTCCAGCAGGCGCGACGCCGAAGGAAGCGCGCTCAGCGGCAGATAGGTCGCCAGCGCAAGCGGCCAGATCGCGGGCACTTCCGCCTGCGTGGCCAGCGCGTTTTCCAGGGCTTCTGCCAGCAAGCCGGCCTGCTGAATTTCGGCCTCGTCCAGCGCAAACACATACTCGTTAATGAAACACTGCTGGGCCAGCGCACTGTGGAAATTCAGCGAAGCCCCCACGTCAGCCTCAAGCAGAATCGCCCGCCGGGCCAGCGTCAGCAGGCGCTCCAACCCCACATCGCACACCGGCGTTGCCGTGAGCAGGGCACACAACAGCGCGTCCGCCCCCAGCGTATCCAGATCCCGAGCGTCAAACCCAGCCTGCGCAGAGGCCCGGTGGGGCCAGGTCGCTTCAGCGCGTGCCAGATAATCGCCGACTTGCGGGTCAAGCTTGATGAAATCCGTGCTGACATGGGCCAGCTCGACCGGCCGGTCCCAGGGCGCGTTCAGCGCACGCACCAGCAGCTCGCGCACCTGAGGATTCGTCTGCGTGAAACGCAGGCGCTTGATGCAGGCGGCGAAAATTCGCGTCGCCCGCACGCCCTCCTGGATCGGCAGCGCGCGCATGACACATTCCAGCGCCGCAAGCGATTCGCCTCGGGTGTTGAGCAATGCGGCCAGGTTTTCCAGCGCATCGGCATCGTCGGGCGCGTGCGCCAGTGCATTGCGGAAACACGCTTCGGCTTCATCAAACCGTTGCCGTGATTGCAGTAGTGCGCCCAGATTGTTGTGCGCGCGGACGTAATCCGGCGTCAGTGCCAGCGCCCGGCGATAACTGATTTCGGCATCGTCGAGCGCCCCCCGGTCCTGCAGCGCCACGCCCAGATTGCTGTGCGCCTGCGCATCGTTCGGGTTGATGGCCAGCGCCCGCCGACAACTGGCCTCGGCCTCCTCGTGCCGCCCCAGACTGTTGAGCGTAATCCCGAGATTGTTGTGCGCCTCGGCATCCCGGGGCAGCAGCGTCGCCGCCTTGCGCATCGGGCGCAGCGCGTCCGCATTCCGCCCCAGCTGCATGAGCGACACCCCCAGCAGCTTCCAGCTCATCCCGTGCCGGGGGAAACGAAGCGTCAACGCCCCGGCCTGCTCAGCCGCCGCCTCCAGCCGATGGTCGTTGAACATCGCGATGACCGCGTTGAATTCCTGGGGGCTGGGCTGAATGTTCATGGGCAATTTCCGGTCCGGGGGGCGATTGAACCATTCTCGGGGAAACTGCGTTCGGCATATCCAAGGAACAGCGCCCAGGTCAGGCCGCTGTTCTGCGTTTAGGGAAACCCGATTGGGTTCGGGAATCCGAAAATCCCGCACTGGTGGGATGTAGTAATGACTTGCCCCCCGTTATCGGGTCTGGTCAAGCTTCAGATTGGGCGGCCTTGTGCGAAGCTCGTCCGGTCAGACATAAAACGGCGTTTTTTACCCGACAGCCTGTCGGGTATGCGCTGCGAAAAAATCCATCCGTTTTATTTGTTCCGCTATTTCGAAAGCAGACCACTAAAGCTGCTTGACAATAAAGGAATACTCCGCCGGGTCAACCGGGGTAATCGATAAGCGGTTGCCGCGTTGCAGGATGCGCATATTGGCCAGCGCAGGATAGGTGCGAATTTCAGCCAGCGGCATCAGGCGGGTTTTCTTCACCAGTTTGACATCGACGTTCATCCAGCGCGGATTCTCCAGCGTGGCCTTGGGATCGAAGTATTTATGTTTGGGATCAAACTGGAAAGCGTCGGGATACGCCAGCGTGCTCACGACCGCCAACCCGGCTATCCCCGGCTCGGCGCACGATGAATGATAAAACAGCACTTTGTCACCGACCCTCATCTGATCGCGCATGAAATTGCGCGCCTGATAATTGCGGATGCCATACCAGGCAACGCTTTGATCTGGAAAGCCCGCGAGATCGTCAATGCTGACGTCGCTCGGCTCCGATTTCATGAGCCAGTAGCGCATCAGGCCGCTCGCTTGATGAGCGTGCCAACGCCTTCGGGCGTGAGCACTTCGAGCAGCAGCGCGTGTTCGACGCGGCCATCGATGATGTGCGCGGTTTTGACGCCGCTGTTGACGGCATCAACGGCATAGCCCACCTTGGGAATCATGCCGCCAGAAATGGTACCGTCGGCCATCAGTTCATCCACTTCGCGCGGCGTCAATCCAGTCAGCAGCTTCATCTGTTTGTCGAGCACGCCAGGGGTGTTGGTCATGAAGATGACTTTTTCCGCCTGCAACACACCGGCGATTTTGCCTGCCGCCACATCGGCGTTGATGTTGTAAGCATTGCCCTCCTTGTCGGTGCCGAGCGGCGCAATCACCGGAATGAAATCACGCGCGTCGAGCACCTGGATGATTTCGGGGTCGATACTGGTGATTTCGCCGACCTGTCCGATATCAAGCAGCTCGTCGGCTTTTTCCTTGCTCGCCACCAGCATTTTTTTGGCGTGAATGAAATTGCCGTCCTTGCCAGTCAGGCCCACCGCTTTACCGCCGTGCTTGTTGATGAGGGTGACGATATCCTGATTCACCAGGCCGCCGAGCACCATCTCGACCACATCCAGGGTTTCTTCGTCGGTGACGCGCATGCCCTGAATGAAATCCGACTGTTTGCCGATTTTCTTCAGCAGATCGGCGATCTGAGGGCCGCCACCGTGCACCACCACCGGGTTCATGCCGACCAGTTTCAGCAACACCACATCCTTGGCGAACGCCTCCATCAGATGGCGTTCGGTCATGGCGTTGCCGCCGTATTTGATGACGATGGTCTTGTCGTAAAAGCGCTGGATGTAGGGCAGGGCTTCCGACAGGATGTGCGCCTTGTCGGCGGCAGTGTGGGGCGAGGTCATGGCGGCTCCGGAAAAGTCTGCGCGGATTTTACGCCAAACAAATGGCGACGCGCAGTCGCCAAACCAACGTCCGCATTGCGTCTGGCCGGGTTTGCATCTACATTGCCGTTCACGGCGTAACCCAAACAACGCCCTCAAGCGAGAATGCCTTTGCAATTGCCCGACCCGACGACTTGGCTGGATGAACATGGCGACTATCTGTTCCGGGTAGCGCGCCGCCAACTCCATTCGGACGCGCTGGCTGAAGATGCCGTGCAGGAAACCCTGTTAGCCGCACTCGTCGCCCGCGAGCGGTTCGCGGGCGACGCCAGCGCGCGCACTTGGCTCACCGGCATTCTCAAACATAAAATCGTCGATCAAATTCGCCGCCAGATGCGCGAAACGGAAATTCCCCGCGATGCCGACGGCGAAGAGGCGCTCGACAGCCTGTTTGCGCCCGGCGGACACTGGGCAGAACCGCTGCGCCCCTGGGGCAACCCTCAATCCGAGGCAGAACTGAGCCAGCTTCGGCGCGTTCTCGACCTGTGCGCAGATCGGCTGAAGCCGACTATGGCGCAGGTTTTCAGCCTGCGCGAAGTCAGCGGAATGGAAACCGAAGAAATTTGTAAGGAACTGAGTATCTCGGCGACGAACTGCTGGGTACTACTGCACCGCGCACGTTTGTTTATGCGGGAATGCTTGGAGAAAAACGGTTTTTCGGGAGTGCACGCATCGTGAAATGGCTCGTGACCTGTAAACAGAACACGGAACTTGCATCGCGCGCCATGGACGAAGGTCTGTCCTATAGCGAGCGTGTCACGATGCAGCTACACCTGCTGATTTGTAACAATTGCGCGCGGCTGAACCAGCATTTACAAATGATGCGAACGCTGTTTCGCCAGGAAACTGAATCCAGTGATGTGTCACCCGGGCTGGCACCCGCTGCCCGGCAACGCATCAAAACCGAATTGCAGAATAAGCTCGATTCCTGAGCCTGCATGAGGCCGACTTCCGGCCATTGTCAACGTAGTTCATTTAGGAGAGAACACTATGTCGAAGAAAACCCTGATCGCCGCTGCTGTCGGCACCGCGTTTGCCGCCACCTTGGCCGCCCCGCTGGCCTCGGCTGCCGAGAATCCCTTTGCACTGTCCGGTCTGGATAAAGGCTACATGGTCGCCGAGCATAACGACGGTCATAGCAAAATGATGAAAGAAGGCAAGTGCGGTGAAGGTAAATGCGGTGCGGCCAAGAAAAAGGATGGCGACTGCGGCCACAAGGCCAAGGACGGCAAGTGCGGTGCCGAAGGCAAATGCGGCCATAGCAAAACCAAGGATGGCAAATGTGGTGAAGGTAAGTGCGGCGGCGACAAAACCAAAATGAAAGACGGCAAGTGCGGCGAAGGTAAATGCGGCGGCACGAAGAAGTAAGCTCATAACGACATGAGTTTCCCGCACCCGACCGGTGCGGGGCTGGGTTTTCGGCGAGAGTTAATTCCCGCGCTGAAAACCCGTGTCCCCGACGCCATTGAGTTTTTTGAGATCGCGCCCGAAAACTGGATTGATCTGGGTGGCGCATATGGCCGCGATTTACGCGGGTTTACCGAACGCTATCCGTTTGTCTGTCATGGCTTGTCGCTGTCGATTGGCAGCCCGGCTCCGCTCGACGAAATGCTGCTGCATAAAACACGGCAATTCATGGATGCGCATGGCATTCAGCTTTTCACCGAACATTTGTCGTATTGCTCCGACGACGGACATCTCTACGACCTGCTGCCGATTCCTTTTACCGAAGACGCAGTGAAATACGTTGCTGCTCGCGTCCGACGCGCGCAGGACATTCTTGAGCGGCGCATCGCCATCGAAAACGCGTCGTACTACACGCCGTCGCCGATTGCCGAGATGGACGAAAGCACGTTCATCCGCGCGATTCTGGCTGAGGCCGACTGCGATTTGCACCTCGACGTGAACAATGTTTACGTCAATAGCGTGAACCACCGTTTCGATCCACTCGAATTCATTCGCAGCATGCCGACCGAACGCATTGTGTACCTGCACATGGCCGGGCATTACAACGAAGCCGATGACCTGATTGTGGACACGCACGGTGCTGACGTAATTGAGCTGGTATGGGCGCTGCTTGACGCCACCTACCGCCTTCACGGTGTTGCACCCACTTTGCTGGAACGTGATTTCAACATTCCACCGCTGGCCGAACTGGTACACGAAGTCGAGCGAATCGCGCAGATTCAGCGTCCGCATCACCTGCCGCAGATTCGTGCATCCCATGCAGACATCCGTCAAGCCGTCTGAACGTCTACCCTTTCAAACGTATCAGTACGCGTTTACCGCGCATTTGCGCGATCCGCACGCGCATCCGCGCCCAGCGGGGATAGAAGCGCGCCGGATCAAAATCTACACCGAGTTGCTGTATAACAACGTTGAAGGCTTTTTGCTCGCCTGTTTTCCGGTGTTGAAGCAGATGCTCGGGGTACGCAAATGGTCGCGCATGGTACGTGCATTTTTTGCCACGCATCATAGCCACACACCCTACTTCCGGCAGATTCCAGACGAATTCATCCAGTTTTTGCAAAACGAATGGACGCCACCCGACGCCTACCCGTCTTATCTTCTGGCGCTGGCGCATTACGAATGGATCGAGTTGGTGCTGTCGGTCTCCAACCGCAGCGCGGCGCGCGCTGCGAATGCGGCGGGCAATCTGCTCACCGGTGTTCCGGTACTGAATCCGGTGCTGGCCAATTTACGCTACGACTGGCCGGTACATCGCATCGCCCCGCGCCGTGTGGTCAAGCCTTCTGAAACGTTTTTACTGGTGTTCCGCGACGCGGATGATCAGGTTCAGTTCACTGAAATCAATGCGTTCACTGCACGCTTGATTACCTTGCTTGAACCCGCCACGCTCACGGGCATAGCAGCGCTGGCGCACATTGCCGCAGAAAGTCGCCACCCGAACCCGGCGCTGATTCAGCGGGCGGGCGGCGCGTTACTGGCCGATTTACAGACCCGGGGGGTGGTGCTGGGCGCGGTCGCGGAATAAATGTTCAAGCGAATGACCGGCTGGAAAACCTGAACTAGCCTAATGATGTTCGTGTGAATGATTCGCCGAACCCGCCGAGCGGGCGCGCACCATCACATCGAGTTTTTCGAGCTTACCGTCAGCCTCGACAAACAACGTGATCGGAATGACCTCGCCCTCGGCGATGGGTTTTTTCAGATCTTTCAACATGATATGCAGACCACCCGGCTCCAGCGACACGAGCTCGCCTTTGGGTAGATAGATCGCCTGCACTTCGCGCATCCGCATCACGCTACCGTCCATTTTCATTTCGTGTACTTCGATTTTGGGTACGGCGGTACTGGACACCCCCACCAGTCGCGCATTCTGGTTCGCCTGAATTTTCATGTAGACCCCCCCGACGCGCTGACCCGGCATCGAGACGCGCGTCCAGGCGTCCACCACCACAACCTGGCTTGCCGATACCGGCAAACTGAGGCTCATGGCACTTAGCAGCAGCAGGGTGATCACTGGAATTTTCATCGAACGTAGACGTCTTTTTATGAAGGATAACAACCTGCGAATCAGACCGACAGTTCGCCTACTTTAAGCCCCGCCCAGCGCCCGCACAATGAGGCAAAATGCCGCACCCTGCCGCCCGCATCCGGGCTCGCATTACAATTCACATATGCCGCACCCCACCCAAATCAGTCCTATACATGCCCTGCTTGGACGCATTCAAACATTGCGCGGGGTGCTGATTGCGGGTTGGGTCGTCGGCGCAGCGGCCATGCAGGGCGGCTTCGACATCCCGATACCGCTAGTGCCAATGAGTGCGGTGCTCGCCTTGCTCGGCGCGTTTGCGCTCGCGACCCGCTGGCGCTTGCGGCAGCCTACGCCGGTCAGTCCGTTCGAGCTGCTGGCGCATTTGCTGACGGATCTGACCGCCTTTGCCGTGCTGGTGTTTTTTAGCGGCGGCGCAACCAATCCCTTTGTTTCGCTGATGCTGGTGCCGGTAGTGATCGCGGCGATCAGCCTGCCGTCCACCGCAGTGTGGTTGCTAGCTGGCGTGGCCGGCGCGTACTACGCACTGCTGCTGTTTTTTTATCAGCCGCTGGCAGTGGCCGACCCGATGACGGCCTATGGAATGCACCTCGGCGGCATGTGGTTCAATTTCCTCATCAGCGCAGCTTTGATTGCGTTTTTCATCACGCGGATGCACGCGAGCCTGCGCACACGCGACCAAGCGCTGGCCGAATTGCGCGAGCGCCAGTTGCGCGATGAAGGCATCCTCGCGCTGGGCACGCAAGCCGCGCTCGCCGCACACGAACTTGCCACCCCGCTCGCCACAATCCAGACCACGGCACACGAACTCGCTCGCGAGTTCGCCAACGATCCCGATATTGGCGCCGACTGCCGCCAGCTTGAAAAACAGGCGCAAGCGTGTAAGCGCATACTCACCCAGCTCGCCGCACGCGCGCGTGACACGACACCCCACCCCGTGCCGCTCAACGTATGGCTTGCCGAGTTGGTTGAGCGTTGGCAGGTGATCCGGCCCGACGCCCAGTTGCAATCTGCTTTGCCCGCACTCACGCGTATCTTTTTGCCACCCGAAGGCTTGGCGCAGGCCGTGCTGAATGTGCTGAATAATGCGGCGGATGTCTCGCCCACAGCCGTCGAGCTACACGTTGAAGCAGAGGCTGACACCCTGTGGATTGAAGTCGCTGACCGGGGGCCCGGGTTTACCCCTGAGCAACACGCACAGGCCGGGCGTGTACGGTTCAGTGACAAACCCGGGCACGGCTGGGGGGTCGGCCTGGTGTTGACCCACGCCACGCTGGAACGCGCAGGTGGCACACTGTTGCTGTCACCCCGCGAAGGCGGCGGTAGCCGCGTCCGTATCCGTTTACCCTGGAGCCCCGTATGAAATTGCTGATCGTGGAAGACGATCTCGACTTTGCCGAGGTGCTGGCGCGCGCCATGCGCACACGCGGCGCAGATGTTGCCTTGGCGCACGACGCAGTCGCTGCGTCCGAGGTGGCTGAGCAGTTTCTGCCCAGCCACGCGGTGGTCGATTTGAAGTTACCGGGCGAATCTGGCTTGCGGGTGGTGGCCGATTTAGCCCGGCGCTGGCCCGCCATGCGGATCATTGTGCTGACGGGTTACGCCAGCATCACCACAGCGGTTGAAGCGGTCAGACTGGGGGCGCAGCATTATCTGGCCAAGCCTGCGAATGCCGACGAAATTCTGGCCGCCTTGCAGCGCGACACGCCCGACGCCGAGCTCGACATCACACCCGAGCCGCTCTCGGTCGCGCGGCTGGAATGGGAACACATCCAGAAAGTGCTGGCCGAACACGACGGCAACATTTCGGCCACTGCCCGCGCGCTCAAAATGCACCGCCGCACCCTGCAACGCAAGCTCGACAAACATCCCCCCAAGCCTGAATAAACTCAGTGGCCTGCGCGCCAATCAATCAGTCCGGTAGCCGCCGTCGCCAGCACGATGCCCCCAAACACGATGCGGTACCAGGCAAACCAGGTGTAATCATGGCGGCTGACGAACTTGATCAAGGTGCGCACTGCGATCAACGCACTCACAAAGGCCGCGCTGCCGCCCACCAGAAACATCGGCACGTCGCTCGCCTCGAACAAATGCCAGTTCTT
Source organism: Thiobacillus sp. (assembly GCA_040080645.1). GTDB lineage: Bacteria > Pseudomonadota > Gammaproteobacteria > Burkholderiales > Thiobacillaceae > Thiobacillus. The sequence continues at coordinate 77,639 of JBEBIA010000003.1, forward strand.
GTAGACGTCATACGCGGTAGCCGCGAGCATGGTGGGAATCGCGAGGAAGAACGAAAATTCCGCTGCGGTTTTGCGTGACATTCCGAAAAACAGGCCGCCAATGATGGTGGCACCGGAGCGCGAGGTGCCGGGAATCATTGCCAGCGCCTGGGCACACCCCACCTTGAGCGCAGTCTTCCAGTCGATATCGTCAAGCGACGATGCGGTCACCTGATGCTGGCGACGCTCGGCCCACAGAATCAACACCCCGCCGATGATCAGCGCCGACGCCACCACCAGCGGCTGAAACAGGTAGCCCTTGATCTGCTTGTAGAAAAGAAAGCCCAACACTGCCGCTGGCAGAAAACCCGCCATGAGATTGACTACCAGCCGCCGGGAAGCCGGGTCGCTGCCCAAGGTCAGCGCCACATGCCCGAGCCGACGCCGGTATTCCCACACGACAGCGAAAATCGCCGCGAGCTGAATGGCAATCATGAACACCTTGGCCTTTTCGCCGCCAAAGCCCAGCACCTGTCCCGCTATAATCAGGTGCCCGGTACTGGAAATTGGCAAAAACTCCGTCACCCCCTCGACCAAGCCAAGAATCAGGGCGTGCAGTAAATGAACATCGGTCATGTCAGGCGCACAAAAAAACGCCGGATCGGCGTGAAGGGATTATAGAGCCAAGCTGATAAGGCTTGATTGCCGCAGCTGACTCAACCCGTAGACATCACACCTGAGGGGCCGCACCCCGGGTGCGACAGTTTGTCGCAACGACTGCCAACATGACAGACAAACACTGCCAGTTTGGCATCCGCAATGGTCGGCATTCTGTTATAAGCTGGTAGCTATCTACCATAAAGTTTGTAAAAAGCCGTTAAAACCGTGCTTTTTCGGGTTGGCATAGCCTTTGCTCAGTAAGTTCCCTGCATACCTGCAAGTCATGTCACATTCGCATCGTATGCGGGCTGCATGTAGCACAACACCCTCGTTGAGCATTGCACACAAACTAACCTATCTTAAATATTGGGGAATCGTATGAAACTGCAAAAAACACTAATCGCTGGCGCGATCGCATCGCTGGCCATGAGCTCGGCGCAAGCCAACCTGCTCGACTTCCTGAACGAAAAGCCGTTCGAAGTCTGGACCATCGACCAGTCGCGTACTGACCACACCAACGCCGACGCCGACGCCAACGGCAACCGTTCCGACGGCGGCACCCTGTACATTTTTGATGGTCGCTGGCTCGGCGGCATCAAAAAAACTCCCTCGGCCGTCGTGAACCTGGGCAACCTGATCATGGATCCCGCGACCAACGAGTCCGGCAACTTCAACATCGGCCAGCGCCCCCACATCGGCGGCACCAACTTCGCCAAGACCCACATGACCCTGTCATGGTTCGGCCCCACCGCCGGCAATGCCGACGGCGGCCTGTCGATCTTCCGCCTGAGCGATCGCAAGGTGGTGTACCAGCAGTACGGTCTCGGCATGCTGCACATGCCCGGCCCGGCACCTGACGACACCAAGATGTCGGCTGTCTCCATCGGCGACCAGTTGCTGCACATGTTCAACACCGACTACGCCACCGAGACCTTCTCGCTGGCTTCCACCACCAACCTGACCGCTGTGCCGGGTCTGACCGCTGGTCTGGGAACCGCTGTTGCTGCACCGATCTGCTCGAACTTCACGCCCGACAGCAAGCACCTGTTCGTGTCCTTCCGTGACGGCGGCCTGGCGATCTTCAACGTGGAAAACACCGCAGCCCCCGTGCTGACCGAAGTCTACCCCGCTACCCTGGTGCCGAAAGAAGGCTGTGGCCTGATCCAGCACGCTGACGGCAAGCGCATCTTCACCGGTTCCGGCGCTGCCGAATCCGGTACCGATGCCACCTTCGGCAACATCGAGTACTACCACGTGTGGAACATGGAAACCGTCGGCAACGGTCTGAATGACGACCTGATCGCTTCCATCGACCTCGGCGTCGGCAGCACCTTCGCCAACGGCGCAACCAACCCGACACCGAGCTGGGGTGACAACCACGGCCCGAACATGGTGTTCGGCGGCAAGTACCTGTGGGTGACGATGCGTATCGACGGCACCTACAAGGTGATCGACACCGACACCTACCAGGTGGTCAGCACGGTGGACATCAAGAACAACAAGCTGCTCGGCAAATCGGTCACCCTGGGCGACCCGGCTCCGGACGTGCTGGATCGTGACCCGATCAACCCGCTCGTCATGTATGTGTCGCTGCGCGGCTACTGCCCGGTCTCCGGCGCTGGTCGTTTCAATGACCCCAATGGCGCAGGTGCTGCCGGTTGCCCGTCCCCGGCCGCTAACGCGATCGACCTGACCCCGGGTGTGGTTGGCCGTACTCCTGGCCAAGCTGTGATGGCACTGGGTCTGTCCGGTAAAACCGGCAAGATCGTCAGCGTGTACAAGATGTCGAACGTGGTTACCACGAGCCCCACCGGTGCAGCTTTTACCGCCCCGACCGACATTACCGACCCGCACGCCGGCAAGGTTGTGGTGCTGAGCGACGTTCTGCCCCCGCAGTAATCTAGGGACAGGCTAGCAAACTAAAAAAAGCAGTTAAATAATAAAGCGGCAAAACGGCGGGATGCGAAAGCATCCCGCCGTTTTTTTATGCCCGTGGTGGATGCACGCTGCAGCTGGCTCGGGATACAGCTCATCCAGAATGACAAATCTTTAGGGAGATACTGAACAAATGGCGCAGGCGTGCAGCCCGCGCGGCACGGCTTTGATGATGTTTGTTAGAGGGGGTGTTGTGAAATAAAGCGGGTCAACGCGCCTGTGTCAGCGCGAGCGTGTCGGTGCGGACTACACGCTCGCCCGGCTTGATGCCGGTGACCACAGGCTGTCTGTTGGCGTCGTAGCCGACGATGCGGACGACATAGGGCGTGAACACTTCGGCGGAATGCCGAACCCAGACGACATTGTCACCATTGGCGCGACGTGAAATCGCCTGGGTGGGCAGCGTCACCCCACGTACGGTGGCGTTAGTCTGAACCAACACGTTGACGCCCTGATCGATGGCCAGCCCAGTCTGCGTGCTGGAAGGCAACTGAAACTGCAACTGCACGGCCTGGTTGCGGAGCTGGAAACCCTGGCCGCGATACGTCATGGGAATCAGTGTGCCGTCGGCTGTTTCAACCTGTGCCGAATGAATGCGGTCGGCCAGTTTCAGGTCGTAATTGGTGGCCTCGACCCACAGACGCTGCGGGTTGATGATCTCGAACAGCGTATCGCCCTGCGCCACCACCTTGCCCAGAAACACATCATTTTTGCTGATCACACCGGTAACCGGCGCGCGCAGCGCAATCGGCGATCCTCTGAGCGCGGTTTCGATCGCCTGCTTACGCGACTGATGACCGCGAAACTCGATGAGTGCAGCGTCTTCCTGAATACTGATATTGACGCCGCCGGTCACGGCCTGTTCGCGCACCCGCTCAAGCAGGCGCTGATTCAGCAGCAGGTCCTTGGTGGCAGTGGCGAGTTGGGCTTCAAGTTCGCTGCGTTCCAGGCTCGACAGCACGGGTTTGAGATAGCCCAGCAATTGCCCCTGAGTCACGCGCTGGCCCAGCGTGGGCAGCCCACCCGGCGGGGCGCTGAATACGCCTGGCTGTGTGGCCTGCACGGCCCCACTGAAATTGGGATCGCGCTGAACCTGGCCCGCGAGGCGGAAAGTTTCGTGCGTCTCGGTAGCTTGCGCAACGACCGTGCGCAGACCGAGTAAATGCTGGGCGGGTTGCGGGAGAAAAACGCTGTTATCGGGCAGACGGGTAGCGGTTGAACCCAGTTGATAGGGGAAACCGGACACGGGCTTGGCGACGGATGTTTCTGTCTTGTTCGCCCGGACACCGGAAACGCTGAAAGCAAGAGCCAGTGCCAGCATCAGAGGCACAGGCTTGGGGAATAACAGGGCGCGAGTTGTAGCCATGGTTATACAAAAAAATACGCTGTAGTCATCATACCGTATGGCGCGCTGACGTGGCACCAAATTGGCCACACCGTGCTATTCTCGACTCAAGAAAACTTGTACAAAAATCATGCTGGATTTCTGGAAATTTCTACTGTGTTTAGGGTGTGCCGTCAGCATGTCCGCGTGGGCTCATGAGGGCGAAGACCACGGCGTGACCGCCGACGTGATCGGGCAAACGCTTGAGCCCCGATTCGAGGCGCAGGGGGAACGCGCCGAACTCACGGGCATCCTCGGCGACGGACAGCTCTGGCTGTTTGCCGGCGATCCTGCGACCAATGCGCCCTTGCAAAAATTACGCATCGAGGTCGAAGGTGCCGGGACATCGGCCATGGCGCAAGAGAAAGCACCCGGGGTCTATCGGGTCGAGGCAAAACAGCTAGCCCAGCCCGGTCGCCACGCGATTACGCTGACGGTGCAAGGCGAGGCCATCGAGGAATTATTGACCGGCGAGTTGAATGTCGCAGGTGAGTCAGGCACTCGCCACTGGCCACCGACAGGATGGATGGTTGCAGCAGGCAGCGCGCTGGCGCTCCTGCTGGGCGGCGCGTGGATGCGCCGCCGCAAACGCGCCTGATTATTTCTTCTTGACGCTGCTCAGCAGGCCGGCCACTTCCTGACGGTTTTCTAGCTTGGCATGATCAAGGGCGGATTTGCCGCTCTTGTCGCGCAGCGCGGGCTTGGCACCGGCTTTCAGCAGTTGTTGAACGATGTCGCGATGACCAAGACGCGCTGCTTGCATCAACGGGGTGCGTCCTTCGCCGTCAGTGGCGTCCACAGGCGCGTTCTTGGCGATCAGCAGTGTGACGAGCGTACCGTACCCACGGCCGGCGGCGTAGAGCAGTGCCGAGTTCTGGTATTGGTCGGCGATTTTCGGCGACGCGCCCGCATCGAGCAGCAGGCGGGCAATGCTGTCGCGCCCGAGCCGGGCAGCGGCAAGCAGGGCATCGGCCCCCTCACCATCTTTTAGTCCTACATCGGCTTTGCTGTTCAGCAGCAGCTTGACGGCTTCTTCCTGGCCGCTCCGCGTCGCGCCGGTGAGCGCGGTGCGACCAAAGTTGTCGGCACTGTTGGCGTCGGCACCCGCTTCCAGCAGCAGGCGCACCGTTTCGGTGTGACCCCGTTCGGCCGCTTCCAGCAGGGCGGTGCGCCCGGCGTTGGTTTTGAAATTGACCTGGGCTTTGGAGGCGAGCAACAGGCGCACGGCGTCCGGTCCGCCGTTACGCGCTGCCGCCATCAGGGCGGTGGTGCCGTCGTTCAGTTTGGGGTTGGGGTTGGCACCTCGCTCCAGCAAACGCTGGAGCGCTTTAATGTAGCCGCCTGACGCAGCACCATAAAGTGCGGTGGTGCCGATGCCATCGGTAGACTCGAGCGGCGCGCCTTTGTCCAGCAGGGCCACCACTACGTCTTCCAGACCTGCTTGAGCGGCCAGCAGAAGCGGGCTCAGGCCGGCCTTGTCGGTCACGTCGATTTTGGCACCCGCCTGAATCAACGCCATCGCAGAGTCGGCGCGACGGCTGAAACACGCCAGCAGCAAGGGCGTGTGACCGGTCACGGTGGTGACATTGATATTTGCGCCACGGCTGAGCAGCAGTTGAATCATGTCGGGGTATCCGCCGATCGAAGCCAGCATCAGTGCATCCTGGCCTTTCTTGTCACGGGCGTCCAACGGCACATTACGATCCAGCAGTTTGCGGGCAATGTCGATGCGCCCCTTGCGCGCGGCCAGCATCAGCGGCGTAAAGCCTTCAGCCTTGCTGGCGAGAGTGGGGTCGGAGCCTGCCTGAATCAGCTTGTCGACCATGGGCTCGTATCCCAACGTGGCGGCCAGCATCAGGGGGGTGCGCCCGAAGGCGTCGAGTGCGCCCAGATCGGGTTGCATGGTCAACAAGGTGTTGAGAATGGCTTCATTCTTGCCATGTACAGCGGCATGCAGCGCCGAGGTGCCACGCTTTTCCCGGAGCAGGACGCTGGCTTTGCGAGAGAGCAATTCGTCCACCACGGGTTGATGGCCCTTACCTGCGGCGAACATCAGTGCGGTGCGCCCGGCTTCGACGCTTGAAGTCAGCGCAGCGTCGACATGGGCACCGCGTGCCAGCAGCAGGCGTACCAGTTCGAGCTTGCCATGGTCGGAGGCAATCATGAGGGCGGTTTTACCCGTGTGGTCGCCACTGTTCACGTCGAGTCCCAGATCCAGCAGGCGTTTGATGACTTCAATATGGCCAGGGCCGGTGGCGAAATACAGCGCGCCCCGCTTGTAAATATCGCTGGCCTTCGTATCGGCACCCTTGGAGAGAAGGTATTCCAGCGTGTCGAGATTACCGCTGTAGGCGGCGTACATGAAGGGCGTGCTGCCCGGGCGGGTGGCCGCGTTGATTTTGGCACCCCGGCTGATCAGCAGATCGGCCATCGCCTTGTTGCCGAAGCGTGCCGCGAAGGTCAGGGCAGGCCGACCTGTGGGGTCGACAGCATTGGCATTCGCGCCCTTGTCGAGGCTGGCACGGGCTTTGTCGAGATCACCCGATTCGACATGTTCCAGCAGTTCCTGGTCGAGTGGAGCGATATCCAGCATATCGGCGACTTCAGCCGGACGCTGGGCACCATCAAATTGCTCGATCCAGGTCATGGCCTGAGCCGGGGCAGACAGCGTCGCAAGTCCCAGCAGGCAGGCAGCGGCGAGATGTTTCAGGGGATGGGGGCAGGTCGTGTTCATGGTTTGGTATTAGTGTGCGTGTGCAGCGTGGGGTTGGGTTTGGGTGCTTTCGGGCTTGAAACGGGCGCTGTATTCCTCGCCCGCCTTGGGGCTGACATTCAGCACCGCCTGCGCGCCCGCCTGGAGGCGAGCCTTGCCGACGAGTTTGTTGTCGCCCGCTGGTTTGAGCAGGATGCGGGTTTTTTTGCCCTTGGTCAGGGTGATGATGTGGGCGTTCCAGCCTGCGGTCGGAATCTTGGTGTCGCCATGGTCGGTGACGTAAACCACCACCTCGTTGCCGGGCGGCATGAGTTCCAGATGATAGGGGCCCGCCATGCGCACCTGACCGCCGTTGGGGGTGGCATGGGTATCGAACCAGCTGTCAGTGTGGGCCAGTGCGTTACCGGCAAGGCAAGCCAGCAGGGCGGCAGCGCTCCAGAGACGGGCGGGTGCGTAGGTCAGGGCGGGCATCAGAATCTCCTTATTGATGAAATCAGGGTGTCAGTATTGTTCATGCTTTCCACTTTGCTCGATCAGGTGGGCGACCGGTCCGGCACCAAAACGCCGGAACAGCACGGGCGTCAGCAAGGTATCGAGGAACGTGGCACTGATCAATCCGCCAAAAATGACGACGGCCACCGGATGCAGGATTTCCTTGCCGGGCGCATTGCCGTCAAGCATCAGCGGAATCAGCGCCAGCGCCGCGCCCAGTGCGGTCATCAACACGGGCGCAAGCCGTTCCAGCGAGCCCCTTACGACCATGGGCGTGTCGAAACGTTCACCTTCCTGCGTCATCAGATTGATGTAATGGCTGATTTTGAGAATGCCATTGCGCACACTGATGCCCGCCAGCGTAATAAATCCGACCAGGCTGGCAACGGAGAGCGGCAGGTGGAACAGCGCCAGCGCCAGCACGCTGCCGACCAGCGCCAGCGGAATATTCACAAGAATAATACCGACCAGAACCAGCGAACGGTAGCGGTTATAGAGTACCAGCATGATGAGCAGTAGCGAGACCAGCGCCAGCCCGGCGATGGCGCGGGTCGCCTGCTCGCGTTCCCGGAACTGACCTTCCAGTGCGTAATCGACCCCTTTGGGCAGGGGCGTGCGTCCCAGTTCCGCACGAACCTGCCGGATGATGGCCGCCATGTCGCCACCATTCGTATTGGCTGAAATGGCGAGACGGCGGCGTCCGTTTTCGTGGTTGATCTGGTTGAGTCCGTCGGTCTGCTCGATACGCGCCAGCAGTCGTAGCGGAATGCGCCCCGTGGGGGTTTCCACCAGATAGTCGGCCAGCATCTCGGGCGAGCGCCGTGTGTCTTCGAGTCGGACGACCACGTCGAACTGGCGGCTTTCTTCCAGCACGCGCGCCACGACCCGGCCGTTGGAGAGCATCTCCAGCGCCTGAATCACGGCGGCCGGGGTAACACCGTATTGCCGAGCCCGCTCGTAATCGATCACTACGTGCATCTGCGGCACCCGCACCTGTTTTTCGACCTGCACGTCCACCAGCCCGGGAATGTTCGCGAGTCGTCCCTGCAAGGTCGTGGCCAGCGCCCGCAGCCCATCCAGATCGTCGCCATACAGTTTAAGCGAAAGCTGGGCACGAATGCCGGACAGGAGATGGTCGAGGCGGTGAGATATGGGTTGCCCCAGGCTCACCGAGCCGGGAAGCGCGGCGAGGTGTTGGCGGATGTCCTGCAGGACCACATCGCGTGAACGGCCGCCCGGTTCGAGATCGACATCGATTTCGCTGTAATGCACGCCCTCAGCGTGTTCGTCGAGCTCGGCCCGGCCGGTGCGGCGTCCCACCTTGGTGACTTCGGGAATTTCGAGCAGGCGTTTTTCGGCAAGCTGACCGACGCGGTTCGAGGCCTCAAGCGAGGTGCCGGGCTGCATGATGACGTTGACGGTCAGCGTGCCTTCGTTGAAGGCAGGCAGGAAGGTGCGTGGGAAGAACGGCACGGCAATCAGCGCCAGGGTGACCGCAACCAGCGCACCCGCGATGAGCGTGCGTTCGTGCTCGAACGACCAGGCGAGCAGGCGTTCATCCTGCTGCTTGAGCCAGCGCAGTAGCGCGCTGTCGCCTGATTGCCGAGTGGCGATGGTAGGCAGCAGGTAGTAGCTCAGCACGGGCGTGAGCGTGATGGCCACGAGCAGGCTGGCGAGAATGGACACGATATACGCGACGCCGAGCGACGAAAAAAGTCGGCCTTCGATGCCGGGCAGCGCGAACAGGGGGACAAAAACGAGCACGATGATGAGCGTTGCGCTGACGACACCGCTGCGTACTTCGATCGAGGCGTCGCGCACCACGGCGAGCGCCGTGCGCGGCTTGGCGCTGGCCGCGTTGGTGCGCAAACGCCGGAAAATGTTTTCGACATCCACCACCGCATCGTCAACCAGTTCGCCAATGGCGATGGCGATCCCGCCGAGCGTCATGGTGTTGATCGAGAGCCCGAGATAGCGGAACACGAGCATCGTGATCAGGATGGACACGGGAATGGCGATCAGGGAAATAATCGTGGTGCGGGTGTTGAGCAGGAACAGGAACAGTACGATGGCGACGATGATCGCCGCATCGAGCAAAGCCTGACGCAGATTGTCGATCGAGGTGTCGATGAAGCGCGACTGCTGAAACAGGATGTCGGATTTCACGCCCTGTGGCAGCGACGAGGCCATATCCTTGAGCGCCGCTTCGATGTCGGCATTGAGTTTCAGCGTGTCGGTACCGGGCTGTTTCTGCACCGACAGGATCACGGCGGGGCTGGCATTGAAACTTGCGTCGCCCCGTTTGCTGGCCGCGCCAAGCTGCACATGGGCCACTTGCCCCAGCAGGATGGGCTGGCCTTGATGGACGGTCACCACGAGATTGCGCAAATCCTCAATGCGGTTGCTCTGGCCCAGATAGCGCACGACATATTCCTGCGATTGCCGTGCGACGAAGCCACCGCTGCCGTTGCTGGCGTAACCGCGCAGGCTGGTCTCGATCTGGTCGAGGCTGACCTTGACCTGGTCCATGGCGGCAGCGTCCGGGCTGATCTGGTAACGCTGCACTTCGCCGCCGATGGGAATGACTTGCGAGACGCCCGGAATGGCCAGCAAGCGGGGGCGGACGGTCCAGTCCGCCAGGCTGCGCAAGGCCATCGGTTCGGCCGCCGCGCCAGTGCCGCTCAGCGTCACCAGCATGATTTCACCCATTATGGAGTTGATCGGCCCGATGTGCGGGGTCACACCACGCGGCAGGCGGTCGCTGATGGTGGTCAATCGTTCAGTGACCTGCTGACGGTTGCGATAGATGTCGGTTCCCCAGTCGAACTCGACATACAGGATCGACAAACCCAGCCCGGACACGGAGCGCACCCGCGTGACGCCGGGCAGTCCGCTCATCACCGACTCCAGCGGGAACGTGACGAGTTGCTCGACCTGTTCCGGTGCCATGCCAGTCGCTTCGGTCATGACGGTGACACTGGGCTTGTTCAGATCAGGCAGCACATCCACCGGCAGGCTGCGCATATTGAATGCGCCGAACACCAGCAATACCAGCGAGACTGCCAGTACAAACAGGCGGTAACGGAGGCTGGCGCGGACTAGCGTATTGAACATGTAATCAGTCGGGAAGAGAAAATTGGAGAACGGGCCGGGTCAGGGGGACAGAGTGCTATCGGCAAGTATCGTTGAAGCCTTGAGCACAGGCAACGTTGACGGCTTCAGGCGGCCTCAAAAGGCAGCAGGCGGAGGGATTTTTCACCCTCCGCGTTGTCGTGACGCAGGGCGATGGCGGCCAGATGTTCCGGTGTGGGCTGCAGGAGGGCAAATTGCCAGTGCCCGGCCTCATCAGGACCGGGGTTGCCAGTGTGGAGCCGGATAGCCAGATCATCGGCACATTCAAATTCCAGCGAAGCCATGGGATGCGCAAGGCCGAGGCCGATGGCCTTGCCATACGCTTCACGCAGGGTCCAACTGGCGAAGAAGCGCGACACATAATCCGGGCCCCGCAATGACGCCAGTGCCTGCCGCTCGCTCGCCGAAAACATCTTGTCAGCGATGCCCCGGGCATTGGCGGGCAGACTGAGCTTTTCGGCGTCGATGCCGCAATCCGTATTCAGCGTGACCACGCAGGCGGCCAGCCCTGCGGTGTGTGTCAGGTTGAATCGCAGCGGCAAGTCAGCTACGGGTGTCGAAATTTCCGGGCGGCCGCGCGGACCAGCCGTGAATTGCCACTCGCTCGGCGGCACATCGGCATACTTGGACAGCACCTGCCGGACCAGGGCGTGAGACACCAGAAATTGGTGGCAGTCCTGTTCGAAACGGAAACGCAGCCGGCGCGCCTCTTCATCGGGCGAAAGTGTGGCCGCATAGCGGGCCAGCAGGGCGGGATCAGTAAGGGCGTCCGGATTGACATGCCACACATGCACTTGATCCACCAGTTGCGCCAGCCAGTCGGTCGGGCAGAGGCATGGTGCTGACATGACGGCTGTTGCGCTAAGCCGGCTGGTAGGTCGCGTGCATCATGCCGAACATGCCCGGCATATTCGAGGTTTTCTGCATGTCGGGTATGGCCCCCAACTGTTTGAGCGCGTCGATAAATGGGCCGGTGAGCGCGTCGATTTTTTCATCCGGCGTGCACAGGGGAATCGCGAAACGCACCAGTCCGGCCTGCGCATACTCCTTCATCATGCCGGTGACATGCATGCCGCCGCGCACGCCGGATAGCGCGTAGACGCGAGCGGTGAAGGCCACGGTGGCGTTGGCGTAGCGCGCGGCGTCGAGATAGTCCGCGATATTCAGCACCAGACAATGTCCGGCTGCGGGCGAAAAAATCGGCAGGCCGTTGCTGATGCAGGCGACATGCAGCCGGGTAGCCTGTGCGACGCGGCGTTTGACCGCCTGCTCGACAAAGTCGGTGTCTTTCAGCGCCGCATTGATCATGGCTTTGTCGGTCGCGTTGATGCCGGGCCCGAAGGTGGCGACGACATCCTTGAGGCGGTAAAACAGGCGCTCGTCGTTGGTGGCGATCAGCCCGCCCCGGGTGATGCCGAAATCCTTGGCGAGGCTGCAGGTCATGGAGTCAAACTGACTGCAGAATTCGCGCACGATATCGCGTACCGGCACCTGGCTGTAGCCCGGCTCCAGACGCTGGATCAGGACGGCATTTTCCATCAGCCGGGTCGCGTCCAGCACCATGGGAATCGCATGTGCCGAGGTCAGGGCGCGGAGGGCTTTGACGTTGGCCATCGAAACCGGATAGCCGCCCGAGGCGTTGTTCTCCGCTTCGATGTAGATATAGCCGATCTTTTCCGCCCCGCTGGCCAGCAGTGACTTGAGCCGCTCGATATCGAGATTGCCGCGAAACACATCGTCCGACTGGCGGCTGAACACATGCGTTACCGGCAATTCGACGGGTTCCATCCGGTTCAACACCAGATGGTGACGCGTGGTCGGGAACAGCAGATTCTGGACGACCTGCTTGTCTTTCTTGCCGGCCGATTTCCAGAAATAGGCTTCAGCCGCGCGTCCCTGCGACACATTGATGAAGTGCTTGAAGGGGAACAGTCCGGCAGCGTGGGTGGCGTGGTCGGAGAAATCGACCTGCTCGCGCAGGGACTGCATCCGCGCGGCGATTTCCGGCGAGACCAGTTCGGTCCAGGAGTCCGTCATTAAATCGTACTCGACCAGCGAGGGGTGAATGTTCACCACGTTGTATCCGGCTGCTTCGAGATGGCGCGCGCGCGTCGCTGCATCGCCGCCCACAGCGGAGGCTGCCTGCATCACGGCGCTCATCAGCCCGACCCCAGCAACAGCATCAGGTCGTTCAGTTTCTTCTTGCCGCAGCCCTGCGGGCGTGCAAGGTGCATGGTCGCGGTGACGGGCCGGTATTTGTTCTTGTATTGCGCGTTGGCGTCGCCATTGAGGAAATTCGCTTTCTTGAGCTGCTCGAAAAACACGAACACATCCTTCGAGCAATTTTCGTGTTCAAACAGTTCGGTCCCCATGGTGAGGCCAAGACTGACCAGCTTGCGTCCTTCGTTACGGAAACAGGTGATGATTTCATTGAGCGCGAATTCGGTGCTGCCCAGTGGCAAATCCTTGGCGTAAAACTCCAGATCCATTAAATAGCCGTTGTTGAGATTGTCGCGCGAGAACACCATCACGTTATCGATCGCGTGATCGCGATAGGTCAGGAAGAACCGGTGATCCGGGCTGATTCCGCCGCGCAGGATTTGCGCCTTGACGTCAATCACGAAGGGCGGCGTTTTGCCTTTCAGTTCGACCCACTGGTCGATCACCGCGCAGATGGCCGCGTCGGTGTCCGGCACCGTGCCCGGCGTGTATTCGACGGTTTTGCAGGCGCCGCTCTTGGCGTATTTGGAAACCATGTAGCGCAGACGGCGCATCGCCTGCCCTTCGAGCGTGAATTCAGACAGCGGCTCGATGCGCTGCCAGATGCCCAAAGGCGTGGTCGAGAAACCGCAGGCTTTCAGGTCGTTGACGCGCACGTCCTGCGCCATCAGATTGATCTGCAAGTCGTTGGCGTCGGCGTAGGTCTGGAGCTCGCGCAGGGTGTCGGCATAGTGCGCATCCGCACCGACGTAGCAGACCGCGAACAGCACACCGGAATGGCTCTTGTGATAAAAAATGCCGTTGCGGCCGGATGACAGAAAGATCGTATCGGCCATCTGTTTGCGGTTGATCGCCAAGGCATCATCCGCACCATAAGTGGCGAGCAGGGCGGCGATGATATCGCCCCATTGCTGCAATGCCGCCGGGTCATTTTCGTTGAATACCGAATAAGGCGTGGCGACAACGGGCTTGTAGTCAAACAGCGAGACCACGTTGCCTTTTTTCCGCACAGGCGGAGGGATGGGCGACATGTCGGGCGCGGCTGTGGCCAGGGGCGGCGAGGCAATCAGCGACGGCGGCGCGGCCACCCGATCTGCACGGGGTGCTCCCAATCCCATCAGCGAAGCCAGCAAGGCGTTGTGATTCTCGATCAGCCTGTAGGCGGCGAGACGCTGTGCTTCGAGATGCTGCACTAAATCGGCTGCCGTGCTGCTGTCCACTTGAACTGACATGGGGTGTCCTCAGTAAAGGCGTGCGCTTAGTTGCCGATCTCGGTTTTCAAGAAATCGACCAGTTCGTTCAGGGTGGCATATTCGAACAGCAGCGTGGCAGGTAGCTCGATTTTGTAGCGGGTTTCCAGTTCCTTGACCATGGACATGGCGGTCATCGAGTCCGCCCCCAGCTCCATGATGTTCTGATCCGGGTCGATGTCGCCCGGGTTCATCTCGACTGCGCGCGCCATCAGCGAACGGACATAGTCGAACAGATTGGCGGGCGGCGCTTCGGATGCAGCGGGGGCTACAGGCGCACTGGCGGGCGTGGCGACAGGCTGCGGCGCAGGCTCGAACACCGCCGCCAGCGGCATGGCAGGTTCAGCCATGACGGGGGCCACTTCGACGGGCGAAGGCGCGGTGACCCTGGGCGCGGGTGCAGGTGCTGCGACCAGCGCAGGCCGGGGAGTGGCCAGCGCCGGAAGCGCATCAAACGTGACGCCTGACAGCGCCCCGGCCAGCATGGCGTTCTGACTTTCGTACAACCGCAGCAACATGTCGCGCTGCTTGTCGAATTCGCTCAGGAGCAACTGGATCTGACTGCTGTCAGCCGTGGCAACGACATTGGGGCGGCTTGGACTCATGGCGGGTTCCTTCGGAGGTTGAGCTTGCACGGTCTGGCTGGTTTTGGGTTTGGCTTTCAACCCGTGACGTAGCGTATTGAGGTTATCAGCAATCACGTTGGCATTGAATGCGCCGGGCACGAAGGCGGCATTCTTTTCACCGCTGAGGATGATTTTTTCCAGCGCAGCAATGCCCGACTGCGCGGTCACATGCAGAAAACCGTTGCGCTGCATGTGATCGAGCACAAATTCGGATACCTGCTGGCCCAGTTCCCACGGCCCCCACTGGACCGTGATGTAGCGGCAGGGATTGTTTTCCCCTGACTGCACATAGGGCAGGGAATCCATGAACACATTGCTGGCGGAGTAATCGGTCTGGCCGATGTTGCCGGTAATACCCGCCAGCGACGAGAAGGACACGAGGAAATCGAGCGCGTCGTCACGGGTCAGGTCGATCAGTGTCTGCAGACCGTTCACCCGCATGTCCATCATGTTCTGATAGCCCGGCCATTCTTTCTGCAGAATCATCTTGTCGTCCAGCTGCAAGGCCGAGAAGAAAATACCGTTCACCCGCCCGTATTGGCTACGGATGGCATCGAGACTGCTGCGCATCGAATCCGCACTGCGCACATCGGTGCGCAAATAGCTGACGCGTGACCCCAGTGCCTCGATCTCGCGGATGAACGTCAGTGTGGAAGCGATGGCGTCGGTGTTGTCGGCGAGATAGCCATCCCATTGCTCCGGCGGCGGCAATTGGCGAGTGCCACTCAGCACCAGATTGCACTGGTCAGTGCGCGCGAGATGGCGCGCCAGCACCTGCCCGACGCCGCTGACACCGCCGATGATCCAGAAGGTCTTGTCCTTGTTGAAAATAGCCTGGCGTTCACAGGCGGGCTGGGTGACCAGGGGAGTCACTTCGAGGCAATGGCGCTGCTGATTGAGATACCAGGCCTCGGGGCCGCCCACCGCCTCGTTGCCGCTCACAAACAATTCCTGATGGAGCCAGGCCGCTTGCTGTGCTGCTTCGGCGTTACCCAGATCCACCTGGCGCACATCCATCAGCGGAAACTCCAGCCGGGCAGAGCGCAGGAAGCCCGTGACGAGCGATTTGCGGATATCGAAGGAAGCCGTGCTGTGTTCCGACCGGCTGGCGTGGCGCGTGGCGCGGAGGAACCGGATACGCTGAAAGTCCTTGTTCTTGCGCGCATGGGCTGCCATCGCCTTGAACAGCGTGAACAGGGTGCGCAGCGTGTCCACATCGGCGGCATTGGCGTCGGTCGGCAAGGCATCGTAGTCGCCCATGAAGACGACACCATTCACCGTGCCGGATTGCTCCAGCATGTTCTGAATCGCCGCACTATCGGCATTCGCGTAGTGCGCCCAGGGCACCAGCGCCACATCCACGCCCAGCTCGGCCAGCGCCGGCGCGAACGATTGTTCTGCGGCCTCGCGCGAGCCAAAAATCAGCCAGCGACTATCGCCCACCGGATACGAGATCGTGGTTGCAGGCCGGGCTTTCCATTGGGTATGGAAGAGTTCGGCTGCTACTGCATCGGCTGCGGTGGGTGGGCTGGCCGGAATCGGAGCCGCCGCAGCAGGTGCGGAGACGGGTGAGGATTGAGCGACCTGCGGTCGCGCCACGTTTGGCATCCGCTTGAGCTGTAGTTTGAAAATACTGGCGCAAGGCACGCCGTTGTTATCGTACAAATCGATGTCGCAGTGGATGAGGTCTCCGCCTGTGTTGTCATCGAGCTTCACGTGCGCGTAATACTCGCCATGCTGGACAAATTTGTAGAGGCAGATCGACTCGATGCCGATAGGCACCATGGTCGGAAACTGCGCCTCGCCCTGCGCGCCTTCCAGTCGCGCCATTAGCACGCCTGCGGTGGCTTGAAAGGCGGAATCGAGAATGCCGGGGTGCAGGTAATAGCCGCGCGTCTTGTTGTTCGAATGTCCGGGATCGACAGGTCGCAGCCGAGCAAGCGCCTCCGTGGTCGAGGCGCGCAGCGAGGCAATATGCCGGTGAAAGGGCCCGTATTCGATGCCGCAACGGCTGAAAATGTCGTACACCGTTTCGTGCGTGTAGACGTGCGGCAATCGCTGCTCGATGGCCTGAATAGAAATGGACGGTGGCACTTCGCTGCGCGTCAAGGTGGTCGAATACCCCTTGAGCACGGTATTGCCACGGCTATCGGTTACCGCGAATGCTTTTTCGTCTTTGCCCGTAAACGCGACCGTCAGACTGGATTTGCCGAGCCAGGGTTGATGAAAAGACAATCCACGCAAATGTTTGGGCGCGTGAGAAAACGACAACGCGTGAAGATGGCAGATCAGGTCGCATTGCCCTGCCCCCGACAGCATGGGCGTGCGGCACACGACATGTTCGCGGAATACGGCCGCTTCGGGGTCGGGCACATATTCATACCGGGCTTCGCCTATACGCTTGAACAGATGCTGGAAGGGATGGTCGTGATTTTCCACCACGCGGAACATGCTGCGTCGCTCAAGCGGAGTATGCGGCACAGAAACCATTCGTCCCCCTGCTGTACCGGATTTTCCAAATTCTGGACGCGCACCACGGGAAGTACCCGAGCCGCGTCGATCGCCATGCCCCGCGTAATACTGGTTCCAGTTGATATCCACGCCATGGGCGTAAAGCGTGCCCAATGTCAGCGCAAGATGCTGGCGCTCGGTTGCGTCCGATACATGTTTGGGCAGCGTGGACAGCACCAGCCCCTGATTACGCGGCACGATCCGCTGGGTCAGGCCGGTGAGATGCGCATGGTTGCCGACCTCAAGCAAAACTTCCGACCCCGCAGCGATCAAGGTTTGCACTCCCTTGTGATACTGCACCGGCTGGCGGATATGGCTTACCCAATAATCGGCGGTGCCTTCGTGCCCTTGATACAGCGCGCCACTCACGTTGGAAACGATTTGCAGGCTGGCCGGTTTCATCGGCACGTCAGCCAGAAACGACCGGAATGCGTCGAGGACTGGATCCATATGCCGCGAGTGAAACGCGTGCGACACATGCAAGGATTGATGCGGCGTCGCCAGGCTGTCGAGGCGGGTGTGCAAGGCTTTGAGCGCCTCCAGCTCGCCAGAGACGACTGTGCTCGCGGGGCCGTTGTAAGCGGAAATATCCAGCGGCAGCTGGAGTGCGTCAATGTGTGCCAGCACCTCATCCGGCGGCAGCAGCACGGCGGTCATGCCGCCGCCCGACGGCAGTGCCCCCATCAGGGCACCACGCCGGATCACGGTCTTGAGCGCGTCTTCGAGCGAGAACACGCCGCCAACACAAGCGGCTACATATTCGCCGATGCTGTGTCCCAGCAAGTAATCGGGTTTGACGCCCCAGCGCTGCCACAGCATGGCGAGCGCGTAGTCCATGGTAAACACGAGGGGCTGGGTGATCGCCGTGGGACTGATTTCTGCCTGCTCGGTAGAAGACACCAGCAATTCGCGGAGTGACTGACCGAGCAGGGGGCGCGCGATTTCGTCGCAGAGATTGACGGCTTCCCGGAACAGCGCCTCGGTATTGAAAAGCATCTCCCCCATGCCGGGGTGTTGCGAACCTTGGCCGCTAAATAGCCAGGCGACCCGCCGACGGGTGCGGGGCATGCCTTTTTTCTCGATCAGCGCGGCGTTCTCAACCTTGCCGCTACGCGACAAGGTGATGGCATCTTCCAGCGAGCTGGCCACAATCGCGATCCGGTTTTGCCGATAGTGATCACGGCGCGCGCCGTAGGTGTACGCAATGTCGCGGGCATTGGTATCGGGTGGACATTGCGCAGCAAAGCGCTCAAAGGCCGCGCGCGAAGCATCGAGGCTGATTTCGCTTTTTGCACTCAGGCAGTAAACCCGGGGCTCATCTGGCGCGGCCGGTATCTGATGCCGGGTTTCGCTGTGGTAGGGGTTGCGCAGGATGACGTGCACATTGGTGCCACCGAAGCCGAACGAGTTCACCGCCGCCAGCCGACGCGACCCGGCCTTGGGCCACGCCATGGCCTGATGACAGACAAAAAACGGCGTCTCGGCGAATTTGATTTCCTTGCGCTCGTTCTCGCAGTTCAGCGTGGCCGGAATTTTACCGTGGTGCACGACCAGTGCCGCTTTGATCAGGCTGGCGATGCCGGCGGCGGCGAGTTGGTGGCCAAAGTTGGTTTTGACTGATCCGATCGCGCACTGCTGTTTTTCGATCGATCCCTTCTCGTTATACGCCAGCGCCAGGCTGCGAATTTCGATCAGATCGCCAAGGTTGGTGCCCGTGCCGTGAGCCTCGACATAGCCGATATCCGCCGGGTTGATGTCGCATTGATTCAGCGCCGCGCGAATGACGTTTTCCTGACCCTCCGGATTGGGGGCCATGATGCCGAGCGACGCGCCATCGTTATTGGTCGCGCTGGCCTTAATGACGGCATACACGCGATCGCCATCGGCAATCGCCTGGCTGTAGCGCTTGAGCACTACCGCACCCGCACCTTCGCCCGGAACAAAACCATTGGCCTTGTCGGAAAAGGTAAAGCATTTGCCGTCGGGCGACAGAATGCCTGCGCTCGAAAACAGCAGATACATCACGATACTTTCCATGATCTGCACGCCGCCAGCCAGCGCCGTGTCGCAATCCCCGTTGAGGATGCTCTTGCAGGCCATATCGACCGAGAACAGCGACGAGGAACAGGCCGTATCCACCGACAGCGACGGCCCTTTCAGGTTGAACGCATTGGACACGCGTGCTGCGGCGAGGTTGGCCAGCGAGCCAGTCAGCGTCGAAGGCGTCAACCGTGAAAATTCACGCTGCTGGTAAAACCCGGTACCGCTGGCACCGACGAACACGCCCATGCGCGAGCCTTCGATATTCACCAGACCGCTGTCCTGGATGGCTTGCCAGGCCACCTTGAGAAAGACGCGCTGATGCGGGTCCATGGTGATGGCTTCATGCTCGTTGAGGCTGAAGAATTTCGAATCGAAATGGTGGTGGTCAATGAAGCTCCCCCACTTGCTGACCGTGGTATTGGGTGCACCTTCACGGTCGTAAAACTGATTGATATCGCACCGGTCATTCGGCATTTCCGTGACGCAGTCGCGACCCTCCAGCAGAAGCTGCCACAGTTCGTTGATGTTGTCGGCTTGCGGAAAAACACAGCCCATGCCGATGATGGCGATGTCGTTTTCGCGGATAGTTTCGCGCGGCGCAGCGGTTGCAGCGGCGTCGTCCGGCAATTCGGTATCAGCGAATGCCGGCTCTTCTTCAGGCAACTGATTTTTATAGGGAGCGACTTCAACCAGATCACTCAGTTTGCAGCGAACGGTCAGATTCTCCCGTGCGATGTAATTAGCGAGTTGGTGAATGGTGTCGTGCTCACGGAACATGTCGTGCGTGATCGGGCATTCGATCATTTCTTCGGCCATCGAAATGACTTCGATCGCCTTGATTGATGTGCCGCCCAGAGAGAAAAAGGGGTCGTGGTCGCCGATGGCTTTCTGGGAAATGCCCAGCACCTCTGACCAGAAATGCCGGATCAACAACTTCAGCTCGGAAATGGTGACGTGTTTACCCGCTTCCCCATCCGCGCTCAGGTCAGGTGCAATTTCGAGCAACTCCAGCAATTGGATGCACTGGCTGGAAAACTGGCCGTCGAGATAATTTTCCAGTAGCTGGTGGCGGATGATTTTGCCGCTGCTGGTTTTGGGGATTTCGCCAGTCGATTTCAGCAGCACAAACAACGTGGGGGTGACATCGAACCGCTGGTTGATGCGGATCTGCACATTGCGCAGGATATTGGTTTTTTCACGCGCGCCGACGAAGCGCTTGTTGCACGCGACAAACGCCAGAATGATTTCTTCTTGCTGGTCAGGATCTTGATACCCAATGACAACCAGATTATCCAACCCCTGAATGTCTTCGCAGGCGTGCTCGAAATCGTGCGAGTAGTAATTCTGTCCGTTGACGTAAACGATATCCTTGACGCGACCCGTGATGACAAACCGGTCGTCGTGTACAAATCCCAGATCGCCGGTGCGGAACCATTCGCCGCATAGCGAGACTTCGCTGGCATCCGTATTGGCGTAGTAACCCTGCGTGACGCTACGCCCACTGACCTGGACATGCCCCACCATGCCGACAGGCACGACCTGATCCTGCTCGTCGACGATACGCAGCGACATGCCGGTCACCGCCGGACCTTCATCGATAAAGCAGGCTGATCGCGGCGAATCCGCTGACACGTGTTCGATCTGTGCGCCACAGCCCAGCGCATCGCGATTAAGGTAGTGCTTTCTAAACGCCTCTGAGCGCGGCGCAATCGTGACGGCGAGGCTGGCTTCTGCCAGCCCATACCCGGCCAACAGACATTCGCGCGGCAAGCCGCAATGTGCGTTCAACAAATCGAGGAAGCGCTCGCAGACCTGTGCGGAAATTGGTTCGGCACCGTTCAGAATGACTTCCACACAACGTAGATCGAGTGGCGCAAGCTGTTCGGGAGTCGCTTTATCGAGAATCCGTTTGAGACCGAAATTGGGCGAGAAAGTAATGTTGACCCGGTATTCGTGGATTTTTTGCAGCCACAGCAAAGGGCGACGCACAAACGCAAACGGCTTCATGGCGACCACCGTGCATCCGCTCACCACCGCCATCAGGTGTCCCGCGATGAGACCCATGTCGTGGTAATAGGGCATCCAGTTCAACATGCATGAGGCATGCGTCACGCCCATCGAGGTCATCAGGCTGTGAATGGTGACCAGCACGTTCTCGTGCGTAATCTGGGTGCCCTTGGGAAAGCTGGTGCTCCCCGACGTGAATTGCAGAAAAGCCAGATCGCCTGGCTGCGCTTCGTGCAACACGCCGTGTTCCTTGCTACGGCTGATTTCACCATAGGTCGCGACCCGTCCATGCAGCAACAGGGCGCCGGTCAAATCCGGCCCCTCGCCGCCTCGAATCAGGTCGGCATTGCGGTCGCTCATCACGATAATGGGTTCGTTGAGCTGATGGGCAATCCCCTGAAGCTTCTTGAAACCACTGTCGTTGGGGCTGATGTTGCGGAACGGAAGGACGGGCACGGGCACAATGCCGCCCAGAATGCAGGCCCAGAAAATAGTCAGGAACTCTTCCAGCCCATCCAGCTGCAGAATGACTTTGCTGCCGGGCGTCGCGCCCAGCTTTTGCAGACCCGCCAGCGAACGTGTGGCGTGAACCAGCAGGTCGCGGTAATTGAGGAGGCTCTCACTGCCGCGATCATCGACGAAGATGATAAGTTTTTCAGTCCGGGCGGCGCTGCGCAAGGCCGCACTGAGGGTGAGTGGATAATTTTCGGGGAAGGCGAGTGGCGGCCCCACCAGAATTGACGCATTACCCTCTATCAAGTCACTGCTTGCGAAAACCTGTGCATCCACTTCCATCGTCATACCCGTCTCCAAACCAAGCCTGTTATTGTGAAGTACGTGCATCCGCCAGCCGCAACCTGAACAGCCATTAGATAAGTAACGGATTTATTGAGTAATTCTTGACGCCTGAGAATCAGGCGTGAGTAACAAAAGCGGCTCTCCTCGATTTATCGTTTGTCCGGCGAACCAGACCGGCATGTCTTCTGCCGTTTATTTTGCAATCTCGGCTCATCATAGACCTCCGAGCCAGGAAGGTTGTAACGCTTGATTACCGATCATGACCATTCAGTAATATTTGTGTGCTGGCAAGCTCAACTTGGGGCGCGAAGGAATTCCAGCGCAAGTGCATTGAACTCTTCGGGTCGCTCTGCGTTGGGCACATGTCGTGTTTTATCCATCACCCTCAAGATCGAGCCGGACAGCTTCTGATGCATGGCTTCCCCCAGCGTCAGTGGGTTGCCCCGGTCTTCTCGCCCCCACACAATCAGGATGCGCTTACCCAGTTGCCCCAGGCGCTCGATTTCGTCCTGCAGGGTGTAAAAAAAGTCGAGCTGGATAATGCGTGCAAACACCTCAGTGCTGCCCTGAACCTTGTGAAAGCGGGTCACCTCGTCGAAATACGCCTGCGTCAGCAGCGCCTTGTCGAGGATGAAATAGTCAGCGAGCGCCTGTTTCCGGATGGCATCCGTATTCAGCCCGTACAGAAAGCGACCCAGTGCGGGGAAAGCCTTGAGCAGCTTGCCCGATAGCGGCAGCCGATTGGGCATCCCCGCAGCGTCCACCAGCACAAGCCGGTCTACCCGCTCCGGGTGATCGACCGCGAGCTTGATCGCCACGCCACCGCCCATGGACTGCCCCATCACGGACGCACGGGTGATCCCCAGCTGATCCATAAACGCCAGCACCTGCCGGGCATACAGCGCATAGCCGTATTCCAGCGGCTCGCGCGTGCTGTAACCAAATCCCCAGAGGTCGAGTGCGTAGACATGGAAATGGCGAGCGAGCGCGTCGAGGTTGCGTTCCCACATGCCGCTATCGTAAAAAAATCCGTGGAGCAGAATCAGCGGCTCACCCGCGCCGCATTCGCGATAGTGCGTGCGCAAGCCATCGAGTTCGACTGTTTTGCCCCGGGCGTGTAGTCGCGCCCAGGCATCCAGCGGCTGAGAATCCCAAGCGATCTGGCTCATGCTTCGGCGCGCGCTATGCGGCTATCAGCCCGCGTTGAGATCCAGCGTAATCACGCGGCTGCCGAGCAGGTTACGCAGTGTGGCCGAGCGCTTGAATACGTGCCAGGCCATGCGCCACTGCTGGGGGTAATGCGAAAACAGATTTTCCACCGCCAAGGTTTTGAAGCGCGAATCCCAGCTGGCCAGCGAATTCGGATCACGCGGCGACCACAAAAAGCGCGGGGTCGGCTTGATATGCTTGAACTCGCTGACGCACCATTCGCGTCCCACCACAAAACTGCCGAATATTTCCAGCACGATCTGGATCGACGGGAAGCGATCCGCCAGCGCCGACAACAGACGTTTGACCTGATCTTCCGGCAAATAGGGCAACAGGCCTTCGGCCACCACTAGCACCGGCAGACGCGTGTCGGTCAATCCAAGCTGGTCGATCCAGTGCGTGTCGAGCGCATCCGCCCCGATGAAAGTGCGGCGCTCCGATTCCTGGATATAACGTCTGCGGACTTCGATGACATCCGGCAAATCCAGGTCGAACCAACGCACCTGGCCGTTATCCAGCTCGTCGAAGCGGTTGTCGAGCCCGGCAGCCAGATTGATCACTACCGCGCGCGGATGCGCATCCAGAAAACGCTTGATGGCATCCTGAAACAGGCGCGTGCGCACCACGACACACGCTTGGGTAGACCATTTTTTACAGTGCGAAAAATCGTAATCGAGCGTTTTGACGATCTCGACGGCCTTGGTGTCGCGGATCAGCGGCGAAGCCGCCCCGGTTTCCTTGGCACGATAGAACAGCGGTACCAGCAAAGTTTCCGGCACACCGTTAAGCGCGATTTTTTCAGTCATCAGACAAAGTACAAAGTAACGAGAAAGACGTTTCCCGCAACATACACCGAAGTCGCGCCTTCAGATACAGCGTGTTGCGTGTCGCTATACCTTGCGGTACACCTCGGCACCCTGCTTCACGAATTCGATGGATTTCACTTCCATGCCTTTCGCCAGCGCGTCGGCTTCGTTCAGCCCTTCCTTTGCCGCGTATTCGCGCACGTCCTGGGTGATCTTCATTGAGCAGAAATGCGGGCCGCACATCGAGCAGAAGTGCGCGACCTTGGCTGATTCCTTGGGCAGGGTTTCGTCGTGGAAGGACTTGGCCTTGTCGGGGTCGAGGCCGAGATTGAACTGGTCGTCCCAGCGAAATTCGAAGCGTGCTTTTGAGAGTGCGTTGTCGCGGATCTGCGCGCCAGGGTGGCCTTTGGCCAAGTCGGCGGCGTGGGCGGCGAGCTTGTAGGTGATGATGCCTTCCTTCACATCATCTTTATCCGGCAGGCCCAGGTGCTCTTTCGGCGTGACGTAGCAGAGCATCGCCGTGCCGTACCAGCCGATCATCGCTGCGCCGATACCCGAAGTGATGTGGTCATAGCCCGGTGCGATGTCAGTGGTCAAAGGCCCCAAGGTATAGAACGGCGCTTCCGAACACGCTTCGAGCTGGATGTCCATGTTCTCCTTGATGAGGTGCATGGGCACGTGGCCGGGACCTTCGATCATCACCTGCACGTCGTGCTTCCACGCCACCTGGGTCAGCTCGCCGAGCGTGCGCAGCTCAGACAATTGCGCTTCGTCGTTGGCGTCGTAAATCGAGCCGGGACGCAGGCCGTCGCCGAGCGAGAACGCCACGTCGTAGGCCTTCATGATGTCGCAGATGTCTTCAAAATGGGTGTAGAGGAACGATTCCTTGTGATGTGCGAGACACCACTTGGCCATGATCGATCCGCCGCGCGAGACGATCCCGGTCAGGCGGTTCGCGGTCATTGGCACGTAGCGCAGCAGCACGCCGGCGTGGATGGTGAAGTAGTCGACGCCCTGCTCGGCCTGTTCGATCAGCGTGTCGCGGAACATCTCCCAGGTCAGCTCTTCGGCCTTGCCGTCGACTTTTTCCAGCGCCTGATAAATCGGCACCGTGCCGATCGGTACGGGCGAATTGCGGATGATCCACTCGCGCGTCTCGTGAATGTTCTTGCCGGTCGACAGATCCATCACGGTGTCGCCGCCCCACCTAATGGCCCAGGTCATTTTCTCGACTTCTTCCTGGATGCTCGAACCCAAAGCCGAGTTGCCGATGTTGGCGTTGATCTTCACCAGGAAGTTGCGGCCGATGATCATCGGCTCGGATTCCGGATGGTTAATGTTATTGGGGATGATGGCGCGGCCACGGGCGATTTCGCTGCGCACAAACTCGGGCGTGATTTCGTTCTGCAGGCTGGCACCAAAATTCTGCCCCGGGTGCTGGCGGTTCATCAGCGCGGCGAGCTTCGCGCCCATTGGGCCGGTCTGTTTCAGCGACTCCAGATACGCCATGCGATTGTTGTTCTCGCGAATGGCGATGAATTCCATTTCCGGCGTGATGAGGCCGCGCTTTGCGTAATGCATCTGCGTGACATTCGCGCCCGCCTTCGCTCGGCGCGGCGTGCGCGCGAGTTCAGGAAAACGCAGGCTGGCGAGCGCTGGATTGGTGGCTTGCTGACGGCCATATTCCGAACTCAAATCAGCCAGCACGTCGGTGTCGCCGCGCGCCTCGACCCAGCGCGTGCGCAGGGCGTGCAAACCTTTACGGATGTCGATCGCGGCCGCCGGATCGGTGTAAGGGCCGGAACAGTCATACACAAAGATGGGCGGGTTGGGTTCGGAACGTGCCCCCGCGCCACCTGCGCCAGATTCGCCGCCGAACATAAGCGGCGTATCGGCCTGCGAGATCTCGCGCATCGGCACGCGGATATCGGGCGTGCTGCCTTCGACATAAATTTTGCGCGAATTGGGCAAGGGCTTGACCGCAAGCGCATCAACGTGGGCAGATTCAGCGGTGAACTGGGCAGGCTTGTGGGGGGCGTTCATTGGGTATTCTCCAGATCAATCAAGAGGGAGACCCGGTGCCGCGCGTGAGCACGCATACGGCATTCAGCCCTCCCTACGGCGGTATCAACCGCATCAGGTTCGAAGGGTATATCTCACTCCCGTGCGGGAGACCCCTGGCGAGCGGCCAAAGTAGCCGAAATGTGGAATAATTGCAAGGCCGTCTCCCCTCTAACTTATTGAGCTGTAACCATTTTTCTCCCAAGGACTCCGCATGGACATCGAGCAGGCGCGTTACAACATGGTTGAGCAGCAAATCCGTCCGTGGGACGTGCTGAACCAGCATGTGCTCGATTTACTCTTCAAGCTGCGGCGTGAGGATTTCGTGCCCGAGGCGCATCACGCACTGGCGTTTGTCGACATGGAAATTCCCTTGGGTCACGACCAGCGCATGTGGACCCCCAAGCTGGAAGCCCGGGTGGTGCAGGAACTGGCGATCCAGCCCACCGATCGCGTACTCGAAATCGGCACCGGCAGCGGCTATCTCACGGCTCTGCTTGCCATGGAAGCGGCTGAAGTCGTCTCGGTGGATATCGAGCCCGGCTTCACTGCCGCCGCCACCCAAAAGTTGCACGCACACGGCATCCATAACGTTCGCCTCCACACCGCCGACGCCGCACATGACTGGCCGGACGACGCAGGATTTGATGCCATTGTGCTGACCGGCTCCACCCCCCTGCTGTCAGACGCTTTTCGCCAGCGCCAGCGTCTGCGTGTCGGCGGGCGGCTGTTTGCCATCACGGGGGATGCCCCGGTCATGCAGGCGCAACTGCTCACCTGCACCGCGCCCGGCTCGTTTCGCAGCATCACCCTGTTTGAAACCTGCGTCGCACCCCTGCTCAATGCGCCGCATCCTGCCGCGTTCGTGTTTTAGGTTTCAGTCAGAATGCGGCAATTTCGCCCCGCCGAACTCGCGGCCTACCTTGAGGCTGGCCACACCCCGCAATTGCTCGACGTGCGTGAACCCTGGGAATGGGAACGCTGCAGCCTCCCCGGTGCGAGGCTGATTCCTATGCAGGAATTACCCGCCCGGCTTAAGGAATTGGATCAAACAGCCGAAACAGTAGTTATCTGCCATCATGGCGTACGCAGTTTTCACGCTGCCCGCTATCTTGAAACGGCAGGGTTTGGCAATGTCATCAATCTCACCGGCGGTGTCGCTGCCTGGGCAGACGAGGTTGATCCCGCCATGCCACGTTACTGAATTTTTAGGATCATTAAGACATGCAACTGAAACCACTGTTTTTTGCGCTGGCGCTGGCGCTGGCTGCGTCGTCTACCGCCCAGGCGGCCAACCTGTCCGACGTGTTCCGCGATGCGCAAACGTATGACGCGCAATACGCCGCCGCGCGTGCGGCCAGCCAGGCTGGGCAAGAAAAAATGGTGCAAGGTCGCGCCGGTCTGCTGCCAAATATCAACCTGAGCGGCAACGCCCGCCGCAACAGCGTGGAATCGACGCTGCCCGGTGGCGACGCCGATTACAACTCCAACGGATTGGCCCTGAATGCAGCCCAGCCGCTGTTCCGCAAACAAAACTGGGTGCAGTACGAACAAGCCAAAAACCAGAGCAAGATTGCCGCCCTGCAATTCACGCTGGCCGAACAGGATTTGATCCTGCGGTCCGCGCAAGCCTATTTCGACGTGCTGCAATCGCAGGACAATATTGCCTTCATCGGTGCGCAGAAAGCCGCCATTGCCGAACAGCTGGCTGCGGCCAAACGCAACTTCGAAGTCGGCACTGCCACCATTACCGACACCCATGAAGCGCAGGCGCGCTACGACCTGGCGGTCGCGCAGGAAATTGGCGAGCAGAATGCACTGAACATCCGTCTGCGCGCGCTGGAAAAGCTCATCGGCAAACCCGCAGGCGCACTCGACACGCTGCTTGAGACTGCCGTGTTGAAATCCGATCCCGGCAGTCTCGACGAATGGGCCGAGCGCGCAGGCAAAGACAATGTGCAGGCTGAAATCCAGCGCCTCGCCAAGGCCATTGCCGATCAGGAAATCGAGCGCACCCGCGCGGGTCACTACCCCACGCTGGATGCGGTCGCGGGATACAACCTCAGCAACGGCCAGAATTTCGGGGCGACCCAGGTGGACACCCGCACGACGACCGTCGGGCTGGAACTTGCCTTGCCGATTTATCAGGGTGGTCTGGTGAGTTCGCGCGTGCGCGAAGCGGTCGCCAATCAGGAAAAAGCGCGTCAGGATGTGGAAGCCGCCACCCGCGAAGCCAGTTTGCAGGCGCGCCAGGCCTGGCTCAACGTCAACAGCGGGGCGGCGCGCGTGCGTGCCCTGGAGCAGGCGCTCACTTCCAGCAAGGCTCAGCTGGATTCAACTCAGCTGGGTTTGCAGGTCGGCGTGCGCACCAGTCTTGATGTGCTGAATGCGCAGCAGCAGGTGTTGTCTGCGCGCCGCGATCTGGCCGGTGCGCGTTACGCGTGGCTGTTGTCTGGCCTCAACCTCAAAGCCGCTTCGGGCAGCCTCAAGCCGACCGATCTGGCCGAGATTGATCAGTACCTCAAAGCAGCGGCGAAATAAGCTTTTCTAATCGCGCCGCTGCGCCGCGATGGCGGGCGGCGTAAGCCAGACCGGCCTCGCCCATGCGGGCGCGCGCCGGTTCATTGGTCAGTAAATCCAGTCCGTTTTTGATTAGCGTATCGGCGTCGTTGATGCGCATCGCCGCGCCCGCTTCAATCGCCTGTCGGGTAGCTTCATCAAAATTGAACGTGTGCGGCCCCACCAGCACGGGGCGGCCCACGCTCGCCGCCTCAATCAGGTTTTGCCCGCCCAGCGGCATCAGGCTACCGCCCACGAACGCGACCTCACACGCCGCGTAGTACGCGAACAGTTCGCCGAGACTGTCGCCAAGCAGTACACGTGTGTCTGCCGCCAGCGGCACATCCTTGCTGCGCCGCTGGTATTTCAGACCCGCCAGCTCGATCAGCGCCGCCACCTCGTCGAAGCGCTGCGGATGGCGCGGCACCAGCAGCAACAGCACATCGGCCGACGCAGCTTCGGCAAACGCGCGCAGGATCGGCGCTTCCTCGCCTTCGCGGGTGCTCGCGGCGAGCAGCACGCGGCGATGGCCCCAGGCGGCTTTCCACGCCGCGCCGCGCACCAGTTGTTCGGCAGGGGGCGTGATATCGAATTTGAGATTGCCCGTGACGTGACTGTCGCGTACGCCGAGTTGCCGCAAACGCGCCGCATCGGCTTCGGTTTGTGCGGCGACGAGCGCGATACGAGCGAGGCTCGCGCGCGTCAAGGCAGGCAGGCGCGCATAGCCGCGCGCCGAGCGTGCCGACAGCCGCGCATTCGCCAGCACCATCGGCACGTTTGCACGTGCAGCGGCGTGGATGAAATTGGGCCACAGTTCGGTTTCCATCAGGATGCCGACACGCGGCTGCGCGCGGCGCAGAAAGTGCCGCACCAGCCAGGCGTAGTCATACGGCAGATAGACGATGCGTGCGAAATCACCGTAGAGCGACTCGGCGGTCGCGCGTCCGGTGGGTGTCATGCAAGTGAGCAGAACCGGCGCGTCGGGATGCGCGGTACGCAGCGCGGCGATCAGTGGCTGGGCAGCACGCATCTCGCCGACGGATACCGCGTGCAGCCAGATCGCGCGTGTCGGTATCGCGCCGCTCCCCAGCCGCTCGTGCCAGTGTTGCCAATAACCGCGCTCGCGCCGTCCGCGCCACAGCAGCCGCAGCGGAATCAGCGGCGCAACCAGCAGCAGCGTGAGGCGATACAAACTCCAGTCAAGTAACAGACGCGGGTTGGGCATGGCGGGATTGTAAGGTGGGTGGTGCCTGCGCCCAAGCCGACGGTGGGCGGGTGCTAGAATCGACGCCACTTTTAGGGGGGCCACCATGAAAATCCTGCTCACCGGCGCGGCCGGGTTCATCGGCATGCACGTCGCACAGATTCTGCTGAAGCGCGGCGACGACGTCACCGGCATCGACAGCCTCAACGACTACTACGACCCCGCGCTGAAACTCGCGCGGCTGGAACAAATCAAGCCCTACTCCAACTTCCGCTTCGTTCACGGCGACATCTCCGACCGCATGGCGCTGGAAGACCTGTTCGAAAAGGGCCACTTCGACGCCGTCATCAACCTCGCCGCGCAGGCCGGCGTGCGCTACTCACTGAAGAATCCCCATGCGTATGTTCAGTCCAACATCGTCGGCTTCGCCAACCTGCTCGAAGGCTGCCGGCACCACGGCGTCAAGCACTTCGTCTACGCCAGCTCATCGAGCGTCTACGGTGCCAACACCAAGATTCCGTTCGCCACCCACGACCCGGTCAACCACCCGGTCAGCCTGTACGCCGCCAGCAAGAAGGCCAACGAGCTGATGGCGCACACCTACTCGCACCTCTACGGTCTGCCGACCACCGGGCTGCGCTACTTCACCGTCTACGGCCCGTGGGGTCGCCCCGACATGTCGCCGTGGCTGTTCACCAGTGCCATTCTCGAAGGCCGTACCATCGACGTCTTCAACCACGGCGACATGATGCGCGACTTCACCTACATCGACGACATCGCCGACGGCACCGTGAAAGTGCTCGACCGCATCCCGCAGGGCAACCCTGCGTTCGATCACAACAACCCCGACCCGGCATCGAGCCACGCCCCCTACCGCGTCTACAACATCGGCAACCACACCCCGGTGCAGCTGATGGACTTCATCGGCACGATTGAAAAAGCGCTTGGACAGGAAGCGAAAAAGAACTTCCTGCCGATGCAGGACGGCGATGTGCAGGCGACCTATGCGGACATCGACGAGCTGGTGCGCGATACGGGATTCAAGCCGGCGACGACGCTGGAGTATGGAATCGGGAAGTGGGTGGAGTGGTATCGGGGGTACAAGCAGCTAAGTTGAGTAGGAAAATACTTATCTCCCTTGGTAGCTAAGTAGTCACCCAACTCAAACGTTGCGCTTCACTCTTAAGGACATTAATGGCCGGACAGTTTTTCCAGCGGTTGCGAGCTTACATTTAGACGTGGCCGCTGTACTACGCGGCGAGGCAAAGGTCGCATCAGTCTTCCCAACACGACGGACATTGGAATGTCCCGCGAACGTGTACCGCTCAGTCGCAGACCAAACGTTATTCACGTTTCAGGAAAGTATGTAGTCTTTAGGGGTGTAACCGGAATGAGTATGTGGAATCCAGACAAGCAGCTAAGTGAGCAGTTAGAGATTGGTGCATTTCATCCCGTCACTCGAGACTCAGACCTTCAAGGGCTTCTTTGGGTACTCGACAGTTTGCAACAACGTGCCACGGCATCGACACACATCCTATATTCCTATGGCGAAATCATAAACAGGGTGAACGGTTTTCCAGTGCGCAAATAATAGTGATATTTCGAAAGCAGGCCACTAAATGCCCGACATCGCGCTCGTCCTGTTGGCAGCTTATGTGAGCCTGGGGCTGGTTGTGGGATTTCTGGCCGGGCTGCTCGGCGTGGGCGGCGGACTCATTATCGTGCCGCTGCTCATCATGCAGTTTCACGCACAGGGGCTGGCAGTGGGGCTGGAACCGCAGCTCGCGCTCGGCACCTCGCTCGCCACCATCGTGTTTACCTCGTTTTCAAGCGTACGCGTGCACCATCAGCATGGTGCGGTGGCCTGGCCGCTGGTGCGGCGACTCGGCGCAGGCGCAATCGTCGGCACACTACTCGGCGCGATGCTCGCGGCGCACGTGCCGGCGGCTGTGCTGAAAGTGTTTTTTGTCGTATTCCTGTTTTACGCCGCCTTGCAAATGTGGCTCGATTTCAAACCCGCCCCGCATCGCGAGCCGCCCGGCGTCGCGGGTGCCACCCTGGCGGGCAGCGTGATTGGTGCGGTATCGAGCTGGGTCGGCATCGGTGGCGGCACGTTGTCTGTGCCCTATCTGCTCTGGCATCACGTGCCGATGCATCGCGCCATCGCCACCTCGTCGGCGATTGGTTTCCCTATCGCGTTGGCCGGGGCGGTTGGCTACATGCTGGCGGGGCGTGGACTAGCGGGGTTGCCGGAGGGCAGCGTCGGCCTGATTTACCTGCCCGCACTCGCTGGAATTGTGGTGGGGAGCGTGTTCACCGCGCCGCTCGGCGCGCGTACCACTCATCGTTTGCCTGTGCGCCGCCTCAAACGGGTTTTTGCGCTGCTTTTATTGGTGCTGGGCGTCAGAATGGCGCTCACGCTGTGATTGCGTGCCGTAACCGTCTTGGTTTGGTGACCCGGTAGCCGCCATATTTGGGGAGGTACAGCAGTTGTTTTCGCTATATATGGGGGGAAGTTGAAAAATTAACAAAAGGGGCTTGAGTCGTGTGGATGCGCACGATAGGCTCTGTCGCATCCCAATAAAAAAACTAGCCCCAGCCCAAGGAGAGTCTGCCATGTCCCGCCTGCAAGCCGTCCGTTCCACGCTCCAACCGCAAACCAATAATTACTCCCAGCTCACCACGTATTTTGATGAGCACAACCAGATTGCCTGGGGTTATATGCACGCGGAGCCGAGGCCGTGTTTTACGCCGACTTTATTGCGAGAGTTGCTGGCGTGGGGGAATGGCCTGGTCGCCAATATTGACGACCCCGATCAAATTGATGCCAAGTATTTTGTCGTAGCGTCCAGCGCCCCAGATTTTTTCAGCTTGGGCGGTGATCTGAGCCTGTTTATGCAGCACATTCAGGAGCGGGATCGGGACTCTTTGTATCACTATGCAATATCGTGTATCGACTGCTCTTACGCTGTGCATAGTCATTTGAATCGCCCGAATGTGACTAGTATCGCGCTGGTTCAGGGGCAGGCGTTAGGAGGCGGTTTTGAAAGTGCCTTGGCAGCCAATGTATTGATTGCCGAACGCGGCGCGAAAATGGGGTTGCCCGAAATTTTATTCAACCTCTTTCCCGGCATGGGGGCGATGACTTTCCTAGGGCGACGCATTGGTCATCACAAAGCCGAAAAAATCATTCTGAGCGGAAAACTCTATCTAGCCGAAGAACTGTATGACATGGGTGTGGTTGACGTATTGGCAGAGCCTGGTGAAGGTGAAGCTGCTGTATACGACTATGTCAGGCGCGAAGAGAGAACACGCAATGGCACTCTGGCTTTGCGTGCTGCGCGCGAGATCAGCCAACCCTCCTCTTACGAAGAGTTGATTCGGATTACAGAAATATGGGTCGACGCTGCGCTTCGTCTGGAGTCTAAAGACTTGCGCATGATGGAGCGCTTGGTGGCGAGGCAAACCGGCAAGGCCGAAGTCGCACCTGCCGCTTCAAATACTTTCAGCGCGTAGTTTGCGGTCGGTGTAGGTAGTTAAGGCAGCGTGCGCTTCGGCAAGCGCTTGCCGCACGCTGTCCAGTTTTTCGCGTGCGACCTGGCCGTTGATTTCAAACGGCTTGATGCGTTCTGCCTCACTGCACAGGCGCGCCAGCTGGTGGGCACCGACGTCACTGGCTCCGCCTTTCAGCATATGTAGTTGATCGTGCCACAGGCTGTAGTCCTGCGTGATAAGCGCGCGTTCGACTTCGTTGAGCGCGCGCTGGCTATCTTCGCTAAAGCTGCTCACCAGTTCCTGTACAAACCCTGTGCCGCCCAGCAGGGCGAGATCGTCCAGCACGGATTCATCGAGATCGTTTCCTGCGCTGCCACCTGCCAGGCGGGGCTGACTGGTGGTGGAGGGAGTCTGTTGCCGGGTCAGGCGAGCGATGACATCAATCAGCTCACGGCTGTTAACCGGTTTGGTGAGGAAGCTGTCGGCACCCGCTTCAACGCTGGCACGTTCGGCGTCTTCGCGGGCGTCGGCGGTCAGCATAATGATGGGCAGGCGACCGCTTTCCATAAACCGCCAGCGTTGCACTACTTCGGGCCCGGACAGCTGTGGCATGTGCATGTCGATGATGGCCAGATCAAATGAAGTGCCTTCTGCTTCCAGCATCGATAGCGCTTGCTCACCATCCTGCGCCAGGATGGCTTCATGGCCGGCATGCGTCAGCAGCCCGCGAATCACCCGCTGGTTAACCGGATTGTCTTCGGCGACCAGAATGCGCAGACGGCGAGCCTGTCCCGCCTGAGACTGAAAACGGTCTGCCAGCGAGACGACATTTTTTGGTAGATCCTGGCTGACTGCGGCGTGGATGGCGTTGAACAGCAGGGTGGTGTTGACGGGCGTGGCGAGCACAGACGCAAAGCCTGCCTGCAAAAGCTGGTTGTCATACTGTCCTGCCCGCTGGCTATCGGATTCGAGCAGAATGACCGGCAATTTGCTGAGGCTGGGGTCGTCGTGCAGCAAGCGCAGGAATTCAGCCGGGTCGCCGGGCAGACTGCTGCGTTCGACTACCACCGCGCCCAGCGGCATTCCGCCGGTCAGATAGGCTGAGAGTTCAGCCGCCAGCCGCGCCGTATTGCTGACCAGTACGGTATCTGCTCCCCAGCCGCGCACCGTGGACTGCACCCGGGCGGCAAGCTCGTTGCCCGCCAGAATTGCGACCCGCATCGGTGCCTCGAAATGCGTCTGGGCAAGGGCTTGAGGCTCGGCAGCCTGAAGCGAGAAGGGTAGTTCGAACCAGAACGTGCTGCCCTCGCCTTTGCGGCTGTGCAAGCCGATCTGGCCACCCAGCATTTCCACCAGCTGTTTGGCGATGGTGGTGCCCAGCCCGCTGCCGCCGTAGCGCCGGGTAACCGAGCTATCTGCCTGGGTGAACCGCTCAAAAATGCGCGGCTGAACGTCGTCGGCGATGCCGATGCCCGTATCGACCACCTCAAAACGTAGTCGCTGCGGATTACCTTGCCCCATGGGCCGGATATATACGTCTACCCGGCCATGTTCGGTGAATTTGATCGCGTTGCCGATCAGGTTGACCAGCACTTGGCGCACATGGCGGGCATCGCCCAGCAACTGAAAGGGCGTTTGCGGCGCAATGTGTGCCGACAGCGTCAGGCCCTTGCCCTGTGCCTGGGTTTCGAGCATGGAGACAGTGTTGTTCACCAGACGGTGCAGGTCGAATGCTTCGTCGTGCATGGTCAGACGCCCCGATTCGATACGCGAAATATCCAGCACGTTGTCGACCAGATCGAGCAGGGTGTTGGCTGAGCTGCGAATAATCTGGGTGAGTTCTTTTTGCTCTGTGTTAAGCGGGGTATCTGCAAGCAGATCTGACACGCCGATCACGCCATTCAGCGGTGTGCGGAGTTCGTGGCTCATGTTGGCCAGGAAACTGGATTTGGCGAGGTTGGCTTCGTTGGCGCGGCGGACCGCTGAATGAAGTTGCCGTAGCAGGCTAGACGCGTATAGCGGAACGGTGATCAAAGTGATTTCCAGTCCCCACCATAATGCCGAATGGGCTTGCCAGAATGGATTGTTTTGATAGACCAAAGCAAACCCGATTGAAGTCGCGAATGTGGAGGCTAACAAATACGGGATACCAAACCGAAACCCGTTACCCAATGTCATCCAAAGATAAGTTGCGACTAGCGGTGCGCCGGTTTCACCTGAGATGGACAGCATGTAAGTTGCCACCGAGAAATCATGAATCATCCCGATGCCGCGCCGAACCACTGAAACACCCGGGTCGAGTAGCGTGCCGACAAGCAAGGAAAGCGAAATCAGGCTAAGGCTGATCCCGATGATGTGAACCTGGGAAGCCATGTCGGCTTCATGA
Organism: Thiobacillus sp.; assembly: GCA_040080645.1. Lineage (GTDB taxonomy): Bacteria > Pseudomonadota > Gammaproteobacteria > Burkholderiales > Thiobacillaceae > Thiobacillus. Next base: position 113,109 of record JBEBIA010000003.1, read on the forward strand.
CCTAGCGATCCAAGCGAAAAATACAAATAAAAGCCAAGTACAACGAACAACCGTAATCGAGCTTGCTGAAATTCGGTATCCGGGCGTCGACGCACACGTTCGATTAGACCCAATACAAATGGCGGCAGCTTGATCCTTAGCGAGGGCTCCACGTTGCCCCGCTCACTCATGGCGATCCCCCAGCTCCTGCATGATGGCCGCCACGGCGTCGATGCGTTTTTCAAAGGCGAGGACGCACGCCGGGTCGAAGTGTTTGCCGCTTTCGGCTTTGATGAGGGCGAGCGCTTCCTGGAAACTCCAGGCTTTTTTGTAGGGGCGTACGGACGTGAGCGCATCAAATACGTCGCCAATGGCGACGATGCGCGCAGGCAGGGGAATGGCCTCGCCCGCCAGCCCTTGCGGGTAGCCAGTGCCGTCCCATCTTTCATGGTGACTCAGCGCGATGACCGCACCCATTTGCAGGTAACGCGAGGGACTCCCGGCGAGGATTTCGTGGCCGAGCACCGGGTGCGTGCGCATAATCGCCTGCTCTTCCGGCGTATGCGGCCCCGGTTTGAGCAGAATATGGTCTGGGATGCCGATTTTGCCGATATCGTGCATGGGCGCGGAGGCTTCGATTTCGTCGCACTCCATCGCGGTGAGCTTGAGCTCTTCGGCGATCAGACGTGAGTATTTCGACATGCGGATGATGTGATTGCCGGTTTCCTGATCCCGGTATTCACCCGCCTTGGCGAGCTTCATCAGCGTTTCGCGTTCGCGTGTGCGCACTTCGCGGGTGGCCTGCATGACCTGGTCTTCGAGCCATTGCGCGCGATCCGTGATGGCTTTCTGGCTGCGCCGCAGGGCGAGTAGATTGATGCAGCGGGCGCGGCATTCCTGCGGATCAATCGGGCGGGTGAGAAAATCGGTGGCACCGTTTTCCAGCGCCTGATAGCGAATCTGGCGGTCGTCAACCACCGTGACGATGATGATGGGGATGTCGGTCAGGCGGCGGTCGGCACGGATGCGGCGGGTAAACTCGATGCCGTCCATACTGGGCATCCGGTAATCGGTAATGATGATATCGGGCACGGCCAGTTGCATGTCGGCCAAGGCTTCTTGCGGGTCGGCAAAGCTGACGACCTGGATGCCGGGCTCCAGCGTACGCGCCAGCCCTTCCAGCAGGCTGCGTGCGGTACTCCGGTCGTCCACGATCATGACGCGCGCACCTGCCCGTACGCGGGCATCGCGTATGGGTGAGGCGGGTGAGGGCGGCACAATTCGCAGGGGGTCTGCAATCACATTTCGTACCCGTACAGTTGAATAATTAACGCTAACGCTGAATTATCGGGTTTCTAACCATTAACTTTAACGCGCCAGGAGGCCAAGATGAAGAAAAATGTATCCATCGTTGTATTACTCGGCCTTGCGTCGTGGCTTGGGCTGTCGGCAGCGGCCGGTGCCGCCGATTACGCGCGCGAAAAGAAATGAGCCGAAGAAATCGTACCGGGGCTGGTGGTGGGTGATCGAGTCTGGGGATTTCGCAGGACGATTATGCGAAGCTGAAGCTGAAGCTGGCTGCGCCGGATGTGTACGGCGAAAAGGTCTGCAGAGCCTGTTGGTAAATGTGTTCAGGCGCAAACACAGTCTGGCGGCTTCGGCGTCCAGACAGGTGAAGGTCGCGCACCCCGACCATTTTTTTTGCCGGGCACGCAGGTGAAATGGTCGCGGTGGTGGCAGTTTTTCTGGACGCGGCGTTGAAGTAGCCTGCGGTCAGGCCAGCGAGGGGGCGTCAGCCCAGCAAACGCGTCATCGCCTCGCGGTACTTATCGGCGGTTTTGGCGACGATGTCCGGCGGCAGCACTGGCCCCGGTGCCTGCTTGTTCCAGCCGCTTGACTCAAGCCAGTCACGCACGAACTGTTTGTCGAAGCTGGGTGGGTTGCTACCGAGCTGGTATTGGTCAGCAGGCCAGAAACGCGATGAATCGGGTGTCAGCGCTTCGTCGATCCACACCAATTGCCCTGCGGCATCGAGGCCGAATTCGAACTTGGTGTCGGCAATAATGATGCCGCGTGTGAGTGCATACTCTGCCGCAGCCTTATACAAAGCAAGGCTGGTGTCGCGTACTTGGGCAGTCAGATCGTTTCCGATCAGCTTGGCCATCTCATCAAAGTTGATGTTCTCGTCGTGCGCCCCGACTGCCGCTTTGGTTGACGGTGTGAAGATCGCTTCGGGCAGTCGGCCGGCCTGTTTCAGCCCGGCGGGCAGGGCGATGCCGCACACCGACTGGCTGGCCTGATATTCCTTCCAGCCAGAGCCGACCAGATAGCCGCGCACGATGGCTTCGACCGGCAAGGCTTTCAGTTTTTTCACCACAATGGCGCGGCCAGCGACCTGGTCGCGCTCGCTGTCGGCCACCACCGACTCCGGGTCGATGGCGAGCGCCTGGCTCGGCACAATGGCTTTCAGTTTGTCGAACCAGAACGCCGACACCTTGGTGAGCACCTCGCCTTTTCCCGGGATCGGCGTCGGCATGACCACGTCGAAGGCCGACAGCCGGTCGGTGGTCACAATCAGCAGCTTGTCGTCACCGACAGCGTAAATGTCGCGCACCTTGCCTTTGTGAACGAGCGGCAGGGAGCTGATGCTGGAATCGAGTAAGGGCGCGGACATGGCAGAAACGGGCGTGAAAACAGAGGCGGCATTATAGCCGCCGCGATAGAAGGCACTGGTTTCATACACGCCGCGCAATTCGCGCAGGGCCACCAGCAACACCGCCGCCAGCGGCACGGCGAGCAGCACACCGACAAAGCCGAACACCTGGCCGAACGCGGCCAGTGAAAAAATCACCGCCACCGGATGCAGGCCAACGCGTTCGCCTACCAGACGGGGCGTGAACACATAGGATTCAAGCAACTGCCCGGCAAGATAAATCCCCGCCACCCAGGCCACGCCGCTCCAGTCGGCAAATTGCAGCAGTGCCACCAGTAGCGCAAGTATTAGCCCCAGCCCGAAGCCGAGAAACGGCACAAACGAGAGCACGCCCGTGAGAATGCCAATCGGCAGCGCGTAATCCAGTCCCGCCGCCCAGAGCGCGAGGCTGTAATACGCAGCCAGCGCTGCCATCACCGCCAGCTGGCCACGCAGAAATTCGCCGACAACGGCGTCCATGGCGCGCGCCACGCGCGTGGCGGCGGCGTTCCAGGGGCGCGGCACCAGCGCGGCAGCACGCGCTACCATCACGTCCCAGTCTTTCAGCAGATAAAACATCACCACCGGGATCAGCAGCAGATTGGCGAGTATGCCGACCAGCGCGAGCGCGCCGGTTTTCAGCGTAGGCAACCAGTCAGCACCGTTCTGGGTGGCTTTTTCGGTGAGCCACGCCTTGATCGCACCAACATCGGTGTTGAGCGTGATGCCAAAGGTTTCTTTCAGCCAGGGTAGCAAGCGGGTTTGCAGCAGATCCAGCGCGGCAGGCACACGCTGGCTCAGTTCGGCAAACTGCCCCTGAAACAGCGGCAGCGCCACCAGAATCAAACCGAACACCGTCAGCCCGGCTAGCACGATCACGATGACCGTGCCGCTGATGCGGGACAGGCCGCGCGCTTCCAGCCTGTCAACCAGCGGGTCAAAAATATAGGCGAGCAGCGCGCCCGCGAGGAAGGGCGTGAGCACGGGCGCCAGCAGATACACCAGTCCACCCGTGACGAGCAGGGCAGCGAGGGCAAACCAGGGCAGGGCGGGGGGGCGTCGAGTCGTCATAAGGCGGTAAAATAGCGCACTTTTTTCTGTCTGGAGCAGGTGTGCCTTCCATTTCCTACAAAGATGCGGGCGTCGATATCGACGCGGGTGACGCGCTGGTCGAGCGCATCAAACCCCATGCCAAACGTACGATGCGTCCCGAAGTGCTCGCGGGCATCGGCGGCTTCGGCGCGCTGATCGAGATTTCCAAAAAATTCAAAGAGCCCGTGCTGGTGTCTGGCACCGACGGCGTGGGCACCAAACTCAAACTGGCGTTCGAGTTGAATCGCCACGATACCGTGGGCATTGATCTCGTCGCGATGAGCGTCAACGACATTCTGGTGCAGGGTGCCGAGCCGCTGTTTTTCCTTGATTATTTTGCCACCGGCAAACTCTCGCTCGACACGGCTGAAGCCGTGATCGCCGGGATCGCCACCGGCTGCGAGCAGGCCGGTTGTGCGCTGATCGGCGGCGAAACGGCGGAGATGCCGGGCATGTATCCCGATGGCGAATACGACCTTGCAGGCTTTGCCGTTGGTGTGGTGGAAAAATCGAAAGTCATCGGCGGCGCAGACATTGTGCCGGGCGACGTGGTGCTGGGGCTGGCGTCGAGCGGCGTGCATTCCAACGGCTATTCACTGGTGCGCAAGCTCATTGATGTGTCGGGCATCGGCCTCAAATCCGACTTCCATGGCCGCCCGTTTGCCGATGTGGTGATGGCACCCACGCGAATTTACGTCAAGCCGCTGCTCGCGCTGATGCAGACCTTGAACGTCAAGGGCATGGCGCACATTACTGGCGGCGGCATCACTGGCAACCTGCCGCGTTGTTTGCCTGAATCCGTCGCCGCGCACGTGAATGAAACGTCGTGGACGCGCCCGCCGTTGTTTGACTGGCTGCAACAGGCGGGCAATGTCGAGCCTGCCGAAATGCTGCGCACTTTCAACTGCGGTATCGGCATGTGTGTAGTCGTGGCGGCGAGCGACGCCGCCGCAGCGATGGCGCATTTGACGGCGAGCGGCGAAACCGTGTGGCAGATCGGCGAAATCGTCGCCCGCCCGGCTGGCGCGGAGCAGGTGATGTATTCGTGAGCTGTCGCGTTGTCGTGCTGCTGTCGGGGCGCGGCAGCAATTTTCAGGCGATTGTCGAGGCGCGGCTACCGATTGAAATCGTCGCGGTCATTAGCAATCGTCCGCAGGCAGCGGGGCTGGATTACGCGCGGGCACACGGCTTGAAGGCGCTCGCGTTCGACCACACAGACACTCCGGATCGTGCGGTGTTTGATGCGCAGCTCGCCGATGAAATTGAGCGCCACCAGCCGGATCTCGTCGTACTTGCCGGTTACATGCGCATTCTCAGTCCGGCTTTTATCGCGCGGTTTGAGGGACGCCTGCTCAATATCCACCCTTCGCTGCTGCCCGCGTTTCCCGGCCTCAACACTCACGAACGTGCGTTGGCCGAAGGCGTGAAAATCCACGGTTGTACTGTGCATTTTGTGACGGCTGAACTCGACCACGGGCCCATCGTGATTCAGGCCGCCGTGCCCGTGCGAGCCGATGACACACCGGAATCACTCGCCGCCCGTGTGCTGGAACAGGAACACCGCATTTACCCGCAAGCCATCCAGTGGTTTGCGGAGGGAGGACTGGTAAATATTTGTGGGCACGTAAACTTGAAGGGTGATTCGACGTCACAGTCAGTGTTATCCACCGGGACGTGACCATGCTCAATTACCTTCTGCTTGCCGCCAGCCTGTTTTCTGCCGCTGTGGTTCATGCCGACCAGCAAGCAGACCCCCAACCCCTGCGGGCTACTGTGCCGCAACGGATGAATCTGGTGTACGACCTCTACCGCAATGGACAGAAGCTCGGCCAGGTGACCGACAGCTTCAGCCGCACTGGCAGTCAGTACAAACTGGTGAGCGAAACACGCGCCAGCGGGCCGCTGAAATTCCTGTGGCCCGGCAGTATCCGGCTCGAAAGCGTCGGCACCGTCACCGCACAGGGCCTGCAGCCCAGCCAGTTCCAGCATGCACGCAGCGATGCGCCGCACAAGCTGGCCATCGCCCGCCTCGACTGGGACAAACACAGTATCGCGTACCGGTACAAAGGCGAATCGTGGCAGGTAACCGATCTGAAAAGCGGCGCGCAGGATCAGTTGTCACAGCTCTATCAGTTCATGTTCGCCCCCAGCCTGCCTGCTGACTATGGTCTGCAAGTAGTGAGCGGTCGCAAGCTCAATGACTATCGTTATGCACGCAGCGACGGGGCCGCGATCGAGACGCCTTTGGGCAAGTTCGCCACGCAACAGTATCGACGGCTGATCCAGCAAGCCGACGAAAAAGCCATTACGGTATGGGTCGCGCCTTCACGAGGCAACCTGCCCGTGCGTGTACGTGTCGTCGAAGACGGCGTCACCCTCGAACAGCGCCTCGTGCGTGCCAGCGTAGAGGGGTAGCCCCCTCGAATCAGCGCGGCAGGTCTTGTACCTGCGAACCTGGCATCAGGCTCTGTCGCAAAAAGCTGCCCCGCGCGATTTCCAGCGCATAGCGCACGTTCGCGCTGGGACAATGCAGCGTGTCTGTGCGCGGCTGCATGTCGGCGAAATCGGTGACCCGACCCGTAGCATCGATAAAAGCAATCGACAGCGGCAGGGGCGTGTCGCGCATCCAGAAGCAATGTCGGCCTGCGGTGTCGAACACAAACAACATGCCGTGATCGGCAGGCAGGTGGGTGCGCCCCATCAGGCCGCGCTGGCGGGCAGTGGGCGTGGCGGCGATTTCGATCTGGATCGTGTGCGTGCCCACGCGGAGGGAGGGCGTGTCCGCTGCGTGGGCTGAACCCCCGCACATCAGCGCGAGCGTGCCGAGCGTGCGTGCGAGACTACAGCGCATGGCGCATGTGTTCGGCCAGCCGGAGCGCGGCGTTGACATCGGTGTCGAGCACGTTGAAATGCCCCATCTTGCGACCGGGGCGCGCCGCCTCTTTGCCGTAGAGATGCAGTTTGATGGCAGGGTGCGCGAGCAGGGTGTGCCAGTGCGGGCCGTTGTCGTGCCAGCGGTCGCCGAGGATATTGACCATCACCACCGGTGACAGTAAACGGGTGTCGCCGAGCGGCAGGCCGCATAGCGCGCGTACTTGTTGTTCGAACTGGTCGGTGACGCAGGCGTCCAGCGTGTAGTGGCCGGAGTTATGCGGGCGCGGTGCGATTTCATTGACCATCAACTGGCCGTGCGAAATGAAAAATTCGACCGCCATGACGCCCACATAGTGGAGCTGGTCGGCAATCGCCTGCGCCATGTCGCAGGCGCGATGGACGAATGCCTCAGGTACGCGGGCGGGCACGATCGACACGTCGAGAATGCCGTGTTCATGGCGGTTTTCAGCCACGGGGAAGCGTGCGCATTCGCCCGTATCGGTACGCGCCAGCACGACCGATATTTCGGCGTCGAGTTTGATCTGGCTTTCGAGTACGCACGGCTGGCTGCCAAACGCGCGGAACGCGGCGCGCGCGTCGTCGAAGCTGTTCACGCGCGCCTGCCCCTTGCCGTCGTAGCCGCAGCGCGCGATTTTTAGCAGAGCTGGCGCGCCGACATCCGCGAGCGCGGCGGCGAGACTCGATTCATCGTCGATCAGCGCGAAGGGGGCGGTAGCAAAACCGTGCTCGCGCAACCAGGATTTTTCGCGGCTGCGATCCTGTGCGATGGCCACGGCGTTGGCACCGGGGGCCACCCGGCAATGGCGGGCGAGTTCGGTCAGGCTCTGCGCGGGGATGTTTTCGAATTCGGTCGTGACGGCAGCGCACGATTCGCCCAACTGTTTCAGCGCGGCCGCATCCGTGTAGGCCGCTTGCAGGTGAACGTCGGCCATCTGCCCCGCCGGGCAGGCGGCGTCCGGATCCAGCACCGTCACCCTATAGCCCATGGTGCGCGCGGCCAGCGTAAACATGCGCCCGAGCTGACCGCCGCCGAGGATGCCCAGCATGGCTCCTGGCAGCAGCGGTAGCGGCTTATTCGACATCGGGCAGCGTCATCGCCAGCACGGAGTCGGATTGTCCGCTGCGAAACGCGTTGAGTTGCGCCGCCAGTCCACTGTCGTAACGGGCGATCAGCGCAGCGGCAAACAGCGCCGCATTGGCCGCCCCGGCTTCGCCGATGGCAAAGGTGGCGACCGGAATGCCCTTCGGCATCTGGACGATCGATAGCAGCGAATCCATGCCTTTGAGGTATTTCGACGGAACCGGTACACCCAGTATCGGCACGATCGTTTTGGCGGCGAGCATACCCGGCAGATGCGCTGCGCCCCCCGCTCCCGCGATAATTGCCTTGAGGCCGCGCGCTTCGGCGGTGGCCGCGTAGTCATAGAGCCGATCCGGCGTGCGGTGTGCCGACACCACTTGCGCTTCAAACGGGATACCCAGCTGCTTCAACAGCAGCGCTGCGTGTTTCATCACCTCCCAGTCGCTGGAAGACCCCATCACCACACCTACCTGAGGCGCGCTCATCATGCCGATCCTTGCTGTGCGAAAGGCGGCATTTTACCGCGTGGCGCTTGAACGCGGACGTGAAAAAAGCCCCGGTGAGGGGGCTTTTTCGTCAGCGCTCAGATTCAAACGCAGCCGGTCGGCTTCGGGGTACCGGCGTAGCGGCCAGCCTGTTTGGCTGGGCCAAACGGAAACAGGTCGAACAGAAATTTCTTGTCGCCCCATTCCTCGCCGAACTCTTCCTTCAGGCCTTTTTGCAGAAAACGCAGGTTGGGGGCGGTACCATTCTGAGCAAATTGCTCGCGCATGTGGTGGATGACTTTCCAGTGGTTTTCCTGGAGTTCCAGCTTGTCTTCCTTGGCCAGTTCGACGGCCAGTTCTTCCGACCAGTCGTCGAGATTGACCAGATAGCCTTCGGGGTCGGTTTCGATCATCTTGCCGTTGATTTCGCGTTCCATGGTGCTGTCCTGTGGAGGTAGTTAATTAGAGATGCTGCACCATAGAATAACCGAGTAAATCAGTCAACTACCCACAAGAGGAGGTCAACTCGGGTAGTTCCAGCTATGCGTCTCGCCGCGCGCCTGTTTGAGCCAGGCGTAATACGCGTCGTACATGCGCATCCCGTGGCCTAGCATTTCCTGATCGTCGGCGTACATGGCCGACAAACCGAGCGATTGCGCCAGCAGCCCGGCGCATTGCGGCGCGAGATCGAGCCGCGCCGTGTCGGCACCGCGCACGATCAGCGCCAGCTCCTGCAAGGCTGGGTCGGTCAGCTGGTGGATGCGGATGAAGGCATCGAAACTGCATAGTTCACCCACGTGGCCGTACTCGACGCCGGGGATGTCGTAAGGAATCGCGTCGGTTTCTTCGGCGACTTTGAGCACATCGCCCGCAGGCACGTAGAGAAATTCGGCGTCGCGGTCGATGAAACGCGCAATCAGCCAGGGGCAGGCGATGCGGTCAATCTTGGGACGTTCACGGGTGATCCATTTCTTCATGGCAATCCTTGCAAAAAATCAGAAGCCTTCAGTCTCGGCTTCTAGATAGGTGAGCGAAGCGTTGCGTCCCGCCAACTCTTCAAAATTAGCCATTTTGCGCCAAGGCGCGGAATTGAAACTTTTTACCGCGGTGTCCGCGTCGGTTCCCGCCTTGACCGCCGACTCCATGTGCTTTTTCAGCTCGACGAGATAGCGATACGGATGGGACTCAAAAGCGCTCAAGGGCGCGACCTGGCCATGACCGGGGACGAAACGCTTCGCCTTCAGGCTGCGCAACTGGTCGTAGGCTGCAATCCATTGCGTCACGTGGCTATCCGGAATCACGGCAAGTAAACGGCCGCTGTACAGGATATCGCCGCTGAATACCGTGCGATCCTGCTGCACTTCCACGATCAAGCTGCCGCGCGTGTGGGTGCGCCCCATTTCGCTGACGTGCAGCGTCACCCCGCCCAGATCCAAAGTTAGCTTCTGGCCTTTTTCAAGCAAGCGTCTTGGCGCTTGTGGCAACTGAACCGAGCCTTCTTTCATGCCCAGGTTTCTGACAACCGCGCCTGCAAATGCCGCGCCCTCATTTCCCATGCGTTCCGCGGCCTCACGCCCGGCAATGATTTCCGCACCTGACTTGCGGAATACGTCATTGCCCATGAAGCGATGCGGCTGGGAGTTGGTGTTGATCACGTAACGCACTGGCAAGGGCGTGATTTCGCGGATGCGGCGCAGCATCGCTTCCGCCATGTCCTGCGTATAGCCGCTATCGATCACCGCGACGGCTTGCTTGCCAACCACGAGGCCGAGATTCATGCGGTAACCATGATTCGCCTGGCTAGGGCCTTCATAGGGCCCCACCCAAGCCCATGCGTGCGGCGAAATTTTGACCGGTTTTGGTAGCCAGTTATCTGCCCAGGTCAGCGACACAAATCCGGCCATCAAAACCAGGCTGACGCCCTGAATCCATTGCTTTAGACGCTTATTCATCATTCCTCCAAAATTGTTTTTGAAGCAATGCAGTCTAGAGAGCGGACCGGGCGGCTGCCAGACACAAAACACCCATGTGTCGGCTTACTTGGCCGAGATTTTTCCGCCCGCCGCCTTGTAGGCTTCGATGCCGCCTTCGATGTAACGCGCTTTGATCCCCGCCGCGTGCAGGCGATCGACCACGCTGTTGGAGACGCCGCCGCCGCGCACGCAATACACCACCACGTCCAGCGTCAGCGGCAGCGCACCGATCCAGACGTCGATCTTTTCCGGGTTCTTCCACATCGCGCCGGGAATGGCTTCGTTCGACGCGGCGTAATCGGTTTCGCGACGGATGTCGAACACCAGCGCGGTGTCGGGGTTGACCTCGGCAGCCGTAATCGTACGCGGCTGGTTGGCGTCAACGGCGTTAGCGCCGCCGCAGCAGGCCTGTTTGAGGGGGTGGGTCGTGGATTCCATGTGTTTTCCTTAAAGGGTCAGTGAATACGCCAGACCAAGCAGCGCACAGACGCCGATGACTTTCATCACGTCGGCCTTGTATTTCCACAGCGCGACAAAGGCAGCGACGGCGACAATGACCGGGAACCACTCGAACGTGCCCGCGAACGGCGCGGCATCGGTGGCCTGTGGCCAGAAAGTATGCCAGGCAAAAAACACCGCCAGATTGAGAATCACACCGACCACGGCGGCGGTGATGCCGGTGAGAGGCGCGGTGAACTTGATTTCGTTGCGCGTCGACTCCACCAGCGGGCCGCCTGCGAGGATGAACCAGAAAGACGGCAGGAAGGTGAAGAAGGTCGCCGCAGCTGCGCCCGCCAGACCGGCTGTGACCGGGTTGGCAAACACTTCTTTGGTGACGCCACCCATGTAGCCCACCCAGGTGACGACCATGATGAGCGGTCCCGGTGTGGTTTCGCCGAGCGCCAGGCCGTCAATCATTTGTGGGCCGGTCAGCCAGCCATATTGCTCGACGCCGCCCTGATACACGTAGGGCAGCACGGCATACGCGCCGCCGATGGTGAGGAACGCGGCTTTGCTGAAAAACTCGCCCATGTCGGTCAGCGTCTGCTGGCCGCTGACCGCGAACATCGCGCCCAGCCAGAGGGCGACGAAGATGACCGTGGTGACGATGAACTTGCCCCAAGAAAACTTTGCGTGGTCCGGCGTCGGCGTGTCGTCGTCGATCAGCGCCGGGCCGTATTGCTTGTTCGACGCACCGTGGCCGCCGCCGCCCTTGAATTTGGCCGGAACCAGCTTGCCGCCAATCGCGCCGAGAATCGCCGCCGCCAGCACGATCCACGGAAAGCCGATCTTGAACCAGAAAATGCCGATGAAGGCGAGCGCGGCAATGCCCCACAGCAATTCGTTTCGCAGGGCTTTGCTGCCGATGCGCCAAGCGGCGAACAACACCACGGCGACCACTGCCGGTTTGATGCCGTAGAAAATTCCTTTCACCAGCGGCACGTCGCCCCAGGCGAGATACACACCCGCGAGCAGCGACAACAGGGCAAAGGCGGGCAGAAAAAACAGCACGCCCGCGACCACCGCGCCCTTGATGCCGTGCATCAGCCAGGCAATATAAATGGCGAGCTGGATTGCTTCTGGCCCCGGCAGCAACATGCAGTAATTGAGGCCGTGCAGATAGCGATGCTCGGAAATCCAGCGGCGTTTTTCCACCAGTTCCTGATGCATCATGGCGATTTGCCCGGCGGGGCCGCCGAAGCTGATGAAGCCGAGTTTGAGCCAGTATTTGAAGGCTTCGCCGAGGGTGATGGGCGAGGGGCGTGCGTGTGCGGTGTCCACAGGGGGCTCTCCTGGTTGGTGGATTAAGAAAGACCAGACTTGGACGGGACACCGTCTTGCGGATGAAGCATCCAGACGCCGGGGGCTGGTCGCCCCGGCTGCCGCGATTCTAGGGCAGCGTGGACGAAAGACAAAGTCGGGTCATGGGTCGTGCTGTCTGTGCAGGCTGTGCAACGCCATGAAAAAGGCCGCTCTCTACGAAGCGGCCTTTGATCTTGCAGCAGGCTGGCGAGCCAACCTGTGATGATTATTTATTTCTTCTTGGCGGCTTTCTTGCCAGCTACCGAAGCTTTGAAACCAGCGCCAGCGGTGAAGCGCGGCACGGTCGATGCGGCGATCTTGATCTCAGCGCCGGTTTGCGGGTTACGGCCGGTGCGGGCGGCGCGCTTGGAAGATTTGAAGGTGCCGAAACCGACGAGGGTAACGGTGTCGCCTTTGGCGACGGTCTTAACAACAGCGGCGAGGATGGCGTCCAGCGCTTTGCCCGCAGCAGCTTTGCTGATGTCGGCTTCGGAAGCTGCGACGTCGATCAATTCGGATTTGTTCATGGTTGTCCTTTAAATGGGTTATGAAAACAAAATGCCACAAGCGTTTATAGCGACCCCGACCTCTCCTCTAACAGGCCATGCACCGGGGCACTGAACGGATTATCAGCTTGCAAATGCAAATCGCGCAAGCCCGAAATGCCGGGTTTTGATGTGTTGAGCCTGAATTTTTCAATCTGACCGGTTTCCGCCACCGTCACCGCCACTCATTCCCGCAGCCCCGGTAGTGCCAAAATCGCCCCGGCATAAGCGCTTGCCGCGCCTTCCAGCGCCAACTCCGTAGGTCTGAAAACGCAGCGCCACAGGCGCAAACATCGCGTCCACAATGCCGAAACGCCCGAACAGAAAATAGCCGTCTCCGCCAAAACGCGCGCGGCAATGCACGCTACCAATGTTAAAGCCGCCTGACGCATTGCCGACCATGGCCGCACGACTGCACCTCGCCCAGCTACGTGCTTTTGCCCGCCGCAGCTGGCGCCGCCTCCCCTCGCCCCAGCAGATAATCCAGAAACGCCCGCGCCACCACCGACAGCTGCCGCCCGGCCGGATAGACCGCGTACCAGTGCCGCAGGATGGGGAAACTTTCGACATCGAGTTCGGCGAACTGGCCGGGCTGGTTGAGGGTGAGGGCGTGGCGGGAGAGGGCGGAGATGCCGAGGCCGGCGAGGATGGCTTGCTTGATGGCTTCGTTGCTACCCAGTTCCAGGCGCGGGTGGATGTTGATGTTGTACGTGCCGAAGGTACGTTCGATGGCGTTGCGGGTGCCTGAGCCTTTTTCGCGCATCAGCCACGATTCCTGTGCGATGCGTTGCAGCGGAATTTTCTTCTTGCCCGCCAGCGGGTGGTCGGGCGCGGCGAGCACGATGATGGGGTTGTCCATGATGGGAGTGGCGACGACATGGATGTCTTCCGGTGGTTGGCCGACAAAATAGAGGTCGTCGAGGTTATCGGCGATGCTCGCGAGCACCTGCTCTTTGTTGGTGACACGCAGGCTGACGTCGATGCCGGGATACAGCTTGGCGAATTCGCCCAGCAGGCGCGGTGCGAAATACGAAGCGGTGGTGATTGCCATCAGGCTGAGTCGGCCCTGCTTCAGTCCCTGTCGGCCAGCCACCGACATGGTGTAGCGGTCGAGGATGTCGAAAATTTCGCGCGTGGCCTGCGCGAGTTCCTGACCATCGGAGGTGAGATGAATTTTCTTGCCGATCTGTTCGATCAGCGGCACGCCCACGGCCTCGGTCAGTTTCTTGATCTGCATGGAGACCGTCGGTTGCGTGAGGAACAGCTCCTCGGAAGCGCGGGTAAAGCTGCCCAGACGGGCGATAGCCTCGAAAATTTCAAGCTGGCGAAAAGTCGAGTGATGCCGCATGGTAGGGTCTGCCGAAAACAATCATAGACTAAAGTCTATCTTGAAAATAGAAAATATCGACTGTTATTGATGATTCGTCTGCTGCATGATGCGTTCCATCGTGCATGACCACTTCTGGCGTGGCACGAAAATCTGACCTTTTCCCAGGAGGAATCATGGCTGTTAAAACGTACAACGCGGGTGTGAAAGAGTACCGTCACACCTACTGGACCCCCGATTACACCCCGCTCGACACCGACCTGCTCGCGTGCTTCAAGATCACCCCGCAGGCTGGCGTGCCGCGTGAAGAAGTCGCTGCTGCGGTCGCTGCCGAATCATCAACCGGTACCTGGACCACGGTGTGGACCGATCTGCTGACCGACCTGGATTACTACAAAGGCCGTTGCTACAAGATCGAAGACGTGCCCGGCGACGACACATGCTTCTACGCTTTCGTGGCTTACCCGATTGACCTGTTCGAAGAAGGTTCCGTGGTCAACGTGCTGACCTCGCTGGTCGGTAACGTGTTCGGCTTCAAGGCGCTGCGCGCCCTGCGTCTGGAAGACATCCGCTTCCCGATCGCTTACGTCAAAACCTGTGGCGGCCCACCCGCTGGTATTCAGGTTGAGCGTGATCGCCTGAACAAATATGGCCGCGCCCTGCTGGGTTGCACCATCAAGCCGAAGCTGGGTCTGTCTGCCAAGAACTACGGCCGTGCTGTGTACGAATGCCTGCGCGGCGGTCTGGATCTGACCAAGGACGACGAAAACGTCAACAGCCAGCCCTTCATGCGTTGGCGTGATCGTTTCGAATTCGTGGTTGAAGCCTGCCAAAAGGCAGAGCGTGAAACCGGCGAGCGTAAAGGCCACTACCTGAACGTCACCGCGCCGACGCCGGAAGAGATGTACAAGCGTGCCGAATTCGCCAAAGAACTGGGCGCACCGATCATCATGCACGACTACCTGACCGGCGGCCTGACCGCTAACACGGGTCTGGCGAACTGGTGTCGTGACAACGGTATGCTGTTGCACATCCACCGCGCCATGCACGCCGTGCTCGACCGCAACCCGCACCACGGCATTCACTTCCGCGTATTGACCAAGGTGTTGCGTCTGTCGGGTGGCGACCACCTGCACTCCGGCACCGTCGTCGGCAAGCTGGAAGGCGACCGCGAAGCGACCCTGGGCTGGATCGACACCATGCGCGACAAGTTCATCAAGGAAGATCGTAGCCGTGGTCTGTTCTTCGACCAGGACTGGGGTTCCATGCCCGGCGTGTTCCCGGTTGCATCCGGTGGTATTCACGTCTGGCACATGCCTGCGCTGGTGGCCATTTTCGGCGACGACGCTTGCTTGCAGTTCGGTGGCGGTACGCTCGGCCACCCGTGGGGTAACGCCGCTGGCGCCGCCGCCAACCGCGTCGCGCTGGAAGCCTGCGTGCAAGCACGTAACGAAGGCGTCGAAATCGAGAAGGCGGGTAAGGACATCCTGACCAAAGCCGCTGCGCATAGCCCCGAACTGAAGATCGCCATGGAAACGTGGAAAGAGATCAAATTCGAGTTCGACACCGTGGACAAGCTGGACGTCGCTCACAAGTAATGTGCTTTTCTCCCGTCCCCTTTGGGGGAGGGGAGTTGACCCAATTCGAAAGGAAACAAAATGTCTGATGTTATCGATTACAAGAGCCGCGTGTCTGATCCCGCCAGCCGTAAATTCGAAACCTTCTCTTACCTGCCCGCGATGAGCGCCGACCAGATCAAGAAACAGGTCGAGTTTCTGGTGAAAAAAGGCTGGAACCCGGCGATTGAGCACACCGAACCGGCCTACATCCAGGATTCTTACTGGTACATGTGGAAGCTGCCGATGTTTGGCGAAACCGATGTGGCCCGCGTGCTGGCCGAAGCAGAAGCCTGCCACAAAGCCAACCCGGACAATCACGTGCGTCTGGTCGGCTACAACAACTTCAACCAGTCGCAAGGTGCGGCCATGGTGATTTTTCGCGGCAAGACAGTTTAAGCTGCGGCGGGGAACACCTGCGAAGGCCCCGCTGCCGCAAGGTGGCGGGGCTTTTTGTTTGTTTCTCCGCGAACACCCGTAGGGCATAAATACCCGAAGGGCATAAAGGCCGTGAAGAAATGCTTCCGGGTTTGATTTCGCGTTTCTTCGCGCACTTCGCGGATGAATAAAAAGGAATTCATACATGAGCAACATCGTTGATCAATATCGCATCACCAAAGCGCCTTACTACCGCGCCGTCGCCGATGAGGTCGAGCTGTTCGAGGCCGCCTACTCAGTGCGGATGCCCATGATGCTGAAAGGCCCGACCGGCTGCGGCAAGACGCGCTTCGTCGAATACATGGCGCACAAGTTGGGCAAGCCGCTCATCACCGTGGCGTGCAACGAAGACATGACCGCGTCCGACCTGGTCGGCCGCTTCCTGCTGTCGGCGCAGGGCACCGAATGGCAGGACGGCCCGCTCGCCATTGCCGCGCGCCATGGCGCGATCTGCTATCTCGACGAAGTCGTCGAGGCGCGCCAGGACACCACCGTGGTGATCCACCCGCTGACCGACAACCGCCGCGTGCTGCCGCTGGAAAAGAAGGGCGAACTGGTCCACGCCCACCCCGATTTCCAGATTGTGATTTCGTACAATCCCGGCTACCAGTCGCTGATGAAGGATTTGAAACAGTCCACCAAACAGCGTTTTGGCGGCCTCGATTTCACCTATCCCGATCACGCCATCGAAACCGAAATCGTCACCCACGAATCGGGGGTGAACGCCGATATTGCAGGCAAGCTGGTGTCGATTGCCGAGCGGAGCCGCAACCTCAAAGGCCACGGCCTGGACGAAGGGCTGTCCACCCGCATGCTGATTTACGCAGGCAGCCTCATCGCCAAAGGTGTTGATCCGATGGCCGCGTGCCGTGTGGCGCTGGTGCGTCCGATTACCGACGACCCGGACATGCGCGATGCGCTGGATGCGGCAGTCAGTACATTTTTTTGATTGGCGCGCACTTCGCGGGTAGAAAACCATGAGCATTAATCTCGCCGATTACGCCGAAATTCTTGAGGAGCTTGCGCCGCACAGCCAGGAAGTGCTGCGCAACCACTGGCATGACGCGACCAAGGTTTTTTCGCCGCGTGGGCTGGATACGTATTTGAAGGGCGCGGCGGCGATTCGTGGCCTCGGGCGCGGCGATTCGCTGGTCGAAGCGTGGATCGAAAATGCGCCGCTGGTGGTCAAGGAAGTCAGCGAAGACGTGATTGGCGAACTGGTGACGTCGTCGCTGTCGCTCGCCTCGCGCACCTCGGGTTCGGTGATCGAACTGCTGCTTGCGACTGCACCTACCGCCGCTAACCGGCTGGGCGACGCGCAGCTGTTCATGAATTATCTGCAATTCATCAATACCCTGATTGCGCAGGCGCCGCGCGGCGTGCGGCCGATGCTCGACAAGCTCGAAGTGCTGTTCCAGCATTTGACCCTGGGCGGCCTGCGGCGCTGGGCGCTGTGGGGTGCGCATGCGCACCGCACCAATTACGAAGAGCAGATTGCCTATTTCAGCCTCGACTCCAAAGAGTCGCTGGCGATGTTGCAAAAAGAGCGCAAGGGCACGCTGCTGGTCGATGTGCAGCGCCGCATCAACATGTATCTGCGCGCGTTGTGGGCACGGGATTTTTTCATGCGCCCGACCTCAGGCGACTTCGAATCGCGCGAAGGCTACAAACCGTATATCGAAGAATATTTGCTGCATCTGCCCGATGCGTTCGACGACTTTGCACCGGAGGGCAGCGAGCCGGTACACGGCCTCGAACTCTATCGCGCCACGGCTGCGCACTGCGCCGCCCACGTCGTCGAAACGAAAACGCCCATTTCCGCCGAAGCGTTGAACCCGATGCAGATGGCGGTGATTTCGGTGATCGAAGACGCCCGCGTCGAGGCGCTGTCGATCCGCCGGTTTCCCGGCCTGAAACAGCTCTGGGCGAAGCTGCACACGGCAACGCCCGCGCAATCCAAAACCTGTGGCGATTATCTCAACCGTCTGGCGCGTGCGCTGCTCGACGACAGTTATGTGGACGACGATGCATGGATAGTCGAAGGCCGCGCGCTGTTTGCGTTGGCGACGCAAGATCAGGGCAACAAGCTGGACAGCAATCACACGTCTTGGGAAATCGGCGTGCAACTTACGCATAGCCTCAGCCAGAAACGCATTGCGTTCAACCCGCGCACCGACTTGCTCAATGCGCCGTATCGTGACGACAACCGCTACTTCTGGGAATTCGAGGAATTCGATTTCAACAGGGCCGCCAGCGCCGGGTATGAATCCATCAAACAGATTCGCAAGAACGTCAACGTGATGGAAATGGCGAACGAGGTCGAGGTCGAAGGCGCGGGCGACGACGCACAGGAAATCTGGGTACTCTCGACCGAAATGTTCCCGTATGAAGACATGGGCAAGAGCTGGAATGAACTGGAAGGCAAGGAGCCAGTGTCCGATCCGTTCCATTATTCGGAGTGGGATTACCAGATCCAGCTCGAACGTCCGGCCTGGGCAACAGTGCTGGAAAAGCGCGCCAAGGTCGGCGACCTGCAAATCATCGACGGCATCGCCGCGCAGTACAAACGCGAAATCCATCGCATGAAATTCCTGCTCGACGCGATGCAGCCGCAGGGCGTGCAGCGCATCCGCAAGCTGGAAGACGGCGACGAGATCGACATCAATGCGGCGATTGCCAGCTTCATCGACATTCGGCTGGGCAACCAGCCCGACCCGCGCATCATGATGCGGTCGGTGCGGAAGACGCGCGATTTCTCGATTCTGGTGCTGCTCGATTTATCCGAATCGACCAACGAAAAAGTGCAGGATCAGGAATACTCGGTACGCGAACTCACCCAGCAGGCGTGCGTGCTGCTGGCCGATGCCATCAACAAGGTCGGCGATCCGTTTGCGATTCATGGCTTCTGTTCTGATGGCCGCCACGATGTTGAGTACTATCGATTCAAGGACTTTGACCAGCACTGGGACGAAGAGCCTAAAGCGAAACTCGCGGGCATGACCGGCCAGCTTTCCACCCGGATGGGCGCGGCGATTCGACATGCCGGCCATCATTTGCAGCTACAACGCTCGGCAAAAAAACTGCTGATCGTGATTACCGATGGCGAACCGGCCGACATCGACGTGCGTGACCCGCAATACCTGCGCATGGACACCAAGAAAGCTGTTGAGGAAGTCGCCAAACATGGCGTGCTGACCTATTGCATGAGCCTCGACCCGCGCGCCGATAACTACGTCAGCCGTATCTTTGGCCAGAACAACTTCATGGTGGTCGATCATGTCGCGCGCCTGCCGGAAAAGCTGCCCCTGCTGTATGCTGGGCTGACACGATAAAAAAGGTTTTAACCCATGAGCAACACCTACGCAGGCTTTCACAACGACACGCACGGCATCACCCAGCTCGGGCGCATCGTGCTGGATGCCTGGGTGTTTGGCCTCCTCCCCGAAACCGAAGACTGCGCGGGCTGGGATTTGGGCCGTCTGCAAAAACTGATGGATCAAATCAGCGTGGAGTGGGACAAATATGCCAATCTACCCAGTCGTCTGCCGGCTGAACTGCAACAGCGTCACACTGAAATTTACGCCAAGGCCATGGCCAGCGCACGAACCAAAGGCTGGAATCCAGAGCTGGGCGAAGACGACTGATGGATGTCTACGCACAGCCCATCGAAGCCCGCATCGACTGGCTGTTCGGCCACGCCAAACGGCACGCAGAAAACTTCGCCAGTCCTGAAACCTGGCTAGCGCGCAAACACTATCTGGCTGAGCACCCCACCGCCATCTCCGTCATGAAGTGCATGGATGGCCGCATCAACATCCCCGTCGCCACCGAAACCCCCGCCGGCATCATCCAGCCTTTCCGCAATCTCGGCGGGCGTTTCGACCTGGGCTGGCCGCATCTGGGTGAAGTGCTATCTGACCATGTCATGTCCATTGTCCGGCAGGGGCGGCGTTCACTCATGGTCGCCACCTATCACTATTCCAAAGGCGACCCGCATCGCGGCTGTGCCGGTTTCAACTACGACACCGCTGCCGCGCGCGAGCACACCTTCGCCATCCGCCGCCAGGTCGAACAAGTCTTCGGCATTGGCCATCAAACCGTGTACCCGCTGGTATGCGGATTCGAAACCGACGAAGACGCGCTGGTGCTGCACGGTGAAAACGGCAACACCCTCGACGTTTCCACGCTGACTGAAACTGACACCCTTGCAACCCGGCTGCAGGCGCTGTTCCCCGACATGCCCGAGCAAATGCGCGCCGACCTGATCCCGCTGATCGAAGGCAACATGCGGCACATCGCCGAAGTACGCCGCGCCAATCGTCAACTGGATATTGAGCACCGCGAATGGGTCATCTGCCTGGGGCGCGGCTTCGACTGGCTGCACATGCACAACCAGGCGCTCATCATCGGCCCCTACAGCCCCGACCTCGCCGACCCTGTGCGCAAGGCCGCGGGCATCCTGCAATCCAACATGAGCGCTGGCCGCATCCCCGACGACGGCTTCCTGCTGCTCGCCTCCGCGCCCTATGCCGATATCGGCGTCGACCGCGCCCGCGCCGAAATGAAATCACGTTTCCTGTCCGGCTTCGCCGCCGACGTCATCACTCGTGAATACCCGCTACTGGCCGAAAAAATGCACCGCAGAACAGCGGTGCTGAACTGGGCCAGCCGGAATCTGGAAATGCTCAACGGCGTTTATTGATCCGGAACGAAATATTCTTGAATGGAGGTCGGCCTTCAGGCCGACATGTCGGGTTGAAACCCGACCGTTCATGGATAAACCAGGTCGGCTCAATAAGATCATGCTTTAGTCAGAATCGGCTAAGTGTGGAAGCGACCGGTTCGAAAAGCGCCATCCCGAAAACCCATCATGACGATTCATCTATAGTCCATAAAACCATAATATGTACTACAGATAGCTCACCGCACTTGACGCTTGGTTAAAAACAAAGATAATGTGCCATATATGGCGCATACCATTGTGGTGTGGCTAATAAATGACTCAATCTAAACAATGCCCCGCATCGAAAACAGAACCTATTCCCGGCATACGCGCGAAGCGGTCACGCTGCTTGGCAAGCTTATCCGGCTTGCCCGCAAGGAACGCAGGCTGAGCGCGGCGGAACTGGCAGAACGCACCGGCATATCGCGTGGCACGCTGCAGCGCATCGAGAAGGGCGACCCCAAGGTCGAGATCGGCACCATGTTCGAGGCCGCCACCATTGTAGGGGTCAATCTGTTTGACGCCGACAACGGGCGGTTGAGCGAAAACATCGCACGTACCGACGACAAACTCGCCCTGATGCCCAAGGCAATCCATAAGCCTGCCAAGGTGGCAAAAGATGACTTCTGACACCTATACGGAAGCCTATGTCTGGGTATGGCTGCCTGGTGCAACCGGGCCAGTCGTGGCTGGCCGCCTCTCTGCGGAAGGCAACGCGGCAACCCTGACGTTCAACTACGGCAAGTCCTATCTGCAGCGCAAAGACGCGATCCCGATCTATTTGCCGGAACTGCCGTTGAAATCCGGCACATTGCCCTTGCTCAACAGGCTATCCATGCCGGGCTGCATCCGCGATGCTGCCCCCGATGCCTGGGGACGGCGCGTCATCCTCAACCGCAAATTCGGGGCAAAGAGCGCCGAGCTTGACCGAACGGATTTGTCTGAACTCGCCTTTCTCCTGGAGTCGGGTTCCGACCGCATCGGCACCCTGGATTTTCAAGCCTCGCCGACAGAGTACATTCCGCGCGCCGCGCAAAACGCCAGCCTTGATGAATTGCTACAGTCTGCCGAGCGCGTTGAAAAGGGTATCCCACTCACTCCCGAACTCGATCAAGCCCTGCGCCATGGCAGCGCTATCGGGGGGGCGCGTCCCAAGGCGCTGATCGAAGACGGCGACAAAAAATACGTCGCCAAGTTTTCTGCCTCGAACGACCTCTACAGCGTCGTGAAAGCCGAGTTCATTGCCATGCGTCTCGCCTCGATTGCTGGGCTGAAGGTTGCGCCCGTCTCCCTTGCCCGCGCCTCAGGCAAGGATGTACTGCTGGTAGAGCGGTTCGACAGAAAGTGGGGCAAAACCGGATGGGAGCGCAAGGCAATGGTCTCGGCGCTGACTATTTTTGCCCTTGATGAAATGATGGCGCGCTATGCCAGTTATCAGGAGCTGGCCGAGATTGTCCGCCAGCGGTTCACAAACGCGCAGGGCACACTGCGTGAACTCTTTGGCCGACTTGTCTTCAACATCCTGTGCGGCAATACCGATGACCATGCCCGCAACCATGCCGCCTTCTGGGATGGAGACATGCTCACACTCACCCCGGCTTACGATATCTGCCCGCAGGGACGCGCCGGGCAAGAAGCTAGCCAGGCCATGCTTATCCATGACAATGACAGAATGAGCCGCCTGAGCACATGCCTGAAAACGGCCCACCATTTTCTGCTTTCCGAAAAGCAGGCGATTGAAATGATTGAAGCGCAAATGCGCATCATCGCCGCCCACTGGCGTTCGGTCTGCGCCGAAGCGGCGTTATCCGAAGTGGATCGCAATCTGTTCTGGGGCCGTCAGTTCCTCAACCCTTACGCTTTTTACGATCTGGCGGGTAGTGCCGCATCGTTGAGAAAATTTGCGGATGCGGTGCGGAGCTGAGGTTCCGGGAGTGATTTACCCGGATACCTGTGCCTATGAGCAGACCGCATAGGTCGATCAGAAGACGCCCGCCGCTGCCCACTGCGGACATGCGCTTACGGGACACAACCCGAATCGTGTCCTTATCCCAGCCGCCCCACCCAAGCCTCCGCCGCCGGGCGAATGACATCCAGCAGGGGTTGCGGATACAGGCCCACGGCCAGCACGACCGCCGCGAAGACCAGCACCAGCGCCAGTTCGCGCGCTTGCAGGTCGGTCGCCGCCAGCACGCTGGCGTTACGCGCCGGGCCGAAGAAGGCGCGCCGGTACAGATTCAGGAAATAGGCCGCGCCCAGCACCATGCCGAACAGCGCGGCCAGTCCCGCGCCGGTGTGGGTCTGCACGGCGGAAACCAGGATCAGCAGTTCTGCGGGGAATCCGCTGGTGCCGGGGATGCCGAACGAAGCCAGGCCGAAGAAGGCGAAGAAGCTCGCTGCCAGCGGCATGGTCTTCGCCGCGCCGCCGAGCGACAAGGTATCGGTTGAGCCGATTCGTTGCTGGATGAAGGCGGTAATCAGAAACAGCCCGCCCGCGATCAGGGTGAAGTTGAGCAGTTGCAGCACGGCACCCTGAATGCCCTGCACGTTGAACGAGGCAATGCCCAGCAAGACCAGCCCCACGTGCGACAGGCTGGCATACGCCAGCATGGCGCGCAGGTTGGTTTGCGCCAGCGCGGTCACCGCGCCGTACAGCACGCCGAAGGTGCCGAGACCCGCCAGCAGCCAGTGCAGGGATTGCGCGGCTTCGGGTGCCAGCGGCACGGCAAAGCGGATCAGGCCGTAGGCGCCCAGCTTCAGGCCGGTCAGCAAGGCCACCACGGCCACCGGGCCTTCCATCGACAGCAGCGGCAGCCAGGTGTGCAGCGGGAACACCGGCGTCTTGACGGCGAAACCCAGCAGCAACAACAGGAACACCGCCCATTCCAGTTCGGCGGGCAAAGGCATGCCGAGCAGCGTCTGCAAGTCGAAACTCAAACCGCCGGGCATGGCCGCGCCGCTGAAGTCGGCATGATTGAAGGCCAGCAGCAGAAAGCCGAACAGCAGCGGCACGCCGCCGGCGAACATGACGAGGGTGTACTTGGTGGCCGCGTAACCACGATGCGGGCCCACGCCCCACAGGCTGACGAGGAAATAGAACGGCACCAGCGAGAGTTCCCAGAACAGAAAAAACAGGATGGTGTCGGTGGCGCAAAACACGCCGAGCGTGGCACCCGCTTGCAGCAGCAACAAGCTGTGATAGAGGCGCGACAGGTTGCGCGCGCTGTTCCACGAGGCCAGCGTGACGCCCAGAAACAGCAGCGCCGTGGCGGGCAGGAACAGGATGGAAATGCCGTCCACGCCCACCGCGTAATGAATGTTGAGACTGGGAATCCACGCAGTCTGCTCGGCGAACTGCATGCCCGGCTGCGCGCTGTCGAAGTGCCCCAGCACAAACAGGCTGACGGCCAGCCCGAAAGCATGCACCAGCAAGGCCAGGGTGCGCGGCGCGGCCAGACGCGGCAGCAGCCAGATCAGCAGCGCGCCAACCGGATACGTCAGCAGCAGCAGCGACAGGAAGGGAACGTCACTCATGATGGAATGTCCCGGCCAGTGCTTCCATGGGCGGCTCAATCAGATCCAGCAAGGGGCTCATGTGGAAGCCCGCCGCCAGCATGATCAGCACCAGGCTGACCGCGATAATCAGTTCCATGCGGCTTGCGCGCTCGACGCCGGTTTTTCTCTCTGCGGGTGCGGATGCCAGAAACGCGCGCTGGAATGCCCACAGCAAAAAGCCTGCGGCCACCACGTTGCCCAACGCGGCGGCCACGGTCGGCAGCGCGCCATAACGATGGATCGCCGCTTCCAGCACAAGGTGGGCGGCATCGAAACCCGGCGTGCCCGGCATGCCGACAATCGCCAGACCTGCCACGAAAAACGTCATGCCGATCGCCGGGATGCGGTCGAACAATCCGCCCAGTTTGTCGAGTTGCGTGGAACGCACGCGGCGATAGACAAACCCGGTCATCAGCATCATGGCGGTGGCCGCCAGCCCGAAATTGACCGCAAGCAGCAGCGCGCCCTGCAAGGCAATGGCATCGAGCGCGAACAGGCCAATGATGACCAGCGAGGTGTGACTAATCACGGCAAATGCCATCAGGCGGCGCAAATTGTTCTGCTGAAAAGCCAGCAGCGCGGCATAGAACACCCCGGCCATGGCAAATCCCGCCACATAGGGCGCCCAGGTCTGCGCTGCGTCCGGCGTCAACGGCAACACAAAGCGGATCAGCGCATAGATGCCGATTTTCACGCCCAGCAGCAGCGACGGGGCAATCGCGACATTGCCATGCTGGGCAACGGTGGGCAGCCAGCCGTGCAGCGGAAAAATCGGCGTGCGCACGCCCAACCCGTAAAACAGCAGGAAGAAAATGACGGCACCCAGCTTGGCGGGCAGCGCCAGTCCGGCAAGATCAAACAGGTCGAACGACCAGGCTGCGCCGGTCAGGTCGTGATACGTCCAGCCCAGCGCCAGCGACCCCGCCAGCAGCATGGCCAGCCCCACGCCCTGAAACTGGTAGAACGCGCGCATGGCCTTGTCTTTTTCCGGCGCGCTCGACCAGCGTCCGATCAGATAGCCGACCAGCGCGAGTTCCACCGCAGAAGCCAGCGCAAACCACAGCAGGTTGAAGGTGGTCAGCAGCGACATCATCACGCCCTCGACCGCCAGCACCACCATCAGCAGCCGCGACTCGTCGGGCAGCCTGCGCACGATGCTGTAGAGCATGATCAGGAAAACGATCAGCGCGCCCAGCAGCACGAACAAGACCGTCACGCCGTCTGCGCCAGCATGGTAAGAAAACGGGCCGAACAGATCGAAGCGCTCGGCAAACTGAAAGCCGGGCAACGCAGGATCGAACTGCCGATACAGCACGATCGCCAGAATCAGCTCCACCAGCGCAACGGCACGGGCAAGGGGCGCGGCAACACGGGAGGTCTCCCCCAGCCGCCAAAGCAGCAACACGGTCAGCAGCGGCAGCACCTGCAAGGTGCCCAGCAAGGGAAAGGCCGCGTGCTGGTTCCAGAATAATTCGGTCATGGGCATCACAGGATCACCGCCATCGTCGCCATCACCATCAAAATCAGATAACGCGGCTGCTCCAGCAGGCTCTCGATCAGTTGCAACCAACTGCCCAGGCGAGCAATGCCTGCGCCCAGCTTGCCGCCGCCGCCCTGCAATACCAGATGCTGTTCAAAGCGCTGAAGATGCTCGCCCAGCCACTCCAGCAGGGCACCCGCCACGCCACGCCCCTTGACCACCTCTTCTTCGCCCAGCAAGGCGGCGGCGCGCTGGCCTTCGGACATGCCCGCCAGTCGGCTGACGACGTTTTCGTCGATCGCGCGCATGTCGCGCGCCATCGACAGCGTCGGGCGCGTCATCAGGCGGTCGCTCAGCGCTTCCAGCCAAAAACCGTTCAGCGCGGCGTTGTACAAACGCGGCCGCCGCCGTAACCATGCGGGCGCAGCGGGCGCAGGCGCATCCTGCATGTGCATGTAGGACGGCGCGGCCAAAAACTGCCAGGCTCGCCACAGGGCGTGCAGACCCGCATGCCAGGCGGCCAGCTCAAACCAGCCCAGCCCGATCGCCACAAACATCAGGCCGGTCTGCGTCAGCGTGCCGGACAGCAGCGCCGATTTCACGTCGGTCTGCACGTAGCCGGTAATCCAGCCGTAGAGCGCAGTCGCCAGCCCCAGCAAGGCAATCAGCGCCATGACGGCGGGTGCATGCAGCAGGATCGGCTGCATCCGCAGCAGCAGATACACCCCGGCATGCACCATGACCGCGCCATAGAAAATCGCCGACGAGGGCGTGGGGCCTTCCAGTGCATGCGTGATCCAGGGCGTGAAAGGAATCTGCGCGGACTTCGCCAACGCGGCCATGACAAACCCCAGCGACATCACCGCCACGTACAGGGTGGGCAGTTCGCGCGCGCCCGCGCTCATGTGCTGCCAGTCCAGACTGCCCAGCCAGATGAAGGCGGTCGCCAGACCAAACACGAAACCGGCGTCGCCGATGCGGTTGGTGAGAAAGGCGCGTTGCGCGTTGCGCGTCGCAGTGTCGCGTTCGAACGCATAGCCGATCAGCATCCACGAGCTGACGCCAGCCAGCTCCCAGCCGGCAAAGGTCAGCGCGGCGTTACCTGCCAGCACGATCAGTAACATGCCACCCGCAAACAGATTCATGCCGACGAAAAAGCGATGGAAGCCCGCCTCGCGGTGCATGTAATTAACCGCGAACTTGAGCGTGACCAGTGCGATGAAAGCGACCACCGATCCAAAGCCCAGCGACAGCGCATCCAGCGTGAACGAGATCGGCAAGCGCAGGCTGCCGCTGGCAAACCAGGTGCCCAGTTCAACCTGACCGGGCGCGCCGTGCAGCAGCGCATTCACGCCCAGCAGCGATAGCAGCAGCACGGCCAGCGTGATGGCCGTCAGCGTGATGCGCGCGGTCAGGGGTTCGCCCGCTTCGCCGCGCGCCTTGCCCAAAATGTTCAACACGGCAATCGCCAGCGCAGCGAGCAGCGGCAGCAGCGGAACCAGCGCCGCCAGAAAATCGATGTCCGGCATCAGGCGGCCTCCCCGGTTGCAATCAGCGCGGGCGACAAAGCCTCACGCTTGCCCAGCGTCCACGCCTGCGAGCGCGCCACGGTGGGCAAGGTCATCGCACCCGGCTGCCATTCGACCCAGCCCTTGTCCGGCAGGAAACGATGGATTGCCGCCGTATCCGGGTCGATTGCCGCCAGTTGCACCCAGCCGTTACCCACCAGTTCCTGCAGGGGCGGCTGCCGCTGGTAGATCGCTGTCAGCACCTCGGTTTTCTGTTCCACCACGGCCAACAGGCGCATGGCTTCGTGGATTTCGATCATTTGCCGGGGCAGGCCGGTGCGCAAATCTGACGATGCGCCTTCCATCACGCCCAGCAAGCCCGCCACGTTGTGCATGACCTTGGTGCCGCAGCCGTACTGTTCATTGTTGGCGGTGGAGAAGTAGTACTCCAGGCTGATGCCCGCGCCAACCACCCCGTTGGTCAGCAGATGCCGCTCGATGATGGTGCCATCGGCATCCTGCGCGGGATCGTAGGAAATCAGGAACGCGCGGCGGTCGAAGAATGCGCCACGGCTGAGCGCGCGGCGGCCAATGAAGGCGCTGGCGTTGGTGGCATGACCCAGCTCCGGTCGCGCCTGCGAAAAATCATTGGCGCGGCCAGCGACATGTTTCAACGCGATGCGGGGCGTGAAGCCAAGCGGTGCGGACATGAAGCGGCGACAACGCTCTTGCGCATGCAGTTCGCACGCGCTGGCCACATTGCGTTTCAGGGTCTGATACGCCTCGGCGGACGCTGACTGAATCAGATCTTCGTCAAACCAGGTCACGACATCGTCGCAGGTATCGTGTTCGGCGCCGACAAACCAGGCGGTTGCCGGAATGTCGATGCCGCGTTCGCGCAGGATCGCGCGCACTTCAGGCCGGTTGGCCATGGCTGCCACCAGACGCGCATTGGGGCCGGAGAAATGTCCGGCGCACGCGCCGCAGTTGTAGGCCGATCCATGCGGGTTGTTCTGGCTGTGCGAGCCGTGGCCGGCGATGACGA
Source organism: Thiobacillus sp. (assembly GCA_040080645.1). GTDB lineage: Bacteria > Pseudomonadota > Gammaproteobacteria > Burkholderiales > Thiobacillaceae > Thiobacillus. The sequence continues at coordinate 141,346 of JBEBIA010000003.1, forward strand.
CGACGGGCGCAAAGCCGTAAGTCAGGCCGGTATTTTTCAGCAGCGTCTGCACGCGGTCGGCCTGTTCGACATCGGTAAAACCGAGGTTACGCGTGCCCTGCGCGGCGGCGGGCGTGTCGTTGGGCACGGTGAAGGCGATGCGGGTAGCGACCGGTTTGTCGAAGCGCGTGCGCAGGCGCGCAGTCAGGCGTCCAAACGCATTCGGCGCGAAGGCTTTGCCCACCAGCGTCATCATGGCAATGGGCGCTGCCGCCGTACTCAACAGCGTCGGGTGCAGCAGCCCCATGCGGGTGCCTTGCACCAGCCGGTTTTTCCAGTTCAGCCTGAGCTGGCGGCGCTGCTCATGACTGGCTTGCACGGCGGCATCTTCGGCGCGCGGCTGCTCGCGTATTTCGTGCGCAGGCACGACGACGGTGGGCACCACCGGGCACAGCGCAACGGCCTGTTGGTCGTCCAGCGCGCGGTACGCATGGGGCACATTGAAATGCGCCGCCGCGCCGAGCGTTTCGACCTCCGGCGCGATTTCTTCGAGATGCCGCCGCAAACCTTCTTCGCGGTCATCCATGCAGAACACCAGTTGCGCAGACGGCGACTGCGGGCGGGTTTTCCACGCGCCCCGATCTTTATTCACCGTCAGCGCGGTAAAAATCTGCTCGCGATAATGGCGCTCATAGGCTTGCAGCCAGACCCAGCCTGCCACTTGCGGGGTCAGCGATTCCAGACATTGCATCAGGTCGGCCGCACCGATATGCCCGAGCGGGTTCAGCGTTTGCGCCGGGATGCCCAGGTGCTGGCACAGCAGGAATAGCGGCCATAGGCGGGTCGCGCAGCGGTGTCCGGCATCGGTGCATTCCGGTCGCGCAAACCAGTGGTCAACCAAGCGGGCGACGGCGTACCAGTCGCTGTCGGTTTCTTCTTCCGCGCGCTTGACGGCTTCGCGCACCAGCCGGTGCCCCTGCTCCTCCAGCCATTCGGGCAGACCGCCCTCGTACAGCGCCAGCCGCACCTGCAATTCGGCGGGGTGACGGCGGAAATAGCCGCGCAACGCAGGCAGGCTGGCCTCGCTCTTGAAATGCGCGCCGGTCAAATGCTGCGCATACAGGCGCTCCAGCACCAGTCTGACGGCCAGATAGTCGATCAGCCCGACCGGCGTCGGCATCCCCTCATAACCGGGGTGCAGATGACGCCACAACACCATACCGGACCAGCCCGGCAATTCCTTGGCCAGCGTTTCCAGATAAGCGTCCCATTGCGCGCGCGGCAGGCCGAGCAGATTCATTTCCTGCTTGATGCACGTCCGCGCATCGTCTGGCAGGCGCTCCAGCACGGGTTCATAGCCGTTCAGTTCGGTCAGCTCGAAATGGGGCTCATTGCGGATGAAGCTGCGCCAGGCCGCGTAGAAGCCCTGTTCGCGTGCCGGGTTGTGCCAGGCGGCCATGCCCTGATCGAGATGCGCGGCCAGGTGTTTGACCAGACCGGGGCGCAGGGTATCCAGCACATCCCGCCCGGTCAGCTGCTGCAACAGGCCGCGCAGGGTCAAACCGGAACCGGTCTGTTCCATCAATCCGGCAAGCTGCTGGGCGGCCTCGTGCTTGAGTCGATGCGCGACCCACAGGCGCGCTGCCTCGTCCTCGCCGCTGCCTGCGGCGGCCGGAACCCGCTGTTCGGGATCCCATGCATAGCCCAGCACACGCTGGCAGGCCAGCCATAAATCCGACAGGACTTGCGCCTCGCTGTCGCCACTTTTCAGCAGGCGCGAACGTGCTGCCTCCGCGACGCCTGCCTGAAAACCACCCAGCGCGCCGCCCGCTTCGATACGCCAGCGCAGGGTGGAAGCCGGCAAGTGGCCGAGATCAAAACGCAAGCCCGCCAGCAACACGTCGCGGCGCGAAACGCCGTCTGCGGCCAGTGCGTCCGCTTGCAGTTCCGGGGTTTCGTCGAGCGCGGCGTTGAGGTCGGACAGGTCGATGCGGCCTTGGTGAAGATAGGCGCGAAAGGTTTCCGGCGGCTGAAAACCATGGGCACCCGTCGCGGCTTCCGCAGCCGCCAGCGCTTCGCGGAAAGGAAGATGCTGGAATCCGTGCAAGGTGTTGTGATGCACGAAATCCTTGATCGGTGCCTGCCCCGGCAGGACGTGCTCCAGCCGATGCGCCAGCGCATCCAGCCAGTCCTGTGACGCGGCGTGGTTCGGTTCCTGGCTCATGGCAAAAACAGGCTCGAATAACGTGCCACCGACGCGGCAATCAGGTTCAGCAATGGGCCGGGGTACAGACCAATCGCCAGGCTGCCCGTGGTCAGCACAGCCGCAGCGGTCAGCTCGCTGCGCGTCAGGTCAGGCAGGTTTTGCATCCGTGCAGAAACCGGGCCGGTAAACAGCCGCCCCACGGTGCGGATTGCATAGGCTGCGCTGATGACCACCGCCAGCGACAACAGCACCACCCAGCCGCCCCAGCGCTCAAAACCGCCGATCAGCGCGTGCAGTTCGGCGACGAATCCGGCAGTGCCGGGCATGCCCACTGCGGCGATAAAAGCAAACACAGTGAAGAAAGCGAAGCGCGGCATGACCTTGACCAGCGAACTGTAATCGCCCAGATCGCGGGTGTGCGTGCGTTCGTAAAGCAGGCCGATCAGCAGAAACAGCGCGCCCGCCACCAGGCCGTGCGCCACCATCTGCATGACGGCACCGGTGAAGCCGGTCTGATTGAGCGCGGCCAACCCCAGCAGCACCACGCCCATGTGCGAAACCGACGAGTAGGCAATCATTGCCTTCAGATCGCGCTGCTTCCACGCCAGCACGCCGCCGTAGAGGATGCTGATGAGCGCAAGCGCCATCAACACATCCTGTAGCGCCAGCGCGCCAGCTGGCAGTGTCCATACGGCGCGGATCAGTCCGTAGGAACCCATTTTCAGCAAAATACCGGAAAGCAGAATCGACACCGGGCTGGGCGCTTCCACGTGCGCCAGCGGCAGCCAACCATGCAGCGGGAAGATGGGCATCTTGACGCCAAAGCCGATCAGCAGGCCGAGGAACAGGGTCACCTGCACGCCTGTGGGCAACTGGCGCGCGCCTTCGCGGATCGTCGCCATGTCAAAGGAGTGACCGGGCGCGGCGTCATACAGCATCAGCAGGGCAATCAGCATGAACACCGAGCCGCCCATGGTGTAGAGCACAAAATTAAGCGCGGCGCGGCTGCGATTTTTGCCGCCCCAGCGGTCGATCAGAAAAAACAGCGGCAACAGGGTCAGTTCCCAGAACACGTAGAACAGAGACCAGTCGCGTGCGGTAAACACGCCCAGCATCGCGGTTTCCAGCAGCAGCACGAGCAGGTAATACCCCCGGGTGCTGCTCTTGATGCTGGCCGACGCCAACACCGCGACAAAGGCCAGCAGGGCTGCCAGCCATACCATCGGCAGGGAAATGCCATCCACGCCCAAAGTGAAGGCGCTGCCCAAGCGCGGGTTCCAGATATGCGATTCGACCAGTTGCGCCGGACCGATGGCCGGATCAAACGCGCTGGCCAGCCAGGCTGCCCAGCCCAGTGCGGTCGCAGAAGCGAGGAGCGCAAGCGGTCTGGCCAGCGCGCGCGGCGCCAGCGCAATCAGCAGCGCGCCCGCCAGCGGAATCAGCAGAAGGGTGCTTAACACCGGGCGGCTCTAACCCGAATCAAGCAGCGACGGGCTTGACTGCGCAGAACAGGTCGCCCGCCGCCTCTTCACCCAGGCGCTCGTAGATTGCGGCGATGGCGTGCTCCTGCGTCGGGAAAATATTCGCCTGCGTGATGACGTCGAATAAGCCGGTCTGATGCAGCACATCGATCACCTGCTTTTTCAGGCCGGAAAACACTAGCGTGACGCCGACGCTTTTCAGTCGATCAAACAGGTGATGAATGACTTCCTCGCCGGAAGCATCCATCTGGTTGATCCCGTCGCCTACCACCAGCAGGTATTTGGCCTTGGGGTGATCAGCGATGGTTTCGAGAATCGCATCTTCGAAATAGGAAACGTTGGCGAAATACAGCTGGCCGTCAAAACGCACCGCCACCACGTGTTCGCTGGTCGGGGCATCAGGATAGACCTTCACGTCACGCAGCGTGCCGTCGGTATGCCGTCCCAGTTTGGCTACGCGCGGGGACATGGTGCGATACAGATACAGCAGGATCGCCAGACCGCCGCCGACCATGATGCCGTTGTCTAGATGCGGCGCGAACGCCAGCGAGGCAATGAAGGTCACCCCGGCTGCAATGCCGTCGTGTCTGCTGGCTTGCCAGGCGTGCTTGATCGCCTTGAAATTGATCAGGCCTACCACGGCCATCATGATGACAGCGGCCAGCACGGCTTGAGGCAGGTGATACAGCAGCGGCGTCAGGAACAGCAAAGTCGCCAGCACCAGCACGCCGGTGATGACCGAGCACATACCGGTTTTTGCGCCCGCGTTCATGTTGACAGCCGAACGCGAAAACGAGCCCGATACCGGGAAAGCCTGTGAGGCCGAGCCGACGAGGTTGGCGAGTCCCTGGCCGATCAGCTCCTGATTGGGGTCCACACGATCCTTGGTCTTGGCGGCCATGGCCTTGGCAATGGAAATGGCTTCCATGAAACCCACCAGCGAAATCACGATCGCCGCCGACAGCAACGAACCGAACGCGTCCCAGGAAAATGGAGGAATAGAGAGCGAGGGCAGGCCCTCCGGAATGGCACCGACGACTTCGCCGCCACCCTGGAGCTTGAACGCCCCATTCGATACCTTGCGAATCTGGTAGCGCGCGTCCTCCAGCACCACCCCGGCAGGGGCGGTTCCGGCCAGATACAGCGCTGTCGTATTGCCGCTTGCGTCCACGGCACGCTGCACGCGCATCTTGCGCAGACCCGCCTTGACGTGGGAAGCACTTTCTTCCGCCTGCTTCACAGCCAGACGTGCCAGCTCGACTTCCGCGCCCAGCATGACCGCACGCGGTCCTTGCTCACCTTCACTTTTTGCTGCCTGCTTGAGCGCCAGCACTCTGCTGCTAACCGCAGCATTGGCTTCATCGATGCTGCGGTTAGCAGCATCGATTTTTTCCACCAGCACGCGCAGTTCGCCATCGGCAATCTGGTTGATCGTGCCGCTGCTGTTTTTTTCGAATCCGATTTGCCAGGACACGAGGGTTGTCACCGCCACCGCCACCAGCACGCCCATCTGTTTCAACGAGGTCGGCGCAAAGCGCTTGATTGCCCACATGATGGTAATCGCCGCCAGCCCCATGGCCAGCGTCGGCATATGGGTGTCGCCGATCTGCTTGAACACGCCAATGATGTCGTTGATGAAATGCTCGCTGCGCCCCATCGGTACGCCGAACAGCTTGGAAACCTGCGACAGGGCGATGATGATCGCCGCCGCGTTAGTGAAGCCGACGATCACCGGGTGCGAGAGAAAATTTACGATCACACCGAGCTTGAATATACCCAGCAACAACTGCACGATGCCCACCATGAGTGCGAGCATGATGGCGAGTGCCACGAATTCCGACGAGCCCGGCGCGGCTAGCGCCGCCAGCGACGAGGCCGTGAGCAGCGACACTACGGCCACCGGGCCGGTGCCGAGCTGATTCGACGATCCCCACAGAGCCGCCACGATCACTGGCAGGAATGATGCGTAGAGACCGTAGTAGGGCGGTAAACCAGCAAGCTGCGCATACGCCATGGACTGTGGAATCAGCACTAGCGCAACGGTAATGCCCGCGATCAGGTCAGCGCGGAAATTCGTTCCGGAATAGGGAAACCAGCGCAGGAAAGGCAGAAATTTTTTCAGGGCGTTTGGCATGGTCACAGGCTGGCTTTCAGTACGGTAAGGAGTCCGCAGCACAAAAAGGGCGGCGGCATGGCAGGAAATTCCGCAGGGGGCGACTCGATACCCGCAGGCTGGATTACCCGTTCTGTATTCACAGTTGCAGCGTTTCGGGGTGGAACCCGGAACAGGGAATCACGATAGGCGCTACCGCTATGGCGGGTCGCGTAAAACCTGCTGGCCATTACTTAGAGAAGGATTAGTGCGTTGCGGGGCGGGGCTGCAAGCCCCGCTGGAAGCCTTGGATTATAGCAATTTCCCCTGCGCGACCAAAACAGGATCAGGAAGTCTTTATTCGTGCAAGCTCATGCGGACAACAGAAGTTTCGGCGCATGGCCGGCTGCGCAGTCGATGCGACACCGGCTCACTGCATCCTGTGCTTGCTCAACGGCGCACCAGCGGTAACACGCCCGCATCCTGCCGGGGCACGTCGCGCCCGGACAAACGCTGCAAGGCCAAATGAAACTCTCCCGGCAGGCGCTTCATGGTGTCGGCTGCCTGCGGCAGGTAATGCACGATGTCAAACGGCACGCGTTCGTCGAGTGCGCTGCGCGCCTGCGGGCGAAAATGCTGCCAGGCCAGTTCGACCCAGGCCTTGTTCTGGCTGTCGATGAAGATGAATTCTTCGGCGTCGAGCACGGCCATGTACTGCATGCTGCGGATCGGCACAAACAGGCATTTGCCGGCGCGCGCCAGCAAGGTGTGCGCCAGGTTGTAGGTGGCCGCCGGCAAAAAGGCCGGAAGCCGGGTGATTTCCTGTTCGCGGTAAAAATGTTCTTCCATGTTGGTCAGGTCAAATCATCGTCATTGAACACATGAATGCTATTTCGACTATCCGGCAAGAATGCTTGAGGCACAATAGCGCGGACCGTACCCGCCCCCTCTTCCCATGAATGCTAATTCTTCTTCCGCCAACCTCATTTTCGATACCCATCTCGAACAATTCGACCACGACGTCATCGAGGCTTCTCACATGCAGCCCGTTCTGGTCGATTTCTGGGCCGACTGGTGTCCGCCTTGCCGCGCCCTGACCCCTGTGCTTGAACGGGTGATCGCACACCACGCAGGCAAGCTCCACATGGCCAAGGTCGAAGTGGACGAAGGCGCCAACATGAAACTGGCCGGGCGCTACGGCTTGCGTGGTTTCCCCACCGTGCTGCTGTTCGTCAAAGGCGAAATTGTCGGCCGCTTTTCCAGCGCGCATCCCGAACACTGGGTGCGCGACTTTGTCGCCGAGCACACCGGGCTTGAGTGAATCCCCGCCCCGCTGGGTGCTGGACACGAATGTCGTGCTCGATCTGTTTCATTTCGACGACGCCACTGCGCGCCCTTTGCGTGACGCGCTGGAGTCCGGGGCGCTCACGGGCGTCGCCAGCCTGGCCACGCTGGCCGAATGGGAGCGGGTGCTCACCTACCCGGAATTTGGACTTTCTGCTGAAGCGCAGGCCGAACTGGCCGCACGCTACGCTTGCCGGGTCAGCCTCACCGCAGACGCCGACGTGCCCAGCTTGCCGCGCTGCCGCGACCCGGACGACCAGAAGTTTCTCGATCTCGCCGCCAGCAGCGACGCGGCGGTTTTGGTGAGCAAGGATCGCGCGCTGCTGGATTGTCAGCGTCGCTGGCTGGGTTTCGCGATTCTGTCGCCTGCCGAGGCCGTTATAAAATTGGCGCGCGCCTCTTGAACCTTTGCCTTTTACCGCCATCTTATGCCCGGTCGCCTGTGCGACGTTTACCAGTTTTTCTGGAGTCAATATGAAACGCATTGTCCTGTTCGTAGCCACCAACCTCGCCATCATGCTGGTGCTGTCGATCACCATGCGCATTCTGGGCATCGAGCCTTATTTGCAGGCCAACGGACTGAACCTCGGCTCGCTGCTGGCATTTGCTGCTGTCATGGGCTTTGGCGGCGCGTTCATTTCGCTGGCGATTTCCAAATGGATGGCGAAAAAAACGATGGGCGTACGCGTGATTGAAACGCCGTCGAGCTCGACCGAGCTCTGGCTGGTCGATACCGTCAAAAAATACGCTGCGGACGCCGGAATCGGAATGCCGGAAGTGGGTATTTTCGACACGCCAGAAGTGAATGCCTTCGCCACCGGCATGAGCAAAAACAGCGCACTGGTCGCTGTGTCGTCCGGTCTGATTCAGACCATGACGCGCGAAGAAGCCGAAGCGGTCATCGGCCACGAAATCGCCCACGCCGCCAACGGCGACATGGTGACGATGGCGCTGATTCAGGGCGTGGTGAATACCTTCGTCATGTTCCTGTCGCGCGTGATCGGCCACACCATCGACAAGGTCGTGTTCAAGAGCGAACGCAGCGGCGGCCCGGCGTTTTTCATCACCATGATGATCGCCGAACTGGTGCTCGGCATCCTCGCCTCGATCATCGTCATGTGGTTTTCGCGCCAGCGTGAATTCCGTGCGGATCGCGGTGGTGCCAGCCTGGCGGGCAAACAGAACATGATTTCCGCGCTGGAGCGCTTGAACAGCCTGCATCCTGCGCCGCTGCCGGAAAAAATGGCCGCGTTCGGCATCGCAGGTGGCAGCCCGCAAGGCTGGAAACGTCTGTTCATGACGCACCCACCGCTGGAAGAGCGTATCGCTGCGCTGCGCGCAGTACAGTAATCCGGCGTATTTCCCGACACAGTGGGCGACGGTCACGTCGCCCACTGTGCTTTGCGCGATAATGCGCGTTTCCACCGGGGCGGCTTCGCCTCTATCCCATGGAACTGACTCCCACCCTGCTTCAACTCGCCACCCAGGCGCTCGATCTGGTGCTGGACTTCAAACGCCCCGCTGATGCGGTGTTGTCGGCGTTTTTTCGCGAACATAAAAAGCTCGGCTCGCACGACCGCGCGTTTGTCGCTGAAGCCGTGTTTGGCGTGCTGCGGCGCTACCGCTATCTGTCGGTGGTGGTGCCTGCGGCCAATCCGCGCACGCTCATCGTGGCCTGGCTGATCAAGTCACGCGGCATGAGCGGCGCAACGCTGGAACAATTCGCCAAACCCGCGTTGATCCAGCACATTCGCAATGCAAAAACCGACGATTTGCCGCTGGCCGTGATGGCCGAACTGCCCGACTGGGTGGTCGAAAAATTGCAGCAGTCGATGAGTGATGCCGATCTGCTCGCGCTGGGTCGCGGCTTGCAGCAATCCGCGCCGCTGGACGTGCGGGTCAACACGCATCTAGCCGACCGCAGCGCGGTGCGGGCGCAGTTGCAGGCAGAGGGTTTTGCGGTCGAGGCCACGCCGTATTCGTCGTGGGGCCTGCGTTTCAAGGACAACCCGGCGATCAATCGCCATCCCCTGTTTCTCAACGGCAGCCTCGAAGTGCAGGACGAAGGCAGCCAGCTGCTCGCCTTGCTGCTCGGCGCACGGCGCGGCGAAATGGTGTGCGATTTCTGCGCGGGGGCAGGCGGCAAGACACTGGCTATCGGCGCGATGATGGCTTCCACGGGGCGTTTGTATGCCTTTGACGTGGCGGAAAAGCGGCTCACCAATCTGAAGCCGCGCCTGGCACGCTCGGGCTTGTCCAACGTGATGCCACAGCTGATCGCGTCGGAAAACGACACCCGGGTGAAACGATTGGCGGGCAAGCTCGATCGCGTGCTGGTCGACGCGCCTTGCTCTGGCCTGGGCACCCTGCGCCGCAATCCTGACCTCAAATTCCGTCAGTCGCCCGAGAGCGTGGCCGAGCTGTCGCAAAAGCAGACCGCCATTCTGCGCGCCGCCGCCCGGTTGGTTAAACCCGGTGGTCGATTGGTGTATGCGACGTGCAGCCTCCTGCCGGAAGAAAACGAGGCCATTGTTGAAGCCCTGCTGGCGGCAGGCGGTTTCAGCCTGCTGCCCGTGAACGAGTTGCTGGCCCAGCACAAGATCGATCTGGATACCGGCGCCCTGCTGAAGCTTTCACCGGTCACGCACGGCACCGACGGATTTTTTGCCGCTGTGTGGGTCAAGTCTCCCGTGGCTTGACCCGCCAGGGCTTTGCGGTTATCAATACGAAGGTGAATTCTCGCCAGACCCCTGACATGGCTACGGCTTTCGATCCCGACACGCTGGGCTCGTTATACGGGCTGTTTCGCGCGCGCGTGGCCGCGATGCCGAATCGGGTTGCGTATCGCCAGTTTGATGACGCTTCAGACACGTGGCAGACATACACCTGGGCGACGGTGGCTGCCGAAGTTGCGCGCTGGCAGGCGGCACTGACAAAAGAAGGGCTGGCAGCCGGCGACCGCGTGGCGGTCATGCTGAAAAACTGTGTCGAGTGGGTGATTTTCGATCAGGCGGCGCTGGGCTTGGGGCTGGTAACCGTGCCGCTGTACCTCGACGACCGCCCCGACAACGCGGCGTATATTCTCGACCACGCCGACGCAAAGCTGCTGCTGGTCGAAGGCAAATTCCAGCATAAGAAAGTCGCCGAAATCGCTGCCACGACGGCGTGCCTGCAACGCATCGTGTGCCTGGCTGCGCCGGAAAACGAACTGGCCGGGCAGGATCCGCGAACGGTGGTCGCTGCAATCTGGCTTGATGCGGCGGCAGGGACAGCTCTGCCCGAGTGCGCGCTCAAGCTTGATCAGCTCGCCAGCATCGTCTACACATCCGGCACCACAGGGCGCCCCAAAGGTGTGATGCTGACGCACGGGAACATGCTCTGGAATGCCAGGTTCGCCGCACAATGTGCGAATCTGGACGAGAGCGAAGTCTTCCTGTCTTTTCTTCCGCTGTCGCATACCCTTGAGCGCACCGCTGGCTATTATCTGCCCATGATGTTGGGTGCCGAGGTCGCCTATTCACGCTCCATCGCGCAACTGGCCAAAGACCTCGAAGACATACGCCCCACGGTGTTGATTTCCGTGCCACGGATTTACGAACGGGTGTATGGCCGTATTCAGGATGGGTTGGCCAAGAAAAAACCGCTTGCAAAAAAACTGTTCGATCTGGCCGTGCGGGTCGGATGGCGGCGTTTTGAACGCGCGCAGGGCCGTGCAAGCTGGCATCCTGAATTGCTGTTATGGCCGATACTTGATCGGCTGGTTGCCCAGAATGTAACCAGCAAGCTGGGTGGGCGATTGAAATGGGCGGTGTCCGGCGGCGCAGCTTTGTCGCCGGACATTGCCCGCGTGTTCATCGGTCTGGGCGTGCCTATATACCAAGGCTACGGCCTCACAGAGACCAGCCCGGTCGTGTCGGTCAACCGACCCGATGCGAACATTCCCGCCAGCATCGGCCAGCCCATGCCCGGGATCGAAGTCAAAATCGGTGATAACGACGAACTGCTCACGCGCAGCCCCTGCGTGATGCGCGGTTACTGGAAAAACGAAGAGGCCACCCATGCGATGATTGATGCCGACGGCTGGCTGCACAGCGGTGACAAGGCAAAGCTGGATGCGTACGGCCATTTCACCATCGTCGGCCGCATCAAGGACATCATCGTGCTGAACAACGGCGAAAAAGTGCCGCCCACCGACATGGAATCCGCCATCCTGCTTGATCCGTTGTTCGAGCAGGTAATGATTGTTGGCGAAGGCAAACCTTATCTGGCCGCACTCACCGTGCTAAATGAAGACCACTGGCAGACTTTTGCCGCGAGTCTCAACATTGACCCGCGCCAAAGCGCTGCGCTGACCGACCCCAAGGTCGTCAAGGCGCTAACCCAGCGCATCTCGGCGCATCTCAAGCACTTTCCCGGCTATGCCCAGATTCGCCGCCTGCACCCCGAGCTCAAGCCGTGGACGGTGGACAACGGCCTGCTGACCCCCACGCTTAAAATCAAACGCAATCTGGTGCTCGACCGTTACCGCGCGGCGGTCGAGGCGATGTATGCCGATTTCGCGCGCACATGAATTCCAACACTGAATAAGGGAGAACTTCCAATGTCATCACGTCTGACCCCACTTGCCGCCTGCCTGATGCTGGCGGGTTTTGCCACAAGCAGCCACGGCGCAGGATTTGCGCTTGTCGAACAGAATGCCAGCGGCTTGGGCAACGCCTACGCAGGCCAGGCTGCCAGTGCACAGGATGCCAGCACGATCTTCTTCAACCCCGCAGGTATGACGATGCTGCCGGATCGGCAGTTGGTGGTGGCGGGGCATTTGATTCAGCCTCAGGCAGAGTTCACAGGCAGTTCGAACATTGGTGGTGGGGATGGGGGCGATGCGGGTGGCTTGGCTGTTGTGCCGAACGCCTATGTGGCTTATCGCTTGACGCCGGATGTGCATGTGGGCGTAGGCATGAATGCGCCATTTGGACTTAAAACCGAGTATGACAGCGACTGGGCAGGTCGCACACAGGGCGTTAAATCAGAATTGAAAATCATCAATCTGAATCCGTCGATTGCCTGGAAAGCAAGCCCCACTTTTTCGTTGGGAGCGGGTTTGAGTGTTCAATACGCTGAGGCTACCTTGACATCCCGAACGGGTGCGGCTCCGGCGGCGGGGGTGTTGACCGTCAAGGGAGATGATTTCGGTTGGGGCTTTAACCTGGGTGCTTTGTGGCAGGCAAGCCCGTCCACGCGTATTGGTTTGGCTTATCGCTCAGAAGTAGATCAGAAACTTGATGGCAGCGTGACAGGCGCGGCTCCCTCGCCGATCCCCGCCACTGCGAGCGTGACCTTGCCGGATAGCGCTTCGCTGTCCGTTTTGCACAAGCTGAACAATAAACTGGAATTACTTGCCGACATTACGTGGACGGGCTGGAGCGATTTTGATGAACTTCGGATACTGCGCAAATCAGATGGCGCGACACTGGCGGTTACAACAGAAAACTGGAGTGACAATTATCGCTATTCCGTGGGTGCCAACTTCAGCATGAGCGACAAGTTGACGGTACGCGGCGGGGTCGCGTACGACGAAACACCGGTGTCCGACGATATTTACCGCACTGTGCGCATTCCGGATCAGAGCCGAACCTGGCTGGCTGTCGGTGCGCAGTACCGACTTTCTGACAAGAGTGCGCTCGACTTCGGCTACGCCCATCTGTTCGTCAAGGATGCACGGATCCCCAATCGGAATGAGTCGGGGGTTATCTTGAACGGCACATATGAGGCCTCGGTGGACATCCTTTCCGCCCAGTTCACCCACAACTTCTGAACTTGTCGCAATCGATCCCCTTCGACAATCTTCTAACGCGTCTGATCGACGACAGTCGCGATGTCGATCTGCTGTGGCAGCTCACTGTTCTGGCGCTGTGTGCGCTGGCGGCGTGGGGGCTGACGCGACTAGCCAAGCCTTATCTCGACAATCCGGCCACTTTCTGGGCGGCTGGACGCGCGGGCATCCGCCGGGTGGGGTTTCCGCTCGTCATGCTGCTGGCGATTTTGCTGGGGCGCGAGCTGGCCGATGTCTGGTTGGGCAACACGCATCTGCTGAATCTGGCGGTGCCGCTGCTGCTGTCACTGGTCGGGGTACGGCTGGCGATACATGCGCTACGCTACGTGTTCGAGCCGCGCGAGTCGCTCAAATTGTGGGAGCGCACCGCGGCCTGGCTGATCTGGGGTGCGTTTGCGCTGCACATTACGGGGCTGCTGCCGCGCATCCACTCGGCGATGGAAGCATTGTCGTTCCAGTCAGGTAGCCACCGTTTTTCGCTCTGGCTGCTGTTTCAGGCCGCCGTGGTGATCGTAGTAGCAATCATCGTCGCGCTGATGCTGGCGCGGCTGGTCGAAAGCCGACTGATGGGCGTAACGCAGATGAATCTGTCGCTGCGCATGGCGCTGTCGAAAGCCACGCGCACCGTGTTCCTGATTCTGGCGGTGCTGGTCGCGCTGCCTGCGGTCGGCATCGATCTCACCGTGCTGTCGGTGTTCGGCGGCGCGCTGGGCGTGGGCATCGGCTTCGGCCTGCAAAAGGTGGCGAGCAACTACATCTCTGGCTTCATCATTCTGCTCGACCGTTCGGTGCGCATCGGCGATCTGGTGACGGTGGACAACAAGTATGGCGAAGTCAGCCAGATCAACACGCGCTACACGTTGCTGAAGGCGCTCGACGGCACCGAAAGTATCGTCCCTAACGAAATGCTGATTAGCCAGACGGTGATCAATCACTCGCTGTCTAAGCCCAATGTCCGGATTGTCCTGCCGGTGCAGGTTTCGTACGACGCTGACCTCGAACAGGCGGAAGCTTTGCTGCTGGAAGCCGCACACGACCAGACTCGGGTGATTCTCGATGAGTCCGACAATACGCCCAAGGTGTTCCTGCGGGAATTTGCCGATAGCGGCATTGTGCTGGAACTGGCCGTGTGGATACGTGATGCCAGCGAAGGACAGAACAATCTGCGCTCCGATCTCAATTGGGCGATCTGGCGTCGTTTTAAGGCTGCGGGAATCGAGATTCCCTATCCCCAACGCACGGTGCATGTTGTGGCACAAACCGCTCCGCAGATAAGTTATCCTTGATTATTATGGGATTTATGTGTATATTAATGGACTTGTTTGTCCTTTTTAAGGAACCCGAAATATGCTGAACCCCTTGGATTGGCCGGGCTGGAATCTGGCCTGGTGGCAATACGTGCTGATTTCGCTGGCGCTGACCCATGTCACCATCGCGGCGATTACCATTTTTCTGCACCGCTCCCAGGCGCACCGTGCAGTCGATCTGCATCCCATCCCCAGTCATTTCTTCCGCTTCTGGTTGTGGATGACGTCGGGCGTCGTCACCAAGCAGTGGGTCGCGATTCACCGCAAGCACCACGCCAAATGCGAAACGGAAGAGGATCCCCACAGCCCGCAAACGCGCGGCATCTGGAAGGTATTGCTGGAAGGCGCCGAGCTCTATCGCGCCGAGGCCAAAGTGGCCGAAACCATGGAGAAATATGGTCATGGCACACCCGACGACTGGATGGAACGGCATGTGTATAGCCGCCATTCGGTTCTGGGCGTCGCGTCGCTGATGGTGATCTACGTTACCGCGTTCGGCCCCATCGGTCTGACACTCTGGGCGGTGCAAATGGCCTGGATGCCGATCATGGCGGCGGGCATCATCAACGGCATCGGCCACTATCTGGGGTATCGTAATTTCGCCTGCGAAGACGCCAGCACCAACATCTTGCCATGGGGCATCCTGATTGGCGGTGAAGAACTGCATAACAATCACCACGCCTATGGCACTTCGGCGCGACTGTCGAACAAATGGTACGAGTTCGACATTGGCTGGCTGTATATCAAGCTGCTGTCGTATGTGGGGCTGGCCACTGTGCGCAAAGTCGCGCCGACCGTTAAATGGCAGGCCGCCAAACCTTTGTGTGATCTGGACAGCTTGCATGCCATCATCACCCATCGCTATGACGTGATGACCCGTTATGTCAGAAGTGTGCGTCACGACAGCGCGGCCGAAATTGCCCGCCTGAAAGCATCAGCGCACCTGCCAGAAGGCTGGAGCCTTAAGACTTACCGTCGCTGGCTGCATCTTGAACCGACTGAGCTGGCAGCGGCAGATCGTGCCGAGCTTGACCAGGTGCTGGGCAAGAGCGAGCGACTCCAAACTGTGTATCGGATGCGCCAAGAGCTGGCGGCGATCTGGGGGCGCTCGACGGCGAGCCGCGAGCAGTTGCTGGAGCAGTTGCAAGCCTGGTGTCAGCGGGCTGAGGCCAGCGGCATCCAGTCGTTGAAAGACTTTTCGTTACGTCTGCGCAGCTACGCCTGAGGCGACTTTGCGGTAGTTAAAACAAAAACGCGGCTTAGAGCCGCGTTTTTGTTGAGTGCGTCCTGTCAGATGCGTGATGCCCCGCCAATAAAAAACCCGCTTGACGCGGGTTTTTTATTGGCGAACCACTGAATTACTTCAGCTTGGTTTCCTTGTACTCGACGTGCTTGCGAGCCTTGGGATCAAATTTCATGATCGCCATTTTCTCAGGCATGGTCTTTTTGTTTTTGGTTGTTGTGTAAAAATGCCCGGTGCCCGCTGTGGACTCCAGCTTGATTTTTTCGCGTCCGCCTTTTGCCATGATGCTTGCTCCTTATTGACGCGGGTTAGATAGCTTCGCCGCGCGCACGCAGGTCTGCGAGCACAGCGTCAATGCCGTTCTTGTCGATCGTGCGCAGGGCGGCGTTAGACAAACGCATCCGCACCCAGCGGTTTTCACTCTCGACCCAGAAACGACGATATTGCAAGTTCGGCAGAAACCGACGCTTGGTTTTGTTGTTTGCGTGGGAAACGTTGTTCCCCACCATGGGCTTTTTGCCCGTCACGATACATACACGCGCCATGTTGCTGCCCCAGACTTTGGAAAATTCGAAACCGCGATTTATATCATATCCAGCTCGCTAATGGCAAGCCCGCTCAAAGTTGCCCCGACTCGCGGAACGACATCGAGGCGGCTCCGGCCACGATGAAATGGTCGAGTACGCGAATATCCACCAGCGCCAGCGCCTCGGCCAGCCGCCGGGTCAGGATATGGTCAGCCTGGCTGGGTTCGGCCACGCCACTGGGATGATTGTGCGCAAAAATCAGCGCTGCAGCATTGTGGTGGAGGGCGCGTTTGATGATTTCGCGCGGATAGACGCTCGTTTGGGTGAGGGTGCCGCGAAACAACTCTTCGACCGCCGTGACGCGATTTTGCGCGTCGAGAAACACCACGCAGAAGACTTCATAGGCTTTGTGGCGCAGGATCAGCCGTAGGTAATCGCGCACGGCGTCGGGCGAAGCCAGAGCGTCACCGGCCTGCATGTCTTCCCGCAGGGTGCGGCGCGCCATTTCCATCACGGCGGCTAGCAGCGCGTATTTGGCCTCGCCTACGCCGGGCGCGGCGCAAGCGGCGGTTTTATCGGCGCGGCACAGCCCGCCCAGACTACCGAAACGTGTGATCAGTTCGCGACCCAGATCAACCGCACTTTTGCCGACTACGCCGGTGCGCAAGAACACCGCAACCAGTTCGGCGTCGGTCAGTGACGCTGCGCCCTGTTTGAGCAGTTTTTCGCGCGGACGCGTGTCTTCCGGCCAGTCGCGGATTGCCATGCCTAAACCCCTTTCCCGTAGAATGCCGGGCATTGTCGTGGAAAGTAGCCAAGGAATCGAGCGCATGTCGCTGGCAGGGCAAACCATCATACTGGGCGTGACCGGCGGTATCGCCGCGTATAAGGCGGCGGAACTGTGTCGCCTGCTCACGGGCGCGGGGGCTTCCGTGCAGGTGGTCATGACCGACGCCGCGCAACAGTTTGTCACGCCGCTGACGTTTCAGGCCTTGTCGGGCAAACCGGTGTTGACGTCGATGTGGGCATCGCAGACGGGCAATGGCATGGATCACATTGCGTTATCGCGGCAGGCGGATGGGCTGCTGGTTGCGCCCGCGTCGGCAGATTTTCTCGCCAAATTGGCGCAGGGGCGTGCCGACGATCTGCTGTCCACACTTTGCCTTGCGCGCACCTGTCCGCTCGCGGTCGCCCCGGCGATGAACCGTGAAATGTGGGCCAATCCGGCCACCGCCCGCAACCTGGCAACGCTGCGTGCGGATGGGATTGATATTCTGGGCCCCGCCAGCGGCGAGCAAGCCTGCGGCGAGACTGGCTTGGGGCGGATGCTGGAGCCAGCGGAATTGCTGGCGGCGTTGCCTCAGCGTTCGCAGGGTTTGGCGGGTAAGCATGTGCTGGTGACGGCGGGGCCTACGTTTGAGGCGATCGACCCGGTGCGGGGCTTGACCAATCTGAGCTCGGGCAAGATGGGTTATGCCGTGGCACGTGCGGCGCGCGAGGCGGGGGCGATTGTGAGCCTAGTGTCCGGCCCGGTGTGTCTGTCGACGCCAGCCGGGGTGCGGCGGATCGATGTGCGAAGCGCGGCGGACATGCATCGTGCCGTGTTGGCCGCATTGCCTGCGGACGTCTTCATCGCGGTCGCCGCTGTGGCTGATTATCGCCCTGAGGCGGTGGCGGCCGACAAACTCAAAAAAGACACCGCCACGCGCGTGCTGACTCTGTTGCCGAATCCAGACATTTTGGCGGACGTGGCCGCATTGCCGCAGCCGCCGTTTTGCGTCGGCTTTGCCGCCGAAACCACGCAGTTGGCCGAGTATGCCGAAGCCAAGCGCCGCGCCAAGCGCTTGCCCCTGCTGGTGGGCAATCTGGCGCAAACGACCTTGGGGCAGGACGCCGCCGAGCTGATCCTGTTTGATGACCAAGGGCAGCATCTCCTGCCGCGTGCCGACAAGCTGACTCAGGCACGATGCTTGATCAAGCATGTGATTCATCTGTTGAACTGACGAAATCCCGACGAATATGAAGATAGATGTGAAGATTCTCGACGAACGGATGCGCGATGCGTTGCCGACGTACGCCACGCCCGGTTCCGCCGGACTCGATTTGCGTGCTTGCCTCGACGCCCCGTTGGTGCTTGAACCCGGCACGACGACGCTGATCCCAACCGGGCTGGCCATCCATATTGGCGATCCGGGTTATGCCGCGATGATCCTGCCACGCTCGGGGCTGGGTCATAAACACGGCATTGTGCTGGGCAATCTGGTGGGTCTGATCGACTCGGATTATCAAGGCCCGCTGATGGTTTCCGCTTGGAATCGTGGGCAGCACGCGTTCACCTTGCCGCCGATGGAGCGGTTGGCGCAGCTGATCATTGTGCCGGTCGTGCAGGCGAGTTTTTCGGTCGTCGATGACTTTGACGCCAGCACACGGGGGGTCGGTGGCTTCGGCAGCACAGGCCGCCAATAATGTCGGATTTTTTTACACCCCGCTAAAATTTCTTTGCCAAGCGCGGGCTGTTGCTTTGTGAACAGCCCGCGGCATGGTATTTGCTGATATCTGCGTGAGGGGCAGGTCGGCGCGTCACCAGACAAGCGGCACTGCCATTGCGGATTAACAATAAGTTTAGGTGTGC
The DNA here is from genome assembly GCA_040080645.1 of Thiobacillus sp. GTDB lineage: Bacteria > Pseudomonadota > Gammaproteobacteria > Burkholderiales > Thiobacillaceae > Thiobacillus. The sequence continues at coordinate 159,990 of JBEBIA010000003.1, forward strand.
GCTCGCGCAATGTCACAATCATCCATCGTCCGATTTGGTCTGATCCTGGCTGCAGCTCTGATGTTGCTGGCAGGGCTGGCTACGACGGTCATTTATCTCTCACGCAATCCGGCAGCATCGGAAGACGGTGCCTTGGGTAAGCCAGTGATGGCCGCCCAGATCGAATTCATGGCCGAGGCGATGAAAAAAAGCGCCGCCAGCATTGCTGCCCACCCGCAGACGCTCGCGTGTTTTGCGTCGGCAGCGACGGAGCCTTGCCAGAATCAGGCCGCTAACCTGTATGCGCTGAATCAGGACGCCGCTGTGTTGTTTGTCGCTGAAGGTCAGCGTCAGTTGCTGCCCGGTTTTTTGCCGGGTGAGACCCGTCGGCTGATTACGGGCGCGGATAAAAGTGGTGCCGGGGCGTCCGCCGCCTTCAGCCTGTCGCTGTCGCATCCGGTGAAAGCTGCCGATGGCCGTCGGCTGGGGTTCGTCATCGTCGAGCAGAGCGTGCCGCAATTGCAGAGCATGTTTGATACGCTTCCGTTGCCCGATTCGGCGGTCTATGTCGAATTGCAGCAGAGCGGTACCGATCAAGCAGTCAGCGTGCTGATGCGGCGCGGCAATCAGGCCATCAAGACCCGCACCGCACCGCACCGCATTGCGCTGGCGGGTACGCCGTGGACGATTGCCATGTGGCGGCATGATCGTCCGGCGATTGAGCAGGTTGCGCCGTATATATTGGGCTGGTTGGTGGCAAGCCTCGTGATCGTCGTGCTGGTGGCGGCCACCATCGTCACGCTGCGTAATCGGGTGACAGACAATTTACGCGTGCTGGTGAAGCTCACAAACGATATGCGCCAGCAGCGCCTGCGCCCGGACTATCCCCTCAGTTTGAGCGAATTCAAGCCTTCGCTCGACACCATGCTCAAACTCGGAAAAGTCATGATGGGCAAACAAAAGGAAGCAACTACGCTTGCCCGCGTCGATCATTTATCGCAAGTGCACAACCGGCGCAGCTTCGAGGAGAAACAAAAAGAACTCTTTGCGAGCATGAAAGACGGCTGGTCGCATAGCCTGCTGATTCTTGATATCGATAATTTCAAGCAGGTGAACGATACCTTTGGCCACGAAGCGGGCGATCAGCTCATCATCAAGTTTGGTGCCGCACTCAAGGCGCATTTGCGCAATAGCGATTTCATCGCCCGGCTCGGCGGTGACGAGTTTTGCGTGCTGTTTCCGTTTACGCCGCTCGACCGTGCGCAGGAGCTGGCCGAGCGTTTGCGCAGCAATCTGCCTGAAAGCATCGTGCTGATTCCCGGCGTGACGCAAAAATTGTCCTGGAGTGGCGGCATGTCCGAATACAGCCGCAGTGACGATCAGGAAAACGAAGCGCTGGCGCGCGCCGATGCGGCGTTGCTCGAAGCCAAGCGTGGTGGCCGCAACAACACCCGCCTTAGTGCCGCTGCCTGAGCCGTCGCCCCAGCAGTAGCGCTGCCAGCCCGCCCCATAGCGCTAATACAGGCGCGTTGCCCCAGCGTACATAGGGCGTTGCGCCGGTGTAGCCCTGTATCGTGCCCGACAGGCTGCCGGACTGAAACAAGGGCAGCGCGGCGACGATTTTGCCATCTCGATCAATGATCGCCGTGACGCCGGTATTGGTCGCGCGCAGCATCATGCGGCCCGTTTCGAGCGCGCGCATTTGCGACAGCTGCGCGTGTTGCCAGGGCGCAAACGAATCGCCAAACCAGGCCAGATTGCTCACATTCACCAGCACACTGGCGGCAGGCAAAGGGCGAATGATCTCTTCGCCAAACACGTCTTCGTAACAGATATTCACCGCCACCCGCTGCCCGCCTGCCGCGAGTGGTGGCTGGTCGATTGCGCCGCGTGAAAAATCAGACAGCGGAATGTGCAGCACCTCGATCACCCAGCCCCACACTGATTTGAGCGGGATGTATTCGCCAAACGGCACCAGATGCGACTTGTGATAGCGCTGCGTCGCCGCCGTGCCCACGCTGATGACACTGTTGTAATACGCACCAGTCGGGGAGCCGGTCGGCAGCCCCAGCAGCACGTCGCCGCTGTTGCGTTGGCCGATCTGACGGAAGCGTTCGAGCAGTGCCGTCGGCAGCTCCTGCTCAAACATCGGTAAGGCGGTTTCCGGCAGCACGATCAGTCGAGCTGGGCTGGCAGCGGCCAGATTCAGATACGTCTCCATCGTCGCGAGCGCCTTGTCGGGCTGCCATTTCATGTCCTGCGCGATGTTGCCTTGCAGCAGCGCTACCGAAGTCGGCACACCAGTGGGCTGCGTCCAGCTCACCTTGCGCAGGCTGTAACCCGCCGCGCTCAGGGCAACAAGCCCCACCAGCGCACTCGCGCGTAGCCGGGGGCGCGTCGTCAGCAGCGACCAGGCCAATAATCCCGCCGCCAGTGCCAGTAGTGTAGTCACGCCGTATACGCCCACTAGCGGCGCGAATCCAGCCAGTGGCCCGCCGGGTACTTGCGAGTAGCCCAGACCCAACCAGGGGAAACCGGTGAATAACCAGCCGCGCAGCCATTCAGTCGCCGCCCAGGCCAGCGGCATCGCTACCAATAGGCGCAGGGCGGGCAGGCTCGAAACCTGTGCTTGTAGCCAACCTGCGCAGGCGGGCAGGAGCGCCAACACAGAACAAAACAAGAGCGTGGCCAGAGCAGACAGACCCGACGACATGCCACCGTAGACCGAGAGACTGACGTAAATCCAGCTCACGCCCGCGCCAAACAAACCCAATCCCCACCACCATCCAAGCACAAAGCTGTGTCGTGCCGACGAAGCGCGGGCGAAGAGCGCAAACAGTACAGCCAGACTCAGGAGCGGTAGCGGCCAGAGATAGAACGGCGCAAAGCCGCCGACGGCGAGGCCGCCCGCCAACAGGCTAATCAGTAAGGGGAGTCTTCTCGCCCCGTGCCTCACGGGGCTTCGAAGTCGATATGTCCGTCGATCAGGGTATAGCGCACCCGACCCCGCATGGGGTGGTTGAGGAACGGCGTATTGCCGCCCTGACTCGACAGCGTACGGGGCGATACCACCCACTCGGCGGTCTCATCAAAAATACACAGATCGGCACTGCTACCTTCCAGCAGCGTGCCGCCCGGCACGCCCAGCACCTGCGCCGGTTTCCAGGAAATCAGGTCGATCGCCTGCATCAGCGGTACGCCCATTTCACGTGCCCATTTCAGTGTCAGCGGCAGCAGCAGTTCGACGCCTGACGCCCCCGGCTCGGATTCGCCAAAAGGAACCTGTTTGGCGTCTTCATCCACTGGCGTGTGGTCGGAACACAGCGCGTCGATAGAGCCGTCGCGCAAAGCCTCGCGAATGGCATCGCGGTCGCGCAAGCCGCGTAGCGGCGGAACCAGATGGCAATGCGAATCGAAATTCACCAGATCGATTTCCGACAGATGTACATGATTGATCGCCACATCGCAGGTCACGGCCAGCCCTTGAGCCTTGGCGGCACGCACCATGGCGATGCCGTCGCGGGTGGAGAGGCGGGCGATATGCACGCGCGCGCCGGTTGCCCGTGCCAGCTGCAAAATAGTCGAGAGCGCCACGGTTTCAGCAAGCGACGAAATGCCCGGCAGACCGAGTCGCGACGCGACTGCGCCGTCATGTGCCACACCCCCGCGCGCGAGCGACACATCCTGTGGCCGCAACCACAGGCTGAGATCAAACGTCGCCGCATATTCCATCGCGCGCAGCAACACCTGGGTATCGGTCATCGGCGCATCGGCCTGGGTAAACGCGCGGCAGCCCGCTTCGGTCAACTCGGCCATTTCGGTGAGTGCCGTTCCCGCCAGTTTTTGCGTCAGCGCACCAATCGGATAGACGCGCGGCCCCGGCAAATTTTTGGCGCGAAATTTCAGCATTTCGACCAGCCCGGGTTCGTCGAGCGGCGGATCAGTGTCGGGCGGACACGCTAGTGACGTGATCCCACCGGCCGCCGCCGCGAGCATTTCTGATTCCAGCGTGGCCTTGTATTCGTAGCCCGGCTCGCGCAGTCGCACGGATAAATCTACTAGACCAGGACAGATGATCAGGCCGGTTGCATCGATCGTGCGGTTTGCATGGAAGTCGGCGGGAGCGTCACCCAGAGCGACAATCTTGCCTGCTGCGATATAGAGATCGGTTATGGCGTCGAGCTGCTGTATCGGGTCGATCACGCGACCCTGCTGGATCAGAATTTTCATGCGCCCGCTCCTCCGGCCAACATCGCCATCACCGCCATGCGCACCGCGATGCCGTAGGTCACTTGCGGCAGAATCACCGATTGCGGACCATCCGCCACAGCGGAGTCAATTTCGACCCCGCGATTCATCGGCCCTGGGTGCATCACGATCGCGTCGGGTTTGGCGAACGCGAGTTTGTCGGGCGTGAGGCCAAAAAACTTGAAATACTCCTGCGCGCTCGGCAGGTGTGCGCCTTTCATGCGCTCGTTTTGCAGACGCAGCATGATGATGACATCACACCCCGAGAGGCCGTTTTCCATGTCGTGAAACACCTTCACGCCCATTTGTTCGATGCCGGTGGGCATCAGGGTTTTGGGGCCGATCACGCGAACTTCCGGCACGCCGAGCGTGGTGAGCGCATGGATTTGCGAACGCGCCACCCGCGAGTGCAGGACGTCGCCGACAATCGCCACCGTCAAATTGTGAAACGCGCCCTTGTAGCGGCGGATCGTGAACATGTCGAGCAAGCCCTGCGTCGGATGCGCGTGGCGGCCATCTCCCGCGTTGACCACCGAGATATGCGGGGCGACATGGCGGGCGATGAAATGCGCCGCGCCCGATTGCGCGTGGCGCACGATAAACATATCGGCGTGCATGGCGGCGAGGTTGTCTACCGTGTCGAGAATCGCTTCGCCCTTACTCTGGCTGGAGCTTGCGATGTTGAGATTGACTACATCAGCCGACAGCCGCTTGGCGGCGATTTCGAAGGTGGTGCGGGTGCGCGTTGAGGGTTCGAAAAACAGATTGAAGATTGACTTGCCGCGCAGCAGCGGAACCTTTTTGACCTCGCGTTCCCCCACGTCCATGAACGATTCGGCGGTATCGAGAATCTGCGTCAGGATCGCGCGCGGCAAGCCGTCGAGGGTGAGCAGGTGGCGCAGTCGCCCATCGGTGGTGAGTTGTGGATTCATGCGTAGGAAAGGGTCAGATGGCCGTCGTCCAGCCGGGAAAGATTGATCGCTTGGGTACCGGGCGTGTCGAGGCTGATGCCGACAAAATCGGGACAGATCGGCAGCTCATGGCCACCCCGATCCACCAGCACCGCCAGCCGGATCGAGGCCGGACGACCATAGTCGAACAATTCGTTCATGGCCGCGCGCACCGTGCGGCCACTCAGTAGCACGTCGTCCACCAGCAAGACGGGGCGACCTTCCAGTTCGAATGGCAGATTCGACGGTTTGACCTGCGGATGCAGACCAATGCGCGAAAAATCGTCGCGATAAAACGAGATATCGAGTTGTCCCAGTGGGTGCGCGCAGCGCAGCGCCTTATGCAGTCGCTCGGCGATCCAGACGCCGCCTGTGTGAATGCCGACGATCACCGTGTCGGCCGTCATTACGGGCGCAATGGCGTCGGCCAGGCGGCCAATCAGCGTATCGACGTCAGGCAGTGAGGCGGGCATCGAAAAATCCTTGCAGGATGAGTTGTGCGGCCACAGCGTCCAGCCGAGCCTTGTTTTTTTTGCCGTGGATGCCCGCCGCGTGGAGTGAGTCTTCCGCCACTGCGCTGGTGTAGCGTTCATCCACCAGAAACACCGGTAGCCTGAAACGCGATTCCAGTTTGGCGGCGAAATTGCGCGCTGCGCGGGTCATGTCGTGCTCCGCACCGTCAGGGTGCAGCGGCAAGCCAAGCACCAGCAAAACCGGTTGCCATTCTGCCACCAGTTGGGCAATCGCGGTAAGCCTCGCCGGGGTGGCGTCTGCTGTTAAAACGGTGAGGGGGTGGGCAACGCCGATGGACAGTTCGCCGGATGCGACGCCCGTGCGTTTGAGGCCGAGGTCAAAGGCGAGGACGATGCCGTGCGTGTTCAAGCGTGGCCGGCTTCTTCCGATAGATTGGTGAAATCGATTCCGAGCAGGCGCATCGCAGCAGGCAGGCGCGCTTCGGGTGCCAAATCAAAAATCACCTGTGGATCGGCTTCTACCGACAGCCAGGCATTTTGTTTGACTTCTTCTTCCAGCTGGCCAGCCGCCCAGCCCGCGTAGCCCAGCGACACCATGAATTTGTCCGGCCCCGCGCCTTGGCTCACCGCTTCGAGCACATCTTTCGAGGTGGTCAGGCTGATGGCGTCTTGCACGGTGAGGGTGGAGCTGTAGGTGAGTGGCGGTGAATGCAGCACAAAGCCGCGTTCGGTTTGCACTGGGCCGCCGAAATAGACGGTTTTGCGGTGCAGGCGCTCGGGGAGCGGCAGCCCGATTTGCTCAAACAGCATCGAAAGATCGAGATCAAGCGGACGGTTGATCACCACGCCCAGCGCCCCTTGAGAGCCATGGTCGCAGATATACGTCAGCGTGCCATTGAAATTGGGGTCGACCATGCCGGGCATGGCGATCAGGAAGTGGTGGGTGAAGTTTGCAGTATCCATAATGTCGCTCCCATTGTAGTCTGCCAAAGTGGTGTCGGCATCTCATTTGGCCGATGCGTACCCTCTTAACGACTAGCAATGCCCATGCCTGAATACGACCGCGCCCTGGTTTGGTTTCGTCGCGATCTGCGTGATTTCGATCATGCCGCGCTCTACCACGCGCTGCGCCGTGCCCGGCAGGTGCTATGCGTGTTTGTGTTCGATCGCGAGATTCTTGATGCCTTGCCGCATCGTGCCGACCGGCGGGTTGAGTTTCTCCATGCCAGTGTCGCTGAACTGCAACAAGCGTTGGCGGCGCGGGGTGGCGGGCTGCTGATTCAGCATGGCGTGGCGCGCGAACTGATTCCCGCACTGGCCGCCTCTGAGCACATAGACGCCCTGTTTTACAACCATGATGACGATCCGGCAGCACAGGCGCGCGACCATGCCGTGATGACGGCGCTGGCTGCGCAAGGCATCACTGTGCTCGATAGCAAGGACACGGTCATTTTTGAGCGTGACGAGGTGTTGACTGGCCAAGGCAAACCATTTTCCGTGTTCACGCCGTATAAAAATGCCTGGCTCAAAGCGCTGGCACCGTTTTATCTGCGCGCCTATCCGGTGGACGCTTATGCAGATCGCCTGGCATTACGTTCGACCCCCCTGCCTGCATTGGCTACGCTGGGATTTACGCCCACCAATCTAGCGGTGCTGAAACTGCCTACCGGGATGCGTGGCGGTGCCCGGCTGCTGGACGATTTTCTGCAACGCATCGATAGTTATCAGGACGCGCGCGATTTCCCTGCCGTAAAAGGCCCATCGTATTTATCCGTGCACCTGCGGTTTGGCACCGTCTCGATTCGCCAGCTTGCCGCACTGGCCTGGCAGCAGGGCGGGCGGGGCGCGCAAACCTGGTTGTCCGAATTGATCTGGCGCGATTTTTATCACCAGATCCTCTGGCATCGCCCCGACGTGGCGGCGGGCCACACGTTCAAGCCGCAATATGACGCACTACCCTGGCCCAACCCGCCGGGCCATTTCGAAGCCTGGTGCGAGGCGCGTACCGGCTATCCGCTCGTGGACGCGGCCATGCGGCAACTCAACCAGACCGGCTACATGCACAACCGCCTGCGCATGGTGACGGCGAGTTTCCTGACCAAGGATTTGCTGGTCGACTGGCGGCGGGGTGAGCGCTATTTCGCCGATACCCTCATCGATTTCGACCTCGCTGCCAACAGCGGCGGCTGGCAGTGGGCCGCCTCGGTCGGCTGCGATGCCCAGCCGTGGTTCCGCATTTTCAATCCGGTCACGCAGTCCGAAAAATTCGACCCGCAGGGGAAATTCATCCGCCGCTATCTGCCCGAGCTCGCTGCGCTGCCAGACAAATTCATCCACGCGCCGTGGACATTGTCGACCGCCGAGCAGACGCAACTGGGGATTGTCGTCGGGCGGGATTATCCCGCCCCTATCGTGAACCACGCCACGCAACGTGCACAAGCGCTGGAATTGTTCAAGCTCGCAGGCTCGGCGCGCTAAGCCTGCGCCAGTTCATTTAGCCTGTTGTCATTGTGGTTTCCATTGCTGTTTGCGGCTTTTTCTGGCCGAATCCCGATCTGTGAATCTTGCCCACGCGGAGCCCCCCATGTATCGCCTGTTTCCCCTTGTTCTGCTTGGACTCGTCGCGGCCTGCGGAAAACCGGATGCGCCCGCTGCTCCGGCGGGTGGACCTCCGCCTGCGGTGGTCGAAGTGGAAACCGTTGCATCGGCCGATGTCCCGGTCAGTTTCGAATACGTGGGGCGGCTTGAAGCCAGTCGCGAAATCGAAATCCGGCCGCGCATGGCCGGCACCCTGCTCAAACGTCATTTTGAAGAAGGTGCCGCCGTCAAAGCAGGCGCAGTGCTGTACAGCATTGACCCGGTGACGCCCGCAGCGGTGGTGCGCGAAAAAGAAGCCGATCTGGCCAATAAACGCGCACTGGCGCGCGAAGCGCAGGAAGAGCGCGGCCGCCGCAAGCGGCTTGCCGAGCAAGGGTTTTTGAGCCCGAGCGCGCTCGCTTCTGCTGTCAACGCCGAAGCCGCTGCCGAGGCCGAAGTCCGCATCGCGCAAGCACAGCTGGTGCAGGCCAAAGTGCAGCTTGACCACACTACCGTGCGCGCGCCGATTGCCGGGGTCGTCGGCCGCGCCCAGCAGGTTGAAGGGGCGCTCGTCGCGCCCGAACAATCGGTGCTTACCACCCTGGCGCAAATCCATCCTATCCATGCGCGCTTCTCGCTTGGCGAAGACGAACGACTTGCGCTCGATGCGCAGCGCCGCGACGGCAGCCTCAAAGCGGGCTCAGGAAAAGTCAGCCTGATTCTCGCCGATGGTAGCCGCTCCAGCGTATCCGGCAAGGTCGACTTTGCCGATTACAAGGCCAATCCGGAGACCGGCGCTTTCGACATGCGCGCCGAATTTGCCAACCCGGGTGGCGAACTCAAACCCGGCCAGTTCGTGCGCGTCGTCGTCGAGGGCGGCGTGCTGACCGACGCCATCACCGTGCCGCAAGCGGCGGTGCTCGACGGTGCGCAAGGTAAGTTCGTCTATGTCGTCGCCCCTGCACAAGCCCAGCCCGGCCAGCCTGCGCCGCCGCCCGGCATGACCGTTGCCCTGCCGCGCCCCGTCGTTGTGGGCGCATGGGTCGGCGGAGGAGAAAAAGGCAAAAACGTCAAAGGCCGCTGGGTAATCCAGCAGGGTCTGCAACCCGGCGACAACGTCATCGTAGAAGGCACTGCACGGATTTTCTTCCCCGGGATGCCGGTAACAGTGGCCGCGCCCAAGCCTGCGCCAGCCACGCCTGTCACTCCCCCCCAATAGCAAAGGGATCGCATGTTCTCCCGCTTCTTCATCGACCGCCCGATTTTCTCGGCGGTGATTTCGATCCTGCTGATGCTGGCGGGTTTGCTGGCTATGCGCGTGCTGCCCATCGCGCAATATCCCGAGATCGCGCCGCCGGTGGTTACGGTCCGGGCGATCTACCCCGGCGCGTCGGCCGTGGTGCTGGAGCAGACCGTGGCCGCGCCACTGGAAAACGCGATCAACGGCATCGAGAACATGATGTATCTGTCGTCCACCTCCGCTTCTAACGGGGTGCTCGAAATTCAGGTGACGTTCGAGATCGGTGCGGACGTGGACAAAGCCGCGCTGAACGTGAACAACCGCGTGAAGCAGGCCGAGGCGCGGCTGCCGGAAGAAGTGCGGCGACAAGGCGTGACCGTGGAAAAAGGATCGTCGGCCTTTTTGCAGGTGCTGGCTTTTCTCTCGCCAGACGGGCGATTCGACGATCTCTACACCAGCAATTATGTGACGCTCAATGCGTTGGATCGCCTGAAGCGCATCCCCGGCACGACCAACGTGCAGATTTTTGGCGCGAAGGATTACGCCATGCGCATCTGGCTCAAACCCGACCGCATGGCACAGCTGGGCGTCACGGTCGCGGAAATCTCACGCGCGATCAACGAACAGAACGCACAATTCGCGCCGGGGAAAATCGGCCAGCCACCCATCGACCTGGGCCAGTCACTGGTGTATTCGCTCACCGCAAAAGGCCGACTCGCCGACCCGAAGGAATTCGAGGCCATCGTCGTACGCGCCAATGCGGATGGCTCGCTGCTACGGCTGTCGGACGTGGCGCGCGTCGAGCTCGGCTCGAAGGATTACGACTTCAACGGCCTCTACAATGGCAAGCCCGCCACCCTCGTCGGTATCTTCTTGCAGCCCGGCGCGAATGCGCTCGAGGTGGGTGACGAAGTCAAACGTACAGTCGAGGAATTAAAGCAGCGCTTCCCCGAAGGACTCGATGTCGCGATTCCCTACGACACCACGCGCTTCGTCGAAGTCTCCATTCGAGAAGTCCTGAAAACGCTCGGCGAAGCGATCTTGCTGGTCGTGCTGGTGGTGTTTGTCTTTCTGCAAAACTGGCGCGCGACGCTCATTCCCATTCTCGCCGTGCCGGTGTCCTTGCTCGGCACCTTTGTCGGGCTCCTGCTGCTCGGCTATTCGATCAACACGCTGACACTGTTCGGCATGGTGCTCGCCATCGGCATCGTCGTCGATGACGCGATTGTGGTACTGGAAAACATCGAACGCATCATCCACGAAGAAAAGAAAACGCCGCGCGAGGCTGCGCTCATGGCGATGCGCGAAGTGACCGGTCCGGTGATCGCCATCGTGCTGGTGCTGTGTGCGGTGTTCATCCCCATTGCCTTCCTCGGCGGCCTCACCGGCGAGCTCTACCGGCAGTTCGCGGTCACCATCTCCATCGCTGTCGTGATCTCGGGGTTTGTCGCACTCACGCTCACGCCTGCGCTGTGCGTGGCTTTGCTCAAAGGTGAAAAGCCGCATGAGCCCGGGCGATTCTTTCGTGCGTTCAACGCCGGGTTTGCACGCTTTACGGGCGGCTATCTGGGTGGTGTGACTTTTCTCATGCGACGTTCGTTGATCGCGCTTTGCATCTACACGCTGATGATCGCCGCCGCCGTACTCCTGTGGATGAAAACGCCGGGCAGCCTCGTGCCCAACGAAGATCAGGGCTACTACATCAGCGCGGCGTATTTGCCCGACGGCGCGACGCTCGCGCGCACCACCGCCGTGGTCAAGCAGATCGACGAAATTGCACGCAAGGACCCGGCGGTCGAACACGTCGTTGCCTTCGCCGGGATGGATTTTCTCGGCGGCGGGTTTCGCAACAGCGCCGCCACCATCTTCGTCGCCGCGCGTCACTGGGATGAGCGCGACAAACCCATCGACCAGATGGTCGGCGAGATCATGGGTGCCACGGCGGGCATCAAGGAGGCGCTGGTACTCGCCTTCGGCCCGCCACCAATTTTCGGACTGGGCAATGCGGGCGGCTTCGAGTTCTATATCCAGAATCGCGGTGAAGGCGATCCGAAAAAACTGTCGGAAGTCGCTGATGCCTTTATCGGCGCGGCCCGGCAAGACCCACGCCTGGCACAAATTCTCACGCTGTGGCGACCGCATGTGCCACAGTTGTACGTCGATGTGGACCGTGAAAAGGCCAAGATGCTTGGCGTGAAAATCGACGATGTGTTCAACACCCTGTCGGCCACACTGGGCAGTTATTACGTCAACGATTTCAATAAATATGGCCGCACCTGGCAGGTGCTGATGAGTGCAGAGCCTGGCGCACGCAAGACACCACAGGACGTCTCCGCGCTCTTCGTGCCGAATGCCGGCGGCGACATGGTGCCGATGAGCACGCTGGCCCGCGTGAGTTTCTCGTCCGGCCCCGAAACGCTCGACCGCTACAACAATGTGCAGGCGGTCAAACTTTTCGGCAGCGCCGTGCCCGGCATCAGTTCCGGACAGGCGCTCGTCATCATCGACGAAATCGCGAAGAAAACCCTGCCGCCTGATTTCAGTTACGAATGGACTTCCGCGTCGTATCAGGAAAAGCGCTCCGGTGGCACGGCAGGCATGGCGCTCGGGCTGGCGGTGCTGATGGTGTTTTTGATCCTGGCCGCGCAATACGAAAAATGGTCACTGCCGTTTGCCGTGCTCATGGCGCTGCCCTTCGGCACCTTCGGCGCGCTCGCCGCCGTGTGGCTGCGCGGCCAGACCAACGATGTGTATTTCCAGATCGGCCTCGTCACGCTGCTCGGCCTGGCGGCGAAAAACGCGATCCTCATCGTCGAATACGCCGTGCTGAAAAAAGCCGAAGGCTACTCCAGCGTCGCCGCCGCCCTGGAAGCAGCCCGGCTGCGCTTCCGTCCCATCCTCATGACCTCACTCGCCTTCATCCTCGGCGTTTTGCCGTTGGCGATTTCAAGCGGCGCAGGGGCGGGTGCACGGCACGCGGTGGGCACGGGTGTCGTCGGCGGCATGCTCGCCGCCACCTTCCTCGCGCTGTTTTTCATCCCGCTGTTTTTCCACTGGGTGTCTGACCGCCAGCTTCAGGCGAGCGCCGAAGACATCGACGCCCACCCGCATACGCCGGGCCGCGCCAACGCGCATCTGCCGTCACATCACCCCACGCGGCCTGACTCCCAGCCCTGAATCGCCGACTTCCGGGTGAGCCACCAGCGATAGCCGCCGGGCGCGCCGGTTAGTTTCTGACATTCGCCCGCAAGTTATGTCAGAAACTATTGCGTTTCTGACATAAATGTTGCGGTAAGGGCGCGATCTGACATATGCTTTGTCTTATTTCATAAATAACCCAGATTTCTGACATATGAACATAACGGACTACCAATCCGGCGCATACGAAAACCGCTACGAATACCAGGCTTTTCTACCCGAACCGGTGTGCCATGAATGGGTGATTGCCGATCCGGAATTGAGCGATTTACTGGGGCGTGCCGACCGCGCACTCGGTGAGCTGAACGCCTTTAGCCAACTGATTCCCGATATCGATTTTTTCATCCGGATGCACGTGGCGAAGGAAGCCACCCAATCGAGCCGGATCGAGGGGACGCAAACCAATATCGAGGACGCCTTCAAGGACGCAGCTGACCTGAACCCGGAGCAGCGCGACGACTGGGCGGAGGTACAGAACTATATTCGTGCGATCAACACCGCCATTGACTCGCTGGCGACGCTCCCCTTGTCTTCGCGGCTGCTGTGTCAGACCCACGCGCAATTGATGGATGGCGTGCGCGGCGAGCACAAGCGCCCTGGCGAGTTCAGGGTCAGCCAGAACTGGATCGGTGTGAGCTTGAAAAATGCGGCTTTCGTTCCGCCGCACCACGAGCATGTACCGGCGCTGATGAGCGATCTGGAAAAACTTCTCCACGCGGACGACATGTTCGTGCATCCGCTCGTGCGCATTGCCATAGCGCATTACCAGTTCGAGACGATCCACCCGTTTCTGGATGGCAACGGACGGCTGGGGCGGCTGATGATTTCGCTGTATCTGGCCTCCACCGGGCTGTTGCACAAGCCGGCGCTGTACCTGTCAGATTATTTCGAGCGCAACAAGACGGCCTATGTCGATCATCTGATGGCAGTGCGGCAGGGCAACCATCTGCGTGCATGGCTGGTGTTTTTTTTATTTGGCGTGGAGGAAACCGCGCGCGCGTCGGCGGCGGTGTTCCGCGCCGTGCTGGCTTTGAAACAGCGTATTGAGCGCGAAGTGTTGCCCCGTTTCGGCGCGCGCCGACAGGATAATGCCCAAGCGCTGGTGCGGCAGCTTTATGCCAGGCCCGTCATCGATGTGAAGGGTGCAATGAAGGTTGCCGACATCTCCACCAATACGGCGTCCGCATTGATCGACGACATGGTGACTTTCGGCGTACTAACGGAAGTGACCGGCCAGCGCCGCAACCGCCTGTTCGTATTCCATAAGTACCTGGATATTTTCAGAACGCCGACATGACAGAGTCGCCCCATTCCAGCGCATAGTTCGAGCCACCCATGCACAGAGTCTCTCACCCGGCATCGCCTGATTCCCAGCCCTGAATCGCCGACTTCCGGGTGAGCCCCCAGCGATAGCCGCCGGGCGCGCCGGATTCGCGGATCACGCGGTGGCAGGGAATCAGGTACGCCAGCGGATTGGCGGCGACTGCGTTCCCCACCGCGCGTGCTGCGCGCGGATGGCCGATGCCCTCGGCCAGTGTGCGGTAGGTCGTCAAGCCGCCGGGCGGAATCGCCAGCAGCGCGCGCCACACCTGAAACTGGAAATTGCTGCCCTTGACCCACAGCGCGAGCGGCGCGGTCGGCGGCGCGGCATTGAAAATTGTCGCGATCAGCGAGCCGGTCGCCGCCGCGTCTTTGCGCAGCGTCGCGTGCGGCCAGTCCGCATGCAGAAGCGAGGCCGGATCGTCGTCGTCCGCCAGAAAATGCAGCTTGCAAATCCCGCGTTCGGTACGCGCAATGAGCGCCTCGCCGAACGGCGTCGGATGCACACCATAGCTGATCGTCAGCCCCCGCCCGCCGGATTTCGCCTCGCCCGGCGACATCGCCTCCAGCGTCACAAACAGATCATGTAGCCGCCCCGGCCCGGACAAACCCGCGTCCAGACTCAGGCTCAGCACATCGCGCGTCGCATCGAGCCGGGCGCGCGCGTAATCCAGCATCAGACTTTGCAGAAAACGCTTCGGGCTGATGCCCGCCCAGCGCGTGAACAGGCGCTGAAGATGCGCCTCGCCCAGATGCAGATGCTGTGCCAGCGCCGCCAGATCAGGCTGCTCGCGCCGGTGCACGTGCAGATACGCAATCGCTTCCGTGATGCGGGCATAGTCGCGACAGGAATCGACAAGCGGCGTGGTCATGCGGTGACTTTACAGTGGGGTGAGGCGAGGTGCCACCCGATTCTTGCGGTGTTGATGGTTGCTGATCGGTCTTTGCTGCCGGTGGCGTCGGTTCGGGCGAATGGCTGATGTCGCCAACAGGTTGCTGTTGTTGATACAGCAATCTGCCCGAAAGGTCGCTTTCTTCAGCGGCAAGAGACAGCACCCACCCTAAGCCGACATAGCGAAGATTAAATCCAATGGCCGTTGGTAGTCGTGAAGGAGACCTGCCTTCCACGTCGCTGTGCCAGCGCAGGGTGGCCGCCGGGGAGATGTCGAGGGACGAGGATTCGATGCGCAGATCGTGGCCTTCTTTGGGCCGCAGTCGCAGGGTGTGGGGTTCGAGCCGCACCGTGCCCGTGAAGTTGTAATAGGTGCGATGGGAATCGCACCGGTTCCTGGCGCTGGGTGGCTTGGCTGGGCTTTTTCTGGCAGTCGGCGTCGGAGCAGGGTGGCTCGCCATGCACAAGAACCGAACCAAGCCGAGGCTGTTTGACGCGAGTCTGGCGGAGCTATCCAAAGACCGGCAGCAATTCACCTCCGGATCATGAACAAAAAACTGACTCACCTGGCCGAGCGTCGCCGCCAACTGATCGCGCAGGCTGCGGCTCAGCGAACCGCGCTGGCACACGATGTGGCGCCATGGCGTGTGCGCTTGGCACTGGCCGACCGTGGGGTAGCGGCACTTCGATATATCGGGCGTCACCCTGTCTTGATAATGGGTGCCGCGCTCCTGCTTGCAGCCTTGCGCCCGCAACGCGCCGGCAAATGGCTGCAACGTGGCGGGTTGGTGTGGCAGATCGGGCGCAGGCTGCGTAGAAGTTGAGTGTCCGAGAAAGCCCCCTAAGGCGCTGTCTCGGACACTCAACTTATATGGTTCGGCCTTTTTGAGCCAGGATCCTGCTGTCCTTGACTGCTCAAGGCTTGGGGGGAGTCTCGGTGGATGACGAGGGCGGGGGCGGGGGCGGGGCAGCGGGTGTCACGGGCTTCTCCCCCAGACTCATGCGCCGCGCCTCTTCCTGCATCGCAGCAATCTGTTCAGGTTTGAGTTGCCACACGAGACCATCGCGCGCTTTGGCGGCAACATCCACCCCCTGCGCAGCGGCCAAGTTAAACCAAAGATAGGCGCGCGCCTTGTCGATCGCCGTGCCCGTGCCGTAACGGTAGAGTTCGCCCAGACTGTATTGCGCCTTGGCATAACCCCGCTTGGCGGGTTTCTCGATCCAGCTGAATGCGGCCTGATAGTCCTGCACCACACCACGTCCATCAAGCAAGGCGAGACCATACTGATATTGCGCTTCGGCCAAGCCCTGCTTGGCCGCAAGGGCAAACCATTTGGCCGCCTCAGTAGAGTTTTGAATCACGCCGTCGCCTTCGGCATAACGCAGACCTAGCGCAAGCTGGGATTCCGCATCGCCCTTTGTCGCCTCAGCCGGGGTTGAGGGGATAGTTACCATCGGGATAACGGGCGTAGCGGGCTGATCCTGTCGCGCCAGCCAGGCAGTGACGCCCACCAAACCACCCAGCAGAATCAGGGCAGCCAGCGGTTTATGCAGGCTGAATTTCCAGAAACGATGCTGACATTCCCGACAACGCAAGGGCGAGTAAAACGCCATGCGCAGCAAGCCGTCATGCGAGTGCAACTTGGCACTCCGTAATTTGCTGCTACCGCATTTCGGGCACGTCAAGGCCACTGCAAGATTCAGCGTGATTTCGCGACGAGATAATCCACCGCCGCCTTCACCTTGTCGTCCGCCAGCGAGGGATTGCCCCCCTTGGCGGGCATGGCACCTTTGCCCTTGAGCGCCGAGGTATACAGCGCCTCGCTGCCTTTGGCCAGCCGTGCAGACCAGGCAGCTTTGTCGCCTGCCTTGGGAGCACCGGCGATGCCCTTGTCATGGCAAAACGCACACGCCTGGGTATAGGCCTGCTGCCCCTTGACCAGATCCACCTTGGTCGGCGCTTGCGATTTGGCGGACTGAGACTTGGCTGGCGTCTGGGCTTTGGCCTGTGTTTTCGCCTCGGTAGCAGAATCGGCCTGATCGCAGGCCATCAACATGAACGGAAACAAGGTCGCAAGCAGCAGGTTTTTCATGGTCTCTCCAGGCGTTTGGTTTTCAGGAGTGGGATCGCCGCGCTGTGGCTATCTCCACACCCAATTTACAGTTTGCCACCTGCTTCAACAAACAGGTAACCGACGGCATTGGCAAGATCGGCTTCCGGCAAATCGGCGTTGCCGCCTTTGGCCGGCATCGCGTTTTTGCCTTTCAGAGCCGCTTGGTACAAACCGTCAAAGCCCTGACCGATGCGCGCCTTCCAGGCGGCCTTGTCGCCCGCCTTGGGCGCACCTGCCACGCCAGTGCCGTGGCAGGCCGCGCAGTTCGCTTCGTACACTGTCTTGCCCTTGGCAGGATCGGGGTTGGCTGAGCCCGCTGCCGCCGCAGGGGCCGCTGCTTCTGGTGCGGCGAACTTCGCGCCCGACGAGTTCGCCATGTAGGCCACAGCGCGCGCCACTTCGGTATCGGACAAATCGCCGTCACCACCGCGCGCGGGCATCTGGTTGAAGCCTTCGATCGCGTGCTTGACGAGGGCATCGAAGCCTTTGCCCAAACGGCCTGCCCAGTCGCCGTTGCTGTTGAACTTGGGCGCACCCAACGCGCCCGGGGTGTGACACGAAGTACACACAGCGTCGTAGACCTCCTGGCCGGATTTTTCGACCTTGGGGGCATTGGCATCGAGTGCCGCCAGTTGCGCAACGGGCTTGATACGCTCCCCGATGGCTTTCTGCATCGCTTCGTCATTGGGGTCAGCCTGATGGCCGCCCTGAATATTGAGCACCAGCATGACAATCAGAAAAATCGCCAGCAAGGGGGCAAACAAGCCAGCAACGAGAGAAATGATGACTTCCTGCGGCGTAGCTTTCGTCATCTTTGCGTGTGAATCGGCCATGGGGCGTCCTTAAGGGCTAGCGTCAAAAACCACGGATTATACCCAAGCGAATACAAGTCCCCAACGGGAATGCCGGGTCATTCAGGGGTGCGTTCCACATAATTACGTAATTGAAAAATCATGTCGGGTTGCTATAGTGCCTTGCACAAATATTGCCAGTGCGATGACGCTGGTTGATGGGTGTGCCCTTGTTGCGGAGACACAGGGCATCCACGCTTCCTGAAAACGGGGTTCGTTTTCAGTGTTGGCTGTGGGTGTGTTTCTTGATGAATCTGACTACAAGGACGTAAATTATGGACACTATTCTTTTTTGGAATGACGTGGCGATGGAGGTTCATCGCCGCGATTTTGATCAACCCAAGGGTTCGATGCCGGAGGTAGGGGGGCCAACGCGGGTATCGCGTGCATTCGCGATTGTGCACGCTTCTATCTATAACGCCTGGACGGCAACGACGGCAGGACTGGCGCAAGTGTATGCGCCTGTCCCCATGCCTCTACCACCCCCCGGGCTGAATCCTGATGCCGCAGTAGCAGGCGCGGCGATAGCCACGCTGCGACAGCTTTGGCCCAAGCAGACTGACTACATTACCCAGAAAGCGAGCGAGTTTTACGATTCCTTGGTTCAGGGCGGCATTCCGTCGGCAGTTATTTACCCAAGCAGCAACTATGGCGAGGCATTGGGATTGGCGCTGGTTAATTTCCGTCGTAATGACGGCAGCACGCAACCCGATGATAATGCGTACATCCCGGCTCCGCCCCGCCATCAGGCCGACCCGATGGCTCCCAAGCAAGCACGGCTCAGTACACACTGGGGAGATATGGTGCCGTTTGCCATCAACGGCGGCAACGCGGGTGTTGCACACGCAGCCTATCTTGATCCTCACCCAGGGTTTGGCACACCGCGCTACGCTGCGGCAGTAGCAGATGTTAAGGAAAACGGTCGCGCAATGTCGGTGTTTCCGCACGCAAGAGAACGCACCCCCGAAGAGACCGTGATTGGAACGTTCTGGGGTTACGACGGAAGCAAGAAGTTAGGCGTCCCTCCGCGTTTGTACAACCAGGTTGTGCGTGCTTTCATGCAAACACGTGAAAATGCGGGGGAAATACTTTCTTCCGCTGACCGAGCCAAACTGTTTGCTCTGGTTCATCTGGGAATGGCAGACGCAGCGATTGTTGCCTGGGGTGCCAAATATCATTACGACTTATGGCGTCCGGTCATCGGTATTCGCCAGCATGATTTGGGATACGGTCCTAACCATGGGATTCACACGTCTCCGGCCAGCCCTCATTGCGACCCGTTTTGGCTGCCTTTAGGGGCTCCGCGAACAAACGTCTTGGGTGAATTTAGTCGGACGCCGGATTTTCCGGCCTACCCATCCGGTCATGCCACATTCGGCGCAGTTTCGCTACGGATGACGGCCTTGTTCTACGCGGACAAATTTGGGGCTCCTGTCAAAACCGTGCTGCGGTCGCAGGAGTTCACGTTCGTGTCGGATGAATTTGACGGAGTGAATCAGGATCCCCGTGGAGACATCCGGGTCAGACATGCGCGCGAATTGACACTGGCAAAAGCGATTGTCGAGAATGCTTTATCCAGGGTCTATCTTGGCGTTCACTGGCGGTTTGACGGCTTGGGAACAAAAGCACCGGCGGGACTGGAAGGTGAGGCTTTGCCAGCCGATCCGGCTAACGGCGTGCAATTAACGTCCCCCGAAGAGAAAAAAATCGGCGGCGTGCCCGCAGGATTGAAAATAGCAGATGAGGTTTTTGCCGCTTTTCCGTAAAAGCCCATGGCATCGCGGTGGCGGCCCATTGAAGCACTCGAAATATGGACGCCACCGAGTAAACCCGCTATGCTTCGCCGCACTTCGCGCCCGTAGCTCAGCTGGATAGAGTACTGCCCTCCGAAGGCAGGGGTCGCGCGTTCGAATCGCGCCGGACGCACCAGTTTCCACGTTGAATCAATGCGCTGTTGCCTACCCGGGTGACTGGCAAATCGTTCCACGCATCCCCTTTTTCTGCCAGGGTTTAATCCTGGCGTGGCGGGGTTAAACTTTGCCTCCACGTCACCACCAAACACTCACCATGGCCATCCCCACCCCCACCGACATCAAACTGCATCAAGCTTCCCAGAAACTTGAAATTGCGTTTACCGACGGCGCGCATTTTGAAATGTCGTTCGAATTTTTGCGTGTGTACTCGCCTTCTGCCGAAGTGCGCGGTCACGGCCCTGGACAGGAAGTGCTGCAAACCGGCAAAAAAGGTGTGCTCATCAACGCCGCCGAGCCAGTGGGTCTGTACGGCATCAATTTCTTTTTCTCGGACGGGCACGACACCGGGATTTATTCCTGGGAATACCTGCACGACCTCGGCACGCAGCAAGAAGCGCTGTGGGAAGAATATCTCAAGCGCATGAAGGCCGCCGGTGCGTCGCGTGAACCTGGTATCGCAAAAATGTTCGAGCAGCGCCCCAAGGCAAAATAACACCATGAGCCTGTGCACGATCACCCACGCGCCCTCCGGGGCGCGTGTTGTTTTGGTCAGCCCCTATGAGCTGGGGCGGCAGCCGTTCAACCTCGCGCAGCCTGCCGCCTGGTTTGCCCGCGCCGGGATACCTTGTGCGTGTGTCGATCTGTCGCAACAGAAACTCGACCCGGCACAGTTTGCCAACGCCGACTACGTGGCGGTGTATTTGGGGATGCATACCGCCACCCGCATCGCTGCCGCCGCGCTACCGAAAATCCGCGCACTGGCACCGCGCGCACGGCTGGCCGCGTTCGGCTTGTATGCGCCCATGAATGCAGCGTGGCTCCGCAGCCTCGGGGTGGACGCCGTGTTCGGCGGTGAGTCCGAGCCGGATCTGCTCAACTGGGTGCAGACGGGATTCGCCCCAGCCACGCCCCTGGTACGCCGCGACAAAATCGAATTTCTGCTACCCGAGCGCCACAGCCTGCCCGCGTTGCAAGGTTATGCCAAACTCCAGCTGGGCGATGGCAGCGAACGCATGACCGGCTTCGCCGAGGCCAGTCGTGGCTGCAAGCACCTGTGCCGCCACTGCCCGGTGGTGCCGGTGTACGAAGGCAAGTTTCGCATCGTGCCGGTCGAGATCGTGCTGGCCGATATCGCACAGCAAGTGGCACTTGGCGCGCAGCACATCAGCTTTGGAGACCCGGACTTTCTCAACGGCCCGACCCATGCGCTGAAAGTCGCCGAAGCGCTGCACGCGCGTTTTCCCGATTTGAGCTGGGATGCCACGATCAAGGTCGAACACCTGCTTGATCACGCCGACGTACTGCCGCGCCTGCAAGCCTGCGGCTTGCTGTTCGTCATCACGGCCGTGGAGTCTATCGACGACGCAATTCTCAACGCCCTCGCCAAAGGGCACACCCAGGCGGATTTCGAAGCCGCGCTTGCACACTGCCGCACGCTCGGCCTCGCGCTCGCGCCCACCTTCGTGCCGTTTACACCCTGGACAATGCTGGCGGGCTACCGCGATTTGCTCGCTGCCTTGTTGCGGCTGAAACTGGTTGAAGCCGTGCCCCCCGTCCAGCTGGCAATCCGCCTGTTGGTGCCGCAGGGCTCACACCTGCTACACCTACCGGATTTCGCCGCGAGGGTCGGTGCATTTGATGAGGCCATGCTGGGCTACCCCTGGCAGGCCGACGATCCGGCGGTAGACGCCCTGCAAACCGATATCATGGCTTGGGTGATGACCGCAGAAAAAAGCGGGTTGTCGCGCACCGACGTATTCGCAGGCATCTGGGCGCGCGCGCACGCTGCGTTGGGCGAAACCGCGCCGACACTCGATCCGGCGGATTACGGCACGACGATCCCGCATCATTCAGAGCCTTGGTACTGCTGCGCTGAGCCGACCGAGACACAGCTGGCCAGTTTCTAAACCATGCCGCGCCTGTTGCTGCTGCTGCCTGCCGCTGGTTATGCCAACGCCGATTTTGTTGCGGCCTGCGAACGGCTGGATATCGAGCTGATTACCTGCGCCGATTATTGCCACCAGCTCGCGCCCGGCTGGGGTTTGCCACCTTTGATGAGCGTGCCATTTGACCAGCCAGACATCGCGCTGCCGCAGGTACTTGCCGCGCTGCACACACCAGTTGACGCGGTGCTGGCGGTCGATGACCACGGCGCACAGCTGGCTGCAAAAGTGCGACAGGCGTTGCGTTTACCCGGCAATTCCCCGGATGCGGTCGCCCAGCTCACCGACAAACTGCGCTTTCGCCAACTTCAGCAGCGTTGTGGTTTGCCGCACCCCGACTTTGCCTTGATCGAGGGCAACACTGCGCCGCTGCCGTTTCCGCTGGTGGTCAAGGCGCGCCAGCTTAACGCTAGCAGAGGCGTGATTCGCGCCAACAATCTTAGCGAGTTCGAGCGGGCGGTGCGGCACGTGCGGGCGATCCAGTCGCGCGCACAACGCCATGGCAACACCGCGCTACTGGCCGAGCGCTATATCGACGGCACAGAAGCTGCGCTCGACGGCGTACTGGAAAACGGTCAGCTGCGCGTGCTGGCCGTGTTCGACAAACCCGACCCGCTCACCGGCCCGAGCTTTGAAGAAACCCTGTTCATCACGCCTTCGCGGCTGCCCGCTGCTACGCAAGCCGCGTTCACCGAAGCAGTGGCGCACGCTTGCGCAGCGGCAGGGCTGACGCACGGCATGATCCACGCGGAAGCGCGCATTGATACAGCGGGTGTCTGGCTGCTGGAAATTGCACCGCGTGGCATCGGCGGCCTGTGTGGCCGCGTGCTCGACGCCACGCTAGGGATGAGCGCAGTGGACATTCTGCTGCGGCATACGCTGGGGTATCCGCTGCCTGCCCACGCGCCCACTGAAGCAGCGGGCGTGATGATGATCCCGATTCCCCAGCCGGGCATTCTGCTCGGCGTGGACGGCATGGCCGCCGCGCGTGCGGTACGCGGCATTACCCAGATTGAACTCACCGCGCAGCCGGGTCAGCGCGTCGCGCCACCTCCCGAGGGCGCGTCGTATCTGGGGTTTATTTTCAGCCGCGCGCCGCAAGCAACCGAGGTCGAGGCGGCATTGCGCGCCGCCCACGCAGCGTTAAGCGTTCGGATTCAACCGGTAGTGGGTGATGCCCGAGTGGTTCGCTGAGATTGCTGCTGCGATTGGCACGGCCACGGGTGTGCCGTTTCATCCGTCAGCACCGCGCTCGCTGTCGGGTGGCGACATCAACGCCGCTTATCTGTTTGACGACGGGTCACAGCGCTTTTTCGTCAAGCTGAACACGGCATCTCGACGTGACATGTTCGCCGCCGAAGCGGATGGGCTGGCCGCACTCGCTGCCACTCAAAGCGTGTGCGTGCCCAGGGTGATCGTCTCGGGCACGGCTAATACTCAAGCGTTTCTGGTGCTGGAAGCGCTTGAGCTGTCGAGCCACGGCGATGCCGCCCGACTCGGCGAACAGCTTGCCAGCCTGCATCGTGCAAACACCGCCTCTTCCCACTTTGGCTGGCCTCACGACAATTGGATCGGGGCTACACCGCAGCGCAATGCGACGCACATCCGCTGGATCGAATTCTGGCGAACTCAGCGACTCGTCCCGCAATTACAGCTCGCCGCGCACAACGGCTACGGTGGTGCACTACAACGCGACGGCGATCAGCTATGCGTCAGGCTCGATGGCTTATTCGACGGCTACACACCCGCGCCTTCACTGCTACACGGTGATTTGTGGGGCGGCAATCATGGCTATCTCGCGGATGACACACCCGTGCTGTTTGATCCAGCGGTGTACGTCGGCGACCGCGAATGCGATCTGGCGATGACGGAACTCTTCGGCGGCTATCCGCCCGATTTCTATGCAGCCTATCGCGCCGCCTGGCCACTCGATGCGGGCTACGCGATACGCAAATCCCTCTACAATCTGTATCACATTCTCAACCACGCCAACCTGTTCGGCGGTGGTTACGCCGCGCAGGCCGCGCGTATGACTGCCCAACTGCTGGCGCACCTCCGATAGGATATTTTTCATGAAACATTTACTCGCCCTGTTGATCAGCCTCAGCCTTGCCGCTTGCTCGGGGCTACCGCTCAATGCCGTTGCGCCCACGGTCAGCGTGGCAGACGTGGAGATAAAAAGCCTCGGCCTCTTCGAGCAGAAATTTGACGTGGGGCTGCGCGTCAGCAATCCGAATGATTTCGACCTCAAAATCGAAGCCTTGGATTTTGAACTGACGCTGAATGGTCGCCCGTTCAGCCGGGGGCTCTCGCGCGTATCCACCCTGATTCCCGCCACCTCGAGCACGGTGATGCGCGTGGACGCGATCATGCAATCAAAAAACCTGATCCAGCAAATCAAAACCCTGCCGCCCGAGACGCTGAAAGAAGGCGTGCCCTATCGCGTCAAAGGCCGCGTCAAGACAGACAAATCGTCGGACTGGATTCCGTTCGATCACTCGGGGATCTATGGCGGTGAAACCAAGAAAAAACCGGACGGCAAAGCCGTTTGATCTGGAAATGGCGTTAAATCGCCAACCCCCGCAGCGTCGGTACTGACAGGCCAAATTGGTCGGCGTGTAAAAGCGCACGCGCCAGCCGTGCGGGTGCCGAACGCCCGGTGCAGCCGTGGGCGAGATCGCCGTCGAAAGCAGCCAGCATTCCCGCGATCAACGCGCCGCGATCATGCTGTACGCCGGTGAGCGCGGCTTGAATATCCATCACCTCACCCGCGACCGCCCGCGCAAAATCTTGGTGCTGCGCCCACAGCGTGGCGACCGTGCCGCCGGTTTTGAGTCCTGCGATATTGGTGGTGAGGATGTAGACATTTTTCACGACCAGCTCAAACAGCAAGGCGTCGGCACTGACGACGGTGTGCGCGGGCAGATCAATGCACACCAGCGCGTCCACCAGCCGCGCCGCATTCGCGCCGAACACCGGCGAGGACATCAGAGGCTTGGCATCCTGATCCGGTTTTTTTTCGAACCACACCGACATCACGGTTGGCTGCATATAGCCGTGCGCCTGCCAGTCGCGCGGCAGCAGCTCGTTCTGGATCAGCGCGACGTGCGGTTTCCAAGGTTCCGGTATCGAGGCCAGCGCGGCGTGCAAATCGTTTTCGCCCACCGCCACCAGCACCAGCTCGGGCGAAGGATGCACCGCCGCCAGCGCGGCCAGATCGTCGCCGCGATTGGCAGGCACGACCGTGTGGCCGCTGCGCAGCAGGCCGCCCGCAAAGACCCGCCCCAGCTGGCCGAGGCCAATGACAACCACGCTCATTCCAGCCCTTTGGAATGCAGATATTCGTCGTAGCCGCCCATATAAAACTCGACGCCTTCCGGGGTGATTTCAAGGATGCGGGTGGCGAGGCTGGAAACGAACTGGCGGTCGTGCGAGACGAAAATCAGCGTGCCTTTGTAGAGTTCAAGCGCGAGGTTCAAGGACTCGATCGACTCCATGTCCATGTGGTTGGTCGGCTCGTCCATCAGCAGTACGTTGTGGCGACCGAGCATCAGCTTGCCGTAGAGCATGCGGCCTTTTTCGCCCCCGGACAGCACGCGCACCGATTTCTTGACGTCGTCACCGGAGAACAACAAGCGCCCGAGAATGCCGCGCAGCACCTGCTCGTCGTCGCCCGCCTGTGTCCACTGGTGCATCCAGTCAGTCAGGTTTTTGTCCATGTCGAAATCGCTGACGTGGTCCTGCGAAAAATAGCCGGTGTTGGCGTTTTCACTCCAGCGGATTTCACCGTATGCGGGTTGCAACTCACCCATCAGCAGCTTCATCAGGGTCGATTTGCCGACGCCGTTGCCGCCGATGATGGCCATTTTTTCACCCGCTTCGAGCGAGAAGCCGAGATTAGTGAATAGCGGCGTGTCCGCATACGCAAACTTGAGATTCTCGACCTCGAGCGCGCGGCGATGCAGCGCCTTTTCAGGCTCGAAACGGATGTAAGGGTTTTGCCGCGAGCTGGGCTTGAAATCCTCGATCTTGATTTTGTCGATCATCTTCATGCGGCTGGTGGCCTGGCGCGCTTTCGACTTGTTGGCGGAGAAGCGGCGCACGAATTCCTGTAGTTCGGCGACCTTGTCCTTGGCCTTGGCGTTGGCGCTGGCCTGGCGTTCCTTGACCTGGGTCGAGGCCAGCATGTAGTCGTCGTAATTGCCGGGGTAGGTCTTGATGGTGCCGAAATCGAGGTCGGCCATGTGGGTGCAGACCTGGTTCAGAAAGTGACGGTCGTGCGAGATGACGATGATGGTGGCGTTGCTCTCGTTCAACACATTTTCCAGCCAGCGGATGGTGTTGATGTCGAGGTTGTTGGTCGGCTCGTCGAGTAACAGGATGTCGGGGTTGGAGAACAGCGCCTGCGTCAGCAGCACGCGCAGCTTGAAGCCGGGCGCGATTTCGCTCATCGACCCTGTGTGCTGCTCGATCGGAATACCGACACCGAGCAGCAGCTGCCCGGCGCGCGCCTCGGCGTCGTAGCCGCCCATCTCGCCGAATTTGGCTTCCAGCTCGGCGGCGTGCAGGTAGTCGTCCTCGCTCGCTTCCGGGTTCATGTAGATGGCGTCTTTTTCCTGCATCACGCGCCACATGTCGGCGTGGCCTTGCAGCACCACGTCGAGCACGCGCTGGTCTTCGTAGCCGAACTGATCCTGGCGCAGCCAGGCCATGCGCTCGCCGGGATCGAGCGAGACGTTGCCGGCGGTCGATTCCAGTTCGCCGGCGAGGATTTTCATGAAGGTGGATTTGCCGCAGCCGTTGGCACCGATCAGGCCATAACGATTACCGTCGCCGAATTTGACATTGACGTTTTCAAACAGCGGTTTGGTCGAAAATTGCAGGGTGATGCTGGAAGCGGTAAGCACGGCGGGTTTCCTGAGAGACGGCGGGAAAAGCGCGGCATTTTACCATTGGCTCCCCAGCCAGCCAGTTTCAGCCCACAACGGTCAGCTTACGACGGCTGGATGGTCGGCGGTTGGGCGATCCAGGTAATAGCCTTGCACCAGGTCCACGCCGAATTCGCGCAGGATCACCAATGATTTCTCGTCTTCCACGTATTCGGCCACCACTGTTTTACCCAGCCCGCGCGCGACGCCCACCATGGCACGCACAAACACCTGGTTGTCGGGGTCGGCCTGCAAATCGCGAATGAACAGCCCATCAATCTTGATGGTATCGACCTGCAAATGCTTGAGGTAGGCAAACGACGCAAAGCCGACACCGAAATCATCGAGACAGACGCCACAACCCAGCTGGCGCAAGGCTTCGATCATGCGCTGCGCATCGTGCAAGTCTGACACCGCTGCCGTTTCGGTAATCTCGACAATGAAGCGCTTGGGATTGACGCCCGATTGGCGTAATTCATCGCTGATGTATTGCGGCAGACTGGGTTCGGACAGCGAACGCCCGGACAGGTTGATCGCAATCGCGGGAATGGACTGGTTCAGCGCCAGCAGTTGCAGCACCTCGCGCACCACCCAGCGGTCGATATCCAGAATACGGCCACTTTTTTCTGCCACCGGGATAAAGTGTCCCGGCATGATGAGTTGATCGGGGAGGCTTTCGTCGACCATGCGGATCAGCGCTTCGACATGCGCCAGCTTGCCCGACTGCGCGTGATACACCCCCTGAAAATGCAGCTGGAACAATCCCTTGTCGAGGGCATTGCTGATGCGCTCGCCCCAGCTCAGGCGGGTGCGCATTTCACTATCTGCCTCGGCATCGGCGCGAAATACCCGCCAAGTGTTCTTGCCCGCCTGCTTGGCCTGATACATGGCGATATCCGCCCGCGCGATCAACTCATCCGCGTCCACCGCGTGGCGCGGATAGTAGGCAATCCCGAGGCTAGTCGTCAGCCGCAGATTCTGTCCTTCGAAGCGGAACGGAATTTGCGCCACCGCGCGCACAATGCGCTCGGCCAAAGCCTCGGCCTCTTCGTCCTTCGCGGAAGGCAAGAGAATGGCGAACTCATCCCCGCCCAGTCTCGACAATACTTCATTGCGCCGCACCAGCGCGCCGATCTCGCCCGCCACCCGGATCAGCAGCGCGTCGCCAGCGCGATGACCGTAGGTATCGTTAATAGTCTTGAATTCGTCAAGGTCAAAAAACATCACCGCGCACTGCATCTGGTGGCGGTCGGTTTCCAGCATGGTACGCGACAGCTCCTGCTGAAAACGGTGGCGGTTATACAAACCCGTCAGGGCATCGCGCTCGGCCAGATACACCAGCTGCTCTGCGGTCTGGCGCTCACGCGTGACGTCTTCATAAATCCACAAATGGCCCACAAACCGGCCTTCGCGGTCGCGCACCGGGTGATCCACCTCGGTAATGACACGACCATCGGTCATCTGGATTTCAAAACTATCGGACACTTCACGCGCTTCGAGCACCGACAACAGGTGGCGCGAAAAATGATCGGGGCGCGCCAGTATTGAAGTCGATTTAGCCAACACCTCGTGAACCGGCAAGCCAATCAATGCTGTCCCTTCTTCGATCATCCACATCCGGGTGAACGCCGGATTGTGATAGATCACCTGACTATCCGATGCGACAAACAGAATCCCCAGGTTCATGGCCGACAGCAGTGAGACCAGTCGTGCACGCTCCTGCTCGGACTCTTCCAGATATTTGCCCTGCAAACTCTCGGCCAGCCGCAATTCGCTGATGGCCTCGCGCAGGCTGGACTCGGTCGCTTTGAGGTCTTCAATACTATGAACGCTGGCGCGGATACCGCGATACGCGCCGCCAAAATCGTGGATCGGCTGCCAGTTCATCACTGCCCAAAAATGCCCGCCGTCCTTGGGGCACATGCGCAAGGCATATCCCTGCCCCGAGGTACCACGCAACGCCTGGCGCAACTGGAAATCCACGGCCATCCGATCATCCAGATGCACCACGTCGATCGGAAAATCCATTTTCCCCATGCATTCGCCTACCGTGTAACCCAGCATCCGCTCGACCGACGGATTCACCCACAGCAGCTTATTCTCGGGCGAGAGCCAGAGTTCGATGTCGTGCGTGTAATCGGCGATGGCGTGAAACCGGGCTTCGTTCTCGCGCGCGCGATCGACGCTGGCGCGCACAGCCTCGGCCATCTGGTTGAAGGTGCCAATCAGTAGGCCGATTTCGTCTTTTGAGCCATTCGGCAATTTCACATGCAAATCGCCTTGCGCCATGCGCTTGCTGGCGTGCGCCAGTAAATCAAAGCGACGGATCACCCAACCCGTCGCCCACAGCAGCAACACGCCAGTTGCGATCAGGGTAATCGCCGCAATCAGCAGATTCTGCTTCCAGTAACGCGCCTGCGCCTGCTGAATGTAGGCAGAAGACACCCCCAGTATCAGTTCGCCATAGCGTTGTCCTGCCAACTGGATCTGGCGGTGGGTCAGCTGGATGGATTTCTTCTCCCGACTGCCCACCGCATATAAAAGACGTTGCTGCGTATCGCGAATCTCAATGTAAGCCAACTGACCTTCGCGGTGAGCCGCCTCGGCAATTTCACGCACATTGACTTCATCCTGCTGCGCCAGCGGGGTTACCAGCGTGGCGGCCAATGCCGCGCCAATGTCTGTGGCATGTTCCGTTGCCTGCGCCTCAAGCGCCTGATTGGACAACCTGACGCCATTCACCAGCAAAAAAGCCAGCATGATGGCTTCTACCGCCAGCGCCGCCAGCGTCAGTTTGTAACGCAGGGAAAGATCGTCAAACCAAGTTTTCATCTGACATCGCGCATCAAGCGTTGTACTTCCAGCGCGTAAGGACGAAACACTTGGAATTCACCGTCGCGCACGGGAACCAGCTTGCCAAATCCGGATTTCGTCATAAATGTCTGGCCTGCGGATAAACGCTCGAACGCCAGCAAAGCCTCTTGAATCGAGGCTGCGTCACGTTCATTGACACGCGGGTGCGTCAAAAACATCTGGCTCGACAGCGCCCTGGTTTCTGCAATCACCCGCAACTGCTGGCGCATATCCTCCGGCAGCGCATTGAGCGGCTGACGCCCGACAATGGCAGCGTCTGACCGCCGGGAAACCACCTGCATCGCAGCATTACTCTGCGTGCCCGCCTCGTATAACCGGAATTGCTGTCCAGATTTAAGCCCGCTAGCAGCCAATAAATCCTGCATCGCCAGCACGGTCACCGCGAGTGGATCCCCAATGGCGATTTTGGAATTATCCAGATCCTGCAGCGTGTTCAACGCAGACGCCTTGTTCACGACCAGCAGGCCGCGCACAGGTTGATCGAATTGCAACAGAGGGCGATAGCCTGCTTCCTGCCGAGCCAGCCAGGCCATGTGCGGCGCAGTCAGCACCAAATCGTATTCCCCCCGGTGAGTACGCGTCACAAAGGTCTTGAAATCCGGTGCCGTAAAAATCAGTACCTGACGATGAAATCGCTTTTCCAGCACATCCGCCAGTGGGCGATAGGTCATCAGGATTTGCTGGGTACCAAGATTGGGGAAGACACCAAACACAAACGGCGCGGGTTTTCCCGCTCTCGCCAAAGGAGATAGACCGAACAACACCAGCAGGGTGATCCACACGATCCCCTGGCACCACCGATACTTCTGCGGACGCAAAACGTTCCCCCTTCTTAGATGGGTTTTTCCAGAACTTTTGATCTCCGCTTATAGTTGTACAGCGCCTGCTTGCTCTGTGGCAGCTTGTCCGGACTGCTGTCCACGAACCCACGTTCTTCAAACCAGTGCTCAGTGCGGGTCGTGAGAACGAATAGTCGCTTAAATCCGGCTTTTTTGCCATGCCGTTCAGCCTCGGCCAGCAACCGTTCGCCGAATCCGCGTCCGCGATAATCGGCCGCCACCGCCAGACAGGCGAGTTCAGCCGCCTGCGCCTCAGGGAAGGGATACAGCGCAGCGCAGCCCGCGACGACGCCGTCGGATTCCAGCACCAGAAAACGCTCGACCTCCATTTCCAGCCGTTCACGCGAACGCCGCACGAGAATGCCGTCACGCTCCAGCGGCTCGATAATGCCGAGAATACCGCCGACGTCGTCGATGGTCGCTGCACGCAGCGTTTCCAGCGGCGCGGGCGTCACCAGCGTGCCGACGCCGTCACGGGTAAACAGTTCAGACAGCAAGGCACCGTCGCGATGGCGGCTAATGAGATGCGCACGTTTCACGCCCTGGGTACAGGCGCGCACCGCGCACGGCAAATAATACGCCACGTCTTCGGGCAATTTTTTTGCTTTGTCTATTAGCTGCCGCGCCTCGTTGACTGTGAGTGCGTTGTGAATGCGCCGCCCTTTGTCGGGCACGCCGTCGGGCTCCATCAAAAAAATCAGTTTGTCGGCGGCCAGCTCCACGGCAGTCTGGGTGGCGATGTCTTCCAGGCTCAAGTTGAAAATCTCACCTGTGGGCGAATAGCCGATGGGCGACAGCAAGACGATGTCGTGCTGGTCGAGCCGCTTGCGTATCGCGGCCGCGTCGATTTTGCGCACCTCGCCGGTATGCAACAAATCCACGCCGTCGATCACGCCGATGGGTTTGGCCGTGACGAAATTACCCGATGCCACGCGAATGTCCGCGCCCGCCATTGGCGTATTCGCCAAGCCCAGCGATAACAGCGCTTCGACTTCTACCCGCACCGTGCCCGCCGCTTCCTTGACGCAGGCCAGCGCAGTGTCGTCGGTGACGCGCAGGCCGCCGACGTACTGGATGGTTGCGCCGTTCTCGGTGAGGCGCGCTTCGACCTGAGGCCGCACACCGTGCACCAGCACCAGCCGCACCCCCAGGCTGTTCAACAGATTCACGTCATGCGCCAGCTGGACGAAATCGCCTTCGGCTACCAACTCGCCGCCAAACGCGATCACAAAGGTTTTGCCACGAAAGCCGTGAATGTAGGGGGCGGCCGCACGGAACCAGTGGACGAAATGGGTGGTGTCTTTCACGGGCAAGCCTGCAATGAAGGAAGTTGACCCGGAAGCATACCGAAAACCCCTCACCTGTGCAGCGTCAAAAATCACCCCACAAGGTTTGCATCGCGGCCAGCGCCGCGAGTGCCGCTGTTTCAGTACGCAATACCCGCGCGCCCAGCCGCACCGGCACTGCACCTGCTGCGGCCAGTGCGGCGAGCTCGTCGGTCTCGAATCCGCCTTCGGGCCCGACGGCCAGCCAGTCGTCGCCCGTTGGCGGCGGCAGATCGGCCAGACGCTGGTCGGCCAGCGGCGACAGTACCAGCAAGCGGCCATCGGGACGTGACCCCAGCCAGTTCGCCAGCGTAAGCGGCACACTCACAAGGGGTATCTGGTTACGGCCACTCTGCTCACAGGCACTGGCCACCACGCCCTGCCAGTGCGTCACCCGCTTGTCGGCGCGCTCGCCTGCAAGTTTCACCACACTGCGTTTGGCAGCAATCGGCTGGATCATGGCAACACCCAGCTCGACGGCTTTTTGCAGCGTGTAATCCATGCGTTCGCCGCTCGAAATGCCCTGCGCCAAGCGCACCTGCAAACGCGATTCGCGCTCGACCGGATCAAAGCCGGTGATCGCCACTGCTACCTCATCTCGGGTAATACGCTCGATGCGTGCCGGGTATTCACCGCCGCGCCCGTCGAACAACACGATGGCGTCGCCTGCCCCCAGCCGCAATGCACGCGCGGCATGACGCGCCGCGCCGGGCGGCAAACTGAAACGTGCGCCAAGCGCAAGTGGGGTATTCAGATAGAAGCGGGGCAGAGCCATATTGGTTATGATGCCGTTGAATTGATTATGGAGTTTTGAGATGGTATCGCTCACCACCCCCGTCTGCGATTTTGGCTGGAAAGCCGTGGATTTTGCCTTGCCCGGCGTTGAAGGCCAAACCCATACGCTCGCGTCAGCGATGGGGCCGAATGGCCTCTTGGTGATGTTCATCTGCAATCACTGCCCGTATGTGAAAGCCATTCGTCCGCGACTCGTGCGCGATCTCGCCGAACTCAAGGCCGAACACGGCATTCATGCCATTGCGATCATGTCGAACGACCCCACCGATTACGCTGAAGACAGCTTCGACAACATGCAACGCGTCGCCCGGGAGTTCGGTTTCTCGTTCCCCTATGTACTCGACGCCAGCCAGAACGTGGCCAAAGCCTATGGTGCAGTGTGCACACCCGATTTTTTCGGCTTCAACCGCAACGGCGAGTTGCAATACCGGGGGCGCTTCGATGAATCGCGCAAAGATACCGCACCCGAAGGCGTTCGCCGCGACCTGTTTGAAGCCCTGAAACAGGTCGCTACCACCCAGCGAGGCCCCGCCGAGCAAATCCCCAGCATGGGTTGTTCGATCAAGTGGAAAGACGCATGACGCTTGACCCCGCCTGCACGCCCGCGCTGCTCGCAGCGGTGGTGACAGCGGTGCGCGAAATTGCCCGCTGCGAGGTCAACCCGCGTTTTCTCAAAGTGGCGGCGAGCCACAAGGCCGACGGCAGTCTCTTTACCGAAGCTGACTCGGCCACCCAGGCGGCGCTGGTCACCGCACTGCAAGCCCTGCGCGACGTACCCGTGCTGGGCGAAGAAATGACCGAGCAGCAGCAGCACGACGCCTGGGATGCCGGACGCGATGGACTCTGGTGCGTTGATCCCATCGACGGCACGTCGAACTTTGTCGCCGGGGTGCCGTATTTCGCCGTCTCCGTGGCCTACCTCTACAAGGGCGTGCGGCAGCTCGGCGTGGTCTACGACCCCATCACCGACGAGTGCTTCACCGCGCTGCGCGGCGGCGGCGCACACCTCAATGGCCAGCCACTGCCCTTGCGCGCGCCCGCCCGCGAACTCAAGCGCGCTCTCGCGGGTGTCGAACTCAAACGGATCAACCGCGAGCTGGCTGGTCGGCTGGCGTCGTGGCCACCCTACGCCTCCCAGCGCAATTTTGGCGCGAGCACGCTCGACTGGTGCTACACCGCCGCCGGACGTTTCGACATTTATGTCCACGGCGGGCAAAAACTCTGGGACTACGCCGCCGGTGCGCTGATCCTCGAAGAGGCCGGGGGGCAGCTCGCCAGCCTCTCCGGCAATTTTGATACCGCCAACATTTGGGAGCGGTCGGTGGTGGCATCAGCCAGTCCCACCCTGTTTGCCTTGTGGCGCGACTGGCTCAAAGCCGCAGGCGCCTAGGATAAAAAAAGGGCGCTCTGCAGAGCGCCCCAAACTTCCTGCGGAGAGTTTTCTGGTTTACATGCTGTAGGCACGCTCGCCATGCTGGGTGGTATCCAGACCTTCGCGCTCGTTTTCTTCCGAGACGCGCAGACCAACGATG
Source organism: Thiobacillus sp. (assembly GCA_040080645.1). GTDB lineage: Bacteria > Pseudomonadota > Gammaproteobacteria > Burkholderiales > Thiobacillaceae > Thiobacillus. Next base: position 194,041 of record JBEBIA010000003.1, read on the forward strand.
AGATCCACCACCTTGTAGCAGATGAAGGCGACGACACCCGACCAGACCAGCGCTACGCCGACGGCTTGCAGTTGAATCATGAACTGCGTGCCGATTTCGGTAGTGACGAAGGTGTTGTTGACGTAGTCGGGGATGCCCGCGCCGCCCAGGCTCCAGCTGTTGAACACGCCGGTGAGCAGTGCGCCGAGAATGCCGCCGATGCCATGGATGCCGAACACGTCGAGCGCGTCGTCTGCGCCCAACAGTTTCTTCAGGCCACTGACGCCCCACAGACACACCACACCCGCCAGTGCGCCGATGATGAGCGCACCGCCGACACCGACCCAGCCGCAGGCCGGGGTGATGGCGACCAGACCCGATACCGCGCCGGAGACTGCGCCCAGCATCGAAGGTTTACCCTTCATCATCCACTCGGCCAGGATCCAGGTCAGCGTTGCCGCTGCCGTCGCCACCAGCGTGTTGACAAAGGCCAGGGTTGCGGTGCCACCCGCTTCCAGTGCCGAACCGGCGTTGAAGCCGAACCAGCCCACCCACAGGAGCGATGCGCCAATCATGGTCATGGTCAGACTGTGCGGCGTCATCGGCTCGCGGCCGTAACCGACGCGCTTGCCAATCACGAAGGCGCCCACCAGACCCGCAATCGCCGCGTTGATGTGCACCACGGTGCCGCCCGCAAAGTCGAGTGCGCCTTTGGCGAACAGGTAGCCGGAGGCTGCCATCGCGGCATCGTAGGATGCCTGATCGGTGATCGCGTCCGGTCCCGGCCAGAACCACACCATGTGTGCCATCGGGATGTAGGCAAAGGTGAACCACAGCACCGAGAACAGCAACACTGCCGAGAATTTCATGCGTTCAGCGAAAGCACCGACGATCAGCGCGACGGTGATCGCGGCAAACGTGGCCTGGAAGGCAACGAAAATAAACTCGGGAATGTAGACGCCCTTGCTGAAGGTGGCCGCATTCGCGACGCCGTTGGTGGTCGAGTCGAAAATGCCCTTGAGCAGCACGCGATCAAACCCGCCGAAGAAGGCGTTGCCCGGCGTGAAAGCCAGCGAATAACCGTACACCACCCACAGCACTGAAATCAGCGCGAAGATGGTGAACACCTGCATCAGCACCGACAGCATGTTCTTGCTGCGCACCAGACCGCCGTAGAACAGCGCGAGGCCGGGGATCGCCATCATGATGACCAGAATGGTCGCCATCAGCATCCAGGTGGTGTCGCCCTTGTTGGGGGCGGGCGGCGCTGCGGCGGGGGCGGCGGCTTCAACTGGTGCGGATACCGCTTCCGCAGGCGCGACGATGTCGGCGGGCGCAGTTTCGACTGCCGCTTCGGGTACGGCGGCTTCGACCGCTGCCGCTTCTTCAATCGGAGCGGGCGCAGCGGCATCCTGCGCGAAACCGGTTCCGGGAGACAACAGGGCCAACATCAAACCCAACGAAGCAAATAGCTTTTTCATGTTCATGCTCCTCACAGGGCTTCGGGGCCGGATTCGCCCGTGCGGATACGCACGACCTGCTCCAGACTGGTGACAAAAATCTTGCCGTCGCCGATCTTGCCGGTGCCGGCGGCTTTCGAGATCGCCTCGATCACACGCTCCAGCAACTCGGCCTTGATGCCGACTTCAACCTTGACCTTGGGCAAAAAATCGACCACATATTCCGCGCCGCGATACAGCTCGGTATGGCCTTTTTGCCGTCCAAATCCTTTTACTTCCGTAACCGTCAGGCCGGTAACGCCGATGGCGGACAACGCCTCGCGTACTTCGTCCAGCTTGAACGGCTTGATGATGGCCGTTACGAATTTCATGTTATCTCCCGAAGGTAAAAAAACGGGGGATTGAATCCCCCGACTGGTTCAGAAAACCTTTTGAACCCACACGGTTACCTGGTCTTCGGCAATATTCTTGGGATACGAGCCACCTTGCGCCACGCTGCCATAACCAAAGTTATGTGCATCGTTGGTATCGGTATAGGCCACGCCCAAAGTGGTGCCCGACAATTTCTCGCCCAGCTTGCCCAAATCGTAGGTAGCGCTAATTTTCCAGTCGTCATAGGAATACGTAGTGTCGTTGCTGCCGCCACCCGTATTACGGCTATCGGTACCCGAGAATTTCTGTATGCCGTAGTGCGCACCCAGCGTCAGACCCGTTTCACCCACAGGCACACTGGCCGCAAAGTCGAGGTAATACGTTCCATCGGCATCGGCAACGCCAAAGGTGTCATCCATGCTATGAGAGTATTTGACCGTGAACCACTTCCAGCTAGCTGCTGCATAGAGTTCGAGAGTGTCAGCTTCAATACAGAAAGCAGCGGGGCAAGCCGGGGTGGTGGTTGCCGAACGAAGATCGCCCGGGTACCAGTAATACAGCGCACCCACATCAACGCCTACCGGACCTATCGTGGTGCGATAACCACCATAGACGTCCAGTTCCAGACTGCCGCCCGAGGCATAGTTGGAAAAACTACCGCCAGCCCCATCCGTATCGCGCAGCCAGCTGACATTGGAGCCCCACACCCCGGCGTAGAAGCCGCTTGCGTGGGAATAATCCATTCCGCCCTGAATCGCAGGATCTTCGTTTGTCTGTGCCAAACCCCGGAAAACATACTGGCTATACAAACCCACGTTTGCGGTAAAGGTATGCGGGCTGGTTTCCGCAGCCATCACAGCAGCAGGCGCGCCCACCAAACCAGCCAACACTAATGCAGATACGATTTTCTTCATGTTTGATTTCTCCGTTGTCGAAGCATGCAAGATTGCATACCCGTATCAGCATAAGCCATGCCAGGTTTTTTATTGTTTGATTTCATTGCCTTACGTTTTCAATCCTTAAGCATCCGGTGCATTACGCACTCGCTTGGTGCGTCGCGCTGCGTGTATGCACGTTCTTTGTGCGACACAGCGTCAGCCGCGCTTGCTACACTTCACGCGTTAACCGGAGCACCGCATGAAACCTGATCGTCCCGCTTTTCTGACCGACCTTGCCGACAAACTGGGGGAGGTGCTCAAGCAATCACCCGCCAAAGATATTGAGCACAACCTCAAGGCCGGGCTGGCCTCGATGCTGGGCAAGCTTGAAATGGTGAGCCGCGAAGAATTCGATGTGCAGACCGAGGTGCTGGCGCGCACGCGCGAGAAACTCGCGCTACTCGAAGCACGGCTGGCCGAGCTGGAAAAGCAGCAAACCCGATAGGTGGCTGTCGCCGTCGTCAAAAGCCGGGCGCTCGCCGGTATGGATGCGCCCGAGGTGGTGGTCGAGGCGCACTTGGCCAATGGATTACCCGCATTCACACTCGTCGGGCTGCCAGAAACCGAAGTGAAGGAAGCACGCGATCGGGTACGCGCCGCGATCCAGAATGCGCGCTTTGAATTTCCGGCGCGACGCATCACGGTCAATCTCGCGCCAGCGGATTTGCCCAAAGAATCCGGGCGCTTTGATTTGCCGATTGCACTGGCAATCCTCGCTGCGTCCGGACAAATCCCCGCCACGCTGTTGCGCACTGCCGAGTTTGCCGGCGAACTCGCGCTGACGGGTGAATTACGCCCGGTGCGAGGCGCGCTCGCAATGGCACTTGCCACGCGCGCCAGCCAGCAGACGCTGGTGTTGCCCGCGCAGTCAGCGGCCGAAGCGGCGCTGGCGAGCGGTGTCGACGTGCGCGCAGCGGGTAGCCTGCTCGAAGTGTGCGCCTGGCTCGCGGGGCAAGGCGAGCTTGCCTCTCCCACACCCCACGCCACCGCCGACACGCCGGAATACGCTGATTTTTCTGACGTCAAAGGCCAGCTCGCTGCCAAACGCGCGCTCGAAGTCGCGGCGGCAGGCGCGCATTCCGCTCTGCTGTCAGGTCCGCCCGGCACCGGGAAATCGATGCTTGCCGCGCGCTTCACGGGCATTCTTCCGGCCATGAGCGAGGCCGAAGCATTGGAAGCCGCCGCAGTGCAATCGCTCAACGGCGGGTTCAAACTCGACCATTGGCGGCGGCGACCGTTTCGCGCGCCACACCACACGGCATCTGCGGTCGCGTTGGTGGGTGGCGGCGGCAATCCGCGCCCCGGCGAAATTTCACTGGCGCACCACGGTGTGCTGTTTCTCGATGAGTTGCCGGAGTTTTCGCGGCTGGTTCTGGAAGTGCTGCGCGAGCCGCTGGAAAACGGTCGCATCACGATTTCGCGCGCGGCTCGGCAGGCCGACTTCCCCGCGCGCTTTCAGCTGATTGCCGCGATGAATCCCTGCCCCTGCGGCTACCTGGGTCACCCCACGCAAGCCTGCCGCGACACGCCTGATCAGGTGGCACGTTACCGCGCGCGCATTTCCGGGCCCTTACTAGACCGCATCGATATACAAATCAGCGTCCCCGCGCTGACGCAGGACGAACTCATGACCGCCAGTGCAGGCGAATCCAGCACGGCCATTCGCGAACGTGTGGAGGCCGCCCGCGCGCGACAAATGGCACGCCAGGGCAAACCCAATGCCGCACTCGGCACCAAAGAAATCGAACAGCAATGCCTGCTCGACAACGCCGGTGAAGCCTTGCTGAAACAAGCCATCACACGACTCAATTTGTCAGCACGCGCCTACCACCGCGTGCTCAAGCTTGCCCGCAGCGTAGCCGACCTCGCGGCAAGCGACGCCATCACGTCGATGCACCTGGCCGAGGCGATTCAATACCGGAGAGGCGCGGCATGAGTAACCCCCTCGAATCCTGGCAGGAAGAAAAACGCTCCGCCTGGCTGTATCGCGTGGTGGCCGAATGCGAACGTGGCACCGCGCGCGCATCGCTCTTCAACGAGCTGGCGCAGGCGGCGGACGATCAGGCGGAAATCTGGCTCGCCGAGATCGTTCGCGCGGGCGATGCCAAGCCGCGCTTCCGGCTCGGCTCGCGCACCCGGCTGGTGGCATCGCTCACCCGGCTATTGGGTCCGCGACCGATGCGCAGCGTGCTGGCGGCGATGAAGGTGCGCGGCATGAGCCTGTATACCCATCCCTCGCCGCACACCACCCCCACCCGCCGCGAAGACGTGGGACGCCGTCACCAGAACGGCGCGTCTGGCAACGTGCTGCGCGCCGCCGTGTTTGGCGTCAACGACGGTTTAGTGTCTAACGCGGCGTTGATTTATGGCGTGGCGGGGGCGGGATCAGACCATGGCGTCATTCTGCTCACCGGCGCAGCGGGGCTGCTGGCCGGCGCGTTTTCAATGGCAGCGGGCGAATATGTCTCGATGCGCGCGCAGCGTGAAATGTACGAATACCAGATTGGTCTGGAACGCGACGAACTCAACCAATACCCGGACGAAGAAGCCGCCGAGCTGGCACTGATATACGCCGCCAAAGGCGTCGCGCCCGACGAAGCGCGGCGGTTGGCCGACACCTTGATGCAAGACCCCGAGCGCGCACTCGACACCCTCGCGCGCGAAGAGCTCGGCCTCAATCCAGATGAACTCGGTTCGCCCTGGGTCGCGGCACTGTCGTCGTTCACCGCGTTTACTGTCGGCGCTGCGCTGCCCTTGTTGCCGTTTTTGCTGCACCAAGAGCAGGCACTCACTACGTCTATTGGCCTGACTGCGCTGGGTCTGTTTGCCGTCGGTGCCAGCATGAGCCTGTTCACCGGCCGCCACGCTCTCCTCTCCGGCCTGCGTATGCTGGGCATCGGCGGGCTGGCGGGACTCGCCACGTATTTCATCGGCAGCTGGTTGGGCGTATCGCTCGCATGACCGAGTTTTCACTCCTCACCGCACTGCTCGCCGGGCTGCTGGGCGGCGTGCATTGTGTCGGCATGTGCGGCGGTATCGTCGGCGCATTCTCATTTCGCGCCGACGGCAGCGCCCCCCCGTTTCGCCTGCATCTCGCCTACAACCTGGGGCGCATCAGTTCGTACATGCTCTTCGGTGCACTCGCAGGCGCGCTCGGTGCCACACTGAAACTCGCGGCTTTCATGCCCGTGCAAATGCTGCTCTATGGGCTGGCGCAAGTCGTGATGATTCTGCTCGGGCTCTATCTGGCCGGATTCAGTCAGTGGGTGCTGGTGTTCGAGCGCGCAGGCGGCGTGATGTGGCGTGGCGTAAAACCGCTGTTCCAGAAACTGCTGCCGGTGAAATCGGTGCCGCAAGCAATCCTGGCTGGCATGGCTTGGGGTTGGCTGCCGTGCGGGCTGGTGTATTCCGTATTGATTTCCGCACTGGCGGCAGGCAGCGCCCCCTCGGGCGCTGCGCTGATGCTGGCGTTCGGCCTCGGCACCTTGCCCAACCTGCTCGGCATGGCATTGTTCGCACGACAAATCCAGCCCTTCATGCAGCAGCAGTGGGTGCGCCGCGCGGCAGGCTTGATGGTGGCGGGGTTTGGGGTGTGGGGGCTGTTACGGCTGGAGCGTTTGCTGGCAGCGTGACCCGTTATTTCCTCGCATCAAACACACGGTAACGTGTGTCGCCAACCTGGAGTTCGCGCCAGCGGGGCGGATTCGTTTTAACGTTTGCCGAAGTCAGATCGGCTTGCAAACTCGGCGGCGACTTCGATTTCTCCGGGTGCAAGCGCGCTTCATGCCGCCAGCCCGTCTGGTTTTTCTGATACAGAAAAACCTGAGGAGCACCAGGAAATTTCCATAGCAAAACCTCATCCTGCCCATCGCCATTCATGTCCTGCAAAAGTGCATAGCACTGCCCAGCACCCAATGGCTTCGCAAAACAACTGGATTCACGTTCCCAGCGCTGCCATGTCTTCACCTCGCCAGCCAAAAACTCTGCAAACCCTGTAGGCAGGACTCCGCCTGGGGGATAAACCGTCAGGTGAGCCACATCAAAACGAAATTCCGGCTCACGGATCTCCCGCACATGACCATACTGACGAGCGGTATGACGCGCCTGCACTGCGCGCATGGAAAGTGCGTCGGGCTTTCCGTCCGCGCCTTTGCGCTGTTCCAGCGCCCGCAGCGCTTCAAATCCCGCACGCCCCTGTTGAGTCAGGGCGTCGACATCGAAGTTGTCCTGCGTCAGCCGACCACTGGCAAGCCGAGCCACCTGGCTCGATGTGGCCAAGTGATTCACGTCGAGCAGCGGCGACAATAGCAAAACAATCCCCAGCCCCATGGTGAGGGCAGCGAGCACGTTGGCCGGAGCAATGCCCGACATCCACTCACCGCGCTGCAGCAGCGAACTGGCATAGCCAATCGCGTAAATCAGCCCGACTAGCACCACCAACGCAGCCCACGCCCTGTCTGGTGTCCAGCCATATTGCGCAACACGCATCCCCAGCGCCCACGCCGCGAGCCCGACGATCACCAGCAGGGCAGGCGACGACCAGGACGCTACACGCAACAGCAGAGCGGGAAGCTGCGGTGACTGCGCCCCATCCTGATAAGCAGCGTTGTAAAACTTGATCCAGAACGCCGCAAACCAGAGCAGCACAAAGGCCGACAAGCCGCGTTCAAAAAGTTTGCCGGTACCGCCCAGACTGCTGAGCACGAACGCCACTCCGATCACGCTGGCCAGCGGCAGCAACCACATCACCAGCGTCAGCCAGTGGTTGCGCAGGGTGATGGTGAAAGCTGCCCGCCGAAATCCTGCACGCAAGCCAAACGCCATGGCCACAGCAGTAAGCGGAATTGCAACCCAGGGTTGCAGAATCATGGTCTTGAAAAAGCTGATGCCAATCAGGTGAAACAACATGGCACCCAGCGCCAACACCGTCCATAACAAGCCCGTGAGCATCCCCGCTTGTGCCGTCACCACGGCATTTCGCCAGGCAATTTCAAACAGGCGGTCGTAGTCCCAGCCGCCCAGCGTGCCACCGCGACGCATCGCGGCTACCAGCGGCACCGCCATGAACGCCACCATGGTCAGCCCGATAAATACCGGGAAAGACACCAGCCCAGGGCGCAAAGCATTCTCGACCGGAAATACCGTGGCACCTTGATACGCGACCACCCCACCCACCAGCAGAAACATCCCTGCCCAGAGTCGGGTGCGCTGACGTCCATCGATGATGTCCTGGCTCCAGTACACGACCAAGGGCAGCAAGAGCGCCACGAAGAGCAGGGTGTTAAACAGCGCGCCCCGTTCAGGCAGCCAGACATTTTCCTGATAGGTGGAATACAGCAGATACAGCGCGACACCCTGCACCGGTGCCAACCAGAGCGGAAATTTTCCGGATTTATTCATTTTGTACAGGCACAAAAATGCCCGCATCGCGGGCTGTTAGTCAGATTTATTTGAAAAACTGCTGATTGAACACCACGTCGCGTTTGGGCTCACCTGCGGTTTCGACGGTGGCGGTGAATTTCAGCGTATCAGGCGGCGCGACTCGGAAATCGCCGAGGTAGTAAATCGCAGCACCTTCTTTGATCTCGCGCATGGGCACGCTCACAAGCTGCTGCTGAAGGTTGGTAACGTAGACGGTGAGCTTGGCCGGTACGGGCGTCAGCGCGCCGAGTTTGTTTTTCTTGAGCACTGAAATGGTGGCGATGCCGCGCGTTTTGCTGCGTTCTATTTTGTAGACGCGGGCAACTTCGGGCAGCAATTCGTCGGTGGTCAGGGCGTTGTAGTGGACTTCGAGGCTGCCGAATTTTTCAGCTTTTTCGGCAAGCGCTGCACCCGGTAATACACCGGCGGTAGCGACACACAGACAGGCTGTTACGAGCAGGTTTTTCATGGACTGACTCCTCTTGTTATGAACAATGCGGCGCAGGCTGCGCGCCTGTTTCCACTATAGACGCGGATTACGGTTGTGCAGGGCTTTTCTGCGCAGCCAGCCAGGCGGCGGCGTCGTCGAGCATGGCAGCGGTCGCCTGATTGAAGCCCTGCGCGGCGGCGGCAGCGTCGTAACGCGTGAGCGCGACGCGCTGTTCGAAGGTGTGCTGCGCCAGCAGTTTGCGCTGTTTGAGATCAATCAACTCGGCGCGCAAGACAACACGCACACTGCCGGGTTCGGTGTCGGCGTCGTGATAAAACTCGGTCAGCTCGGTATCCAGCAACAGGTCGCCCTGTACATACCCCCCTGCTGCGGTGGTTGCCGCAAATTGCGGCTGAAGCCGGGCGCGCAGCAAGTCAGCAAAACGCTTGCCGGGGCGCTCGGTCCAGCGTGCAAACTGGTATTGCCCACGCGTGCCCGGGCTGCGGCTGAACACGAGCGCGTCGCCGTCGTAAAACGCGGTGGTGGTGGTGTCGGCCACCAGCAGAATGCGCGGGTCGGGCGGGGGGGGTGTCACGACGGGCGCGGCAGGGGCGTCGAGCACGTAATACACCACAGCAGGCGACTTGTCTTTGGCGATATCGAGATTGACGCAGCCTGCGAGCAGGAACGCAGCGCTTAAAAATAATAGCCGTTTCATGGCAGCTTTTCTCCGGGGCCGAGCTGCTGCTGGCCGGGGCCAAACAGCACGGCGCGCGGGTTGGACAGGCGCTGACCGGCGGTGGTCAGGGCGTCTGCGCCCACCCGCACGTCGCGGCTGACGTTGGTGATTTCCAGCGTGCTGGCGTCAGACAGCTGCTGGATGCGCGCACTAATCTGCGCGGATTCGATTTGCAGTTTTTCCATCGCGCGAACGGCTTCGCGCAAGGCGGTGTCAGCGTTGTTGCCCACCCCGACGATACTGCCTTCGGCGCGGGTGGCGGCCTGACTGATGCTTGCACCCGCAAAGCGAAATTCATCCGACGCATCGCGAATACCCTGCGCCACGCTGCCAAACGTTTGTTTGTTGGCAGCCATGTAGGCCGACAATTCTTGAAGGTTAGCCAGCGTTTCGGTTAATGCGTGCCGGTTGTCATCCGATAGCAGCACGTTCATTTTTTGCAGCACCTGGCCGCCGTTTTCGGCGAGCTGCGAAACGGCCGACGCAACCTTGTCGATATCCGAACTGCCTTCTGCAATGACCGGATACCGTTCACCGGGCGGCGTGCGTGTGAGCCGGGTTTCATCGCCCGCGCCATTCTTGATTTCTACCGCCGCGATGCCGGTCACCAGATTGCGTTTGATGTAGGCCACCGCGCTGCTGCGCACCGGTACGCCTGAGTCTATGCGCACAGTCACGCTTACCGCCGCGTCCTTGTCTTCGGCAAACCGGTAGCCGTCCACCACGCCGACCTTAATACCGCGCATTTTGACAGGGCTGCCCACAGCGAGTCCGTCCAGCGATTGCTGCTGAAAATAGATGCGATAGGTTTGGTATGCGACGTTATCCGCGCCGCCCATCAGCCACACAATCGCCAGCACCATCAACGCCACCACAGCCAGCACCAGCGTGCCCACCAGGGTATAGCGGCCTTCAGTTTCCATGGCTTGCCCCTTTGTGCCCTGCGCGCGCGGCAAAGTAATCGCGCAACCAGGGATCGTTCATCTGTTTGAGATCGGCCAGCGTGCCGCTGCCGAGCACCTTGCCGTCGGACAGCACAATCACACGATCAATAATGGAAAACAGTGTATCCAAGTCGTGGGTGACAAGAAACACGGTCAAGCCAAGATTGTCGGCGAGCAGACGGATCAGGTGATCAAACGCACGCGCGGAAATCGGATCGAGGCCGGACGTCGGTTCGTCGAGAAACAGCAACTCGGGATCGAGCGCCAGCGCACGTGCCAGCGCCACCCGCTTGCGCATCCCGCCAGAAAGCTCGCTCGGGCGCTTGGTGGCGGCATCAGGCGGCAACCCGGCCAGCGCCAGCTTCAGCCGCGCAAGGCGACGGCAGGTGGCGTGCGGCAACCCGGTATGCTCAAACAGCGGTGTCGCCACGTTGTCTTCCACCGACAGCGAGGTAAACAGCGCGCCATCCTGAAACAGCACACCGAAACGCCGCCGCAGGGCATTCATCTGCGCCGGACTACCGTCGCCCACCGATTGGCCGAACAACCGGATCGTGCCCGCCTGCGGTTTAAGCAGGCCGATGATCTCGCGCAGCAACACCGATTTGCCGGTGCCGCTGCCGCCGATCAGCGCGACGACTTCGCCACGCCCGACACTAAGATTGAGATCGCGGTGAATGACATGCCCGCCCAGTTGCGTCGCCACACTGCTGACTTCGATCACGGGTTCGCGCGTAGCCACGATCAAATATCCAGTTGCACGAACAGCACAGCGAAAATCGCATTCAGCACAATGATCGCCACCACGCTTTGCACCACGGTCGAGGTCGTGTGTTCCCCTACGCTTTTGGCGTCGCGCGACACCGACAACCCCATGCGGCAGGCGATCAACCCGATGAAAATCGCGAACACGGGGGCTTTCACCAAGCCCACCACCAGGATTTTCAGCTGGATGACATCGGACACGCGATCCATGAACATATGCGGCGCGATATCGAGCTGCTGCGCGGTAATCAGCATTCCGCCCGCCATGCCAGCCACGTCGCCGAGAAACACCAGCAGTGGCATCGCGATCAGCAGCGCCAGAATGCGCGGCACCACCAGCACGGCAAACGGCGACAGCCCCAGCGTGGCAATGGCGTCAATTTCATCGGCGACTTTCATCGCGCCGAGCTGCGCGGTGATCGCCGCCCCGGTACGCCCGGCAATGAGAATCGCCACAATCACCGGCGAGATTTCACGCAGGATCGCCATCAACAAGCCATCCACCACAAAAATATTGGCGCCGTATTGCTGCGCCTGATCGCCTAATAAATAGGCAAACACCACGCCCAGCAAAAACAGCATGCCAACCACAATCGGGATAGCACCGACAAACACATTACGCACCTGCGCGGCCAGCTCACGCCAGCGCAAATGGCGCGGGTCGGTAATCAGCCCCAACAACTCCATCGTGAGCTGTCCGACAAACCCGAGCAGCCCCACAATGTGCCCCCACAGCGCTAGCGTGCCGCGCCCGGTGCTTTGCAGAATATTGTCGCGGCGAGGCGGCGGCGAGGCCGCTGTCGCAAGGCCATGCTGCATCACCAGCTGCAAGAGCGCGCGATGCTGAGGCTGAAACGCACGCAACTCAGGCAACGGGTCGTCTGCCTGCACGCGCGCAGCGTTGAGCAATAGCCAGGCACCATTGGTGTCGAGCTGATGAATGCCAGCACCGTCAATCACGCGAACGGGTTTGCCATCAAGTCGGGGCAAATACGCAGCCGCTTCGACACGCCAGTCGCCGCTGACAATCAGCGCCTGCCCGGCCTCGTCATAACGCGCGTTGGGAGCCGTCATAGATTCAAGGGATTATTCGGATCCACGCCCGGCATGAATGGCAGGCCGCGCTCGCGATGCGTCACCTGGTACACACAGCCGATCCAGTTGCCGACCACGCCTTCGGCGGTGTCGTGCCAGGTGTTGTCGATCTGCGGAATCAGAAGCGATTCTGGAAAGCTGATCGACTCTCCCGCCTGCACGCGGCTGGCATATTCAGTCAACAATGCCTGCGCCTGCGCGTTGAAGTAGCGCGCCGGAAAAGGTGGAAACACGGGCAGTTTGCCCGCTGCGGCCAACTGCAGATCGCGCTTGTATTCTTTCAGCAGCGACACTGTGTCGTATTCGGGATGGCCCTGGAAAAACACCGTGCGCAGACCGTCGCCGCTGACAGCCAGATGCACCCCGGCTTCCGGGCTCTCGGCCAGCACCTTCACGCCCGCCGCATCGAACTGCGCGCGCGAGACGTCGTTCCAGCGCGAATGCGGTACGTCGAAGCGGGTGTTGATGTCGGCCACCAGCGGGTGGCGCGCATCGGTCACCCGATGCTCGAACACGCCCCAGATTTTGTGTGGCTGTTTCACGCGTGTCTGCCCGTGGCGAAACTGCATCACGGCGTGAGTGGCCAGGCAGGAACACAGGGTCGAGGTGACGTTGTCCCAGGCCCAGTCGATCACCCCGATCAGCGGCTGCCAGAAAGGCTCATCGGCAAGGTTGGCGTGGCTGACGTTCGCCCCGGTAATGATGAGCGCGTCGAGCCCCTTGGTGCGAATGTCGTCGAAGCTTTCGTAAAACGCCGCAATATGCGCCTGCGCCGACTCGCCGCGCGGCAGCGTCGGCAACGTGAAGGGGTGCATGTAAAACTGCGCAATCGGATTGGACTCGCCAACCAGCCGGTAAAACTGCCGCTCGGTCGCCTCCAGCGCAGCATCGGGCATCATATTGAGCAAGCCGACATGCAACTCGCGGATTTCCTGATTCGCCGCGCGCTCCGGCGTATGCACCACCATCCCGTCGCGGCGCAGACGCTCGAAGGTGGGTAAGGCGTTATGCGCGACCAGCGGCATGGGGGCTCCATGATGCAGGCTGAGGGAAGAACGATTCAACGCAGAGGCGCAGAGGCGCAGAGAAAAGCAAAATAGATATAGCGGCTCTCCTGTATTGCGTCAGAATTTTCTCTGGGGTTTTCTCCGCGTCTCCGCGTCTCTGTGTTCGATCCGGTTTTTTCATCACACTCAACCCTTGCGCGCGATGGCGGTTTCCAGCAGCGTCATGAAATCGCGCTCATTGCGCACCTGCGCCACCTCCTGCGAGGTCACGGTGTAGCCGTGTGGTTGGGCAATCGCTTCGTAACGCGGCAGGCGCGAATGAAATAGACGCGGAAATACCCAGCGCGCGAAATCATTCGGCTCGATCTGAGCGACAAACTCGATACCTTTTTCCTTGAGATACAGCGGCAACTGCTCAGCCAGAAAAGCCGGGCGAAAATACAACGGCTTGGGGTCGGACTGCGCGCGTTTAATCAGCGTGTCCTCTTCTTCGCGCGTCGTGGTCTGGATATAAAGAATCAGCGTGTGCTCGGCCAGCAACTCCACCACACCCGGCTCATCCAGCTCGCACAAACTACCGCCCACGTCGTTGACAAAATGTGGGTAGCCGTAGATTTCCTGCCCCTTGCGGATAAATGCAGGCACATCTTTCATCGCCGCGATTTCAGCCTCGCGATACGCCGCCTGCCGCCGCGAGAATTCCTCCAGGCTCAGCCCGCCCCACTCCGGCCCGCCCAGTTTGCCCACAAACGTCAGCACCGGCCCCAGATCGTGAATCTTGATGTTGTTCTTGATATCGATCCAGTCATTGCGCAGCAGATCACGCAGAAAAGGCACCTGCATCGCCTGATGTTTAATCAGATCAAGAATCGGCTCGTCGAGATAGCGCGTGCCGATACGATAGTCGCCCGAAAAATGAAACCAGTCGTGGCCGCGCAGCATCGACGCAATATGCGTCTTGCCCACGCCCGACATACCCAGCAGGGTGACACGTTTGTTCGGCCAGGCGCGAAAAGATTCAGGGGTGAAGTGCATGGGGGCGTCTTGTGGGTGTGTAGTGGACAAGACTACCGAAAAGCGGAGCGATTACAAAGCCCGGTCAGGGATGATGCGGGCTGCGCGGTATCGTTGTTCAGTCACAGCTGCGAAAAGTATGTTTCAGGTGGCGCAGCGGCAGCGGGTTTCGAGCCCGGGCGATTGGCAAGAGTCGTTACAGTCCGTTCAGGCCGACAATCCGACACCCCGCCTGGCCACCCTGCCCCCAGCAAACCGCGCGCTCCCAACCTCACACCATACCCCGCTAGCCCCACTGAACATCCCGGCGCGCTTTTGCTCCGGGATCGATTACGGCGCCGATCCGGTGTTGGGACCAACCGATTTTCATGCCTACGTCGAAGTCCTGCTCGGCGGGCGCTGGTACATTTTCGACGCCTCTGGCGTAGCGATCCCGATGGGGTTCGTGCGCATCGGCACCGGGCGCGATGCGGCGGATATCTCCTTCGCCACCATTTTCGGCGTCATCAAATCCGACGTGCCCGTGCTGGCGATCGATGCGCTCAGCGACCCCGCCCAGGGCTATGTGCTGCCCTGGCTGTGTCCGGAAGCCTTGTCGACCGATGTACTCAACTGGCTTCATTGAGTAGGCACACGTTCACGCCGGCTGACGCGCACGCGGCACCTTGATCTGGAACGGTGTATTGCGCTCATTTTCTTCCAGCGCAGCGCGAATGTGCTGCACCGTCGCCTGGTATCGCGGGATGATGTTGTACTTCAGGGCGTTGACCAGCTTCCGCGTTTTGCGGCTAGCTGTCAGCAGGCGCCCGAGCGCGTTCTCTGCTTCCCCCATGGCTGAGGAAACCGAGAGGTCGATCATGAATAAGGTGTCGCGCGGAGCCTTCTCCTTTGTCGTCTTCATCATGTGCATGCGCACGCTCGGTGCGGAGCAAATTGACATCAGGCCGTTACCCGAGTCTTGTTCGAAGGCCGAGAGGAAGGACTGAATAGGTTTCGGGTGTGAGATCTGTGTGAGGGTGCAGGCAAGCGCAACCGATGCACTCTCGCCTCGCGAACATGAAATCGTAGCGCGCTATGCCAGGGGCGAAACGTATGAGCGCATCGCGAGCGTGCTGGAAATATCGCCGGTAACGGTACGCAACCATATTACCCATTGCTACCGTAAGTTGGCGGTCAATAACAAGGCTGAACTGGTGCGACGGATATTGGGTGACGGACAAATAAAAGCTGGACTGAGAAATCGCGAAACCGATTGTTTTTACTAGGGTCAGTGATGCGCGTGGCCGCTATCTGCATCAGCGTCGAGCGGCCAGAGTTGATGGGCATCCAGTTTCAGCCGCGCGTGTGCGGCGAGCGCATCGATCTGCACTTGCTGCGCAGTCATTTGTGCGTCCAGCGCCAGCCGCCGATTGATGAGCACCTGGTCCAGGCTGCCCTCTCCGAGGCTGTAAGCGCGTGCCGACAGGCGCGCGGCCTCAGCCAGTGACCGTGCCACCTGCTCGGCTTGTTGCCAGTTGGCCGTCAGTGCTGCCGCTGCCCCAAAATCAGCGTTTGTTTCTTCGCGCAGCTGTTGCTCTAGCCGTAATGCCGCTGCCTGTGCGGTGCTTGCGAGCTGCTCGGCAGCCTGCTGATCGGTGCGTCGCGCAGCACTCGCTAGCGTCAATCCCAGGTTCAAGCCCAACACATGTTCGTCGCCACTGGCTTCGTTCTTGTAAAACACCCCCACGCTGGGGTCCGCACTGCGGTGCTTAGCCAGCTGTCGTGCTTCGGCCTGACGGACATCAGCCTGACGCTGCGCACGAAACAATTCATGGTTATGCGCCAGCACCGCTTCAATGTACGAGTCTGCTGTGCCTTCGGGCGGCGTGGGAATCGGCAGCGTCTCGTCAGAAACCACCGGCAGATCGGGAAACGCTGCGCGCAAGCGGCTGCGTGCCCGCTGCTCGCGTGCAGCGGCCTGCTGCTGTTGCAGGCGTATCTGCGCCAGCGCAGCCCCCGTGCTGACGCGGTCTGCGCGGGGCGATTCGCCGAGTTTGATTCGTGTATTGACGGTGGACAGCTGTTGCTCGGCCACGGCGATCTGCGCCTGCCACATGCGCGTCTGGCTGGCTTCACTCAGCCAGTCGAACCACAATGCCAGTAATTGCCGCCCGCTTTCGTGCAAGGCTTCTCCCAGACTGGCTTCGGCGTGCGCGTTGAGCGCGTCGGCCAGTCGGCGGTCGGCTTCGGCGCGCGTGGGCATGCGGATCGGTCGCGACAACGCCATTCCCCATTCCGCCTGCGTTTCGCGTGGCAAGGTCTGGATGCGGCGTTGCGCGAGATCTGCTGCGAGGTGCCATTCGTCGCGCCCGCGTTGCAGACTTTGGCCGCGTAGTGATTGTGCAGCCAGGTCGCCGCGTGCCTGCGCCACACTGGGTGAAGCCCACAATGCGGTTTCGGCGGCCTTGGGGTCAGGTAAGTAATCGGCGCGCACCGGGGTGAAAAATGCAGGCGCAGCGAATACCAGTGTCAGCGCGATCGTGAGTGTATGCAGGGCATTCATGCTCTGGCTCCTTTCAGAATGAATTGGCGATACAGCAGCGGCAGCATGACCAGCGTCAGCAAAGTGGCGCTGACGAGGCCGCCGATGACGACGATGGCGAGCGGTCGCTGGATTTCCGAGCCGGGGCCGGTCGCGAACAGCAGCGGCACCAGACCAAAGGCAGCGATGCTCGCGGTCATCAGCACCGGGCGCAGCCGCCGCAGCGCGCCTTCGCGCACCACCGCGTCGCCATGCAAGCCTTGCGCGCGTAGCTGGTTGAAATAGCTGACCAGCACCACGCCGTTCAGCACTGCAATCCCCAGAAGCGCTATGAAACCCACCGACGCGGGTACCGACAGGTATTCGCCCGACGCCCACAGTGCGAAGATGCCGCCGATCAGCGCGAGTGGTACGTTCATCATCACCAGCAGCGCCTGCTTCACGTCGCCGAACGTGAGATACAGCAGAAAGCCGATCAGCAATAGCGCCACCGGCACCACGATCATCAGGCGTTGTGCGGCACGCTGCTGATTCTCAAACTGCCCGCCCCAGCTGAGGCTGTAGCCGGGCGGCAGCTTGACTGCCTTGTCGACAGCTATTCTGGCGTCCTCGACAAAACTCACCAGGTCGCGTCCAGCGACATTCGATTGCACCACCGTGAAACGTGCGGCGTTTTCACGCTTCACTGCCACCGGGCCCGTGGTGCGTTTCAGCGTGGCGATTTGATCGAGGCTGATATCGCGCCCGTCGGCCAGTGTCAGGCGAATCGCCTGCAAAGCGTCCGGCGACTCGCGCAAACCGGGCGGCCCGCGCAGTTGCAGTGGCACGCGTCGACCTTCCTGCTGGATCGTGCCGATCACTTCCCCTTCGAGTTGAGTGCGCAGCAACTCGCCGATGTCGTCGGTGCTGACGCCAAACCGCGCTGCTGCGTCGCGGTCGATCTCCGCTTGCAAATACTGCACGCCTTCGTTCTGCTGGGTGTAGACATCAGACGCGCCGGGGACTTTTTCGACCACCTTGAAAATTGTTTCGGCCAGTTGGTTCAGCGTGTCGAGATTCGGGCCGAAAATCTTGATCGCCACATCGCCGCGCGAGCCGGTAAGCATCTCGCCCACCCGCATGTCGATCGGCTGGGTGAAGTTGTAGGCGATGCCGGGGAAGCCTTCAATAATGGTGCGGATTTCATTGGTCAGCCAGGTTTTATCTGGCTGACGCCATTCGGCCTGCGGTTTCAGCACCAGAAACGTGTCAGTGTCGTTCAGACTCATCGGATCGAGGCCGAGTTCGTCGGCACCGGCGCGGCCGACAATGCGGCGGATTTCCGGCACGTTTTTCAGCAGCGCCGCTTGCACCCGCAAATCCTGCGCAACCGATTCTTCCAGGCTGATCGACGGCAGTTTTTCCAGCTGCACCAGAATGTCGCCTTCGTCCATCGTCGGCATGAAGGTTTTACCGATCAAGGGATAGACGCCGACCGCCGCCAGCATGAGTACGCCCGCTGCGACGTACACGCGTGTCGGCTTGGCCAGCGCGCGATCCAGCAGCGGCATGTAGAGCGACTGCGCTTTGCGCAGGAGCCATGGATCGGTGTGAACGGCCTGTTTCAACAACAGTGACGCCAGCACCGGAATCACCGTCAGCGCCAGCAACAGAGAGGCCGCCAGCGCGAACACGATGGTGAGCGCGACAGGCGCAAATAATTTACCTTCCAGTCCTTCGAGTGTGAGCAGCGGCAAAAAGACAATTGCGATAATCGCGATGCCTGAGGTTACCGGGATGGAAACTTCCTGCGTGGCCCACAAGACGCGTTGCACAGGTTTGATTTCGGTGTTGTCCGGGTCGTGCGCCAGATGTGCGACGACGTTTTCCACCACCACCACTGCCGCGTCGACCAGCAGGCCAATCGCAATCGCCAGCCCGCCCAGACTCATCAAATTGGCGGACAAACCAAACTGGCGCATCAGCACAAACGTGAACAGCACCGACAGCGGCAGAATCAGCGCAACCACAATCGCCGCGCGCAAATTACCGAGAAATAGCAGCAGCAGAATCACCACCAGCACAGCGGCTTCGAGCAGGGCTTTGCTGACGGTGCCGACCGCGCGATCCACCAATTGCGAACGGTCGTAAAACGTCGAGACCGTCACGCCCTTGGGCAGGGTCGCCTGAATCTCATCCAGCTTTTGTTTGACGTTTTTCAGCAGTTCGCCCGCGTTCACGCCTTTGAGGCCGATCACCAGCCCTTCCACCGCTTCGCCTTTGCCGTCCTGCGTTACGGCACCGTAGCGCGCGAGTTCGCCCGTTTCCACCTGCGCGACATCGCCCACCCGGATGACTACGCCCGCCACGGTTTTAATGCCGATCAGTCGCAAATCTTCCAGACTCGCCACCCCGCCGTTGACGCGCACTACCCAGGTTTCTTCGCCCTCGTTGACGCGGCCTGCGCCGTCGTTGCGGGTGTTGGTTTCCAGCGCACCACGCAATTCTGCATACGTCACGCCGCGTGCCGCCATCGCAGCCGGATCGGGCGACACCGCAAACGTGGCCACGCGTCCACCGAGCGAATTGACATCGGCCACCCCGGGGATCGCCCGGATCTGGGGACGAATCGTCCAGTCGAGCAGAATACGTTTTTCTGCCAGCGACAGCGGCCCCTCGATGGTGAACATGAACAGCTCGGACAGCGGTGTGGAAATCGGCGCGAGGCCGCCCGATACGTTGTCCGGCAGATCGCCTTTCACATTGGCGAAGCGTTCGGCTACTTGCTGACGTGCCCAATAAATATCGGTGCCTTCAGCAAAATCGACGGTGATATCGACCAGCGCATTTTTCGACAGGCTGCGCAGAATGGTCTGGTTCGGGATACCCAGCAACTCGGTTTCCACCAGCTGGGTGATCCGCGCCTCGACTTCTTCCGGCGTCATGCCGGGCGCTTTGAGAATCAGCTTGACCTGGGTGGTCGATACGTCAGGAAACGCATCAATGGGAATCTGCTGGAAGGCGCGTACGCCGAGCCCGGACAGCAGCAAGGCGAGCACCAACACCAGCCAGCGCCGTGCCAGCGCCGATTCGATCAGGATGTTGAGCATGGCTTACTCCCCGATCCATTGTGCTTTAAGTGCTGCGACGCCTTTAACTGCCACGCGGCTATCTGCCGCCAGGCCAGCGATTTCGGCCTGACGACTGTTCTGGCGCACCAATTTGATCGGTGTGGGCGTAAAACCGCGAGGGGTTTCGACAAACACATACGGTGCCTTGTCTTTCCACACCAGCGCAGTGCTTGGCACGGCGACATGCCCCGTCGCTGACGTACCGGCGATCGTGGCTTGCACAGATTGACCGGGGCGCAATAGCCTTTGCGGATCGATCAGGCTGGCGCGTGCCATCACGCTTTGCGAGGCATTCAGCTGCGGCAGCAGCGCCGTGACCCGGCCACTGGCCTGACTGTTCTCTACCGAGACAACTTGCCCCACGGCCACTTGCTGCGCCTGGGTCGTCGAGAGCGGAATTTCCAGCGCCAGCCGATTCAGATCGGCGATTTTCGCCAGCGCCATGCCGGCGTCTACGCGTTGTCCCGGCTCGGCAGCGGCTTCCAGCACGGTGCCGGCAATCGGCGCGGTCAGCGTGACCGCGCTGCCCGAAATTCGTCCGCCGCCTAGCATCGCCAGCGCGGACTGTGCCGCTGCCAATGAGGCGCGGGCAGACTGGTTTTCCGACTGCGTGGCGCGCAAGCGCGATTCGGCGATCAGCCCTTCGGCGAACAGTTTGTCGTCGCGCGCCGCGTTGGCCGCAGCCAGTTGCGATTTCAGTTTTGTCTGCGTCACCGCATTCTGCGCGTCGGCCAGCCCCGGCATCGACAGCGTGACCACCAGCGCACCGCGTTTGACCGTGTCACCCGCCTGCACATGCAGATGCGTGATCAGCGCCGCGCCTGCCGAGGCCAGTACGCGCACACTGGCGGGCGGTAAGGCCACCCGCGCCGGGTAGGTCAGCGTGGGGCGAGTGGACTGCGTGGTGGCAACGACGGTTTCAATGCCGAGATTGGATTTTTGCGCAGCGGTTAAGGGCAGGACTTCAGCGGCTATCGAGGGCGTAGCCGCGAGCAATACCGAGGCAAAAGCAAAAGGGAAAAACGAACGGGCAGACATGCGAGATCTCCATAAAGACACACAGCAGGCGCACGCAGTCGCACGCGCCGCGACGGAAGATCAGGCAGCAGGGGGTGCCAGTGCAGGCGGGTGACGGTGATCGGATACGGTAGGTAAGAGTGGCGGCGCAGGCAAGCCCTGTCCGGGGGTCGCAGCGTGCGCCGTGCCCAGCGGGGCGGGCGGTGTGGAGGACAACGCGGGCGCAGCCACGGTCGGCAGCGCAGCTTCCGAACGTAGACCCTGCGCCACCCCGACTTCTGCGCCGTGGGCGTCGGCTTCCAGTGTGTGATAGGCCGCATCGGCATGACTGCCCGTATGCATATGCAGCAGTCCGCCGTGATTCAGCTGCACCGCGCCCGCGTGGGCGTGGATGAACGGCGTCATCGTCTGGAGAACGATGAACAGACCGGGCATCAGAAAGCGTATGAATCGGGAAAGCATTGTCGCGCGCACAAAAATAATCCAGTAAAGACGAGTCTACCCTCAATTGAATTGACGAAGTTTGTTCAGTCAGCCTTAAGCCAGACTTAAGTTCGGCCAGACACCATGACGGCTTCTGTTGTTCGAGATGTCCTGTTTATGCGCCACATCATTTTCCTCGCATCGCTATATCCGATGAGCGCCTGGCTGGCCGCCGCCTTTTTGTCGTTGCATATGGGGCTGCGGCTGGTTCTGATGGGACAAACCTGGCACGCAGCGCAAATGTCGATTGCCTCGGCAGCGAAAGTGGCAGGCGTAGGCTTGGCTTTCGATCTGGTAATGCTGGCGCTGTTATTGCCGTTTCTGATCTTGCTGGAATCCCTGCTGGGGTCGCGTAAGCGCGCAGGCGACGCCCGGCATTGGCTGATACGGATTGTGGCAGGCGTGTTGTTGTTCGTGTTCGGTTTCGGCGTGTTGTCGGAATGGTTCTTCTGGGATGAATTTGGTGTGCGCTTCAATTTCATCGCCGTGGATTATCTGATTTACACACGTGAAGTGGTGGGCAATATCCGCGAGAGTTTCCCCGTCGGCAAGCTGCTGGCGGCGCTGGCCGTTATTGTGCTGCTGCTTGTGTGGAGAAGTCGCCGCTGGCTGATGCGGGCGGCGATGCCCGAGGCAACGCGTAAAGTACGCGTCGGCGCCTGGCTGGCAAGCTTGGTGCTTGCGGTCGCGGTCGCGGCAGGCTGGTCAATGGACGCACGCACAGGTGCCAACGAGTACCAGAAAGAGTTGTCGGCCAATGGTCTCTATAGCTTTGGCCATGCGTTTACTCATAACAGCATCGATTACTTCGAGTTTTATGCGACCCGGCCGCACGAACGGACGCTGCCGGTAACCGAACTGCCGCGAGACCTTGCCACGACGGTTCCCAAAAACGTAGTCATTGTGACCATGGAGAGTTTGTCCTTGAGTTACATGGCGCACGGGAAAAATGCGCGCGGGCTCACGCCCAATCTCGACCGCCTGGCAAACCAGGGTTTGTTTCTCGCCAACTTGCGCGCTACCGGCAACCGTACAGTGCGCGGGCTGGAAGCCACCTCACTGGCGATTCCGCCGTTGCCGGGACACTCGATTATCTGGCGCGAAAACAACCGGAATCTGGAAACGCTGGGGGCGGTGCTGGCAGACCATGGTTTTGTCAGTCGTTTCATGTATGGCGGCTATGCGCGTTTCGACAATATGGATGCCTATTACGCGGCCAACCATTACCAGCCGATGGATCGAAACCAGTTTCCCGAGCGCCATCGCGGCTTCACCAATATCTGGGGTGTTGCTGACGAACATTTGTTCGACTATGCGCTGGAGCAGATGGATCGCGATGCCGCTGCGGGCAAGCCGTTTCTGATGCAGTTGATGACCACGTCCAACCACACCCCGTTTACTTTTCCCGCAGGCCGGATTGATTTGCCGCGCGGCCGTTCCGGTGCGGTGAAATATGCCGACTGGGCGGTGGGCCGGTTTATCGAGCAGGCGCGTAGCAAGCCCTGGTTCAAGGACACGGTGTTCGTGCTGGTGGCGGATCACTGCGCGTCGAGCAAGGGGCGGACCAGCCTGCCGCCCGAAAATTATCATATCCCCGCGATTATTTACGCGCCTGCGCATATCGCGCCGCATACTGATCATCGCCTCGCCAGCCAGATTGATCTGGTGCCCACCGTGCTGGATTTGCTGGAGCTGCCCGAACGGACGCATTTTGCGGGGCGCAGCGTATTGCGCGCTTACCCGGATGCCGGACGGGCGTTCATCGCCACTTATCAGAAGCTCGGTTTTCTCACGCCTGATCGATTAGTTGTGCTGAGTCCCGGACGAAAAATCGAAAATTGGCGCTTGAATGCGCAGATGGAGATCGCGTCGCCGCTCGCTTTGCACGATGCAACGGTAGCGCGCGCGATCAATGCGTACCAGGACACTGCGGCGCGAATGCGCGATGGGCTAATGCGGCACGTTCCACTGCCGACCCTACCGCGATAGCCATTTAAGGATTCGCTAAGACAACGCGCCTACTGTGTCTTCATTGCACTTGGAATGGAGGCACATGATGCAGAGGCAGACTCAATTTATGGTGGTGTACGACCCGCTGCTGCGGGTGCTGCACTGGGTGCTTGCGTTGTCAATTGTCGCGCTTATCGTCACTAGTCAGCTGGCTGAGGCGTTCGAGCACGGCCAGTATGAAGAAACGATCTGGAATCTGCATGTACTCGCGGGCTATGTGCTGACGTCGAGTCTGCTGGCGCGGCTGCTGTGGGGTCTGGTCGGGCCGACAAGTGCGCGCTGGCGAGACATGTGGCACCCCACAGTGTGGAAAGACAGCCTGAAAAATCGCAGTCTGTCACGTGTGCATCGCAGGGGCCATGATCCGCTCGCCAGTCTGGCGTATCTGCTCGCATACGGCGTGATGGCATTGATGGTAGCCACCGGGTTGGGTTTGGCAGCGAGCGAATTCCAGACCGGCCCGCTGGCTCACTGGCTCGGTGATATTGAGTGGCTGGAGGATGTGCTGGGTGAGCCGCACGAAGCCGGCTTCATTCTGATGCTGTGTTTTATCAGTCTCCACATGGCCGCACTGGTATTTCATCAATTGAACGGCGAGCGGGTCGCGCAGAGCATGCTGACCGGCAGGCAGTACCGGGAGAGGATGCCTGAGCCTGAGTCAGGCAGACATCCCTGACGGCGCATTCGGGCTACTATCAAACCATGCGTATATTGGTGATAGAAGACGACCGGCTACTGGGCGATGGCCTGCAGGCTGGCCTGTCGCAGGCGGGCTACGCGGTAGACTGGCTGCGCGACGGCGAGGCGGCGACGAGTGCGCTGTTGACCGAAACCTTTGCGGCCGTCGTCCTCGATCTGGGGCTGCCCAAACGCGACGGCCTGTCGGTATTGCAATGGATGCGCGAACGCCGTGATGCGACGCCGGTACTGATTCTCACCGCACGCGATCAACTGGAAGACCGGGTGCGGGGACTGGATCTGGGGGCGGACGACTATGTGTTGAAACCTTTCGATCTCGACGAAATTGCCGCGCGCTTGCGCGCATTGGTGCGGCGTGCGCACGGACGCACCCAGCCTGTGCTCGCGTGGCAAGACATTACGCTCGATCCGGCGGCGCGCAGCGTGACCCGCGCAGGCCAGACCGTTGAGCTGACCCAGCGCGAATTCGATCTACTGCATTTGCTGATGGAGAATCGCGGCCGCGTGTTGACTCGCCGCTCACTGGAAGAACAGCTTTATACCTGGAACGATGCCGTAGACAGCAACGCCCTCGAAGTCCACATCCATCACCTGCGGCGCAAACTCGGCAGCGGATTGATCTGCACCGTGCGCGGCGTCGGTTATAGGGTTCCGGCGGCATGAAGGGTCCGCATTCATTTTCGTTGCGTGGAAGACTGGTCAAACTGCTGACCGGTGTGCTTGCGGTGGTATGGCTGTTTGCTGTGCTGGTGGTCTATCAGCGGACGCATCATGAGGCGGACGAATTACTCGATAGCCAGCTCACCCAGGTGGCAGGCACGCTGCTCGCAATCATGGCGGGCGGCGAAGTCGAGCATTTCGTTAACGAACTTCACGAACATGCCGATCATTGTCCGGTCCCGATTGTTTTTGAAATCTGGCGTCTTGACCATGGCGTGATGCGACGTCTGGCGACATCGCCCGGCCACGACGCATTTGAAGCTGACATGATCGACGGGTTCAGTGAGCACCTGCATCAGGGGAACCGCTGGCGCTTTTATGCCGAACAGGATGAGGATGCTGAGTACCGTGTTGTAGCAGGTCAGTCCCATGCTGCACGTGAGCGACTGGCACGCGAGATTGGCTTGTCGATGTTGTTGCCGGCGCTACTTGCGTTACCGCTGATGGCGCTGGCAGTGTGGTGGGGCGTGGGTCGCGGGTTGGAGCCTGTGAACACAGTGGCACGCCAGATCGGCAGACTTGATGCGCAGGCACTGGTGCCGCTCGACGAATCGGTGGCACTGCCGAACGAAATTGCACCGCTGCGCAATGCGTTCAACGTATTGATCCGGCGCGTCTCCGACGCATTCGATAATGAACGCCGATTTACCGCCGACGCGGCGCACGAACTGCGCACGCCGCTGGCCGCATTGAAGATTCAGGCGCAAGTGGCGCAGCGCGCGCAAACGCCCGATAGCCAGCAGCATGCACTGGCGCAGGTTGTCGCTGGAGTGGACCGCATGACGCACCTGGTCGAGCAGCTGTTGACACTGGCACGTGTTGACCCGACCAAGTCGCTCGAGCCGATGCCGTCTTTCGACCCGGCAGCGCAGCTGCGTGAAATGTGCGCCGGATTTTCGGCGAGTGCGCTGCCAAAAGGCCAGCATCTCGCTGTCGATATTGCATCCGGCTGTTGCCTTGCCTTGCCACCCGCATGGCTGGATATTGCCGCCCGTAATTTGATCGATAACGCGCTGCGTTACGCGGGCGACGCAGCTCGCATCGAAGTGCGCTTCGCACGCGAGGGCGATTGCTGCGTATTCAGTGTGGCGGATAGTGGCGAGGGAATATCGCAGGATTTGCGCGCCCGGCTGACCGGGCGATTCACGCGTGGCGAAACCGAGGCAGAAGGTTGTGGCCTGGGCTTGTCCATCGTTGCCCGCATCGCGGCACTGTCCCATGCGCAGCTCGAATTCGGCGATGGCCTGCCGCGCGCGGGTGGCGGCCATGGCTTTGCCGCCAGACTGCGCTTCAATGCCGTGGCCGACGCGGCGTAGGCATAAGCCATCGGGTCAGTGTCCGGCATGGCCGCCGGGCTTGCGTACTTTTACCTCGGTGTCGCTTTCCGCATCGCGCCGCGAAGCTATCTGTGGCACGCGCGTCGGCTCGGCCAATTCGGCAGTCACTTCGCGCGCCTGCGTACCTGGAGGCTGACGATACCAGCCCGGGTCACAGTAATCGCCCGACTTCAGGTCGCGTCGCACTTTCATGGTGGTGAACATACCGCCCATTTCAATCGGGCCGTAAGGGCCGTCGCCGGTCATCATCGGCAGCGTGTTGTCTGGCAGGGGCATTTGCATGTCCGACATGTCGGCCATTCCGGTGTCACCCATCACCATGTAGTCGGGCACCAGCTTGCTGATTTTGTCGGCCAGGCCGCTGTGATCGACGCCGATCATGTTGGGTACGCTGTGCCCCATCGGGTTCATGGCGTGATGGCTTTTGTGGCAGTGAAACGCCCAGTCGCCTTCTTCGTCGGCAACGAATTCAATCTGCCGCATCTGGCCGACGGCGATATCGACGGTGACTTCAGGCCAGCGCGCCGATTTTGGCACCGCGCCACCGTCGGTGCCGGTGACGGCGAATTCCACCCCGTGCAGATGAATCGGATGGTTGGTCATGGTGAGGTTGCCGATGCGGATGCGCACTTTGTCGTGCTGCCGCACGTTGACGCTGTCGATGCCGGGAAACGCACGGCTGTTCCACGTCCACAAATTGAAGTCGGTCATGGTGTTGACCTGCGGCGTGGCACTGCCGGGTTCAATGTCGTAGGCGTTGAGCAGGAAACAGAAATCGCGATCCACTATGTCAATCAGCGGATGCTTGCCCTTCGGATGCGTCACCCAGAATCCCATCATGCCCATGGCCATTTGCGTCATTTCGTCGGCGTGCGGGTGATACATAAAGGTACCGGGGCGGCGCGCGACGAATTCGTAGACAAAGGTTTTGCCGGGGCGGATATGCGGCTGCGTCAGTCCGCCGAGACCATCCATGCCCTGCGGTAGCCGCTGGCCGTGCCAGTGCACGGTCGTGTGTTCGGGCAGGCGGTTGGTGACGTAAATACGCACGCGATCCCCTTCGACCACTTCGATGGTTGGGCCCGGACTCTGGCCGTTGTAGCCCCACAAATGCGCTTTCATCCCGGGGGCGATTTCGCGCACCACGGGCTCGGCCACGAGGTGAAATTCTTTCACGCCGTTGCGCATTCGCCAGGGCAATGTCCAGCCGTTCAGCGTCACCACCGGGTTGTAGGGTCGCCCATTGGGCGGGAGTAAAGGCGACTGAGTGTCGGGCGTGTCCATGCTGACAATTTCCGGCAGCGCGGCCATCGCAACTGAGCTGACCGAAGCGGCGGTCACTGCGCCACCGAGTTTTAGAAAATCGCGACGTGAAGTCATGTTCGTATCCTTTTTCAATGCTCCGCCGCCGTGTCGGCAGGGGATGACAAGGTTGAGCTGGGTGCAAACGGACTAGGTTTGCCAGCTAGCACCATCTGCAAATCGGCATCGGCCAGCCAGAAGTCGCGCTGCGCTTCGAGGCTGCTATTCACGGCAGCGATTTGGGCGCGCGCATCAGCCAGCAGTTCGAATACGCTCGCCAACATGCCGTTGTAGCGCAGCAGCACTTCTTGCGACACGCGCTGTTTCAGCGGCACCACCTCGTCCGCCAGATGGCGGGCGATGGCGAATCGGCTTTGCCGCGCCGCCTGAGCCTCGCGGACTTCGGAGCGCGCATTGACCGCCACATCGCGCGCCTGTTCCAGCGCCTGCCAGTAGCGCGATTGCGCCGCCGCAACCCGGCTTTGCCCCCAGTCAAACAAGGGTAGTTCGAAACTGATTTCATAGCCGCGCTGCGTAGGTGATTCGTTCGAACGATTGTTCATCGCACCCAGTTCCAGCACATTGATGAAGCGCGTACGTCGCGTCAGACCGAGGTGGCGCGCCAGCGTGTCGGTCTGCTGTCTGGCTAACATCAGGTCGATGCGTGACGCCATGGCCTGCTGCTCGATATCGGGTAGCGACGGCAGCGCGGCGGGCAAGTCCGGCAGCCGTTCAGGCAAGCGCAGCTGGCTGTCGTCATGCAGACCTAGCAGCCGGATCAGCCGTTCGCGTGCCGTGTGCTGCGCCTGTTCGGCGCGCGCCATCGCCAGGCTCGCATCAGCCTGAAACGACTGTTCGCGCGCCTGCCGCAGCACGCTCCAGTTGCCCGCTGCAACCATCCGGCGTCCCAGTTCCGCACCGGCTTCGGCGGCGTCCAGCGACTGTTTCTGGTAAGCCAGGCTTTGATTGGCGGCGACCGCCATGACCCAGGCCTTGCGGGTGTCGGCCGCCAGCTTCAACGCCACCAGTACCAGCGCACGTTGTGCCTGCTCAAGCTGGCGGGACTCGATGTCGGCGCGCATCGGCATCGTCAGCAGCGCCGCCAGACTGAGATGCAGGCTGCGTTCCCATTCCACTTCGCTGCCGCGTCGCAGGCGACCGATCGAGATGCCCGGGTTCGGCAAGCGCAGTGCCGCTACCCGCTCGGCCTCGGCAATGCCAAGCGCATGAAACCCGGCTTGCAGACCGGGGTTGTTGAGCAGCGCGAGCTGCACGGCGTCGTCGGCGCTGAGGGTTTGTGCCAGCAAAGCGGCTACGTGTGCCTGCACCTCAGCCCGCCCCGCCTCGTCACGAGGCCAGACAATATCCTGCGCGAGATGCGGGCGGGCGGTGGATTGAATCTGGCTCAGGCCGCCGTCGGGCGAAAAGCTCGCGCAGCCGCCAAGCCACAGGGCGGATAACACCGCCAGTGAAAGTGTTCGGGGGGTTCCCATAAAAACCTCGCAATGGTCGCGGCGATGCCGCAAACAGGAAAACGCACGCTGGCAAGCAGCGTGGACTTCAGGCGAGAGTCAGGCGGGGCGGTCGCTCCGGGCCGTCGGGGATGAAGCACCCAATCACCACGGTCAGTGACGGCAAATCGACTGGGGCGAGCGCTGAAAACGGCGCCAGAATGGGCGAGGGAATCAATTGTGCGCCCGCCAGAAAACACAGCGCGCAGTGCTTGCACTCATGCTGGGCGGGCAAATCGGCGGGGTCAGCGTCGTGGCAGCTGGGCGATGCAGATTCAACAGGCTGCGCAGGCGACGACAGCGCGCACCCTAGCATCGACGCTGCCGCAAACGCCTGCACCGGCAGGGTCAGCATCAACAACAGCAGCAGGAATCGGCGAAAAGCGGCGCGCATAAGGGCATTGTAGTCAATGCAACGGGGATAGCGAAGCGACCGGCAGACTGGGGGGAGGTTTCACAAATTATTGAACGCAGAGGCGCGGAGAAAACCATTTTAGAGTCACAGCGAATCAATTTGATGACGCACTTTTATCTGCGCCTCTGCGGTTCAAAGGTTTTCGCCTTCACCCCAGCATCGCCTTCAACGCCGCCAAATAACCGGTTGTCGGCGGAGCGTTTCTCTATAGCGCCGAGTCAGGCTGCTGTAAGCTGAAAAGCAGCAACCGGAATAGAACGGCTTACAGCCACGGATTTGCGGAGTGCTTTGATGCGCTCGATTTCGTGGAGGGTTTGCGCAGAAAAATAGGACTCACCGCAGTTGGGGCATGCATACATCGGAATCGCTTCGATGACCAATAAAGCCGCAGCCTTCCCAAAACTGCGGGTGACGTACTTGATCTGGACTGTCGGGCTGCCGCAATGCGCGCAGAGAGGGTCAGAGGACATAGACGGTAATGATGATGAGTTTTCCGGTGAAGCCGATTTTGGCGACGGCTTGCGCATGATTGCCGTCGAGGGTGATACCGGAGACGACGATTTTACTTTCGCGGGTTTTGATGTCGCGCTGGCGTTCCGTGATTTGCCCCGTGAGGATGATGTTTTCGAGATCAAGGACGGAGAGGTTGTCATCTTCAAGTTCCTCGGCGGCGTGGGTGGAAACGACATAGTCCAACGTTCGGATCGAATGCCGAAGCCGGTTGATTGTCGGGTGTGCCATGCCAAAAGTCTATAGAGCAGCAATGGGATTGTCTATGGCTGACTGTCAGGCCGAAGGGAGGTTCCGTGGCAAAACCTATTCAACGCGGAGACGCAGAGAAATGTTCAAATATTTTTCTCTGCGCCTCTGCGTTCAAAGCTTTTCCGTCTTCACCCCAGCATCGCCTTCAACGCCGCCAGCCGGTCGCTGCCACTGGCTTTGGCTTCCGCATCGGGCGTCTTGCCGGGCGAGCACACGTCATCACCTAGTTCCTCGATGAAGCGCGACGGTTCGCAGGCCATGCTTTCGCGGGCGCGTTTTCGTCGGGCGCAATAGCTCAGGGTCAGGGATTTTTTGGCGCGGGTGACGCCGACGTACATCAGCCGCCGCTCTTCTTCGAGTCGGCCTTCATCGACGGCGTCACGGTGCGGCAGGATGTTTTCTTCCACACCGACCAGAAACACATGGCCGAATTCGAGGCCCTTGGCCGCGTGCAGCGTCGAGAGCCGAACTGCGTCAGGCTCGGCTTCGTCGCGGCCTTCTAGCAAGGTAATCAGGGCGATGGTCTGGGTCAGCTCCAGCAGCGTTTTGCCGTCTTCTTCGCCTTTCTTGGCGATCCAGGCGGCAAATTCGAGCACGTTGTCCCACTTGGTTTGCGCGATACGCGTGTCGTCCTGGTCGAACACATAGACTTCGTAGTCGATGGATTTGAGCAGCTCGTTCAGCACTTCGCCCGCCGGTTCGCGCGCGACGCGCGCTTCGAAGCGGTTGATGAACTGACAGAATTCCATGAGCGGTGCCAGTTGACGCTCGCCGATCTGCGCTGTGGCAGCGGCAGAGAACACGGCTTCGAACAGACTGACATGCAGCGTGGCGGCGACCTGCCCCAGCTTTTCCAGCGTCGTATTGCCGACGCCGCGCTTCGGCGTGGTGACGGCGCGAATAAAAGCGGGGTCGTCGTCCGCGTTGGCGATCAGACGCAAGTAGGCGATCACATCCTTGATTTCGGCGCGATCAAAAAACGATTGCCCGCCCGATAATTGATACGGCACTTTTTCGTTGCGCAGCGCCTGCTCGAACACGCGCGCCTGATAGTTGCCGCGATAGAGAATCGCGTAATCGCGCCACTCGGTGCGGTGCTGGAATTTGTGCGACAGCAAGCGCATCACCACCGATTCGGCTTCGCCTTCTTCGTCCTTGCCGGGCAGAACCTGAATCGCGTCGCCGTGACCGAGGTCGCTCCACAAGCGTTTTTCGAACAGCTTGGGATTATTTGAAATCAGGCTGTTGGCAGCCTTGAGAATGCGTACCGTCGAGCGGTAATTCTGCTCCAGCTTCACCACATGCAAATGCGGATAGTCGTCGCGCAACTGCCGCAGATTGTCGGCAGACGCGCCGCGCCAGCCATAGATCGCCTGATCGTCGTCGCCCACCGCCGTGAAGGCCGCGCGCACCCCGGTCAATTTTTGCAGCAAACGATACTGCGCCGCATTGGTGTCCTGATATTCATCCACCAGAATGTGACGCAGCCGGTTTTGCCACTTTTCGCGCAGTTCGGCATTCGTATCGAGCAGCCCGGCAGGCAGGCGAATCAGGTCGTCGAAATCCACCGCCTGATACGCGCGCAGCGTCGCATCGTAGCGGTCGTAGATTTTGGCGTAGGCGCGCGCGTTGTCGTCTTCTGCGTTCAACAGCGCCGCTGCAGGCGACACCAGCTCATTCTTCCACAGCGAAATGCGCGACGTTGCGCGACGAATTTCCTGCTTGTCCGTCGTTTTCAGAATCTCTGACACGATGCCCGCCGCATCTGCCGAGTCAAGAATCGAGAACGCCGGTTTCAGCCCCGCGTGCGTCGCCTCCTCGCGCAGCATCCGCAATCCCATCGAGTGAAAGGTCGTAACAATCAGCCCTTTCGTGTTGACATTCTGTGTCAGCTTCGCCGCCCGATCCGCCATCTCGCGCGCCGCCTTGTTGGTGAACGTGATCGCCGCAATCGAGCTGGGCTTGTAGCCGCACTCGCCGATGAGAAACGCAATCTTGTGCGTAATCACCCGTGTCTTGCCCGAGCCCGCGCCCGCCAGCACCAGCAAAGGGCCATCGAGGTACTTTGCTGCTTCGCGTTGGGGAGGGTTGAGCTGGGATAGCATGGGCGGCGGATTTTAGCATCCGTGCACCGTCTAGTTGTCTGCCAAAAGCTTAATGGGTAATCTACTGCCAGTCGTTCATAGAGACGACTACATAAACCCTGGGAGGGGAGTCATGAAAAAAATATGGGTGTTGGCCACATCGGTGGCCATGCTGTCTTCTGGCTGCGCGTCAATTGTGAACGGCCATAATCAAAGCCTGTCGATTGAAACCCGCAGTAAAGGCGAAAAAATAGTGGATGCCAGCTGCAAACTTGGCAATGACAAAGGCACTTGGTATGTAAAAACGCCGGGTTCGACGACGGTGCGGCGGAGTTATGAAAATCTGTCCGTATCCTGCGAGAAACCGGGACTCGAACCTGGTTTGACCAGTGCCAAATCTTCGACCAAAGCGATGGCATTCGGCAATATCATTTTTGGTGGCGCAATTGGTGCCGGCGTTGATGTGATGTCGGGTGCGGCTTATGACTATCCCGAAGTGATTGTCGTTGATATGGCAGAAAGCCCCGTGTCTGTGCCGGCGGCGGTATCCATTGTGCCCGCACCCACTGGAACCATGACGTCCACCTTGGGCGAAATTAAAACCAGCAATTGAGTGTTACTTACAAAAATAACGCGGAGTTTTTTTAACTCGACGAAGGAGATATTTGTGCAACGCTTAACCTTAGGCGCCTTGATACTGGCCGCCACACTATCCGGATGTGCACTAAATGTGCCGAGCTACAGCCCGCGTTATGAAGTGATCGACCAGCTCAAGAAAAAATCGATCAATAAGTTATCGGTAGGGGACTTTCAACCAGTCGACCCCAAGGCGGATGTGAATCGGATTACCTTGCGGGGATCGCCCTTGCAGCCAGAAAGCGGCACCTATGCCGACTATTTGGAAAACGCCTTGCGCTCCGATCTCAGCGAAATAGGCGTCTATGATCCCGCCTCGGGTACCCGGCTGGATGCCACGTTATTGAAAAACGATATTGACGTTTCGGGCTTTAGCACAGCGACAGGTGTGATATCAGTTCGTTTGAATGTAAGCCAACAATCAAAACAGGTTTTCGAGAAAATCTATATGGCCAACATTCAATTCGATTCTTCTTTCGTCGGTGCAGTAGCGATCCCGAGAGGGCAGGCGGAATATCCAAATCTTGTGCGCACGCTGCTTCAGCAGATCTATTTGGACTCGGCATTTATTGAGGCGGTGAAAAAACCATGAACTTGACTACATTGAAACCCCTGTGCGTAACATCCGGGCTAATCGCCGCCCTGTTAATGACGGGGTGCTCGCATCAAATCACGGTAAGCCCATTGGAAATCCCTAAGAGGACGGAGGCCGCGCTGAACGCCAAGAAGGTGGCCTATGTCATGAGCGACGTGGATCGCGCCAAGCAAGTCCATTCCGAGGGAGGCGGTGGTGACAAGATCAACTATTTTCCCTATCGCGACTTCGAAAAATCAATTCGGGATGCGCTCCGCGCAGTTTATTCAGACGTTACTGTTATCAAGTCGGCATCTGATACTTCAACAATACAAGCGGGCAATATCGCATTTATCTTTACACCGGATATTTCTACAACGTCCAGCTCCTCGTCTCTGCTGACGTGGCCGCCAACACAATTCAGTATTGTGCTGGCGTGCGTGGTGGTTGATGCAAGTGGCAAGGAAATGACCCGTTTCAACGTGACCGGAGAAGGTAAAGCTGAGTTTTCCGAGTTCAAAAATGATTTTGGCTTGGCGGGTCGGCGAGCTGCAAGCGATTTGGCCGAAAAGCTCAAGCAGGCTGTTCAGGCCAACGCACTCCTTAATTAGCGCGACACCCCTGAACGGTCGCGAGCCGTTCAGGGTTCAGTTTTCCGCGCCGAATTCGCGCGCGAGATACGCATTAATCTCCCCCGACTCATACAGCCAGCCTGGCTTGCCCGCAGCATCGGTGCTGTGCAGACACGGCACCTGTGCCTTGCCGCCGCCCGCGATCAGCGCAGCGTGGTGGGTGGCGTCATGTTGTGCGTCGCGCAATTCGATATTCAGCCCCAGCCGATGGATTTCGCGGCGGGTTTTGAGGCAGAACGGGCAGGTGGGGTAGT
>JBEBIA010000046.1:0-3506 GCA_040080645.1 Thiobacillus sp.
ACCCCTGTGCCCGATCCCACCCTGCTCTGCCACAGCCAGGAGGCACTGGCACTGCTTGATCTGGATGACAGCGAAATTCTGCGGCCCGAGTTGATCGCTGCGCTGGCGGGCAATCAACCCTTGCAGGAGATGGACCCGGTGGCCGCCCTGTATGCCGGTCATCAGTTCGGCCACTACGTGCCGCAACTGGGTGATGGCCGCGCGATTCTGCTGGGTGAAGTAAAAAATGCTGCGGGCGAAGGCTGGGAAATCCAGTTGAAGGGCGCAGGTCGCACGCCTTATTCTCGCGGTGGCGATGGTCGCGCGGTGCTGCGCTCCAGCATCCGTGAATACCTCTGTTCGGAAGCCATGCACGCACTCGGCATTCCAACGACCCGCGCGCTGTGTCTGATTGGAAGCGATCTTCCGGTCTATCGCGAAGAGATCGAAACAGCCGCACTGGTCACCCGGCTGGCACCGAGTTTTGTCCGCTTTGGCTCGTTCGAGGTGTTTTATTACCGCAACCAGATTGAGTCGATCAAGCAGCTCGCCGATTACGTTATCGCCCGCTATTACCCCGAACTCAGCCAGCGCGACGAGCCCTACGCGGCTTTGCTGCACGAAGTCGGTCGCCGTACCGCCGAATTGATGGCGCAGTGGCAAGCCGTTGGGTTTTCGCACGGGGTGATGAACACGGACAACATGTCGATCCTAGGGCTGACGCTGGATTACGGCCCGTTCGGCTTCCTCGATGCGTTTAATCCGGGCTACATCTGCAACCACTCCGACACAGCTGGTCGCTACGCTTTTGACCAGCAGCCCGATGTAGCGGCATGGAATCTCACCAAGCTGGCACAGACGTTTGTGCCGCTGCTCTCGGTTGAATCCGCGTCGGCTGCGATTTCCGACTACCCCCAGACATTTGGCCAGTCGTACCTGCAACGCATGGCCACCAAATTCGGCCTGCCGCTCAGCAGCCACACCCCGCCACTGGTGATAGATACACTGCAACTGCTGGCGCAAAACCATGTGGACTACACCATTTTTATGCGTCGTCTATGCGACCTCGACAGCAACGACCTCACCCGCAACGCGCTGCTGCGCGATTTGTTTCTGGATCGCGCTGCCTTTGATGCCTGGGCGCTGCGCTATGCCGCCGCCCTGAAACAGGCAGGCACACACGACGCAGAGCGCTGCACGGCCATGCGTGCGGTCAACCCGAAATACATCCTGCGGAATCATCTGGCAGAAACCGCCATCCGCCGCGCCACCGATGCCCGCGATTACAGCGAAATCACCCGCCTGCACGCTCTGCTCAGTCGCCCGTTTGACGAACAGCCCGAGCACGCTGCCTACGCTGCCGAGCCGCCCGACTGGGCGCGGCAAATTGAAGTGAGTTGCTCGTCATGATGCGCGCGATGCTATCGACACTTGTGGCCTGCATCCTGCTCAGTGCGTGTGCCGGGCAACCCATTCAACGCAAAGATGGCTCAAATAGCGTGCGTCCTTTCAGCGTCAAGGATCTGGCCAAAGGCGACATTGATAGCGTCGCCGAAATCCATCAACTCGAAACCCTCGCCAGCCTCAAAACCCTGGCGCTGAAGCTCTACAAGCGCAACCCGGCCGAATGGCGAAAATCTCAGGCCAACAGTGCTGAAGGCGCAGTGGATACCCTGTTTAAACCGCTATCGCACTGGCAGCTTTCCGCGCAAAGCAAATTGAAATGGGAAGCGAGTCTGCTCGACGCCTGGCGCGATGACTTTACCGGCGACCGCGTACGCGCGCTGATGCAGGGGCTGCTTGTCATGCACATGGCGGCCTTCAACCATCAATCCGAGTTTTATCTATTGAGCGAAATAGACGCGCAAAAGCTCTACAACGCCGCGCGCAATACCGAAGCCATCGCCTGGAAACTCTCGAATGCCAAAAACGCCCAGGGCGAACCCATCCTGCTGTCCAATGGCCAGGATCCCAGCGGCATCGCCAACCTCAGTTTCGAACGCGAATTCGGCAAACTCATTGCGCTGAGCGATGTGTTGGCGCGCGTCATTGAAGACAAAACCAATCGCGCCATCCGCTTTGGTGTCGTCAATGCCGCGAGCATGATCTTTCTGCCGATCTGAACATGACGCCAGAGGTCAACTGCCACGATGCAACGTTGACGCGCGACCAGTGGGCGTGGGAATTCCTCCGCCGCAACCCGGGCTACCAGCGCGATTACCAAACCTTCATCGCAATCTGGCACGCCCTCGAAACTGACTATGGCGCGCCACCGAATCGCGATTTCGCACGCTGGAAGCGCGATCCGCGCGCCTATGGCCCACTGCCCGGCGACGCCGAACTCGCCGCCCCCCAGGGGGAGCAGTGCACCGTAGATGACGAACGCGTGTTGCTCGAATGCTGGATGGGTGCGAAATGGGGCTTCTACAAATTTCCGCTCGACCCCGCGCGCACCGCGCCCAGCCCGGAAGAACTCTCATGGCGTCCGCCGCCACCCATCGAAGTGCCCGTCGAAGCCCCTTGGCGGCTCGACCTCACGTTTAATCTTTCCCTGCCGCTGCCACCGCAACTCGAAGCCGCGAAATTCAAGCTTCTCAGCCGAGCCGCCGAACTTCGCCGCCAAGGCTTGGCCGCCCCGAAAACTGTCGCGAATCAGTGCGCGCGCTGGGCCACTATATTGAATCTGCTCGACAGTGCCGTCGCGCCAGACCAGGACAACGCGGGATTGCTAAACGAAGCGCAGAGGCTGGTGAGGGGTGGCTACCGCGAAATACTCATTTGCGCCGTTGAGTAGTTCATTCATTGCGCTTTAGCTGATGCCAGGGCGGGAGCGCTATTGATCTGCCCTTTTCGGCAACACCCAGTTCGGGCGCGGGTAGTGGCAGGTGTAGCCGCTGGGGAAACGTTCCAGATAATCCTGATGTTCAGGCTCGGCTTCCCAGAAATCACCGACCGGCGCGAGTTCGGTGACGACTTTTCCCGGCCACAAGTTCGAAGCATTGACGTCGGCAATCGTGTCGAGCGCAGTTTGCTTCTGGGCGTCATCAACGTAATAAATCGCCGAACGATAAGACGCACCTCGATCATTACCCTGCCGGTCGGCGGTGGTGGGGTCATGGATCTGGAAAAAGAATTCCAGAATGCGACGATAGGAAATCTCATCGGGGTTAAAGACGATTTCGATCCCTTCAGCGTGAGAGCCATGATGACGGTAAGTCGCGTTGCACACGTCGCCCCCGGTGTATCCAACCCGTGTGGTCTCCACCCCCGGTAGCTTGCGGATCAGATCCTGCATGCCCCAGAAACAGCCCCCTGCCAACACTGCACGTTCCTGTGCCATTACTTGTCCTCCACTTGGTTGAGATAAGCATCGTAGCCTTCTTTCTCCATATCATCCCGGTGGATAAAGCGTAACGAGGCCGAATTGATACAGTAGCGCAAGCCGCCGCGATCCTGCGGGCCATCCGGGAATACATGACCCAGATGGCTGTCACCATTCGCCGAGCGGAGTTCTGTGCGGATCATGC
>JBEBIA010000013.1:0-62672 GCA_040080645.1 Thiobacillus sp.
TGCATCACCGCTGATTCGCCAATCAGCATGCGTGTGCTGTTGTGGGTGAGTGGGGTGTCGGGGACTTTGAGCGCGGACTTGACCAGCGCGCGCAATTGATCGAGTGCAACCGGTTTGGCCAGGTAGTCGAACGCGCCGGCCTTGAGTGCAGCGACGGCGTTGCCCGCATTGCCGAAGGCGGTGATGACGGCGACGGGCACGGGCTTCGGCAATGCGCTGGCGCAGGCGACGACGCTGAGCCCTTCGCCGTCGGTGAGACGCATGTCGGTGAGGCAGAGATCGTAGGCGGTGGCGGTGAGTTTGGCGGTGGCCTCGGCCACGCTGGTGGCACGTTCAGTTTCCAGCCCCATTTTGACCAGGGTGAGTTCCATCAGATCAAGCAGATCAGGCTCGTCGTCAACCAGCAAGATACGGGGGGAATGCGCCATGTCAGCGGTCTCCAGTCAGGGTCAGCCGAAAACATGCACCGGGTGCGCCCGGTGCATAGGCGAGCGCGGCACGATTGGCGTCAGCCAGTTCTCGCGCGAGAAACAACCCGAGGCCGGTGCCTTGTGCGTCGGTGGTAAAAAATGGCTCAAATAATTTGTTTTGGTTATCTGCACTGACGCCCACGCCGTCATCGCACATCGAGAGCGTGGTGGCATTGTTTGTGGTCATGCACGCGATTCGAAGGCAGCCTGGCTGGCGCGAGCAGGCACGCCAGGCATTGCGCAGCAGGTTCCATAAAATCTGTCGAAGATGATCGGGGTCAAACGCAAAACGCAGCGCATGATCCAGCGTGATGGTGAGCGCTTCGCGTGGGATGGCTTCGGTTTGCACTAGCTCGTCGATCAGTGCCGAGAGGCTGGTGGCGTCAAAGGCGATTGGATTGAGCCGGTCGCGACGGTTGAGCGTGAGCACTTCTTCAACCAGGCGGTCGAGGCGGCGTGCATTGCTTTCAATGATATGGGTGAGCTTGCTGTGGGCGGGGTCGTGCGACTCTTCGCCCAACAATTGCGCGGCATGGCTGATGGCGGAAAGCGGATTTCGGATTTCATGCGCGATGTTGGCCGTGAGCCGCCCAAGTGCCGCCAGCTTGAGCCGCTGTGCGGCCTGTTCAGATTGACTTTCGTCTTCGAGAATCAGTATCCGGCTGTCGTCCGACATGGCGAGTGGTATGCAACGTACCCGTACGCGCGATGCCAGTGGCACCACGGCGGCGTCGGACGGTTTGGCGAGGTTTTGTGTCATGGCTTGCCAGAGCAGCGGGGCGCATTCATTCAAGCGCGTTTGCCCCGGCAGGATGGCACGCCCGACTAGTGTCACCGCGCGCGGGCTGGCATGGCGGATCACCCCGTCGCCGCGCACTGCGATCAGCCCGTCGGGCGAGTTTTCAATGGCGAGCGCATTGATGCGGTTGAGCAGGGCGAGCTCTTCGGCCTGCTGTTGCGCGAGTCGCTCAGACAGCAATGCGCGTCGCGTCAACGCATGCGCCAGCCAGCCAATCGCAAAATAGCCTGCGCACAGCAGACCGGTGAGAAACAGGGCATCCGTGTTTTGCTGATCGCTCAAGATGGCGAAGCTTTGTTGTAGCAGGACTGCGAGTGACGCGACAGCAGCGTACAGCAGCGTCAGTCGTCCGCTACCGACGAGTCCTCCGGAGGCAATTGAAATAACCAGCAATAAACCCAGCCCACCTGCCAGACGCGAGCTGGTCGACATCAGCAAAATGACACACAGAATATCGGTAAAAATGTGGGCAGTGAGCTGGATCTGAAACCCCGGCCAGCGCGCGCGAATGCCCAGCACAAAAAGCGCTGCCACGACCAGGTAGGCAAAAGCAACAAGCTGGAAGCGGATGCCGCCAGCTGGGGAGAACAAGTCCGATTGTGCCAACAGCAGGCCAATAAAAATCAGCGCAACGGCTAGCGTGAGGCGGTAAAGATTGAAATAGTCGAGGCTGCGCCAGTGCGACGCAAAATACGCCGAGGTCGGCGAACGGGGCCGCAGGTCAGCTGCCGGGTTCATTTTTTGCCGAGTTGTTGATGCTCTGGTGTGCAGAAAAAATCACCCCCGGAAAAAATGGCTTCGCTGCGTGGCAGGTTGACGCTGCAATGCGCGCATTTCACCATGTTTTCGACGTGGGGCTCGGGATTTTGGGTGCCGCGTTGGAGTGAGCGTTGATACGTTCGGATAATGGCCAGTACCAGGAAAATGATACCGATCAGGAACAGGATTTTGAGCATGACTTGCCTCCCTCAAATTGCAAGTGAGCATAGCACGATGGCGCGCAGGCAATCGCTCCGCAATGCGCGGACAGGCGTGAATCAACAGGGGAAATTGGTCGGGGTGAGAGGATTCGAACCTCCGACTCCTGCGTCCCGAACGCAGTACTCTACCAGGCTGAGCTACACCCCGAGGCAGATGGTGGATCCGTTACCTGCAGGATCCGAAGTGATGAAACAAACGGGAATTTTGCGCGGTTAAAAACTACGGCCAACCGCGAAAGCCGCTAATTGTAACAAAGCTGCTTTCGATTTTGAATCCGGCAGACAAGAAATTGCTTCATTGGCTATTTTGATTTCCTGTTGTGCGACTTCGCGCGCGTAGTGCAAGGCGCGCGTATCCTTGATCGCGGCCAGTACGCTCTGGAATTCGGTGAGGCCACCGTGTTCGATGGCCTGGCGAATACTGGCGGCTTGTTCGGGCGAACCGTGCTTCATGGCGTAGAGCAGTGGCAGGGTCGGCTTGCCCTCGGCGAGGTCATCGCCAATGTTTTTGCCGGTTTTGAGAAAGTCACCTGAATAGTCGAGCACGTCGTCAATCAGCTGGAAGGCAGTGCCCAAGTGCATACCATAACGCGCCAGCGCCTCTTTTTCGGCCTCGCTGCCGCCGCCGATCACCGCTCCCAGCCGACCCGCAGCTTCAAACAGTTTGGCAGTTTTGTAGCGGATCACTCGCAGGTAATTGGCTTCGTCGATATCCGGGTCGTGGCAATTGAGGAGTTGTAGCACTTCGCCTTCGGCGATGGTGTTGGTGGCGTCAGACAGAATGCGCATGACTTCCATGTTGTCGACCGCGACCATCATCTGAAACGCACGTGAATAGAGGAAGTCGCCCACCAGGACGCTGGCCGCGTTGCCAAACAGGGCATTGGCCGTTTCGCGACCACGTCGCAGCTCGGATTCGTCCACCACGTCGTCGTGCAGCAGGGTGGCGGTATGGATGAACTCGACCACCGCCGCCAGTTCGTGATGAGCTTTACCCGAGTAATCGAAACAGCCCGCCGATAGCAGGACCAATGCGGGGCGCAAGCGCTTGCCACCGCTGTTGATGATGTATTCGGAAACCTGGCGAATCAGCACCACATCGGAATGCAGACTTTGGCGAATGACCTGATCGACAGCGCGCATGTCGTCGGCCAAAAAGGATTGGAGGCTCTCCAGGGGCACGTGATGTTAGGGTCTTGGTCGTGAAAACGGCGTTATGGTATCAGCCTGGCCGGGCTTTGACATAATGGCGGCAGCTGCACTGCGCTTGGCGTATAAATGTTTGACTTGGGGGAGCTTCGCCGCTAGAATCTTGCGTTTTCCCGGGTTGGTATGCCGGGTTGCTATTGGTGGGAGCCCCCTATGTATGCAGTCATCAAAACTGGCGGCAAGCAGTATCGCGTGAGCGCTGGCGACAAACTTAAAATCGAAAAGCTCGAGGCCGACATTGGCAGCGAGATTACCTTTGACCAGGTGTTGATGGTCGGTAACGGCGCGGACGTCAAAGTGGGTGCGCCCATGCTGCGCGGCGCGTCAGTCACGGCCACCGTGCTGAATCAGGCACGCGGTGACAAGATCAAGATTTTCAAGATGCGCCGTCGCAAGCATTATCGCAAGAGTCAAGGCCATCGCCAGCACTTTACCGAAGTGCAAATTGGCGGCATTACCGCATAAGGAGCAAATAAATGGCACACAAGAAAGCAGGCGGCAGTTCGCGTAACGGTCGCGATTCGGAATCGAAACGTCTGGGCGTCAAGCGCTATGGCGGTGAGTTGGTTCTGGCAGGCAATATTCTCGTTCGTCAGCGTGGCACCCAGTTCCACCCCGGTGATAACGTTGGCATCGGCAAGGATCACACCCTGTTTGCTAAAGCCACGGGCACTGTGAAATTTGAAGTCAAGGGCGCTGCCCGTCGTCGCATGGTGCGTATCGAGCCGGTTGCTGCGGCCTGATTCGTTTCCACCACACAGAAAGCCCTGTCCGCCGGATGGGGCTTTTTTGTTTCTGAGAGCCGAGCATGAAATTTATTGACGAAGCCAAAATTCAGGTGCTGGCCGGCAAGGGCGGTGATGGTAGCGCTTCGTTCCGGCGTGAGAAATACATTCCCAAAGGGGGACCTGATGGTGGCGATGGTGGCCTGGGCGGCAGCGTGTACGCAGTGGCCGACTGCAACATCAACACCCTGGTTGAGTTTCGCTACACCCGCATCTTCAAGGCGCAGAAAGGCGAGAACGGACGTGGTGCGCAGTGTTATGGCAAGGGCGGAGAAGACCTGACCATTCGCGTGCCGGTGGGCACCGTGTTTACCGACCTGGAAAGCGGCGCAGTGGTGGCCGATCTGGCCGAAAACGGCCAGACGGTTTGCCTGGCAAAAGGTGGCAAAGGCGGGCTGGGCAACCAGCATTTCAAATCCAGCACCAACCGCGCGCCGCGCCAGCACACCCTGGGCGAGCCGGGCGAGGAATGGGAACAGCTGGGGCTGGAATTGAAAGTGCTGGCCGATGTGGGGCTGCTCGGCATGCCCAACGCGGGCAAGTCGACCTTCATCCGCGCCGTCTCCGCCGCGCGCCCCAAGGTGGCGGATTATCCTTTCACCACGCTGGCACCGAACCTGGGCGTAGTGCGCGTCGATAGCGAACGCAGCTTCGTCATCGCCGATATCCCTGGCTTGATTGAAGGTGCGGCGGAAGGCGCGGGCTTGGGCCACCAGTTCTTGCGGCATTTGCAACGCACCCGCGTACTGCTGCATCTGGTGGATATTTCGCCGCGCTGGGAAGCGGGCGATCCGGTGAACGAGGCGCGCGCCATCGTCGAGGAGTTGCGCAAATACGATCAGGAACTCTACGATAAACCACGCTGGCTCGTACTGAACAAGCTCGATATGGTTGATGAGTCAGAGCGCGAGGCCGTAGTGGCGCAATTCGTCAAAGACTATGGCTGGCAGGGACCAGTGTTTGCGATTTCGGCACTGGATGGAACCGGCTGTAGCAAGCTGACTTACGCGATCATGGAATATCTGGGTACGCAGGCGATCCCGGCGGCTGAGCCTGATTCGGATTCAGCCACTGCTCAGGAAGACGTTCCAGATTAAAGTGATATCAGTTCGTCGGGAAGCTGACCATCGCCGCCGACGCGCTTCCAGTCATTTTCCTGTAACGCCACTTGATAGCGTGCCCAGCGCGCAAACTCTACTGGGCTGCAATAGCCTTTTTTGCGCCGACAGATGCCCGCCACCCCCTTGAAATGGTAGACCAGCTCGCCGCTTACGGCATCGGTCACGAGCTCGGCTAATTGCCGAACGCCCCAGGTGCGGCCATACGAGCCGTTGCTGTAAAAATAGCCAAGTTTGAGTTCGTCGAGGTGCATAGCGATTCAAGTGGTGATGCGGCGGTAAATGTCGGTGACTTTCAGCGGCAATTGTTGCACGTCGTCGAGGATGACGTAGCGCGCATTGCCGTACATGTGTGGCAGATAATCGCGCGCCTCGCGGTC
This sequence comes from Thiobacillus sp., assembly GCA_040080645.1. GTDB lineage: Bacteria > Pseudomonadota > Gammaproteobacteria > Burkholderiales > Thiobacillaceae > Thiobacillus. Next base: position 5,742 of record JBEBIA010000013.1, read on the forward strand.
GAGCGTGATGCAGAAAGGGTGGATGCCGGTGCGGCTGGCTTCCTGCAAGGCCATGCGCGTATCTTCGACGCCGTACTGGCCGCGATAGACGTCGAAATAATCGTCCGGGCGGCCATCGGACAGCGTCACCAGCACGCGGGTTTTGGCTTCGACCTGATTCAGCAGCGTGGTCATGTGGCGCAGCGCAAAGCCCATGCGGGTGTATTCCTGCGGGCGGATACCCGAGATGCGCGCTTTCACTTCGGCGTCGTAAGCGTCGTCAAAAGTCTTGATGCGAAACAGTTCGCAGCGCTTGCGCGTGGTGCCGGAAAAGCCGTAGATGGCGTAACGGTCGCCCAGCAACTCCAGCGCCTCGCACAGCAGAATCAGCGCCTCGCGCTCGGCCTCGTTGATCCAGCCTTTGGTCGAGCCGCTCATGTCCACCAGGAATGCCACCGCGATATTGCGCTCGGCACGGTGCTGGCGAACAAACAGACGGTCGCTCATTTCGCGGCCATCTTTTGCATCGGCGAGCGCTTCGATCAGCGCGTCGAGATCGATTTCGTCGCCTTGCGTCTGGCGTTTTTCGAGACGGTTCTCGTCGCGCAGTGCTTCGAATTTCTTGCGTAGATGGCGTACCACGCCGTCGTGTTTGGCCAGCGTCTCACGCACGAAATCGTCGTACACCGGCGTCACGCTTTTTTCGCGCATCACGCACCAGTTTTTGCGGTAATGCTGGCGACCGTGATCCCACTCGGGGAAGAGCGTCGCGCCTTTTTCGTGGTACGTGCCATGCCATACCGCATCGGGGTCTTCGGGCTGGTCGAACACGCGGTTGGGATCGTATTCACCTTCGCCCGCCGGGCTTAGATATTCCGGTGGAATCTCGCCGAAATCGAGATACACCGAGGTGAGCAGCTGCTTCACATCGTTGGGCGGCGCGAGCGGTGCGCCGTCGAGTTTGATTTCGAAGTCCAGCGCGCCATTGTCTTCGTTGGCGGTGACTTCGAGATCGGGCTTGGTGGGCGCGTCGGCTGGCGCGGGTTTGTCGCTGGCGGTGTGCTCTTCCAGCAATTCGGCGAGCTTGACGCGCAGCCGCGCTTTTTCTTTCTCCAGCCGCGCCGCACGGGCGGCGGCGATGGCATCGGGACGCAGCTGCCCCTGATCGTGCCAGGCCGGGCAGTCGTCGCGCGCGTAGGCGGCGTCGAGCAGGGCAAGCGTGGTGTCCAGTGAGGCATCGGCTGCGGCGAGCGGCGTAGCCAGCGTTTGCCATTCGGCGGACAAGGGCGCATCGAGCGTGTCGCGCAGCCGCTGCATTTCGCGGTGCAGCCCCGGCAACTCGCGCGCGATGCGGGCAGTCAGGCGTAGCGTTTCCAGCGCGTGCAGCCGCGACAGCGCGCGGTCTGGATCGTCGTAACGCGTGCCGATCTCGGCGAAATCGATGCGCAGGGTGCCAAAGCGCGTCTGCGCCCACAGCAGCGTGACCATGCTTTTGGCGAGCTGAAAGTTATCGGCTTCATCCGGCAGCGCGGCGATCAGCGGCGGCAACACGATGCGCTCGCCGTCCGTCCAGGCGGCATCGCCTTCTTCCAGTTTCAGGCGACGCCCCGACAACCCGCAGACAAAATTACCGAGCACTGGCGCGATCTCGTCGAACAGCGCGCCCGCCGCGTCGTTTTGGTGCTGGCGGTCGTCAAAGCTGTCGGCTTCCTCCATCACGCGCAGCGCATTTTGCAGCCCGGTGCGGTCGAACACGTCGCAGGTATGCACCGCCCAGGCTTCCAGCAATCGACGTTCCATGCGCGGCAGCAGCGCGGGCGCGCGGCGGCCAAACTGCCAGGCGAGCGTGATGTGCGTGGAGGCGATGCGGCGGATCCAGCCGAGGATGAAATCCTGCTCGTCGCGCGCCAGCGGTTGCAGCTCGACGGCGAGTTCCTCGACCTTGAAGAAAGTGAACTCGGTGTCCAGCCAGACGTGCAGGCTGGCTTCCATGTCGGCGGCGGTGAGGGGGGTTAGTGCCATATCCTGTCTCTATTCTGGCGGGAAGCGCAGACTGGAAAAATGGCGCCCGGCCTGGATTGCCCGTCGTTCGATCTCGGCGGCGGATGCCAGCCAGCCTTTCTGTTCCAGAAAGAGCAGATAGGCGCGGGTGCTGATCTTGCGGCAGTTGTCGGGCAGCAGAAAACCGGCGCGGGCGATCTTGTGATCCTCGAACAGGAAGACACCGGTTTTCTGCGGCTGATCGAGCGCAAAGTCGTTCATGGTTTCCTGTATCGCCAGTTCTCCGAGATTCGATTTGCGCACGGGCGCGGCGGTTGTCGCAAGCGTTTGCTGGTAGTGCTGGAACGTGCGGGTCGTGCGCAGCGAAACCTGGTGGGCTGCAACCCAGTTGGCCAGTTTTTCGCTGGTCGGCGTCGGGTGACGCGTCACTTCATGCAGCACCATATCGACCAGAACGAGCGGCCAGCCGGGTTTGAATAGCAGGTCGAGTGCATCCGCGTAGGCCAGGGTAATCAACGGCCCGGCATCGGGCAGCAGAGCGACGGACGCTGACATGTTTCAGGACGGCAACGAATGCAGCTGATCGACCATGCCGCGCGTGACGGCATCGGGCAGCCGTGGCATGGGTAGATGCGCTTGCGCTATCAGCAGGAACAGGTCTTCCTCCCCGTCGATACCCAGTGCCTGTATGGCCTCAGCGTCCGTGCGCTTGCCAAGCGAAAAATCCAGCAGCACCCTGAAGTTCTGGTTGCCACTCGATTCCGCTGCCTCAAAGGTTTCGACCAGATGACGCAGTTCGGCGTTGAACAGCGCATTGACCGAGGTGTCGGTCTTGGCGGCGATGACCTTGGCGCGCTTGAGCAGGTCGCGATCAACCGCGCCAGTGAAATTGACGGTACTTGCCATATCGAGTCCGTTTCCGAGAATTAACACATAAATAAGTGTAACACGGTGATCTGTGTGCACAAGGTGCTGTGTCTCAGAAGATAGAAGAAGACAGCTCCTGGATCGCTTTCAGCATATCGGCATCGTCGGTGACGGCTTGCGCCACCGCCGACTTGCACGCGGATACGGGGCTGACGCCGTCGGCGATGAGCTTGCCGGCGTGGACGAGCAGGCGGGTGGATGCGCCTTCTTCCAGCCCGCTGCCTTTGAGGTTGCGGGTCATTTGCGCGAAGCGGACGAGGTTGGCGGCAATGGTGTCGTTGATGCCGGATTCGCTGGCGACGATGCGGCGTTCGAGTTCGGCGCTGGGGTAGTCGAATTCCAGCGCGACGAAGCGCTGGCGGGTCGATTGTTTCAAATCTTTCAGCACGCTCTGGTAGCCGGGATTGTAGGAAATCGCCATGCAGAATTCGGGCGTGGCTTCGATGACCTGGCCGAGTTTTTCCATCGGCAGGCTGCGGCGGTCGTCGGCGAGCGGGTGAATGACCACCATGGTGTCTTTGCGCGCTTCGACGATTTCGTCGAGGTAGCAGATGCCGCCACAGCGCACGGCACGGGTGAGCGGGCCATCCACCCACACGGTTTCGCCGCCTTTGACCAGATAGCGACCGACCAGATCAGACGCAGTGAGGTCGTCGTGGCACGAGACGGTGATCAATGGGCGTTTCAGTCGCCATGCCATGTGTTCCATGAAGCGCGTCTTGCCGCAACCGGTGGGGCCTTTGAGTAAGACGGGAATTTGTTGCCGGAAGGCGGCTTCAAATAGTTGTATCTCGTCGCCGACGGCTTCGTAATACGGTTCTTTTTCGATGAGGTGGTGGGCGGGGTCGAGGGTGCGTGCGTTCATGAGGAGCGGGAGATGGGTTTAGAAACAGCCGGATTGTTGTTTCTTGCGTTCGAGGGTTGTGACGTCGTGATTCCAGTCGTCCATTTGTTTTTGCGTGTAGCTCTGGCGGCGCGCGGCATCCATTTTGTCGAGCACTTTTCCGAGTTGCTCGCTGAGCGAGTCGCACTGGCGTGCAGAGACGTTGGGCGAAGCTTTTTTACTGCCGTGATGTCGGGCGTCGAGTTGCACCGGAGCGGCCGGCTCGGAGGGTTTGGCGGGTGGCGGCGCGGCTTTGACGACGGATTTTTTCTGCACCGGGTCGGGTAGCGGTGCGGGATCAATTTCAACTTTGCGAACTTCACGCGCGTTGTTGCAGAGCAAGTTGGAATAAGTGATCTTGCCCTGCGCGTCGACGCATTTGTTGAGCGAAGCGGCCATCGCGCCGCCAGATAAAAGTGCAGCCAGGCCAAGCGCAGCCAAGCCGATTGTGAGTCCCCCGCACAGAAAGCTTCGCCGCATGGGTTTAATGCTCGCCGGAGTATTTATCGTCTTCCAGTTCCATTTTCTGCTGGAAGGTGGCTTCTTTTGTTTGTTCTTCCAGTGCCTTGCGGCGAGCAACACGTTTTTCATACGCATCGGGATGTTGTTTGACGAAGTCTTCGCCGAACAGGGTGTGGCGCAGAAAGTTCATGCCAAAGTCGAGCAGGATTTCATCATCTGCGATCAGCGCGGCCATGATTTCGACCGGGATGTCGTAGGTGTCGTTGAAGCTCGGGCTCATGACAAAAGCGCGGAAGCGATCCATGTCGTAGCTCGCCATGAAAAACAGCTGGTTTGATACCGGCGTCGGTTTGCCGATGGCGGGGCCAGCGGATTTGCGCTTGACGATGAGCTGACGCCACGCGTGGGCTTTTTCGTCGTATTCAATGACGCCCTGATCCTGGCGGTACTCTTCGATGGTCTGGATTTTGTCTTCGAAGTGGCCGAGACAATGCGCTTCCTGCACCTTGGCGTAGGCGCTGCGATCGACGTATTCGTCGGAGCGGCGCATGGTCAGCAAGGCGACCGGGTAGTAGCGGCAGGCGGTAGGACGGTCTTCGTAGACGCCGCAGCCTTCGGGCGTCATGAACTGGCAAGCGGTGCCGCCTTCCACCGGATTGAGTTTGATGCCGGGCATGCCGTCCTTGTCCATCTCGAACGGCAGGGAATACTGCTTGAGAAATTCGCCGGACGACATATTGAGGCGCTTTTTCAGACGCAGCACGTCGTAGGGCGTGAGCGGGATGTCGATATTGCTGCAACAGGCGTTCCAGCATTTCACGTTGCGGTGGCAACGGAATTGCAGTGGCGTGTCGTCCGCCATCATGATGGGTTTGACCGGGCTGCCCGCAAACGGCGAGTCGTCGATCAGATCCTTGAATTCATTTTCGTCCATTTCAACCTTCTTTCGGGCTTAGCCCATGATGCAACACACATGCGGAAACGTGGATTTTCCCATAACCGGGAAAGCTTACGCGCTTTCGGCTGGATGCTACTAAACCTTGTCGGCCATGCTGTTTTGCCAGCGGGAAAAAAAACGGACACCCGAAGGTGCCCGTTTTCCTGCCTTGCGCGCGGATTAGTGCGCTGCGGGCTTGAACAGCTTGGATTTATCAACAATATCCACGTGGGCGCGCTTGAAGCAGTTCCACTGTTTGGAGTTTTTGTCGTAAACCGAGTTCACGAAGCAATGCCAGTTCTCTTCATCGACAAAGTTCTTGTCCATGCGATAGTAGAAGCCGGGGTAACGGCTTTCTTCGCGGAACTGGATGTGTTTCATGTGGGCTTCCGCCGTCAGGATACGGTGGTAGTTTTCCCAGGCGCGGAGCAGCTCGTGCAGGTCTTTTGCACGCATCTTCTCGGCGTCTTCTTTCAGCATGCCCAGCTTCTCTTCAGCCACGGACAGCATGTTGGCGTTGGTCTTGTAGTAGGTAGCAACACCCGCAACGTACTCGTCCATGATCTTCTGCAGACGGAACTGCAGCATCTTGGGCGTGATGTAGTTGGGGTTGACATCGATGGCGGTGGTGTAGTCCTTGTGCTCCAGATAGGTGCGCACGGGCTTGTAGATGTCTTCCGCCAGCTGCTCAACGGAGGTGTCGAGCTCGGGTTTCCAGTCCTTGTTGTCGATGCAGTACTTGACCATGGCTTTGGCACACATGCGGCCTTCGGCGTGTGAGCCGGAGGAGAACTTGTGGCCGGATGCGCCCACGCCGTCGCCGGCGGTGAACAGACCCTTGACCGTGGTCATCGAACGGTAGCCCCAGCTCCAGCCGGACGGCAGGTGACCCGGAATCTTCGCCTTGTCGGCGTGATCTTCGGAGGTCGGCGCGCCCACGTCGGTCGGACCCGATACCCAGATGCCGCAGCAACCGGAGTGCGAACCCAGCAGGTAGGGCTCGGTCGGCATGAGTTCGGAGTTTTTCTTCTCCGGCTCGATGTTCTCACCCACCCAGATACCACACTGGCCAACGCACATATCGAGGAAGTCTTCCCAGGCTTCAGCTTCCAGGTGCTTCACTTCGCGCGGGGTCAGCGTTTCACGCAGTTTTGCCAAGGCGGTGACGGTGTCCATGTAAATGGGGCCGCGACCTTCTTGCATTTCTTTGAGCATCAGGTGGTTACGCAGACACGATGCGGGAACGGCTGCCTGCCCGTAGGGGGGGTAGTCGTTCAGCAGTTCCTTATTTTTCACCATGTAGACTTCGCCGTAGGCGTTGACAGCTTGGGCTTTGAACAACAGGAACCATGCGCCAACCGGGCCGTAGCCGTCTTTGAAACGGGCGGGCACGAAGCGGTTTTCCATCATGGTCAGCTCGGCGCCAGCTTCGGCAGCCATCGCGTAGGTCGAACCTGCGTTCCACACCGGGTACCAGGCACGACCGGTACCTTCACCGACGGAGCGCGGACGGAAGATGTTCACGCAACCACCAGCAGCCAGCAGAATCGCTTTGGCCTTGTACACGACAACCTTGTTTTCGCGGGTCGAGAAGCCGACAGCACCGGCGATGCGGTTGGGGTCGTTCTTGTCGTTGACCAGCTTGACGATGAAGATACGCTCTTCGATACGATCCATGCCGAGGGCTTTTTTGGTGGCTTCAGCGACGATCCATTTGTAGGATTCGCCGTTGATCATGATCTGCCATTTGCCGGAACGCACGGGCTTGCCGCCGTCCTTCAGCGTGGGCAGACCCTGGGCACCGTCGTGACGCTCGCCGTTTTCGTCGGTTTTCCAGATCGGCAGACCCCATTCTTCGAACAGGTGCACGGAGTCGTCCACGTTACGGCCCAGATCGTAAGCCAGGTCGTCACGGGTGATGCCCATCAGGTCGTTGGAGACCATGCGGGCGTAGTCAGCCGGATCCTGCTCGGAGCCGATGTAGGTGTTGATTGCCGACAGACCTTGAGCGACAGCGCCCGAACGGTCCATTGCCGCTTTGTCCACCAGTTTGATTTTCAGATCCATGCCCAGCTCTGCCTTGGCGGCATCAGCCCAGCGCATGATTTCGTAGCCAGCGCCGCAGCAAGCCATGCCGCCGCCGATCAGCAGGACGTCAACTTCTTCCTGGACTACTGTGGGATTACCAAATTCTCCAGCCATTTCGTTTACCTCTCTTAATTACTTGCGAATCAGTTCAGCAGGATTGCCGGGACGGTAGCCACCCATCATGTCGCGGGTGAACGAGCCAGTTTGCTCGATGTCGGCCATCTTGGGCATCGGCTTGCTGCCGTACGGATCGATCGAACCTTCGGGTGTGGTGCGGATCGGGAACTTGAAACGCTTCAGCACGCCATTGCGGAACTTGATGGTCCACATGATGGAGTCGGAACCACGCAGCGGTTGCACCATGCCGCCCAGCGGCACGACGTCGGCGTAGTGGCGGACTTCAATCGCCTGTTGCGGGCAGATCTTCACGCAGGAATAGCACTCCCAGCACTGCTCGGGTTCCTGGTTGAACGCGCGCATGGCGTGGCCGGTTTCCGAACCGTCCTTGTCCAGTTTCATCAGATCGTGCGGGCAGATGTACATGCAAGCGGTCTTATCCTGACCTTTGCAGCCGTCGCACTTGTCGGTACGAACATAGGTTGGCATTACAAGTCTCCTAAAGTTAGCTAACAATCCGCGTACGTCGCGGTCCGATTAGAACTGAACCCGTCCTTGGCCGGGGCGTATCGCGAGTCCGCTTCCGGTAGGCTCGTGTCCTAAAAGGGGTGAAACGGGGCAGCGAGAGGCCGCCCCGCAAATCATGCGTACATCAAGCTGCCGAGTGGCCCTTTAACTCGATCTTGACGTTCTGCTCGGCCGACAGCCCTGCGTAGTACTTCTGTAGCACCTTGGCGACTTCGGGACGGCTGAACTCGACCGGCAAATCCTGGCCTTCGGACAGCATCGCGCGGACCTTGGTACCGGACAGCAGAATACGGTCATCCTTGGTGTGCGGGCAGGTGCGCTGCGAGGCCATGCCGCCGCACTTGTTGCACCAGAAGGTCCAGTCGATGTTCATGTTGGTGGTTTCGAGCGAGCCCTTGGGGATTTCGTCGAAAATCTTCTGCGCGTCGAACGGGCCGTAGTAGTCGCCCACGCCGGCGTGGTCGCGGCCGACGATCAGGTGCGAGCAGCCGTAGTTCTGGCGGAACAGGGCGTGCAGCAGCGCTTCGCGCGGACCGGCATAGCGCATATCCAGCGGATAACCGGCCTGGATCACGGTGTTGGGGGCAAAGTAGTTTTCGACCAGGGTGCTGATGGCTTCGGAACGGACTTCGGCGGGGATGTCGCCCGGCTTCAGCGCGCCGAGCAGCGAGTGAATCAGCACGCCGTCCATGGTTTCGATGGCGATCTTGGCCAGATACTCGTGCGAGCGGTGCATCGGGTTGCGGGTCTGGAACGCGGCAACTTTGGACCAGCCAGCTTTTTCGAACGCGGCGCGGGTTTCGGCGGGGGTCATGAACTGATCGCCGTACTCTTCCTTGAAACCGCCGGTGGACAACACTTTTACCGGGCCAGCCAGGTTGAATTTAGCCTGCTCCATGACCATCTTGACGCCGGGGTGCTCGGTGTCGGTAGTCTTGTACACCTGCATGCATTCGTGTGCCTTGTCGATGCTGTACTTCTCGGTCACCTTCATGGTGCCCATGATTTCGTCGGAGTCGCTGTTGATCAGCGCAATTTCGTCACCGGCCTTGATGGTATCGCTGTCGGTGGACAGCGTTACCGGGATCGGCCAGAACAGGCCGCTGGCCATTTTGTAACCATCGCACACGCCCTGCCAGTCAGCCTTGGTCATGAAACCATCAAGCGGGGTGAAACCGCCGATGCCCATCATGATGAGGTCGCCGGTTTCGCGCGAAGCCATTTTGACTTTCGGTAGCGAGGCGGCGCGGGATTTTTCAGCGTCGAGCGCTGCGCCAGTCAGGAGTAAGGGCTTGAGTTCACCGCCACCGTGCGGGCGTACCAGTTTGGACATGCTAACTCCTCGAGATTTGTAGGGTATTTAGAGTGCGGGCAGGATAGCACTGGGCTAAGTGCCTGAATAATCCTTTATTTTTATTTGAGGATAAGTGCGTTTGATGTTTGGAATGTTCCAACAATAAAGCCCGGGGTTGCCGGGCTTTATTGTTATTTAACAGCCGGTTAGCGAACAAACTTCATGCATCAAAAAAGGCAGGCATGTCGGTTTGTTCGGTTTTGATGATGTCAACCCACGCTGGGCGAGTGTCACCACCCGCCGCTGCCAGCTTTTTGCTTTCTTCATAAAGCATTTTCCAGCGGTTGTAGAGGCAATCGCTGACCTTGCGCATTCCCGAATCGAAATACGAGTTGTGCAGATCGCCGACCGTGCGGGTAAATGATTCCATCTGCTCAAGAAGATTGTGCGGGTAGCCCTGGCGATTAGGGTCAGCGTATTTGACCATTTCACGCTTGACTGCGCGGACAAAGACTTTTTGTCCTTCGGTGAGGTCGGACTCAGAGCGAGGTGCGCCACCATAGTTCATGACTTCGTGGATGAAACCATTCAGCCGTTCGCCGAAATCAAAGTGGGCATAATCGACATTCTGCATACAAGTTCTCCGTTGCTGTGGTGTTGCTAAACTGGTTGTAATCCTACGCCGCACAAGGTCATTGTCCAGCCTCGGTGAGGTGCAGTTAGCGGCTTAAAGCCTAAGTCCTTGAATCCATCGAGAATAAATTTTGTCGGCCAGCGCATGCAGGGCGTCAGTGCGGTTCTTCAAGTCGGTTTGGATATCTTCGGGTGTTTGCACGGCCGGACTGTCGCTGGCTGCGATTTCGTCCGCACCGTGGAGACACCAGCTGCGAACCAGTTCCGGGGTCATTTCGACATGACATTGCATGCCCAAATGGCGATCCGACACGATAAAAGCCTGATTGGCACAATGGACGCTCTGGAGCAATCGTGTTGCGCCGGGGGGCAGGCTGAAAGTTTCGCCGTGCCAGTGAAATGCGAGCATCGGTTCGATCGTGTTGCCCAGCCATGGGCGAGCGGCACTGGTGTCCGTGATCTGCACGTCGGCCCAACCGATTTCCTTCACCGGGTTGCGGGTGACCACGCCGCCCAGCGCTTTGGCGAGTAATTGCCCTCCCAGACAATGGCCGATGACCGGCACATCGGCGTCGACAGCCTGGCGAATCAGATCCAGCTCATGGGTAATCCAGGGAAAGTCATCGTTGACGCTCATGGAGCCACCCATCAAGCATAGCCCGGAAATGTCGTTAAGCTTAGCGGGCAGGAGGTCGTTGGCGTCAATGGCAATCTGTTTCCAGGGGATGCCCGCGCGGTCGAGAAACGTGCTGAAATAGCCTGCGTCTTCGGTCGCGGCATGTCGAATAATCAGAACAGGATTCACAAGATGGCTCTCAAACACACAATCGGAATAGCCATCTTAGCGGCAAGCACGCTGATCAGCACAGGGGGATATGCCACCAGTGTATCGGTATCGGGTTTGTTCAAGGACAAGGCAATCGTCAGCATCGACGGTGGCAAACCGCGTACCTTGAGCGCAGGGCAAACGCAGCAGGGGGTAAAGCTGATCGCCGCCGATTCGGACACCGCCACGTTTGAAGTGGACGGCAAGCGCCGTGCGCTCAAAATGGGGCAATCGTTCGCGGGCGGCACGCCGACGGGCAGTCGGCAGAGTGTGTCGCTGACCGCCGATGCGCGTGGACATTACAGTGCAGCGGGCTCAATCAACGGCTACCCGATTTCATTTCTGGTCGATACGGGGGCGACGACCATTGCCATCAACGCCGCCGATGCTCAGCGCATGGGGCTGGATTACCGCGCGGGGCAGATGACGGGCGTGGGCACGGCGGCAGGCGTGATTCCTGCTTGGCGGGTGACATTCAATACCGTTAAGGTCGGCAGCATCGCACTCAATCAGGTGGAGGGCATGGTGCTGGAGTCCGGTCTGAATACCCCTCTGCTTGGAATGAGCTTCCTCAATCGCATGGAGATGAAACGTGACGGCCAGAGCATGACGCTGACGCAGCGATACTGAACGGTGCTGTCACTTTGTGGCTTTAGGGCTTCCCGATTCAAGGGCGGCTCAAGCCAGCTTACCCTGCACCCATTGTTGTACTGAAGCCAGCGCCGTAGCGAGTTTGTCGGGTTCGCTGCCGCCGGCCATCGCCAGATCGGGTTTGCCGCCGCCTTTGCCGCCGACCTGCTGGGCGACGAAATTCACCAGTTCGCCCGCCTTGATCTTGCCAGTGACGTCCGGCGTCACTGCTGCAATCAAGCTGACTTTGCCATCGACCACCGTGCCTAGCACCAGGGCGCAGGATTTCAGTTTGTCGCGCAATTTGTCGGCGGTTTCGCGTAGCGCCTTGGCATCTGCGCCGTCGAGTTGCGCGGCCAGCACTTGAATTGTGCCCACCGCCACTGCCTGCTGCACCAGTTCGTCGCCCTGACTGGCGGCAAGTTTCGATTTCAGGCGGTCGAGTTCTTTTTCCAGCGCGCGGCTGTGCTCCAGCAATTGCGCCACGCGCTCGGCGGCTTCAGTGGGTGGCGCTTTGACTAAGGACGCTACAACACCGAGTTGTTGTTCGGTATCGTCAAGATAGGCCAGTACACCCGTTCCCGTAGTCGCTTCCACCCGACGGATGCCTGCGGCGACACCAGATTCGCTGGTGATCTTGAACGCGCCGATGTCACCGGTGCGTGATACGTGCGTGCCGCCGCACAGTTCGCGGCTGCTGCCGATGTCGAGCACGCGCACTTCGTCGCCGTATTTTTCGCCGAACAGCATCATCGCGCCGGTTTGCTGCGCCGATTCGATATCCATCACGCGTGCCTGGGTGGCGGTGTTGGTCAGGATTTCGGCGTTGACGCGGCGTTCGACTTCGCTGATTTGTTCCGCCGTCATCGGGCTCGGTTGCACGAAGTCGAAACGGGTTTTATCGGCATCGACCAGCGAGCCTTTTTGCTGCACGTGTTCGCCCAGTACCTCGCGTAGCGCCTTGTGCATCAGGTGCGTGACCGAGTGGTTACGCATGGTGCGGGCGCGGTTGTCTTCATCGACTTTCGCCTGCACCGGATCGCCGACTTTGAGCATGCCAGTTTTAACGACGCCGTGATGGCCGAAAACCTGCGCCTGGATTTTTTGTGTATCTTCGACTTCGAATTGGCCGCTGGCGCCAAGCAACGCGCCGTTGTCGCCCGCCTGGCCGCCGGATTCGGCGTAGAACGGTGTGTGGTCGAGCACCACCACGCCGAGTTCTCCCTCGTTCAGCTGGCTGACCGCGCTGCCGTCGCGGTACAGCGCGAGCACGCTGCCGTCGTGCTTCAACGTGTCGTAGCCGTGGAAGGTAGTCGCCGCGCCCGCGTACTCCAGCCCGGCACCGAGCTTGAATTTGCCCGCCGCGCGCGCCTGCGCTTTTTGCCGCGCCATCGCGGTGTCGAAGGCGGCGGTATCGACCGCAACCTCAGCTTCGCGGCACACGTCAGCGGTGAGGTCGAGCGGAAACCCGTAGGTATCGTGCAGCTTGAACGCCAGTTCGCCGTCGAGCGCCGTCCCGGCGGGCAAGGCTTGCAGCGCGGCGTCGAGGATGCCCATGCCGTTTTCGATAGTCTCGAAAAAGCGCTCTTCTTCCTGTCGGAGAATGTCGGTAACCCGCGCCTGTGCCTTCACCAGTTCCGGGTAAGCCTCGCCCATCTGCGCGACGAGGTCGGGCACCATGCGGTGAAAGAATGCGGCGCGCGCGCCCAGTTTGTAACCGTGGCGAATCGCGCGGCGGATGATGCGGCGTAACACGTAGCCGCGCCCCTCGTTGCCGGGGATAACGCCGTCCACAATCAAAAACGAGCACGCGCGAATGTGATCGGCCAGCACCTTGAGCGAGTTGTTGCTGGCGTCGGCGGTCGCGGTTTCGCGCGCCGCTGCGGTGACCAGCGCCTGAAACAGGTCGATCTCGTAGTTGGAATGAACGTGCTGCATTACTGCCGAAATGCGCTCCAGCCCCATGCCGGTGTCCACGCTCGGCTTCGGCAGCTTGTGCATCACGCCTGCTTCATCGCGGTTGAACTGCATGAAAACGTTGTTCCAGATTTCGATGTAGCGGTCGCCGTCTTCTTCCGGCGAACCGGGAGGCCCACCATAGATACCTTCGCCGTGGTCGTAGAAGATCTCGGTGCAGGGGCCGCAGGGGCCGGTGTCGCCCATCGCCCAGAAATTATCGCTGGCGTAGCGCGCGCCCTTGTTGTCGCCGATGCGGACAATGCGTTCTTTCGGCACGCCGATATCGTTGTGCCAGATGTCGAAGGCTTCGTCGTCTTCAGCGTAGACCGTGACCCAGAGTTTTTCGGTCGGCAGATTCAGCACCGTGGTGAGGTATTCCCACGCGTATTTGATCGCGTCCTGCTTGAAGTAGTCGCCGAAGCTGAAGTTGCCCAGCATCTCGAAAAACGTGTGGTGGCGCGCCGTGTAGCCGACGTTCTCCAGGTCGTTGTGCTTGCCACCCGCGCGCACGCAGCGCTGCGACGACACCGCGCGGGTGTAGCTGCGTTTATCCTGGCCGGTGAACACGTCCTTGAACTGCACCATGCCGGCATTGGTGAACAGCAGGGTCGGGTCGTTGCCGGGAACCAGCGGGCTGGAAGCGACGACGGTGTGCCCCTTGGAAGCGAAGAAATCGAGAAAACTCTGGCGGATGGCGCTGCTTTTCATGGTGTTTTGGGAGGCAAAATGCATCAACGACTGACAATAAGCCATTGTATCCGCTAAAGTTCCGCGCTTACAGGCGGGCGGAGTGCCGGACATGAATGAAAACGATGTGATCGCGGCCACCCGCGACTGGCTGGAAAAAGCGGTAATCGGCCTCAACCTGTGCCCGTTCGCCAAAGCGGTGTATGTCAAGAATCAGGTGCGCATCGTCGTCAGCACCGCCAAACATCTGGACGGCCTGCTGGAAGACCTCGACCGCGAGCTGGATTTTCTGGCGGCGGCCGATCCCGACATTGTCGATACCACGCTGCTGATTCACCCCACGCTGCTGCCAGATTTTCTCGATTTCAACGACTTTACCCAGCTGGCCGACGCCGCCATCGATGAACACGATCTCGGCGGCGTGATCCAGATTGCCAGCTTTCATCCGCAGTTCCAGTTCGCTGACACGATGCCGGACGATATCGGCAACTACACCAACCGTGCACCGTTCCCCACCCTGCATTTATTGCGCGAGGCGAGTATCGAACGCGCGGTGGCGGCGTTCCCTGAAGCGGAAATGATTTTCGAGCGGAATATTGAAACGCTGGAAACGCTGGGGTCTGCTGGTTGGCAGGCGTTATGGGGCAAGCTCTGATTTTTTGATGGGCACGAAGGCGTGCGGTTGGTAATGAACTGGCTGCGCGGTATGCTTTTGGCTTCCTTTAGTCTGGAGCGCCCCATGAAAATTACCGTCGCCTTATCTTTGTTGTTATGCACGTCGTCGGCGCTCGCTGCCGTGGTGGGCAAAGATGTTAGCTACCCGGCGGGTGACACCGTCATGAAAGGCTATCTCGCTTTTGACGACAGCGTGAAAGGCAAACGCGCGGGCGTGCTGGTGGTGCCGGAATGGTGGGGTGCCAACGATTACGCACGTAAACGCGCGCGGATGTTGGCGGGCGAGGGCTATGTTGCGCTGGTAGTCGATATGTATGGCAACGGCCAGATTGCCGCCAATCCCAAAGAAGCGGGGACGCTGGCGGGTAGCGTAAACAAGAACCCGCCACTGGCGCTGGTGCGCTTTCGTGCAGCAGAAAAATTTCTCGGCAAGCAGCGGGGCGTGAAGCCCGGTGAGTTGGCGGCGCTGGGATATTGCTTTGGCGGTGGGGTGGTGCTCAACATGGCGCGCGCGGGTGAGCCGCTGAAAGCGGTGGTGAGTTATCACGGCGTGCTGGCCACCGATGTGAGCGTGAAGCCCGGCGCGATCAAGACAAAAATTCGCGTGTTCCACGGCGATGCCGATCCGGTCGTGCCGCCCGAGCAGGTCGAGGCGTTCAAGGCCGAGATGGATGCAGCTAAAGCTGACTACATGCTGGTGAGCTATCCCGATGTAAAGCACACCTTTACCAACCGTGAGGCGGACAGCTATGCCGTGCAGTTTGGCTTACCGCTCAAATACGATCCTGCCGCCGATGCGGATTCGTGGACGCGTACGCTGGAGTTTCTCCGGGCGACGCTGAAATAATGTCTGACACCTGCGATCACGATCATCCAGCCCCGTATGAATGGGGTGGTTTGGGCATCCCGCAAGTCGGGCAGTTTGATCCAGTTGCTTTCGAGTCGGCGGTGAATGCCATGCTTAGCGCTTGCGGCGTCGCACCGGATTCCGTGCATACCGGGCGTACCGCTCAGCGTGTTCGCGAGTTGTGGCAAAAACGCCTGCTGGGGGGCTATGCAGTTGATCCTGCGGAGGCGCTGGGTACAGGGTTTGTCGATGCGCGTGACGATATGGTTGTTGTGCGTGGTATCGCGATACACGGCGTATGTCCGCATCATCTGGTGCCGTTTCGGGGGGTGGCACACGTGGCTTATCTGCCAGGCGGATGCCTGCACGGCTTTGGTCGCATCGCACGCATGGTCGATGCGATCGGTCACCGCTTCACTTACCAGGAATGGATGACGCGCGACATCGCCGAGGCCATGGTGACCCACGGTTTGGCGCGGGGTGCCGCGTGCACCATCGAAGCAGAGCAGCTTTGTCTGTTGCTGGGCGAAGACCGGCGCGGCGATGAGCGGGTAGTCACACAGGCGTTTACCGGGGCTTTTCGTGACAGTGACCAACTCCGCAATGAATATCTGCGCGCCATCGCGCAGCGCGAGTTGCGCTGAGGCATGGCTTGATCCGTTTGCTACGCGGTTTACTGTTGGCGGCAGCTTGGCTTGTGTCGCCGCTCCATGCCCAGGACGCCCCCAATTGGCTGAGCGAACCTGTGCCCGCCGCCCTTATTCACCTGAGCGAGCCGGCGGCGAACGAGGTGGTGGTGATGATCAACGACAACGCGCTGGGGGGCAATCATGCCGGGCTGTTTGCCGGGAAGATTTTGTTCGACCCCGCAGGCAGTTATTTGGGAGTGAGGCGGCAGGATAAAACATGGTCGGCGGCAAGCCTTGCCGACTATGCGCGTTACCAGACGACAGATGGGCTCAAGGTGCGCTTCTACCGGTTCCGTCTGAGTGAGCAAGCGTTGGCGCAGTTGCAACAGCGCATTGCGGATGCCCTCCCTACGCCGCCGCTGTTTTGCGCGTCGGCGGTGCAAAATCTGCTGGTGGGTATCGCGCCGTTCACCGCACTCGAAAGCACGGGGTTTACGACGCCCTCAGCGCTCGCCAAGCGCCTGGATGGTCTGACGAGGGGCGCATCGGCGGCAGGGGAGTGCCAGCAACTTGATGCGACAAGATGCTGACTGGGACGTAAGTTTTCCTTGACACATACCGACCGGTACGTATGATTCTGGTTGTGAGTGCAAACCCTAAACCCCCCGACCTGACCCGCCAGAAACTGCTGGAAGCTGCATTTGCGGAAATACACCGCAATGGATTCCAGGCCGCGTCGCTGTCGCAAATTCTCGCCGATACCCATCTCACCAAGGGTGCGCTGTATCACCACTTTTCTGACAAGAAAGCACTAGGGCTGGCGGTGATCGACGAAATGATCCGCCCCTGCCTGGCAGCAATGATGTTTGAGCCGTTGACGGGGTCGCAGACGCCGCTGGCGACGATGCAGTCGATGCTCAAAACCAGGGCAGACGAAATCGATCCTGACGTGGTGACGCTGGGATGCCCGCTCAACAATCTGATGCAGGAGATGAGCCCGGTCGATGAAACTTTCAGGCTCAAGCTGAATGCGCTGTTTGAAGTCTGGGTAGACGTCATTAAACAGGCGCTCACGCGTGGCAAGCGTTCTGGCGAGGTGAAAAAAGAAATCGATTCCGCCGAGACTGCGTTTTTTATCGTTTCCTCAATCGAAGGCTGTATCGGCATGAGCAAAAACACGCAATCCGTTACAGCGTATCGCGGTTGCCTTTCGCAGCTGAGCCGCTATCTCGACACTCTGAAAGCCTGACGCATGAACGACACAACCAGCCGCCCGAGCACGCTGATATTTCCGCCTGCTCCTTATGCTGCCGCATTATTGGGAGGGTGGTGGCTGGATCGGCATGTAATGGTATTGCCGTTCGACGATGGTGTGGTCAGTGGTCTGCTGGGTTGGCTGTGGACGGTAGCCGGATTGGCGCTGCTGGCCTGGACGCTGTGGATGTTTCATCGTCATCACACGACGGTGAGTCCCTATGCGGCCGCCACCAGTCTGTGTACCGATGGCCCGTTTCGTTTCAGTCGTAATCCGATTTATCTCGGTGACTGGCTGATTTTCGTGGGCGTGTCCTTGCTGTTGAACACAGTCTGGCCACTGCTGTTTTCACCCCTGATCTGGATCGTGCTGCGCTATGGCGTGATTCGGCACGAAGAGGCGCATTTGTCAGCCAGATTTGGCGATGCGTACCGTCAATACCAAACGCGCGTTCGGCGCTGGATTTAACCAAGGAGCCTGCCATGAGTATTTTGCAAACCGTTACCCCCGACAACGCAGCTGGCGAAGTCGCCGAGATTTACGCGCAAATCAAAGAAGCGTGGGGGCATGTGCCGACGGCTATTCAAATCTACAGCAGCAATCCGTTTCTGCTGCGGCATCAGTGGGAGTATTACGCCAACATGATGCAGCATCCCAGGCTGACGTTTACGCTGGCGGCATGTATCCGAATGCTGGTATCGCAGGCGGGTAGCTGTACTTACTGTATCGATATGAACGCCGGGATGCTCATCAACATGGCGGGCTGGACACCGGAGCAGGTGGCGGACACGCGTGCTGATTTTAAAAACAGCCCGCTTGCGCCCAGCGAAAAGATGTTGCTGGGTCTGGTGCTGAAAATGACGCGCGATTCCAACAGCGTGACCGCGCTCGACGTGCAGGGTGCGCGCGAGGCGGGCTGGTTGGACAGCGATATTCTAGATGCCGTCAATCACGGCGCGCGTATGGTGGCGGCCGACATTCTGATCAACGGCTTCAAAGTCGAGCGCGATTTCTGAGGGGGCATCATGAAGGCATATTTCAGATCGGGCCCTGCAGCAAGCCCATTTTTTCTGTTGGTGAGCTTGAATATCTGGCTGGGGAAAGGGCTCACCGGTTTCGGTATCGCACACTGATGGTTGTATATCCCGACGGGTTTTCTGCTGTTTGCTGCGGTGACCGGTTTTTGTCCAGGCATGGTGCTGACGCGCTGGTTATGCAAGGAAAAGTAATCTGCGGGCTGGTCGCTCAGAGGTAGGATTTCGCTTCTTCGCCGGGGTTGGGCAAGCCCGCCACGCGCCAGGCCGCACGCGGGCTGGCGAACAGATGCTGCATACAGTCAGCGCTCTGGCCGGTGAGATGGCAAACGTGGCTAAGTGCCATAACGCTGCCGTGGCGATTGTATTCGCGGCGCAGTGCGTGAAGCAGGCTGAACTGCAAGTCGTTGAGATTGCCGATTCCATCGATTTGCGCAATGCGGTCGGCGAGGCTTTCGCTCCAGCTTTCCGGGTTGACCAGAAATCCATCGGGATCGAATTGGGGCGTGGGGTGCATGACGACTCCTATACGAGCGTGATGCATTAGATATAGCACGCTATTCCAGCCGGGTTGCTTGCTTAGACGTTGAAGTGAATTTGGAGCAGGGTGCGAACCGGCGCAGGCAATGCGGCGTTTAAGGCGTCGTCCAGGCTGTGCCAGCGCTGACCGTGCGCCAGAGCAGGGCGTGACGCAAAATCGAGCCGTACAGGCTGGATGTGCAGGCGAAAGTGAGTAAAGCTGTGCGTCAGCAAGGGCAACCGGGTTAATCGGGCTGGTGTATGCCCCCAGATTTGCTGGCTGTGGTCGGCGGCGTTGTGCGCGGCATCCAGCTCGGGCAGGCTCCACAGGCCGCCCCAAATACCGCGCGCAGGACGCTTTTCCAGCAGCAACTGGTCGCCATGGCGACAGAGCAGCAGTTGGGTTTGTTTGTCGGGCAAGGCGCGGCGTGGGCGGGCGGCGGGGTAATCCGCCACGCGATCCTGTGCAAGTGCTGTGCAATCTGCTTGCACCGGGCAAGCGCCGCAACGGGGTTTGCTGCGGGTACAGATGGTAGCGCCCAGATCCATCATGCCCTGGGTGTAGGTGCCGATGGCTTGTGCGGGGAGGCGGGCATCGGCGATTTGCCAGAGCTGCGCTGCTACGGATTTTTCACCTGGCCAGCCTGCAATGCCGCCATGGCGCGCGAGAACCCGTTTGACGTTGCCATCGAGGATGGCTGCGCGTTTGCCGAACGCCAGTGCGGCGATGGCGGCGGCGGTGGAGCGCCCTATGCCGGGAAGCTTCACCAGTTCAACTGCCGTGTCGGGAAACAGGCCATCATGTTCGTGCGCGATTTTGCGCGCAGCGGCGTGCAGGTTACGCGCGCGGCTGTAATACCCCAGCCCGCTCCACAACGCCAATACCGCGTCTTCGTCGGCGGCGGCGAGGCAGGTCAAATTCGGGAAGCGTGCAATAAAACGTTCGAAATACGGGATTACCGTTGCAACCTGGGTCTGTTGCAGCATGATTTCCGACAACCAGATGCGGTAGGGGTCAGAACATTGCCAAGGCAGATCGTGGCGACCTTGCACGCGTTGCCAGAGGACGATGCGGGTTGAAAAGCAGTTCACCCCGGCAGAGTAGCTGGGGGTGGCGAACTAGGCAATGGCGGGGCTGAGTTTTTGACGGAACAGATTGAGTAATTTGCTGAAAGCCGACTCGGTAATCGATTTGCGTTCGACGACCACCGCTTCACCACTACGTAGTTTTTCTGCCAGGCGGTGAAGGCCGATGGAAAAGCTGTTGAGGCCATCCTGATCGGAAAACAGGTAAGTGTTCTTGATCCCACTGACCCAACCCAGTCGCGCCCAGCGGAACGTGCCGTCTTCGTAATGAAATTCCACCCAGTTACCCTTGTTCAGCTCGCGCGCCCGCAGGGTGTAGAGGTCTTCGATTTCGGGTACAGCTTCAGGCTCATCCGTTGTAATAGGAGCATCGGGCGCATCGACTTCAGCTTTGTTGGATGCATCTGCCATTTCGACTGACGGCGCGGCTGCGGGCAGCGCAAGTGTCTCGGGAAGGGGAACCGGCTGTGCATTGGGCCGCACGGCGTTGGCATGCAAGATCACGAGCGTGGCGAAAAAGTGGTCGGCAGCTGTTTGCGACAGCGCAATTTCGGCCACCCCTTCACGCAAGCGTTTCAGCAAACCCGGCAGAATGCGCACCAGCATCAGGCGCGCGTCCATGTCTGCCTTTGATTGCACACTCCATACCAGCTCGCGCATGGTTTCGAGGTGACTGTTGAAATGCGGGTCGTTTTCGCCGTCGCGAATGTAGTCTGCGGTCAGCAATCGTGCCCATTCACGCCGCAGAAAATCCACCACGGGTTCGGCGACGACCTGTTCTTTGAGGGCGCGGTTGATGAAATCGTGCACCACGACCGGCGCGAGCTCTGCGCGCTCAAACTGCTTGATTTCGGCGATGTCATGCTGCAAGCCGACATCGACATTTTCTTCGAGCACCGCGTCGAGCATTTCAAGTTCTTCGGCGGCGGTTTCGAACACGCCGGGATCCTTGTCAAAGGTATCCAGTACGCGTGTGACAATATGCGAAATTTCCAGCAGGCGGGTATTGCCCGCTTCAGTATCTGGCAAATGGACTGAGAGGGTGGCAATCGCGTCGAGCATCCGGCGCACCGGATGATTGCGCTGCGAAAAAAAGCTGCGATCCTGCATGGCCGCTTTCAGCACGGGAATTTGCAGGCGGGCGATCTGAGCTTTGAGCCGGTCGGGGATGGAGTCTTCGTCGAATACGACATCGAACAGCATGGCGACAGCGTCCACCATCATGGCATCCAGCGGGCTGGCCGTTTGCATCAGCGGACTCTGTTGCAGGCTGCGCAAGATATTTTGCACGGTGTGAGCGTCGATCCCTGCATCCAGGCTCGGCAAGGCAAAGCTGCCGCCACCGGGCAGCATGAGCGCGCCACTTTGCAGACGCCCCAGGCTTTCGATCAGGCTGAAACCCGTCGGCACCGTGCCGTTTCCTGCCACGCTGCCGCTGGAGGGTATTCCGTTTCCCGACGCTAACCCGCTGGAGTTTGCACCGCGCGTCATCTGCTCAAACAGCGCAAGGATGTCGTTCCCGGCTGCATCCGGCTGAGCGCCCGATGTGGCTTGATTTGCACTGCCGGTCCCCCGGGCTTTCATGCCTACCTTGATGTCGGGCAGCACGCCATGGTCGATGAGATAGCGATTGAGGGATTGATAGATTCGGGCGAGTTCGGTGGTTAATACAAGGTCGAATTGATTCAGTAAAACGACTTGTACATTCTGCGCGAGTTGCTGGTCGGCGATGCCCTTTAGCAGGGCATCGCACAGGATACGTGGGCCCAGCGGATTATCGTTTTCCGGAAGATCCTTGCAGTCCAGCAAATGTGCGACTCTGGCGTCGAGCGCAACTAGCTCTTCAGCGCAGTTGTAGCGTAAGCGGGAGGTGGCCTTGTCGATGGCGAGTGTCAGTTCAAAGTCCTGGTCACCCACCAGTGAAAGCTCGGTATTGTCGCTGGGAAGTGGTTTGTCTGATTTTCGGCTGCGGGTGTCGAACGATGTCAGATAGGCATCCTGGCAGGCGGCCAGCAGTGCATTGGACTGTTTGTTAAGGATGCCCTGCGCGCCGTAGTACACATTGCGGGTTTCAAGTAGGGGAGAACGGTCTGCCATTGCCAGCAGGGTGTTTTCCATCGCCTCGGTTTGACGGGTGAGCACTCGCGAGACGCCTTCAATCAGCATATCGCGGCACGCATGCAGCGCCGCCAGCGATTCTGCGGCGGGTTGGCTGCGACGGCCACGCTCGTACTGATTGAATTTGACGACGACTGAGTTGTCTGGCATTTCGCGCTCCATGATTCATTCCCTCAGCGTAACGACGCCGGAAAGCCTGCGGGCGGCCGAACGAAACACAAAAAGGAAGCGCAATGCCTGGGATAAGCCGGCAACCCCGCTATCTCGCTGGACGAGACCGGAAGCTTTGCGTCCCCGCCTCGCGGCGGGTATGCCCTGTTCGGTGGTTCGGTGTGCTGACGCACGACCGCTCAACTGAGTTATCGGTTGTGCCGGGGGGAACTTGAGGCCAAAGCCGGAAATAAATTCACTGCAAAATCAATGGCTTTTTATGCGGACGCTTCAAGCGCTTCGCGTACCCGCAGCATGGCTTTCCGCGTGAGTGCGAGATCGGCGATCACTGCGCGCCCGGCGCGCAGCTCGGTGGACAGGGTAGGCGTGTCGGTGGAAAAACGCTGGTCGCCATGGTCGTCGCAAAACAGCAGGTAGCCTTGCAAGCCCACCCAGGCCACGCGTGCCGAATCCATTCCGTTGAACGGCGGCTTGAAATCGATCCAATCGCCTTCGCGTAACTGATCGGCCTGTTCCAGATACGGATCGTCCTCTTCGATTTGCTGTGCCAGCGCTTCGAGTTCTTCGCGTGAGCGGCTCAGCGGCACGAATTCGCTGGTGAGCGGCGCGTTTTCGCCCATCTCAGGACGGATCCAGCATTCCTGGCGTGCCGTAATCGCCATGAAAAACTCACGCAGTTGATCGGGCTGCGCCCCTTCCCGGGTCAAGCCTTCCCGCAGAGCGCGATTGATTTCTGGCAGGCTGCGCAGCTTTTCAGCACGATCGATCACGTTGACGGGGGGCTGCATGCTTTGAAACAGTTTCAGCATCGTGCGCCCCGCCTCTCGCCAGGCGGGGCCTTCGCCCGTTTCTTCCACATACAGCTTCACCATGTGTGGAACCCAGGCGGTTTCGAGCTGGCGCAATACGGCTTCGGGTGCGGGGTAACGCTCGGTCAGGTCGCCCAAAGTTTCCAGTGCGAGCAGGGTGCCAAGTTCATGTTGTTCGGCAGCGGCCAGCTCCGCCTTGTAATCGCTCAACCGAGCGTCGGTTAGTTGGGTTTCGTTGTCTACCCAGGAGGCGAGTTCGTCATAACTCGCAGCAAAAATATCAGAGTGATGATCAGGGTCGCTCAGGACTTTGCTGCAGGCTTGCTCAACGGCCGACAAGGCATGATCGTAACGTGGGCTGTTCTCGGGGAAATTGCGTGAACAGGTCCCCAGTAAATCAATCAGGCGGCGAGCCGGATGGGTTTCATCCGAAAAAAATGTGGGGGAACTCAGCGCGACGCGTAGTACTGGAATCTGTAACTGCGCAATTTTTTCGAGGTAACCAGACGCCACCGCAAACTCGCCGAGTAGCGCTTCGAAAAGCTGAGCCACGGCATGAAGTACACGGAGATCGAACGGAGAAATATGCGTGTTCGATTGCGCTTCCTGATAATGATCGCGTAACACCACCTGCGGCACACTTTGGCTTATATCGGGTGTGGATAACCCTGAATGTGTGCCCTGCCAGGACGCGGCGAGCGTTCTGAGAGCAAGGTGCTCAACCGTTTGAGTACCGGTGCCGCCCATGCTGTCTGCGTAAGAAACCAGAGCGTCATTCGAAATGTGGTGTGGAGGCTTGTCTTGCTTGAGGAAATCGAGAACGATCTGACCATCCGCATCAATCACGTTGACGTCGTCTACTGCGTCTGGAAGTGCCGTTTTCGCTGCGAGCGGCACGTTGTGGGTGATCAGGAATCCGTCAAGTGCCACATAGGTCTGCCTCAGCGTGTCGGTCAGCCCTCGAACACAGTGTCGCAGAAAGAAACTGCCTGTGTGGCCCTCCCATTCCAGCGTATCTAGTGCGTTTGAAAGGCTGCGGACAATACATTGCGGGCTGTAGGTGCTTTCTGCTGCTTTTTCAAGAGGGGCACCATGAAGTGAGTTCATACGCTGAACAACAGCGGACAGTTCTTCAAATAGAGGATCATGAAGCTGGTTAATGCAGTGTGAGACGGCGATCTGGCGATCCAGCACCGTATCGTCCATGAGTTGCATCGTAATGGGGGAGGCCTCAGGCCTCCTGCCGACGTTGAGCTGCGTTCTGAACGCGATGGAAAACGCCGTGGAGAGTGTTTCTGGCTTGAATTTCAACCAGTCCAGGCAGGTTTGAACAGTACTGATTCCTGAGGGAGACATCATGCGTGGCATCTCACGCAGGATTTCTACTTCGATGTTAGCTGCGTGGCGCTGAAAAAACTGGCTTAATGCCTGTTCCATGCGCTCGTCCGCCTCCATCAACAAAAGAGTGGTATCAGAAGAGATAAGGGCAGGCATCATGGTAGGGATATAACGGCATCCAGCAAAAAAAATGAAGCGTGCTGGAGCGGGCGAAGGGAATCGAACCCTCCTCATGAGCTTGGGAAGCTCAGGTAATGCCACTATACGACGCCCGCGCGGTATATGTACCCCTCGCAGGGTAGAATTCGGGATTCTACTGATTTGTTTCGCCGGATAGAAGCCGTGATCGAAATTACCCTTAATGGCGAACCTCGCCATTTCCCTGCTTCGCTTACCTTGAGCCAGCTGATCGATGCCATGGCACTAGCTGGCAAGCGGATTGCCATCGAAAAAAATGGCGATATTGTGCCGCGCAGCCAACACGCCACAACCCTGCTAGACGATGGCGACAAGCTGGAAATTGTCGTTGCCGTCGGTGGGGGGTGATTGTTCTTTTCTCTGTTTTAAATCAATTTATGGAATCTCTCGTTATCGCTGGTCAGTCCTATGCATCGCGCCTGTTGGTGGGCACGGGCAAATACAAGGATTTTGAACAGACCCGTCTCGCGGTTGAGGCTTCGGGCGCACAAATTGTTACGGTCGCCATCCGCCGCACCAACATCGGCCAGGATGCCAGCCAGCCGAGCCTGCTCGACGCGTTGCCGCCGTCCCAATACACCTACTTACCGAATACTGCGGGTTGCTACACGGCGGACGATGCGATCCGCACGCTGCGACTGGCGCGTGAGCTGCTGGACGGTCATGCGCTGGTGAAACTGGAAGTGTTGGGTGATCCCCAGTCGCTCTATCCCAACGTCGCGGAGACGATCAAGGCTGCCGAGGTGCTAGTGAAAGACGGTTTTCAGGTGATGGTGTACACCTCGGATGACCCCATCGCGGCGAAACAACTCGAAGACATCGGCTGCGTGGCGGTCATGCCTTTGGCGAGCCTGATCGGCTCTGGCATGGGCATCCTCAATCCGTGGAATCTGCAAATCATCATTGATCGTCTGTCGGTGCCGGTGATTGTGGATGCAGGCGTGGGCACAGCAAGTGACGCGACGATCGCCATGGAACTGGGCTGTGATGCGGTGTTGATGAATACCGCTATCGCAGGGGCGGGCAATCCGGTGCTGATGGCTGGCGCGATGAAAAAAGCGGTGGAAGCCGGGCGCGAGGCGTTTCTGGCTGGGCGGATGCCGAAGAAAATCTACCAGGCCAGCCCGAGTTCGCCCACCAGCGGCCTCATTACCGGCAATCAACCCGTGGGCGGCCAGGCAGCATGAGCGACACGGGCGCGCATCCACGTATCCGTTCGTATGTGTTGCGTGCCGGGCGCGTGGGGCCCGGGCAGGCGCGCGCGCTGGCCGAAATCGGCCCGCAGGTTCTGTTGCCGTATACCAACGCGCTACTGAACCTTGACGCGGCGTTCAAGCGGTCTGCTCCCCATATTCTGGAAATCGGCTTTGGCATGGGCGAGGGCTTGGCCGATATAGCCGCCGCGCATCCTGAAAACGACTATCTGGGGGTGGAAGTCCACACACCGGGTGTCGGCGCGCTGCTCAAGCAGCTGGGCGAACGTGGCCTTAGCAATGTGCGTGTCGTTCAGCATGACGCCGTCGAAGTGCTGACCCAGATGCTCGCCCCGGCCAGCCTCGCGGGCATCCATATTTTCTTTCCTGATCCCTGGCACAAGACGCGCCATCACAAACGTCGTTTGATCCAGTCGCCGCTGGTGCAACTGCTCGCGAGCCGACTTGCTGCGGGCGGCTATATCCATCTCGCGACGGACTGGCAGGATTACGCCGAACAGATGCTTGCCGTGCTGTCTGCTGAGCCGCAATTACAGAACACCGTAGCTGATTACGCACCGCGCCCCGACACGCGCCCCCTCACCAAATTCGAGCAGCGCGGCATACGGCTGGGACATGGGGTGTGGGATTTGCTGTTTCGGCGGGTTTGATCGGGAGATATTTACCGCAGAGGGCGCAGAGTCTGCGGAGGAAAAACAGATTCGTTCCACGTGTCAGTCGGCATTTTGGCGATGACTCCGCGAACTCTGCGTCCTCTGCGGTTAATCCTTTTCCCCCTCGGCTATGATGCTCGGCATGGATCCATTCGAACTCATCAAGGCCGCACTCGCATTATTCGCCATCGTCGATCCGGTCGGCGTGATTCCCTTGTTCCTGTTGGCAACGCACGGCTACACCGTCGCGCAAAGCCGCTCGGCGGCGCGAATTGCCGCGTTCACCGTGCTGGGCGTGCTTACACTGTTCACGTTTATGGGCGAGCCTATCCTGAGCTTTTTTGGTATCCGGTTGGCGGCTTTTTCGGTGGCGGGCGGTTTGCTGCTGCTGTTATTGGCGCTGTCGATGGTGCAGGCGCATGTCAGCCCGCAGCGACAAACGCGCGACGAAGCGCTTGAAGCTGAAGAACGCGATGCCGTCGGCGTGGTGCCGCTCGGAATCCCTTTGCTGGCGGGGCCAGGCGCGATTACCCATGTCATTCTTGCCGCCGGATCGGCGCGTGGCGATGTGCTGCATCAGGCCGCGCTGTTGATTCCGGTCGCGCTGGTTGCCGTGTCGGTGTGGCTGTCGTTTCGCGCCGCGCCGATGATTGCAACGCGCCTCGGTAAAACCGGCATCCATGTAGTGACCCGACTGATGGGACTCATCATCGCCGCGATTTCGATTGAAATGATTGCAAGCGGCCTCGGCAAACTGTTTCCGGGATTGCTGTCATGAAGGGTGCGTCGTGCACCCCAGGGGTGCAGATTTGAGCAGGCGGTCATGCGCAGGCCGCGCCATATCAGGGCAATCACGGTTGGCACGCTTAATGCCCTATTCAGGATTTAAGTTATAACTTCCAACAGGAGCGATTATGGAATTCGGCATCATCGGTTTGGGACGCATGGGGGGCAACATGGCACGGCGGCTGGCGCATCAGGGTAAGCGCATTGCCCTGATGAACCGCAATATCGACGTGGCCGAGGCGCTGGCGAAGGAAACAGGCCACACCGCCTGTGCCGACTACGCCACGCTGGTGGCGACGCTGACTGCGCCGCGCGTGGTGTGGCTGATGTTGCCCGCAGGTGAGGCGACCGCGACGGCGCTCGATGCCTTGTTGCCGCTCTTGAGCCCGGGCGATCTGATTGTGGATGGTGCGAATGGGCATTACGTAGACGACGCCCCGCGTGCCGCGCACTGCGCCCAACACGGCGTGGATTTCGCCGATGCCGGGGTATCAGGGGGCGTGTGGGGGCTGGAAAATGGCTACTGCATTATGTTTGGCGGCTCAGACAACGCCGCCGCCAAGCTGACACCGTACATGCAGGCACTTGCGCCTACGCCGACCACGGGCTGGCTGCATACCGGCCCGGTCGGTTCGGGGCATTACACCAAAATGGTTCACAACGGCATCGAGTACGCCATGATGCAGGCGTTTGCCGAAGGCTTTGCGTTGATGAAGGACAAGCCCGGTTTCAATCTCGATCTGGCGAAGATTGCCGAGCTGTGGCAACACGGTAGCGTGGTACGTTCCTGGTTGCTGGATCTGACCGCCGATTTCCTGGTCAAGGATCAGGCGCTCGACGCCATCGAGCCTTTCGTGTCGGATTCCGGCGAAGGTCGCTGGACTGCGCTAGCGTCGATCGAACAGGGTATCCCTACGCCCGTGATGACACTCGCACTGATGTCGCGCTTCGACAGCCAGGGGCACGCCGATTACGGCAACAAGATGCTGGCGATGATGCGCAAAGGCTTCGGTGGTCATGCCGTGCTGTCAGGCAACAAGGAAAGCTGATGACGCTCGCTGCCGATACGCTGACGGATTCCTTGCCCTGCACCTTCGTGATTTTTGGTGCAACGGGCAACCTCGCGTCAAATAAATTATTGCCCGCGCTGTATCACCTGGAAGCCGCCGCACGCTTGTCTGAGGCGCTATCGCTGATCGCGTTTTCGCGGCGCGAATGGACGACAGAAACCTGGCGTGCCCACATGCGCGACGTGCTGTCGAGCCGCATCAAGGGATCGCTCGACACGCCCGTATTCGAGCGCTTCCTGGCACGGTTTACCTACCTTCAGGGCGATCTCAACGACGTGGAGTCGTATCGCGCACTTGCCCGCCAATTGCCGCCAGGTGAGGCGTGTTCGAGCACCGTGTTTTACCTTGCGATCAAACCGGCAGAATTCGCTGCGGTCATCCACAATCTCGAAGCTGTGGGCTTGAATGAACCACGTGGGCTGAACCGCGTGGTGATCGAAAAACCCTTTGGCGAAGACATCGAGTCGGCGCGTACGCTGAACCAGTTGCTGCATCAGCATTTTGGCGAGGAACAGGTGTACCGCATCGACCATTTTCTCGGCAAGGAAACGGTGCAGAATTTATTGGTGTTCCGCTTCGCCAATACCTTGATCGAGCCTTTGTGGAACCGCAATTTCATCGATCACGTGCAGATCACCGTGGCCGAATCCATCGGAATCGAAAAGCGTGCGGATTACTACGATCAGGCGGGCGCGCTGCGCGACATGCTGCAAAACCATTTGATGCAACTCTTGACGGTGGTGGCGATGGAACCGCCGCCCGCGCTCGAAGCCGATGCGCTGCGTGACGAAAAAGTGAAGGTGTTGCGCTCGATCCGGCCGATTGCCAAAAATGCGGTTCACGCCCATGCCGTGCGGGCGCAATACACGCGCGGCACGATTGATGGGCAGACCGTGCAGGGCTACCAGCAGGAAGACAGCATCGCGCCGAAATCGACGACGGAGAGTTTTGTTGCCGCCAAGTTTTATATCGACAACTGGCGCTGGCGCGGCGTGCCGTTTTATCTGCGCACCGGCAAGCGGCTGGCGCAGCAGGCGACGACCATCGCGCTGCGCTTTCGCCATCCGCCGCAGCAACTGTTTCGCGAAACGCCGCTGGAAACGATCGCGCCCAACTGGATTTTGCTGAGCATCCAGCCCGATGAATTCATGCGTATGGAAATCCATGTCAAGCAGCCCGGCCTCGATATGGATACGCGCGTGATGCCAATGAACGCCAGCTTTCTCAAAACCGACGAGCAAACCCTCGACGCCTATGAAACCCTGCTACTCGACGTGATCGAAGGGGATCGTTCGCTGTTTATTCGTTTCGATGAAGTGGAATGGGCCTGGCGCGTGGTCGATCCCATTCTCAAACTCTGGGCGGTCGAACGCGAATTTATTCCCACCTACCCGGCGGGCTCGTGGGGACCTGCTGAAGCCAACCGGCTGTTCGATCATGACGATCAGGTCTGGCGTAACGAGCTTTAAGCCGCCTAGAGTAGAAAGCACGATGCACAACAGACTTCCCTCCACCCGGGTGCTCGATACCCCGGAACTGCTCGTCCGCACGCTTGCCGACATGCTGCTGCGTCAGGCCGCGTCAGCTATTGCCGTGCATGGCCGTTTTCATCTTGTGCTGGCCGGCGGCACCACGCCGCGAGCCTTGTACACCGAACTCGCCGAGCGCGGTGCAGGGGATGAAAAATGGCATATCTGGTACGGCGATGAGCGTTGTTTGCCCGCCGACCATCCCGAACGCAACAGCGTAATGGCTGAAACCGCCTGGCTCGCTGCCAGCGCCATTCCGTCCGAACAGCGCCGCCCCATTCCTGCTGAACGGGGCGCGGAAGCCGCTGCTGCCGAATACGCCGATCGGCTCACGGTTGTATCGACGTTTGATCTTGTTTTGCTGGGCATGGGCGAAGACGGCCACACTGCCAGCCTGTTTCCCGAACACGCGTGGGCAGGTGCCGACGTGCTTGCCGTACACAATGCGCCCAAGCCGCCGCCGGATCGCGTCAGCCTCTCAGCCGAACGGCTGTCGAACAGTCAGGCGGTGTGGTTTGTTGTGACGGGGGAGGGCAAGCGTGAAGCACTGCGGCAGTGGGACGCGGGCGAGACGTTGCCCGTCGCGTCAGTGCGGGGGAGGCTCACAACCCTGCTGTGGATGGATCGTTCGGCTGCCATCTGACAGGGCGGCGCGAATTCGGATACCTGATCGCCAAGTGGTCGTGCGTGCTCCGCACCACTGGGTTTGATGGCGAGCGTCGCCTGCGTTAAATCTTTTGCCTGCTGCGGTCGTCAATGAGGGAACGCCCCGAGCTTGCAGAATCGCATTGACGCACGCAACATGTTCGACCACTTCCGACGCCTCATGCCCGACCCGCACACGTTGCGCCAGCACCGGGCGCTTCGCTGGCTGGGGCTGCATGATCCGAGGCTGTGGCACGTCAACTGGCGCGGCATCGCGATGGGCATTGCTGTCGGTATCTTTTTCGGCCTAGTGGTTCCGGTGGCGTAGATTCTGTTTGCCGCGCTCGCCGCACTGTTCCTGCGCACCAGCATCCCCGCAGCGGTGGGTAGCACGCTGATCGCCAATTCCTTCACCTTCGCGCCGGTGTACTACGTTGCCTACCACCTGGGCACCTGGATACTGGACGTGGGTGGTATGCCATCAGGCGAGGTCGAACTGGCCAACTCGGGCGCCGAGACCACGACCGGCGGGCATTGTGGATGGATCGCCTGGGTTCGGTCGGGACGCCGCTGGCGCTGTGGCTGCTGACGCTTGCGGTCTGTCGGTGGTGATTTATTTCGCTATCCACTGGACCTGGCGGCTGCGCATCGTAAGGGCCTGGCAGCGTCGCCGGGAAAAGCGGCGGTGCTGAACCCGCGTCTATTTTTCTACCATCATTGCCGTCCATAGCGCACGCACGGCGGCGCGTATTGATTCCAATCCAGTTGGCGGCACGCGTGCGTGCTCGGCACCGGCGAGCTTGACTACGTGCTGGCGGCGACGCAGTTCACGGTAGGCATCGGCCGCCGCCTGCGCAATATCGGCGGGAATCAGGCCTGCTTCGCCCGCGCGCAGCAGCAGCGCAATATTGCCGACGTTGTCACCGAGTTCCGGGTGATGAATACATTCGCGCAAGACCAGATACTGCACACAGAATTCGACATCGACGATGCCACCAGTGTCGTGTTTCAGATCGAACAGATCGGTGTCGTTGGCGTGGCCGGCGTGCATCCGGTCGCGCATGGACAAGACTTCATCGCGCAACTTGATCGGGTCACGTGGCAGGCATAGCACGTCACGGCGAATGCCCTCGAACGCCCCGCCAATCGCCGGGTCGCCGCAGACGAAACGCGCGCGGGTGATGGCCTGGTGTTCCCACACCCAGGCGTGATGCTTCTGATAATTCTGGAAGGCCTCAACCGAGCTGACCAGCAGGCCGGACGCGCCGTCGGGCCGTAGGCGTAAGTCGGTTTCGTACAGTATCCCGGCGGATGTCAGCGTGCCCAGCCAGGTGTTGATGCGCTGGGCAAGGCGTGCATAAACCTCGGAGGCTTGGCCGTCGGTGTCATCGTAAAGAAACACCAGATCGAGATCGGACGCGTAGCCTAGCTCTTTGCCACCCAGCTTGCCGTAACCAACGATGGCAAAACGCGGCGTCTCACGATGACGCGTTTTCAGATTGGCCCAGCAGCGTGCGAGGGTTTCATTCAACAGTGTGTCGGCCAGGTGCGACAGGTGATCCGACAGCGTTTCCAGTGTCAGCTGACCGGCTACGTCCTGTGCCAGCAGACGCAGCGTCTGCACCTGCTTGAAGCGGCGCATCGTGTCCATTTGCGTCTCGGTGTCGCCTGCGCAGGCATCGAGTTCTTCATGCAACTGGGCGGCGAGTGGTGTCCAGTCAGGCGCACGCATCAAATGTTGCGGGGCGATGAGCTCGTCGAGCAGCTGTGGCTGTTGCGTCATCATCTGCGCCGCCCACGGGCTGGCCGCCAGCAGTTTCACCAATTGCCGCAAGGCGGACGGATATTCGGCCAGCAGCGCCAGATAAGTGGCGCGGCGCGAGATGGCTTGCATCAGCGCTGCGAAGCGTTCCAGCGTGCGTTGCGGTGCAGGCTGGCTCCCGATCACTTCGAGCGCGGGCGGGAGCAGGGCGTTCAGCCGGAGTTGGGTGGATTCAGGCAGGCGCGCGGCATGTTCGTGCAGGCTATCCAGTGTGGCGAGTACAGATTCAGGTTCGCTGTAGCCTGCGTTTTGCAGCAACGCCTGTGCATGGTCGGGGTCGGTGGCACCGCTGCACACGACGGCGAGCGGGTGACTGGCCTGATCGGTTTGCGGTGCCGCAAACACTTGTTCGAAATGGCGTGTGACCTTGTTTCGGTGGTGATCAAGTTGAGCCAACAGGGCGTCGTAGCGGGCAAATTTCATTGCATCGGCGAGCATGGCGCGCGATTCGGCATCTTCCGGCAGCAGCTGAGTTTGCGCGTCGTCGAGATATTGAATGCGGTGTTCCAGCCGCCGCAAAAAATCGTAGGCGTCAGCCAGTTCGCGCTGCGACTCGGCGGTGATCAAGCCGATTGTTGCCAGTTCGGCCAGCACGGCGAGCGTGGGGCGCTGTCGCAGGGCGGCAATCTGACCGCCGCGTATCAACTGAAACACCTGGGCCGTGAATTCAATTTCGCGAATGCCACCCGGCCCCAGCTTGACGTTGTGCGCCATGTCGCGGCGCGCGACCTCGCGGCGGATTTGCACATGCAGATCGCGGATGGCGGCGAACGCTTCGAAGTCGAGGTATTTGCGGAACACGAAGGGACGCACGACCTGCATCAACTCGTCATGACGTGAGCCGGTGAGTGCACGTGCCTTGATCCAGGCGTAGCGTTCCCAGGGACGTCCGTGTGCCACCAGATAATCTTCCAGCATGGCGAAACTCATCGCCATCGGTCCCGATTCCCCCCACGGCCGCAGGCGCAGATCGACGCGAAAGACATAACCGTCGGCCGTGTTTTCCGATAGTGCAGCGCTGAGTTTGCGCCCCATGTGGACGAAAAATTCGTGACTGGAAATGGGTTTGGGTGTGGATGAAGCGCCGCCGTCGGTCTCGCCCTCTTCGGGATAAAGGTAAATCAGATCGATATCAGACGACACGTTGAGTTCGCCCCCGCCGAGCTTGCCCATGCCGACCACGATCAGCTGCTGCGTCTGTCCCGCCGGGTCGCGGGGCTCGCCGTAGCGTGCGGCCAGCGCCGCATGGTGGAAGTCCATCGCAGCGGCAATGCACACTTCGGCCAATGCGCTGTAAACCGTTGTCACCTCGGCAAGGTCAGCCATGTCCGCCAGATCACGCGCGGTGGTCACCAACCAGACACGCTGGCGCAATTGACGCAACCGGCGATGCAGGTCCTCTTCACCATTGCAGGGTGGGCTGGACAGGAAAGCCTGCATGGCTTCCCGTGAAAAAGCCTGGTCGATTGCAGCGGTTTCGCCCAGTGCTGGATGAGCCGCCATCAGACGGCGGCCAAAACGCGAACACCGGGCAAGGCGATCAAGTGCGGAAGGCAGCATGATTTCGTCAGCCTGTCGCTAAGGGGGAAGGGTGATTTAGAATCGTGGACATCACCACACTCTATCAGCGGAGAGACTGTATGGCAGCCATCGAATCGATTCTGACCGAAACCCGTGTGTTCCCGCCTGCGGAGACGTTTGCCCGCCAGGCGAACGTATCTGGCCTGGCGGCTTATCACGCGCTTTGTCAGCAGGCGACCAGCGATTACGAAGGGTTCTGGGCAAAGCTCGCGCGCCAGCATCTCTCCTGGCACACACCATTTACACGCTCGCTCGATGAATCGCAGGCACCGTTCTACCATTGGTTCGACGACGGCAAGTTGAATGTGTCGTACAACTGTCTCGACCGCCATCTCGCCACGCGCGGCGACAAGACAGCGCTGATTTTCGAAGCCGATGATGGGACGGTGACGAAAGTCACTTACCGGCAATTGCACGCCCGCGTTTGCCAGATGGCGAATGGCCTGAAATCGCTGGGGGTGACGCAGGGCGACCGGGTGATCGTCTACATGCCGATGAGTATCGAGGCGGTGGTGGCGATGCAGGCGTGCGCGCGCATCGGCGCGATTCATTCGGTGGTGTTCGGTGGTTTTTCGGCCAAGAGCCTGTTCGAACGCATTGAGGATGCGCGAGCCAAACTGATTATCACAGCCGACGAGAGTTTGCGCGGTGGCAAGGCCGTGCCGCTGAAGGCCGCCGTGGACGAAGCACTGGCGATGGGTGACACCTCGTGCGTCGAGCGCGTGGTGGTCTATCGCCGTTCTGGCGGGGCGGTGAACTGGAGCGTGCGCGATCTGTGGTGGCACGAACTGACGCAAACCCAGGCCGAGGTCTGTGAGCCGACCTGGGTCAGCGCCGAGCATCCGCTGTTCATCCTTTATACCTCCGGCTCCACCGGCAAGCCAAAAGGCGTGCAGCACTCCACCGGTGGCTACCTGCTGGGCGCGATCCTGTCGATGCAATGGGTGTTCGACGCCAAACCGGACAGTGATGTGTATTGGTGTACCGCTGATGTGGGCTGGATTACCGGTCATACCTATGTGGCTTACGGCCCGCTCGCGCTGGGCATGACCGAAGTCATCTTTGAGGGCATCCCGACTTTCCCGCATCCGGGACGGTTCTGGGAGGTCATCCAGAAGCATCGAGTGACGACGTTCTACACTGCGCCGACAGCGATTCGCAGTCTCATCAAACTGGGTTCCGACCTGCCCGCAAAATTCGACTTGTCGTCATTACGCCTGCTGGGCACCGTGGGCGAGCCGATCAACCCCGAAGCCTGGATGTGGTATCACGAGGTGATCGGCGGCGGTCGCTGCCCGATTGTCGACACCTGGTGGCAGACCGAGACGGGTTCCAACATGATTTCGCCGTTGCCCGGCGCCGTGCCGACCAAGCCGGGCTCGTGCACCTTGCCGCTACCGGGTATCCAGGTCGGCGTGGTCGACGAGACCGGCCACGATGTTGCCAAAGGGCAGGGTGGCTTTCTCGTCATCAAGCGTCCCTTTCCGAGCCAGTTGCGCACGCTGTGGGGGGACCCGGAGCGTTTCAAGAAAACTTATTTCCCCGAAGAACTGGGCGGAAAGATGTATCTCGCGGGCGATTCGACACATCAGGATGCCGACGGCTATTACTGGATCATGGGCCGCATCGACGATGTGCTGAATGTGTCCGGCCATCGTCTGGGCACCATGGAAATCGAGTCTGCGCTGGTGGCCAATCCGCTGGTCGCTGAAGCCGCAGTGGTTGGAAAACCGCACGAGATCAAGGGCGAAGCGGTGGTGGCCTTTGTGGTGCTGAAAGGCGCGCGCGCAACCGGCGAGGCCGCCAAAAAAATCGTTGCGGAATTGCGCGAGTGGGTGAGCAAGGAAATCGGCCCGATCGCCAAGCCTGACGAAATCCGCTTTGGTGACAATTTACCGAAGACACGTTCCGGCAAGATCATGCGTCGTTTGCTGCGTGCGATCGCCAAGGGCGAGACCATCACCCAGGATATCTCGACGCTGGAGAACCCGGCCATACTGGAACAGTTGAAAGAGGCGGTGTGAGGGCTTGTGGGCAACTGCATTAACCGCAGAGGCGCAGGGAACGCAGAGGAAAACCGCGTGTGGGTTTGTTCGGTTTCCAGATCGAATAATTTGCGTAACCGAGAGTTTTTAAATCTGGCGTGCGGATAATAAATCCTCTTTGTTTTTCCTCCGCGTTCTCTGCGTCTCTGCGGTAAATTTTTTGATTTTCCTAGTAGTCCGTCACTGGCCTATTTATAAGCCTCGACCTGAATCCGCAGCCATACCTGATCGCCGATCGACGGCAAAAAACTGACGATGCCGAAATCCGAGCGCTGGATGGCGGCGACGGCATCGGCCCCGCAGCCATTGGCCAGCTTCAGCAGATTGAAACCACATTCGAAATGCGTCACGGTGAGCTCAACGGGGCGCTTGACGCCACGCAGCTGCAGCTGTCCCTTGATGCGAGCGGGTTTGTCGCCGTCGAATACGATCTCGCTGGCGGTGTAAATCAGTTTGGGGTGATGCTGCACGGCAAGAAAGCCGTCCCCCCGCACGACCTCGTCGCGTTTGGCGTCGCCCGTCTGGATTGAGGCGGCATCAATTTCTATATCAAGCAAGCCGGTTTTGGCTTGCCAATCCAGCGTAATCGTGCCTTGGGTTTTTTCGAAGAACCCGCGCTGGATCGAGAACCCCATGTGGCTGATTTCAAAACTGGGATACGTGTGACTGGGGTCGATGCGATACGTATCGGCGGCCGTGACGGGGACAGGAGAGCCCAGCCAGACAGCCATTAACAGGAAAAATCGGACACTTTTTGAGGGGTGATTTATTAAGTGCATGAAATAAAACAATAAATAGTTTGAAAGTTTTTTGTGGCCAGCCTCAAGTTCGCCGAAACTTCGTCGTTACTGTTGATATCCTGAAAAGGGCAAACCCATCGTGAGATGGGGACGCAAAGCCTCCGGTCTTGGAAAAAGATAGCGGGGTCGCCAGAATCGCCTTGGACTACAAGGCGTAGGTATGCGTGCTCGATTCAGGTTGTTCAACCTCAGGAGCCACCATGCCGTCTCAGCAAACTTTTCCCGTCCAGTTTTCCGATAATCGCCGTTGCTACCGCTCGGGCAGTGTACCGGGTTTCACCCTGTCACTGCTGCTGGTATCGGTGCTGTCGGCCTATGCCAGTTTGAGTGAGGCCGCCCCCGCACCTGCCGCAGCGGTAGAAAAAGTTAAGCCCTATCTGGGATGGGCGCGTGGGCGCCTTCTGGTGGCTCCACGTGCGGGTTTGACCGCCGGTGAATTCGATAAAGCACTCTTGAAGCAGCGCGGCCGCAAGAAGGCCTTTATTCAGCGACTGAATGCACACGTTGTCGAACTGCCATCGGGTGCGGATGAAGTGGCTGCCATGAATGAATTGCGCAAGAACCGCAAATTCAAATATGTCGAACTGGATGTGGCGGTAGCGCACGCAGGTTCGGTGACCGACCCGGCATTCGGCAACAGCTGGGCACTCCCCAAAATCGGCGCGACCAGCGCCTGGGATCAGGCCAATGGCACCGGCGTCACGATCGCCATTCTGGATACTGGCGTCGATGCCACACACCCCGATCTGGCGGCCAACATGGTGCCGGGCTGGAACGTGTATGACAACACGGCGGATACCGCTGATGTGCATGGCCACGGCACGACCGTTGCAGGCACAGCGGCGGCGGTTGCCAACAATGCGGCGGGTAGTGCCGGTGTGGCCTATGGCGCGAAAATCATGCCGATCCGTATTTCTTCACCCGATGGCTATGCTTATTGGAGCACCGTGGCCAACGGGATTTACTGGGCAGCCGATCACGGCGCGAAAGTCGCCAATATCAGCTTCAATGGCATTTCTGGTAGCGCTACGGTGCAATCCGCCGCTGACTACATGCGCAGCAAAGGTGGCGTGGTGGTGGTGGCCGCAGGCAACAGCGGTGCCGAAGAAGCCATCGCTGCGCATAATTCGCTGATGACCGTGTCAGCCACGGATTCCAGCGATGCGCGTGCCGGGTTCTCCAGCTACGGCGCGTATGTGGATATTGCAGCGCCCGGCGTGGGCATCTACACCACCACGCGGGGCGGCGGTTATGGCAACGCGTCGGGTACCTCGTTTTCTAGTCCGGTGGTTGCAGCCACTGCTGCGCTGATGTTGTCGGCCAATAAAACCCTGCCACCGTCTGAGATTGATCGCATTCTGAAATCGACTGCGCTGGATCTGGGTACGGCAGGCGCGGATGTCTATTTCGGCTCGGGTCGCGTTAATGCGGTGGCCGCCGTGAACGCGGCGAAAGCTCTGGCAGGGTCTGATACTCAGTCGCCCACCGTGGCGATTACCGCACCGACCGGTGGGCGGATAAACGCCATCGTGCCGATTGACATGACGTATAGCGATAACGTGGGGGTGGCGCGCATCGAACTGTATGCCAATAGCACCAAAATCATTACGGATACCGCTGGACCATTTGCGTTTGCCTGGGATACTGCCACTGTGGCGGATGGGAGCTATACGCTGACCGTGCGTGCCTACGACGTAGCGGGCAATCAGTCGACCTCTGCGCCGGTGAGTGTAACGGTGGCCAACGATACGATTGCGCCGGTCATCAGCAGCTTCAATTTGACCGAGGGCATGAAAATGTCGAACCCACAGGCCATTTCCGCAAGTGCGACCGACAATCAGTCGGTGGCCAAGATGTCGCTCACGATCAACGGCAAGGAAATGGCGATTGCCTATGGCAGTTCGATCAGCTACACCTTGAGCACGTCAACCCGGACTAATAGAAACCGGTCGCGCATTTCAAAATCTTCCACCACGACGACTGCTCCCACGTCTTACAGCATCGTCGTGAAAGCGACCGACAAGGCGGGCAATACCGCCAGCAAATCGGCCACGGTTTACCAATAATTGGTCTGGAAGCCCGTTGAAGATGCCGCGTTGTGCGGTGTCAGCATGGTCACAAAGCCCCCATTCGTTGGGGGCTTTGTGTTTGTGTCTCGGCCATGGTCAAATCCTCCGCGCGCCTGGAGCTTCAAGCCCCCATATTCGCAGCTTGCATCCGCTGACTCACTCATAGGTTCGCCATGACATTTCGCCGATTCCGTATTCTCATCCTGTTAGGTGTGTTCGCCGCAGCATTGGGCTGGACCTGGCTGGAGCAGTGGATGGTACGAGGTTGGCGCACCCCCTTGCCTGTCATGGTGGTGCCGATCAATGGTGACGGCTCGGAAGCAGCCAGCGAGACAATACGTGGATTGCAGGCGAGTGATTTCGACGATATCAACGGGTTTTTCGAACGTGAGATTGTGCGTTTTGGCGTGAAGCAGTCGCCGGTACTTGAAGTCGATCTGGCACCGGAACTGAAGGCTATCCCACCTTCGCCACCGAGTGAGGGCAGTGTCCTCTCCACCATGCTCTGGAGCCTGAAGCTGCGCTGGTGGGTCTATCAGCAGTCGGGCCAGTGGTTGCCACAGTTGGGCGTGGCGAAAGTGTATGTGCTGTATCACGCGCCGCAAGAGGGGGTGGCGCTGGCGCATTCGCTGGGCTTGCAGAAAGGTCTGATTGGTGTGGTGCACGCGTTTGCCGACATGCGGCAGGCGGGGCAAAACAATATCGTGATCGCGCACGAGTTGTTGCACACATTGGGGGCGACGGACAAATATGCGGCGGGTGGGCGGCCAGTATATCCGCAGGGATATGCCGAGCCCGATTTACCCGAACACTCGCCGCGTCAGCAGGCAGAGATCATGGCGGGGCGTTTGGTGAATGCAGCGGGGCAGGTGGTGATGCCGAAGAATCTGGAAAGCTGTGTGATGGGTTCGATGACCGCCCACGAAATCAATTTAAGTGAAGGCTTTCGACAGCGTTTTCAGTAGTTGCAGGCTGTAGTGGTGCTGGCCTGATGTGTGGCGTCGAAACCAGGACTCATGATGTCGATCTGATTGCGGATTTTGGGCGGAACACTGCAAGCGTGTCCGGACGTGTTTCCACATACGGTCCACCGATGAGATCCATGCAGTACGGCACAGCCGCGAAAATACCGTCTAGCGTTTCCTTGATCGCCTTGGGTTGCCCAGGAAGATTGAGGATGAGGCTCGCGCCACGCGTAACGCCCACCTGACGTGACAGAATCGCGGTCGGCACATATTTCAGCGAGACCGCCCGCATGGCCTCGCCAAAGCCGGGCAGCACTTTGTGTGCGACCGCGAGCGTGGCTTCGGGTGTGACGTCGCGCAATGTGGGACCGGTGCCGCCGGTGGTGAGGATGAGTGCACAGTGTTCCGTGTCGGCCAGTTCTATCAGCGTAGCCTCGATCAGCGATTGCTCGTCGGGTATCAGTCGCGTGACAAATTCGACCGGGTTGGCCAGCGTGGATTTGAACCAGTCTTGAAGCGCGGGCAGTCCTTTGTCTTCGTAGACGCCCTGGCTGGCGCGATCGCTGATCGATACCAGACCGATGCGGACGGGGTCGGAGTTCTGAATGTTTGCGTTCATATCCATCCGCGTCGGCGCAAACGTCGCGCCAGCCAGGCCATCCCCAGACCGGTGACGAGGAGCACTACTGGGTAGGCCCAGGGCCATTTCAGCTCCGGCATCCCTTCGAAATTCATGCCGTACAAACTGAAAACCACCGTAGGGATCGCCAGCACCGCCCCCCAACCCGCGAGTTTCTGCACCGATTCGTTCTGTTTGAGCGACAGGGTGGCCAGATGAAACTGCATGGCATCCGAAGCCGAATTACGTAAATGGCCGATCGTGGTCGCAACACGTGCAGCATGATCGTGCACGTCGCGGTAATACGCCTTGAGTTCACGCGTTGCCAACTCGGGGTGCAGGCGGAGTATGTCCTGGACGA
Source organism: Thiobacillus sp. (assembly GCA_040080645.1). GTDB lineage: Bacteria > Pseudomonadota > Gammaproteobacteria > Burkholderiales > Thiobacillaceae > Thiobacillus. The sequence goes on from JBEBIA010000013.1 coordinate 46,531, forward strand.
TGTCCTGCATCGGCTCGGCGGCATCGCGCAGCAAGGTCAAGTCGCGTTTCAGAGAGTACAGGCGTTCGAGATTCTCGCGGCCCAGTGCTGCGCCCCCTACCAGCAAACTTTCGAGCGTAAGGAAATGCTCCTGCAAGCCTTCGATCACGGGCTTGTACTGATCGACGATGAGATCGAGTGTGAGATACAAAGCCAGCGGTGTGCCGTGTTTCATGCCGTTGCGCGTGGCTTGCAGGCGATCAATCACACGGGCATAAGAATTGCCCGCACCATGGCGGATGACAATAACAAAATTGGCACCGGCAAAAAGATGGGTTTCGCCCAGGTCGATGCGCTCTTCCCATAATTGAACGGTACGGGCGGCAATGAAAAGGTGCTCACCGTATTCCTCGATTTTTGGCCGCTGATGCGATGACACGGCGTCCTCTAGTGCGAGTTCGTGCAGGCCGAACTCTTCGCCGAGTTTTTCCATGATTTCGCGGTCGGGCGAAGACAGCTCGATCCAGAAAAAACGCGCAAGGTCTTGAATGTGCTCACTGACATCGTCCAGCGGCATCTGCGTCATCTGTCCGGAGTGGAAATGCAGGCAATCGATGATGAGTCTCGCAGGCTAAGAATTAAGCGGAGTGTAGCAAGCCTTGCGTCAGACTTGCATATAGCTGGGTGTAGGCCGACAGGATAGCCGCTTCCGAGTAACGGCCAGTGATTTCAAGGTGTCCGGCCTCGATCATATCAGCGCGTTGCTTGGCATTCAGCGTGAACGCAGTGTGAAGCGTTTGCTCGAGCGCTGCCGGGTCGGAGAGGGGCGACAGCAGACCGTTGATGCCGTCCTGCATCAATTCGAGCGGGCCTTGCGCGCGGGTGGAGACCAGCAGGACGCGATTCGCCCAGGCTTCGAGGATGACGTTGCCGAGCGGCTCGTGTACCGAGGCGCAGACGAAGACATCGGCCAGCTGGTAATACGGGGCAGGATCGGTTTGCCAGCCGGCCCAGTGGACGCGCGGCGCAATGCCGAGTTGCGCCGACAGGGCTTCCAGTTCCTTGCGCAGCGGGCCCTCGCCCACCATCAGCAGGTGCAACGGTGCGCCTTCGATTTTCTCGGGCAGGCGTGCGAATGCGCGCAGCAGATCGTGCCAGCCTTTGTTCGGATGCAAACGACCGAGACCGAGAAGGATGCGGCATCCTTGCAGCCCCAGTTGCGTGCGCAGGGTATCGAGCCGGGCAGCGTCGATGCGTGCCGGGGTGTCCACGAAGTTGCCGATGGTGTGCACGCGGTCGGCAGGCAGCGCGTTTGCGGTGAGATAGTCGTGGATGCCGTGCGTATTGCCTACCCAGGCATGGGCGTGGCGATAGCCCTTCAAGTTGTAAAAACCGCCCAGGCGCGCCAGATGCACCGGCTGCTGGCCGCGCGGCAGATGCACGATGCGTGTCGCGCGGCCCATGTAGGTTTGCACCACATCGGGTTGGAAATCGGCGATGACGCGATGGATTTTCCAGCGCGAGTACCAATCCCACACGCCGAGCATCGGCGCGTGATACTGCTTGACGGCAGGGTCGATGGCGCGGGCGATTTCGCCCCACGCCACGGTGATGGCGGCGACAGGTTCACCGTGCCGCGCCAGCGCATTGATGAGCCGCACGGCGAAGCGCTCGGCGCCGCCCGAGCCCTTGCCGCCGATGACGTGCAGGCTTCGTAGTTTGCGCGTGTCGCTCAAAACGGCAGCGTAAGTTCAGGCGCGGCCTGGTGGATTACGCGGCGGAAATCGGCCTGAATGCGTTCAATTGCGGCTTGGGTGTCGGCTTCGAAACGCAGCACGATCACCGGCGTGGTGTTGGACGGTCGGGCGAGGCCGAAGCCGTCGGCGTATTCCACGCGCAGGCCGTCGAGGGTGATGACTTCCTTCGCGTCGGGGAAGGTGGCAGATTTCTGAAGCTTGTCCATCAGCGTGTAGTGCTCGCCTTCGGCCATCTTGATATTCAGCTCGGGCGTATTCACCGTATCGGGCAGGCCGTGCAGGGTGGCGTTGATGTCGGCCTGCTTCGACAGATATTCGAGCAGCCGCGCACCGGCGTACAAGCCATCGTCAAAGCCGAACCAGCGTTCCTTGAAGAACACGTGGCCTGACATTTCGCCTGCCAGCAGCGCGCCGGTTTCTTTCATCTTGGCCTTGATGAAGCTGTGGCCGGTTTTCCACAGCAGCGGACGGCCGCCGCGTTCACGGATCCAGCTGAACAAATTGCGCGTGGATTTCACGTCGAAGATGATTTCAGCACCGGGGTTGCGGCTGAGCACGTCGTCGGCGAACAGCATCAACTGGCGGTCGGGGAAGACGATGGTGCCGTCCTTCATCACCACGCCCAGGCGATCGCCATCGCCGTCGAAGGCAAGGCCGATTTCCGCATCGCTGGTTTTCAGACGCGCGATCAGGTCGACCAGATTCTTCGGCTGCGACGGATCGGGATGGTGGTTGGGGAAGTTGCCGTCCACCTCGCAGTACATTTCCTCGACCTCGCAGCCGAGTGCGCGGTAAAGCGCACCGGCGAAGGCACCGGGCACGCCATTACCGCAATCGACGATGATCTTCATCGGCCGTGCGAGCTTGATGTCGGAGACGATGCGCGTGTGATATTCGGGCGCGATGTCATATTGGCGATAGCCGCCTTTGCCGTTCACCAGATCGCCGTTGACCAGCCGTTCGCGTAATTTCTGGATCGTCTCGCCCGACAGCGTTTCGCCGCCCAGCACCATTTTCAGGCCGTTGTAGTCGGGCGGATTGTGGCTGCCGGTCACCATCACCGCGCTGTGTGTGTTGAGCTGATACGCGGCGAAGTAAGTCATCGGCGTCGCGACCATGCCGAGATCGACCACACCGATGCCCGCTTTTTGAATGCCGCGCGCCAGCGCCGCCGCCATGTCCGGGCCGGAGAGTCGCCCGTCGCGACCGATGCAGATTTCGGTCTGGCTGCGCGCGACAGCCTCGGCACCGATGGCGTGGCCGATGGCCTCGACGATCTCAGCGGTGAAGGTTTTGCCGACGATGCCACGAATGTCGTAGGCCTTGAAGATTTCTTTCGGGTAATCCACAGCGACGCTCCGGGTAAATGGAATCCGTGGATTCTACCCGGAGTGCGTGTGATTCAGATGCGTGCTCCCCGCCGTTGCACGAGACCGAGATCGAGCAGACCGGTCGATAACTGAAGTCTCATTATTATGTCATGCAAAAGGAAGCTGCCCGCTGATGGATTATGAACCCGTTCACGGCGCTCAACTATCTGTGTGACGCCGACGGAGAAATTCTGAATAGGCCGCTTTCCACTCATCAACGGACATTCCAGGCGCGCGCCTCGACGATCTCTTCCGGGTTGTTTTCGGACGAACTGTTCTCAACATTGGAAACCTGACACAACAGACCGCAGGTACTGTTTAATCAACAGCGGATTCCGGATTCCAGAAAAAATGCAGCAGGCGCTTGGGTAGCCAGCCGATGTTGCCGGGAAACGGGCCGGATGGAAAGGCGACGTGGCCGCCGGTGTCGGGTTGTTCGAGTGTGATGCTCGGCGAAATTTCTGCGGCGTCCGGCAGCGCGGATGCGGGCAGGAAGGGATCGTTTTTCGCGTTGATGACGAGGGTGGGCACGGCGACGTTTTTCAGCAGCGGCTTGCTCGACACTCTGACCCAGTAGTCGTCGGCATCGACAAAGCCGTGCAGCCGCGCGGTGACGAGGGTGTCGAATTCGCGGAAGGTGGTGGACGCTTCGATGGCGTCGCGGTCGAGCAGGCCGGGAAAGCGGTCGGCCATGCGCAGCGCTTTGGCTTTGAGCGTGATGAGGAAGCGCGCGGTGTAGACGCTGCGGTTGAAGCCCTGGTCGAGCGCGTTGCCAGCGGCGGCTAAATCGACGGGCGCGGAGACGCCTGCGGCACGTGCGACGAGTTGCTGCGCGGCCGTGCCCGATTCGCCCAGCCAGCGCAACAGCGCGTTGCCGCCGAGCGAGACGCCGACGGCATACAGCGGTGCATCGGCATGATGCGCTTTCACATGACGCAGGATGCGTTCGATCTCGGCGCTGTCGCCGGCGAAATAGGCGCGCGGCAGTCGGTTGTCTTCGCCCGAGCAGCCGCGAAAATGCGCGACGACGCCATGCCAGCCGCGCGCCTTGACGCTGTGCATGAGGTCGCGCGCGTAGTGGCTGTCGGAGCTGCCTTCGAGGCCGTGGAACAAGACGACGACGGGTTGGCCGGGCGCGCCCTCGACCCAGTCGAAATCGAGAAAGTCACCATCGGCGAGTTCAAGCCGTTCGCGCCGGTAATCCACGCGCGGCGCGGCAATGAAGAGGCTGGTATAGATGGTTTGAACATGCCCGCCGGGCAGCCAGGCGGGGGCGTGATAAGCGTGGGGGGGTTCAGTTGCGCGTAGCGGCATGGCCGCCATCATCGCGGCGATGCCCCATAGCGCGCAAGCACGACGCATCAGCGCGGTGTGCGGGTGTCTGCGGCGCCGCGCACGAACAACAGGCAACCCGCTTCTGAGCTGATGCGGCTGTGCGGCTTGCCGCGCGGTGCGAAGTGATAGTCGCCCGCGTGGCAGAGGATGCCGTTGATGGTGACATCGCCTTCCAGCACCAGGCTTTCTTCGTCGAGCGCGTGCTCGTGCGGGGGGATGCGTGCACCTGCCGCGATACGCAGCAGGTAGGAACGCTGTTCGTTGTCCTGGCGCAGCAGTTTGAGTTCTACGCCGCGCAGCAGAGGCACCCATTCGCCCTCATGTGCGTGCACGAACAGGTAATCCGGCGTGCTGGCGTGCACACGTTGAAACAATGCCTCGCGCATACGAGCCGAGGCCTCGGGCGACGGCGCGTTGGGCGGGGTGGCTGCGGCGAGCGCCTCGATCACGTCGGAGTCGAGCGCTGGGGGGGTGTCGTGTTTTTTCATGGCGGCTCCTTATGGCTGCGCGAATGCAATACGCAGGGCATCCTGCGCGCGTTTCAGGTGTGATTTCACAGTGCCGAGCGGTAAGCCGGTCTGGTGACTGATTTCCTGGTGTGACAGATCCTTGTAGAAGGCCAGCCCCACCATCTGTCGTTGCACTGGCGTGAGCGTTGCGATCGCGCGACCCAGTGCACCGGCCTGCTCGTCGGCGATCAATTGATCGAGCGGTGAATCGTCCGGGTCGACTGCCCCGTCGAGATGCGTTTCGGGATCGGGTGAACTGGCTGCACGATCCAGTCGTCGCAAGGCATCGAGTGCACGGCTGCGCACGATCACCATCAGCCAGGCCAGTGGCTGACCGCGCGCGACATCGTAGCGCCCGGCCTCGCGCCAAACTTGCCAGTAAGCCTCGACGCAGACATCTTCAGCCAGATCACACCGCGCTGTGATGCGGAGTGCCAGGCCGTGCACGCGTGCCAGCGTGAGGTCATAGAAGTGAGCCAATGCGGCCTCGTCGCCTTGCGCCATACGCTGGATCAGAAGGGCGAGCGTCTCCCCCTGGAACGCCACAGTGACGGAGGATTTCATGTCCGGGCTTCGGGGCAGGGCGTCAGGTTTCAGTGTGGGTTGCAGTGGGCTCATGTCGTTGTTCATTGTATCGGCTGTTAAGGATACGCAGGCAGTCGCCAATTGGATGCAGGCATGTGTGAAGGATGAATAGAAGGAAGGCTCGCTGTGGGATTCGTTGGCAAGCTGCATCCAGTTTCATCTCTTGTGCGTAATGCATGTGAGAAGCGGGATGGATGCCTGCACCTCTTGGAATTCGACGAACGAAACCTTAGCAAGGAGAGCAGTATGGTCATGAAATCAATCAGTCGCGCCGTGGTTGCAGCGGGGCTGCTGGCAGCAGGAAGTGCGCAGGCGGTGCAGTTTGTCGGTATTACGACGGATAACCGGATAACTAGCTTCGATAGCGCTACCCCGTCTAACTGGAGTCCCTTGATCAGCGTTACCGGCGTGACGCCGGGCGCACGTATTGTGGGGATTGATACGCGCCCCGGGGATTCGAAAATATACGGGGTGGCGACCGATAACAAGCTATACACGATCAATGAATCGACTGGGGTGGCGACATTCAAGGCCGATCTGACCGGTGCCACCATCCAGTCTGGATTGTCATACGGCATTGATTTCAATCCGGTCGCGGATGCGGGAACCGGCGCTTCACTCCGGCTGGTGACGTCTGCGGGCAATAACTACGCGGTCAACGCCAACACCGGCGTAATCGGCAATACGGCGTCGATGATCCCGTCCAATATCGGTGGGGTCGCGTATACGCATTCGGGCATCACGCCCGCACCGACTTCAACGCAGCTTTATTACATCGATTTTGCAACCGACCGTTTGCTGGTTGCGAATGGTGCATTCAATTCACCGACCCTCATGGAGGTCGGCTCGCTGGGGCTGGATACCATTGGTGCGCATGGATTCGAGATCCTCGCGAATGGGCAGGCGTTTGCGACCCTGACCAGCGGGGTTACCGGGCAGAGCGGCTTTTACAGTATTGATCTGATGACCGGCGCAGCTTCGCTGGCGGGCGAGTTTGGCGCGGCGACACCTTTGCTGTCAGGTTTGACGGCAGTGGGCGTGACACCCGTGCCAGAGGCAGAAACTTATATGCTGATGTTATCCGGTCTGGGGCTTCTGGGATGGCGGACTACGCGCCGGAAGCGTTTGGGCTGATACCGGTGTCACTGCGCAACTGCCGGGTTTAGTGCAACACGGGGGTTGGCGTAGGGGTTCGCGCGGGCGCGCCCGCTTGCATGGGAGACGCGTGGTGCAAGACCATGTGCCAGCCGGAGGCGTCGTGGCGATAAATGTTGGTGGCGAGAATGGGTGCGCGGGGTTCGGTGCTTTGTCCGATGGTGAGATATTCACGCACGATGCGCACGACTTGATTGGCTTCGTGAAGCTCATGTGCGAGTTCGACTTGCAGACGAAATTGCCCTGCGGCTTCAAACAGACTGCGCCAGCCTGCGGCGATGGCAGCGTGCGTGTCGAGCGGCGCGGCAAGCGGATGAATGCACACGATGGCGCTATCGGAATGCCAGACATCCATCATGGCATCGAAGTCATGCGCTTCGAAGGCCGCGTAAAAAGCGGCTTCGGCGGCTTCAGGTGTGGTGTAGCGGCGGGTGCTCATGGGTTCAATACAGCCAATGGAGACTGGCACCGAAAACGGTGCGTTCGTAGCCAGAGCCACTGCCTGTGAGGCTGCTGCTGTCGCTGCCACTGGCGTACACACGGAAGAAAATATCCGACATGAACCCACGCTCGGCCGAGAGTTCCCAGTTGAAGAGATTGCTATCGCCGCCCGGGCGCTCGCTCAAGCGGCCCAGTGCCAAACGGCCTGCAAGCAGCCAGCCGCCCGTGCGGTGTTCGGCTTGTGCGAATACTTTGGCTTCACGGTAGGTATCGGGGTTGTAATAGCCACGGGAAATGGTGGGGTCGCTGTCGTTGAAGCGCATGATTTCCAGACCGGTGACAATACGGGGCTGGTCGGCCAGCCAGGTATAAGCGAGTTTTCCGATCAGTCGGCGACGCTGGTTGTTGTCGTCGAAATCAAGGGCTGAGACGCCGAGCGTGGCGAGCCAGCGCGGGGCAAAGTTCCAGTCAGCGCCCAGGGCGGCATAGTTGAATTCAACTTGCTGTTGCAAAGCGGTGGTGGTTTCGACGACATCGTTACCGGCCTCGAAATCGATGCGCCAGAAGTCAGCGGGCAGCCATTTGGCAGCTAGCTTCCAGACGCCGGTTGTCCAGCCATCGTAGTCGCGCGCGCCCAGCGTCAGGGCGGGTTGCAGGATGCCGTGGGTTCCACCGAACACACTGCTGGTACGCAGCAGAAACTGTTGTCCGTCAATGCGCGTATTGCTTTGTTCGATACGCGCCAGACGGACACTGGCATCAAGCAGGGACGCGCCTCGATGGGGCTGCCAGCCAACAGTCAAGGCGTGGACGTCTAGCTCATCGCTATCGTGCGCAGATTCGATTTCGGCACGCAGGTGCGACGCGGTATCGCGGCGGAGTGCCTGCCGCAGATCGTCTGCGCCAGACGCGTCGTCGAGGGTTTGGATGGCGGCGTAATCCAGCCCGGCCCAGCGCAGGGTGCGTGCCCGCTCGATGCGGGTGTCCTGCGCGAGCGTAGTGTCGTTAGCCACGGCAGCAGCGTACTGGCGCGCGGCAGCCTGGTGGGCGCCGCGTTCGTTGAGGGCACGGGCGAGGCCGATGCGAATTTCCTTGTCGTCGGGGAAACGTCCGGCCAGCTCGGTGTAACGCTGTACGGCGGTATGAGCCTGCCCCTGCCAGAGAGCAAGACGGGCGGAGCCTTTCTGTGCCTTGAGGTCGGCGGGGTCGCGGGCAAGCTCAAGGTAGACAGCCTCGGCTTCGGGCAAACGTTGCAGTGCAACCAGACTCTCGGCGCGGCCATGTTGCGCATCGCGTTGCAGCGCGGGCTGCTGGGTGGCTTCGTCAAACCAGGGCAGGGCTTGCGTGGCTTGCCCGTGCCAGAGAAGTTGCCAGGCGAGTGGCAGCACGACATGGCTGCGTCGATCGGGAAAACGTGCGACGACGGCCTGGTAGTGTCGAATCGCCGCATCGTGGCGGTCTGCCCAAGCGTGAACCCGCGCGGTCTCAATCAACAGATCGGCGTCGTCTGGATGCTGGGCAGCGAGGCGTTCAAGAATCTCTAGCGCAGCAGGATAGTTTTTCTGTTCAACCCAGGCACGTGCGGCATCGCGCTCTGAGGCGTGCGCAGGCAAGGTGAATGCGAGCGCCAATGCGAAGGTCAGGCGGTGGATCACGACGCGAACACCTTGCGTGCGGTGCGCCAGCGGATGGCCTGCTGGCTGGGGTGTTTGAACAGCCAGCCGATGGAAATGAAATGCGTGAGCGCGAGAATCATCCAGTACACGATGGGGTAAAAAACGGCGTAAGGATAATACTTGATCGTGTCGGGATCGTACTTGCGATCCATCAAAGTGCCCGTCAGCAACTGCATCATGGCCAGCGTGGCGATGACCATGCCCCATAAATTGGGGATGGGATGCGCGCCGACCGGTGGGTAGCCCGCAGCATAGGAAACCGCCCACAGTGAGGTGAGCGAGACAAAACAAATCGCCCACAGGATCGATAGCGATGATTCAATGAAAATCGGCCACATGCGACGAAAGCGCCAGTGCGCCATCACGTCGCGGTGCTTGTGTAATACCTGCATCAGGCCGCGTGACCAGCGGCGGCGCTGAGCGATGAGCCCACTCAGAGTTGAGGGTACGGTCATCCAGACGCGTGCGCGCGGTTCGTAGCGGACATCCCAGAAACGCTTTTGCAGCTTCCAGGTAAGTTCGATGTCTTCGGTGGGCATTTCGGGCGAAAAGCCCCCGACGTCGAGAATGGCTGATTTGCGGAAGGCCGCGACCACGCCGGATACCGTCATGATGCGCCCCCAGATGCGCTGTGAACGGCGCAGCAGACTGACGATAGATGTGAACTCGATCAATTGCAGGCGGGTGAGAAAGGTATCGACATTCTTGACCCGGGGGTTGCCGGTGACAGCTGCCACACGTGCGTGTTCAAAGTGCGGAATCATGCGCTGGAGAATGTCGGGCTCCGGCTCTGCATCGGCGTCGAGAATCAGCACAATCTCGCCATTCATGCAGGGCATGGCATCGTTGAGTGCCATGGCCTTGCCTTCGTTTTGCACCTTGTGGATTTGTCGTACTTTTCCCTGAGAGACAAAAGTTTCAACCACGCGCAGCGTTTCGTCGGTGGAGCCATCGTCTACCACCACCACTTCGTAATTCGGGTAGTCAATTGCGCAGGCCGCGCTAAGCGCGTTGCCGATTACGCGCGCTTCATTGTGTGCCGGAATCAGGATGGACACGAAAGGTGTGTTGACGAGTGGCGCTACCGTTTCCTGCGATTCCCAGCGAGCGCGGAAAAATAGCGAGGTGGTGATCCAGAGAATACTGGTCACGATGGGGTAAGCAGCGAAAAAAATCATCGCCAGCCAGTACAAGGTACTGTGCTGGACTGCCACAAGAAAATCAGTCATACGCGGGGCTCCTGATCGGGGCTGCGAAAATGCTTGCCTGCGGGGGAGTGCTCGATGAGGATGCGGGTAGCCGTTTTCAGCTGCGCGAAATCGGCGTGTACCGTGCTGCCAGCCCAGTCGTGTGTATAGGCGGACACGATGGTCACGTTGGTTTGTCGCGGCCCTTTGCGGGCATGGATACCCCGATTGTGGATGACCCAGACCAGAGTAATCAGAGGCACGATCAGGAAAGTTCCTGCGATCAGCAGGCTGAGGTTTGTGACGGAAATGGGCTGTTCAAAAAGGACTTTCCACCAGAACCAGCCAAATAATATCCAGCCCGCAACGACCCCTCCGGCGTGCAGCAAGCGGGTGGGCCAGTCAGGCAGACCGGGACGCTGCATGGTTCAGGCAGTGCGGCGCGCACGACGCCAGGCAAAAACACCCAACAGTCCGCTGGCCAGCAACACTGCCTGGCTGGGCTCGGGTACCGGGCTGGGCAGGGTGGTATAGAGTTGACTTTGCGGAATCACCGACCAATCGCTGGCACCCGGTGTGAACCAGGCTAGCTGAATGGCGCTGACTTCAAGACGCTCGTAAGCGTCGAGCGTATAGCTGTAGAGCCCGGCGGTGAGTTCGAGATCGCTGGCAAAGCCCAGCCGGTCACGCGGATTGAGGCCATCCATCACGAGGCTGCTGCTGCCGGATTGATCGGTCAGTGTGAAGCGAAAGCCGTCGTCGTACAGCACACCAAGGTTATAAAAACCCGTCGTGGGGATGGCCAGGTAACCGGTGAAACTGACTGCCCAGTTGTCTTGCCCTTCGCCGCCACTAAATAGCGGGGCAAGTGCCGGGGACGCCCAGCTGGTGCCGTAGGCGGAGATGAAATTTTCGTCGGCGAAATTGATCTGGCTGACGACGCCGGTGTGCGTGCGCACAATATCGGAATGACCAGACGCCAGCCCCATGACCAGCGCATGGTCGGCCAGTCCCCAGATGCCTGTGCCCCAGGTTTCGGCACCGTGGATACTGCCTAGCCAACTGTCAGATACCTGCACCCAGCGACTGTTGGCGCCGTCGCCATCAGTAAACGTGCCGCTGACGAGCGGGGTAAGCGGTATGGCCTGTGCGGCGGGAGCCGCCAGCGTGGCTGCCAAGGCGACTAATAATGGAAATGCGTTCATGAAACATCCTCCTGCTAGGTTGATATCGGATAATCCGAGGGATTTTTGAGAAAAATTAGCAAAACGCGTGCCATCCACCCCGGACAGGAGTTCGACCTGTGGTGCGTGAAGGGGTTCGCGTGGCGCAAGCGCCGAGGGAGGCAGTGTCGGGATTTCCGCGTGTCTGACGGTCACGCGGCAGAGATAAACGGGGGGGGGCTTACTCGGTGATGTTTGAGAGAAGTTGCTGCTCTTCAGCAACCAATTGCTTGAGCAGCGGCGCAAAGGCCGGAGCGGCCATTTGTGCCATCAGCTCAGTATTCAGCTTGGCGATATAGATTTTGCCGTCGTTACTTTCAAACACGCTCAGGCGGCAGGGCGCAAATGGCAGGGCTTTTTGCGCCATCTGGGTTTTGATCAGCGCTTCGACCAGATCTTTTTTGCACATCGTCAGCATCTTGAAAGGCTTGGCATCCTTGTTGCCGGCTTTCACCATGACAGCTTGCATATCCATCGGCGGGCTGACTTCCCATCCACGCTTTTTAGCGGCATGTTGAAGCGCATCGACGGTCTCGTTAAATCCGAGACGGCTTGGTTTTTCCGTCATCATCGCTGCCAGGAGCTTAGCCTGCGACGCCTGCATTTTTTTCATTTCCGCCTGCATATCTTGCGGGTTAGCCGCGTGCGTGGCCGGTGCGAGTAGCAATAAAGCGGTTAATACGGTTGTTAGTGATTTCATGGAATGCTCCGTTTCAGCGGTATCAATGATGGCCGCCGCTGGGCTTGCCAGCCAGGCGATACAGCGTGCCGCAATACGGGCACAGTGCCTCGCCCCGCGATTCAATCGGTAGATACACGCGCGGGTGCGAATTCCAGTCGGCGTGCTGCGGCATCGGGCAATGCAGCGGCAAATCCGTTTCGCGGACTTCGATCATGCGCTGAGGATTGTCGTGCTGTTCGCTCATGGTGCGTTCCTTATTTGACCGGCGTTAACCAGCCGGTATGTGCGGCTGCGCGGCCATGTACGCAGTCGAAATACATCGTCTGCAATTTTTCGGTGAGCGGGCCGCGTGTGCCCGCGCCAATGGCGCGGTTGTCGAGTTCGCGAATCGGCGTGACTTCGGCTGCAGTACCGGTGAAGAAGGCTTCGTCGGCGGAATACACTTCGTCGCGCGTGATGCGTTTCTCGATCACCGGCAGGCCGATTTCGCCAGCCAGTTGAATAATCGTGTCGCGCGTAATGCCTTCGAGCGCGCTGGTGAGATCGGGCGTGTAGAGCTTGCCGTTGCGAATGATGAAAATGTTTTCGCCGGAGCCTTCGGCAACGAACCCATCCACGTCCAGCAGCAAGGCTTCCTGATAACCATCCATCTCAGCTTCCTTGTGCGCGAGGATGGAGTTCATGTAGTTGCCGTTAGCCTTGGCTTTACACATGGTGATGTTCACATGGTGGCGTGAAAACGAGCTGGTTTTGACGCGGATACCGTTCTTGATCGCGTCCTCGCCCATAAATGCGCCCCACGGCCAGGCGGCCACGATGACGTGCACTGACAGATTTTTTGCCGAGATCCCCATCGCCTCCGCGCCAAAAAACGCCATCGGGCGGAGGTAGCCGGATTCCAGATTATTTTCGCGCACGACCATGCGCTGCGCTTCGGAAATCGTCGCCTTGTCGTAGGGCAGTTTCATGCCGAGGATATGCGCTGAGCGAAACAGCCGGTCAGTGTGTTCCGGCAAGCGGAAAATAGCCGTGCCCTGCTCGGCCTTGTAAGCGCGCACGCCCTCAAAAACGCCCATGCCGTAGTGCAGCGTGTGGGTGAGAACGTGGGTAGTGGCGTCGCGCCAGGGTACAAGCTTGCCGTCGTACCAAATGACGCCATCGCGGTCGGCCATGGACATGATGCGGAGTCTCTTTGCAATTGGGAAAGCACAATTTTACCGGATTCCGTGCAGGCTGGCGCTGGGTGAAACATACGTGTCTTGAGGCCTCAGCTTCGGGCAGACGCAAGGCAGGCAGCCGATGGTATCCTCAAGCCCCCGGCACAGGCATGTGCCCGGACGTTCCTGATGAGCCCGTTTTTTAATCGCCCTTAAAATCCATGACTGCCTCGAATTTTCTGAATCGCCTCGTATTCCTCCTTGTGTCCACGTGTGTCGCCGCCACCGCAGGTGCGGCCGTTCCGCCTCCGCCACAGCTCTCCGCCAAATCCTGGGTGCTGATGGATGCTGCCAGCGGCAACGTGCTGGTCGATCAACTGGGCAGCCAGCGCCTGCCGCCCGCCAGCCTCACCAAACTGATGACCTCACACGTCGCCGCGTTGGAACTCCAGCGCGGGCGGCTCAAAGAAACCGACACCGTCCTCATCAGTGAAAAAGCCTGGCGCATGGGCGGCTCCAAAATGTTTGTCCATGTGGGTAACCAGGTAGCCGTGAGCGACCTGATGCGCGGCATCATCGTCCAGTCGGGCAACGACGCCAGCATTGCGCTGGCCGAGCACATCGCAGGTGGCGAGGAAACCTTTGCCTCGATGATGAACCAGGAAGCCAAGCGCCTCGGGCTCGCTAACAGCTTTTTCATGAACGCCACCGGCTGGCCCGACCTCAACCACTATTCCAGCGCGCTCGACATGGCCAAACTCGCGCGCGCCATCATCCTCGAAGACCCCAAGCACTACACCCTGTATGCCGAAAAAGAATTCGTCTGGAATGGCATCAAACAGCCCAACCGGAATTTACTGCTGTGGCGCGACCCCAGCGTCGACGGCCTGAAAACCGGCCACACCGAAGAAGCCGGCTACTGCCTCGTCGCCTCCGGCAAGCGCGACGGCACCCGCCTCATCGCCGTCGTCTTCGGCACCGTCAGCGAAGAAGCCCGCGCCCAGGAAACCGCCAAACTGCTCGGTTACGGCTTCAACTTCTTCGACAGCAAAACCTTCCACAAAAAAGGCGACACCGTGCAGAGCATCGCCGTCTGGAAAGGCAGTGCGCGCAGCGTCAAAGCCGGCGTCGCCAACGACTTTGCCGCCGCGCTGCCCAAGCGAGCGAGCGAGGGCTACCAAACACGCATCGTGCTCAAGCCAGGTGACCTCATCGCCCCCGTTGCCGCTAGTGCGCCGCTCGGCCGCGTCGAACTCGTGAGCGCCGACGGCAAGGTCGTCGCTCAAGCGCCGCTGATCGCGCTGGAGGCCGTTGAAGAGGGAGGCTTCTTCCGCCGTGTGTGGGACAGCATCCGGTTGTTCTTCAGAGGCTTGCTTGGCTGAGAGCAAAGAGAGCAGGCCAGCCGATATGGCAGGGACGCTTTTTAGTTAGGGAATGTAGGACTGCGGGCCTGGGGAATTGGTGTCTGACCCTATGGGCCTGGGGAATTGGTGTCTGACCCTATTATTGCATCACCACCCACGTCGAACGCAAGAGTCGTTATCTGGTCTCGGCCAAGCTCGCGAACAAGACAGCAACAGCGACAGCCGATGCCATTAACAGCGCATTCAGACGCGTTCCGCGAGGACTGCGGCACACGCTGACGCTGGATAACGGGAAGGAGTTCGCGCGCTTCAGGGAGATCGAGAAAAACACAGGACTGGCAGTCTATTTCGCCGATCCCTATTCAGCCTGGCAGCGGGGTACCAACGAAAACACGAACGGCTTGCTGCGACGGTATTTCCCGAAAGGCTCCGACTTCAGGAACATCACCGATGAGGTGCTTGCGTCCGTCGTGAAAAAGCTGAATCATCGACCCCGCAAATGCCTCGGCTACCGGACCCCTCATGAGGTCTTTCAAGAAGCTAGGCGTGGTGCAGTTGGAAAATGAATCCACCCCTCATATTTCTTCTCTTCGTTTGATGTTGTGGATATTGCCGTTAGGTGCGTTTGCTGCGGCGCGACAGCATGAGCCCCAGTGCGCTTGCGCCTAGCAGCCATAGCGTGCCCGGCTCGGGTACGGTCGTAGCGATTCCCTCGAAGTGAAGGGTAACGCCACCCCCATTCCAGCCCGGTTGGATAGCTTGGTTAGAGAGTAGGTACACATCATTGTTGAATACATGGATCCAATCGGCTGTGTAGTAATAATGATTCGCATCGATCATCGAGACAGAAGTCACTAGCGTGCCAGCGTCAGGTGACGCAGGGAATCCCAGATTGCCTGCCACATATTCTGCAACTAGGCCAGACAGGTTCAGCATCATTGCACCGCCGGTGATTGAGGCGCCAGGCGCACTCTTAAGTGTATTGAAGTCAAAATGCAGCCCGCCCCAAATGAATCCAGTAGACATGGCTCCATTTGACTGAGTGGTTCCCATCAATAATGCACCGTCAATGCCGTCACTGAGAAAGAAAGCGTCTGCGGCCAAAAACGCACCTGAACTATCAAAGTTGTTACCCCAGCCTCCGCCACCGGCTAGTGCGGACGTGCCTACCCCCCCTGAAGCGACGCCAATTTCCTCGATTGTCATGCTCAATATCGGGGCGGCCTGCGCACTACCTGCCAGCAACGAGAGCCCCAACGCAAGTGCGCTTGCAAGCCGGGGAATGGACGTGTGATTGCAATACTTCATAGAGCCTCCTCTGGAATCATGGCCTGACGATGCAGGCGAGTTTTATAGTTGGGGATGACACAAGCAATATCCATTCTCACGCATTAATTCAATAGCTTACGTGATTTGTCACAGGGCAATGTAAAGTTTGCCGACAAATAATGCCCGCCGAATAGACCTTTTCACGAAGCGACGAACCAGAAAATAGGGTCGGACACGATACTCACGCATCGCTCCCGCGCAGTTCACGCCGCAGCCATGAGCGACGCATCGACTTGCACGACGATGTCATCAAATGGCACGAGCACCTGACCGTCCGAATTTTTTGCTACCAGATCGAGCGCAAGCAGGCGCTGGATATCGCCATGCACGTTGGAATAATTGCGGCCAAGCTGCTTTGCCAAGGCATAAACCGACATCGGCCCGGTGGCTTTG
>JBEBIA010000014.1:0-62669 GCA_040080645.1 Thiobacillus sp.
GTAATTAGCCTGATAGTCGCTCAGCTCAGTCAGTTGCGCGTTGAGTTTGCGCAATTGCAGGCGCGCGACTTTTTCGTCCAGGTGCTTGGGCAGGGTGTACACGCCGACCGGATATTTGCCGGAATCACGTTCCTGCCACAGCTCGATCTGCGCGATGGTCTGGTTGGCGAACGACGACGACATCACATACGACGGGTGGCCGGTGCCGCAACCCAGGTTCACCAGACGACCCTTGGCCAGCATGATGATGCGGCGGCCAGAGGGGAAAATGATGTGATCAACCTGCGGTTTGATTTCTTCCCACTGGTATTTTTCCACGCCCGCGACGTCGATCTCGTTATCGAAATGGCCGATGTTGCAGACGATGGCCTGGTCTTTCATTTTCGCCATGTGGTCGTGGGTGATGACGTGGAAGTTGCCGGTGGCGGTGACGAAGATATCGGCCTTGTCGGCGGCGTAATCCATGGTCACCACGCGGTAGCCTTCCATCGCGGCCTGCAGTGCGCAGATCGGGTCGATCTCGGTGATCCACACCTGCGCCGACAGCGCACGCAGCGCCTGCGCACTGCCCTTGCCTACGTCGCCGTAGCCCGCGACGACCGCGACCTTGCCCGCTACCATCACGTCGGTCGCGCGCTTGATGCCGTCCACCAGCGATTCGCGGCAGCCGTAGAGGTTGTCGAACTTGGATTTGGTGACGCTATCGTTGACGTTGATCGCGGGGAACTTGAGTTCGCCGCGCGCATGCATCTGATACAGACGGTGCACGCCGGTGGTGGTTTCCTCGGTCACGCCGCGCACCGCAGCCAGCCGCGCCGAATACCAGGTCGGATCAGCAGCCACCTTGGCCTTGATCGCGGCATACAGCACGCGCTCTTCTTCGCTGGTCGGATTGGCGACCACGGAAAGATCCTTCTCCGCGCGCGCGCCCAGATGCAGCAGCAGCGTCGCGTCGCCGCCGTCATCGAGAATCATGTTGGAGTGCACACCATCCGCCCAGTCGAAAATGCGGTGGGTGTAGTCCCAGTAATCTTCCAGCGATTCGCCTTTGACCGCGAACACCGGCGTGCCGGTGGCCACAATCGCCGCAGCGGCGTGATCCTGCGTCGAGAAAATATTGCATGACGCCCAGCGCACTTCAGCACCGAGCGCGATCAGCGTTTCGATCAGCACCGCCGTCTGGATCGTCATGTGCAGCGAACCGGTGATGCGCGCGCCTTTTAGCGGCTTACTCGCGGCGAATTCCTCGCGGATCGCCATCAGGCCGGGCATTTCGGTTTCGGCAATGCGTATTTCCTTGCGGCCCCAGTCGGCAAGCGACATATCGGCGACAACGAAATCGGTGAAATTGGCGGGTGCGGTTTGAGCGTTCATCACGCGTCCTTTCTGAGGTTAAAAAGAAAACGTGAGCGCCGTTGGAAGCAAGCGTTCCGAGCCTGGCGGGTCAACCGTCGCAGCGCTCCTCGGAACCGAAGCCGCATTCTAACCCAGCGTCGCCAGATCGGCTTCAGTCGCTTCGTGAAAAGGCTCATTCGGCGGGTTCATTTGTCGGAAAGCTTTACATTACACCGTGATAATTCCCATAAGCTATTGAATTTAATACAGAGAATGGATATTGCTTGTGTCAGCCCCAACTATAAACTCGCCTGCATATTCAGGCCATGATTCCAGAGGGGGCACTATGAAGTATTGCAATTCCACGTCCATCTCCCGGCTTGCAAGCGCGCTTGCGTTGGGGTTCTCGTTGCTGGCAGGTAGTGCGCAGGCCGCCCCGATATTGAGCATGACCATCGAGGAAATTGGCGTCGCGTCTGGAGGGCTGGGAACCTCGGCACTAAGTGCAGATGGCGGCAACTTCATCTTCGACACTTCTTTTCCATCTGCCTTCAGTAGTGCTGGAGGTTCTGATGGCGCGATTCTGCCGGGGGTTACTCAAGGCGATGGTGCTTTTACACCTGGCTTCCTATTCGCCACCTTGACGGTTACTCCCAACACGCTGATCCAACCAGTGAACGCATATATTGATGCCGGAGGCAACCTGATACTCGATCTTTCAGGTTGGCAGGCCAACGTCGAAATTCCGAGCAGCGGTACAACCTTGGGCACGTTTGTGCAATTTCCCGACCCCGGGACATTGGTCGTTAGTTTCTCCAGGATTGATGACAAGCGTTACTACTACACAGCGGATTGGAGTCACGCGCTTACTGAAAGTGAGGACATGGGGCGCGGGTTTCAGGGGATCCCAGCGCTCTGGCACATCGAGGGCATTGCTACTGAGACGCCCGAGCCCGGGACGCTCTGGTTGCTTGGCGCAAGCGCACTGGGACTCATGCTGTCGCGCCGCAGCAAACGCACCTAACGGTAATATTCACAACATCAAACGAAGAGAGGGGATATGAAGACAATCACGAACGTACTAGCTGGAATCGCGCTGAGTTTCGGTATGGCGAGCAATGCAGTGCAAGCTGCTTCCATTCATAGTCTGACCATAGAAGAAATTGGCATTGCATCTGGAGGATTGGTGGGTACCTCCGAGCTTTCTCTTGGGGGAGGCTGGGGTAATTGGCAAAATCAAAGCGGTGTTACGCCCGCAGCTCCGGCTTACTTTACGAGCAACGGAACGGACGGGGCACTGCTGATGGGGGTAAGCCAGGCGAACGGTTCGATTTCACAAAACATCGTATGGTCTGGCATCGTTGGAAATATCAACACGCTCAATGGTGCTCCTAGCGGTTCGATATCCGGCGGTGTTTTGAACCTCAATCTTACGGGACTCGTTGCTGAGTATTTCGCTCCGACCAACCTGGCATTCAACATTTCCCCGAATTCCGGCTCGCTCGTAACCCACGTATCCATGATCGATTCCAGTCATTATTACTACACTGCCGACTGGGTGCATGTGCACAACAACGACGTTATCACTACGACCAGCGGTTTGATTCAGACAGCGTGGAACGGATCGACAACCATTCTGCACTTCGAGGGAGTCGCAACCGTCCCTGAAGCCGAAACCTACGCCATGATGTTGGCAGGACTTGGGCTGGTGGGCGTGATAGCAAACCGTCGCCGTAAATTGGTTTGATTTTTTCTCGCTCCAAAGAAATAGAGCCGGGTAACCCGGCTCTTTTCACATCTGCAATCCGGCAAACTGCCTGATCAAATCCCAGCCGCCGCCTTCAGCGCCGCCGCCTTGTCCGTCACTTCCCAGGTGAAATCCGGCTCTTCGCGGCCAAAGTGGCCATAGCTCGCGGTCTCGGTGTAGATCGGGCGCAGCAGGTCGAGCATGTTGACGATGCCTTTGGGGCGCAGGTCGAAATGCGCGGCGATGAGTTCGACGATTTTCGCTTCGGGGATTTTGCCGGTACCGAAGGTGTCGACCATCATCGAGGTGGGCTTGGCGACGCCGATGGCGTAGCTGATCTGCACCATGCACTTGTCGGCGAGGCCAGCAGCGACGATGTTCTTCGCCACGTAGCGGCCTGCATAGGCGGCGCTGCGGTCGACCTTGGACGGATCCTTACCGGAAAACGCGCCGCCGCCGTGGGGCGATGCGCCACCGTAGGTGTCGACGATGATCTTGCGGCCGGTGAGGCCGGCGTCGCCCATCGGGCCACCGACGACGAAGCGGCCGGTGGGGTTGACGAGGTAACGCGTGTCGGCGGTCAGCATCTCTTTCGGCAGCACGGGCTTGATGATTTCCTCGATCACGGCTTCGGTGATTTGTGCTTGCGAGACTTCGGGGTTGTGCTGGGTCGAGAGCACGACGGTGTCGATGGATTGCGGCTTGCCGTCCACATAACGCACCGACACCTGCGATTTGGCGTCCGGACGCAGCCACGGCAAACGGCCATCCTTACGCAGCTCGGACTGGCGCTGTGTTAAACGATGCGCGAGATAGATCGGCATCGGCATCAGCACCGGGGTTTCGTTGCAGGCGTAGCCGAACATCAGGCCCTGGTCGCCCGCACCCTGATCGAGATAATCGTCATGTGCGCGATCGACGCCCTGCGCGATGTCGGGCGATTGCTTGCCGACGGTGACGAGCACCGAGCAGGTGTTGTAGTCGAAGCCGATTTCTGAGGAATCGTAGCCGATGCGCTTGATCGTCTGGCGCGCAATCTGGTTGTAGTCGATGACGGCGCTGGTGGTGATCTCGCCCGCAATGACGCACAGGCCGGTGGTCAGCAGCGTTTCGCAGGCGACGCGTGCATGTTTGTCCTGGGTTAGAATCGCGTCGAGTACTGCATCCGACACCTGGTCTGCCATCTTGTCGGGATGCCCTTCGGACACCGACTCAGACGTGAAGATGAAATCCTTTTGCATGACTGCTCCATTAGTCCCGGTTACTGGTTGCGTAACCGGCTCGGGGGACCAACAGAGCGGCGACGCTTTAGCTGTATTTGTATCCCGCCCGCAAGTTGTCAAGATTAACGCGGCGGCTCCTACTGGCTGTGCATTCTGCCGCCCCTTCGTCGGCGCAGTCAAGCCCGGCGCGTGAGGTTCCTGCTCAAACTGCTGGCCTGGTTGCCCTTGCCCGTGCTGCATGGGCTGGGGGTGGCGCTGGGTTGGCTGGTGTATTGGGCGCCGGGTCGTCATTCCGCGCGGTTGCGCGCCAATCTGCTGGCGAGCGGGGTGTGTGTGCCGGGTCGCGGGTGTTCGCGGTTGCTGCATCAGGCCATCGGTGAATCCGGCAAGGCCATCGTTGAGGTGCTGCCGATGTGGCTGCGGCCCTATGATCGGGTGCTGAAACTGGTCAAAGGCATCAGTGGCTGGGAGCACATCGACGCGGCGCGCGCGGCGGGGCAGGGCGTGATCGTCATCGCGCCGCATATTGGCTGTTTCGAGCTCATCAATCTTTACTACGCATCACGCCATCCGTTTACCGCGCTCTACAAACCTCCGCGCCAGCCGTTTCTGGACAATTTGATGCAGACCGGACGGCAGCGCGGGCGGGCGACGCTGGTGCCGACGGATTTGTCCGGCGTGCGCGCGCTGCTTGCAGCGCTCAAGCGGCATGAAGCCATCGGCATCCTGCCTGATCAGGTCGCGACGGGCGGCGATGGCGTGTGGGCGCCCTTCTTTGGCCGCCCGGCGTATACACCCACGCTGGTCGCCAGCCTGCAACGCAAAACCGGCGCGGCTGCTTTTTTCGTCGCGGCTGAACGGCTGGGCTGGGGGCGGGGCTATCACCTGCATGTTTTCCCGGTTGGCGAGCCGCTGCCCGCCGATAAAACCGCCGCCGCGATGCGCATCAATCAGGGTGTAGAAGACGTGGTGCGTCGCTTCCCCGCGCAATACATGTGGAGCTATAACCGCTACAAACGCCCCGGCAGCGCGCCCGATCCGGATTCGACTCCAGCATGAAGCCGGGCGATAGCTTGTGGCGCCCCGCGCTATGGCCGGTCTGGCTCGGCATCGGCTTTTTATGGTTGCTGCACTGGTGGCCGCTGCCGCTCCAGGCCGCACTGGGTAACGGACTGGGCTGGTTGCTGTCGTTCCGGCCGGGCCGCCGCCGCCGTATCGTCGCTACCAATCTCGCGCTGTGCTTTCCCGAGGTTTCCGAGACGGTGCGCCGTCGCTGGCTGCGGCAAACCTTTCAGGCCACGATGCGCGCGACGCTGGAACATGGCGTGTTGTGGTGGGCGTCGGATGCCCGCTTGCGGCGGCTGATCCGATTCGACAATCCCGAGGCCGCACTGGGTGACGGCCAGCGTCCGGTCATCTGGCTTGCGCCGCATTTTGTCGGGCTCGACATGGGCGGCGTGCGGCTCACCATGGATCATCTGTTCGCCTCGCTGTATGCGCCGGCCAAAGACCCGGTCAGCGACCGTTTCATGCAACGTGGGCGGCGGCGATTTTTTCCGACGCAACTGATTTCGCGCGCCGACGGCATCAAGCCTGCTCTGCAGGCGCTGAAAAACGGCCTGCCCTTTTACTACCTGCCCGATCAGGATTACGGTCGGCGCAACGCCGTATTCGTGCCCTTCTTCGGTGTGCCGGCCGCCACGGTGTCGGCCTTGCCCCGGTTGGCCAAACTCGCCGATGCGCAGGTGGTGCCCGTGGTCACCCGTCCGCTGTCGTGGGGGCGCGGCTATGCCGTGCGATTTTATCCGCCCTGGGATCACTACCCGAGCGGCGATCTGGACGCCGATGTGGCGCGCATGAATCAGTTCATCGAAGACCGTATCCGCGAGATGCCGCCGCAATATTTGTGGCTGCACCGGCGTTTCAAAACCCGCCCCGAAGGCCAGCCCAGCCTGTATGACTGACACGCCGCGCCGCTTGCAGGCGGGTGAGATTGACGCCGTCGTCACGCTTGCGCGTGTTGTGTGGCAGGCGACCTACCCGGCGCTGATTTCATCTGCGCAGATCGAATACATGCTGGGCGAACGCTATGCGCCCACGTTGATCCGTACCCAACTCAACGATCCGGATCACGCCTGGTGGATCGTCGGGGCGGGCGATCCCGTCGCGTTCGCCCACGCCAGCCGAAGCGGCAGCGAATGCAAACTCGACAAACTCTATGTTCATCCCGCCAGACAAAGGCAGGGGCTCGGCGCGGCGCTGCTCGACGTGGTGTGCGACTGGGCACGCGCACATCACGCCACACGGCTGTGGCTACAGGTCAATCGCGGCAACCACCAGGCCATCCGCGCCTATGAAAAACAGGGATTCCGCATTCTGGAAGCCCGCGTGTTCGAGATCGGCAGGGGGTTTGTGATGGACGATTACGTGATGGCGCGCTCGCTCGCACTATCGTCGATCCGTGCCTGACGCTACACTTGACCGCTAGTGGTTTGAACACCGATAAACCTGAACCGCAGAGGCGCAGAGATCGCAGAGATCGCAGAGATCGCAGAGATCGCAGAGGAACAAACCCGGCGTATTGAATTGACTCCGCGTTCTCTGCGCCTCTGCGGTTAATTTTTGTTTGTCACAGCATCCATGACACTTCGCTTCACCAAAATGCACGGCCTCGGTAATGACTTTGTCGTCATCGACGGGATTCGGCAGACCGTTACCCTGACGCCCGAACAGTGCCGCCGCATCGCCGACCGCCACTTCGGCGTCGGCTGCGATCAAATCCTGTTGGTCGAGAAACCCACGCGCGCAGATGCCGATTTTCGTTACCGTATTTTTAACGCCGACGGCGGCGAGGTGGAACAGTGCGGCAACGGCGCACGCTGTTTTGTGCGTTTTGTGCGCGAGCAGGGGCTGACCGACCAAACCACGATCCGGGTCGAAACCGCGTCCGGCATCATCGAGCCGAGCGTGCTGGATAACGGGCTGGTGAGGGTGAACATGGGTGTGCCGCGATTTGCGCCGGCCGAGATTCCGTTTGCCGCTGACAAGGAAGCGCTGTCGTATGCGCTCAAAGTCGGCACGCACACCCTCGACATCGCAACCGTGTCGATGGGCAATCCGCACGCGGTGTTGCGGGTGAACGATCTCGACACCGCGCCGGTGGATATCCTCGGCGCGGCGATTGAGTCGCATCCGCGCTTTCCGCAGCGCGTCAACGCCGGGTTCATGCAGGTGCTGACGCCGCACGACATTCGCCTGCGGGTGTTCGAACGCGGTGCGGGTGAAACGCTGGCGTGCGGCACCGGCGCATGCGCCGCCGCCGTGGCAGGCATCCGGCAAGGCTGGCTGACGAGCCCGGTCAGCGTGCATACTCGCGGGGGCGATCTGGTGATTGAATGGGGCGCGCCAGATCAGACGGTCATGATGACTGGCCCAGCCGAAACTGTTTTTGAAGGGACACTAGACAAGCTATGAATGCACCCATCGACACCCCTTGCGAGATTCAGCCCGACGAGCTCGCCGCGTATCTGACCGCGCACCCGAATTTTTTCAATGATTTTCCGATGCTGCTGGCCGAGCTGAATATTCCGCATCCGCACGGCACTCATGCCGTATCGATGAGCGAGCGCCAGCTGATCGCCATGCGCGACAAAGTGCGGATGCTCGAAAACCGTCTGGCCGAGCTGATCCAGTTCGGCGAAGAAAACGACGGCATCTCCGACAAACTCCACGCGCTGACGCTGGCCTTGCTGGCCGCGAGCACGCCCGATGAACTGTCTGGCGTGCTCGCCACACATCTTCGTGAAGGCTTTGCGGTGCCGCATCACGCGATGCGCGTGCTGGCCGTCGATACGCTCGCCGACGATGCGCGGGTCGGCGTCACCACCCTGTTGCAGCCCGCCTGTGGTGCGCTGGCCGTGCCGCAGGCAAGCGACTGGTTTGGTGAAGTATCGCCGCACCTCAAGAGCTTTGCCTGCATCCCGCTGCGGGTGGCGTCGTCCAGCCCGGCACTCGGCCTGCTGGTGCTGGCCTCCGAAGAAGACAAACGTTTTTATGCCGGCATGGGCACGCTGTATCTGGCGCGTCTCGGACAGCTCATCGCCGCCGCGTTAACCCGAATACAGGCGTGATCGCCGACGTCGAAACCTATCTACAACACCTGGCCGCTGAACGTCGGTTGTCACCGCATAGCGTGATGGCGGCGCGGCGCGATCTGGCGAAGCTGATTCAACTGGTTGGCAGTACGCCGCTGGCCGACCTCACGCTCACTGACATTCGCGGTGCCATCATCAAACTGCGCGGCCACGCACTGGCCGCCCCCAGCGTCGCCCGGCATCTGTCGAGCTGGCGCGGGTTTTATCACTTTGCGTGTCGCAGACTGGGCTACCACCACAATCCGTGTGTCGGCCTGCGCCCCCCCAAAGCCGCCAAACGCCTGCCCGATACGTTGACGCCGGACGCCTGCGCCCAGCTGCTCGACGCCGCAACATCGGATGCTGCTGCGCCTGAATCCAATCCTGTACTGGAAGCGCGCGACCGCGCCATGTTCGAGTTACTGTATTCGTCCGGCCTGCGGCTGGCCGAGCTGGTGGGGCTGGACGTGAGCGGCGTCGATCTCGTCAGCGGCGAAACCGAAGTGATCGGCAAAGGGCGCAAAACCCGGCGCGTCCCCATTGGCAGTCAGGCGTGCGCCGCCATCACCGCCTGGTTGCCGTTGCGCGCCCCGCTCGCACGCGACACCGCCGCGTTATTCGTCAGCCAGCGCGGTAGCCGCATTACGCCACGCAGCGTGCAACTGCGGCTCGATCGCTGGGCGCGCCGCGCCGGACTCGATCAGCATGTGTATCCTCACCTGCTGCGCCACGCCTTCGCCACCCACGTGTTGCAATCGTCCGGCGACCTGCGCGCCGTGCAAGACATGCTCGGCCACGCCAGCATCAGCACGACTCAGGTCTACACGCATCTTGATTGGCAACACCTCGCGCAGGTGTACGACACCGCGCACCCGCGCGCGCGCAAAAAACCCGCCTGAAGCGGTGGGTGAACAGCGTTATCGAATCAGTAGCAGATTGGTTTTCCAACCCTTGAATTCAGTTGGCGGATCGTTCTGTCACGCATCCGGCGTCGTTCATACAATCTCTGTTTGAGTCAGCCCTGGGGCGACGGGAGGAAACTGCATGTCGAGGCTATCTAGGGTTTCCACCAGCAGGCTGGAGATGGCTAGGTTGCGGGCGAGTTTGCTGTTCGCCGGGATGACATGCCAGGGCGCGTGTGCCGTGCTGGTGGCGGAGAGGGCAGCTTCGTAGGCTTGCATGTACGCGCCCCACTGCGCGCGGGAAACAAGATCACCGGGGTTGAATTTCCACTGTTTTTGCGGGGTGTCGCGGCGCGCCTCGAGGCGTTTTTTCTGTTCGTCCTTCGAGATATGCAGGTAGAACTTGAGGATGGTGGTGCCTTGTTCCGCCAGCATTTTTTCGAAGTCATTGATCTGCCGATAACGGCGCTTGCATTCGGCGTCGTCGATCCAGCCGTTGACGCGGGTAATCAATACATCTTCGTAGTGTGAGCGGTTGAATATCGCGATTTCGCCTGCGCCGGGCACGTGGGGATGGATGCGCCACAGAAAATCGTGCGCGCGTTCGACATCGGTCGGTGCCTTGAAACCGGCGACTTTGACGCCGAGCGGATCGACGCCCTGAAACACCTGGCGAATGGTGGAGTCCTTGCCCGCCGTGTCCATGGCCTGCAACACGATCAGCAGCTTGTGTTTGCCTTCGGCGTACAGCCGTTCCTGCAATTCTTCCAGCTGGTCATTCAAGATTTCCAGCTTCGCGCGTGCAGCTGCCTTGCCTTTACCCAGCAGACTGTCGTCGTCCGGATCCCATTTGGACAGCTTGACCTTGGTGTTGGGGGCGATGCGAAAGGGGAGCGTTTTCATGGTGGCTTATTTTGAAGTCTCGGGCGCACGCACGCGGAACCAGACGGTGTACAGCGCAGGCAGGAAAAACAGTGTCAGGAAGGTGGCGGCGATCAGCCCCCCCATGACGGCAACGGCCATGGGCCCCCAGAAAATCGAGCGTGACAGCGGAATCATCGCCAGCACCGCCGCAGCGGCAGTCAGGCAGATCGGACGCATTCGCCTCACCGTCGATTCGACGATGGCTTCCCATTGCGACAGACCGCGCGCAATGTCCTGCTGAATCTGGTCAACCAGAATCACTGAGTTGCGCATGATCATGCCGGCCAGCGAAATGATGCCGAGCAGCGCGACGAAACCCATGGGCCGCCCACTGACGAGCAGGGCGATGGCGACACCGACAATACCCAACGGGGCAGTCAATACCACCAAGAGTGAGCGCGACAAGCTACCGAGTTGCAGCATCAGCAGGCTGAACGTGAGCACAACCACGACCGGCCAGGAGGAGCCGATGGCCCGGTTGGCCTTGGCACTGCTTTCGACTGGACCGCCGGTTTCAAGCCGGAAACCGGGCGGCAATGCCGCCTTGAATTGTTCGATTTGCGGTGCCAGCCCGGCTGCCACGGTGGCGGGCTGGATGGCCCCGACCGGGTCGCCGCGCACGGCAATGGTTGGGAGACGGTCGCGCCGCCAGATTACGCCATCTTCGAAGGCCGGCGTGAAACGGGCGATCTGCCCTAGCGTGACACTCTGGTTGTTGAACACACCGATCGGCAGGCTGGCGAGCGCGGCCACGTCAGTGTGCTCGGCGCGTGGCGTGCGCAGGACGACGTCGATGAGCAGGTCGTTTTCGCGAAACTGGGTAACGGTCGATCCGGCGAACTGCAAGGCGACCAGTCGGCCGACCGTGTCGGAACTGAGTCCCAGCGCCTTGATCTTGTCCTGATCCAGTTGTGCTTTCACCGATAGCGACTGGTCGTTCCAGTCCAGGTTGACGGCCGTGACATCGGGCCGTGCGGCCAGAATGCGACGCAATTTTTCGGCTTCGGTTTTCAGGCGCGGAATGTCGGTGCTGGACAGCCGGTACTGCACCGGATACCCGGCAGGCGGGCCATATTCCAGCCGGGTGGCGCGACCGCGCACGTTAGGGAAATCGGTTTCGAACAAACTCCGGATGCGCGCGACTTCGCGTTCACGCGCGGGCACGTCACGGGCGATGACTACCAGCTGCGCAAAATTTCGGTTGGCCAGCCGTTGATCCAGGCCGAGGATGAAGCGGGGCGCGCCCTGGCCAATGTAATTGATGATGTGGGCGACGTCGGCATCTTTGCTGAGCCGGGCTTCGAGCCGGGTCGCTTCGGCGTGGGTGGCTTCATACGAAGCGCCTTCCGGCAGCCACATTTCAACCAGAATTTCCAGACGGTCGGATTGCGGGAAAAACTGTTTCTCCACTTTGCCCATGGCGGCCACGCCGATGACGAGGGACGCGACAGTCAGGCCGAGCACCGTCCAGCGGCGGGTGAGACACCAGTTCACCATGGCGCGGAAACGTGTGTAAAACGGTGTGTGGTAAGTCGCGTCCTCGTCAGTGACCTGATGGGTCGGCTTCAGAAGGATGTAGCCGAGATAGGGCGTGACAATCACCGCGACCAGCCAGGACGCAAGCAGCGCAATGGTGGTGACCGCAAAAATGGCGAAGGTGTATTCGCCGACCAGCGTGGGCGCGAGCGCAATCGGCAGGAAGGCTGCTGCAGTCAGCAGCGTGCCGGTAAGCATCGGAAAAGCCGTGGACTGGAAGGCATACGTGGCCGCTTCGAAACGGCTCCAGCCCGCTTCGAGTTTGTGCGCCATCATTTCGACGGCGATGATGGCGTCGTCTACCAGCAGGCCCAGCGAAATAATCAGCGCGCCGGTGGAAATGCGGTGCAGGTCGATGTTGAACCAGCGCATGGCGATAAAGGTGATCGCAAGCACCACCGGAATCGACAGGGCGACGACGAGCCCCGCCCGCCATTTCAGGGCGATAAAGGTGACCGCGAGCACAATGGCGACGGCTTCCAGGAAGCTCGTCATGAAGAGCCGTACCGAGTTTTTTACCAGCGTGGGCTGGTCGTGTATCTGCTCGATTTCCAGGCCAACCGGAAGATTGCGTTGCAGCGTCGCCATGGCTGCCGTGACATCGCGACCCAGCGCCAGCACGTCGCCGCCTTTGGCCAGCGAGACGCCGATCAACACGGCGGGACGTCCGCGCGAACGGATTTCATGAACGGGCGGGTCTTCGTTTCGCCTGGAGACCTCGGCGATATCGCCGAGCCGGATGCTGCGTGCGCCGATGCGGATGATGGTTTCGCGCAGACGTTCGACACTGGTATAGGGACCTGTGACGCGCAGGGGAATCGACAGCGTCGCGTTCTCCACTCGTCCGGTTGCAGTCACGCCGTTCTGTTCCGATACCGCCTGCATGATCTGCTGTGGCGTGGCACCGAGCGTGGCCAGTTTCTGGGTCGGCACCTCGATATAGATTTTTTCCGGCACGACGCCGAATAGCTCGACCTTGCCGATGTTGGGCAAACGCCGCACCTCGCGCTGAATGTCTTCTGCCGTGCGGCGTAAATCGGCGCGCGTATAGCCCTCACCCGTGACTGCGTAAATCGAGCCAAACGTGTCGCCGAATTCATCGTTGAAAAAAGGCCCAACGACCCCCGAGGGAAGCTGGGGTTTCAGGTCGCCGATCTTCTTGCGAATCTGGTACCAGGCGTCGGCGACATCTTCGCCCCGAATGTTTTCGCGAATGTTCACGAACAAAACCGTTTCGCCGGGTTTGGCATAGCTCGCCACGTAATCCAGCTCGACCAGTTCCTGGAGTTTCTTTTCAATGCGTTCGGTGAGTTGCTCTGAAACTTCGGCTGCCGTGGCCCCGGGCCATTGCGCCTGAATCAGCATGGTCTTGGGCGTAAAGGGCGGATCTTCCGCCTGACCAAGCTTGAAATAGGCCGCCACGCCCACCACAAGGACCAGAATCATGAAAAAGCGCACCAGCACAGTGTGCTCGATGGCCCAGCGCGACAGGTTGCCGGGCCGAAGCTCGAAATGGGTTACCCCGTTCGGGTCTCGTTCGGTGCTCACGGTTGTGCTGCCGTGGCGGACGGAAGGCGTACCTGCTGGCCGGGGGCCAGTTTGTGGATGCCTGCCGTGACCACCCATTCTCCGGCAGCGAGCCCGGCGACCACGACTGCGCGCGCACCCTGCAAGGCACCGATCTGCACCGCGCGCGGAACAACCTTGCTGGTTTTGCGATCCACCACCCATACCTGCGGCTGGTTGTTCACCCTGAACAGGGCAGATTGGGCGACAGACAGCTGGGGTGTGGTTGCGACGCCGACTTCGACCGTGGCGGTCATGCCCAACCGCACAGCCACATCTGGTTTCTCGAAGCGTATACGGGCGTTGTAAGTGCGGCTGGCTGCATCGGCAACCGGCGAAAGCTCGCGCAGCTGACCGGTGTAAGCGATATCAGGTGCCGACCAGAGTCGAACGGTGAAAATGTTGGCATTACGCAGCGAGTCAATGGCGTTTTCCGGTATGTCGATTTTGACTTCAGGTTCGCCCGTGCGCGCCAGGCGTGCGATGGGCTGCCCCGCCGCCACGACCT
Source organism: Thiobacillus sp. (assembly GCA_040080645.1). Lineage (GTDB taxonomy): Bacteria > Pseudomonadota > Gammaproteobacteria > Burkholderiales > Thiobacillaceae > Thiobacillus. Next base: position 13,875 of record JBEBIA010000014.1, read on the forward strand.
GACCGGATTCGAAATTCAGCGCCGTGATGACGCCTGCATGCGGTGCAGTGAGACGGGTGTAATCCTGCTGGTTGCCCTGCCGGGTGGCATCCGCGCGCAACTGCCGCACTTGTGCGATGGCGGCATCGGATGCCGCGCGGCGACGGTCGAGTTCAGCTTGCGAGATGAAGTTCTTGGCGCGCAATTCGGTGAATCGCTGCAAATCCTGCTGCGCCAGCAAGGCTTCTGCTTCCGCTGCGCTGAGGCGTGCACGTGCAGCACGCGTGGCCAGCATGTAATCCTCCGGATCCAGTGTGGCCAGCAATTGGCCTGCTTTGACCTCGGCCCCGAGATCGACCACGCGGCGAGTGACCCGACCCGCTACGCGAAAGGCCAGATCGGTTTCGTGCTGGGCGCGTACTTCGCCCGAATAACGGGTGCCTGACTGAATGGACGTCAATCCGACCTGCTCGGCGCGTACCGGGCGAATGTCGGGCGGCGGGCCTTGTGGTGTATCGCGGCCGCAGGCTGCGAGCAGGAAGGCGAGTGTGAGCGAAAAGGCTATATTTTTCATGGGTGTTATTATCGCTCAAAGTGGATTTTCTGGCTTGATATCAAGGCGTACACTGTTCCGATGAGCCCATCCCGAATTCCCGACGATGCTTCAGGCATACAGGGACGCCCTGCATCCGATGCGTCGTTGCCGATTACCCTGCTCACTGGCTTTCTCGGCAGCGGCAAAACGACGGTGCTGAATCATTTGGTGCGCACCCTGCCACGCACCGCGATTCTGATGAATGAATTTGGCGAAGTCGCGCTCGATCATCAGTTGCTGCAAAAAATGGACGGCCCGATGGCGCTGCTGTCGGGGGGCTGCGTTTGCTGCACGATTTCCGGCAGCCTGTCGCCCACGCTGAAAAACCTGTGGATGGCGCGGCAGGCAGGTGATATCCCGTCGTTCGAGCGCGTCATCATCGAAACCACCGGCATCGCCGATCCCGCGCCGGTGCTCGATAACCTGTTGCACGATGCTTGGGTGCGCGCGCGTTTCCGGCTCGATGGAGTGATCACCGTGGTCGATGCGCTGTTTGGCATGGGGCAGCTGGATCAGCATTTCGAGGCGGTCAAGCAGGTCGCCGTCGCCGACCGTATTCTGCTGACCAAAACCGATCTGGCGGATGCGGAAATGATCGCTTCGCTGAAGCAGCGGCTGGCGTCACTCAATCCCGCAGCCGAGTTGCTGACGGTGATTCAGGGCGAAATCGACCCTGCCCTTGTGCAGAATCTGGGCCTGTGGAATGCGGAAACCCGCGAAATGGAAGTGGCGCGCTGGCTGAAGCCGCAGCGTTACCAGCCTGCTAGCGCAGGCAAGCTGGGAGGCAAACCTGCGGCTCAGTTGCACGACGCGCGCATCCAGTCGTTTTCGGTGGTGCTCGATTCGCCGCTGGATCGATACGGCCTGCATTCTGCGTTATCGATGCTGACCTCGTTCCGTGCCGAAAACCTGCTGCGTTTTAAGGCCATCGTCAATTTGCAGGGTGAAGACCAGCCCGTGGTGCTGCATGGCGTGCAGCATGTGCTGTATCCCGAAGTGAAACTCGACGCTTGGCCGGATGAGGATCATCGCAGCCGTTTCGTCTTTATCGTGCGCGATATCGACCCGGAGTTTGTCGCCAAGTTGCTGACTGATTTTACCGGGGCGGCCCGCAGCAGCGCACCCGTATGAACTGGGCTCAACGGGCGCTGATTGGGGCGATTCGGGGCTATCAACTGCTGCTGTCACCCTGGCTGGGGCGGCAATGCCGCTACCTGCCGACCTGCTCGGAATATGGCAAGGAAGCCATCGAGAAACACGGCGCAGCGGAAGGTGTCTGGCTCGCGGCCAAGCGAGTCGGCCGCTGTCGTCCCGGCTGTGCGCATGGCTACGATCCCGTGCCACCGATAAAAACACGCTAGAATCTGCGCATGGCTTCCCGTCGTTTTTTTGCATCCTGGCTGTTCGCCCTGACCCTGCTGTGGGGGCAGGCGATGGCGTCTGCTCATGCACTCAGCCATGGACATGAGCGCGATGCCGATGCGTTGGACACCGTCTGTGAACTCTGTGTGGCGCACGCGTCCCTGGGTGCAGCAGCGCCTACGGACACTGTCATTGTCACGGTTGTCTCGCGTGCTCCATGTGCGTGCGCATCTCCAGATATCCCTTTCCCTGCTTCTGCCCGTCTGGCAGCGTGCGCCCGCGCGCCACCCATTCGCTCCGTCTGAATCCTGCGTTTGCCCGTGTCGTTTGACACGGGTGCTGCTTATTTTTGATGGAGTGAAATCATGTTACGTCCCGCATTGCTTGCGGCCGCGCTCGCGGCTGCTTTTCCGGCGTACGCCGACGCTGACCTTGACGCGCTGCGCGCCGAACTCAAGGAAATGAAATTTGCTTACGAGGCCCGCATCCAGGCGCTTGAATCCCGGCTGCAACAGACGGAAATCAAAAACAGCGGCGCGCCTGTTCAAGCAAGTGCAGCCGCACCGGAAACGGCTACGCGCAGCGGCGGTTTCAACCCCGATATCTCGCTTATCCTGCAAGGCAAATACGCGCACCTTGAAAAACGCGATGAGCGTGGCATCAGCGGCTTCATGCCTACCGGGGAGCACGGTCAGGGCGAATCCGGTCGAGGCTTTTCCATCGACGGCAGTGAGCTGGTGATGTCGGCCAGCATTGATCCCTATTTTCGAGGTCATCTGAACGCCGTGCTCGCGGACGAAGAGGTCGAGATAGAAGAGGCTTGGGTTCAAACTACCGGACTGGGCAACGGCGTGTCGATCAAGGGCGGCCGCTTTCGTTCAGGGCTGGGCTACCAGAATGAACAGCATCCGCACGTTTGGGATTTCGCCACCAATAATCTGGTGTACGAAGTACTTTTCGGTGAAGGCTATGGGCAAGACGGTGTTCAGTTGAAATGGCTGGCACCGACCGATACCTTTATCGAATTGGGTGCTGAATTCGGCTCTGGTCGCGCTTTCCCAGGCAGCAAAAGGGATTCCAACGGCGCGGGCAGTGTGGCGCTGTTCGGTCATGTTGGCGGCGATGTCGGGGTGTCGAACAGCTGGCGGGCTGGCCTGTCGTGGTTGCGTGCCAAACCGCACGAACGCAACTTCGAAAGCCACGACATCAACGAAGTCGAGACCAAGGGTGATTTTTCCGGCAGGAGCCGCACCTGGCTGGCCGATGTGGTCTGGAAGTGGGCACCGAACGGCAACGCGACGCAGCAGAACCTGAAGCTTGCGGCGGAATATTTCCGCCGCAAAGAATCCGGCACGCTCAATTGCGATGATGCGGGCCCGGCCAATCCCAGTCTGTGCACCGGCGGACTCGTCGCGCCCTTCGACGCCGATCAGTCGGGCTTTTACGCGCAGGCGGTCTACCAGTTCATGCCGCGTTGGCGCGCGGGGTATCGCTACGATCAACTGTTCCGGGGTGACGTGCTGTTCAATGGTGCGGACGCGGGTAACACCTTCGAAGCGCTGGCTGATCACGGTCCCAAACGCCACAGTCTGATGTTTGACTTCAGCCCATCTGAGTTCTCCCGTCTGCGCCTGCAATATTCGCGCGACGAAGCGCAAGCAGGTACTGATGAGAATCAGTTCTATTTGCAATACATCCACAGCCTGGGCAGCCACGGCGCGCACAAGTATTAAGGAGATCCGCCATGACACGACATTCGTCACCTTGGCGCGGCGGCCTGCTGGCCGCCGCGCTTTTGCTGCCCGTCTCGGCGCAGGCCGCGCTCAAAGTTTTTGCCTGCGAACCCGAATGGGCTGCGCTCGTGCGTGAAATTGGCGGCGACAAGGTGAGCGTTTACTCTGCCACCACCGCGATGCAGGATCCGCACCGCATCGAAGCGCGGCCTTCCTTGATTGCCCGCGCGCGGACGGCCAACCTGCTGATCTGCACCGGTGCCGAACTGGAAATCGGCTGGCTGCCAGTAGTGCTCGCCGAATCCGGCAACCGGGCCATCCAGGCCGGCCAGCCGGGGCAGTTCTTCGCCGCCGGGTTCGTGCCGATGCTGGAAAAACCCACCGTGCTTGATCGTTCGGCGGGCGACGTGCATGCCGACGGCAATCCGCATATCCAGACCGACCCGCGCAATTTCACGCGAGTCGGTGCGGCACTCGCGGCACGTATGGCGACGCTCGACCCGAGCGAAGCCGCGCACTATCAGGCACGTTGGGCGGATTTCTCGGCCCGCTGGAACGCCGCCATCCCGCGCTGGGAAAAACAGGCCGCACCGCTCAGAGGCGTGCCCATCGTCGTGCAGCACAAGGCGTTTCCTTACCTGCAAAACTGGCTGGGGCTGAAAGCCGTGGCAGTGCTGGAGCCCAAGCCCGGCGTCGAACCTAGCCTGGCAAGTCTGGCCGCAGTCAAGACCCGGCTCGCGACCGCCCCGGCGAAATTCGTGCTGCGCGCGGCCTACCAGCCTGCGCAGCCCAGCGAGTGGATCGCCGGTCAGACCGGCCTGAAAGTAGTCGTCGTGCCGTTCACCGTGGGCGGCGACAAGGAATCGGGCGACCTGTTCGGCCTGTTCGACTCGACGATCTCGAAGTTGCTCGCCGGGCTGAACTGAGATGGCGTTCGCCGCATTCGACTTCGCGCTTCTGGGCTCGCCGCTCGTTGCCGGGCTGCTGGTGCTCGCCACGCATATCCCGCTGGGACGGCGTGTGCTGACGCGCGGTATTGTATTTCTTGATCTTGCCATTGCGCAGTTCGCGGGGCTGGGCGTCATCATCGCCCACGTCGTCGGCTGGGAGACGGGTTGGCACGTGCAAGCGACGGCTTTCGCGGCGGCCTTAGGGGGTGCCTTGCTGCTGGCAGCCTGCGACCGTCGTTGGCCTGCGCGTCAGGAAGCGCTGATCGGTTCCTCCTTCGTGGTCGTCGCCAGTTTGGTCACGCTTTTGATGGCCAGCGATCCTCACGGCGGCGAAGCCATGCAGAATCTGTTGATTGGCCAGATTTTGTGGGCGACTGACGCACAACTTGCACTTGCCGCCGCCATCACGGTATTGATTGCGCTCGCCTGGCGCCCCCTGGTGGTGCGGGGTCGTCCCGGCAGTGTGGGTTTTTACGCTTTGTTTGCTTTGGCCATCACGGCTTCGGTGCAACTGGTCGGCATCTATCTGGTGTTTGCCAGTCTCATCCTGCCCGCGCTCGCCACACTCGAACAAGAGGGAAATTGGTTGCCCGTGTCGTTCCTGATAGGGTTGATGGGCTATGCAGGGGGCTTGATCCTGTCTGTCCTGACGGATTGGCCAACCGGGCCCGCCATTGTGGTCATGTTGGCGGGCGTGTCAGCTTTAACGGTAGGGGGGCGGTGGGTTGCCCTGCGGGGTGCGTGGCGCTAGTATGAGCGCGAAGTGATTGGGTTCAATTGAACCTGAACTCGCCCTTTTCCGTCCGACCCGATCAAGCCTGACTCTTACTGACTCCGTGGACATCCCGTTTTTCAAAAAATCCAAAGACAAACCCGCTGGCCCGGCTAAGACGACCGTGGCCGCCGTGGCGAACCCATCTACGCTCGGCGGACATACGATGGGCATGGGGCTGGGCATGGGCATCGTGGTGGAAGAGGCTAGCGGGGCACCACAATCGGCGGTCGATGAAGCAGCTATCCTGTATGCCAGCGGCCAGGCAGAGACGGCGGAACGCACGCTGAAAAGCATCCTCGATGCGAACGACCGTCGCGCCTGGTTGATGCTGTTCGATTTGTATCGCATCCAGAGCCGCGAAAAAGAGTTTGAGCAACAGGCGCTGGATTATGCTTTGCGCTTTGAAACGTCGCCACCGCTGTGGCAATTGGTCGGAGAAGGAGAGGTTGCGTCGACTGCGTCGAACGCATCCGTCAGTCTTGAACTGCCCGGTTTGCTGAATCAGGACGCGTCTCTGAAACTGGCCAATGGGCTGGCGGAGTGTGACGTGCAGGCGGTGATCCGGATCGATTTTTCACGTATCGAAATGGTCGATGAAGCGGGCGCGACTGAATGTACCCGGGTGCTCGAAAAAGCCCGCAAGGCCAAACGCACGTTGCAGGTCGTGGGAGTGGATCGTCTGACCGCGTTATTACAGGATTTGAACCGTGCGACCCACAGCCGCCCGGCGCACTGGCTGTTGCTGATGGAGTTGTATCAGGTGCTGGGCAATCAGGACGAATTCGAGAATTGCGCGGTGGATTACGCCGTGCGGTTTGAGGTTTCGCCGCCTTCCTGGGTGGCTGTGCAGGCGGCTGAGGTGGTGCAGCTTGCCCCCACCCCGGCATCGCAGGAGCCCGCTGACAATGCCTTGCAGTTGAGTGGAGAAATTACCCCGGCCAACGATGCGGCCATTCAGCAGCTTGCCAGTTATGCGGCCAGCCACAGCGAGGTTCTGGTTGATCTGGCGCAAGTCACGCGAGTCGATTACGCCAGCGTCAGCCAGTTTATCAGCGTGTTAATGCAGTGTCTGGGTAGCGGCAAAACTGTCGTCCTACGCGGCCATAATGCGCTCATCCACGAACTCTTCCGCGTCATGGGCATCGACCAGCTGGCGCAGTTGATCCCGCACCACCCGGTCTGATGTCTGACGCGCTCATCGCCCAGGCCGCGCTGGCAGCGGCGGTGGCATGGGGTGCGGGGTTGCGCCTCTATGCGGTGGTCTTGATTCTGGGTTTGTTGGGGCGATTTGGTGGCTTTGCGCTACCTGAATCGCTGGCCGTTCTGGCGCATCCGCTGGTGATCGGTGTTAGCGGCCTGCTGGCACTGGCTGAGTTCGTCGGCGACAAAATTCCCTGGCTCGATAGCGTGTCCGATTCGATTCACACCTTTATCCGCATCCCCGCCGGAGCGGCACTCGCCGCAGCTTTCTTTGGCGATAGCGGTGGCGCGATGCAGGCGGCAGCGGCGCTGCTTGGCGGCACCTTCGCCGCAGGCAGCCACGTCGCCAAGGCAGGCACGCGCGCCCTCATCAACACCTCTCCCGAACCGGTCAGCAATATCGCGGCCTCGTTTGGCGAAGAAACTATGCTGGGCGGCGGACTCTGGCTGGCCTTTGCGCACCCACTGGCATTTCTGGCAGCGTTGTCGGTATTCATGCTTGCCACCTTGTGGATGGCGCGCCGTTTATGGCGCTGGCTGCGCGTGCCCCGGCAGCGCGCCGTCTCTCCTTTATAATTCTGACCATGGAACAATATCGCGGCACTACCATTCTGTCGGTTCGACGTGGCGCTGAGGTTGCGCTGGGTGGTGACGGTCAGGTCACGCTTGGCAACATCGTCATCAAGTCCACTGCGCGCAAGGTACGGCGGCTATACCAGGAAAAAGTGCTGGCAGGGTTTGCAGGCGGCACAGCCGATGCCTTCACCTTGTTCGAACGCTTCGAAGCCAAGCTGGAAAAACACCAGGGACATTTACTGCGGAGTGCCGTCGATCTCGCCAAGGACTGGCGCACCGACCGCATGCTGCGCCGGCTTGAAGCCATGCTCGCGGTGGCAGATCGTGAGTACTCGCTCATCATCACGGGCAACGGTGACGTGCTTGAGCCTGAGCTCGGCATTGCCGCGATTGGCTCCGGCGGCGCGTTCGCGCAGTCGTCCGCCCGTGCGCTGCTGGAAAATACCGACCTGTCGCCGCTTGAAATCGTTAAAAAGAGCCTCACCATCGCAGGTGACATCTGCATTTATTCGAACCAGAATCACGTGATCGAAACTCTGTGATGCGTAAGGGGTGAGGTGCGAGGCGCACAAGACCGCCCGTCCCAACGCCACCCCTCTTTCGCCTAACGCCGCACCCTCCATGACCCCCAAAGAAATTGTCCACGAGCTCGATAAACACATCGTCGGCCAGACCGCTGCCAAGCGTGCGGTCGCCGTCGCGTTGCGCAACCGCTGGCGGCGTCAGCAAGTGGCCGAGCCGCTGCGGCACGAAATTACGCCGAAGAACATTCTGATGATCGGCCCGACCGGTGTTGGCAAAACCGAAATCGCACGGCGGCTGGCGCGGCTGGCCAATGCGCCGTTTATCAAAATTGAAGCGACCAAGTTCACTGAAGTCGGCTACGTTGGCCGCGATGTCGACACCATCATCCGCGACTTGATGGAAACCGCCATTAAAGACCTGCGCGCACAGGCCACGCAGAAAGTGAAATTTCGCGCCGAAGCCGCCGCCGAGGAACGCATCCTCGACGCGCTGCTGCCGCCACCGCGCAGCGTCGGCTTCGGCGAGCCTGAAACCAAACGCGAAGATGGCGCGGCGCGCCAGCGTTTTCGCAAGATGCTGCGCGAAGGCGAACTCGACGATAAGGAAATCGAGATCGATCTTGCGACGGCCAGCGCCAGCATGGAAATTTTCGCGCCGCCGGGGATGGAAGATTTAACGCAGCAATTGCAAGGCATGTTCAGCAATCTCGGGCCAAACCGCCGCCAGAGCCGCAAACTGAAAGTGCGCGAAGCGTTCAAGCTGCTCACCGAGGAAGAAGCCGCGCGGCTGGTAGGTGACGAAGATATCAAGCAGCAGGCGCTCGAAGCGGTGGAACAAAACGGTATAGTTTTTCTCGACGAAATCGACAAGATCGCCACCCGCAGTGACGCCCACGGCAGCGACGTGTCGCGTCAGGGCGTGCAGCGCGACCTGTTGCCGCTAATTGAGGGCACGACCGTTTCAACCAAGTACGGCATGGTGAAAACCGATCACATTCTGTTCATCGCCAGCGGCGCGTTTCATTTATCCAAGCCGTCCGACCTGATTCCTGAGCTGCAAGGCCGCCTGCCCATCCGCGTCGAATTGCAGGCGCTTTCGGTAGAAGATTTCGAGCGCATCCTGACCGCCACCGATGCCTGTCTGACGCGACAATATGAAGCCTTGCTGGCGACCGAGGGCGTCCAGCTCAAGTTCACCGACGACGGCATCCGCCGACTCGCCGAAATCGCCTTCGAGGTGAACGAGCGCACCGAAAATATCGGTGCCCGCCGCCTGCATACCGTGATGGAAAAACTGCTCGAAGCCATCGCCTTTGATGCAGGCGATGTCACTGGCGAACATGTTGTCGATGCCGAGGTCGTCAGCGCGAAACTGGAAGCCTTGGCGGCGCGTGAAGACCTCGCGCGCTACGTACTGTAATTTTTAATTTAACGGACTGATTGCGATATCCCATTATGAAAGCACCGCTTAACCAACCCATCAGCACCAGCAGCAGGCTGTTGTCGTCGATCCTGTTTGGTAGCCGCTGGCTGCAAGTGCCGCTCTATCTCGGTTTGATCGCCGCGCAGCTAGTGTATGTCGTGCATTTCATGGTCGAGCTGGAACATCTGGTGGTCGGCACGTTCACGCTCACCGAAGAAAAAATCATGCTGATCGTACTAGGTCTGATCGACGTGGTGATGATTTCCAATCTGCTCATTATGGTGATCGTTGGCGGCTACGAAACCTTCGTCTCGCGCCTCAATCTCGAAGGCCATCCCGACGAGCCAGAATGGCTGTCACATGTGAACGCCAACGTGCTGAAGGTGAAGCTCGCCACCGCCATCATCGGCATCTCGTCGATCCACCTACTGAAGACTTTCATCAACGCGCCCAACCTGACGGACAAAGTGCTGATGTGGCAGACTATCATTCACATGGCATTCATTGCGTCGGCGGTGTCGATTGCCTATATCGACCGGCTGATGCCTCATCCGGCCAAGCATTGAGGCGTCAAAAATTCAGCGCGGGATTTGTGCGCGTCCCAGGTAGCGCTTGATGATGGCAACCCGACGCTGATACGCGCGTGAACTCCGGTTATTTTCATACCAGCGTGGATTGGGCACCATCGCGGCGAGTCGCGCCGCCTGATCGCGATTGAGGCTGGCCGCCGGTTGTTTGAAATAGCGGCGCGCGGCGGCTTCGGCTCCATAGATGCCGTTACCCCATTCGATGACGTTGAGGTACACCTCCAGGATGCGGCGCTTGCTCCAGGTGGTTTCGATCATCAGGGTGATGACGGCTTCCTGACCTTTGCGGATAAAACTGCGGTCGCCGGATAAAAACAGGTTTTTGGCGAGTTGTTGGCTGATGGTCGAGCCGCCTGCGACCAGCCGTCCCTTCTTCAGATTTTTCTTCACGGCTTTTTCGATGCCTTCCAGATCAAAGCCTTCGTGGTCGATGAATTTGGCGTCTTCGGCGGCAACAATGGCGCGCTTGAGGTGCGGCGAGATGCGTTCGTAGGCCACCCATTTGTGACGCAGTTCCGCGTCGGGATTCTGGTTCTGTCGGCGTTCCAGACCGGCTTCCATGAATGCGGTGGAGGTGGGGTTGTGATCGATCCACCACAGTACATGCGCGAACACCCACAGCTGATACAACACAATCAGCACGGCGACAGCGAGCAGGCCCTTGCCAAGCCCGCGCAAAATCGCGCGCATCATGGGCGCAGCGCCGCAATCATGGGCGCGGTATCGGGGCGCACACCGCGCCATACAAAGAAGGCTTCAGCGGCCTGCTCGACCAGCATTCCCAGCCCGTCGGCAGGGGTCGCGCCGTGTGCGCGAGCGAAACGGAGAAAAGGCGTGTCTTGCCCGTACATCATGTCGTAGGCCAGCGTGTGGCTGCCGAACACGGTGGGCGGCAGTGGCGGTAATTCGCCCGCAAGGCTGGCAGCCGTCGCGTTGATGATGAGATCAAACATACCGTTCAAAGTATTGAAATTGCTGGCGCCTACACCATCGCCAAATAGTTCGGCAAGCGCCTGGGCGCGGCTGTCCGTGCGGTTGGCGATAACCAGCGCGGCGGGATGCTGCGCGAGCAGCGGTGCGATCACGCCCCGCGCCGCGCCGCCCGCACCCAGTAGCAGGATACGCTTGCCTGCAAGCGTGAAGTGCAGGTTGCCCATGATGTCGGCGACGAGGCCCGCTCCATCGGTGTTGTCGCCCACCAGTCCGTCGGGTGTGATGCTCAGGGTGTTGACAGCACCCGCGCGCTCGGCGCGTGGCGTGTGGCGGGTTGCGAGGGCGTAGGCCGCTTCCTTGAACGGAACCGTGATATTGGCACCACGCCCGCCCACCGCGATGAAGTCTGCCAAGCTTGCTGCAAAGCCATCGAGCGGCGCAAGGATGGCCTCATACGTCATGGCCTGCCCCGTTTGACGGGCAAATGCAGCATGAATCAGCGGGGATTTGGAGTGGGCAATCGGATGCCCGAATACGGCGTAGCGGTCAGTCATGGCGCGCTATTCTAGCCGCGCTCACGAAAACTTGTGGCGTGTCTGCTCAGGCCTGCGACCAAGGCAGCCCGCGCTGCTTCCAGCCATTGAGTTCATTGCGGTGGTTGCTCGCTTTGTTGAGGTCGCCTTCAAATCCTTCCAGCACGTTGTAGCAGTTACTCAAACCTGCTTCGGTGCAGGCGAGCGCGGCGCAGTGCGAGCGCGCGCCACTACGGCAAATAAACAGCAGCAAGGATTCGGGATCAATCGCTTGCAGGAGCTGGGGATGAAAATGCGGGTTGGCGACCCAGCCAGGCCAGGATTGCCATTCCACGTGCACCGCGCCCGGCAATATGCCGGTCAACTCCAGTTCGGCGCGCGAGCGTACATCGATCAACCGCGCGCCCGGTGCCAGTTGCAACAGCTCGTGAGCCTCGTGAGGCAGGAGCGCGCCCGCATACGGCCAAGCCTGAATCTGGCTGCGGCTGTGCGCGGTAGAGAGAATGTCAGTAATGCGCCCCATGAGGTCAATGGTGTGAATGCGATGAATTGAGTATATGCGCGCCATGTCCGGATGCAATGCGCACCAAGTTGGCGCGCAATGTGCGATTTTGCCCAAAAATGGTGCGCGCAGAAGGCCGCCGGGTGACTATCGGTATCCCCGCGCCTTATGGCACAATGACTCGCTTAGGTTTAGAGGCATGGCATGGTTGCTGCTTTAAGTTTTCCGTGCGTGATTTTGTGTTGTTGTTCAACCCCGTTTTAGCTTGAGGAGATTCAGCATGGCTGTGGCCGATGTGATGAAAATGATTAAGGACAACGAAGTGAAATTCGTTGACCTGCGCTTTACCGATACCCGTGGCAAGGAACAGCACGTGTCGATTCCCGCCCGCATCGTCGATGCCGAGTGGTTTGAAGCTGGCCACCCCTTTGACGGTTCCTCGATTGCCGGCTGGAAAGGCATTCAGGCATCTGACATGCTGCTTTCCGCCGATCCGGATTCGGCCTGGATTGACCCATTCTTCGACGAAACCACGCTGATCCTGACCTGCGACGTGATCGAGCCGTCGGACGGTAAAGGTTACGAGCGCGATCCGCGTTCGGTTGCCAAGCGCGCTGAAGCGTATCTCAAGTCCACCGGCATCGCCGATACCGCCTACTTCGGCCCCGAGCCCGAGTTCTTCATTTTCGATTCGATCACCTGGCACGACAACATGTCGGGCTGTGGCGTGCAGATCAATTCGGAAGAGGCTGCCTGGTCGTCCGCAGAGAAGTTCGAGAACGGCAACACCGGTCACCGTCCTGGCGTCAAGGGCGGTTACTTCCCTGTTCCCCCGGTTGATTCGTTGCAGGACATCCGCGCCGCCATGGTGCTGGCGCTGGAAGAAGCCGGCATCCCGGTCGAAGTGTTCCACCACGAAGTGGCGACCGCCGGCCAGTGCGAAATCGGTACCCAGTTCAGCACGCTGACTAAGCGCGCCGACTGGACGCAGACGCTGAAGTACATCGTGCAGAACGTCGCCCACGCCTACGGCAAGACCGCGACCTTCATGCCCAAGCCCATCGTCGGCGACAACGGTTCCGGCATGCACGTGCACATGTCGCTGTGGAAAGACGGCAAGAACATGTTCGCGGGCAATGGTTATGCCGGCCTGTCGGAAATGTGTATCTATTACATTGGTGGCATCATCAAGCACGCCAAGGCGCTGAACGCGATCACCAACCCGTCGACCAACTCGTACAAGCGTCTGGTGCCGGGCTTTGAGGCTCCCGTGATGCTGGCCTACTCGGCACGTAACCGTTCGGCGTCGATCCGTATCCCGATCGCTGCCAGCGAAAAAGCCCGCCGCATTGAGACCCGTTTCCCTGACCCGACCGCCAACCCCTATCTGTGTTTTACCGCGTTGATGATGGCCGGTCTCGATGGCATTCAGAACAAAATCCACCCCGGCGATCCGTCGGACAAGGATCTGTACGATCTGGAGCCGGAAGAGGACGCAAAGATTCCGAAGGTCTGCCACAGCCTGGAAATGGCGCTCGACGAGCTCGACAAGGATCGCGAGTTCCTGACCCGTGGTGGCGTGTTTACCAACGACATGATTGACGCCTACATTGAACTGAAAATGCAGGAAGTCACCAAGTTCCGCATGACGACCCACCCGGTCGAGTTCGCGATGTACTATTCGCTGTAAGCAGGGAATCCAGCATGAAAAAGGCGGCGTAAGCCGCCTTTTTCATGCCCGCCTGTTGCGCACAGGAAAATCGGAACTCAAGGCCATCAGAATTTGTCCGCTAATAATCGGGTACGCTACACTTCCGAACCATGCGAATAATTTGTTATCCCCTTCTGTTGTTATTGACGTTGCCGCTCTCCGCGCAGGCGGAAATCTATAAATACGTCGATGAAAATGGCCACGTGACCTTTACGGACGTCTACAAAAAAGGCTCGCGGCGGTTGGATATGCCAGGCGAACCGATTCCGATCGGTAAAAGTGGCAAGGCCGCGAAGCGGGTGTCGTATGCACCTAGCCCCATGAACTTTCCGCGTATCGATGCCAACACCCAGCGGCAGAGAGACGATATCCGGCGGCAGGTATTGCAGGAAGAAATCAACGGCGAACGCAAAAATGCCGACGATGCGCGTCGTCAGCTGGCCTTGGGCGAGCGGTTGTCGCCGGGTGAAAAAGCGTCGGACGCGAGCTATCAGAGTCGAATCAAAAAACTGCGTGCCACCGTACAGCAGCACGAACAAAACGTAGCTTCAATACAGCGCGAGCTGGCTAATCTTAAATAATTCCCGGCTGACCCGCGTCCCGCGCGCACTGGCACAATAGGTGCTTTGTTTAGGTGTATGCGTGTGATTTCCCCTTCCGAAGCGCTTTTCTCCGGACTCGATTGCCTCTCGACCGGCACGGTGGTGCTCGACGGCGAGAACCGTATGGTCTATCTCAACCCTGCGGCGGAAACCTTGCTGGGTGTCTCGGGTGCCTTGTTGCTGGGCGATGTCGCCGCCCATGCGTTTGAGCGCAGCCATGAATTGCTGGCAGCGATTGCGACGGCGCGGACGCAGCAGGAAACCGTCATCGAATATGAGCTGGACGTGGTGGTCAACGGCCACGCACCGCTGCGGCTGGGATGCAGTCTGACGCCTCTGGAGCAGCCCGCGCAGGGTGTCATGGTGGAGCTGCGCTCGGTCGATCCGCATTTGCGCATTGCTCGGTTGGAGCAGACGCGGTTGCAGCAGGAGGCCAACCGCGAATTGCTGCGCAATCTGGCGCATGAAATCAAGAATCCGCTTGGCGGTATCCGGGGCGCGGCGCAACTACTCGAGCACGAATTGCCGCGCGAAAGCCTGCGCGAATACACCCAGGTCATTATCAAGGAGTCCGACCGCTTGCAGTCGCTGATGGAGCGACTGCTGAAACCCCATCGCACACCCCATTTTGGTGCAGTCAACATACACGAAGTGCTGGAGCGGGTACGTAGCCTGATTCTGGCCGAAACGCCGAGCGTTACCCTGCGACGTGATTACGATATCAGCCTGCCGGACATTCGCGCCGACGCCGAGCAGTTGATTCAGGCTGCGCTTAATATCGCGCGCAATGCGGTGCAAGCCATGCGAGGGCAGGGGGAGATTATCCTCAAGACCCGCGTGGCGCGGCAGATTACACTGGCAAGCCGTCGCCACCGCCTGGGTTTGCGCGTGGACATTATCGACAACGGCCCCGGTGTGCCTGAAGACATTCGCGAGCAGATTTTTTACCCGCTGGTATCCGGGCGCGAAGGTGGCAGCGGCCTCGGTCTTGCGGTGTCGCAAACCTTGATCGTGCAGAATCACGGCACGATCGATTGCGACAGCCATCCCGGCCACACCGTGTTTTCGATTTTTCTCCCTTTAGCGGATTGAGCACCATGCCTAAACCCCTGCCTGTCTGGATCATTGACGACGATCGTTCTATCCGCTGGGTGCTCGAAAAAACCTTGCTGCGCGAAGATATCGCGTGCATGACGTTTAGCTCGGCCAGTGATGCGCTGCGTGAGCTGGAACGCAGTCAGCCCGCTGCGGTGCTATCCGACATCCGGATGCCGGGTGTCTCCGGGCTGGAACTGCTGCAATCGCTGAAAGAGCGCTTGCCCAAAGTGCCGGTGATCATCATGACCGCGTATTCTGATCTCGATAGCGCGGTGGCCGCGTTTCAGGGCGGCGCGTTTGAATATCTGCCCAAGCCGTTTGATGTCGATCAGGCACTGGAACTGGTGCGTCGTGCGCTCGCCGAAAATGCCAGCCGTGACGTGCCTGCCATCAGTGATGTGCCCGTGCCGGAGATACTCGGTCAAGCACCCGCGATGCAGGAAGTATTTCGCGCTATTGGGCGGCTGGCGCAGTCGCACACTACCGTGTTGATTACCGGCGAATCGGGTAGCGGCAAAGAGCTTGTCGCGCGCGCCTTGCACCGCCATAGCCCACGGGCGGCGGCACCGTTCATTGCCCTCAACACGGCAGCGATCCCGCGCGATTTGCTGGAGTCCGAACTGTTCGGCCACGAACGTGGTGCGTTTACCGGCGCGGCAGCGCAGCGGCGCGGGCGCTTCGAACAGGCCGACGGCGGTACCTTGTTTCTCGACGAAATTGGTGACATGCCCGCCGAATTGCAAACGCGGTTGCTACGCGTATTGGCGGACGGACAGTTTTATCGCGTGGGCGGGCATACGCCGATCAAGGTCAATGTGCGTGTCATTGCCGCAACCCATCAGGATCTTGAGATGCGGGTACGCGAAAACCTGTTTCGCGAAGATTTGTTCCATCGACTTAACGTGATTCGCTTACGCTTGCCCGCGCTGCGTGAACGGCGCGAAGATATCCCGTTGTTACTTGCGCATTTCATGCAAAAAAGTGCGCGTGAACTCGGGATGGAAGCCAAAGGCGTGGCAGATGCTGCGCTGAAGACTTTGGTGAATTTGCCCTGGAGCGGCAACGTGCGCCAGCTTGAAAACGTCAGCCATTACCTTACCGTGATGGCACCCGGCCAGGTAGTTGAAGTCGGCGATCTGCCGACAGATTTGATGCAGGGTAACGTAGAAGCGAGTGGTGGCGACTGGCTCACCAGTCTGGCAGCGGATGCCAGTGCACGGCTGGCGCGCGGCGAAGCATCGATTCTCGATGAGTTGACCCAGGCGTACGAAAAAACCCTGATTGAAGTGGCGCTTCGCCACACGGGCGGACGCCGCATCGAGGCTGCCCATTTGCTGGGGTGGGGGCGCAACACTCTGACGCGAAAAATTCATGAGCTGGGTATGGATGATGACACCGAGGTGGGCGCCAAACGCTCAGCTTGAAAGTGCCGCACAAAAAAGCCGACGTCGCGTCGGCTTTTTTGTGCGACAGCAAGCGGGGTCAATCAGGCTGCCTTGGCGTCTTCCAACAGTTTCTGGATTTCGCCTTTCTGATACATCTCAATCATGATGTCAGAGCCGCCGATCAGTTCACCTTTCACATACAGCTGCGGGAAGGTCGGCCAGTTGGCGTAGTGTTTCAGGTTTTCGAAAATTTCGGGGTCTGCCAGCACGTTCACTGCCAGAAAGTCATTCACGCCACAGGCTTGCAGTACCTGGGCGGCGCGCGACGAAAAACCGCATTGCGGAAACTGGGGTGTGCCTTTCATGTACAGCACGACGGTATTGCCGGTAACCTGGTCGCGGATGCGATCGAGTGGGGTCATGGTGTGCTCCTTAATACTTGACTGGAATAGTCGGGAATTATACGGACGTGTGCGTCGGCGTCAAGCGGGCTTGGCCGTTTCCGTGTCCTGATAGGGACTGACAAAGGCCTTGTGAAATAAATGCGGTAGCAGCAAGTGAAGTGGCATCCGTAACCAGTGGGCGCGCACATAGGCAGCCTGACGGGCGAGCGGGCTCCAGTGATCATCGCAGCTGGAATGGAACGGCGCGAGTACGCGGCTGAAGATGGCATCCATGAGCTTAAGCTGCCAGCGCGGCGGCGCTGCATGGCGCATGAAATCCGCGACCTTATCCGGTAGCGGCGTATCCAGAATGTGTTGGGTGTAACGCAGCGCATAAAACAATGAGCGCTCCAGTTGGAGCTCATCGGCCCGTTGGAGCAGACGCAGCCAGAATCCCGGTGTAGCGGCGGATTGTCTCAGTAGCAGATCAAGGTCGGTGAGGTCGCGTAAGCCATGCGGCAATTCGCCATCGTGAAACAGATGGGTCGCTGAATGCAGAATACGGTCTGCCGCTGACAGCACGTAAACGCCGGGCAAGTCTGCGACTGGCTCGATCCCGGCACGCAGTTTTTCGGGGTCGGGAAAATACCGGGCGGTTTCCGGCAGGATGGCATGGTGGACGTCGATGACCGTGGCGCGGTGGATGTGTTGCATGGGGGGGATTTCATGCATCCAGCGCCGGTAATAACGCTCGTCGTAATCAGAGAGCCCGGAGGCGTGCCAGCCCGCAAGCATCAAGGCGGCTTCCGTCTGGTTGAGTAGTTCGCGCGGCACAAGAATATCAATGTCGTTGAACAAACGTCCCTGCGCCGCCGGCAAGCCTGCGATGACGTAAGCTGCGCCCTTGAGCAGGATGAGCGGGGTGTTCAGCTCTGCGAGGGCGCTACGGATCTGATTGATCTCCCAGCGTACGGCAATTTGCTGTTTTTGCGCGAGTGTGTGGGCGGCGTCAAAGTGCCAGCGTACGGCGGCGGGAATAGCACCGAGCAACGCGCGTTCTTCGAGCTGGGTGTACAGGCGTGCAAGCAGTCCGGTCTGCCGCGCCTGGCGGACGAATACGTCCCAATCGCCTATCGAAAAACGGCTTACGATTTCGGGTGCGCGCAAGGCGCGAATCAGTAAATGGTCGAGATCACGCATAGCGGAGGCGGGAATCGGGTGAGACGTCGGCGAGCTGATCAAAGACGGCAACGGCCTCGTCGAGCTGGCTATAGCGAAAATCGTAGCAGCTGACCTGGTCAATCAAACGGGTTGCGACGCGAAACCCGTCTGCGCCGAGGTGACTGTAATTGAACGCGTTTTGCGCGAGAAACATCATGGTTTGCGCGCGTGAACGCGGTGTTAATTCGGCGGTGGCGTGGGCTTGCCATTGCGGAAAAATAACCCAAGCGGGCTGGGCAGGTTCATGTTGCCGCCGCACACTTTCTTTAGGCGGGCGCATGTGCGCGACCGTGCCTTTGGCGGTGTCGTGCGACGGGCGGTTGATAAACGCATCGGCGCTGAATGCCTGGATCACCGGAATCGACTGGTTTTTGAGGCTAACCGGGCGCGGCAGCGGCTGAATCATCCCGGTGGTGCGATCAATCAGCGTGAGCTCGTCTGAGAGTAGTCGCCAGCCTGATAAGACCAGTCCGGCTGTCAAGGTACTTTTGCCCGAGCCGGGCGGTGCCGGCAAGATTGCCGCGCAGCCATTTTTTTCGATCACGGCCGCGTGAATGATGAGGTATTGATGCGCGTGCATCGACACACACCAGTTCAGTCCCCACTCCAGCATCGGGTAGGCCTGGTCGTACGGTAGGGGTTTGAACGGGAGTTGATCGTCAAAGCGGAAATCGACCTGTGGACGAAACCAGCGGCGGAGCAGGCTGGGGGCATCCAGCGATACATGGAAATCGGCAAAGGCCTCGCGCGCGTTGCGCACTTCAAACTGACCATACAAATCAACCAGCCCCTCCGCCACGCTGGGGATGCGAGAGCGGATACGCAGGGAAAACGGCCCGGTGCGCATCCAGATGCCCGCACCAGCGAGTTGCTGGCGTAAGTCGGATGCGGACATTTGCAGCAGTTTCATCGTGTGGAAAGCAGGCCAATCTGGTGCAGGCGATCAAGCGCGTCGTCGACCATGGCGGGCAACTGCGTATTCGTGCTGAGCGCTAACTGCGTGGCGACACTGGATTGGAGATCCGTACCCGACAGACCAGGGTTGCGTGCCACAGTATTGAACACCGTGAGGGTGAGCGGCGCGAGCAGGTGGGTGTCGCCCGAGGCCGTGTCGAATACGACTGCTTCGTTGTCGTATTCTTTGAGCTGAAAGCGCACGCGCGGTTAAATCCCTTGCAGGGTACGCAGGTAGCTTACGATTTGGCTGGCATTCCAGCTGACACCTGCCTTGGGCGCGAATGTCCCAGTATTCATCCACTCGTTCCACATATTGATCAGCTTGCTATCGGTCAACACGGCTACCGGGATGTGGCCATTCTGAATGCTAAGCAAGGTGGCAGCGAATTCGGCTGAGATTGGATTGGGTGTGGGGGCGGCGTTGCCGTTGTCGGCTGTCGCCTTCATCACCTGAAACAGGGTTTTATTGCCCCAGTTAGCTTTTGTGCCGGTTTTGAAAACCCCGGTCGTGACTGTCGGGCTGGTTTGAGGATGGAAATGCTGGGTTTTACCGGCATTGGCTCCGACCCAGGCGACTGGCGACTTTCCGGTACAGTTGGGTGGCGTGCCGTGCGTGCTCAGATTGCCCGAGGCGGCGGCAGACGCCGACACGCACGTGGTGGCCAGCACGGGTCGGCTGGCCAGGGTGAACACGGCGGATACACCGAGTGCCGCGCCAAGCTTGCGGCGGGAGAGGTCAACCGGGCTATCGGCAGCAGCATCCTGCGGTAGATGGGTGTGGTCGGGCGTGTTGGAGTGTTGATTGGACATGGTTGGCCTCATGGGTGTTTAATTTTCTTACTGTATCAAACAGCAAGATTTGCGCCAGCAGGCGGGAACTCACCATAGATTAGCGTGTATTCAAGGGGCTGGGGGGTATTCACGTGTAGCGCCGCTCGGTACTTTGTAAATTATTCCGACACGCCGCCACTGACCCGAGGCGTGCCCGAGAGGTCCCGCCAGCTCTCGGTGGCGCGATACCCGGCGGCGTTCAGCTGGGCGCGAACCGCCGCACCCTGGTTGTAGCCGTGTTCCAGCAGCAGCTGCCCCCCCGGCGCGAGGTGTGCGCGGGCTTCGACAATGATTCGTCCGATGTCATCCAGTCCCACGGTGCCGGACACCAGTGCGGTAGTGGGCTCGCAACGGACATCGCCCTGTGTCAGATGGGGGTCATTTTCCGCGATGTAGGGCGGATTGCTGACAATCAGATCGAATTGCCGATTTGCCAGCGGACTGAACCAATCACCGAGTAGCCATTCGACAGACGCCTGATGCGTGGCGGCGTTGATCTGCGCAACAGCCAGCGCACCCGCCATCCGGTCCACTGCGGTAATTCGAGCGCAGGAACGTTCCTTTGCCAGACTGATGGCAATGCAGCCGCTACCTGTGCCGAGATCCAGCACGCGGAGGGGCTGATCAGCAGGCAGACGCTGCAACGCCAATTCAATCAGCAATTCGGTGTCGGGTCGTGGGATCAGCACGGCAGGCGTGACCTGGAACGCGCGGCCATAAAATTCACGCACGCCAGTCAGATAGGCGACAGGCTCGCCTGCTATGCGGCGAAGGACGAGGTTTTCATACGTGTGCTGATGGACTTCGCGCACGGCGTCAGTGTCATGCGCCACTAGCCAGGCAGCCTCGACGTTGAGCACGTGAGCCGCCAGCACGCGGGCATCGAGCCGGGCATCGCGTAAATCCAGAGAGAGTGCTGCCGCGATGCGTGCGGTGGCGGCGTTCAGCAGGTCGGCAACCGACGTGGCCATCAGCCTTCGCCCGACAGCGTCGCCAATAATTCGGCCTGATGTTCCGCCGCCAGACCGTCGAGCAGCTCGGTCAGTTCGCCGTCCATCATGGCGTCGATCTTGTACAGCGTGAGGTTGATGCGGTGGTCGGTGATGCGGCCTTGCGGGAAATTGTAGGTGCGGATTCGGTCGGAGCGGTCGCCGCTGCCGACCAGACTTTTGCGGGTGCTGGCTTCCAGTGACTGCTGCGCCTGAATTTCGCGGTCTTTCAGCCGCGCCGCCAGCACGCTCATCGCCTGAGCGCGGTTGCGGTGCTGTGAACGGTCGTCCTGGCATTCGACCACGAGACCCGTCGGCAGGTGGGTGATGCGAATCGCGGAATCGGTCTTGTTGATGTGCTGGCCGCCCGCGCCCGAGGCGCGAAAAGTGTCGATACGCAGGTCGGCTGGATTGATGTTCACCTCGCCGACTTCGTCCGCTTCCGGCATCACTGCCACCGTGCAGGCCGAGGTGTGGATGCGGCCCTGCGATTCGGTTTCCGGCACGCGCTGCACGCGATGGCCGCCGGATTCGAATTTCAATCTTGAGTAGGCGCCGTGGCCGACGATGCGCAGAATCGCTTCCTTGTAGCCGCCGACTTCGCCCGGGTTTTCCGATACCAGCTCGACCTTCCAGCCCTGACGTTCGGCGTAGCGTGTGTACATGCGCAGCAGATTACCGGCGAACAGTGCCGACTCGTCGCCGCCGGTGCCGGCGCGGATTTCCAGAAAAATATTGCGTTCGTCGTTCGGGTCTTTCGGCAGCAGCGCGGTTTGCAGCGCGGATTCCAGCTGGTCGAGTTTCACCGCGCTGTCGGCCAGCTCGGCCTCAGCAAGCTCGCGCAGGTCGGGGTCGGCGAGCATGTCGTGTGCGGTTTTTTGGTCGGCTTCCACCTGCCGGAACTGCCGATATAGCGCGACCACCGGGTCGAGGTCGGCGCGCTCGCGGGTGAATTTGCGCCAGGTTTCCATGTCGCCTGCGATTTCCGGCTGCGACAGCAAGGCGTCGAGTTCCACCAAGCGCTCGTCGGCGCGGGCGAGTTTGTCAGCCAGCGAAGCTTTCATCGTGGTGCGGTTTTCAACTGTCCTGATCCAGACCGTAGAGCTGGCGGATCAGTCGCGCGAAGGTCTCGCGCTCGCTGCGTGTGGCGTGGTTCAGCGCGTGGGTGGGGGCGTGCAGCAGTTTGTTGGTTAGCGCCTGGCTCATGGCGTCGAGCACGGCGGCCGGGTCATCGCCGCGCATCAGGGCTTTCGCGGCTTTGTCGATTTCGTGCTGGCGATGGTGTTCGGCCTGGTCGCGCAGCGCGCGGATCACCGGCACCAGTTCGCGGCCTTCCATCCAGTGGATGAAGCTGTCCACGCTGGTTTCGATAATCGCCTCGGCCTGTGCCACCTGCGCCACGCGGTTGTCCATGCCTTCCTGCACCACTTCACCGAGGTCGTCCACGCTGTAGAGAAACACATCGTCCATGGTGGCGACTTCGGCTTCCACGTCGCGCGGCACGGCCAGATCGACGATGAAAATCGGGCGGTGGCGGCGTTGCTTGATGGCGCGTTCCAGCATCCCCTTGCCGAGAATCGGCAGCGGGCTGGCGGTCGAGGTGATGATGATGTCGTGCGCGGCGATTTCGTCCGGCAGCGCGGTCAGCGGAATCACTCCCGCCCCGAAACGCTCGGCCAGCGGACGCGCGCGCTCGGCAGTGCGGTTGGCGACCGTCATGCTGCGCGGATGCTGCGCGGCGAAATGCGTCATGCACAGCTCGATCATTTCACCGGCACCGATGAAGAGGCAGGACTGCTGTTTGATGCTGGGGAAAATGCGCTCGGCCAGGCGCACGGCGGCGGCGGCCATCGAGACCGAATTGGCACCGATTTCCGTGCTGGTGCGCACCTCTTTGGCGACCGAAAACGTGCGCTGAAAGAGTTTGTTGAGCAGCAGCCCGAGCGTCCCGGCTTCGTGCGCCGTGGCCACCGCCTGTTTCATCTGGCCAAGAATCTGGGTTTCGCCCAGCACCATCGAATCCAGCCCGGCGGCGACGCGGAAGGCGTGTTGCGCGGCCTGTTCGCGCGGCAGCGCGTAAAGATACGGCGCCAGTTCGCGCCGCTCGATCCGATGAAAATCGGCCAGCCACTGCGTGACGCCCTCGGGCGACGGCGTGTTGACGTACAGCTCGGTGCGGTTGCAGGTCGAGAGGATCGCCACTTCGGCTGCGCGTTGACTCTGCGTCAGATCGTGCAGCGCCTGCACCAGCTTCTCGGGACCGAACGCCACCTGCTCGCGGATGGCGAGCGGTGCGGTATGGTGGTTAACCCCGAGGGCGAGTAGCTGCATGGCGGCAGGCGGCGGCAAACAAAGGCCGCTATTTTACCTGTTCACGCAGGGCAAGGTAGGCGGGACGGTCAAATCGAAACGCGGGCGGTCGTAATAGCGCCCGCGATACAGCAAGCGACGATGGCCGGGTGAATCGGAAAACCCGCTGCGGGTATGCAGCACGTTATTGCAGATCAGCCCCATTCCGGGCGTCATGCGGGCGGTGAGGGTGTATTCGGACGTGGCGAGGATGTCGGCCATCGCCTGCACAGCAGCTTGCGTGGCCGCATCGCTTTTCCAGGCGATGGAACGGGTGCGGGCGGTGTAGCGCATGTGCAGGAAGCCGTCGACTGGATCGACGGAGAACACCGGGCCGGACTGTTCCGGGCGGGCAACGTTGTCGTCGTCCATGCGCGCGGGGATGGTCATCGCGTCGGGCTGCATCAGCGCGGCGATGAAATCGGGGTTGCGGTCGCGCAGCTGGATGTAGGCAATCTCATGATCCAGCAGTGCGTTTTTGCCGCCCGTTTCGGCGTCCTGCGCGCAGTGCAGGCTCATGCCGAGGATGCGTTTGTCGAGTGCGTTGTAATAGCCGTCGGTGTGCCAGTTGATCGGCTTGTGCGTGTAGGGGATGTAATCGCCGCGCACATGGCTTTCATCCTCGTTGGGGGTGATGCTCGACAGTCCGTCTTCGTCGGCGAGGTAATTGCCTTCGAGGCGAAACAAGCCCAGTTGTTCGCCGAGTTTTTTCGGCAAGGATTTGTCGGCGGCGGGTAGGTGCGGCGCATGGTAGATCACCATGTTGGCGCGTGCTACGCGGTCTTGCAGTGCCCGCATTTCGGCGCTCGTGAGCGCGCGTGGATCGGCGACCGGAACGACCAGTTCGGCGATGTCGCGCGGGTAAGCGGCGAGTTTGGCGTCGCGCCAGGCGTGGTAGCTGGCGTCGTCGGCGAGGTCGAAAGGACTGCGCATTACTCCGGCGGCAACATGTCGGGCGAACCGAATCCCCGTTTGACCGGCGCGTCGGATAACAAACCCTTGAAGCTTTTGCGCACCGTGCCCATCATTTCGGGCATCTCGATGTCCATGATCTGATCCATCACCCAGGTTTTGTCGTTGTCGCCCATTTCTTCGCGGATTTGCAGGCCGAGGAAACGCAGCGCAGGGAAACTGGCCTTTTCGTCGTCGGGGAATTCGAATTCGGCGTATTCGGCAAAACGGCGGTTAAGGAAGTCGATGAATTCCTGTTTGTAGTTGCGCGGGTCGTTTTTACCGACGACTTCGCGCACGTTCTGCTCCATCACTTCGCCGAGGCGGTTGCTGACGGCTTGCAGCACAGCGATACGGCGTTCCGGCGAGAGCGAGCTGTACGCCATGCGGTCGCAGTAATGTGCGAGAAAGGCCAGAAACTCAGCGATGAGTTTGAAGCCACGCCCGGGGGTGAGGATGTCGTAATCTTCACGCCCCAAGTTGTCGATGGCTTTGTCGGCCACCCGCCAGGCGGTGGTGGCGACCGCCGAGGCGATTTCTTCGGCGGTGCGCTCGCCGTCTTTTTTGAACCAGATGGTTTTGACGCGGATGGGCATGGCCATGACAGTGCTCCTGTATTCGGCTGTGTGTTATTCACCCGTGGTAACGGGGCGTGCGGGATCGGTAATCCACTCGCTCCACGAGCCGGGGTAGAGGCGCGAGCCGGGCAATCCGGCGACTTCCATCGCCAGCACGTTGTGGCAGGCTGTGACGCCCGAACCACAAGTATGGACGACATTTTCGGGTGCGACGCCCGCCAGCAGCGCCGTGTAGGCGTCGCGCAATTCGTCGGCGGGCAGGTAAGTGCCGTCGAAATCGAGGTTTTCTTCGTACACCCAGTTGATCGCGCCGGGAATATGGCCGGCGACCGGGTCGATATTTTCGGCTTCGCCGCTGAAGCGTTGTTCGGGGCGCGCGTCGATCAGCTTGTGATCGGCGCGCTGGCGAATGGTTTCCACCGTGTCGGCATTCACACCCCAATCGATGTGTGCGGGCACGGGATACACCGTGGGCACAATCACCAGCAACTCGGTCGTGGTCGGGCGCTTGTCGCGCAGCCACAGCGGGTAGTTGCCGTCGAGCAGCGCGACCTTGGCGTGTCCCAGCCCGCGCAGCAGCCACCACAACCGTACCGCCATCGAGCCGAAACTGTCGTCGTAGACGACGACCTGGGTGTCGGGCGTGATGCCCCACGCGCCGAGTTGCGCGCAAAAGGCGTCCAGATCGGGCAGGGGATGGCGGCCAGTGGTCGGCGTTTTCGCTGAAGACAGATCGGCATCCAGATGCGCGTAACGCGCACCGGGAATATGGCCTGCGGCATAGACGCGGCGACCGTGTTCCGGATCGGCCAGCGAAAAGCGGCAGTCGATCACCACCCAGTGATCAAGCTGACTGGCGAGTTGTTCGGAAGTAACCAGCGTGCTGGACATAAAAGTGCCTGCAAATGGGTTCAGCTTGAACCCGTGAAATTGAAACAGGGGGCGGCGGCCCGGATAATCCTGGCCTTCGCCCCCTGAATCCGGCTATCTGACCCGGGATCAGTAACCGCCCTTACCGTAAGGCTTGGGCAGGCCGGAAATACGGCAGCCCTGGCGAGCGGGCTGGTTGGGGAACAACTCATAGAGCTTTTTCTTCCAGTCCAGGCCGGGGTGGTCTTCGTCCAGCTGCATCACCATGTTGCGGAAGTTCGGGGTCTGGCCGTCTTCCTTGTATTTTTCGCGCAGCCAGTTGATGGCGATCCAGTGCTCATCGGTCAGCGTGATTTTTTCGTTGGCGGCGATGACCGGGGGGACGTCGTCGCTGAAGTTGGCTTCCAGCAGAAAATCCTCTTCGCCGGTTTCCAGTTCTTCGCCGTTCACAATGTAAGACATGCTTGCTCCTTTCGGGTTGGTTGATAGAAATCAGATTTTAAAGATTCGTCGCGTGCACCGGGGCGATGGATTTATGCGGAATAAAAATCCCGCAGCCCAGTAAACGATTGCGCCCCATGCCTTCGTCCTGCAATTGCAGTGACTTGTGCGGCGGTACGTCATGCAACATCAGGCTATAGCCATGCAGCGTGCCGGACGCGCTATGCAGGGTTTGCTGTTTGCCACAAATAAAACCGCAACGCAGTTTGAAGTGGCCGTCGAGTTCCTGCATCACGTCCTGCACGAATTGTTCTTCAGTCGCACTGCCGGTGTCAACGAAATGCGCATAGATATTGGCAAAAGGACTGAATGCACGGGTTTTGAAATTGCCGATTTGCAGCGGATGGCCTGCGAGATCCAACGTTTTGCCGACCAGATTCAACATATCGTCCACGCGCGTTTTAGGAACGCGTATATGCAGCTTGGTGCGCCGGTTGATGTTGATGGCTGAATCGCCCTGATTGGTTTCAGCGCCTTTCAGGTGTTGCACCCCCGTACCACCGTTTTCGCCCAGCCAGGGCAGGTGTTTCAGCAGCGCGTCGGCCAGCATTTGTGCGTTGTCAGCAGGTACGGTGATGCCGATCAGGTCAAATTGCAGGTCAATCAGTTGCGGCAGGTATTCGTCTGGCTTGTCTTCAGGCCAGCCGCCCCAACTCATGGCGCGTCTCCAGCGTGCTGCTTGGCCCAGGTCAGCATGACCTCAGCCCAGTATTGAGCGCTGACCGGATCGACATCAAAAATCGTGAAGCGCTTGCTTTCGCGGATACGAATACGCATGAAAGGGACGCCCCCGGATTCGTGAGTGAGATGCTGGAATTCGATTTCCTGTCCTCCGAAGGGGAGGCGCATCTTGTCGATGGGGGTGATGTCAGGCATGAACTGTCGATCCGGAGTGATGCGTGGGCTTAAACTAAGCAGGTTGTGTGGGCGCGATTTGAATCAATAACAACGGCTTGCCCCATGTGGAGCTGGATTGAAGGGTTTCAACCCGATCGCGAGTCATAAATTGCACTTGCGCAGCTGACAATATTTTAATACTCTTGGTGGTTCATGTGGGCGCGGCACTAATGTCTCATTGTTTATGGGAATAAGGCATTACCGTGTTGGGGAACGGAATCTACTCCTTTTGGGTAGTCTGAAACCTACCGTGATGGAGTAAGCGTTTTACCCATGAGAATGATGGTGGCGACCCCCTCAACCCAATACGATTGTGGAATACCGTTTCGCGATCAACTAAACGGGCATTTCGAATTTTTCTAGGAGAGCAATAATGGCAAAGCAAATGATTGATACGCCCAATCTGGACCAACTCGAAAGCGGCCCGTGGCCCAGCTTCGTGACTGGCCTGAAGCGTTTGGCTAAAGACAACGACATGATGGTTGACCTGATGGGTCAGCTGGAAACTTCCTACAAAACCAAGTTTGGTTACTGGAAGGGTGGTACGGTTGGTGTGTTCGGCTACGGTGGTGGTGTGATTCCCCGTTTTACCGAGCTGAAAGACGAGAACCATAACCCGATTTTCCCGGAAGCAGCCGAATTCCATACCCTGCGCGTGCAGCCGCCCGCAGGCATGCATTACAGCTCCGATCTGCTGCGCAAGATGTGTGACGTCTGGTCTGCTACCGGCGGTTCCGGTCTGATCGCGTTCCACGGCCAGTCTGGCGACATCATGTTCCAGGGCATCAAGACGGCTGACGTGCAGCCCGCGTTTGATGCGTTTAATGAAATGGGTTTTGACTTGGGTGGTGCGGGTCCCGCACTGCGTACTTCGATGTCGTGCGTGGGTGCTGCCCGTTGCGAAATGTCGTGCTACGACGAAGCCAAAGCGCTGCGTACCGTCATCAATAACAACCTGGACGATATGCACCGTCCTTCCCTGCCGTACAAGTTCAAGTTCAAGTTCTCGGGCTGCCCGAACGACTGCGTCAACGCGATTCAGCGTTCCGACATGGCCACCATCGGCACCTGGCGCGACAATATTCGCGTGAACGAAGCGCAGGTTCGGGACTACATGAAAGCCCATGGCATGAATGATCTCGTCAATGACGTGATCAGCAAGTGCCCGACCAAGGCGATCACCCTGGTGGAGAGCGGCAAATTCCAGGCTTCGGCTAATGTGTCGGCTGCCGATCTGGGTAACGGCCAGACCCTGTGTATCGACAACAAGAACTGCGTGCGTTGCATGCATTGCCTGAACGTTATCCCCGGCGGCCTGTTGCCCGGTAGTGACAAGGGTGTGTCCATCCTGGTGGGTGGTAAAGGCGTGCTGAAGATCGGTGCGACTATGGGCACCGTCGTGATCCCGTTCATGAAGCTCGAGTCCGACGAAGATTTCGAAAAGCTGAACGAGCTGGCCCGCAACATCCTCGACTTCTTCGCTGAAAACGCGCTGGAGCACGAGCGTACCGGTGAGATGATCGAGCGTATCGGTCTGACCAACTTCCTCGAGGGTCTGGATATCCCGGTTGATCCCAACATGATCAGCTCGCCGCGTTCCAACCCCTACTTCCGTTCCGATGACTGGGACGAGCAAGTCGAGAAGTGGAACGAGTACAAGCAATCCGCCGCTTAATTGTTACTTACCCCCGGGTTTTGGCATGCGCCAAAACCCGCGTATTAAATCTGTTGGAGAATAAACATGGCTGATTTACGCCCGCCTATCGAGTCCGGTGCACCGGATCCGATGCCCTACATGCATCCCGTGATGGTCAAAAACTATGGTAAGTGGTCCTTCCATAGCCATCCGAAACCCGGTGTTTTGTATCACCGCGCCGAATCCGGCGATGAAATCTGGACGGTTAAAGCAGGTACTGCTCGTCAGATGGATCACTACACCATTCGTGAGTTGGCAGACATTGCCGACCAGTTTGGCGACGGCTTCGTGCGTTTCACCGCACGTTCCAACATCGAATACATGGTGGCCGACGGTTCCAAGGTCGAGCCGCTGATCAAGGCGCTGAACGACAAGGGCTATCCCATCGGTGGTACCGCCAACTCGGTGTCCATGATCGCCCACACCCAGGGCTGGCTGCACTGCGACATCCCCGGCACCGACGCTTCCGGCGTGGTGAAAGCGCTGATGGACGAGCTGTACGACGATTTTGTCAAGTGCGAGATGCCTAACCGCGTCAAGCTGTCCACCTCCTGTTGTGAAATCAACTGCGGCGGCCAGGCTGATATCGCGATCATCGTTCAGCACACCAAGCCGCCGAAGATCAATCACGATCTGGTTGCCAACGTGTGTGAGCGCCCTTCCGTTGTTGCTCGCTGCCCGGTGGCTGCTATCCGCCCCGCGCTGGTGAATGGCAAGCCCTCGCTGGAAGTGGACGAGAAGAAGTGCATTTGCTGCGGCGCGTGCTTCCCCCCTTGTCCGCCGATGCAGATTAACGATCCCGAGCACTCCAAAATTGCGATCTGGGTGGGCGGTAAAAACTCCAACGCTCGCTCCAAGCCGACCTTCCACAAGCTGGTGGCATCGGGTCTGCCGAACAACGCGCCGCGTTGGCCGGAAGTCGGCGAAGTGGTCAAGAAAATCCTCGCTACTTACAAGGAAGACGGCAAGCCGTGGGAGCGCATGATCGACTGGATCGACCGCATTGGCTGGCCCGCTTTCTTCGAAAAGACCGGTCTGCCCTTCACCAAGTATCACATCGATAACTGGCGTGGTGGTCGTGCCAACCTGAACGCTTCGGCGCATATCCGCTTCTAAGCCAGGTTTCATGAGCTGTCAGCCCCGCCGCAGCATGTCTGCGGCGGGCGCTTGATAATAAGACTGTTTTTTCGGAGTTGGAAAAGCCATGCAATTCGGCATTCTTGTAAACGAAGGGCCTTACACCCATCAGGCCAGTGATTCGGCCTATCTCTTTGCGCGCAATGCGATCGAGAATGGTCATAAAGTCCCACGTGTTTTTTTCTACCATGATGGCGTGAACAATTCCACGCGTCTGGCCACCCCGCCGCAGGACGATCGTAACGTTTCGGCACGCTGGTCCAAGCTGGCGGCTGAGCATGGCGTTGATTTGGTGGTCTGTGTGGCGGCCGCACAGCGTCGTGGCATTAATGACGACGTGCTGGCACCTGGTTTCCGGATTTCCGGTCTGGGTCAGCTGGTGGAAATGGGCATTCAGTACGATCGTCTCGTGACGTTCGGCGATTAAGGGTAGAGCGAGATGAGTGATATGGACGATATGGATGACGGCTCAGGGGTCGTCAAAAAATTCCTGTTCCTGAACCGCAAGGCGCCGCACGGTACCGTGTATGCGCTGGAAGGTCTGGAAGTTGTGCTGATTACCGCAGCGTTCGATCAGGACGTGAGCATGGTGTTCACCGATGATGGTGTGTACCAATTGGTAAAAGGCGTGGACAGCAAAGGGATTGAGATCAAGGATTTTTCCAAGACCTACCGTGCGCTGGAAGGCTACGACATCGAGAAGCTGTATGTCGATCAGGCATCAATGGATGCGCGTGGTTTGTCCGAAGATGATTTGATTGTTGACGTGACCGTGTTGTCCGTGCCCGAGATGGCTAATCTCATGGCCGATCAAGACGTCGTCATCAGCTTCTAAGGGAACGGATATGCTGCACATCGTAAATAAATCGGCTACGGATCGCGGTTCGCTGGAAAGCTGCCTCGCCATGGCCACACAGGGTTCTGCTGTTTTGCTGATTGAAGACGCAGTCTATGCGGCAACAAAAAGCAGCACGGCAGCAGCGAAAATCCAGGCGGCAATGGCTGGCCTCAAGGTTTACGCGCTCGGTCCCGATCTGGCAGCGCGCGGCATGGCCGGGCGCGTGTTGGACGGCGTCAATGTCGTGGATTACGGCGGTTTCGTGGATCTCGTCGCAGAACACAACACCTGCCAGTCTTGGCTGTAAATTTAATTAAAGGAGTATTGCTATGCCCATGGTAGATATCGCTGGTAAAGAGTATGAAGTCGACGAAGAAGGCTATCTGATCGACCTGTCGCAGTGGAACGAAGACGTGGCCAAGTACATGGCTGTCGAAGAGAAGGTTGACCTGACCGACTCCCATTGGGAAGTTGTTAATTTCCTGCGCGAGTACTACGCCGAATACCAGATTGCACCGGCTGTGCGCGTGCTGACCAAGGCGATCGGCAAGAAGCTCGGTCCCGATAAAGGCAACAACAAGTACCTGTATGAGTTGTTCCCCTACGGCCCTGCCAAGCAAGCTTGTAAAATTGCCGGTCTGCCCAAGCCGACGGGTTGTATCTAAAGCATTACTGGATTAAGGCGTTCCGGCGGAACACGTCGGAACGTTTTTAATTCTGGCCTCTCAGGAGGTCTGTTTCCAGACTTGGGGTTGCTTTCCGCAGCCGGGTCTGAAAACAGAAAAAACGCTCAGGAGTTGGGATTGTCTACGCTGACGATGGTTTATGCCGGAATGTTTTACCTTGCGACGCTGCTGCTGGTCGTTGGTGTGACATTCAAGATTTATGACTACAGCCGCACCCCTGCGCCGTTGGTCATCCCGACGACGCCTGCCCCGACCACGCAGGCCGGTGTGGTGTATCGCATGGCCAAGGAAGTGATTGTGTTTGAGTCGCTCTTCAAATCGAATAAATGGATTTGGGTGTTCGGCTGGCTGTTTCATTTTGGCCTGTTGCTGGTGTTGCTGCGCCACCTGCGCTACTTCACTGAGCCAGTATGGTTCTGGGTGGGCATTGTGCAGCCGTTCGGCAAATACGCCAGCATCATGATGGTTGTTGGGCTGGCGGGTTTGCTTGCGCGCCGTTTCCTGGTGGATCGTGTGCGTTATATCTCTACGCCCTCGGACTACTTGATGCTGGTGCTGCTGATTGCCATTGGCCTGTCAGGCATGTTGATGACCTTTGTGGTGCACACTGACATCGTTGCGCTGAAACTGTTTTTCATGGGGCTGATGTTTGCGGACATCCAGCCAGTGCCACAAGACCCCATTTTGTTGGCGCACCTGACCATGGTGGCGCTGCTGATGATCATTTTCCCGATCAGCAAACTCCTGCACGCCCCGGGTCTGTTTTTCAGTCCGACCCGCAATCAGGTGGATAACCCGCGTGAGCGCCGCCACATCGCTGCCTGGGCAGCTCGGCTGGATAAATAATCAATATCGTTGCCACGCGTGAACGTTAGAACGGATAGAGGACGAGCAATTGGCTGCTGCTGAATTTGACATTCCGGTAATTAAGGAAACCATCGAGGTTCCGAAGCTGCGCGAAGGGGCTATGGCGCATGCCAAGAGCTTCATTGCGGCGCAACCCGTGCAGGATTTCATGGGCTATCCGCATGAGCTGGGTGAAGACTGGCAATCGCGTGCAATTGAGAAGATGGGCGATCTGCTGGGCAAATATCGCTCGCTCAAGGTGTTTCTGGATGCTTGCGTGCACTGTGGTGCCTGTACCGACAAATGCCACTATTACCTCGGCACGTCGGATCCCAAGAACATGCCGGTTGCGCGTCAGGATTTGATGCGGCAGGTCTACCGTCGTTATTTCACGACGGCAGGCAAACTGTTTCCCAAGCTGGTCGGTGCTAAAGATCTGACCAAAGACGTGCTGGACGACTGGTATAACTACTACCACCAATGTTCAGAGTGCCGTCGCTGCTCGGTGTTTTGCCCGTATGGCATCGACACTGCCGAGATTACGATGGCGGGTCGTGAAATTCTGAACCATGTGGGTATGGGGCAGAAATATTCGAACGAAATTCTGGGCAAGGTTCAGAAGATTGGTAACAATCTGGGTCTGCCCGGCCCGGCCTTGGCTGATACCCTGGAAGGTCTGGAAGAAGATATCGAGGCGGACACCGGCGCGCCGGTGAAGCTGCCGCTGGACGTGGTGGGTGCAGAAGTTCTTCTGGTCACCCCTTCCGCAGACTTTTTCTCCGAGCCCCACGTCGAATCGCTGATTGGCTATGCCAAGGTGTTCCATGCCGCCGGAACGAGCTGGACGCTGTCTTCTAAAGCGTCGGAAGCGGGCAATTTTGGTTTGTTCAACGGCAACTATGAAACCATGCGCAAAGTGGCGATGCGGATACGCGACGCGGCGCTTGAGTTGGGTGTCAAGCGCATTGTGGTAGGCGAATGCGGTCACGCCTGGCGCGTGGCCTACAGCTTCTGGAACACGCTGACCGGCATTGGATATGGTGCGGACGATCCGTTTTCGGTCGAGCTGCAGAAACAGCTGGATCACAGTTATCCGCAGCCGCAACACATTTGCGAGCTGACCAACGACCTTATCAAGTCGGGCAAGATCAAGGTTGATCCGTCGAAGAACGACGATTTGATCGTGACCTATCACGATTCGTGCAACGTCGCTCGCGCCTCGCGCATGGGGACGGAGTCGGGGGGGCAGTTCATCATCCCGCGCGAGCTGATCCAGTCGGTCGTCAACAACTTCCACAACATGGCTGACGACACGATCTACGAATCAACCTTCTGCTGCGGCGGCGGCGGCGGCCTGCTGACCGATGACCTGATGGAAGTCCGGGTCAAGGGTGCATTGCCGCGCGTGACGGCGTTGAATGCCGTCGTGCAGGAGCATCAGGTTAATTTCATGGCAACGATCTGCGCGATCTGCAAGGCGCAGTTCACCAAAGTGCTGCCCAAATACGGTTTCGACATGAGCATGGTGGGCGGCGTCCACCAGCTCGTCGCAAAAGCAATCATTCTGGACGTGCCTGCACAGGCTGACTGATTGCGATTTATTTATTTCAAGTTACTCAGGCGTTAGGAGAACCAACATGGCTGTTACGACGAACAAAGGGACAAAAACCGAAGGCGTTTCATGGCGTCGTTATAAGGACGGCGAGAAGGAAGGCCAATTCCGCAGTTCGCAGGACAAAATCTTCCAGTCGAGCTGGACGCATAAGTGCCCGGAATACGTGCTGGCGACACCGCCTTGCCAGGGTTCGTGCCCGGCAGGCGAGGACATTCGCGGCTATTTGAACATCGTGCGCGGTATCGAAAAGCCGCCCGCAGGTGTGACCTGGCAGCAATACGCGTTCGAGCGTGTCACCTCGGCTAATCCTTTCCCCGCCGTGATGGGGCGTGTGTGCCCGGCACCGTGTGAATCCGGTTGCAACCGCAACATGGTCGAAGATCACGTGGGCATCAACTCGGTCGAGCATTTCATCGGCGACTGGGGTATCGAAAACAAAATGGCTTTCACAGCTGCGGCGACTGAAACCGGTAAAAAAGTCGCCATCATTGGCGCGGGCCCTGCGGGTCTGGCAGCGGCGTACCAGCTGCGTTTGCGCGGCCATGGCGTGACGATTTTCGACGAACACGAGGAGCTTGGCGGCATGATGCGTTACGGGATTCCCGGTTTCCGCACTCCGCGTGAAATGCTCGATTCGGAAATCGGCCGCATCATCGATATGGGCGTCGAAACCCGTCTCAAGACGCGCATCGGTTCGGACGTCACCTACGACGAAATCGACAAGGAATTCGACGCGATCTTCATGGCGATGGGCGCGCAGTCTGGCCGTCCGTTGCCGGTTCCGGGCGCCGAAGCCCCGAACGTCGTGACTGCGGTCGCTTTCCTGCGTGCCTTCAACGAAGGCCGTCTGCAACACGTTGGCAATCGCGTCGTCGTGATCGGTGGCGGCGACACATCGATCGACGTTGTTACTGTTGCACGTCGGTTGGGTAACGTTACCAAGTCGGGTACGGCGGACGAGCGTCCGAGTGCCGAGAACGTGATTGCCGGTCACATGGCACATGACGTTGCCTCGGTTTCTGCCCGCGAAGGCGCTGAAGTTGTGCTGGTTTCGCGCGCCACTGTTGACAAGATGAACGCCAGCCCGCACGAAATCGAACATGCTCAGCAAGAAGGCGTCGAGATTCTTGGTGGGGTTACCCCGATTGCCTGCGTCCTCGATGAAAAAGGCCGTGCGATTGCGCTGCGTGTCGCCGACTTCACGATGGAAGGCAAAGAGACCAAGATTACCGCAGGCACCGAACGCGATCTGCCGGCTGACCTGATTGTTTCCGCGATTGGTCAGGGTGTTGATTTCACCGGTCTGGAGCAGTTCAACAACAACAACGGCCTGATGAAGGCGGACAAGAACTACCGTTTCCCCGGTAGCGAAAAAGTCTTCCTCGGCGGTGACGTGATTCGCCCGCACCTGCTGACGACGGCCATTGGTCACGCTTCGATCGCGGTTGACGGGATTGATGCTTTTCTTTCCGGCAAAAAAGAACTCAGCAAGCGTCCGAAAGTTGACGTGCATCATTTCGACCAGATCCGTAAATGGCTGGAAACCGGTCACGAGTACAACGAGATCCACGGCCAGGACATGGGTACGTCCGAGCGTAAAGATCTGCTGCACAACTTTGAGGACGCCTCGGCGCGCCACATTACGTCGCACACCGAATTGTTCTTGGGCCACTTCCCGGCCACTGATCGTCATATCCGTGACGTGACCGTGCTCGATAAGGAAGCCGCGCTCGGCAACTTTGAAGAGCGGCTGCACGCGCTGTCGGACAAAGAGGTGGTCGGCGAAGCCAAGCGCTGCATGTCCTGCGGTCAGTGTTTCGAATGCGACAACTGTGTGGTGTATTGCCCGCAAGTCGCCGTGTTCAAAGTCAAGAAGAAAGACAACCCCACCGTGGGTCGTTATGTTGATACCGACTACGGCAAGTGCATCGGCTGCCATATTTGTGCTGACGTGTGCCCGACCGGCTACATCGTTATGGGTATGGGTGACTAAACGTGGCAAGTTTGATGCAGCGTAATCAGTGGGCTGTTTTGGCGCTGGCCGCCGTGCTGGCTTGGGTGGGTGTAATGCCCGTCCAAGCTGGCGCACCCAAGCCCGTCATCGAAAAAGCGGTGAAAGGTGAGCAATGTGTGGAAGACACCGACTATATGCGGCGTAACCACATGAAAGTGCTTGACCATCACCGCGACAAGGCGGTGATCGAGGGGGTCCGGACCAAAAAACACAGCCTCAAGGAATGCATCAATTGTCACGCCAGTGAAAAAACTGGCAGCGTTGCGGCGAGCAAGGAAAATTTCTGCGTCAGTTGCCATAGCTATGCTGCGGTGAAGATCGATTGTTTTGATTGCCATTCCACCAAGCCGCAGGCGTCGGCGGCCATGCATTCCCTGAATGCAGCGGATGCGCATTACAAGCACAAACTTGCCGCACAAGCCAAAACGCCTGTGACAACTCAGGATATGGCGAGGGTCGCTCGATGAACGAACAGAAACCGATGACTGAACACCCCGCTTCTCCGGAGCGGCGCAGTTTTATGGGCGCAGCCACAGCAACCGCAGCAGGTTTAGCGATTGCCCCGGGCGTCATGCTGTATGAAGTCGCCCATGGCAAACCCGATGAGCAGGCCGCTAGTAGCGCGGTGCGCTGGGGGATGCTGGTTGATGCGACTAAGTGTGCGACCGGCTGTAACGACTGCGTCAGCGCCTGTAGCACCGAAAACGGCTGGACACCTGCTGCTGAGAGCAAGCATGTCAAACAGGCACCCCAGTGGATTCGCAAACTGGAACTGGAAGACCCGCTCACGCAGATGCAAACCAATCTGCCGATGATGTGTCAGCATTGTGCTGAGCCACCGTGCGTGGATGTGTGCCCGACGGGCGCTTCGTTCAAGCGTGCAGATGGCATCGTGCTGGTGAACCGACACACCTGCATCGGCTGTCGCTACTGCATGATGGCGTGCCCGTACAAAGCCCGTTCTTTGGTGCACGAGCCGCTGAATGACACGCAGAAACCCGACGTGCCTCGCGGCATTGGCTGTGTGGAATCCTGTACGTTCTGCGTACAGAAGGTGGATCGCGGCGATGGCACGACGGCTTGCGTGGAAGCGTGTACGGCGGCGGGCCACAATGCGCTGGTGTTTGGCGATATGAATGATCCCGAGAGCGCGATTTCCAAACGCCTGCGTGAAATACCCACTAAGCAGGTGCGCGCAGATCTGAATCTTGGCCTTGGCGTTCGCTATCACGGCATCTGAACAATCCCGGAACCTAAATCAAAATGGCAAGCATCACATTCCGCGAAGTAGACGGCGGTAGCCTGAAATACTGGCTCCTGCTCGGTTTTTTTGGGCTATTCGTGCTGTTCGGCGCGCTGGCTTGGAACTACATGCATCACCACGGCCACGTCGTGACAGGCATGGACAATCAAATTGTCTGGGGATTGCCGCACGTATTTGCCGTGTTCCTGATTGTGGCCGCGTCAGGCGCGTTGAACGTGGCGTCGATTGCCTCGGTCTTCAGCCAGAAAATGTATAAACCCCTGGCACCGCTGTCCGCGCTGCTTGCGCTGGCTTTGATGGCGGGTGGCTTGCTCGTGCTGGTGCTCGATCTCGGGCGTTCGGATCGCCTGATCGTCGCCATGACGAACTTCAACTTCAAGTCGATGTTTACCTGGAACGTGTTCCTCTATTCCGGCTTTTTCGGGTTAGTGGGGATATACCTCTGGACGATGCTGGACAGTAGCGTTAAGCGCTATTCCAAGGCAGCAGGCACAGCGGCATTCATTTGGCGTCTGGTGCTGACGACAGGTACTGGCTCGCTGTTTGGTTTTCTCATCGCGCGCGAACTCTACGGCACGGCGATGCTGGCACCGATGTTTATCATCATGTCGTTTGCTTACGGACTGGCGATTTATCTCATGGTGCTGGCTGCCGCGTATGCCGGCACAGGCCGCCCACTTGGGGATGCCGTCATGCAGCGACTGAAAAACTTACTCGCAGTGTTTGTGGCCGCCGTGCTGTATTTCGTTGTGGTGTATCACCTGACCAACCTCTATTTTGCCAAAATGACCAGCGTGGAAACCTTCATCCTGCGCGATGGTGGCATCTTCACTACGCTGTTCTGGGTAGGCCAGATCGTGATCGGTTGTGTGTTGCCTTTAATCATATTACTGACCGGGCTGAGCAAGCAGCGCAGTTGGATCATGATTGCGTGTGGCCTCATTGTGCTTGGGGGAGTTGCGCAAATGTATGTCACTATCATTGGCGCACAAGCCTACCCGCTTGACATGTTCCCGGGGCTGATCGAAAGGAGCTCGTTCGCTGATGGTGTCGTACACAGCTATGTGCCGAGCTTACCGGAGCTGATGCTGGGTCTGGGTGGTTTTGCCGTGGCTCTGCTGGCAACCATGTTTGGCATCAAAGTGCTGCGCTTACTGCCCGCCCAACTGGACGACGCTACCGTCGCCAAGCTGGAGCACTGAGCCTGCTCCGGGACGTTGTCCCGGGTCTGGAGAACGTTATGAACGCGCATTCCGCTTCGTCTTCTCCCGCAACGCAGGTATCGCGCGAGGGCTTGGCTCCTCGCGTATTTATTTCTGCAGCACATAAATCCTCCGGTAAAACTACACTGACCTTGGGTTTGGCAGCGGCGCTGCGCGCGCGTGGCCACAGGGTGCAGCCGTTCAAAAAAGGCCCGGATTACATCGACCCGCTATGGCTGGGCATGGCGGCC
This sequence comes from Thiobacillus sp., assembly GCA_040080645.1. GTDB lineage: Bacteria > Pseudomonadota > Gammaproteobacteria > Burkholderiales > Thiobacillaceae > Thiobacillus. Next base: position 52,419 of record JBEBIA010000014.1, read on the forward strand.
AGGCAGGCTTGCTACAACCTCGACTTTCACATGATGTCGCGTGCGGATATCGAGGCACGTTTTACGGTAGCGGCACAGGGCGCACGAGTCAGCCTCATCGAAGGCAACAAGGGTTTGTACGATGGCCTGGATCTCGATGGTAGCAATAGCAATGCCGCGCTCGCTAAACTGTTAACGGCACCAGTCGTGTTGGTCATTGATGCGCGTGGGATGACGCGTGGCGTAGCACCTCTGATACTCGGCTACCAGGCATTTGATCGCGAGGTGATGATTGCCGGGGTGATTCTTAATAACCTCGGTGGCAGTCGGCATGAGTCAAAGTTGCGCGCGGTGATTGAGCATTACACTGATCTGGAGGTCATCGGCGCAGTACAGCATGACCCGGCAATGGCGATTGCCGAACGCCATCTCGGCCTGGTGCCGGCGAATGAACAAGACGCGGCCCAAGCGCGGATCGTAGCGGTGGGTGAGCGAGTGGCCGCACAGGTTTCGCTGGAACGCCTGCTCACCATTGCCGATCGCGCGCCGGCAAGGGTGGCCAAGCCAACATTCGATATCCCCGTCACCGATGCCCCGGTGCGGATCGCGCTGGCGCATGATGCAGCGTTTGGTTTTTACTACAGTGAAGACCTTGATGCTTTGAGAGCAGCCAACGTTGAGCTGGTCGAAATCGACACGCTCACTACCCCGTCGCTGCCTGATGTCGATGGCTTACTCATTGGCGGTGGCTTCCCCGAAATGTTCATGCAGCAGCTGGAAGCCAACAACGGTCTGCGTGTCAGCATCCGGCAGGCGATCGCAGCAGGATTGCCGACTTATGCCGAATGCGGTGGCTTGATGTATTTGTCGCGGAGCCTCAGCTGGCAGGGGCAGACGTGCGAGATGGTGGGTGCAGTGCCGGGCGATACGGTGATGCACGCGCGTCCTGTCGGACGGGGGTACGCTAATCTGCAACCCACATCGGATGATCTGTGGCAGGAGTCCGGCACCATTCCCGCGCACGAATTTCATTATTCCAGCCTTGAGAATCTGCCCGCAGAGAGCCGCTATGCGTATCGCGTGACACGCGGCCACGGCATGGACGGTGTGAACGATGGCTATATCCACCATAATCTGCTGGCGGGCTATGTGCATCGGCGCGGCGCGGGTGCACAGGGCTGGATCACCCCTTTTCTGAATCGCGTGCGTGCGCATAAAGCGCGTGCCGCTGCCTAATCGAACCAAGGAAACACCATGATTAAAATTACTGACAACGCTGCCGAACAGATTCGCGCGGCCAACAATAACCCCGACATGTTCGAGCTGATTCTACGTGTTGCAGGCTATCAGGAAGACGACGGCAGTGTGAATTACGGCATGGGTTTTGACATTGAGCGCGAAGCTGACGAGCATCTTGTCATCAACGGCATTCAGGTGCTGATTGCAGCTTCGAGCACGCCCTATTTGCAGGGTGTGACGCTGGATTTTGTCGAGATGACCCCCGGCGACTTGCGGTTTATTTTCATCCCGCCCTTTTCAGCCGAAGATACTGAGGCGGACCCGGATACCCGTCCCGCAGAATAAGCCATGAATTATTTGCCGATTTTTCTCGACCTGCGTGGCCGCCGTTGTCTGGTCGTCGGGGGCTCTGAAACCGCTGCACGCAAGGCCGAACTGCTGTTGCGTGCCGGTGCGCAGGTAGACGTCGCGGCCACCGCGCTGCACGAAGGCTGGGCGCGCGTACCGAACGCCGACAAAGTGACGCGTGTCGCCGATCATTTCACTGCTACCTTGCTGGACGGTAAAGATGCGGTCATCGTGGTGGAAGCCGATGTGGCTGCAGCGCAAGTGATTGCAGACGCTGCGCGTGCGCGGCATATCCCGGTGAACGTCGCCGACAAACCTGCGCTGTGCAGCTTTATCCTGCCGTCGATCATTGATCGCTCGCCGATCATGGTGGCAGTATCGAGCGGCGGTGAATCGCCTGTGCTGGCGCGCATGTTGCGGGCTAGGCTGGAAACGATGATTCCTGCTGCGTATGGCCATTTGAGTGCACTGGCATCCCGCTATAAAGAGCGTGTAAAAGCCGCTATCCAGCCTGAGCAACGGCGTGCGTTTTGGGAAAAGGTATTTCTCTCTCCCGTCGCCGAAATGGTGTTTTCCGGGCGCGATGGCGAAGCCGAGCAACGCTTGCAGGAGATGATCCAGCAGGCGGCCAGTGAACCCATTAGCCGGGGTGAGGTGTATCTGGTGGGTGCCGGGCCGGGCAACCCGGATTTGCTGACATTTCGTGCCTTGCGCCTGATGCAGCAAGCAGACGTGATCGTGCACGACCGGCTGGTATCGCAACCCATCCTCGACATGTGCCGACGCGATGCCGAGCGTATTTACGTGGGCAAGGAACGCGACGACCACGCCGTGCCGCAGGAGGAAATCAACCTGATGCTGGTGCGTCTGGCCAAGGAGGGGAAACGCACCCTGCGGCTCAAGGGCGGCGATCCGTTCATTTTCGGGCGTGGTGGTGAAGAAATCGAAACCCTGGTTGAGCATGGCGTACCGTTTCAGGTTGTGCCAGGCATCACCGCCGCCGCTGGGGTGGCCTCGTATGCGGGTATTCCGCTTACCCACCGCGATTACGCTCAGTCAGTCGCTTTTGTCACCGGCCATTTGAAGGACAACACCTTCAACATGAACTGGGACGGCATCGCGCGTCACGATCAGACTATTGTTATTTACATGGGTTTGAAAGGTCTGCCTTTGCTGTGCGAAGCGCTCATCAAGCATGGTCTCGACAACACGACACCCGCCGCCATTATTCAACAGGGCACGTTGCCGACCCAGCGCGTGGTGACCGGCACCTTAACGACCCTCCCCGCGTTGGCGGCGGCAGCAGGGCTCAAGGCCCCCACGCTCATCATCGTGGGCAACGTCGTCAAGCTGCGCGAAAAACTTGGCTGGTTTCAGCCCGAACAGCATGGCGAACAGGCGCATCGCACCCCGCTCGAACAGCCTGACCACTTGCGTTGAGTGCTCAAGCCACGGCATTAACCCGACGCGCCGACATTGACGCGTATGTCGCTGGAATGCGGCAGCGCGGGTGGCATATCGAGCCGGTTAGCTGGTGCGGCCAACCGGCGTGGCTCAAACTGTCAGTGCCGCAATCGCCCGCCTGGCGTTATCAATTACTCGCTGCCGCCGCGCGCTTGTTGTGCCAGCCTGCGATGCAGGCAGTGCGCCCCCCCGGAGGAGACGAAGGCGTCCAGCTTGAAATACGTCGCATTCAAACCTTGTCAGCAGCCGGACTGCGCGTGTCCTCCGTACTGGATGCTGCCGGGGACTGGGTGTTGCTGAGTGATCTTGGTCAGACTACCCTCGAATCACTGCTGCGTCAGACTGCCTCCGCAGATCGCGCAACTCCCTGGCAACTGGGCGCTGACTATCTGCTTCAAACCCATCAGGCGGGTCATTATCTCAGTCAGGCATTTGCCCGCAATTTTGTCTGGTCGCAGGCGCAAGGATTAGGCGCGATTGATTTTGAAGACGACGCGCTGAGTGTCATGCCACTTGCCGATGCGCAGGCGCGTGATTGGCTGGCGTACCTGTTTTCCACCGCGACGCATTTTGACGGTCACTTGCCCAAGCTGAAAACGCACGTTGAAACGGCCATGAACCAGGAGACCGCTGACGTGCGCGTGCGCGTGTTCGCGGCGTTGCGCATGACAGCCTGGCTGCGTCTGCTGCGGGCCTTGCCGCTGCGAATGCAGCGGCGCGACGTGGTGAAAACCCGCTGTTTTGGGGAGCTGGCACAGCTGTGCGGACGGCTCGGCTAATGCACTGTAAATTCGTACAAGGTGTTGCTTTATACATATTGCTTTAAAAGCTTACAAAAATTTACTATAACGTCTGCCATAATCACGTTACAGTCCACGCGCCACGGACGAGTGCCGTGCGGTGCTTGGCTGATGTTTGAGCCCTTTCTTATTCTAATTTTCAGGAGACGATCCATGCGTACCCCCCTAGTTCTGAGCCTGTTGAGTGTCGCGCTGTTGTCTGGCGGCGCAATGAATGTCCACGCTGCGGACGGTCGTTACTACGACCCGAGTAACGCTGCCAGCGGTACTGGCAAAACAATCGGTCATGAACTTTACGGCACCATTGGTTGCCCTGGCCGTCAGCTGTTTGATGCATCCTGCCCGAAACCGCCTGCGGATACTGACGGCGATGGCGTGATTGATGCCAAAGACAAGTGCCCCAAAACCCCGGCAGGCCGCAAAGTGAATGCAGAGGGTTGCGAGTTGGATGGTGACGGCGACGGCGTGGTCGATGCACTCGACAAATGTCCCACCACCCCGGCAGGCCGTAAAGTGAATGCCGAAGGTTGTGAACTGGATGGTGACGGCGACGGCGTGGTCGATGCACTCGACAAATGTCCCACCACCCCGGCAGGCCGCAAAGTCAATGCAGAGGGCTGTGAGCTGGATAGCGATGGCGACGGCGTGGTCAATGGCGCCGATGCCTGTCCGACGGTGCCGGCTAACACCGCAGATGGTTGCCCTCCCGCTGCCGTCAAGAAAATGGTGCTTGAAGGCGTGAACTTCGAGAACGATAGCGCGGTGCTGCGTCCGGATGCATCGGCTACGCTGGATCAGGCGGCGGCCACGTTGAAAGAGTGGGGTGACGTTAAAGTCGAAGTCGCAGGTCACACCGACAGCAACAGCGACGACGCACACAACCTCAAGCTGTCGCAGCGCCGTGCTGAGGCCGTGCTGAGCTACCTGGTCAGCAAAGGCGTCGCGGCAGATCGCCTGAGCGCTAAAGGTTACGGCGAAGCTAACCCAGTGGCAGACAACGCCTCGGTTGAAGGCCGTTCCAAGAACCGCCGCGTTGAACTGGTTCCGATGAAGTAATTGACATCGGCCAAACGAAAACGGGAGCTTCGGCTCCCGTTTTTTTATGGTCTGGGGCAGTGAAAACTGCGGGGATCAGGCTGACATATCCTGCCGGGTTTCGGTCAACGTCTTCAGAATGGATTCGAGTTCGCTTTCCAGAATGCGCAATTCGGTTTCGCACTCATCGAGCCGTAGCGAGGCAGTTGAGCCTTGGCGCGCCTGCTGTCGAAACGCATGCAGCTCAACGGTTAGTTGTTCCAGACGCAGTCGGGCGTCTTGGCACTCGGCACGTGCTACGAGCACAGCCTCGCGGCGCAGCAACCAGGCACACACAAAGCCGATCACGCTGGCGATCAGGAGCGATATCAGGATTTGAGCTGCGAAGTTCAACATGATGTTGATCGCATCATCAGGGCCGTAACACGAATTCGATGCGACGATTTTTGGCGCGCCCTTGCTCGGTGGAATTGTCAGCAATCGGGTGGTCGCCGCCGAAACCCCGAGCCTCAAGCTGACGCGCAGGAACCCCTTTACTGATCAGATGCTGTTTCACCGCGCGTGCGCGTGTTTCGCTGAGCGATTGATTTTTCCCCAGCCGGTTCTGGCTGTCGGTGTGACCATGAATTCCTAGCTGAAACGTGCCGTGCCGATTCAGTAATACGGCCAGTCCGTCGAGATAGCGCTGGCTTGAGACGGTCAGCTGTGTGCTTTTGGTTTCAAACTGGATGAGGGGATTTTTTAATATGGCCAGCAAGGATGGCGAGGCTTGTGCGGGCAATAAGGGCGGCGAAGCGGGTTGTGGCGTGACAGGTGTCGCAGCAGGCTGGGGCGTTGGGGTGGTTGTTGCTGCGGGCTGTAACGACACAGCCGCCTCAGGCAGCACAACGGATTCGCCTGCTGAGGAATCGACAAGCACGGGCTCGATGGGAGAGGGAGCGTCCACAGGGTCGTCGGGATAGCTCGGTGGTTGCGCAGTAATCACGGCATTGATGTCCGATTTCGGATGCCCGGTTTCCCGGGCGGACACCGGGCTGGGCTCGGCGGAAGCAGCGTCTCCTCGAAGCTTGGGCAGGTAGTACGCCAAGGTGGCTGCACTGAGTACCGCGAAGAGTGCGAGGCAGACAAGGATGATTTTTTTGGGAGGCATGGGGCAGATCCGTGATGTTCTTATCGATATCGAGCGGATTCTGTCACGGTTTGATCACCGTGATTGTTAATTTTCAAGAAACGTTCAGGTGCGGAACTCGGCCTTGATTTCCCGGTTGAGCAGAGCATCGACGGCCTGACTGGCGGGCATGTGCTCGAACAACATTTGACATACCGTTTGGACGATGGGCATCTCCACCTGCACTTCCTGAGCGAGTGCGGCAACCTCACGTGCAGTGGTTACGCCTTCAGCCACGTGGCCGAGGTCATTGAGGATGGCGTCGAGTGGCTGACCCTGTGCGAGACGCAGCCCGACCTGGCGGTTGCGCGAGAGATCGCCTGTGGTGGTAAGAATGAGGTCGCCGAGGCCGGATAAGCCCATGAAGGTTTCGGCCTGTCCGCCGAGGCGAACCCCCAGCCGCGTCATCTCAGCAAGCCCTCGGGTAACAAGCGCTGCGCGCGCATTGTGACCGAGTTGCAGGCCATCACACACGCCGGCGGCAATCGCCATGACATTTTTGAGTGCGCCGCCCACTTCCGCGCCGGTGACATCGTCGTGTGCGTAAATCCGCAGGCGTTGACCCGAGAGGGTTTCAGCAAGTTGGTGTGCCAGCGCGACATCCCGTGACGCGAGTGTGAGCGCAGTTGGACGACCCTGGGCGACTTCCAGCGCAAAACTGGGGCCTGAGAGTACGCCCGCTGCCTGGTGAGGCAACAACTCATCCAGCACTTGATGCGGCAATTTTCGGCTGCCTGCTTCAAAGCCTTTGCAGACCCAAAGTATGGGTGGGAGCTGGCTGCGTTGTGCCAGCGCGGCCAGCGTCGCGCGCAGCGCCGTGCTGGGAACCGCGATGACGATGAGCGTAGCGTCGGCGATGGCGGCGTGAAAATCGGCGTTGAAACGGAGTGTTGCGGGCAGAGGACACTCTGGCAGGTAGCGTACGTTGACACGCTGGCTGCGCAGTGAGTCGAGGTCGCTCGCACTGCGCGCCCAGAGCGTCACGTCGTGGCTGAGTGCCCAGTGTGCCGCCAGCGCTGTGCCCCAGGCACCAGCGCCAAGTACGGTGAGCTTCATCGCCCCCACACCTCGTGCGCCGGGAGCCAGCCGGATACACCAGAAATATGTTTGACAGGCAGCCAGCCGTAGGCGTCGGCGTCGCCCGTCACGTCAAGCAGTACCCCGCGTGCGGCGCGTAGCACTATGTCGGAATCCACGCGTGGCTGCACGCGGATCGCGCTTTCGTCGGGCTTGACCATCACCTGCTGCGACGCAGCCAACGCCGATTTTTCAGCCCAGGCCAGTCGCCCTGAAGGATCGCGTACTTTGACCCAGGCCGCTTGCTCGACGATGACTTCGAGCGGTAGACCGCGCCCGGCGATCGCCAGTTGCCGGGCTGTGCTCGCGGGCGCATCGAACAGGATCGTAGGGCGTTGCGGACTACGGTACTCCAGCGCGCTGGCCTGCATGGCGCAGGCCAGTGACAGTCCGGCCAACACAAAACGCACGCTCAAGCTCATGGGTGCGCTGCGCCGTCAATTTAATGCGTTTGTGCCGGTGCAGCTTGCTGTTGCTGCTGCGCCTGTTGCTGGGCAAACAGCGCTTCGAAGTTCACCGGGTTCAGCAGCAGGGGTGGGAAGCCCGCACGCATGATGACGTCCGATACCGTTTCGCGCAGATAGGGGAACACAATGTTGGGGCAGCCGATGCCGAGCACCATGGGGAGCTGATCTTGCGGCACGTTCTGAATGCGGAAAATGCCAGCCTGGGTGCACTCGACCAGAAACATCGTCTTGTCAGCGATTTTGGCGGTGACGGTCACAGTGATGCTGCTGTGATACACGTCGTTGCCGAGGTTGCGGCTTTCGGTGGACATGTTGACTTCCATGGCAGGCGCTTCGCGCTCCATGAACACGGCCGGTGCGTTGGGGATTTCGACAGACAGATCCTTGACGTAGAGCTTTTCGATATTGAATACGGGTTGTAGGGCGTCGCTCACAATGTCTCCTTGGAATAATTGAATGTGTGAATATTAAAACCGGAGCCTGATGCTCCGGAGAATCAGCGTATTTTACACGCCTTCAGTGAATGCCCTGTGACGCCAGCCAGCGTTTAAGTCCGTGGGAATCAAGCGCGCCGGAGAGGCGCGTCACTTCCTCGCCATTTCGGTAAAGAACCAGTGTGGGAATGCTGCGAATGTGTTCGCGCATCGAAATTTTGGGATGTGCCTCGGTTTCTATTTTGGCAAATCGCACCCGTGTCGCCATCTCTGCCGCAACTTGCTGGAACACCGGTGCCATCATTTTGCAGGGGCCGCACCAGTCAGCCCAGAAATCCACCAGCACGGGCAAACCCGCTTTGGCAATAAAGCGGTCGAAACTGTCGGCGGTCAGATCGACGGCGTGGCCGGGCAGCAGCGGCGCGCCGCACTTGCCACAGGTCGGCGCGTCGGCGAGTCGTTCATCCGGTACGCGGTTGACGGCAAGGCAGTGAGGGCAGGCAAGTTCCATGGCGATTCCTTGAGGCCGTGAGTCACTCCAAGATGGTGATGAACTGCGGGAATTCAACCAAGGTTAAGACGCGCCAGTCAGCAAGGGCATCAACTTGCCCGCAGCATCCAGCGCGGAGGTGTCATCAAAGCCCCCCACGTGGGTGTCGCCAATGAAAATTTGCGGCACAGTGCGGCGGCCAGTGCGGGCAATCATTTCATCTTGCCGTGCGGGGTCAAGATCAATGCGGATTTTTTCGATGTCGGTCACGCCCCGACTTTTGAGCAGGCGTTCAGCCGCGATGCAATATGGGCACACGGCAGTGCTGTACATGACAACTTTAAGCATGGCGATAGTCTCTGGAGTTTATTTTTCGACGGGCAGATTGGCGCGTTCCCACGCGAGAATGCCGCCGGCCTGGTTGTATACGGTAGCGAAACCGGCTTTTTTCAGGATGCCGCACGCGCGCGCCGAGCGCTGGCCGCTGCGACAACTGACTAGAACAGGCTTGGATTTGAATTTATCCAGCTCACTCAGCCGTGTGCCCAACTGGGCGAGCGGAATATGCCGGGCTTTGGGGATGTGGCCTGCGGCATATTCCTTGTCTTCGCGCACGTCGAGCACCAGCGCGTCATTGTTGAATAGTCGCGTGGCTTTCAGGGTGTCGGCCTCTTCAATGCCGGCCAGGCGGCTGCCAAAAAAACTCCACAGCAGCATGGCTCCCGACACTACAGACAGTGCGACCAACATCCAGTTGGTCTGAATAAATTGCATGTCCATGATTTACAGCCCGCAGCCAGTCGGAACGCCGACTTTTTTCAGCAGGGTGTCCATCGGGCAAAACCGGGTCAGCCCCGACTGGAACAGATTGAAGCCGACAAACGCGGCCAGCCACAGCCAGTTCGGCTGGGTCATGTCGATGCTGCCGGAAAGATGCGACAGCGTGAGCGACAACAGGATGAAAAGCCCGGCGACGATGCGGACAATGCGTTCAACAGTCATGGAAAACTCCTTGGGTTCAGGGTGAAAATTTGCGGTAGTTAGCCGCGTAATACAGTACAGGAATCACCACCAGGGTCAGTAGGGTGGAAACGAAGATGCCGAATATCAAGGACACGGCGAGACCGGAAAAAATCGGATCGTCGAGAATGAAAAAAGCCCCCATCATCGCCGCTGCACCCGTCAATACGATTGGCTTGGCGCGTGCCGCCCCAGCCTGGATGACGGCTTCCTGGAACGGGATGCCTTCAGCAGTCTGTTGGTTGATGTAATCGACCAGCAGGATCGAATTGCGCACGATGATACCCGCCAGCGCGATCATGCCGATCATCGAGGTGGCGGTGAATTGCGCATCCAGCAGGGCGTGGCCGGGCATCACGCCGATAATCGTGAGCGGAATCGGTGCCATGATGACCAGCGGTGTGACGTAACTCTTGAATTGCGCAACCACCAGCAGATAAATCAGGATCAGTCCGACCGCATACGCCAGACCCATATCGCGGAAGGTTTCGTACGTCACCTGCCATTCGCCATCCCACTTGAGACTGAATCCGGCGTAGGGGTCGTCGGGCTGCTGGATGAAATATTCGCTCAGCGTACCGCCTTGTGGCAGGGCTTGGTCTGCCAGCGCGCCGCGCATTCCAAACAGACCATATAGCGGCGAATCCAGCTTGCCACCCATGTCACCGACGACGAATACCACCGGTAGCAGGTCTTTGTGATAAATGGTTTTTTCGCGTTCGGTCGGCAC
>JBEBIA010000015.1:0-62132 GCA_040080645.1 Thiobacillus sp.
TACAGTAGCGCAAGCCGCCGCGATCCTGCGGGCCATCCGGGAATACATGACCCAGATGGCTGTCACCATTCGCCGAGCGGAGTTCTGTGCGGATCATGCCGTGGCTGGTATCGCGTAATTCAAACTTCACATTTGAAAACCCACGTGATCGTTAGCAATAGCGGAAACGATACGATCGCCTTTTACAAATTTGATTGGGTTTCAAACAGAATTATCGAACAAGAACCTGAGTTCACACTCGGGCAAAAACAGCCTGGCTTCGCGTTTCCACATGGCCTTGCCGTTTCTGCGGATGGCAGGTTTCTTGCGGTATCGCAGTTTGGGGCACTAAAAATTACTTCAGATGACGACATTGCATTTGATCGCGAAACACCCACTAGGCAATCAAAGGTATGGGTTTTTGAGAACGCCTCCTGCAAAAAATCGCTCATTCGTCAACAAAGCTGGTGGTGGACACCCTGGCTCAGACAGTTGCGTGACAGGATTGAAAATCGCTCGTAATCCATGAGGGCAGTTCAGGGTCTGAATGGTTTCCCCATCATGGCAGCGCATGAATGGCGTAAACATGATGTATGAAATTCGACCCGGCGTCCTGACCACACGATAAAACGCAGGCAGCGTCACCCCACCCCTCAGGGCGCAACGCCCCAGGTCGCAAACAGCGGGTCAGACTCAGGCAAACGGTCGGCGTAGCGATCATCCTTGGGGCGCTTGAGGCCGCGCTCGACGTAGGTTTCCACTTTTTTGAATCCCGCTGCCTTGATGAGTGAGCCCACCCAGGCCATGCGCTCCATCGGGTGCAGTTGCGTCCACAGCTGGATGACTTTGGGGGGGAAGTAGCGGTTAGACAGGGTGACGACAAACATGCCGCCAGGCTTGAGCACGCGGCGGGCTTCGGCGACGATTTTGTCAGGTTGCGTGAGATATTCGAACGACACAGTACACACGACGGCGTCAAAGCTGGCGTCGGCAAACGGCAGCTTCGGCTGAACGTTGAGATCCTGCACGAGGCGTTCGGCCAGTTGCGGATTGTCGGCCAGTTCTTCGGCGTTCATCCCCAGGCCGGTGGCCGCCTGCACGGTGTCGGGCAGGTGCGAACGCCAGCCCGCCATCAAATCCAGTACCTTCGCGTTTTCGGGTAGCACGGTGCGGTAGAGCGCCTGAATGCGGCGCGCGCAGACGGCATCCACGTGAATCAGTTTGCGCGGCTGCGCGTAGAAATCGGGGTCAGGGGTTTCGTCTTCACGAGCAAAAGCATTCGGCGCGCTGAAGTCGGTCGGTGTCTGCATCTGGCTGTCCATACCGCTCCATTCGAGCAGTTGCGACACCTTGCCGACGGGTTCGGTCGAGACGTCGCTCTTGCCGCTGTCGATGCTAAAAATACGGCCTTGCAACGGGTGGCTGAAATTGGCGACAAAGTGCTCACCGTTGAGCTTCATCACCCGGAACATCGGCGCAGGCGCGTCGTCTGCATTCAGCAGTTGGGCGGGATAAAAACGACCCAATTTAAGCGGCGCGATATCGCTGCGAAATACCGCATTGGGGATCTCGTGTTCGACCTTGGGGCCGACATCGAGTTGAGCATCTACCGGTGGCGTGTCGCCCGGCATCCAGATCACGACCTGATGACGGCCCAGATCAGAAAAATAATTCACGCGGAAGCGCAAGGCTGAATGCAGAAGTTTCATAGAAATTAGTGGTAAAGGATTTATAGACTTGCCATGGTGCGCCGCGCCAGACACAGATCTTCCCAGGCGCGCGCCTTGTCCGGCAGGTTGCGTAACAAATACGCCGGGTGGTAGGTCACCACCAGCGGCACGGTTTGAAAATAGTGCACCCGCCCCCGCAAACGCGTGATCGCCTCGTCGGTCTCCAGCAGGCTTTGCGCGGCGAAGCGCCCAAGCGCTACAATCAATTTGGGCTGGATGAGTTCGATCTGCGCCAGCAGATAGGGACGGCAGGCGGCGATTTCGTCGGGTTCGGGATTGCGATTGCCGGGCGGACGGGATTTCAGCAAGTTGGTGATGTAAACCCGGTCGCCACGTGTGAGGCTGATCGCGGCCAGCATGGCGTCGAGCAGTTTGCCCGCCTGCCCCACAAAGGGTTCGCCTTGCGTATCTTCTTCCGCGCCGGGGGCTTCGCCAATAATCAGCCAGTCCGCCTGTTGATCACCGACACCCAGCACGCCCTGGGTGCGACTGGCGTGCAGTTTGCACGCAGTGCACTGCGCGACCGCCTCGGCGAGTTGCGGCCAGGTGTAAGTCGCAGCGGCGGGTGGCGTCGTGGCAGGTTCGCGCAAGCGCCAAACCGGGCCGATGCCCAGTTCTTCAAACACCTCATCGCGGCTCAACATATCAAATCCCGCTTCATGATGAGCGCGTCTTCGCGTCCCTGCCGCGCAGGGTAATAATCGCGCCGAACGGCCAGATCGACGAAGCCACAGGCGTGGTACAGCTCGATGGCAGGCGTGTTCGACACACGCACTTCCAGAAACAGACTCTCGGCCTGGTGCGCACGCGCAGACGCCAGACAGTGATCGAGTAAATCGCGCCCCAAGCCGTGTCGTCGCCAGATCGGCGCAATCGTCAGATTCAGCAGATGCGCTTCGCCCGCAGCCGACATCAGGGTGTAATAGCCGATCACTTCGCTTTCGGCTTCACGCACCCACATGCTGTAACCCGCGCGCAGCGCGTCGGAAAAATTACCGATCGACCAGGGGTAGTCGTAACTCGCCAGTTCGATGCGGTGAATACGCGACAAATCCGCCTCGACGACGGGGCGCACCTGGTGCGCAATTTCATGGGTGGGGATCTCGGGGACGGCGCTCATGCGGGCTTCCGTTCACGGCGTTCGTGTGTTGTCAGCGCCACTTTGTCACGCAGATAAATCGGTGCTGCCAGCGCGGCGTCGAAGGCTTCGCCTCGCGCAAACGCACGTGCTGCGAGGGGCGCCATGGCGGCGGCATCCGGCATGATCGCTTCGTCGAGACGTGCCAGCACCAGGCGCTGCTGCTCGTCTAGCAGGACGAAACCATTGCCTGTCCCTGCCCAGCTATGGTCGTCCGGCAGCGCCACCGACGCAGGCAGCGCGAGCTGCGGCTCAACGACGGCGCGCCAGTCTGCGCCTTCACGCTGATACGCTGCCCAGTAAACTTCGGCCATACGCGCATCCAGCACGGTCAACACCCGATCACCGCCGCACTGTTCGGCCATCGACGCCAGCGTGGACACCCCCACCACCGGCAAGTCTGCGCCAAGCGCCAGACCCTGTGTCACCGCGCAGGCAATCCGCAGGCCGGTGAACGAACCTGGCCCTGCGCCATAGGCCAGGCCGTCCAGCGCACGCAAATTCAGCTCCGTCTCGTGCAACAGTTCATCCACCATCGGCAGCAACAGGCTGCTATGGCGCTGTTCGGCCAGCTCCCGGCGCACAATCAGCTCGCCGTTGAGCCACAGTGCGGCTGAGCACCATTCGGTCGAGGTATCAAGCACAAGCAATTTCATGGCCGCGATTTTACCGGCTGGCGCGGTAAAACGGGACTTCAAGGCGCGGCAGCGGCAGCAAGGCTGGAATGTGTATCGCGAAGCCCAACGCGGCAAACCCGATTAACCGCTGAGGTCGCGGAGTTCGCAGAGTCAAACCCGAACACGCGCCTCTGCGACCTCTGCGGTTGAATATCAGGATAAAGCGGGCTTCATGGCGCTGCGGCATGCGAATTCAGCGGAATCAGGATATCGAAGCGCACCCGCGACCACGGATCACGGCTTTCTGCCAGACGCGTGATTCGCGCAAGCAGCGTCTGACCCTGATCGAGAAAGCGCGCGACGTCAGCATTTTCTCGGCGTGGCACGTAACCGATTTGATGTCCTTGCCATTCGACCCGCACGGCGTTGGCGTCGTGCGGATTGTCGGCCTCGCGGATCAACACCAGCGCGTCGCCTTCGCGCATCTGCGGCCACAGGGATTTACCCGCGTGATACTGAAAGCCCGCCAGCGGCGACGCCTGCAACAGGATCGCGGCCTGAATATCCGCCGCGCGTATCCCCAGGCTCGCCAGCAGCATCAGCAGTCCCAGCGCAACTGGGTAGCAGCGTTTCATGGCTGGAATCTCTTGCAGAAAGCCGATCATTCTACTGACAAAACCGGGCTGAATTTTCAGCGTGCTGCCAGATTGAAAATTCATTTTTTCGTTTCTCTCGTCCCGTCTGCCTTGGAGTAGGATGGGCTTGTCTTCCTTCCACTGAGACCACCATGCCTGCCAAACCCGCGACGAAGAAAAGCCCCGCCAAAAAAACTGTCTCGCAAACCAAGCTGTTCGTGTTGGATACCAACGTGCTGATGCACGATCCGACCAGTCTGTTCCGTTTTGAGGAACACGATGTCTACGTGCCGATTGCCACACTGGAAGAACTCGACCTGCACAAGAAAGGCATGACCGAAGTCTCGCGTAATGCGCGCCAGGCCAGCCGTTTCATTGACGAGATGGTGAGCAAACTCGACACCATCGAAGAAGGCGTACCGCTCGCGCCGCACAGCCACAACGCCGCCAGCGGCAAGCTGTTTTTGCAGACCCAGGCGATCACCGGCGACATTCCGCTTTCACTGCCCACCAGCAAGGTTGACAACCAGATTCTCGGCGTGGTGCTGTTCCTGTCACGCCACTACCCAAAACGGCAGGTCATTCTGGTGTCGAAAGACATCAACATGCGCATCAAGGCGCGCACGTTGGGTCTGCCCGCCGAGGACTATTTCAACGACAAGGTGCTGGAAGACACCGACCTGCTCTACGCCGGGGTGCGCGAGCTGCCAGCCAGTTTCTGGGACACACACGGCAAAGGTATGGAATCCTGGCAAGCCAACGGCCACACCTACTATCGCGTCAAGGGGCCGCTGATTTCGAGCCTGCTGCCTAATGAATTTGTCTTTCAGGAAGGCCCCAATCCGCTGTACGCCAAGGTGCTGAAGGTTGAAGGCAAGCAGGCCGAAATGATGACGGTCAAGGACTACAGTCATCAGAAGAACAACGTCTGGGGCATTACCGCGCGCAACCGTGAGCAGAATTTTGCGCTCAATGTGCTGATGGATCCCGAGATCGATTTCGTCACCCTGCTGGGCCAGGCTGGCACAGGTAAAACCCTGCTGACGCTCGCCGCTGCGCTGGCACAGGTGCTCGACAAGAAAATCTATTCTGAAATCATCATGACCCGTGTCACTGTGCCGGTCGGCGAGGACATCGGCTTTCTGCCGGGCACTGAAGAAGAAAAAATGACGCCCTGGATGGGTGCGCTGGAAGACAATCTCGATGTGCTGAACAAAACCGACGACGAAGCCGGCGACTGGGGTCGCGCCGCCACGCAGGATCTGATCCGTTCGCGCATCAAGGTGAAATCGTTAAATTTCATGCGCGGCCGCACTTTCCTCAACAAGTTTCTTATCATTGACGAAGCGCAGAACCTCACGCCCAAGCAGATGAAGACACTAATCACGCGTGCAGGGCCGGGTACCAAGGTCGTGTGTCTGGGCAATATTTCACAGATCGACACGCCCTACCTCACCGAAGGCAGTTCCGGCCTCACCTACGTGGTCGATCACTTCAAGGGCTGGGCACACAACGGCCACGTCACCCTGCAACGTGGCGAACGCTCGCGTCTGGCCGATTACGCCGCAGAAGTGCTTTGAACTAGCCCACCCTGGAGACCACTATGAACAAACCCTGGATACTCATCGCCGCCCTTGGACTCGCTCTGCCCGCCCATGCGCTTGACTGGAACGAAATGCTCAAGGGCGCCATGGAGAAAGCCACCAGCGCGCCTGCCCCCAGCACCGCGCCCGTAACTGTCAGCGGTGTCGACAGCCTGTCCAGTACCGACATCAACAGCGGCCTGAAAGAAGCCCTGTCGCGCGGTGCCGATGCGGCCGTCGCCCAGCTTGGTGTCAAGGATGGTTTTTTCGGCAACGCTGCGCTGAAAATCCCGCTACCCAAAAGCCTGCAAAAAGCGGAAAAAATCATGCGCATGGTCGGCATGGGTAAACAGACCGACGAACTGGTGCTATCGATGAACCGCGCCGCTGAAGCCGCCGTGCCAGAGGCTAAAACGCTACTGGTCGGCGCCGTCAAGGAAATGACGCTGGAAGACGCCAAAGGCATTCTGACCGGCGGCAAAACCTCAGCCACAGACTTTTTCCGCAAAAAAACCGAAGCCACGCTCACCGAGCGCTTTGGTCCCATCGTCAAAGCGACAACTGACAAAGT
Organism: Thiobacillus sp.; assembly: GCA_040080645.1. Classification (GTDB taxonomy): domain Bacteria; phylum Pseudomonadota; class Gammaproteobacteria; order Burkholderiales; family Thiobacillaceae; genus Thiobacillus. The sequence goes on from JBEBIA010000015.1 coordinate 6,254, forward strand.
GGGGCTGGCTCAGCAATACAACCGTTACGCCGGGATGGCCGCGCAATACAAAATGCTCGACAAGAACCAGTCCAACGTCGAGCAATACGTCACCCAGCAGGCACTCGACCGGCTCTACACCGTTATTGGTGAAAAAGAAGCCGCCCTGCGTGCGAATCCACTCCAGGCGGGCAGTGATCTGCTGAAAAAAGTCTTCGGCGCGGTGATGGGGAAATAGCCCCTGGCTTGCTGCCGGTTTCCGATCTGGCGCAACATCTGCTAAAAGCTTGGGACATTCCCAAGCTTTTTTTTGCTCATGAAAACACGCACCCTGATTTCCCTTTTTCTCGCGGCCCTTGCTAGCCTGCCCGCCCACGCGTGGGATATCGGCGAATTCCGCAACGGCATGACACGCACTGAGGTTGAAACCACCCTCAAAAGCTGGCATTTCGACAAGGTCTTACCCGTCGGCAGCGATGGACTGTTCGCTTACGACATGGCGGAAAATCCGGCAGGTCGTCGATTTCTCTTCGATTTCTGTAATGACAAGCTGGTCTCACTCGACCAGGAAGTCGCCCCCGCCTTCCGCCATTTCATCGTCATCGCCTCGAATTACTCCAACCTCTACGGCAACCCGCTCAAGGTCATCCCCTATTCCAGCGTGGTCGCCAGCGGCGAGAAAAACCTGCTCGCCATGTTCTGGCGCAAAGGCAGCGATTACATGGGGGTGAAATACGCGCTCTACCCCAACGGTGAGCAGCTCTCGATGACTTGGCAAGTCAACAACAACTGCTGGCAGGCACCCCGCTAGACGTTTTTCAGATGCAACACCGTATTTCCCTCATTACCGTCTGCCGGAACGCAGAGCGTACGATCGCGGACACGCTGGCTTCGGCCCGCCTGCAAACCCACCCGCCGTTTGAGCATCTTATCGTTGATGGGGTATCACAAGATCGCACGCTTGAAATCGTCAACCAGTTCAATGACTTGCCACTCCATATCAGCAGTGAACCCGATAGAGGCATCTATGACGCCATGAATCGGGGAATCGCTAAGGCGCGCGGCGATATCTTTTTTTTCTCAACGCAGATGACCAGTTGTACGACGCACACACGCTCGCACAAGTCGCGCAGACCTTTGATGATGCCCCTTCGCTGGATCTGGTCTGGGGCAATGTCGGCTACGTTGATGAAACAGGCCGTGCGCTTACCCTCCGGTATCCCCATATCAACCCGCAGAGCCTGCTCAGCGCCACGCTATGCCATCAAGCGGTGTTTGCGCGTCGAACGTTGTTTGAACGCTTGGGTGATTTTGATCTAGCCTACCCAATCTGCGCCGACTACGACTGGCAATTACGCGTATTGCGGGGGGGCGCACACTACCGCTATCTGGATACTGGCGTGGCGCATTTTTCACCCGGTGGGGCCAGCGAGCAGACGATGGGGCGGCTGTATCGCGAGAAAGCCCGCATCCGGCGCAAATACCTGGCCTGGCTCCCATGGATAAAGCTTGAAACGCACCTCGCCCTACGCCGTATCCGCTATCGCTTCAATAGCTGGCGCTACCAGCTTCTTAGCTAGCCTGCGCCATCAGCCCCTGACGCACATACAGCCATAGCTGCTGCCGGGTCAGTTCACTAATCTGTTCCAGTGGCAGGTCTACACCTGACGCCGCCAGTTCATCCCGCATCCACGCGGCGAGTTTGTCTTCGGTTCGACTGCCGTCCAGTGCAGCCAGCAGGCAACGCCCCGCGCGATCCAGATCCATCGCTACATGACGCGCACCGCTCACGATCCAGCCTGGCGTACACGCCTGCCTACGCGCCAACGCATGCGCGCAAGGCCGCTCGCCCGGTTCGTCAGTAAAGGTGCCCTGCCACACGCTGGGCATCACCGCCTGCAGTGACACCAGATCAAACAACACCGCCCGAAAATCCGTCTCGATATCCAGCTCGGCATCTCCATGCTCACGCAGCAATTGCACCGTGGTATCAAGCAAATCTGGGTAATCAAGTGCGCGGGGATAGCTTGCTGACAACACCATGGCCGCCGCTTTAGCCGCAGGCAATGCAAGGGAAAATCGGTTACCTGCCGGATTCACAAAAAACTGCTCGCAGAGGTGCGTTAGATCGAGTTCCTCGTCACTGGCAAGATCGGAGTAAAACGCCAGCTGCGTCAGGTTCTCGGGCTGTGCGGGTTGAACCGGTGCAGCATCGGCACGCGTCATCAGCGCGCGGCGGAACCGGGTGCGTAGCGCGTCATCGAGCGCTCCCTCGGCATCCATCCAGCGTGTGAACAAGGTCTCGGGCAGCAAGCCCCAGGTATTTTCCAGCTCCACCCGAGCAGGCCGGGTGCCAGCCTCGCCGAGATAACGCAAACCGTGCGCGTCGAGCGCGGCGGAAAACTCCGCAAAACGCATCGGCGCATTGAACTCGGCCAGATATTCGTGGAAGAGATACGAAGGCGCGGCAGTCTTGAGATACGCAATTTCCTTGAACAGCTGCGGATCTTCCCATTCAGTTTCCAACGCGGTCAGCACCCCCATCGCCTGGGCGTGTCGTTCCGGTGCGGGCAGGCTGGCTGAGGTGCGTTCGATCAAAGCCGCGCGTAGTGGCTGCAATTTTTGCCACCCTGCGGTCACATTGAAACTGACATACGCCAGCCCCTGTGGCGAAAGATGACGGCGGCATACGTCGAGCAGCGCTTGTTGCACGGCGGGTGGCACCCAGGAAAACACGCCATGCGCGATGATGTAATCGAACTCGCCCAAGCCTTCTGGCAATGCGGCGAGATCGCCGTGCAGGATGCGGACGTTGGAGATCCCCAGTCGCGTGATAAACGCCGCGCCTGCTTCTGCCTGCACACGCGACAACTCCACGCCGACACACTCGGCGTCGGGCCAGCGCCACGCCAAAGGAATCAGATTGCCGCCCTGTGCGCAGCCGAGTTCGAGAATACGTGCGCGGCTCGGGTCAGGCGCGTCGAAGCCGTGCAGCTTCGCCATGGCCGCAAGAAAATCTGGCTGTGTTTCCGGCAGCGGCAGGCTGTCGTAAGGGAGTTCGTCGTAACTGGCGAGGGTGGGCATGCGCCAATTTTAACGTTGCAGCCTACCCACCGTATTTTTCAGCCCGGCACAATTATTTGCCTCGCGTGCCCGGTTTGGCGGTAAACAAGGCCGCCTGCGGGCGTGGCTTGCGCGCGGGCGCTGCTTGCCCCGGTGAGCGGCTGACACCGGGTTGTGCCGGTTTGCTGGTCGACGCCTGCGCGGGTTTGCCACGGCCCCCTCCACCGCCCCGGTTGCCGCCCGGCCGCCCGGCATTCTGGCCGCCGCGCGGCGCGCCCCGACCCTGCGGTGGGCGCGGCGGACGATCGTCTTCGCGGGGATCGATCACGGCAGGCGGCGTGAAGCCTTCCACCTCGACCCGCACGATGGAACGCTTGATGAGCTTTTCGATATCTTTCAGATAGCCGAATTCTTCGCGATCCACCAGCGACAACGCCGTGCCCGTGCTGCCCGCGCGCCCCGTGCGGCCGATGCGGTGCACATAATCTTCCGGCACATTGGGCAGCTCGAAATTCACCACCTGCGGCAGCTGGTCGATATCGATCCCGCGCGCGGCAATATCGGTGGCCACCAGCACGCGCACCTTGCCATCCTTGAATCCGGCCAACGCCTTGGTGCGCGCAGCCTGGCTCTTGTTGCCGTGAATCGCAGCGGCTTCGATGTTTTCCTTCACCAGCTTTTCAGCCAGCTTGTTGGCACCATGTTTGGTGCGGGTAAACACCAGCACCTGCTGCCAGTTGTGATGGTGCACCAGATGCACCAGCAGATCGCGCTTGTGTGCCTGCGGCACCAGATGCACCTGCTGATCGACCGTTTCCGTCGCGGTATTACGCCGCGCGACTTCCACACTCACCGGGTTATTCAGCAGCCCGCTCGCCAGCCCACGAATCTCGTCGGAAAATGTCGCCGAATAGAGCAAGTTCTGACGCTGGCGTGGCAGCACAGCCAGCACCTTTTTGATATCGCGGATGAACCCCATATCAAGCATCCGGTCGGCCTCGTCGAGCACCAGCATTTCCACGCCGGACAAATCCACCGTCTTCTGGCCAAGGTGATCGAGCAGCCGACCCGGCGTCGCCACCAGAATATCCACGCGTGACTTCAGCGCCTTGAACTGCGGATTGATGTTGACGCCGCCAAACATCACCATTGATGTCAGCGGCAAATGCTTGCCATAGGTTTTGACGGATTCCTCAACCTGTGCGGCCAGCTCGCGCGTCGGTACCAGAATCAGGCAACGCGGCCGACCGGGCCGGGCCGGCACGGCGCGCGCGTGCAGTAAATGCAGAATCGGCAGTGTAAAGCCCGCCGTCTTGCCCGTCCCCGTCTGTGCCGCCGCGAGCAGATCGCGCCCCGCCAGCACCTCGGGAATCGCCTGCGCCTGTATCGGCGTCGGCGTGACATAGCCCGCATCGGTAATGGCGCGCAAAAGGGGTTCGGCCAGCGCCAGGCTGGCAAAAGTTATTTCAGTAGTCATGTGGTTTCCTGCGACGGCCTGTTGCGCAAGCGGCAACACCAATCGAGGCAGACGAACAGTGATCGTTAAGATCGTGGGTAAAACCCGCAGCGATTGGCTGGCTGCGGGGAGGTGAACCCTCTGTTTAACAGAGGCGATGATGCGCGCAGAGCCTGCACACATTTTAAGGAATATTGGTCGGGACGAGAGGATTTGAACCTCCGACCACTTGACCCCCAGTCAAGTGCGCTACCAGGCTGCGCTACGCCCCGACGAAGCCCGAGATTCTAGCAGAGGTCGGCGCTTCGGCGGTAGCCTGTCAGCTCAATATTTTCAGGATAGCCTGTAATTCGTCGCGCAGTTTCAGCGTGGGCGAGGCGGCAATGGGGGCGACGCTCGCGCTGTCGTTCGGCGATCCGTTGTCGTGCTCCAGCCGCTGGCGTGCGCCCTGAATAGTGAAGCCTTCTTCGTACAGCAGTTGACGGATGCGGCGGATCAGCAGGACTTCATGATGCTGATAATAACGACGGTTGCCGCGTCGCTTGACAGGTCGAAGCTGGGTAAATTCCTGTTCCCAGTAACGCAGCACGTGCGCCTTGACGGCACAGAGTTCTGAAACCTCGCCGATAGTGAAGTAGCGTTTCGCCGGAATCGGCGGCAGTTCACTGAGGCTCGGGCGTTCCAAGGTCTGCGCCTTCTACCTGAGATTTGAGTTTCTGGCTGGCGTGAAAGGTGACAACACGACGCGCGGAAATCGGCATTTCCTCGCCGGTTTTTGGGTTACGCCCGGGACGCTGGGGTTTTTCGCGGCACTGGAAATTACCGAAGCCTGAGAGCTTGACCATGTCGCCACTTTCGAGGGCTTGGCGTATCTCGTCAAAGAACGATTCCACGATGTCCTTGGCTTCGCGTTTGTTCAAGCCTACTTTCTCAAACAGGAGCTCAGCCAGATCAGCTTTTGTCAGGGTTGACATAGGTGTTATGTCCGCAACTTAATGTTGTCTCTCAACGTCAGGAACGCAACGCTGCATTGAACTGACGGGTCACGACTTCGGCCAATTGCGCCACGGTCTCCTCCACTTCAACATCCGTCAGTGTGCGTTCAGTATCTTGCATAACTACCCGAAACGCAAGGCTTTTTTGGTTTTCCGCTATACCTTTCCCGTGATACTGGTCAAACAAAGCCAGCTCGCACACCCGGCTTGCGGCCACTTGCTGCATGGCCGCCAGCACGTCGCCCGCCGCGATGGTTTCATCCAGCACAAACGCCAGATCGCGGCGAACCTGCGGAAAACGCGTGAGACCGGCGTGACGTGGTAAACGCACATCAGAAACCGCATCAAGGTCACATTCAAACAATAGCGGCGCACTCGGTAAATCGAGCTGTTGCACCAGCCTAGGGTGCAGGGCACCCAGCCAACCTACCGCCTCGCCATTCGCCACCAGCCGCGCGCATTGTCCTGGATGCAGGGCGGCATGTTCGCCGTGCCAAACGTCCAGTGCGCTACCAAATATGCGCTCGAGGTCGCCCTTCAGGTCATGGAAATCGACGCGTCGACCCACCTCCCCCCATTGCTCGGGAAACGCGGTGCCGTAACTCAGCCCCGCCAGACGCATGGGCTGGGAAAGCTGGCCTTGTTGCTGGATAAAGGCGCGTCCCAATTCAAAAATACGCACGCGCGACTGCTGACGGTTGAGATTGTTGCGCAGCACATCGATCAGCCCTCCCCACAGCGTGGTGCGCATGGTGGACAGCTGGCTGGCAATCGGATTGGCGAGCACTTGCGGGGTGTGGCCGGTTTGCAGGAATTGCTCCCAAGCCGGATCAACGAAGCTGTAGGTGATGACTTCCTGATAATCCAGTGCCACCAGCGCGTCACGCAAACGATCCTGACGGCGTTGCGTTTCAGGTTGTGGCAGCATGCGAGAAGGCGCAGCGGGTGGCTGGGCAGGCACATTGTCGTAGCCGTATAGGCGCACCGCTTCCTCGATCAGATCTTCTTCGATGGCAAGGTCGAAGCGGAAACTCGGCGGCTTCACCACCAGCGTGTCGCCTTCACGGCGCACTTCAGCGCCCAGCGCGGTCAGACCCTGCGCTACACGTTCAGGATCCAGCGCCACGCCCAACACGCGCTGCAAACGCGGCAGCCGCAGCGTAATAGGATGCCGGGCAGGCAGATCGGCACATGCCTCAGTAATCGGCCCGGCCTGCCCACCGCAAATATCCGTCAACAACTGGGTGGCACGCTCCATCGCCCGGCGGGTGGTCGCAAAATCGACGCCGCGCTCGAAACGATGCGACGAGTCGGTCGACAGGCCTAACGCTCGCGCACGTCCCGCAATGGCAGCGGGAGTGAAGAACGCTGCTTCGAGGAACACGTCTACCGTGACGCGCTCCACACTGGTGGGTAAACCACCCATGATGCCTGCCAGCGCCACCGGGCCCGTCGCATCGGCAATCACCAGCATGATCGGCGAAAGGCTGGCAGTCTGGCCGTTCAGCAGGGCGAGTGTCTCACCCTCGCGCGCCAAGCGGACGTCAATACCGCCCTGCACACGCGACAGGGCAAATGCGTGCATCGGCTGCCCCATTTCGAGCAGCACATAGTTGGTGATATCGACCGGCGCCAGCAGCGGGCGGATGCCGCTGCGTTCCAGCCGCTCTGCCATCCAGCGCGGCGTAACTGCCTGCGCGTCGATACCACGCACAACGCGCCCCAGATACAACGGGCACGCCTCGGGCGCGCTGACGCTGACGCCCAGCGTGTCGTTGATCGCTGCCGCCACAGTGCGATGCTCAATAGCATGTACCGGCGACCCTGTGATCGCGCCGACTTCGCGCGCAATGCCCTGCATGGACAGGCAGTCGGCACGATTTGGCGTGAGTTTGAGGGTGATGAGCGTGTCGTCCAGATTCAAGTAAGCGCGGAAATCTTCGCCAACCGGTGCGTCAGCCGCCAATATCATCAGGCCGTCTGCCTCACCCGGCAGTCCAAGTTCTTTGGTGGAACACAACATGCCGTGCGATTCGACGCCGCGCACTTTGGCGACCTTGATTTCGATTCCCGGCAATTTTGCCCCGGGACGCGCGCACGGCACCTTCAACCCGGCCGCCGCATTCGGTGCGCCACACACAATAGTCACCGGGCTGGCTTCGCCCACATCAACCTGACACACTCGCAAACGATCAGCATCGGGATGTTTGTCTGCTGAGAGGATTTCCGCGACAACCACCTGATTGAACGTGGTCGCAGCCGGCACGGTTGCTTCCACCTCCAGCCCGGCCATGGTCAGGGCATGGGCAAGTTGCGGCGTATCGAGTGCGGGGTTAACGAGGCTGCGCAGCCAAGCTTCAGAAAATTGCATGAGGCATCCCGGTCAATTGAATTGTTTGAGAAAACGCAGATCGTTTTCGAAAAACAGGCGCAAGTCATCAACGCCATAGCGCAGCATCGCCAGTCGTTCGACACCCAGCCCAAACGCAAAGCCAATGAAGCGTTCCGTGTCGATCTCAACGTGCCGGAACACGTTCGGATGCACCATGCCGCAACCCAGCACTTCGAGCCAGCCGGTGTGCGAACACACGCGACAGCCTTCGCCACCGCACATCACGCAGCCGATATCCATTTCGGCACTGGGTTCGGTGAACGGAAAGAACGACGGACGGAAACGCACTGGCAAATCGTCGCGCTCGAAAAAGTTGCGCATGAAGTCGGCCAGCACGCCCTTGAGATCGGCAAACGATACAGACTCATCTACCCACAACCCTTCGACCTGATGGAACATCGGTGTGTGCGTCACGTCGGAATCGCAGCGATACACCCGCCCCGGCGCGATGATGCGCAGCGGTGGCTGCTTGTTTTGCATGTAACGCACCTGCACCGGCGACGTATGGGTACGTAGCAGCTCTCCGCCATGCAGGTAAAACGTGTCGTGCATCGCACGCGCCGGATGATCCTCAGGAATATTCAGCGCGGTGAAATTATAGAAATCGCTCTCGATTTCGGGCCCCGTCGCCACCTCAAAGCCAATCGATCGGAACAGCGCTTCAATGCGTCCCAGCGTTTGCGTCACCGGATGCAGACCGCCGCGCGACAGGCCGCGCCCCGGCAGGGTGATATCCAGTGTCTCGGCCGCCAGTTGGCGATTCAGTTCGGCTAACAACAAAGCCTCACGCCGCGATTTCAGAACGGCCTCAACCGCCTGTTTGGCCTCGTTGATGCGCGCACCCGCCGCCTTGCGTTCTTCGGCGGGCATCGCGCCCAGGCTTTTCAACAGCTCCGTCAGCGAACCGCTTTTACCGAGAAATCCGGCCTTGACGTGTTCCAGCGTGGGCAAATCGGCGCAGCCATGAATGGCGGCCAGCGCTTCGGCGACAATTTCGTTGGGGTTACGCATGATTTTCCTGTTATGCGAGGACGGATCAGAAACAAAAAAAGGCCTTACGGCCTTTTCTTGTTGCTTCGGTGCCGCTTATGCAGCGAGCTTGGCCTTCACCTGTTCCACGATTTTGGCAAAGGCGTCTTTGTCAAAAATCGCGATATCGGACAACACTTTGCGGTCAATACCGATTTCAGCGCGCGACAGGCCGTTCATAAACACGCTGTAGGTCAGGCCGTGTGAACGCGACGCCGCATTGATCCGGGCAATCCACAATGCACGGAACTGACGCTTACGTTGACGACGGTCGCGGTACTGATACTGACCGGCCTTCATCACCGCCTCATTGGCGACCCGGAATACGTTTTTACGACGGCCGCGATAGCCTTTGGCGGCATCGAGGATACGTTTGTGGCTGGCTCGGGCGGTTACACCCCGTTTAACGCGTGGCATCTTTTCTCTCCTTTATGCGTAGGGCAACATGCGTGAAATGGCTTTGTGGTCGCTAGCATTGACCGTTTCCATGCCGCGCAACTGGCGCTTACGCTTGGTGCTCTTTTTGGTGAGAATATGACGCATGAAGGCGTGCGAGCGTTTGAACTTGCCGCCTCCGAGCGCGCGGAATCGCTTGGCGGCGCCGCTCTTGCTTTTCATCTTGGGCATGATGCTTCCTTTATTTCATGTAGCCAGGTGACCCCGCGACGCGGGATGCTTCACCTACCCGACCACACTTATGGCACTGCTTGTCTGGCGTATGAACTCAATACTGCGAGTCGAGAAACACCGGTCTCATTTAACCGTTACGCCCTGACCGTTACACCTTGGCAGGCACTTTCTTTTTCGGTGCCAGCATCATCACCAACTGGCGACCTTCCATCTTGGGGAACTGCTCGACTACCGCATGTTCCAGCAAATCCGCTTCCACACGCTTCAACTGCGCCATGCCGATTTCCTGGTGCGCCATTTCGCGCCCCCGGAAACGCAGCGTGATCTTGGTCTTGTCGCCTTCTTCCAGAAACTTGATCAGGTTGCGCAGCTTGATCTGGTAGTCACCTTCGTCGGTGCCCGGACGAAACTTGATTTCCTTGATCTGAACCTGCTTTTGCTTGAGCTTGGCTTCGTGCTGCTTCTTGCTTTCCTGGTACTTGAACTTGCCGTAGTCCATGATTTTGGCCACGGGCGGCTGCGCGGTAGGCGCAATCTCAACCAAGTCCAGGTCAGCTTCTTCTGCCAGTCGCAGCGCATCGAAAATTTTCGCGATACCAAGCTGTTCACCTTCCACACCGACCAAACGCACTTCCGGGGCTGTAATTTCGCCGTTGATGCGGGTCTGTTTCTTTTCTGTCGCGATGAGCCGTTCTCCAAAACATCACCCGGAATTCGCCGGGGCAAAAATGCAAACAAGGCGCGGGGACGTCCCCAACGCCTTGTTTGACTAGTATTACTGTCGCGCCGCGATCTCTTGTTTCAGGCGCGCAATCAAGTCATCCAAACCGAGCTGACCCAAATCCTGGTTGCCCCGGGCGCGGACGGAAACCCCATTCGTTTCCATTTCCTTGTCGCCGATGACTACCTGATAAGGCAGCTTTTGCAAGCTATGTTCCCGGATTTTATAGGTAATTTTGTTATTACTCAAGTCGGATACTGCCCGGATGCCCGCCTGACGCAGCGCCTGTGTCACATTTTGCGCATAGTCGGCCTGCCGCTCGCTGATATTGAGCACGACCACCTGCACGGGGGCCAGCCACAGCGGGAAATTCCCGGCATGGTGCTCGATCAGGATGCCGATGAAACGCTCCATCGAACCCAGGATCGCGCGGTGCAGCATCACGGGGATGCTGCGGCCATTGTCTTCGGTCACGTATTCCGCACCCAGCCGTACCGGCAGGTTGAAATCCAGCTGGATCGTGCCGCATTGCCACAGACGGCCCAGGGTGTCTTTCAGCGTGAATTCGATCTTGGGGCCGTAAAACGCGCCTTCTCCGGGCTGCAGGTCGAACGCCAGGCCGTTTTTCTCCAGCGCGGCGGCCAGCGCGGTTTCAGCCTTGTCCCAGCTCTCGTCCGAGCCAACGCGCTTCTCGGGGCGGGTCGAGAGCTTGACCAGCACATCACTGAAGCCGAAATCAGCGTAGACCTTTTGCAGCATGACGATGAAATCCGCCACTTCCTGCTCGACCTGTGTCTCCATGCAGAAAATATGCGCGTCGTCCTGCGTGAATCCGCGCACCCGCATGATGCCGTGCAGCGCGCCCGACGGTTCGTTGCGGTGACACGAGCCGAACTCGGCCAGCCGCAGCGGCAGTTCGCGGTAGGAATGCAGGCCGCTGTTGAAAATCTGCACGTGGCCAGGGCAGTTCATCGGCTTGACCGCGTAATCGCGGTTTTCCGACGCGGTGGTGAACATGTTGTCGCGGTAGTTATCCCAGTGGCCGGATTTTTCCCACAGACTGCGGTCCATCACCGCTGGCGTGCGCACTTCCTGATAATCGTACTCGACGAACTTCTGGCGCATGTACTGCTCGATTTGCTGCCACACGATCCAGCCCTTGGGGTGCCAGAACACCATGCCCGGCGCCTCTTCCTGCATGTGCAGCAGGTCGAGCTGCTTGGCGAGGCGGCGGTGATCGCGTTTCTCGGCTTCTTCCAGGCGGAACAGATAGGCTTCAAGGTCTTCCTTCTTCGCCCACGCCGTGCCGTAGATGCGTTGCAGCATCGGGTTCTTCGAATCGCCACGCCAGTAGGCACCGGCCAGCTTCATCAGCTTGTAGGCTTTGGGCAGCTTGCCGGTAGACGGCAAATGCGGGCCACGACAGACGTCGAACCAGTCGCCCTGGCGGTAAATGGACAGTTCCTCACCAGGCTTGATGATGTCCTCAATGATCTGCACCTTGTACGACTCACCCAGATCGGCGAAGGCTTTTTTAGCGGCCTCGCGTTCCCACACCTCGCGCTGAATCGGCAGATCGCGTTTGACGATTTCATCCATGCGTTTTTCGATGGCGGTCAGATCTTCCGGCGTAAAAGGCAACTCGCGCGCGAAATCGTAATAAAAGCCGTCCTCGATGGCCGGGCCGATGGTGACCTGCGTGCCGGGATACAGCTCCTGCACCGCCTGCGCCATCACGTGCGCGGCGTCGTGGCGGATCAGATCAAGCGCCTCGGCATCCTTGGCCGTCACAATCGCGAGCTGCGCGTCTGCGCCGATGAGATGACTGGTATCGACCAGTTTGCCATTCACCTTGCCTGCGAGTGCGGCTTTCGCCAGCCCGGCACCGATACTGGCGGCGACCTGCGCGACCGTGACGGCGGCATCGAACTGCCGGACAGAACCATCGGGAAGCGTGACATTGACCATGAACCCAACTCCAGAATGAAAAAAGCGCGGACCGGCCGCGCTTTTGGATGTTACTTGTTTAAAACTGCAGAACGTCTGCGAACAGCAATGCGCCGGGTTTATCCAATCACTTCCTGGCTAGTTCGCGGTGACATTTCGCAACCTCCGTGGGCAGTTCAGCCCCTCTTGATACCCGGTCATCCCGACCCAAAAATTGGTAGGCGCGATTGGACTCGAACCAACGACCCCCACCATGTCAAGGTGGTGCTCTAACCAGCTGAGCTACGCGCCTAATGCGGGGCGGATCATAACCGAAACGGCGCGGGGGTGTCGAGCTAAACGCGGAGTTTGTCGCGTCCCGCGATTTTTGACGGACACAGCAAGCGTTCAGACCGCATCACACCCAGGATAAATTCATACAGTTTCACTTCCTCTGTACGGGTGCGACGAACGGAAATAAGCCGGATACTTGACCCTGAGATTTCGGCAGCCCGGCTGGTTTCTGTCAACCCGCAACCACTGAAAACCGCCAGAACCGGCCACTCGCGAGACATGGCGACGTCGCGCCGAAGCACTGTTAGACTGCCGCAATATCCTTACAACTGTGGCCTGCTGTGGATTTTGATTATGAATCGGCTCTCGTCGCCTGTTCGCGTGGAGAAACCGATGCCCTGGAAAATCTGTACGCCCGCGAATCGCGCTGGCTACTTGGCGTTTGCCGGCGCATTCTGCGCGACACGGCACTCGCCGAAGACGCCTTGCAGGATGCTTTTGTTCAGATATGGCAGCAGTCCCACACCTACGATCGCAATCTGGGATCGGCGCGCGGCTGGATTTACACGGTTGTGCGCCATCGTGCATTGAATCTCGCGCGTACACAGGGTCGCGAAATCCTGCAGGAAGACCCATACGCCCTGCTCGACGAACCCGGTCATTCGGACAGGCAGCGCCAGGATGATGCACGCGATATCAATCGTTGCCTGGAAGTGCTCGAAGACAAGCGCCGGGAATCTATCCTGCTCGCTTTTCTGGATGGCTATTCGCATGAGCAGATCGCCAAAACACTCGCCACCCCGCTTGGTACTGTCAAATCGTGGATTCGCCGGGGACTGGTTAGCCTGAAGGATTGCCTGTCATGATAGAGGATGAACACCAGGCGGACATCGCGGAATACGTGCTCGGGACACTGGATCCGAAGTCCTCGGCGACCCTTCGCCTAGCTGCCCGGCAGGATCGCGAGTTGGCGAGAGAAATTTATCGCTGGCAGGACAGACTGCTTCCGCTCATCCATCGCGTGACACCTGCCACCCCCCAGCCACAGACCTGGGCGCGCATTCGAACCCGGCTGTCCTCCGATTCAGCTAAACGCCACCTCCGCTGGTGGGAAACGCTCCGATTCTGGCAGGGACTCGCGACGACCGCACTCGTACTTGCTGTCGGCCTCGGCCTGCAGCTCGCCAGAAGTCCGCAAATAGCGCCTGTACGGTACGTTGCCTTGCTGCAAACGCCGCAGCAATCCATCGGCTGGGTGGTCGATCTTGCGGACGCGAATACGGTCCGCCTGCGTCCGGTCGGCTCCCTGACACCCCCGCCCTCCGGTCGTTCATGGCAATTCTGGACCAAACCACAAGGCGCAAATCGGCCGACCTCGCTGGGCTTGGTGTCTGCCAGTGGCACCCTCGACATCCCGCGCGAGAAACTTCCTGCTCTGGAAAACCAGCAACTCTTCGAAGTGACGCTTGAACCCGAATATGGCTCACCCACCGGCAAGCCGACTGGCCCGGTGCTCGCGATCGGACGCATGGTCGCCTTGGCGGACTAAGAAATATTTTCATCGGCCTGCGTCTGAAACCGCGTTTCATGGGTAGTGCTTAACAGGACAGCCTGTGCTGATCCGTTTGCATTCACCCCAACCGAGGACTTAAGCCATGAAAACCCATTTCCAAACTTCCGTATTGCTCGCTGCCCTGCTCCTGTCCACCCCTGTCGCCACGCTAGCCGATGACCACATGGTGCCTTCTGCCATCAAAGTGCCCGGTGGCAACACCGTAATGATGAAAACATTCGCCATGGGCCAAATCACTTATGAGTGCATGGAGAAAAAAGACGCCCCCGGCCAGTTTGCCTGGACATTCAAGATTCCCTACGCCTATCTCTATGACACCGACAACAACCAGATCGGCCGCTATTACGGGTCTCCCAAAGGTGCAACCTGGGAAGCAAACGATGGCTCAAAGGTGGTCGGCAAACAGCTTGCCGTAATACCTAACACGAGCACACCCGGCAGCATCCCCTTGCAACTGGTGCAACAGAACGGTTACGAGGGAAATGGCGCAATGAGCAATGTGACATTCATTCAGCGCCTTGCTACCGCAGGGGGTGTCGCACCAGCGGGTAAAGCGTGTGACGCAGCCAGTACTGGTAAGAAAGAGCTGGTGACCTATCAGGCCGACTACATTATGTGGAAAGCCAAATAAGGGTCATACACCTGCGGAAATGGCGGCCAAAAGCCGCCATTTTTATGGCCCCTGCATATGGATTGTTACGGCCAGCGCCGTAAGACGGTGTAACACGCCCCCTCTGCATTCGTGTCCGATGCAAGCAATGCGAAACCACTTATCGGCCAGCGCACTGGCTCGCAAGCGGTTGCTGCTCCGCCACGAGTATTGCGAAGCAAAGTGACGTGCGGAACGAAGGGTTTGTCTTCAAAGTGCAAATCCGCTTTGCGTAGCGCGATACGTAGTCGCGCCGTCAGATCAAGGAGCGGCACCGATTTTTCCGTGGCACCCAGCCAGCCGATATGGTTGTGCGGCCAGCAGCCTGCCTGATCCAGAATCAGTTCGAAGTTTTCAATATCGACCGAACCGACGTAAGCAGTCAAGGCATCCAATCGATTAACCGGCGTATTGCCAAGAAATGCCAAAGTGAGATGCAGGGTATCCCGGCGCATCAATCGCCCGCCCCAGTGTTTGTGTAGCCATTTGCCGGTGCGATGAAGTGCGTCGCGGGTGGTGTCGTCTGGCCACAAGGCCAGGAACAGCCGCTGCGAGTCGGTATCAGTCACGCATGATCAGGCTCACCGCTTCGGCGGCAATGCCTTCGCCGCGCCCGGCAAAGCCGAGTTTTTCGGTGGTGGTGGCCTTGACGTTGACGCGGTCGATTGCGACACCAAGATCGTCCGCGATATGCGCCGTCATCCGCGCGATGTGCGGCGCCATTTTCGGCGCCTGCGCGATGATCGTGGCGTCGACGTTGCCGGTCGTCCAGCCGCGTTCGCGCAATTGTCCGGCGACGCGGCGCAACAGGATACGGCTGTCAATGTCCTTGAATTCAGCGCTGGTGTCGGGGAAGTGGCGGCCGATGTCGCCCAGCCCGGCCGCGCCAAGCAGCGCGTCGCAGATCGCGTGCAGCAGCACGTCGGCGTCGGAATGCCCGGCGAGGCCGCGTTCATGGGGAATCTCGACGCCACCGACGATGAGCTTGCGGTTTTCAACCAAGGCATGCACGTCGAAGCCGTGGCCGATCCGGATGTCACTCATTCATTTTCCCCAGTATCAGGCCCGCCAGTTCCAGGTCCTGCGGATACGTAACCTTGAGATTGCGGCTGTCGGACTCGACCAGCCTCGGCTGCAAGCCCAGCGCCTCAATGGCTGACGCCTCGTCAGTCATGTCGCTGCCTGCAGCACGCAAGGCTTCGACGAGTGTGCCGTGACGGAACATCTGGGGTGTTTGCGCCTGCCACAGGCCGGCGCGCGGCACCGTGGCCTCGGCGCGTGCACCGGATACCGACCCGGCTGTCGCGCGTTTGAGCGTATCTGCCACCGGCATGGCGAGCAGGCCACCGACCGGATCGTCGGCCACTTCATCCAGCAGCTTGTCCAGCATCTCGTCCGGCAGACAGGGCCGCGCAGCGTCGTGCACCAGCACCCAGTCGTCGGCATCACAGATCTTGGATATGGCTTCGAGGCCATTCAGCACCGTCTCGGCGCGCGTCGCCCCGCCGCAGCGCAGCACTTCAATGCGTTCTTCCCAGCCCTGCCATTCGAAATTGTTCCAGCGTTTGTCGGTGGGCGAAAGCACCACAAAAATTCGGTCAATCCGCGGCTCACGCGCCAGCACCATCATCGCGTGCGCGATCATGGGTACCGCGTTGAGGTCCATGTATTGCTTTTCGATAGCGCCGCCCATGCGCGAACCCGATCCGGCGGCGGGAATCAACGCGACAAACTTCATGCTTCGCCTCCGGGCGCAAGCACATCGCGGTTGCCGTTCGACTGCATCGCCGACACGAGTCCCGCGCGCTCCATGTCTTCGATCATGCGGGCGGCGCGGTTGTAGCCGATGCGCAGCTGGCGCTGCACCGACGAAATCGACGCGCGGCGTGTCTTCAGCACGTAGGCAACGGCCTGGTCGTAGAGCGGGTCGGCTTCTGCGCCAGCCTCACCCAGTTCACCACCCTCGCCCAACTCTTCCGGCGATTCCAGTACGCCTTCGATGTAATCCGGTTCGCCGAGCGCTTTCAGATAATCGACCACACGATGCACTTCGGCGTCGGAAACAAACGCGCCGTGCACGCGCTGCGGCAGCCCCGTGCCGGGCGGCAGGTAGAGCATGTCGCCCTGTCCCAGCAGCGCCTCGGCACCCATCTGGTCGAGAATCGTGCGCGAATCGATCTTGCTCGATACCTGGAAGGCGATGCGGGTCGGAATGTTGGCCTTGATGAGGCCGGTGATGACGTCGACCGACGGCCGCTGCGTGGCGAGAATCAGGTGAATGCCTGCCGCGCGCGCCTTCTGCGCCAGCCGCGCGATGAGCTCTTCGACCTTCTTGCCGACCACCATCATCAGGTCGGCGAGTTCGTCGATCATCACCACGATCATCGGCATGGTCTCCAGCGGTTCGGGGTTATCCGGCGTCAGGCTGAACGGATGCGTCAGCGGCGTACCGGCTTTTTTGGCGTCGCGCACTTTCTGGTTGTAGCCCGCCAGATTGCGCACACCGACAGCGGACAGCAGCTTGTAGCGCCGTTCCATTTCGCCCACGCACCAGTTAAGCGCGCTGGCGGCTTGCTTCATATCGGTGACCACGGGCGCGAGCAGATGCGGAATTCCCTCGTAAATCGACAGCTCCAGCATCTTGGGGTCGACCATGATCATGCGCACGGCGCTCGGATCTGACTTGTACACCAGCGACAGGATCATCGCGTTGACGCCGACCGACTTGCCCGAGCCAGTGGTACCGGCAACCAGCAAATGCGGCATCTTGCCGAGATCCGCCACCACCGGATTGCCCGCAATGTCCTTGCCGAGCGTGATGGTGAGCGGGCTGGCACTGTCGTGGTAAGCCTTGGAACCGAGAATCTCGGATAGCCGCACCATCTGCCGCTTGGGATTGGGAATTTCCAGCCCCATAGTGTGCTTGCCGGGAATCGCTTCGACCACGCGGATGCTGATGACTGACAGCGTGCGCGCCAGATCCTTGGCCAAATTAACAATCTGGCTGCCCTTCACGCCCGTCGCGGGTTCGATTTCGTAACGTGTGATCACCGGACCGGGCGAGGCCGACACCACCTTCACCTCGACGCCGAATTCGGCCAGCTTGCGCTCGATCATCAGCGAGGTGTATTCCAGCGATTCGGCGCTGGCGGTTTCCACCGCTTCGTCAGCCGGGTCGAGCAGATGCAGCGGCGGCAAGGGCGAATCGGGCATCTCGGAAAACAGCGGAGCCTGTTTTTCGGCGACTGCGCGCGCTGACTGGGGAATTTCCCTCACCACCGGTTCAATCCGAATCGGAGGGGCATCGTCGAGTTTTTTCTTCACCACCGAGACCTTCGCCTCACGTTTCAACTGGGCGACTTCGCCCAGCTTGCGATCCCGATAGGCTTGCCAGGTCAGTATGACTTTCCAGTACGCGCGCTCGACCCATTCGCCCGTCCGCTCGGCCATGCTCAACCACGACACGCCCGTCCACACGCTGAAGCCCACTGCCATCAGTAATAACAGCAGCAGCGAGCCGCCAGTGAATCCAAACAGGCTGCCCGCCGCCCCGCCAATCCCCGCACCGATCACGCCGCCATGGGCATCGGGCAGCGCCACGCCCCAATGCCAGGTACGCAGCCATTCCAGGCCGGTGCTGGCCAGCAGTAATTGGGTAAAGCCTGCGAACTGCACCCAGCGCTGACGACCCGCTGCAATCGGCGCTTCGTCCAGATGGTGGAACACGTAGATCACATAACCCGCCGCCAGCACTACCCACCACCAGGCCGAGAAACCAAAAATCAGCAACAGCACGTCTGACACCCGCGCGCCAAAATGGCCTGCGAAGTTGTGTACTTCGCTGCCGTCGCCGGTGGTGCTGAAGCTGGGGTCGGCAACGTGATAACTCAGAAGGATGACGGCAAGCAAGGCGGCAGCAAACCCCACCAGCAAGGCACGCGCCTCGCGCAGCAAGCGCTGCATGCGGGGCGACAGGGGAGTCGAAGAACGGGGAGCAGAACGCGCCATGGATGCTTGAAACAGACAAAAGTGCCCCGATTATAAACGGGTGGGCTGGCCAGACTGACAGCATGGAAATGCCGTCGCCAAGATTGGCCAGACGAGATTGGTTAGAATAGCCCGCTTTCTCCCATCCAGAATCGAATAGAGACCATGAGCACCGCACACCACAAACTCGTCATCCTCGGTTCCGGCCCGGCCGGTTACTCCGCCGCCGTGTACGCTGCGCGCGCCAACCTCTCGCCCGTCATCATTACCGGGATGCAGCAAGGCGGTCAGTTGATGACCACAACCGAGGTGGACAACTGGCCAGCAGATGTGGACGGCGTACAGGGCCCCGAGCTGATGGACCGCTTCGAGCGCCACGCCAAGCGTTTCAACACCGAGGTCATTTTCGACCAGATTCACACCGCGAAGCTGACCGAAAAGCCCTTCACCCTGATCGGCGACTCCGGCATCTACACTTGCGACGCACTCATCATTGCCACGGGAGCCTCGGCCATGTACCTCGGCTTGCCGTCCGAGCAGGCATTCATGGGCAAAGGCGTGTCGGGCTGCGCCACCTGCGACGGCTTCTTCTACAAGAACCAGGACGTGGCAGTCATCGGCGGCGGCAATACTGCGGTCGAAGAAGCGCTCTATCTCGCCAACATCGCGAAACATGTCACCCTGGTGCATCGTCGCGACACGTTCAAGTCGGAGAAAATCCTCGTCAGCCACCTGATGGACAAGGTCAAGGAAGGCAAGATCACGCTGGCACTCGACAGCACGCTGGACGAAGTGCTGGGCGACAAGACCGGCGTCAC
Source organism: Thiobacillus sp. (assembly GCA_040080645.1). GTDB lineage: Bacteria > Pseudomonadota > Gammaproteobacteria > Burkholderiales > Thiobacillaceae > Thiobacillus. The sequence goes on from JBEBIA010000015.1 coordinate 25,766, forward strand.
CGGCATGCGCATCAAGAGCACCAAAGACGGCAGCACGAAAGACATCGCGCTCACCGGCGTGTTCATCGCCATCGGCCACAAGCCAAATACCGCCATTTTCGAAGGCCAGATCACGCTCGAAGGCGGCTACATCGTCACCCAGAGCGGCAACAAGGGCAATGCGACCGCTACCAATATCGAAGGCGTGTTCGCGGCGGGCGACGTGCAGGATCATATCTATCGCCAGGCCGTCACCAGCGCCGGTACGGGCTGCATGGCCGCGCTCGACGCCGAGCGCTATCTCGACGCGCTGGGCAAAGCCTGATTTGGCTTGGCCGCATGAAACGCGCCAGCGGCAGCCCGCTTGCCCCCGCCGCGTTTGCGGCGCTGGCGCGCGTGCGTCGCGATCTGCGTGACCCTGCCGACCAGGCTGCCAGCTCGCAACAGACACCACACAAACCCAAACCGCAGACTGACGGCGTCATGCTGTTCCGTCGCGCCGTCGCCGACGCCACGCCGCTGCCGCCGCACAACCGTGCAGCGCTATCGAAACAACGTCCCAAGCCCCTTGCACGGCAGCGCCAGCACGACGAACAGCAGGTGCTGGTTGATGCGCTGTCCGACCCCTGGGACTGGGACGCCGCCGTCTCCACCGGCGAAGAACTCTTTTTTGCGCGCCCTGGTGTCCCTACTGCCGCCATGCGCAAACTGCGCCGGGGCGGCTGGGTCATCAGGGCCGAACTCGACTTGCACGGCTATACCGGCGACGAGGCACGCGTCGCGCTTGCGGCCTTCCTCAACCGCTGCATGATCGAAGATCGCCGCTGCGTGCGCATCATCCACGGCAAGGGTCACGGCTCGAAAAACCGTCTGCCGGTGCTGAAAAACAAGGTACGCCACTGGCTGATGCAGCGCGAAGACGTGCTCGCCTTTTGTCAGGCACGTACCGTCGATGGCGGTGCCGGTGCCGTCCTTGTCTTGCTGAAATCCTCTTCCCGCTAAAGGAGCACACCATGGCCGATCCCGTCATCAAAGACTTCGAACTGCCGTCCACGGGCGACACCGTCTTCAAGCTGTCCGACCATCGCGGCCAGAACGTCGTCGTGTATTTCTACCCCAAGGACAACACCTCCGGCTGCACGCTCGAAGGCCAGGAATTCCGCGATCTCTACCCCGATTTCGGCAAGGCCAACACCCTTGTTGTGGGCATCTCGCGCGACAGCCTCAAATCGCACGAAGGCTTCAAGGCCGAATTGGGCTTTCCGTTTGAACTGCTCGCCGACACTGAAGAAAAAGCCTGCGACCTGTTCGGCGTGATGAAACTGAAAAACCTATATGGCAAGCAGGTGCGTGGTGTGGAGCGGAGCACCTTCGTATTCGACGTCAACGGCAAGCTGGTCAAGAGCTGGCGCGGCCTCAAGGCGCCCGGACACGCAGCTGAAGTGCTGGCATTCGTGCAAACGCTATGAACGCGCAAGGTCGCCCGGATATCGCAGGCACGCTCACGCTGGCGACCTGCAATGTGCTCAACCTGGCGCTGCCCGGCCGCAGCTATTACGCTAATCAAGAGCCCTACACCGCGCAGGAATACCAGCGCAAGATCGACTGGCTGGGCGACAGCCTGAAAAACCTCAACGCCGATATTGTGGCCGTGCAGGAAATCTGGGACGAAGCCGCCCTGCAGGAGGCCGTCAAAGCCAGCGGCCTGCGCTATCGCACCGTGAAATCGCCCGGCGCAGAAAATACCGATGCCAGCGGCAAGCCATTGCCGGGGGCAGAAGGCACGCCCCGCGTGGGATTCATCACCCGTCTGGAAACCCTCGCCCTGCAGTCCTACCGCGAGATCGACCCCGCCATGCACGCCGATGTGCCGGATATCGGCCCGCATGTGCGGTTTGAGCGTCCGCCCTTGCACCTCACCGTCAAACTCGACAGCGGCCAGCCGCTGCATGTGCTGACCGTGCACATGAAATCCAAGCGCCCCAAGTTTTTGCAGGCCGCCGACGGCAACTATCTGGAAGACACCGACGACCCCAAAATCCAGGCGCGCGCCACCTTGCGCTCGCTGATCATGCGCGGCGTCGAAGCCGCCGCCCTGCGCGGCCTCATCGTCGATGTGGTCAAAGGCAGGCAGGGCCCGCTCATCGTCATGGGCGATTTCAACGACGGCCCGCATAGCGTCACCACCCAGATACTCGCCGCCACCAGCGAAGTTGCGTACGACCGCGCCGCCAGCGACGTCGCCCTGTTCAATGCCTACGAGTTGCAGGGCCAGGCCGGTATGCGCCGCGACGTGGCCTACTCACACGTGCATCAAGGCCGTCCTGACATCCTGGACCAGATTTTCGTCAGCGAAGAATTCCTGCGCAGCAGCAAATACGCTGTAGGCGACGTCGCGCGGGTGGATTATTTCAACGACCACCTGCATCAGGGACGCGACCGCAGCCGCTCTGATCATGGTTTCGTCCGGGCGGTGTTGCGTTTGTATGGGCAGGCGGGCTGAGGTTTTGTCGTACTTTGTGGCGTGACATCGGATCGCTTATCCGATAGGGCACAGGTATTATCGGACAGTACCGCTTTCCAGAAGAGAACCTTTCCACACGAAGGATGGCTTTCCGACATATCCAATAATCTTTTAGCCCGTCATATGGCGGCTATTTCACGTAGGCATTCCCAAGGAGAATCTCTTGAAGGCAACCCAAGCTTTTATCTTATTTGGCATTCTGTCGTTTTCCAGTCTTACGGCAGTGGCAGCAGAAAATAATGAAACAGCCAGAGCGCTAGACTTCTTCAATCGCTTTTTCTCAGCATGCCAAACAAATAACCAGCATTTATTTTGGTCGCAATTTTCGTCACGCAAAGGTTTTCGAGGTGCACCGCAAGAAAAGAGAAATGATTTATTCAAGTCTTACTGTAATGGGGTGACTTCGCAGGCGTTGAAGCAATTGGAAGGTTATGAGTACTACATAAAATCCTCAGCGGGAAATTATGGAAGTACAAAAAACGTACTTTGCAGGTCGCCAAAAGGATTAGGTCCCGGCAAATGCGAAGGAATGTTCGATGTGGCCATTGAGAATGGGCAGATCAAACGCGACGAGAATTAGTCCACCTGTTCGGACTATAAATGCTATCCCGGCAGTCAAGGCACTACCTTCTGACGCAGGACGAGCCACAAGCGGCGCGCCTCCCATCTTCCACATTGGTCAGCACACAGTGCGGCGTAACAATAGAAGCGTCCTGATCCCTATCCAATAATCAGCTTAATTCCGATCAAAATCGTCACAATCTCAAACGCACGCTTGATCCAGAGATTGCCCTTCTTGATCGCCAGATGGCTGCCTAGGTAGCCGCCGATTACCGAGCCTGCGAGCAAGGCGGGCATCCAACCCCAGGCCACGGTACCAACGAACCCCAATACCAGCGCGCCGGTGCCGTTCCAGATCAGCCCGCACAGGATCAGCGTATAGGCCACGGCACGGGTGTAGTCGAGGCCGAAATAGCGGATGAGCCAGAGGGTTAAAAACAGGCCGGTGCCGCTGGTGATGGAGCCGTTGAGAAAGCCCACGCCGAACAATCCCGCCATGCCCACCACCAGCGCCCTGCCCTGCTGATTTTTGGGTGCGTGCTGCATGCCGAGTTGCGGCCTGAAAACGGAATACAGCCCCAGGCCCAGCGTGAGCACGCCCAGCGCCAGCGTGGCGAGCCGTTCGGGAAGGTGCAGGATCGTCAGCGCCCCCAGCACGACACCCGGCAAACCAGCCGCCAGAATAATCAGCGAGAAGCGCCGTTCAAGGTGTGACTCTTTCAGATGCCGCAGCGTGGCACCGAGGCCGAGCGCGACGCTGGCGACTTTGTGCGTGGCGAGCGCGACACCAAAGCTGAGCCCCAGAAAAATCAGCATGGGAAACTGGATCAGTCCCGCGCCGCCACCCGACAGGGCCGAGAAAAAGTTCGCCGCCAGCGAGGCGACGAACAAAACCAGTTGATCGACCAGCGTCACGCCTCAGCCCCGGTCAGCTCACCCACGATTATTTGAGCAAACGCACCGTGGCCAGACCCAGCCCGGTCGCCAGCAACGAGCCCGCCATGTGGCTCAGCGCGATCAGCCCGCCGGTCATCCACAGGCCGCGCATCATGGCAGCCACCACTTCAGCCGAGAACGTAGAAAACGTGGTGAGGCCGCCCAGCAGCCCGGTGATCAGGAACAGGCGCATTTCCGGCGGTACGCCAGGGTGATCGCTCAGCCAGGCGATGGCCAGGCCGATGCCGTAACCGCCCACCAGATTGGCCGCCAATGTGCCCAGGGGGAATTCCGGCGACACGGGATTCAGCCAGAGTCCTAGCCCCCAGCGCAACCATGCGCCGATGGCGGCACCCAGGCCGACTGCCAGAAAAGCTGTCATCACAAAGCATCCGCGAAAACTGTCATGCGCGCAGTGTAACCGAGCGCCCGGACTGCGATTGATTCCCTTTTCAAGCTGAGAATGGAATTACAGCGCGTCGCGAATAATCTCGGTGAGCAACTTCTCCACCTCGGCCAGTGCCTTTTTCAGTGCCGGGTTTTTGCTTGCCGCCGGTTTGCGGTAGGCGACATACACCGTCTTGTCGCCGGGAACCGTGTACACCGACACGATATACGGGCACATCGTGATGGCATGGGGATCCGCTTCCATCATCCGGCGTGAAATCATCGCGCTGCAAAATTCAAACTGCTCGCCCTGCTCGTACACCTGCTTGGTCGCGCCCAGATCCTTGCCCGTGCGTTCAAGCATCCCGGCGATCTGATTGGTGTGGTTGATCTTGAGACCCTTGCCCTCGATCGACGACTGCACCGCGTCGCGCACGTCCGTAAAACTCCCCTGCCCCTTGAACAAGACCGTATACGACTCCGCCGCCTGCAACGGCAGGGACAGACAAAACAAGGCCAGTGCCGCCCATAGGGTTTTCATGGTGTTCTCCTGTTGTTATCGAGTCTTCATTCTGGTCTATCGCCCCCCGTGCAGCAACTGCCTTTTGCTACACTCGCCTGATGAAAAGCAGACTCCAGGCCGATGGACGTTTCTGGCTCACCCTCAATGGCCGCAATTTCATCGGGCGCGGACGCGTTGAACTGCTGCAACGCATCCGCGAAACCGGTTCCATTTCCAAAGCCGCCAAAGCCATGAAGATGAGCTACAAAGCCGCGTGGGATGCCGTAGACGCCATGAACACCACCTGGGGCTCACCCCTCATCGAAAGTGGCCCTGTCGGTAGCCGACTGACCGATGACGCCGAAAAGTTGATTGTCGCGTTTCAAAAAGCCGAAGCAAATCACACCACTTTTTTGCATGAACTGACAGAGAGCCTGTAGGGATGCGCCTCTGGTGAATGCTTTTGACCTGGAACGGCTTCACGTGCTGATTGACCGTTTTCGGCCTTGAATGGCCTGCTGACGATGTGACATCCGGCGTGCGGAGCGAGCCAGGCAGCCCACTCCGCAGGCGCTACATCTGCCAAAAGTAGAGCCGGTGTCGCGCACCTTCTGCCAGCGCGATTTCGCGATCTGGCGGACGGCCATCCACTGTAAATGACAGGCTGATGAAACGGCTTCCCTGCCGCATTTCGGCCTGCGCTTTGCGCCAGAGCGCGGGCATCGCCGCAGGCGACAAGAACGCGAATACCACGTCGAATTCCGCCAGATTCAGGCGAGTGTAGTCACGCCGCAGGAACACCACGGGTAGACGTTTTATCCAGGCGCGCAGCTGGCTGATAAGCCAGGGAACCGGCGCGACTTCAGTGCCAAAAAACTGCCCGCCGGGGAAACGCGGCGCGAGATAGAGAGGTACACCCCCCAAGCCACTACCCAAATCGATGAAGCGGAACTGACGCTCGGTCGGCAGAAAAGGCTCGACCGCTTTCCAGGCTCGACGATCTGATAAGTACAGCGGCACCCGCGTACGAAATGTGCTCCAGTACACGCTGGCAAGCACACCGAACACCAGCAGATACCAGGCCGGCGATAAGGAAAGATGCAAAGCCGCCCATACACCCGGTAAAAACAGCATGTGTAGCGGTTGCCACCATACGGGCTGTTGCGCCAGCCGACTCAATCCCGCTGCGATCACGCCTTGCACCAGCGCGGCCTGCCACAGCGTGAGCGATGCGCCCAGACCCGGCATCACAGCAACCCCGCCGCACGCAACGAGCTGGATCAACAGGGATTGCAGGCTAAGCGGTAAGCGCTGAGGGAACAACAACATCGAACCGGATGTCTCGGGATCAAGCCGCAGCTGTCAGCAGCGAACCTACCGCATGAGCGGATTCTGCGCGTGCCGCATCAGCCTTGGCCTTGCGGGTTTTGCCTGCCCGCGCGGGCATGTGGCACAGGCCGCACACATAATGGGTGTGCAGATCGTCGGGGTGCACTACAAAATGGCCGCCGCATTCTTGGCACACGGCAGTTTCGAGCATATTGCTTTCAAAAAACCGGTTCAGCGTCCAGGCGCGGGTAAAGCTCAACACGGCGTCAATGTTATGGGTGTGCAGATATTCCTGATACAGGTGATAACTTTTAAGGATGCATTCGATCCCGCCGCAATCGCTGTTCTGGCTGATGTAGCGCTGAATATTCACGAACAGCGACGCATGAACATTGGGCAACCAAGTCAAAAACCAGTCGGTCGAAAACGGCAGCATACCCTTGGGGGGCGACACGCCTTTGACTTCCTTGTAGAGCTTGAGCAGCCGTTCACGTGACAGCGACGTTTCGCATTCCAGCACCTGCGGGCGGGCACCCAGTTCGATCAGTTCGATCGCCAGTTGCGTGTCGCGCATTTCGTTTAAAAGACTTTTCTTGCTCATGGTGTGCTCCCGGAATGCTTTGTGATTGCTCAGGCGAATGCGGCAACCGGCTGGCTGGCCAGCAGGATCGCGGCATGTGACTGCGCCAGTGCGCGATCCTTGGTGTAGCTGGTCAACATGCCGAGGACGGCACCGTCGTCAAAGCGAAAGCGCGAAACCAACATGCCGGAGCGCGCCAGCTTGAGCACTTGTGCCGGGGTCAATGCTTCGATCAAATCAGCCACCTGCTGGCTGATGCCGAGGCGGAATACTGCGGTTGCCTTGTCGTGTTGAATCATGTTCTGCGCGAGCAAGAGGTAGTTCAGGTTCACGTCGCGCATTTCGTCCAGCATTTCGTCGAGTTTCATGGTGTGTGTCCTTTGTCTTCGATTTTTTTGAATGCACGCTTAAGTCTGCGTGGTGAAATCGTTTTCGGACGAATGTCAACAAAGTTAACGCGGACAAAATCTGTGTTAATTGTGAATTTTTGTTAACACTATGTGTAAGTGTTTGTCTGTCTTGTTTGTAGGTGTTTTGGCACAAAAAAGCGCCCGGTTTCACTCGGGCGCTCAAGGGAGCCAGGGTTTTTCGGGGTTTTAGCTGCGCTGGTAAATGTCCTCAAAGCGGACGATATCGTCCTCCCCCAGATACGAACCCGATTGCACTTCAATAATGTGCAGGTCGACTTTTCCGGGGTTTTCAAGCCGGTGTGTGGTGCCCAGCGGGATGTAGGTAGACTGGTTTTCCGACAACATGGAGACCGCGTCGCCACATGTCACACGTGCCGTGCCCGAGACGACGACCCAGTGTTCGGCGCGATGATGGTGCATTTGCAGGCTGAGTTTTTCGCCCGGTTTGACCATAATGCGCTTGACCTGAAAGCGTTCACCGTCGTCGATACCTTCATACCACCCCCAAGGCCGGTATACGTGTTTATGCAGCAGGTGCTCGCAGCGCTGCGCGGCTTTCAGCCGGTCCACCAGCTTTTTCACATCCTGCACCTGGTCTTTTTTGGCCACCAGCACCACATCGGCGGTTTCCACGACGACCAGATCCTCAACCCCCAGCAAGGCCACCAGGCGGGTATCCGCACGCACAAAATTATTGCGCGCACTTTCCAGCATCACGTCGCCGCGTGTCGCATTGCCCTCGGCATCCTTGTCAGCCACTTCCCACAGCGCCGACCAGGCACCGATGTCATTCCAGGCGATATCAGCAGGCACCACGGCAGCGCGTTGGGTGTGCTCCATGACGGCGTAATCGACCGAATCCGACGGACACCCCTCAAACGCCGCCGGATCCAGCCGCACGAAATCAAGATCCAGTTTGGCAGCGGCCAGCGCAGCCTCGCTCGCCGCGAGGATATCGGGGCGCAAGGTTTTCAACTCAGCCAGAAAATCTGCCGCACGGAACAGGAACATGCCGCTGTTCCAGAAATACTCACCCGTGGCGACATAGCCCTGCGCAGTCGCGGCATCCGGTTTTTCGACGAACGCTGCGACCCGAAACGCGCCCGGCGTGTCTGCCAGCGGCGCGCCCTGGCGTATGTAGCCATAGCCGGTTTCGGGTGTAGCCGCGACGATGCCGAAGGTGGCGAGATAACCGTTTTGTGCCGCTAGCGCAGCCATGCGGATCGCGGCATGAAACGCGGTCAGGTCGGCAATCAGATGATCGGCGGGAAGCACCAGCATCAGCGCATCAGGCTCGTCTTTCGCCAGCATCAGCGCAGCCACCGCGATGGCGGGCGCCGTGTTGCGCCCGACCGGCTCCAGCACAATGGCGCGCGGCTGCACGTTGATCGCGCGCATCTGCTCGGCGAGCATGAAACGGTGCTCGACGTTACACACCATCAGCGGCGCAGCGATTTCCGGCATATCTGTCAAACGGCTGACAGTATCCTGTAGCAGGCTGTGGTCGCTCGCCAGCGGCAGTAACTGCTTGGGCAGAGCCGCGCGCGATAAAGGCCAGAGGCGGGTTCCCGAGCCTCCGGAGAGAATGACAGGATGAATGACGGGCATGGTGGTCGCTCAAAAAAATTAAACGGGCGAAAATTTAAACAGGCCGCTGTGACAGCCTGAGGTTTATTGCAGCAAATCCTGTTCCAGACACAAAGCCAACGCGGTCTCCCAATCCGGCAAACGCACGCCGAATGTCTCGGCGATCAAGGTATTGTCGAGCAAGGACTGGGCAGGTCGCACAGCGGCAGTAGGATAGCTCGTGGTCGGAATTGCCGCCAGCGTAGCCACGCGCTCCCCCCGCCTACGCAAATCTTCCAGAATCGCCGCAGCAAACTCATGCCAATTAGTGCGCCCCCCGCAGCTCAGGTGATACACACCAGAGGTAGCGGCTCGATCCGCGTGCATCAGCCAGCGCGCGACCACCAGCGCGGTCGCTTCGGCGAGCAGACGCGACCAGGTCGGCGCGCCCCACTGATCGTTGACCACCGACAGCGACTCACGCTCGCGCGCCAACCGCTGCATGGTGCGCAGAAAATTATTGCCCCGCAGACCGTAGACCCAGCTGGTGCGCAGGATGAGGTGGCTGCCCCCCGCCGCCTGCACCGCCAGCTCCCCTGCCCGCTTGCTCGCGCCGTACACGCCGAGTGGATTCGGGAGATCGGATTCAGAATACGGCGTGGACTGTGTCCCATCAAATACGTAATCGGTGGAGAAATGCACCAGCGGAATGCCCCGCTGTGCGGCGATTTGCGCGAGTTCACGCGGCGCATCAGCATTGACGGCCTCGGCCAGCGCAGCATCGGATTCAGCGCGGTCTACCGCCGTGTAGGCGGCGGGATTCACAATCAGATCGGGTGCCAGCGCCGTCACGGCGGAGCGGAGGGACTCGGGCTGCGCGAGGTCGAGCTGCTGGCGAGTGAGCGTCAGCACGTTCCCCAGCGGCGCGAGCGTGCGGCGCAACTCCCAGCCAAGCTGCCCGCTCGCACCGGTGAGCAGGATTTTCATCGGGGCAGCTTCATAAGGGCAGCCTCATGCGAATGTCTCGCAGTCCGCCAGCGGCAGACCTGCCTGATCTTTGGCCGACAGTTGCGGTGCCCCGGCCAGCGGCCAGTCGATTCCAAGCGCAGAGTCGTTCCACAACAGACTGCGCTCATGCTCAGGCGCGTAATAGTCCGTGGTTTTATATAAAAAATCGGCGCTGTCGGACAGCACCAGAAAACCATGCGCAAATCCCGGCGGGATCCAGGCCATGTCGTGCGACGCGGCCGACAGGCGAAACGAAGCCACCTTGCCGAAATGCGGCGAACTTCGGCGCAGATCAACAGCAACATCGAACACTTCACCCGCCACGACGCGCACCAGCTTGCCCTGCGGTTGCTGAATCTGATAGTGCAAGCCGCGCAGCACGCCGCGCGCCGAACGCGAGTGGTTGTCCTGCACAAACGTCTGTGCGACACCCAGTTCAGCCAGTACGCGCTGGTTATAGCTCTCCAGAAAAAAACCACGGGAGTCGCCAAACACCCTGGGGCGCAACAGCCAGATATCCGGATGCTGTGTCGCGAGTCGCTCCATCAAAATACCCGGTCGTTCAGCACGTCGATCAGATATTGGCCGTAGCCATTTTTCAGTAGCGGCTGCGCCAGTGCTTCAAGTTGTGCTGCGTCGATAAAACCCTGACGGTAGGCAATCTCTTCCGGACAAGCAATCTTCAACCCCTGGCGCTTTTCGATCGTCTGGATATACAGCGCCGCCTCGATCAGCGAATCGTGCGTGCCGGTGTCGAGCCAGGCCTGTCCGCGCCCCATCACCTGGACATCGAGTGCGCCCCATTCGAGGTATTGCCGGTTGACGTCGGTGATTTCCAGTTCGCCGCGCGGCGAAGGTCGCAACGCGCGCGCGATCTCGATCACGCGCGCATCATAAAAATACAGACCGGTGACGGCATAACGCGACTTGGGGTGGGCAGGTTTTTCTTCCAGGCTGACGGCACGGCCCGCCGCGTCGAATTCGACTACGCCATAACGTTGCGGGTCATTGACCGGGTACGCAAACACGGTCGCGCCGTCGCTGCGGGTGCTGGCCTGTTGCAAGTCCTGACTCAACTCGTGGCCATAAAAAATGTTATCGCCGAGCACCAGCGACGACGGCGCGCCGTCGAGAAAATCGGCACCGATCATGAACGCCTGCGCCAGGCCATCGGGCGATGCCTGCACGGCGTACTGGATATTCAGCCCCCACTGCGCTCCGTTGCCCAGCAGCTGTTCAAAACGTGGTGTGTCTTGCGGCGTGGAAATCAACAGGATGTCGCGTATGCCCGCCAGCATCAGCGTTGTGAGCGGGTAATACACCATCGGTTTGTCGTAGACCGGCAACAATTGCTTGGAGACCGACTGGGTAATCGGATACAGCCGGGTGCCCGAGCCGCCCGCGAGAAGAATGCCTTTGCGTTTTTTCATGATTCCGTATGCAGGCGCTCTCGCGCCGTATAGTTTTCATCCACCCAGTGACGGTAGGCGCCACTGGTCACATTGCGCACCCAGTCCTGATGGGCCAGATACCAGGCAACGGTTTTCTGCATCCCGGTTTCAAACGTTTCGGCAGGACGCCAGCCCAGCTCATGCGCCAGTTTATCGGCATTGATCGCGTAGCGTTGATCGTGCCCGGGACGGTCTTTCACATACGTAATGAGCTGCTGATGCGGCACGACCGGTGAGTCGGGATGCTGCGCGTCGAGCAGCGTACACACTGTATGCACTACGTCCAGATTGGATTTTTCGTTACAACCGCCAATGTTATAGACCTCGCCCACCCGCCCGGCTTCCAGTACGCGGCGGATCGCACTGCAATGATCGCCGACATAGAGCCAGTCGCGAATATTGCTGCCGTCACCATAGATCGGCAAGGGCTTGCCCGCGAGCGCGTTGTGGATCATGAGGGGAATGAGTTTTTCGGGAAACTGCAGGGCACCGTAATTATTCGAACAGTTTGTCGTCAACACCGGCAAGCCATAGGTGTGGTGATAGGCTCGCACCAGATGATCGGACGCAGCCTTGGATGCTGAATACGGACTATTGGGTGCATACGCCGTCGTCTCGGCAAAGGCCGGATCGTCCGCGCCCAGCGAGCCATACACCTCATCCGTCGACACATGCAGGAAACGGAACGCGGTCTGTTGATCCGCAGGCAAGCCATTCCACCACTCACGCACGGATTCCAGCAAATTAAACGTGCCCACCACGTTGGTTTCAATGAATGCAGCGGGCCCGCTGATCGAACGATCCACATGGCTTTCCGCCGCAAAGTGAACCACGGCACGCGGCGCAAATTGTTGCAGCAGCGCCGAGACCAGCGCGCGGTCACCGATATCGCCCTGCACAAAATGATGGCGGGGATCTGACTGCAACGCGGCCAAATTATCGCGGTTTCCCGCATAGGTGAGTTTGTCGATATTCACCACCGGCTCATCGTGCAAGGCCAGCCAGTCGATCACAAAATTCGCCCCGATAAAACCAGCCCCGCCAGTGACCAGAATCACAACACCCTCCGCACAGGTTGACGGCTTAACAGAGTCGCTCTCGACCGAAAAACAGGTTTAATCAAGTACATATGCGTCTGGAAGCCTATAAACCGCGCCATGGTGGGGGATTTGGCGCACTTCAGCAAGCTGAAATGTGAAGGGGAATTTACGGTTGCTAAAGAAAAACTCGGGAATGTCCGATACGCAATCAAAGCACAAAGAAGCCGATGCAAGGCTCATTTAACCACCCTCGTTGCGGAGTTTGAAAAAATGAACCGATTGATATTGATGCTGGCGAGCCTGGCGCTGACCACGCCTGCGCTGGCCAATGAAGTCCCTGAGTCACCCCCCAAGAAAAGTGTCGCCGTAGACAAGGTCGCCAAGGCTGCAAAAACCGACGCGGCCAAACCTGTCTCAAAAAAATCTGCGCCGGTCGAAGACGAAGACCCAAGCTGCGATTAACCCCCCATTTTTCAAGGACACAACTCATGTTACTGAAACCTCTCACCACCGCCCTCTGGCTTGCCGCTGGACTGTGTATCACCCCAGCTTCCCACGCACTGGACGTCAATATTACCGTCGGCCTGCCCTCGGTTGAAGTCCAGCACAATAGCAAGCCTGTGTTGATTCAGCGCAATCAGAATGCCGACAATGTCATTAATCCAAATTTCGCCAAAACCTCGCGCAAATGTCCGCCCTTCTGTATCCAACCTGGCGCTATGCCTGATGGCGTCAAAACGATCGGCGAACTCGAATTGATCGATTTCCTGCAAAAGATGAGTGCCGGCGACAAATCGATCCTGGTGGTGGACTCCCGCACGCCGGACTGGGTTGAACGCGGCACTATTCCCGGCGCAGTCAATATTCCATGGGATCGCCTGAACATTGGCAAATCCGACCCGATTACTGTGCAGGATATCCTCGAAAAACAGCTCGGGGTCGTCAGCCAGGATGGGTTTCTGAATTTCGAAAACGCCAAGACCCTGGTGCTGTTCTGTAACGGCGCCTGGTGCGGCCAGTCGCCCACCAATATCAAAGGGCTACTCAAAATCGGCTACCCCGCGCACAAGCTTTTCTGGTATCGCGGCGGCATGCAGGATTGGGAAATGCTTGGCATGGCAACTGTTGCCCCCTGATCCCCTGACAAAAAAGACACGGAGAATTCCCATGAAATCGATCACCTTGATGCCCCTCGCACTCGCGCTTGGCTTTGTCATGAATTTGACCGGCTGTGCCAGTCAGCCCCCTGCCAGCAAAACCACTGCGTCGGCCAGCCCTGTCGTCCCCGCAGCATCCTCCAGCGTGGCTGCCACGCCAGCAGCAACTGCCAAACTTGACGTCGGGATTACCGCCGAAATGCCTTCGACTGACATCGTGATAGACGGTAAAACCATCACGCTCATGCGCAACCAGAATGCCGATAACACGGTGAACGCGAATTTCGCCAAAACCTCACGCAAGTGCCCGCCATTCTGTGTCCAACCCTACGAGCTTGCCCCCGGTGTCAAAACCATCGGCGAGCTGGAGATGATTGATTATCTGAAGCAGTTGGCAACCCACCCCAACTTGATGGTGGTCGATTCGCGTACACCGGACTGGGTTGAACGCGGCACTATTCCGGGCGCAGTGAATATTCCATGGGATCGTCTGAACATCGGCAAATCCGACCCGATTACCGTACAGGACATCCTCACCAAGCAACTCGGTGCCGTAGAACGCGATGGCTTCTGGGATTTTTCGGCGGCCAAAACGCTAGTGCTGTTCTGTAATGGCCAGTGGTGCGGCCAGTCTCCCACCAATATCAAGGGGCTGCTGAAGATTGGTTACCCTGCCAGCAAGCTGATGTGGTATCGCGGCGGCATGCAGGAATGGGAAAATCTGGGGCTCACCACCGTCAAGCCGGCAAAATGAGGGGGGCGTCATGGATAGACGATACTTTATTGCCGGGCTGACCTGCCTGCTGGCGCTTCCGGCGCTGAGTGCGCAGGCAGCCGAGCGGCTAGTGCTGGGAATCAACACCGGCATGGCCTCCGCAGACAACCAGCTCGATTTACGTGAAAAATACCGGCCACTCGCCAATTACATCGGCGAGATCACCGGTCGCCCTGTGCGGCTGGAAGTCAGCCAGAACCTCGACTCCAGTGAGCGTCGCCTGCAACGTGACGCCTACGATCTCTTTCTGGGCCCACCCCAAATCATTGCGCAGGCCATGAAGGACGCTGAATATGTCCCGCTGGTACGTTATTCCGGCAAGATCCGGTCGGCCTTCGTGGTGATGGAAGCCAGCGGCATCAGCCGCCTGAGTGACACGCGCGGCAAAAAAATCGGCCTGCCCGAGGACAGCAGCTTGCCCTCATATCTCGCCTTTGCCAAGCTGCGCTTTTCGCGCATCAAGCCGGTCGAACATTTCGCCGAGGTCTATCACCTGAAATTCCAGGATGCGGTCATGGACGCGCTGAAAATTGGCCGGGTCGATATCGCTGTCGCCACCTCGGGCTATGCCAAAAAGTGGGTGCAAGACAACCCGGGCAGCAAAATCATCGACGAAACCTACGAAGTGCCGCACTTCGCCCTCGCCGCCAGCCCCGCGCTCAGCGACGCCGAGCAACAAAAAATCCGCCGCGCCCTGATTGATGCTCAAGATTCCGAAAAAGGTGCCGTTATGTTGGAAACACTGGGACGCAAAAGCGGCTTTATCGCCACCAGCAAGGATGAGTTTTCCCCGCTTATCCGGCTGTTTGGCATGTAAGACACTTCTGCCTCATGTAGATTATCCGGTAGTGGGGTTCGCCCCGGGCTCTCCTCCTCCTGCCTTGCCGGATCCTTACGCGACGCCTCTGGCGTCGCTTTTTTTGTCCGCGAACCCGGCAACAACAAAGCCGGTTACCCGAAGGCAAACCGGCTTTATTTTTCACCGCAGAGTACGCGGAGTTCGCAGAGAATTACCTTAACGCTGCACCCTCTGCGGTTAATCACAACTCGCTATTCACCTGATATGGCCTGGGTGAAACGCTTACCTGAAATTTACTCGACGAAGGCCCTGACCCCCGCTGAAGCACGCATCCGTTGCAAGGCTTCTGCTGCTTTGGCTTTTGCTGCCAATTTTTTTGCTTCGCTGTCGTCCGGCTGCGCTGCGGCAGCAGCTTCGCGCTCTGCTCGCTGGACTTCGGCCAGTTTTTCCGCCTGCTCGCTCGTTTCCTTGCGGGCACGGGCCTGGGTTTCCTGCGCTTGACGTTGTTTAGTCTCCCTGAGCGCTGCCTGCTCGACAGCGGCCTGCTGACGTGCGGCTTCCTGCTTGCGCTCCAGCTCCTGATGGGCTTTCTGGGCATCAAGACGTGCACGGGCACGCCGCATATCTTCGCGAATTTGGTCGCCTGTCTGACGAATGCGCTCGCCAATGCCTTCCAGATCGGCATCGGTAGCAGCAGCGACGGCTGGTAACGAGAGTGGCAACAGGGTCAATAGCGCGGCAAGCGTGGCGCATTTATAAACGGGTAACGACATTCCAATTCCTCCGTTGGGCTTCAGGACAACCGCGCCCCGGTCAATCCATGACAGGGGCGCGGGGGTAGGTGAAGCGGTTAACGGCGGGATATCGTCAGACTTGAGGCTAACTCGGCGAATTTCCGGGAAAAAAGCTCAGGCAGGCACGGCTTCTTCGAACACTAGGCTGACCTTGTCCGCATCGTGGGTGTCGATATCGATCGTCACCCGCCCACCTTGGGCGAGGCGGCCAAACAGCAGTTCATCGGCCAGCGCCTTGCGAATAGTGTCCTGGATCAGCCGCGCCATCGGTCGCGCGCCCATGAGCGGATCAAAGCCATGTTTGGCGAGATGGGCTTTCAGGGCATCGGTAAACACGGCCTCGACTTTTTTCTCGTGCAGTTGCTCTTCCAGCTGCATCAGGAATTTATCGACCACCTGCAGGATGATCGGCTCAGACAGCGGCGCAAAGGGGATGATCGCGTCCAGGCGGTTGCGGAATTCCGGCGTGAACAGGCGCTTGATCTCGTCCATTTCGTCGCCACGCTGGCGCGACTGTGAGAAGCCAATCGTGGCCTTGTTCAGAATCTCCGCGCCAGCATTGGTCGTCATGATGAGCACGACATTGCGGAAATCCGCCTTGCGGCCATTGGTATCGGTCAGCGTGCCGTGATCCATCACTTGCAACAGCACATTGAAAATATCCGGGTGTGCTTTCTCAATCTCATCCAGCAAAACAACCGCATAGGGGTGTTTGTTGATCTGCTCTGTCAACAAGCCACCCTGATCAAAACCAACATACCCGGGCGGCGCGCCAATCAGACGACTGACGGCATGACGCTCCATGTATTCGGACATGTCGAAGCGAATCAGCTCCACGCCGAGCACATAGGCCAGTTGCCGCGCGACTTCGGTCTTGCCCACGCCAGTCGGCCCGGAAAACAGGAAATTGCCAATGGGTTTTTGCGGATTGCCCAAGCCACTACGCGCCATTTTGATGGCATCGGCGAGCGCTTCGATCGCGGCGTCCTGGCCAAACACCACGGCCTTGAGGTCACGGTCGAGCATTTTGAGCGAGTTTTTGTCGTCCGAGGACACCGTTTTGGGCGGAATCCGGGCGATCTTGGCGATGATGTCCTCGATCTCCTTCGGCGTGATGACGCGCTTTTGTTTCGATTTCGGCAGAATGCGCTGCGCCGCCCCGGCTTCGTCGATCACGTCGATGGCCTTGTCCGGCAGGTGACGATCATTGATATACCGCGCCGACAGCTGCGCGGCCGTAGTCAATGCCGCCGCAGAATATTTCACGCCATGATGATCTTCAAAACGCGACTTGAGGCCGCGCAGGATTTCCACGGTTTCGTTGACCGAGGGCTCGGGCACATCAATCTTCTGAAATCGCCGCGACAGCGCGTGGTCTTTTTCGAAAATGCCGCGATATTCGGTATAGGTGGTCGCACCGATACAGCGCAGCTGGCCAGACGACAAGGCCGGCTTGAGCAGATTTGACGCGTCCAGCGTGCCGCCGGAGGCTGCCCCTGCGCCGATCAGGGTGTGGATTTCGTCGATGAACAGGATCGCCTGCGGGTTGTCGGTGAGCTGCTTCAACACGCCTTTCAGGCGCTGCTCGAAATCACCCCGGTATTTGGTCCCCGCCAGCAGCGCGCCCATATCGAGCGAATACACCGTGCTCTGCGCCAGAATGTCGGGTACCGTATTTTCGACAATGCGCCGCGCCAGCCCCTCGGCAATGGCGGTTTTGCCCACGCCCGCTTCGCCGACCAGCAAGGGGTTGTTTTTGCGACGACGGCACAGGGTCTGGATGACCCGCTCCAGTTCCTGGTCGCGACCGATCAGCGGATCGATCTTGCCTGCCAGCGCCTGGGTATTGAGGTTCTGCGCAAAGCTGTCGAGCGGTGAATTGGCGGGGGACTCGGTCGGTGCCTCTCCCACTTCCTCAGCACGCGCAGGTTCGCTGTGCGGTGTTTTGGTGATGCCGTGGGAAATGAAATTGACGATATCCAGCCGGGTAACCCCCTGCTGGCCAAGAAAGAACACCGCATGCGAATCTTTTTCGCCAAACACTGCCACCAGCACATTCGCGCCGGTGACTTCTTTTTTGCCGGATGACTGTACATGCAGAATGGCGCGCTGAATCACACGCTGGAAGCCCAGTGTCGGCTGCGTATCCACCTCGCCCTCGCCCGCCACTTTGGGCGTATGTTCGTCGATGAAGGCCGCCAGCTGCTCGCGCATGTCTTCGATTTTGGCCCCGCAGGCACGCAGCACTTCGGCCGCAGACGGGTTGTCGAGCATCGCCATCAGCAGGTGCTCGACCGAGATGAATTCATGACGCTTCTGTCGAGCCTCCATGAAAGCCATGTGCAGCGTGACTTCAAGTTCCTGGGCAATCATCTAGCTTTCCTCCATCACGCATTGCAGCGGGTGCTGGTTCTGCCTTGCAAAATCCACAACCTGATTCACCTTGGTGCTGGCGATATCCCTGGGGAAAACACCACACACCCCCATACCTTCCGTATGCACTTTGAGCATAATCTGCATCGCCCGTTCTTGATCCATGGCAAAAAACTTCTGCAAGACGTGTACCACGAATTCCATCGGGGTGTAATCGTCATTCAGCAGAAGCACCTTGTACAAAGGCGGCGGCTTGACGCGCACCGCCGCCGGTTCCAGTAGAGTACCCCCTTCACGCTTCTCTGCCATAGTCTGATTAACGCCTGTTTACTGCCTGTATTTTGAGGGGATGGGGCGATTTTTCAAGCCTGCCGTCAACAGGGATACCCCGATGGTGGACGCCGCATGAAAAAGCGGGCACGCCGCCCGCTTGACCTGCACGGCCTGTTTTCCTGCGCTTCAGGTGTATCCGTCCGGATTCGCTTGCTGCCAACGCCAAGCATCAGCACACATACGCGCCAGATCGAATTGCGCACGCCAGCCCAAGTCTTTAGCCGCGCGACTGGGGTCTGCCCAGCATTGCGCCACATCGCCCGCGCGCCGCGCCACGATTTCATACGCCACCTTGCGACCGCTGGCCGCTTCGAATGCCCGCACCATATCGAGCACACTGACGCCACGCCCCGTGCCCAGATTCCAGGTCTGCACGCCGCCCGGCGTGTTCAACTTGCCCAGTGCGGCCACATGCCCGCGCGCGAGATCGACCACATGAATGTAGTCGCGCACGCCTGTGCCGTCTGGCGTCGGGTAATCGCCGCCGAACACATTCAGATGCGGCCTGCGCCCCACTGCCACCTGCGCCACATAGGGCATCAGGTTGTTAGGAATGCCACGCGGGTCTTCGCCGATCAGCCCCGACTCATGCGCCCCTACCGGATTGAAATAACGCAGCAAGGCGATATTCCACGCCTTGTCCGACACGGCAATATCACGCAGCATCTCTTCGATAAACAGCTTGGAGCGCCCATAGGGATTGGTCGCCGACAACGGAAACGCTTCGGTAATCGGCACCGTCGCCGGATCACCATACACCGTGGCCGATGACGAGAACACCACCGACTTCACCCCCGCCGCCGCCATTTCCTCGAACAGCATCACGCTGCCAGCGATATTGTTGTCGTAATACCAGAGCGGCTTGTTCACCGACTCGCCCACCGCCTTCAGCCCGGCAAAATGCACCACTGCATCGATCGCATGGTCGGCAAACAGTGCACGCAAGGCCGCACGGTCACGGATATCGCCCTGCACAAACGTGACTGCACGCCCAGCGATCTGCGCCACCTGGTCTAGCGATTTGACGCTGCTGTTCGACAGATTGTCGAACACGACGACGTCGTGGCCTGCTGCCAGACATTCGACGGCGGTGTGCGAGCCGATGTAGCCTGCACCGCCGGTTAATAAAATCTTCACTTACACGGTCTCCATTAATTTATCCATGTTCTTAAGGCTACGCTGTATAGGTAGTGATTAAAAAATCGCGCACAAGAACATCGGCTTGCACCTACTCAGCGCACCCCCAGCGCCGCTGTAAACTGCGGTGGCATCGCGATCAACATCGAATAGTTCTGCTGCGGCACCGCCGTGTCGGTTTCGATGCGGTGCTCGCGCCCGAACATCGCCTCGCGCAGCTCATCCAACCGTCGCAGCAACCACCAGCGCGCCATCGGTGGCTCCTGGTGCCAGCAGAAACGATAGCCCAGGCTGGTCAGGAAGCGGATCGACTCGGTCGAACCCTCGGTGAACTCGCTCTCATGCTGCTCCAGCACGATCAGAGGTTGGTGCTCCTCCAGCGTGGCCTTACCGCCGCGCAACACCTGCGCCTCAAAGCCCTCCACGTCGATCTTCGTGAAACACAAGCCCTTAAGGTCAAGTTCCAGGTCATCCAGTCGTTCCACGGCGATCGGCAGCACCTGACCGCCCGTTGTGTCGCCAATGCGGATTGACGAGCCGCCCAGATTCGCCGCATGTTCGATCAGATCAAACTGGCCTCGCGTATCGCCGAGGCCATGCGAATGCACGCTCACGTGGCCGGCCCATTGCGTATTCAGCCGCAGCAGCTCGGCGGTGGTGGGGTGCGGCTCGAACGCATGCACCCGGGCAAAGCGCTGCGCAAAGAACAGCGTGTGGTTGCCGATGTTGGCACCAATGTCCAGCGCCGTGCCCTGGGCAAACACATCCTTCAGCGGTTCCAGAAACTGGAACAGAAGCTCCAGCGCGTCGCGCTCATACAGGCCGAATTGATTGATCTGAATGCCGATCAGGTCGTTTGCGTAAATCGCCATCCGATGCCCACCGCGCGCGGCGCGCAGCGCTGGAGCCTGTGCCGTCAGGCGACGCGCGAGCTTGCGGTCAATCTGGTGCCCCAGGGAATGGTCATGTGTGATGCGCAGCAGTGTGGTCGGCATGGGGGACTTTCAGTTGGCAGGATTGGTATGACAATATTTTGAGGATGCAACTTCGTCGGCAATTTTATTAGCAATCAGCGTGGCGCAACAATCACTGTATTGCCATCCTGTACCGTGCCCTTTGCACCGTCACGCACAATAACGCCTCTCTCACAGCCAAGGCATTTGTTGTTCTGAAAAATCGTACCTAACAGTCGGGTTTGGTTTTTTGATTGCCCCTGAGTTTGACCCTCAAACCGCATGAGATTGAGATAACCCTCCATCCCGCCAGACTCCTCTCTGGATAGAACCAGATTAGGGGTGTTTGCCTTTATCTTGTTGTTTCTTACTTCAATACCTATGGTTCCAATCCCAAAATCACTCGCGTCCATTCGTACAAATGATACGTTGATATATGACGTCCATTCCCTGGTGACATTTGCGATTGTGTTGTTCGCAATACGCACGCCATAAATGGGAACAAATAGTCGATCTTTGATATTCTGTGCTGAGCGTAGGTAGATGCCTCCACCTTCATGAATCACGTTCCCGACAATATCGACATCGCGAATGGCGGTTTGATAGAGCCATATTCCGCGAGGGTTTTGCATTAGCGTATTGCCCTTGATGAGCGATTTTTCTAGCCCCCAGACAAATGTGGCATACCGGCTGCTAGTGTCAGGCACCACATCCCACGGCTTGTCCACCGTCAAAGTGCCTTGCGAATAGGTAGTGACTCTGCGCGATTGGCCAGCGCCTTTGCCACCGACTACGGCTACGCCATAGTTCTCTGGAAGCGATCCCCCTTCAAAAGGTGTTACGTTAATTGTGTTACCCGGGTCAGAAAGCGTCATCGCGGTAGCGCTAGCGACAGTGCCCAGGTTCTCTGTACGTCGTGCACCGCCACCTTCGGTGAGCAGGGTCTCGCCATCGTTGCGAACCTTATTCACTATGGGGCCGCCGAGTACGTCAAAGGTGTTATTTGTGATTGCAATACGATGTGCAAAGTCCATGGCCAAGCTATGAATCACACCCGTCGAATTTTGGTTGTCTCTTGCGTCACGCGTAAAACGGTTGTGTGCTATGTAAGCATCATGCACCCTGGAAAAAGTCGGTGATCCGTTGGCGAAGGTTGTGGTGTTACCGAAAAAAACCAGTCCACCAGATCCGCCCAACGTGTAAGGTCCATAGTCATCGGGGTTTTTGGGTTGAATGAAGTCGGTATTCGAGATGACAAAATTGTTATTGTTCGTCAAGAACATGTGAATGCCGCCGCCAAGCATAAACTTCAGGTTCTGAAAAAAAACGCGAGTGCTGTTTTGTAACAATGGGCTCTCAATCCGGCCACGCGTATTGATCAGCGTCAGGTTGCGCACCCCAGCCAAATCCAGACCGCGCCCCCAAAGTGGATAGTGTGATTCATACCTGATCACTGTGCGGTTCTTGCCCGCCCCTTGCAGCACCACTCGGGACTTGAGCTTCAGGCTGCCCGCCAGGCGGCAAGTGCCTGGGGGCAACTGCAGCACGCCGCCGTCGGCAGCCACCAGGTCAATGGCCGCCTGAATGGAGGGGGTGTCGTCAACCAGCCCGTTACACACCACCTTGTTGGCCAGCCTGGTATCGCTGGCAGCCAGCACCACGTTGGCAGCAATGGTGGAAAACCCGGCACCCCAGCCCACGCCCAAAGCAAAGGGATCGCCTCGACCAGCTACCACTTCAATCTCTCTGTCCAGCCATGCCGACCCCGTTCCGTTGCCGTTATCTACGGAAATGGCAGCCTTGCCGCCCGCTCGCACGCCGCGTGGTGCAGTAACCATCAGCATGTGTTCATCACTGGCGCGGGTATCCACCACAGCGGGCAAACCATTCACCGTCACTACGGGTGTGAAGCCCGGCAGTAGCAGATTTCGCCCAAACAGCCGGAAGCGTCCACGCGGGACAATTTGCAACGCATCCAGATGGTAGGCGCGGGCGCCGTTGAGCACGATGGGGGCGCTCGTCGTCGCGCCGTTACTGACTCGTACTGTCAAGGCACCAGTGGCCGTTTTGGGGATTTTGAAAGTCACCCAGCCGGTACCAAAGGAATTCACCACTTCCAGTTTGTCCAGACCGGTGCTGTCTCCGCCATTTCCCTTGAGCGTAACCACGGGCGCATCACCAAAGTTTTCACCCTGCAAGCCGACAATATCGCCGGGGCGGGCGCTCAGGGGCGCATTAAAAATGACAGGCGATAAAACATCGGCAAGTGAATAAGACGAACACAAGGCAAGCCCCATGACTTGAATATAAAAAAGCGTCCTCGCCACGACCAATCTGGTTGAGAAATTATTCGCTTTCATTGTTCATGTTGTTCATGGCTTTGACCTTCCTCTGAAATTTCGTTTTCCAATGGTGACATAGTTCGTCATTCTGGTTTATCTCCACGAAATGCTGCACAATCAAACCTCTCAGGATTCAGGGCATGAAAGTGCAGGATATTCCGTGCTACCGCAGCAAGCGACTCCTCCGCGAAGTGGTTCACCCAACAAAGAAATTTACTTGGGCTGCCTTAACTCAAGTCGTACCGCTGAAATAAATGTTTCTGAAACTATGGCTGCCCAAAGCCACAGTGAGGAAAAAATCGATGGTATTTTCTGCACGGGAATTTAACAACGAAGTGTGATCAGGAGAAGAGATGTCGAGCATTGCTCTAAGGACGGCTATAACAGACCCCGAACTTCGATCCTACGTTCAACAGTATCCATTTTTGACAGGGCCTGATGAACTTGCGAACGCGCGAGCGCTGTCGGCGTTACGCACTGGCATTCGAATTTCAAGGTGCAAGGATGATGGCGAGGTGCATCGAAAGCCTCATGAAACGCTTTCGCTAACGCAGGCGCAAAATACCGCAGCTTGCGACATGTTGCGAGCCACCGGTATGCCAGAGGCACAAATACGCGACACGCAGCATGATTTTGGTTGGCGAGTCGCTCAAGTCCCCAGTGATGCTGCTCTAATATTATGTCTGGGTAGCGGCGCTGGGGATGAGTTAGCGTTTCTTCGGGCGAAGGCTCCAGCTGCACGCATCGTTGTTATGGACTATGTACAAAAGATTCGCGAAGGGCTGCTGCAAGCGGTAAACGCTGAGTTCATTCAGTGCGACTTGGTACACGAGTTGTCGGCTCAAACAACACAGTACGACATCGTCTTTTCCAATCACACTCTGGAACACATGTTTGACCCGGACCAGGTGTTGAACTTGATTTATCAGCGCCTTCGTGTTGGCGGCATGATAGTCTCTGGCTTGCCTCTTGATGGCGACTCGTCAGTTCCACTTCATGCAGCAATCGTCAAAATTAGTGAGCAAGCTTCAGAGTTACATGCTATTGATTTAGGCATGTTCGATGCTGGTCATCCCTGGAAAACAAATGCCGCTGACCTCAAAAACTCCCTAATAAATGCTGGGTTTTCGGATGTTGAAATTTTTCAGCGGTCTGAAGCCCCGTATCGAAGCCAGCTTGACGACGATCGATTGTCCAGATTACCTAGGAAATTGCTTGTGCTGACTCATGCGGCGATATTCCAGACGACTCGGTTTGTGCTCAAGTTGCTGTTCCCACACACTCCACCAATGCAGTTTTGCAAATTATTGGTTGCAATCGAACGCCGTGTTCCCTTTGGAGCCAACAAACTCAAGAACCGCTACTCGCCAGATGTGACGTTTTCGGCGCTCAAGAGGGTTGAGTAGAAACCAGCCATTAGGAAACAATTTAGGTCACCCTGCAAGCCGACAATATCGCCGGGGCGGGCGCTCAGGGGCGCATTAAAAATGACAGGCGATAAAACATCGGCAAGTGAATAAGACGAACACAAGGCAAGCCCAAAGACTTGAATACAAAAAAGCGTCCTCACTACGCCCCGTCTGATTGAGAAATGATTCGCTTTATTTCGCATGTCGCGTGGCTTTTCAAACAGGCCATTACCATCTGAAATATTCAATAATTTTCTTGGCCCAGACTTCTTCTGTCGGCAGCGTAGGCAAGGGTTGATCAAAAAATCCCGGTTGCCCCACTCTGTGCAACATTTCCTTCATCGCGGTTGCAAAACCTTGTTTGCCATCCCTGGCTATGGTGACCCAGTTCGTATTTTCCAGCAGTTCGATTACGCCTGACTCTGCACTCACTACCAAGCCCAGTTTTTGATACAGTGCTTCGATGGCAGGCAGGCCGTAGCCTTGTCTGGCTGGCATGAGAAACACGTGAGAGTTTTCGTACAAACCGGCCAATTGCTCATCGCTCACAAAGCCATGAAAGATCACCGCCTCACCCAGCCCAAGCGAGTTGCTCAAATTTTGTAGCGCTTCCCGATCAGGACCTGAGCCCGCAATATGCAAACGCCACTCCGGATATTGGCCGGCATTCTGATTAACCTCCGCCAGTGCATTCAATATCCAGTCAATGCGTTTGCTGGATCGAAGTCGTGAAACCGTAAACAATTCAATCGGCCGATTGACCCGCTTTGGCAGGTCGGCTCGCGGTTCCCCAAACCCGCCCAGATAAATGACTTCGGCGTTACGCCCATATAGCCGCCCCATTTCATCGCGCAGGGCAACGGTATTAGTCACAAAATGATCTGCCTTGTTGATACCGCGCCGGGTAGCCACATGGCGTATAGCGTTGGAGAGCCTTTTTTTAAGCATTTCCGCAAAAGAAGTTGTACTTGCACGCTCGCCGTCTGGCTTATAACCGAGCAAGCTATAGGTATCCGGAATACGCAAATGATAGGGTGCTGTGACGCCCAAACCAGCGTGATAGGCTGACTGGATATTGAACAACACCGGAACCGGACTACTCACCTTATGAAGATACTGAAGGCAGCGTCTCAAAGACAGCACCCTTTTAAGGGGATTTCGTGGAGGTTTTAGTTGATTCACCTTTAATGGCCACGCAGCGTACGAGGCCAGGTTAATCTGGTCCCAGTAACACAAAATAGAATGGGGTTTGCCTTGAGCATGTAACTCTCTCGAGAGCGACAATATGACGCGTTCCTCCCCGCCGAATTCAACGAATTCGGGTTGAAAGATTACGATTTCACCGGCATCGGGGTAGTTAGTTTGTTGTTGTTTCATCTGTTTCTTACAATGAATTGGATGCCATCTTCTTCACCAGCCGACCCAGCACTGAATCGCGTGCAAGATTCGTTTCCGCATACGCGCGAGCCTGCGTACCAAGCCGAAGGCGCGTGGCAACGTCATTGACCAGCTGTACGACAGCCAATGCCAGCGCTGCGTCATCTCCGGGCGCCACCACCCGCCCACAGTGCTGAACGACACCCGCGATCTCGGTGCCCGCATTGCAAGTTGCAATCACCGGTCGACCGCTGGCCAGCATACCCGTCAGTTTGGAGGGCAACACCAGATCCTCCGCATCCGCGCTCTGGGTCAATAAATGGAGGTCGGCCAGACCCAGCAACTCGCTTAGCCTTGTAAAGGGTTGCAGGGGCAACAGCTTCAAGTTCGGCAGGTCATTTGCCGCTGCTTCCAGTTCGGGTTTCATGACGCCATCACCGCACACCACAAAAACAACACCGGGCATGTGCATCAGACGCCGGGCTGCATCGGGGATCACCATCAACCCCTGTTTGTTACCCAGCGTGCCAGAGAACAGCATCACCACCGCATCGGGCGCAATCCCCAGCTCCGCCCGGTAGCTGCTTGGTTTGGTCAGTGGACGGACATGGTCAATATCCACCCAATTGGGGAAAAAACTGATCTTTTCTGGCGTCACACCCTTGGTGGCCAGGCGCGCCATCATCTTGCGGGAGATGGTTGAAACGACATCAAAACGCCTCAGCAGCCACCGCTCTGAAGTCAACGCCAGTCGCTGCATCGCCTTGCCTTTAAGTAGCCCCGCCTGGAAAGCCACGTCAATCTCAAAATCCTGAATGTGTAACCACGCCCTGGCACCGCAAAATCTTGCCGTAAGCCATCCCACCGGGGCACACACCAAGGCAGGCGCCACCGTCATCACCACATTCGGGCGCCAAAATGCCTGGATCAGCATCACTGGCAAGGAAGACAAGGCAAACGTTAGCAGGTGCACGACGCGCAACAAGCCACCCGGATTGCGCGGCACCCACAAGGGCGCACGCCACACGTCCACCCCTTGCCACTCCTCACGCCGGTAGGGCGGCCACGCATAGCCGGCGCCCAACTGCCAGGCTGGGTAGTAGGGGGGCGCTGCAACCACACGCACCTGGTGCCCTTGCGTCGCAAGCCAAGCTGCCATCTCGCCGGAATATTTGCCGATACCGGTAGGCTCGGGCGCGAAATTGGCACTGTAAAGCAGGATTTTCAAGACCGAATTCTTTATAGGCGTTGCACGACAGCGGCTTGTATTTCTTTGGTCTTGAGCACGATGAAGTATTCGTAAATGGCCTGCAGAATGGCGTAACGTACCCCTGGCCAACCATCCAGGAACGCACGCCGCACCAGTAGCATATAAATAAACTTGAGTAAGGGACGCGCAGGTAATGCGTAAAAAATTGCTTTTTGATGCACACGCCGTTCGTTGAAGTCGGCATCGAATAATGCAACTTGCCATGATGGTTTTATCAAAGCACCGCTGGCGATCAATTCAGCTTCCATACACGAATAAGTATTGTGTTTATTAATCCAATGTTTGATGCCCTTAGAGAAAGGGTAGTGATCAAATGGCTGTGTAAGGTCAGCAATATCGCCATCAATTACCAGCACTTCGTTGATCTCGCGCTCGTAATGCGCCCGACCAACGCGCACCAGCCGCACGTAAAATGGCGAAATCTGTGCATGTTTAAGCCAGCGCCCCCACCAAAAATCACGCCGCTGCATGCGGGCTGCGGCGACATTCTGCGGGGCAGCGTTAACAAAGTCAGCCATTTCGGAAGCAAGCGCAGGAGGGACACGCTCGTCCGCGTCCAGTATCAATACCCACGAATGCTGGAAGGGAAGCTGCAAGCCAAAATTGCGCTGGGAAGCGTAGCCGTCGAAGGGCCGCACCGTTACTTTTGCCCCAAAATTTTCGGCTATGCCGGCAGTTGTATCAGTGCTTCCTGAATCCAACACATGAATATCGTCCGACCAAGACACACTGGCCAAACAGCCAGGCAAATCCTGCTGCTCATTTTTGGTTAGGATACATACTGAAATACCCATTCAATGTTCCATCATCAATAATGGAAAAAAGCAGTGCTGGTGACACCATAACGACATGGCCCAACTGATTCAAAAACTTTTACCGTTTTTGCCCGATTGGAATTAAGCAACTCGGTATACCGCCACCAATCGTCAACAACAATCACGCCACCTGCTTTGATCGAAGGCTCAACATGTCTGAAGCAGGTAATGCGCTCTCGAAAAGATTTATCCTGTCCATCAATAATCACCACATCATATTGCTTGCTCGCATCGTAACTCGCCAGATACGCCGACTCTGCAAAGCCTTGCGGGTGGTCAAAATCAAATTGACAGAAAATTATATTGTTGTTGCTCGCCTTTTTTTTATTCAATCGATTCTGGACAATTTTCAACCAATCTTCATTATCTTCAACACTGGTAATGGACTTGCACACATTGGCGTAGCGAACGGTGCTCCCCCCCGTGCCAAACTCGAACATGCTTTTTCCGGGAAATATTGAGTCGGCATATTCAATTGCCCGGAACGACCACCAAGGCAGCTCATAGTCCAAGGGAAGTTTTTTGTTCAGCAAACTTTTTGTCAGATAGGGAAAAATCAAATCAGGATTTGAAATCAGATTCGAAGCCAATTTACCGATACGCGCCGCATTAGATATATCCAAAATCTTCTCCTCAAACAGATGTCATGGGGCCCAAAAATCGGCCTGGATTACCCACCACCCGAATATTGGCGGGCACATTTTTTGTCACTACGCTGCAAGCGCCTACAATTGCGTAGTCGCCTACGGTTACGCTTGGCATAACGAACGCTCGCGCTCCGATAAAAGCAGATCGCCCAATGGTAATTTTGCCGGTCTGTAATGGTCGCACCGGATTATTAAAGTCATGTGTTCCAGTACAAAGATAGGCCTCTTGCGCCACGGTAGCATCAGGCATAATTTCGATTTCCCCCAACGAATAGGCAACCGCACCATCTCCAAGGCAAGCACGATCATGCAGCGTCAAATTCCACGGAATAGCGATGCGTGCACGTTGATGAACAAAAGGTCTCCCATAAATTTTTGCGCCATGCAGCCTTAACCACAGCAGACGCCATGTGTTCATCGGTTTGATGGTCCAACGACACATCAATAGCCAACTTAGCTCCCATAACAGCATGCGCAATTTTTGTTTGCGACTCCACGGGCTTGAATAAGCATGAGCCTGCTGGTGAGTGTGCAATGGGAGCTTCTTTTCGCTCATGCCATCACTCTTTCAAAGTCAGAGAGGAATAGGTCAGAAATTGAATCCGGAGAATGCGTCACCCTCACCTTCAACGCCCTTTCCGCTAATCGGTAACGTAAAGCCTGGTCATCGATCAACCGCGACAGACATGCTGACAACCGACTGCGAGCATCTGAAACACGATGGTTAAAAATCAGTCCGTTTTCACCATCCACGATAAAATCCTTGAAGCAGGCCAGATCTGAAACCAGCGGAACCGCTCCCCATGCCATTGCCTCCAGTGGAGCCAAGCCAAACGTTTCACCCTGTTCTGCGACCGAAGGATAAACAAAAATTGCCGCTTGTTTATACAGCAGGTTTAGCTCGCCAATATCGTAAATCGGCTCGATGAAATGTACTTTCGATGCATCGAACAGCGTCTTGAGCGTGCCAAGGTAGCTCTCACCGCCCCCCCCCTCGCTGGTTTTCCATGGGCCAACGATTGATAACGTCCAGCCTTCAGGCAAAGCGTTAGCCGCACTTGCCAGTAGCTCAAGTCCTTTTTCTGGATGAATACGACCGCAATAAAGAATGCTGCGACGCTTGCTGCTTATATCCACAGCTTCATTGGCCTCGTATGGCAACGGGTTGGGAATCATGCCCACCTGAAAATGCCGGCTGTCCGGTAATTCAGCACGAATGGCTGTGGCTACCGGAGAAGATGTTGCACGCAGGCGCGCCGCAGCTGTGTAAAAACGCATCTGCCCCTTGGGCATGCGCGCCACGTCCACATATATTTTCGCCTTGCTGAACAAGGGAACAATCAGTGGTGCCCAGAAGGTATTAGTCACAATCACATCTGCATCTTGTGGAATCACACTGAGTATGCGCAGTGTGTAAGCTGCATCCAGCACCATGCGGAAAATCATGCTCCCTGGCGTAGAGTGTCCAGCAACCCGCACGTGTTCAACGCCACCTATCCATTCATGATCAGGCAAACCACTCCACTTTTTTGATACGTGCAGCACTGTCTGACCACGTGCGGCAAATTTCTGCCCAAGCAGATACCACATCTTCTCGACTGCCCCTCCCATGATGGGTGGTACAGGCAGGAATGCACCTTGCAGAATAATAATTTTCAATGCACTAACCTCACTCACAGCTCAATGCTCAGCCGCTGCATTACACAAATTTATTGAACGTAGCAAGCAAGCTTGACGCCATCGCATCCACCGTAAAACGTCGCTCAAAAGTCACCTTGGCCTGCGCTGCCATTTTGCTGCGTGCTTGATCATCCAGCGTCATCCAACGGCGCAAAGTTTTCTCGGTGCCTTGCACCGTATCAGGATTCACGATACCGGCTCCATCCGCCTCAATCTCGCGCCAGATATTCACTTTGTCGGATATCAACACGGGCAGCCCACAGCCCAGCGCCTCGGCCACCACAATCCCGAAGTTTTCCTGGTGGGATGGCAGGACAAAGGCTTCGCTCACATAGAAGGCACCCCATTTCATGTCGCTTTGCAGCATGCCGGGCCAGGTGATGCGGTCGGCCACACCCAAGGCCTGCGCTTGCGCCTTCAGTTTAGCCATCCATCCGGTCTGGTCAGGCCCGGCCATCAGCAGGTGCAGGCTGGGGTCTTGCCCGGCCACTTTGGCAAAAGCGGCTATCAGCAAGTCGCAGCCTTTTTTTTCCTGAATGCGGCTTAAAAACAGCAGCACCCGCTTGCCCCGCAGGTGCGGGTAGGCGGTGTAAAACCTTTCCCGCAATGCGTCAGCGTCGCTGGGCGGGGTCTTGGTGCCGTAGCTCACCACGGCCTCCCGGGCGCTGTAGAGCCAAAACGATTGGCGCGCCAGCAGGCGCTCGTCTTCACTGGTAAACAACACGGCCCGGGCATCGCGCAGGACGCGGTATTCGGCCCAGGGCCAGTACAGCCATTTTTTCAGGTGCTTCAGCGGATAGGTACGCTTGAACCAGGGGTCCATCATGCCGTGGGTGAATACAAAATACGGAACCCCCATGCGCCGCAATGCACGCCAGGCTCCAAAGCTGTGGTACTGCCACAGTCCGTTGATGACGATGGCGTCAAACGAGCGGGCGTTGGCCTGCAGCCAGGGCACCAGATGCGGGTTGTATTGGTATGCGCCTTTTGATGGCCCCAAAGCATGTACTGGCAACGCATACTCCGCCACATACCGCGCCTGGGCATCGTCCATCGACACCACTTCCACACTATGCCCCATCTCCACAAGCTTGAGGCCGCGCTGGCGCACGCCTTCCATGGGCCCTCCCCCGTGGGGATTCACGCTGGATATGATGTGCAGTATTCGCATGCTAGTGTCGTGAAACAGAAATAGTGCAACAAAATGAAACGGATGGATTTTTTCGCAGGGCAAGGCGTGAGGAGGCGACATAGCTGGCTCTATGGCAACGACGAGCAACGCCGCCATGCGGAAAAAGACGCCGTTTCATGTTTCGATATTTCTGTTTCACGACACTAGGCCTACGCAGGCTGTGTGAAGTTGCGGTACAACATTTGGGCCCACACGCGGTGGTTACTGATGTTGCTGGGCGCATCTGGATTCAGCCATTGGTAAATGGGTACCGCAAAGCCGGTTTTTGGCCTGTTCAGGATGGCTTCGGGCAACGCTGGAGCCACGCTACGGGCGATCATGGCTTTTTCTTGTATCGGCTTGAGCGACGTTATTTGCACAAAATTCTCCAGCAGTGTCATGTCTACAAATGGCACACGGATTTCCAGCGAATGGGCCATGCCCGCCCAATCGGCATCGCGCAGTAATTGGTTTTTCATGTACCACTGAGTTTCCAGCGCCGAGATGGCCAGCCGCTCGCTACCTATCCCTTGCTTGCAGGCGGCCAGGGCCTCCAGTGTATTCAAATCCATTAACCCTTGAGCTGCCATGTCCCGGCCAAGCAATGCCGCGATTTCCCACGGCATGAACAGTCCACGGCGAAGCAAATAGGCGCCACCCAGCGTGCCACCGTATTCCAGAATTCCGGCATATTTGGGCGAAGGCAGTACACCCGACACGACGGAAAGACCTTTGCGAACCGCGCGCCCTATCAGCGGCGAGCCCGTAAAACCACGCAGTGCCTTGAGCAACCTGGGTAGCTGGGTAAAGCTGGGGTAAGAGCCAAACAATTCGTCGCCACCGATGCCGGACAGCGCTACTTTGAGTCCCTGTTGCGCAGCCGCCTTGGCCACAAACCAGGTGTTGATGCCGTCAATGGATGGCTGGTCCATGGCAGCCAACAGGTGTTCACGGTCGTTGGCGAAATCCACCGCTGATATCCGATGCAAGGTGTGGCTGGCGTTCAGGCTGTCTGCCACGGTGCCAGCCAGCGCTGCCTCATCCTGCACCGAGTTGGCGTATTCGGAAAAGCCCAGTGTCAGCGTGCGCAAATTCCCCAGTTTGGCGGCACAGGCCGCCAGCATGGTGGAGTCGAGACCAGCCGATAAAAACACCCCCACGGGTACGTCAGCCACCATGTGGGCTGCGACACTGTCGCGCACGGCTCCGGCGATTTGGTGCAACGCCGCTTGCTCTCCCTCCGCCCCCACGGATGGAATCTGTGCCAGTCGCAGTGCGGGGCTGTCAAAGCACACGGGTTCGCTGGTGCGTCCATGGGCCACCGTTAACCAGTGGCCCGGTGGCATGGAACGTATTCCCTTGTAAAGGGTAAAGGGCTCAGGCACAGAGCCCCAGAGCAGAAAGCCGACGTGGCCAGCCGGCTCGGGCCGGGTATCAACCTGGCCCGCAAGCAAGGCCTTGACCTGGGAGGCAAACCGCAGGGTTCTGCCATCATCCGCGATATACAAGGGCTTGATGCCGTAGGCATCCCGTGCGAGAAACAGGTGTCGCTTCTGCGCGTCCCAAATGGCAAACGCAAACATGCCGCGCAGCATGGTCAGCATGGCAGACCCGTGCAGGGCATACAGCTTGAGCAAAACCTCTGTGTCTGACTGCGACCGGGTGACGACACCGGCCCGGTTGAGTTGCGTCCGGAGCGCGTGGTGGTTGTAAATCTCACCGTTGAAAACAATCCAGTTACCCGTTTCCGGATCGTGCATGGGCTGCACACCGCCGGGGCTGAGGTCAATAATAGCGAGGCGCCGGTGAGCCAAGCCCACCCGGCGGTCATCCGATATCCAAAGCCCTGCCGCGTCGGGGCCGCGCGCAACCATGCGGTCTCGAACGCGCAAGAGTTCACCCTCGTCAACAGGGGGTGCCAGATCGTGGTAGGCAAAAATACCGGAGATGCCGCACATGATGAATGTCTGATTCTTTAGTGGTTAGGGTTTAAGGATCAAGGCGTCGGCGGCGCGGCATCGCGTCCAAGGATCTGGCGATACACACTCAGATAGCCCTCAATGGCAGCATCCTGATTAAATCGACTGGCCCACTCACAACATTGCGCCCGCAGAATCTGGCGCTCGGCGGCGTCCAGCGTCAGCAAGGCGTTCAACACGGTTGCGCCGTGAGCGGCCCATGCCTGCGGGTCGTCGCTGGCGGCAAGCCGCGGCAGGTAACGGCTGGCCGGGCCACCCACTTCATTCATGGGCGCTTCGTCCGTGGTGATGACCGGGCACCCGCAGGCTTGTGCTTCGATGATGGGCCAGCCAAATCCCTCGGCCAGGCTGGGGAACAAAAATGCCCGTGAAAGCGAATAGGCAGCCTGTAAGGTCCGGTTATCCAGGTTCTTGAAAAACAGCACCTTGCCCTGATGCGGCACCTCGGCCAGAGCCGCCTGAACCTCGCTTCCCTGGATATTGCCGATCAGCCACAAGGGAAGCGGGTTCTGCTGGCTGCGGGCGTAGTGGGCATACAGGCGCACGACACCCGGCACATTTTTGTACCACTGGTTGCCACTGACATGCAGCAACATGCCGAGCGTCGGCACGGGCAAGTTGGCCTGCTGCAGGGTGCGGGCCGCCTCTTCAGCAGGCATTGGTGTGTACGGATAGTTCAAGCCGTTGTAAACCACCTCGGAGGTCACGGGCAATACCTGGCCGAAATGGTGCAGATCCTCGCGTGTTTTGTTGGAGATGGTGATGAAATGCTGCGCCTGCTTAAACCCCTGGCGTATGTAGCGCTGGTAGATCTGGCCCGTGAGTGAGGTGGGATTTTCAGGCACATCACCCAGCGCCGAACGCAGGGCCAGCAGGTCATGCACGTGCACCACATGCGGCCGGTCTTTCACCAATGGCACCCACGGGCCCAAGGCCTGGTCGCAGAATACATACAACGTATCGGCAGCCTGCCACTGAAATTGCTTGCGCACCCACCGTGGGAACAGAATGTATTGGTCGATATAACCCGCCCACTTGCTCAAGCCGCTTTTTGACACCCAGTGGTAAACACGGGCCTGCGGCGACCACATTTGCACCTGGTTGCCACGGGCAAGATAGGCCGCCTGGAGCATGCCTGAAAACCGCGGCATGCTTTGCGAAGCCATGAAGGCGGGGTGCGTAAAAAGAACGATGTTCATGGGCTAGCCGGCCAGTCGGGCTGAAGGCCGCGACGTTCCCGCAAGGACGCCCAGCATACTTGCGCCCAGACGCGCCATATGAAAAATAGCCAGATACAGAAGGATGTTTTGAGGCAGGCCGCGCACCACGCCCATGAAAATGGCCTGGAGTGACTCAGCCGAGATGCCGTACTGAAACAGCTTCCAGATACCCAGCATACCCAGGGTGGAGAGAACAACCCTTCCATTTGCCGAACGGTAGGACAACAGATCCTGCGCCAGGAAAAGAATGGGGCAAATGAGCAAATACATCAGCGGAAAAAAGTATCCGAACAGGATGTTGCCCTGTGCAAAACCGGAGCCCGTCTTGAATCCACCCAGATCCCCTCCCCCACCCAGATGGCTGATGTAGTCGCCCATCGAGAATTTCAAATCCTTCTTGTCAACATCAATCTCCAGTGATTTAAGCGCAGGGTCGGGCAAGGTGGCCCAGAAAAAATCCCCCGTGATGTCGCGCATTTTTTCTTCGCCTTTGGCACCCACGAGAGAACCAAAATAGAGCGCGTTGTCATGAAATTTGGTCTCAATCAGCCGTCCTAACAGCGGGCTGGCAAGGTAGATCTCGTCGTAGTAGCTACGGACGCCGATGAAATTGTCTTTTTCGCGCTGGGCTTGCAGCAGTTGCGGCCGCTGAAAATAATAAAGGGTCAAATCAACCATCTTGACGGCTGAAACATAGTTACGCGCCTTTCGGGCAATGACCATGGCTGTCACCAGATCCGTAACGGGTATGGATATGGCGCCCATCACAACAAGCAGCGCGCCAATTTTTGCAAGCTGCGAAGCCTTCACCGGTCGGGTGCTGCGCATTGCGCTGAGCAAGGCAAATATCGCAATGGTCATCGCACCCGCGAGCATGATGCCACGGGCATTGATGGCCATGCCCAGCAAGACAATCAAGCTCGCAAAGATCAGCAGAAAAAAATAATTTTTCTTGGCGTTGCAGTAGCTGCTGCCTTGTTGCAGCAAATATATCGGTATTAAAAAAGGCGCCCAGGCCACAAAGGACATGCCATGGAACGCCTTGCTGACAGCGCCTTCGCCCCCGCCCACCAGCAAGCTAAACAGGCCGATGACGCCCATGTTCCATAGCGTGCCCACGGTGGGGGTGGCGTACAGCCCCAGTTTTTCCAGCACGGTGCGCACCAACGACACTTTGTTGGGTGGGGCTGCATTGGAAAAGAACCGATACGCGCCATGGGCCACCAGCGCGATAGCCTGGAACCCGGCCAGGGTGGCAAAGGTCTCGATCGGACGCCACAAATTCAAACTCAGCGCGTTCCATGTTGCCGACTGCACCAGCAGAGCGCCGAGTTGGGTTGTCATGCAAAACCCAAAAATGGCGAAAGTCGACAGGGGGTGTGACTGGAGGGCATCGGTCCACCGGATGTACAGCAGCATCGCCAGGGACGAAGTCAGCACGATACAGGCTGCAGCAATATTTTCGGCGGAAAAATCAATGGCGAACTGCGCGGCAAACGCCATGAATGTCAACGTCAGCAAGAGGTTGCCAATGAAGCGTGCGTTGCTCATGGCTTCAGTATGTCGCCGTAAATGGCCATGGCCTTTTGGCCGTAATCGCGCCAGCCACCTAGACTCTGCACGCGCGCCAGCGCCCGCAGACCCATGGCTGCACGCAATTCCGGCTGGTCGGCAAGCTGTTGCAGGCGTGTGGCCAGTGCATCGGCATCACGAATGGGCACGATGAAACCCTCGTGCCCGTCGCTGAACAAATCCTCGCTGCCCGTGTTGCGGCTGGCGACTACCGGACATCCGCAGGCCATGGCCTGCGCTTGAACCATGGCCAGACCTTCTTCAATACTGGGCAGAACCATCACGTGGCTG
>JBEBIA010000004.1:0-207989 GCA_040080645.1 Thiobacillus sp.
ACGTACTTCAGGGGAATATTTGTTCGTCTTGGATTTCTTCATCATGGCTCCATTCTCTCGGGAAAAGGAGCCTCCTCAAAACCCGGGGCGGTTCAGGATATTATTAACAAGCATGTCCCAACGCTCGCAGTAAAGCGTCGTCAGCTAATGACCAAAGATGCCTATGGAATAGTAGACACGTCAGGCTTTCTCAAAGAGGTTGATTACTTTGTCGAGAATGTTCTCAGTGCAGATGATGCCGTTAAATCCTACTTGTTCGGGGTGGATACCGGCGATCATGGCGCAACTCTTTCTGCCATGACTGCGCAAAGTAATGCCTTGCTGAAGCAATCGGGAGACGGCAAGGCTGCACAATCTGAAATTGATGAATTGAACTCGAAGGTTGCCGACATCCTCAATAAAATGGAAAAAAGAACTGCTGAAGCGAAACAAATTATTTTCAAACTGGTATCGGAGTACGAGATCAATGAAATTGAGAGTCAAGAGGGTAAGTCAGTTGACGTTGAGTGCTTAGACCCCATTCAATTCGAGCATTACTGTGCCGAGCTACTAAACTCTACTGGCTGGAATGCGCGAGTGACTCAAGCGAGCGGAGATCAAGGTGTTGACGTGATAGCGCAACACAGTAATGTCAAGGCTGTTTTCCAGTGCAAGAAATATTCTCAGCCAGTCGGCAATGGTGCTGTTCAAGAAATTATTGCGGGCAAAGCCTTTGAGCAAGCGCATGTTGCTGCTGTGGTGAGTAATGCAACCTTCACTCCATCAGCGACACAGCTTGCATCTACTACCGGGGTGTTCCTACTTCACATTAGTGAGTTGCCACGATTTGCGGAAAAACTAGGCTTGGTAGAGTCCGAATAGTCTGTAAGAGTGTGCTGAATGAAATGAAGCCCGACACATTCCCTATCAGCGGGAATACACGTGTAGGGCAGATGAACGTAGCGTTACACCGTATGTGAATATCTCCTTCGGCGGAAGGGGAGCATTTGTGGCTACGGTTTATCGATAAATCCGGTAGCAGTGAATCGCGCCGACTCCTGCACGATGCTACATCCCGACAAACCATCGTACCTGCGCAAAAAGTCGGGTAGGCCAACTATCTTGAGCGTTAGACCTCGAAAATGTACGACTTCATAGCACAGCTTGCATCCGTTAATCCTCTAAAAGACATTCTGGTGCCAGCCATTGCGGCCGTGTCTGGCTCATGGTTTGCTATGCGCAAATTTAAGCGAGAGCGCATATGGCAGGAGAAGTACGTAGCATACCAGCGGGTGCTAGAGTCAATAGAAGCCATTCGGTACTGGGGGGACGAAATGTCTTCTGGAGTACACATGTTACCGACCATTGATTGGTTCAATGGAAAAGACGCGAAGGACTTCTACGCTGAGGCCAAACGCGAGATCGCCAAGCAAACCTTAATCGGTACGATCTTGCTGTCAGAAGAGTTCGTGGCTGAACTTTCTGCGCTCCAGACCGACCTTTTTCGCCAAACGTACCAAGCGTATCAAGCGTACGAGGATATGCATATGTGCGGAGATGAACGAAACGCCGAGTTCGCCTTTGGCGACCACGCTTCCAAAATTCAAAGCATCGCGGACAAGTATCTTCCCAAGCTCATTGAACTCGCACGCAGGGACGTCGGAGGTAAATAGCGAAAAAACGATACGCTTCCCTTAAAAACGGGCAATTGAGCAGTTTGGTAACGCTGTGGCAACGAATCAGCTGTGCTGCTATTCGATCTGTGAGAGTTGGATTTGCTTGGGTGTGTCGTTCGTTATTTCAACAGCCGCCGCCGCGTCAGCGCCAGCGCGATGACGTAACCGAACCCGCCATACGCCAACAGGGCAAACACATGCAGCCCGATAGCGTCGGGCACAGCGCCGACGACCAGTGGACGTGCAAGATCAATCGCGTGGGTGAGTGGCAGCCAGGCCGATACGGCCTGCAACAGCGGCGGCAGCTGCGATACCGGGAAAAACACGCCGCACAGCAGCACCATCGGGGTGATGACGAGGGTGAAATAGTAGAGAAAAAAGTCGTAGCTCGGGGAGACGGCATTCATCACCAGCCCCATGCCACCGAAGCAGAAACCGACCAGCGCGACGACGGGGATGATCGCCAGCGTGAGCCAGAAATTGCCGTACAGCCCCAGCCCCCAGATCACCGCCAGGATCGCCAGTCCGGACAGCAGGCTTTTCGACACCGCCCAGATCAGTTCGCCAAACAGCACGTCGTCGAGCGTCATCGGCGCATTGAGGATGGCGTCCCAGGTGCGCTGCACGTGCATGCGCGAAAAGCTCGAATAGAGCACTTCGAAGGTGGCGGCGTTCATGGTGCTGTAGGCGACGGTGCCCGCCGCGAGAAATGGCAGGTAGGGCATGCCGCCGACTTCCGGCAAAAGGCTGCCGAGGCCGTAACCGAGGCCGAGCATGTAGAGCATGGGGTCGGCGAGGTTGCCGAGGATGGACGGGATGGCGAGTTTTTTCCACACCAGGTAGTTGCGCTGCCACACCGGGATGAAGCGCCACGACAGTTGGGGAAGTCGTAGATGCTTAATCACGCAAATCTCTTCCGGTGAGTTTGAGAAACACGTCTTCCAGATTTGACGGGCGATGGATGTAGCGCAGCGCGGGCGCGGATTGCAGGGCGGCGATCACGCGCTCGGGGGTGTCGGTGTAGCAGAAGAGGGTTTCGCCGACGGTTTCGAAACGCAAGCAGACGGCGGCGGCGTGGCGCTCAGTCCAGTCGGCTAATCCTTCGCCAAATACTTCGACGACGGCGGGCTCGATATGCGATTCGATCAGGGCGCGCGGTGCGCCTTCGACGACGAGGCGGCCATGGTCGAGGATGGCGAGGCGGTCGGCGAGGCGCTCGGCTTCGTCCATGAAGTGCGTGGTGAGGACGATGGTTTTGCCCGCCGCGATGAGGCGGCGCAGACCTTGCCAGATCAAGTGGCGCGCTTGCGGATCGAGGCCGGTGGTGGGTTCGTCGAGAAACAGAATATCCGGGTCGTGTACCAGCGCACGGGCAAGCGTAAGCCGCCGCTTCATGCCGCCCGACAGTTGCGCGATAGGCGCATCGGCCTTGCTGGCGAGGCCGGCGAATTCGAGCAGATCGGGCACGCGCGCGGTGACGGCGGCGCGGCTCATGCCGAAATAGCGACCGTAAGCGAGCAGGTTTTCGCGTACCGAAAAATCCGGGTCGAGGTTGTCCATTTGCGGCACGACGCCGATTTTCATGCGTGCTTCGCGGGCGCGTTGAGGGATGGGAATGCCGGCGAGTTCGATGCTGCCGCTGTCGGGTTCGATCAGGCCGAGCAGCAGGCGCAGGGTGGTGGTTTTGCCCGCGCCGTTGGGGCCGAGCAGGCCGAAGCATTCGCCGCGCCGCACCTGCAAATCGAGGCTGCGCACGACTTCAGTGTCACCGTAGGTTTTGCAGAGGCCGCGCACGTTCAGCATGGGCAGGCTTCCAGAAAAGCGTGTTTCAGTTCTTTGAGTTTGCCGTGAAAGTAATGTCCGGCGCTGGGGATGACTTGCGTGGCGAGTTGCTGCTGCGCGGCCCAGGTGGCGATGGCGGCGGGCGGAATGAGTTCGTCAGCGTCGCCGAAAATCACCACCGTGTCGGCGGGCACGGGGTCGAAGTCGTATAGCGTGACGGCGGGCGCGACCAGAATCAGGCGGCGCGCATCGAGCTGCTGGCGCAAGCGGTGCTGCACAAACGCACCGAACGAAAATCCAGCGAGCGCCCACGGCAGGCCGGGGTAGCTGGTTTCCACGAAGCGGGCGACGGCCAGCAGATCGTCGGTTTCGCCCCGCCCTGCGTCGAACACGCCGTCGCTCATGCCAACGCCGCGAAAGTTGGGGCGCACGCTCACCCAACCCGCTTCGTTGGCCGCTTTGGCGAGCGTGGTGACGACTTTGTTATCGAGACTGCCGCCGTGAAGGGGATGCGGGTGGGCGACCAGCAGCAGGCCGCGCCGTTCGCCTTCGGGGTCGTCGATCACGGTTTCCAGTTTGCCGACGGCGACGGGAATGCGCAGCTTGTAGCGCTTCACGGCGTGGCCTACTTCAGGCGCAGGCGCTCGACGACGCGGCCTTGTTTTAGATGCACGTCGAAGATTTCGTCGATATCGGATTCATCGACGTAGGTGTACCAGACGCCTTCGGGATAGACCACCAGCAGCGGGCCTTGGTCGCAGCGATCCATGCAGCCTGCGCTGTTGATGCGGCATTTGCCGGTGCCGCTGAGGTGCGCGAGCTTGGTTTTTTTCTTCAGATAATCGCGCATCGCCTGGCCGCCGGATGCGCCGCAGCAGGCGGCGCCATCGTCGCGCTGGTTGGTGCAAAAAAACACGTGGTGTTTGAAATAAGGCTTAGTCATGAGAGAACTGGGTGGATTTCAGGGCGTTGCCGTGCGCCTGCGCGACCGGGTATTTGCGGGCGTTGATCGCCAGCTTGGCGGCAGCGGCATCGAGCAGGTCGATGTTCAGCACATCGGCCAGCCGGGTCAGGTAAATCAGCACGTCGGCCAGTTCCTGCCGCACGGCTTCGCACTGGTCGGGGCTCAGGTTTTGGCTTTGTTCAGCCGTAAGCCACTGGAATGGTTCGACCAGCTCAGCCATTTCCACGCTGAGCGCCATCACCAGGTTTTTCGGCGTGTGGAAGCGTTCCCAGGCACGCGCCTGGGCAAAATCCTGAATGTGCTGGCGAAGGGTGTCGAGGCTATTAATCGCCGGTGGCGTGTCGGTCGTCATGTCGCCATGATACCGCCGTCATTGATGAGCACACGACAAGCGTGTCATGAACTCGTCAGTTGGCGAGCGGGCGGCTGAATCTGGGCGCGCTTCATGGCGGTGCAGCGTGACAATTCGGGCTGGCCTGCGGTTTGCTTGCTTTGGTTCGCTTGTAATCGGTTTTAAACCCGCTCTGGCATAATGAATGCGGGCTAACCACTTGAGGGAGATAGAAATGTTTGCGATCAAAAAACCGTATCTGTTCGCCGCACTGGCACTGCTGGGTTTGACCGGCTGCTCCAGCACGCCGACCTATCCTCCTGCACCGGCACAAACCGGCGCCTATGACTGGAATTATCTGGTGGGGCCGGGCGATACAGTGAGCGTGTTTGTCTGGCGGAATCCCGAGGTCTCGGGCACTTTCCCGGTGCGTCCCGATGGCAAAATGACCATGAATCTGGTTGAAGATATTCAGGCGTCGGGCAAGACCCCGTCGCAGTTGGCGCGCGATATCGAAAAATCGCTGTCGAAATACATTCAGGAACCGATTGCGACGGTGATCGTGGGTGGCGGCATCGGGCCGTTCGACCAACAGATTCGTGTGGTGGGTGAAGCTGCCAAGCCGCAGGCACTCAATTACCGCGAAAAAATGAGCCTGATCGACCTGATGATCGCCGTAGGCGGCCTGACCGATTTTGCTGCGGGCAATAAGGCGTACATCCTGCGCACGGTAGACGGCAAGCAGGAACGTCTCGGTGTGCGGCTGGAAGACCTGCTGCGCGGTGGCGATATTGCAGCTAACGTTGACATGCGTCCCGGCGATGTGCTCGTGGTGCCTGAAAGCCTGTTCTGAGTGTATAGCGCCCGGTGAGCCGGGCGTTTTGAATTGATTGATGGAAGGTCCGCATGGATCAAGTGTTACAGCAAATTCTGGCTTACGCTAAAGCTGCCTGGTACCGCCGCTGGTGGGGCGTCGCCACGGCCTGGCTGGTGTGTATTGTGGGCTGGACCTGGGTGATGCTGATTCCGGATCGCTTCGAAGCCTCCGCCCGGGTGTATGTCGATACGCAGACCCTGTTGAAGCCGCTCTTACAGGGACTGGCGGTCGAGCCGAACATTGAGCAGCAGATCAAGTTAATGACCCGTCAGCTGGTGAGCCGTCCCACGCTGGAAAAAGTCGCTCGCATGACCGATCTCGACGTCAAGGCTAAGACCGCAGAAGACACCGAGAAAATGCTCGAGGATCTAGCCGAAAAAATCAGCATCGCGGATGCCGGCAAGGAAAACCTCTACACCATCAGCTATCAGGATGCCAATCCGGATATGGCGAAAAAAGTCGTGCAATCACTGCTGACGATTTTTGTGGAAACCAGCTTGGGCAAAACCCGGCAGGATATTTCCAGCTCGCAGCGTTTCATCGAAGAGCAGTTGCAGCAGTATCAACAAAAGTTGACCGATGCTGAAAATGCGCTAAAGGAATTCAAGCAGAAACACATTGGCATGATGCCGGGGCAGGGCGGTGACTATTACACCAAATTGGCTGAAGTGTCGGCACAGGTGCGCCAGGCGCAGCTTGATCAGCAAGAGGCGGCCAACCGGCGTAACCAGCTGAAGCGTCAGCTCGAAGACGAAGAACCGGAATTGTCGGCAGCGGCTGCTGCGGTTTCAACCGATAGCGAGATCGATGGGCGCATTCAGTCGCTGGAAAAGCAGATGGATCAATTGCGCTTGCAATACACCGAACTGCATCCGGATATTCAGTCCACCAAGCGCTTGATCCAGAAGCTGCAAGACCAGAAAAAAGCTGAACTGGCAGGCAAAAAAGCAGATCCGGCGAGCTCCAAAATCCAGAACCCAGTGTATCAGCAGCTCACCATTGCGATTGCCGAAGCTGATGCCACTGCATCCTCGCTGAGTGCGCGTGTCGCTGAGTATCAACGACGCTATGCCGAGCTGCGTCAGGCATCCAACATGATCCCGCAGGTTGAGCAGGAGTACACCCAGCTCACGCGTGACTATGAAGTTTACAAACAGAACTACGATGCGCTGTTGAAGCGCCGCGAATCCGTCACGATGTCGGGCGAGGTCGAGAGCAAAACCGACACGGTGGATTTCCGCGTGATCGATCCGCCATTTGTGCCGCGCAACCCGGCCTGGCCGAACCGTTATCTGCTGCTGTCGCTGGTGACGGTGGGCAGCCTGCTGGCCGGTATTGCGGTAGCGTTCCTGTTGAGCCAGCTGCGCCGCACCGTGACAGATCGCCGCGCACTGCGTGAGCTGACCGGCTTGCCGCTGCTGGGAGCCGTGTCACGCGTGGAAACGGATGAAACCAAGCGCCGCAAGCGCAAGAGTCTGCTCACCTACCTGGCGACGCTGGGCGGACTGATTGGCACCTATGGCGCGATCATGGTTCTGCAACTGCTAATTGGCCGTGCAGGCTAGGAGACAGCATGAGTATTATTGAAAAAGCAGCAGGCAAAATCGGCACCGGTGCGCCGGTGGCGCGCCCTGTCGCGGCTGACACCGAACCCGCGCTGCGCAACCATGACAACCTGATCGAGGCCGCGCTCAACAAACAGCGCCAGCCGCACGCCGAGCCGTTTGTGGCGACGCCCGTCGAACCCATGCTGAATGCCGTGGTGGACGCCCCCGCAGCAGACGGCAACAGCCAGGTGCAGTCGATCAACCTCGCGCGGCTGCACCGTATGGGCGTGGTTGCACCGGACGCCGAAAAATCGCAGATTGCTGAAGAATTCCGCATCATCAAGCGCCCGCTGATTGCAAATGCTTTCGGGCAGGGCGCAGCGCGCGTCAAGAACGGCAACCTCATTATGGTGACCAGTTCGTTGCCAGGCGAAGGCAAAAGCTTTTGCGCACTTAATCTGGCGATTTCCATGGCCATGGAAATGGATCGTACGGTGTTGCTGATTGATGCTGACGTCGCCAAACCGAGGATTCCAGAATATCTCGGCATCCATGCTGATAAAGGCTTGCTTGATGTGTTGCAGGACAAGAATCTCAAATTATCTGATGTGCTCATCAAGACGGATATCGCCAAGCTCACTGTGTTGCCCGCAGGCCGCACTTACAAGCGCGCGACCGAGTTGCTGGCGAGCGACGCGATGACCCGGCTGGTGGCCGATATCGGGAATCGCTATCCAGACCGTATAATCCTGTTCGATTCCCCCCCCCTGCTGGCGACCAGCGAATCCAGCGTGCTGGCGACGCACATGGGCCA
Organism: Thiobacillus sp.; assembly: GCA_040080645.1. Taxonomy (GTDB): domain Bacteria; phylum Pseudomonadota; class Gammaproteobacteria; order Burkholderiales; family Thiobacillaceae; genus Thiobacillus. Next base: position 7,971 of record JBEBIA010000004.1, read on the forward strand.
GATCGTGATGGTGGTGGAGGCCGAAAAAACCTCGCAGGAGGCTGTGCGCGAAGCACTGAGCCATATCCAGTCCTGCGAAGTCGTGGGGATGTTGCTGAACAAAACCACGCCGACACCGGGTGCAGATTATTACTATGGCTACTATGGCAGTTACGGCAAATAAACCAGAGCGATCAGTCGGCGGCATTCGTTCGCCGGGCAGCGCGCACTTCAGACAAGCTCCCCTCGCCGGAGCTTTTTCTGTTTTCATGGCGCTCAATTTTTCGGCTCCCGCACAGGCGGCAGATTGGCAGTTCACCCCATCGGTCGGCGCATCGGTGACCTATACCGACAACATCAATCAGGCTGCCAGCAATCCGCAGGATGGTCTGATATTCAGCGTGTCGCCGGGCTTCAGCCTGAACTCGAAAGGGTCGCGTCGCGTGCAGGCAAGCATGAATTACAACCTGTCGAGCGTGGCGCGTTTCAGCGACGACAACACAACCGATCTGCTGCACAACCTGGGTGCAATTGGCAAAGCCGAATTGATCGAGGATTTCCTGTTTGTGGACGGCACGGCCAGCGTCTCGCAGTCGCAGATTTCGCTGTTTGGTTCGTCGGCGGACGCCGCCACCAATGCCAGCAACCGCGCCAACACGGCGGTGTATTCGATTGCGCCCTACGTTCAGAAACGGTTTGGCACCTTCGCCACCGCGCAGGCACGCTATGCGCTGGGCGGTTCCACGTTTGGCGGCAATGCCGCCACCTCCGATTCGGTCACCAACGCGTTTAGCGCGAGCCTCATCAGCGGCACACGCTTCAATGACCTGAGCTGGGCGCTCGATTATTCGCTGCGCAAGGCAGAAAACGATACGGCGACCGATACGACGTTTGAGCGTGCGACCCTGACGCTGGGCTACGCCCTCACGCGTAAATTCCGTGTGTTTGGTTCAGTGGGGCAAGATGAAAACGATTTCCTGAGCTCGACCAATTCGGGTGGCAGTTCCTACAGCGTGGGCATCGGTTGGGCACCCACCCAGCGCACCAGTCTGGAAGCGTCGGCGGGTGAACGCTATTTCGGCAGCACCTTTAGTTTGTCCGCGCGACATCGCACACGGATGTCTAACTGGACGGTGCGGTATTACGAGGATGTGAGTGATATTACGCAGCAGACCCTGGAACAGACAGGCCGTATTTTCTGGGTATGTAATGGCGCTCTGGAGGAAACCCCAGATAACAATCCGCCACAGACAGCATGTCCGACAACCTGGGCAGGACCGATTTTAGCGGGGCAGCTTGCTAGCTATTACAGCAGTCATGGCTTTACGAATGCCGCTCTGGTGGCGGCTAATCTGCTGGATGTTGGGATTGCCAATGGCGTTTACGTTATCAAGAGCCTGACTGCAGGGGTTACCTGGGATTGGAAGCGATTCGGCTGGGGGCTGTCGGCCTCTGATACAACGCGAATTTACCAATTTGCTGCGGGTGTTGAGGATCACGCTCAGTCTGTATCTGGCACAGCCAATTACCGCCTGTCGCCGCGTACCACCGCCAACGCAGGCTTATCGCTGACCAAAAACAGCGGTACGGGTGGATTGGTCGGTGGCAGTGGGCGTAACGACGATTTGGTCAGTCTGAACTTGGGCATGAATCACGAATTTGCGCGTGATCTTTCGGGGGCGCTGACTTTCCGACACCAACAACGGGATTCCGACGCGGTGAATAGCGATTACGAAGAAAACAGCCTCGGTGCATCGGTCTCGATGCGCTTCTGAAGACCCGGTCGGGTGGCATGGCCGTTGCTATAGTACTGTGATCCAGCCAGTCTGGGCTTATTGAGAACGGATCGTCCATGTACGAAGACTATTACCGCTTCAGCGCCAAACCTTTCCAGCTCAATCCCGACCCGCGTTTTTTCTTCGGCTCCAAGGGGCACAAGCGGGCGATGGCGTATCTGGACTACGGCCTGTCGCTGGGTGAGGGTTTTATCGTGATCAGCGGCGAAGTGGGAGCAGGCAAGACCACGCTGGTGCGTAACCTGTTTCGACAGCTCGAGGCTCACAATCTGGTGGCCGCGCAGCTGGTGTCTACCCAGCTCGATGCCGAAGATACGCTGCGGAGTGTGGCAGCCTCGTTCGGTCTCGAACACGAGGGGCTGTCCAAATCAGCCCTGCTGAAAAACCTCGAGGATTTTCTGGGTGCCGCGACCCGTCAGGGCAAGCGCGTGTTGCTGGTGGTGGACGAAGCACAAAACCTGACGCCGCGCGCGGTGGAAGAGTTGCGCATGTTGTCGAATTTCCAGAACGATGAGCGCTCGCTGATCCAGACGTTTTTGCTCGGACAACCCGAGTTTCGCGGAATTTTGCAAAGTCCAGACATGCAGCAGTTGCGTCAGCGCGTGGTCGCCTCGTATCACCTGGGGCCACTCGACGCAGACGAAACGCGCGGCTATATCGAACACCGCCTGCGCACGGTGGGCTGGCAGGGCACGCCGAGTTTTGACGAAGACGCGTTCGCTGCGCTGCATCGCTTTACCGGCGGCATCCCGCGCCGTATCAATACCTTTTGCGACCGCCTGTTGCTGTTCGGGTTTCTCGAAGAAAAAAGCCATTTCGGCGAGGCTGAAATCAACGAGGTCATTTCCGATCTGCGTAACGAAGTCGCGCATCAGGACTTTCAGGGTACGACCGGCCTGAATGGCCAGCTTGCGATGACGAATGCCGGTGTGTTGCACTCGGAAGAGGCCGCACGCCTGGCACAGCGCGTTGAGCAAATGGAGCGTTCCATCAACCGTATTTTGCCGATCGTCCGCAAAATTCTGTTCACCGTCAGCGAGCGCCAGGTGGTTGATGATGATGTCGAGCCGCAAGGCGATCATCCTGCACCCACGCACTGAAAGCACGCCATGACCCAGGTTTTATGTGTCGCTGGCGCGCGCCCGAATTTCATGAAAATTGCGCCGGTGATGGCCGCGCTGGCTGAAGCGGGCATCAGCGCGCAGCTATTGCACACGGGACAGCATTACGACGCGGCGATGAGCGACGGATTTTTCGCTGACCTGGGTATCCCGCATCCCGATCATCACCTGGACGTCGGTTCGGGGAGCCACGCTGTGCAGACCGCCGAAGTGATGAAGCGGTTTGAACCCGTGCTCGACACGGTGCAGCCGCAGGCCGTGCTGGTGGTAGGCGACGTGAACTCCACGATAGCCTGCGCCTTGGTGGCCGCCAAGCGTGGCGTGCGCGTGATCCACGTTGAGGCCGGGTTGCGCAGCTACGACCGGCAGATGCCGGAAGAAATCAACCGCGTGCTGACGGATCAGATTTCCGATCTGCTGTTCATCACCGAAAAGAGCGCGTTGACGAATCTGCAACGTGAAGGCATTGATCCGGTGCGCGTTGAATTTGTCGGCAACGTGATGATTGATACCCTGCACCGCAATCTCGAGCGTGCCGTGCCCGCCAGCCAGACGCTGGGGGAAACGCTGGCTGCCTATGCTGTAGTGACCCTGCATCGCCCCTCGAATGTCGATGATCCGGATACGCTGTCCGCCTTGCTGGAGGTGATTGCTGATATCAACCGCAGTGTGCCTGTGGTGATGCCGCTGCACCCACGTACGCGTGGCAACATCGAGAAATTCGGACTCACCGCCCAGCTCGATGGCCTGCGTATTTTGCCGCCAGTGGGCTATCTCGACATGCTTGGGCTGATGCGCGATGCCAAGTTGGTATTGACTGATTCGGGCGGCATTCAGGAAGAAACCACCGCGCTCGGTGTGCCCTGCCTCACCCTGCGCGACAACACTGAGCGTCCGATTACGCTGACCGAGGGCACCAATACACTGGTGGGGGCTGACCCTGCGGCGATCCGTGCGGCGTTTGCCGACGTGATGTCTAGTGGTGGCAAGGCGGGGCGCATTCCCGAATACTGGGATGGCCGAGCCGCGCAGCGGATTGCACAGCACCTCAAAATCTGGCTGCCGCAGCGCCACGGGGTGCGGAGCGCGTAATGGCACGGCACGTTCTCAAAAATGCGATGTCGATTGATGTCGAGGATTATTTTCAGGTCTCGGCATTTGCCTCGCATATCCGGCGTGAAGACTGGGACAGCTTGCCATGCCGGGTCGAGCGTAACGTCGATGTCATTCTGACGCTGCTGGACGAAACCGACACGCACGCCACGTTCTTTACGCTGGGCTGGATCGCTGAGCGCTACCCTCAGGTGGTGCGCCGAATCGTTGAGGGCGGTCACGAGCTGGCAAGCCACGGCTACGGCCATCAACGCGCCAGCGATTTGACGCCGGTGCAGTTCCGTGAAGATATCGTTCGTGCCAAACACATTCTTGAAGACTTGGGTGGCGTTGCCGTGCGCGGTTATCGTGCGCCGAGTTTTTCCATCAGCCAGGCCAACTGGTGGGCGGTGGATGAGCTGGAAAACGCGGGGTACGTCTACAGCTCCAGCATTTACCCGGTCAAACACGATCATTACGGCATGCCCGACGCGCCGCGTTTCCCCAATCGCCCCAATGGTGAGAACGGCATACTAGAACTGCCCCCCACTACGGTGCCTCTGATGGGGCGCAACTTGCCTGCGGCGGGTGGCGGCTGGTTTCGATTGTTACCGTATTCGTTGTCGCGCTGGATGCTGCGTCGGGTCAACACGCAGGAAGGCGCGCCGTGCATGTTTTATTTCCACCCGTGGGAGCTCGACGCAGAACAGCCGCGTCAGCAGGGTATCTCGGCCAAAACGCGATTCCGCCATTACGTCAATTTGCAACGGATGCCCGATCGCTTGCGCCAGTTGTTCAACGATTTTGAGTGGGATCGTGTGGATCGCGTGTTCCTGACGACATGAATATGCACGCCGAACCGCTTGCCATGCCGGCTGACGCGCTTAATCACGCGACGGTACATACCTGCACCGAAGCCGATCACGCGCGCTGGGATGCCTACGTGATGGCGCACCCTGCGGCCAGTTTTTACCATCGGGTGGGCTGGAAACGCGTGATCGAAGCTGCTTTCGGTCATCGCACCTACTTCCTGCTGGCAGAGCGGGCGGGCGAAGTCGTGGGTATTTTGCCGCTGGCCGAAATCAACAGTTTCCTGTTTGGCCATACGCTGGGTTCGCTGCCATTTTGTGTCGTCGGCGGCATCGTGGCAGACGACGCCGACGCCATGGGTGTGCTTGACGCGGCGGCGCAGGCGCTCGCGACTCAGCTCAAAGTGGGCGCACTCGAATACCGCAACACGATGCCACAGCACGCCGACTGGCCCAGCAAGGACTTGTACGTTACGTTCAAAAAGGCCATCGAGCCCGAGCTCGAGGCTAACCTGAATGCCATTCCACGCAAGCAGCGTGCGATGGTACGCAAAGGGATCAAGGCCGGACTGACAGGTGAAATCGATAGTGGTATCGACCGGTTTTTTGAGGCCTATTCAGCAAGCGTGCACCGGCTGGGCACCCCGGTTTTTTCACGCAAGTTTTTCCGCCTGCTCAAAGATGAATTTGGCGATGACTGCGAAGTGCTGACGATCGTGCTCAATGGCCAGACCATCGCCAGTGTTATGTCCTTCTATTTCCGTGACGAAGTCCAGCCCTATTACGGCGGCGGCACCGATGCGGCACGCGCAGTGGCCGGTAACGATTTTATGTATTGGGAGTTGATGCGGCGTGCCTGTGAGCGCGGGTTGAAAGTATTCGATTTTGGCCGCAGCAAACGTGGCACTGGTTCGTTCGATTTCAAGAAAAACTGGGGCTTTGAACCGACGCCCTTGTATTACGAATACTTTCTGGTGCGTAACACCCAGATGCCAGACAACAATCCGTTGAACCCAAAATATCAGCTCTTCATCAAAGCCTGGAAAAAATTGCCATTGGCGGTTGCCAACGTGCTGGGCCCGCATATCGTCAAAAATCTGGGGTGATCGTGGACGGCTTATTGTTCCTCGCTCACCGTATTCCGTTTCCGCCCAACAAAGGCGACAAAATCCGCTCGTTTCACTTGCTGCGCCATCTCAGCACGCGCTATGACATTCACCTTGGCGCGTTTGTCGATGATCTGGACGACTGGCAATATGAGGCTGCACTGAAACCCTATTGCGCGTCGATCAAGCTGATCCCGCTGCATCCGCGTCGCGCCAAAATCGCGAGCCTGAGCGGCCTGCTGACTCACACGGCATTGACGCTGCCGTATTACCGCAGCGCCGCGCTGAAGCGTTGGGCGGCAGCATTGGCTGCCAGCGGAAAGGTCAATCGCGGACTGGCATTTTCGTCGGCGATGGCGCAGTTCATGCCTGCGACACTGGATCGTCGGGTGCTGGATATGGTCGATGTGGATTCCGATAAATGGACGCAATACGCGCCGACCCAGCGCTGGCCGTTGTCGTGGATCTATGCCCGTGAAGGCCGTAGGCTGGCGGCCTGGGAAGCTCGGGTGGCACAGGACTTCGACGCCACTCTGCTGGTGTCACGTGATGAAGCCGCCTTGTTACAGCAGCGTGTGCCGAGCGCGTACGGACAAATCGGAGTATTCGAAAATGGCGTCGATACGGATTATTTTTCGCCTGCGCGCGAATATCCCGATCCGTATGCTGAGAGGCGGCACCAGGTGGTTTTTACCGGCGCCATGGATTACTGGCCCAATGCAGATGCTGTGAGCTGGTTTACCAACGACATTTTTCCGCAGGTTCGCGCGGCGATTCCGACAGCCCATTTCACCATCGTCGGCAGCCACCCCACCGAATCCGTACGTGCGCTCGCGCAGCAGCCGGGGGTGACCGTAACGGGCAGCGTGCCCGATGTGCGCCCTTATCTTGCCCATGCCAACTGTGCCGTCGCGCCGCTACGGATTGCGCGCGGTGTGCAAAACAAAGTGCTAGAGGCGATGGCGATGGCATGTCCGGTCGTGGTGTCGCCGCAGGCGGCGGAGGGTATCCACGCTGAGGCCGGGCATGAATTCGTGCAAGCACCGGATGCCGCTGCATTTGCCCGTGCCGTGATCGCTCAATTGCAGCACGGCGGTCAATCGCCGCAGGCACGCGCGTGCATCCTTGCGCATTACGACTGGGCACGCAATCTTGCCGCACTCGATCCCCTATTTGAACCTGTGACAACGGCGATGTCTCCCCAGGAGATTTGTCCGGCATGACAACACTCGTTACAGGCACGACTGCTGGCACGCAGAGCTGGCGTTTCCCGGCAGCCCTGATGGGGGGCGTTCTGATTGCGCTTGGCGTGCTGTACTGGCCGACCTTCTTTTCGATGATCGAAATTTGGGAACGCTCGGAAACCTTCACCCACGGCTATGTGATTTTTCCAATCAGTGCCTGGTTGATCTGGCAGCGGCGTGACACGCTGTCGGCGATTTCCCCGGTGCCTGATTGGCGCGGTCTGGGTGTGTTGGTCATAGCGGGTCTGATCTGGCTGCTGGCGGATGCCGGGGGGGTCAGGGTCGCGGCGCAATATGCTTTCATCCTGACCTTGGTGGGGGCAGTATGGACAGTACTGGGCTGGCGCTTCTTTTGCGCGATTTTTTTCCCTTTGATGTTTCTGTTTTTTGCAGTGCCAGTCGGTGAGTTCCTGATTCCGCCGATGATGGAATTCACGGCAGATTTCACTGTGGCCGCGCTGAAGCTGACGGGCATACCGGTGTATCGCGAGGGCAACTATTTCAGCTTGCCCTCGGGCGATTGGTCAGTGGTTGAAGCCTGCTCAGGATTGCGTTACCTGATTGCGTCGGTCACGCTTGGCAGCCTGTACGCCTATCTGACCTACCGATCCCCGCGCAAGCGCCTCCTGTTCTTTGCGCTGGCGATTGCGGTTCCCGTACTGGCAAACGGCGTACGTGCCTACATGATCGTCATGATCGGCCATTTGTCCGGCATGGAATACGCGGTGGGCGCGGATCACCTGATTTACGGTTGGGTGTTTTTTGGTGTGGTCATGTTGCTGTTGTTCTGGGTAGGGAGTTTCTGGCGGGAAGATGATCAGGACGTTGTGTCGCCGGTATTGTTGGCAACAACGAATACAGTTGCGCCTGCATCGATGCTGGCCACCTCAGCCGTTGTGCTGGGCTTGGCGAGTGTGTGGATAGGGTATGCCCATTACCTTGAGTCGCGTCCTTTGCCAACGCTGGCGGCGCTCAAAGTGGCATCCGCGCAGGGTTGGCAGCAGACTTCACCCTTGGCAGACTGGAAACCCCACTGGCTGGGCGCAGACCAGCGGTATCAGGCCAGCTATCGCAAGCAAGACCACACGGTCATGCTCGACGTGAATTATTACGTCACACAACGTCAAGGCTCGGAGTTGGTGAATTCGCAGAATTACATGGTCGGCCAAACCAAATATGAGCACTGGCTCAATGTGGGCGAGACGCTTGCTACCGTCGAGGTGGGTGGTGTGCCACGCCTCGTTCGGCAGGCGCAGATGAAGTCGAAGGCAGGGCAGCGTTTACTGGTCTGGCAGTGGAATGTGGTGAATGGCCGAGCAACAGTCAATGATTCTCTGGCCAAAGCGCTGATGGCGCTGAAGCGGGTCAGCCTCCAGCGTGACGACGGCACATCGGTATTGATCGCAGCGCCCTATATCAACGCGCCTGACGAGGCTGCGCGGGTTCTAGAGCAATTTGTCGCCGATATGGAGCCCGCCGTCGAAACAGCGATTCTTCGGGTAGTCGAACAGTAATGCCGCGACTCGTCGTTCATGTCGTGCACCGGTTTGATACGGGGGGGATGGAAAATGGCATGGTCAATCTGTTTAACGCCATGTCGCCCGAGCGCTTCAGGCATGTGGTGATCGCGTTAACGGACTACTCTGATTTCAGGTTGCGCATCACCGGACAAACGGTGGATTTTATTGGTCTGAATCGTCAGCCCGGCCATGACTATGCCTGGGTGCCCACCTTGTGGAAGCACCTGCGGCGACTCAAACCCGATTTGGTGCATACGCGCAATCTGTCGGCGCTGGAGGCGCAGTTTGTCGCCGCCGCCGCAGGGGTGCGCGCCACCCTTCACGGCGAACACGGACGTGATGTATTTGACCTGCATGGGCAGAACCGAAAATACAATGTGCTGCGACGACTGGCGCAGCCGCTGGTGTCGAATTACATTGCGGTCAGCCGGGATCTTGCGGGTTGGCTACGCGATACGGTTAAAGTCCCACCGCGCAAAATCCACCAAATCCACAACGGGGTGGACAGTATGAAATTTCATCCACGTCAGATTGATGACAGCCTTGCTGCCACGCCTGCCGGGCTGCCGCCCGAGTGGCCTACAGACCGCTTCATCATCGCCTCAGTCGGGCGCATGGCAGAAATCAAGGACTATCCGACGCTGGTGAGTGCATTTATCCGGCTGGTGCAGTCGCATCCCGAAATACGTGCGCGTGTCCGGCTCATCATTGTGGGAGACGGTGTGGCGCGGAAGCCTTGCCTGGCGCTGCTGGCGGACGCCGGGATGATCGATCTGGCCTGGTTGCCGGGCGAGCGAAATGATATTGCCGAAATCATGCGGATATGTGATGTATTCGTGTTGCCCTCACGCAACGAAGGCATTTCCAACACGCTGCTCGAAGCCATGGCGAGTGGCTTGCCTGTGGTCGCTACCGCCGTCGGCGGCAACGTCGAGCTGGTCGAACAGGAATTTAATGGGACGCTCGTGGCGAGCGGAGATAGTGAAGCGATGGCACACGCCTTGCTCGGGTATGTTCAGTCGCCTGCGCGGGTTGCCGCACAGGGTCGTCAGGCACGACTGTCGGTCGAAACACGTTACAGTATTCCGGCGATGGCCGAAGCGTACGCGGCGGTATACGAGCAAACGCTGGCAGGTCGTCAGACAGCCTGAAAATTCAACAGGGATTACAACACCATGTGTGGCATTACCGGCATTTTTGATACGCGTGAAACCCATGAAATCCCCCACACGCTGCTGGACGGGATGAACGAAACCCAGTTTCATCGTGGCCCCGATGAGGGCGGGCTACATCTTGAGCCGGGCGTGGGATTGGGGCACCGACGGTTGTCGATTATCGATTTGTCGAGCGGCCAGCAGCCGCTGTATAACGAAGATGGCTCGGTCGTTGTCGTGTTCAACGGCGAGATATATAACTTTCAGGAATTGGTGCCAGAACTGGAAGCGCTCGGCCATGTTTTTCGCACGCATTCTGATACCGAGGTCATCGTGCACGCCTGGGAAGCCTGGGGCGAGGCCTGTGTCACCCGGTTTCGCGGCATGTTCGCGTTCGCGTTGTGGGATCGCAACCAGCAAACCCTGTTTGTCGTACGCGACCGGTTTGGCGTCAAGCCGCTGTACTACGCGTTCCTCGACTCGGGCGAATTCATTTTCGGTTCCGAGCTGAAGTCCTTGATGGCACATCCCGGTTTGCCGCGCGATATTGATCCGCTCGCGGTCGAGGAATATTTCGCCTATGGCTATGTGCCCGAGCCGCGCACGATTTTCAAGCGCGCGTATAAATTGCCGCCGGGTTTCACCCTGACGCTTAAACGTGGTGAAGCACGCGCATTGCCGAAACAATACTGGGACATGCCGTTTACCCCGGTGGCGGTAAAAGACGAAGCCAGTGCGATGGATGAGTTGGTGGCGCGGCTGAAAGAGTCCATGCGCCTGCGCATGATCGCCGATGTACCGCTGGGCGCATTTCTCTCCGGTGGCGTTGATTCGAGCGCGGTGGTAGCGATGATGGCGACGCAATCCGCCACGCCCGTGAACACCTGCTCGATCGGCTTCGACGACCCGGCCTTCAACGAAATCGAGTTTGCTCAGCAAGTGGCAGACCGCTATCAAACGGCGCATCACGTCGAAACCGTCGCGTCGAATGATTTTGGTCTCGTAGACAAGCTGGCGAACGTCTACGACGAACCGTATGCCGATTCCTCTGCGCTGCCGACCTATCGCGTCTGCGAACTCGCGCGCAAGCACGTGAAAGTCGCGCTTTCAGGCGACGGCGGCGACGAGCATTTTGCGGGGTACCGGCGTTATCGCTGGTTCCGCTACGAAGAACGGATGCGCGCCGCGATGCCGCTGATGCTGCGTCGTCCGCTGTTTGGCGCGCTCGGAAAACTCTATCCGAAGGCTGATTGGGCACCCAAGGTCTTTCGCGCCAAAACCACGTTTGAAGCCTTGGCGCGCGACACCGTTGAAGGCTATTTTCACGGCGTTTCCCTATTGTCTGACGCACAGCGCAAAGCGCTATTTTCGCCTGCATTCAAGCGTGAATTACAAGGCTACGAAGCAGTTGAAGTGCTGCGCCGTCATGCGGCGGTGGCACCTACCGACGATCCACTGTCGCTGGTGCAATATCTCGACATGAAGACCTATCTGGTGGGCGACATTCTGACCAAGGTGGATCGCGCCAGCATGGCGCATGCGCTCGAAGTGCGTGAGCCGTTGCTGGATCATGAGCTCATGGGCTGGGTCTCGGGGCTGCCGGTGGACATGAAATTGCGTGGCACCGAAGGCAAGTATCTGCTGAAAAAAGCGATGGAACCCTACCTGCCGCACGACGTGCTGTACCGCAAAAAAATGGGCTTCTCGGTGCCGCTTGCCGCTTGGTTTCGCGGGCCGCTGGCCAGCATCATCCGTAGCGTGGTGCTGGGTGAGCGGCTGATGTCTACCGGCATGTTCAACGCGGATTTTTTGCGCGAAGTGGTCGAGGCGCATCAGGCAGGACGGCGTGATTATTCGGTGATCCTGTGGACGGTGTTGATGTTCGATGCCTTCCTCGGCCAGGTACTGGGCATGGAAGACAATGTGCGGGAACAGCAGGCCGCATGAAAATCCTTCACGTATTCGACCATACCCTGCCGCTGCATTCGGGTTACACCTTCCGCAGCGCGGCAATTTTACGTGAGCAAAAAAAACTCGGCTGGGAAACGCTGCATTTATCTGGCCCCAAGCAAATCAATTGCAGTGTGGCCGAAGAGGATGCCGATGGCCTGCATTTTTACCGCACGCCGCACCCTGCCGGCCTGCTGGCAAAACTGCCAGGCGGTGATCCGTTTGCGGTGATGGCCGCGATTGAGAAACGTCTGTTTGGGCTTGCGCGTGACATGCGACCCGACGTCATTCATGCGCACTCTCCTGTGCTGGATGGTGTGCCCGCGATCCGTGTGGGGCGGAAACTGGGGATTCCGGTGATGTATGAAATCCGTGCTTTTTGGGAAGACGCGGCAGTTGATCACGGCAGCACGCGAGAGGGCAGTCTGCGTTATCGGCTGACACGTGCACTCGAAACCTGGGTGGTCAGACGTGCCGATGCCGTGACGGTCATTTGCGAAGGTTTGCGACGCGATCTCGTTGCGCGAGGGATTGCGGCAGACAAAATCACAGTGATTCCAAACGCAGTGGACGTGGATCAATTCGAGGTGGGGGGTAAAGCGGATCCCGAACTGAAGCTGAAACTCGGTTTGGGAAACAGCCGTGTGCTGGGGTTTATCGGTTCGTTTTATGCCTACGAAGGCTTGGACTTGCTAATTGCGGCGCTGCCCCTGATCCTGAAGCAGATGCCCGACGTGAAAGTGTTGCTGGTGGGCGGCGGGCCGCAGGATACGGCGCTGAAACAGCAGGTCATGACGCTGGATCTGAAAGACCGCGTAGTGTTTACAGGCCGCGTGCCGCATGGCGAAGTGACCCGCTATTATGATCTGGTGGACGTGCTGGTGTATCCGCGTCACCCGATGCGCCTGACTGAACTGGTGACCCCGCTCAAACCGCTCGAAGCGATGGCGCAGGGGCGTTTGATGGTCGCCTCCGATGTGGGCGGTCACAAAGAATTGATTGATGACGGCAAGACGGGCGTGTTGTTCCGCGCAGGAAATGCCGTTGATCTCGCCGACAAGGTGGCGACGCTACTGGCAAATCCGTCAGGCTGGGCCGCCTTGAAACAACAGGGGCGTCAGTTTGTTGAAACTGAGCGCAACTGGACGGCCAGCGTGGCGCGCTATCGCGGCATTTATGATCGCTTGCACAAGATGCACGGAAAGCGGGCTTGATGCGTCTCGCATTGATTGGCCCATTGCCGCCCCCCTCAGGGGGAATGGCGAATCAAACCCTGCAACTGCAACGCTTGTTGCAGCAGACCGGAGTGACAGTCGACCTGGTGCAGGTCAATGCGCCCTATCGGCCAGCGTGGCTGGAGTCGATCCGCATGGTGCGGGCGATTGCCCGCTTGATGGGCTATCTGGTGAGCTTGTGGCGGGTGATGGGGCGCGTTGAGATCGCCCATGTGATGGCCAACTCCGGCTGGTCGTGGCATTTGTTTGCTGCACCGGCAATCTGGATTGGCTGGCTGCGTGGCGTGCCGGTGGTGGTGAATTATCGTGGTGGCTATGCGGCCGAGTTTCTTGCTCGTCAGGCGATCTGGGTGCGTTGGAGTATGCGGCGTGTGGCCTGCCTGATTGTTCCGTCCGGCTTTCTACGGGCAATTTTCGACCGCCACGGGATGACGTCGCAGGTGGTACCTAATATTGTTGATTTGCAGCGTTTTAGCGCGGGGGCATCGGCTGTGGCAGGCGATCCGGTGGTGCTGGTGACACGCAATCTGGAACCGATTTACGACAATGCGAGTGCGCTTCGTGCGCTCGCCATCGTGCGCCGTCAGCGGCCTGAAGTGCGTATGGTCATCGCTGGAAGCGGTGATGAAGCGGCGCGCCTGCAAGCGCTGGCCGTTGAACTGGACGTGGCCGGCTCAGTTGAGTTTACCGGTCGCGTCAGCACAGAAACCATGCCGGCGCTGTATCGCCGCGCAACTGTCGCACTCAATCCCAGTACAGTCGATAACATGCCGAACTCGGTGCTGGAGGCGTTGGCGGCTGGGGTGCCGGTGGTTAGCACACGCGTGGGGGGCGTGCCGTATATGGTGACGCATGAGCAGACTGCCTTGCTGGTGGAGTCGGGCGATGCGACGGGTATGGCAGCGGCGTTGATGCGGCTGCTGAGTGAACCCGCGCTGTACGACCGGCTACAACATGCTGGTCGTACAGCCGCCGCGCAATACAGCTGGGAGGCTATCCAGCCACGGTTGTTTGACGTGTATGCCCATGCCATACGCCAAAAATCAATCGCAGCTGGAGAGCGCACATGACTCCCTGGATGTCACGGCAGATCTTTCGTGCCCAGGAAGCCGCCATGCGACGCCCCACGTTTGCCACGCTGGCTGGACTGGAACAATCGCAATGGTTTTCTGCGGAGGCGATGGAAGCTGAGCAGACCCGGTGCTTGAATGTGTTATTGCAGCAAGCGCTGCACCATAGTCTCTGGCATCGCAGCCGTCTGGAGGCAGCGGGATTGGCCGATGCGGTGCGAGCCGGTGCAGTGCAGCTAGCTGACCTGCATTGCCTGCCGACGATGAACAAGCAGGACGCACGTGACAACGTTGAACAACTCGTCTGGCGTGGAGTGCCGGGTGGGGTATTCAAATACACCACAGGGGGTTCCAGTGGCGAACCCCTGATCTTCTATTTTGGCCGTACAAGGCAGGCCGCCGATGCGGCTGGCCGTCTGCGTGCACGCCGCTGGTGGGGAGTGGAGCCGGGTGAGCGCGAAGTGTATTTATGGGGCGCACCGGTGGAATTATCGAAAACCGACCGGGTGAAAACGCTGCGTGACAGGTTGGTAAATCAGTTATTGCTGAATGCTTTCGAGATGTCGCCCGCAGTGATGGATGACTACCTGCGCGCCATGCAAAGCTGGAATCCCAAGGTAGTTTACGGTTACGCCAGCAGTCTGGCGCTGCTGGCGATGCACGCCGAAGCGCGCGGGATCACACCGCACCTGCCCGCGCTACGGGTGGTGAGCACGACGGGTGAGCCGCTGTTTCCGCACCAGCGTGAGGTGATCGGACGGGTGTTTGGCGTGCCGGTGTCAGTGGAATACGGCGCACGCGATGCGGGATTAATGGCGCTGGAGTCACCCGACGGCGTGCTGCTGCAGATGAGCGAAACACATCTCATTGAAGTGCTGGACTCCGCTGGTAATCCGGTTGAAGAAGGCGAGGCAGTGATTACCAGTCTGGTGTCTGACGCGCAGCCGTTCATTCGCTACCGTACCGGCGACGTAGTGCGACGCAGCGGACGAACCGATCCCGGTGGGCGCAGCCTGGCGGTGATCGACAGCGTGGTGGGGCGGCAGACGGATTTTGTAGTGGCTGCAGATGGCCGCATCATGCATGCGCTGGCGTTGATTTATGTCATGAGAGCTACTCCGGGCATCGCGCAATTCAAATTGATCCAGCACGCGATCAACCAGCTGGAAGTGCAAGTGGTGACAGATGCCCGTTGGGTTGCCGATGCGGGTGTGGCGCTAATCGCCGGGCTCAAGGCTCGGCTGGGCGATGCAACTCAAATTGATCTGCGAATGCTGGAGACGATTCCGGCTGAGGCATCAGGCAAGCACCGCTATGTAGTCAGTCATGTGAAAATCCCCGGTGCGCTTGCGGGAGATCCGGTATGAGCCGGATTGCCACGCATTAAAGGATTGGAAACATGAGAGATCTGCTTGTTGCTGCCTTGATTTTCGGCGCGCTGCCCTTTGTGTTGCGGCGGCCGTGGCTGGGTATTTTGCTGTGGTCGTGGGTCGGGTATATGAACCCTCACCGGCTTACCTACGGCTTTGCGTACGATTTCCCGTTTGCGATGGTGATTGGCGTGGTGACAGTGACCGCCTTCGTATTCACACGAGACAGACAGGCCTTGCCTATGACGCGCGAGACTCTGACTTTGCTTGCCTTGATTGGCTGGATATTTCTCACGACGATGTTGTCGTTCTATCCAGAGTTGGCCTGGTTTCAGTGGGACAAGATCTGGAAAATTCAGCTGATCGTTTTCCTGACGGCGATGATGATTACCAACCGCGAGCGGCTGGACTGGTTGATTTGGGTGATTGTGCTGTCGATTGGATTTTATGGGGTCAAAGGCGGTATTTTCACGATTGCCCACGCAGGCGCGTTCCGGGTGCAGGGGCCGACAGGCAGTTTCATTGAAGGCAATAATGAACTTGCACTGGCGCTTATCATGAGCGTGCCCTTGATTCGCTATTTGCAGCTTCAGGCTGATAAAAAATGGCTTAAAACCTCGTTATCGATTGCGATGATGTTGACCATGATCGCAGCCATCGGCAGCCAGTCGCGAGGTGCGTTGCTGGCTTTGGTGGCAATGGGAGTGTTCCTTTGGCTGAAAAGCCGCAATAAATTCGTGATCGGTTTTTATGGGGTGATTGTTGTCGGCATCCTGGCAGCGACCATGCCGCAGGAATGGTATGACCGCATGAATACGATTGGTGATTACGAACAGGATTTGTCTGCGCAGGGTCGGATCAATGCCTGGCATACCGCGTTCAATGTCGCGAAATCAAACGTAACCGGTGGGGGGCTGGACATGTTTCAGGCGGCGACCTTCCAGCAGTACGCACCAAATCCGTCGATGGTGTTCGACGCCCATAGTATTTATTTCAAGATGATGGGCGAGCATGGGTTCATTGGGCTCGGATTATTCCTGCTGCTCGCGTTGCTGACTTGGTGGCGCGCTTCACAATTGATCCGTCGTTACCGGAATGACCCTGAGCGGAAATGGGCAGCCGACCTGGCAGCGATGGCGCAAGTAAGCTTGATCGGCTATGCGGCGGGTGGTGCTTTTCTCGGCTTGTCGTATTTCGATCTACCGTACCACATCGTGATTATGGTGGTGCTGGCAGCCAAATTTGTGGGCGCGCTGGATCGACCCGTAGTAGCGGCGGCGCCCATGGCAACGCGCTAACCGGCTTGACCAGTCTCAGGCTTCGTCAGCCTGCATCCAGCGTTCGAGCATCATTGCCACCCAGACCATCACCCCATAGTAGCTGGCGTGCGGGCCATGAAGCTCGCGTCGCAGCTGATCGAGATAGCCTGGCTTGATCCAGCCCCGCTTGCCCAGATCAGCCAGACTGTCGCCCACCATCTCCCCAAGCGGAGCATGCTGGGTAGACCACACACCAAACGGCAAGCCAAAACCATGTTTGCTCTTGGTAATGATCTTTTCCGGTAGCAGATCGCGCAAGGCTTCTTTGAAGAACCAGCGCAGCCGCTGTCCGCGTACCTTGTAATCAACAGGCAGCTGGTTTGCGAATGCAACCAGCCGGTCATCCAGCAGGGGGTAGCGCACTTCGATCCCGGCGGCTTCGGTCATAGTGTTGACCTTGCGCAAATCATTGTCTGCCAGGGTGAATTTGAGATCGAGATGCATGAGCCGGTTGACGTAATGATCCGATTGCGCACTGTCATAGACCGCACTCAGCGCCCGGTCGGTGAGCGCGGGGGTGACGGCGTCGATGAAATCCGGGGTAAAAATCTCTGTCAGTGGCGTGCGGTGCAGGAAGTTATAGCTTTCAAGCCGTAAGGGTAGACCGATGTTGGCTTGATCGACATAACTGGTCAGTTTGCGTAGCGGCAGATGCGCGCTCAGGATCGGCAGGTGGGCGATCGGCTCGATCAGCCCTCGACGCAGCAACGCAGGCAGGGTGAAATACAGTTCAAATGCTTTTTGCTTGGCGTATCGTGCGTTACCACCAAACAGCTCGTCGCCGCCATCGCCTGCCAGCATCCGGTTGAGACCCGCTGCGTGCCCTTGCTGGGCACATAGATAGGTAGGTACTGCAGAAGCATTGCCAAAGGGCTCGTCATACTCCTGCGCGATGACCGGAATGGTGGAGACAATGTCTTGTGGGGTGAGGTAATACTCATGGCTATCGGCGCGATAGCGCTCGACGGCGCAGCGCGCGTACTCCATTTCGTCGAAGCCGGCCGCATCAAAGCCAATCGAAAAAGTTTTTACCGGAGTGTCGCGGAGTGCGCTGAGTGTGCCCACTACGCTCGAGCTGTCGGTGCCACCCGACAGAAAGGCCGCCCCCGGGAGTTCGCCTGCCGCATCGTTGACGGACTGATTCAGCAGCGTACGGAAATGATCACGCGTGGCTGCGAAATCGGGTTCTTTCAGCGGGCTGTAATCAGGCTGCCAGTAAAATCCTCGTGTGAGGGTTCCATTTTGCAATTGCAGAAATTCGCCAGGCAATAGTTTGCTGATGCCGCGATAAATCGTGCGCGGTGCCGGAATCATATGGAAATACAGATATTCGTAGATGGCCTGTGTATCGAGCGTCTGACCAATATCAGGGTGGCAGGCGACGCTTTTTGCGCTGGCGCCAAACACTAGTTGCGTACCTGCATGCGCCACGCAAAGACGTTCTGTACCCATGCGATCAATCGCCAGAAATGCCTGTTTTTTGAGCGGCTCCAGCACGGCGATCGTAAAATTACCCGACATCAATGTGGGCAGCTGCGTGCCGACGCGCTGCCAGCCGAGGGCGGCGGCGGCAGCGGGAGAGTGATCCCGAGCCATCTGGGCGAGCGCATCATCGTTGAACAGCGGGCGGCCATGCAATGCAACCGCCAGTCCACTCTCGACATGGATCGAGGCTTTGCCAAAGCGTGAGCTGGCAGCAACGCCGAGAAGCTGGCTGCTGTGGGCGTGTGACTGATTTTCCGGGGGGATGTGGGCAGCTGAGTGCTGGGCGTCGAGTAATGCCTGATGCGCTACCTGGTCGCCCAGCCAGCCAAAAATGCCATCCATATTTTTAGGGTTCCAGTGTTTTGTAAGTGCGGCAGAATATAAACTAGCTTTACGGGCACGGTATCGTAAAGATTAAGTGTTGGGTTATTAAGCGATCAAGAACCATACAGGGCGTAAACAATGATTAGGCTGTTGAAAAGCTGGGCTGGCGTGGTGCTGATGTGTGTGATGAGTGCTGGGCAGGCGACTCCGGTTGCGACTCCGCAGGAGTTCAAGGCGATGGAACCCGCCTGCCAGGCGATTGGTATGGGTGAGATTGATGGCGTGTTCTGGGCCGAGGCGCTGAATCGTCCAGGCCGTAAGGGCGTGCTCGACAAGCCGGAAAATGCGATGGCGAATGGAGCGGTCTGGTTCCACCATTATTGTTGGGGCAAGCTCGCCAAATACCGCTACTTCACCGAAAAAACCAGCGAAAAACGTAATTTTCAGACTAAAACCTGGCGCGGTGAAATGCAGTACATCATTGACTGGACGAACCAAAAAAAGATCGACTGGGCTTATCTGCCGCAGATTCACAAGGAAATCGCCGAGTCGTACCTGTTTGAAAAACGCTACCCGCAGGCGATACAGGCGGCTGAGCGCGCGCTGGAAAAACGCCGCAGCTTTGCCGGTGCGTATCTGATTATTGCGGATGCCTATGAGGCGATGAAAAACCAGCCCAAAGCGCTGCACTATGTAACCGAGGGTCTGAAACACAATCCGGATACCAAATCTCTGCAAAAACGCTACGTACGGCTGGGTGGCAAGAAGCCTTATCCCGAACCCTATCCGGTGGTCGAATCGGCGACACCCCCGGTAACTGATGCGGTGACGCCGACTGTCCCGGAGTCATCGGTGTCGCCTTCGACGCCCGCCGCCCCTCCGGCCGTGCCTGAAATTGCGCCTGCTACGGAAGGGGTGCCTCCCAAAAACAATCCGTACTGTCGGTTTTGCCCCTGAGGTGGATATGAAACCTGTTGCGGGCACGAAATACTATTCGAATACCCGGGAAGAAATCCTCGATTTCATTCCTGCCGGGAGTGTCCGCGTATTGGATGTGGGCTGCGGGGGCGGCGGGTTCGGGCGCACGCTGAAAGCCGCGCGTGCCGTGGAAGTGTGGGGCGTAGAGCCGGTGGCTGAGGCCGCAGCGATGGCGCGTGCGGATCTTGATCGGGTAGTGGAAGGCTATTTTGATCCGGCGGTTGATTTGCCGCGCGGCTATTTCGATGCCATTACGTTTAATGACAGTCTGGAACACTTTCCCGATGTCTTTCCGCCTTTGAAACTGGCAGCCGAACTGCTGCGGCCCGGCGGCGTGATTGTGGTGTCGCTGCCCAATTTCCGGTATCTCGAAAACATCAAGCATATCCTGATTGAAAAGGATTTTTGCTATGCCGATAACGGCATTCTGGATCGCACCCATTTGCGATTTTTTACGCTTAAAAGTATGCAGCGCATGTTTCAGGAAGCGGGGCTGGTGGTGTTGGAAACCCGGGGGATCAACCCGCACTGGTGGTCTGGCTGGAAAATCCGGCTTTTACGTTTGTTGTTTGGCCGTCATCTCGATGACATGAAGTACTTGCAGTATGTTTCGGTCGTTCAGCCTGCTCCGCCGACCTCGTGAAAACCCAGATCCAGATACTCCATTTTCGTGACGTTCACGATACGCTGGAGTGTCTGGAAGCCTTATTCGCAATCAGCGGCGACATTCATCGCATTCTTGTAATCGATAACACCGGAGATGCCATGCCCGGCGAGCCTGCGCTCGAGGCGCTGGCTTCTGCTGGCCGGATTTCACTCATCAAAACCAGAGAAAATATGGGGTTTGCCGGGGGGCACAATCTCGGTTTCGAGATGGCTTTCGAGCAAGGTGCAGAGTATGTGTGGATACTCAACAACGACACGACGGTGCGCGCTGATACGCTGGAAAAGCTGACGCAGGCGCTTGCCGACGATACGTCGCTTGCCGCAGTCAGCCCGGTGATTCTGGAGCACGCCACGGGTAAACCTCAGCACCTGGGTTCCGTGATTGATCTACAGACGCTGCGCGTGACGCAGGTCAGTTCATTCGAGCAGCTGGCTGCCTGGCAGCAGGCAGGGCAAACGTTCACATTGTGGGGGACGGCGCTGTTGCTCCGCGTGTCGGCGCTGAAACAGATAGGGGGATTTGATCCCGCGCTATTTGCCTATTTTGAAGACGCCGATTTATCGTGCCGTTTGCTGAACCGGGGCTATCGAACCGCAGTGGTTAGCGACGCTGTGATTACCCATAAGGAAGTGCACGACCCCGCCAGCGGATTGCGCTTGCCACACTATTATTTCTACATGGTGCGCAACAAGACCCTGTTCATGCGTAAACAGGCTTGCCAGCAATCCCGGCTCTGGATCGCGCGG
This sequence comes from Thiobacillus sp., assembly GCA_040080645.1. Lineage (GTDB taxonomy): Bacteria > Pseudomonadota > Gammaproteobacteria > Burkholderiales > Thiobacillaceae > Thiobacillus. The sequence continues at coordinate 28,936 of JBEBIA010000004.1, forward strand.
GAAAATTTGGCTTATACGCTGGATTTTTTGCTCACCTGCCTCACGCATCGCGATGAGGCGTGTGTGAATGCGGTACTCGACGGCTATTACTGCGGCATCACGGGGCAAGGTGGCGTCTGGAATCCGGCGTTGCATATGCCCCGAGGAGCGGCGGTGTTGCTAAGGCGGTTTGCTTGGCCTCTGTCGCGTGTAGTGCGGCCACGCGTAAGCTGATTTAGTTGGCAGGTGGGAAGGTGTCGAGCCAGGACCGCGCTGCATCGATCAGATCATTACGGGCATCGAGCGTCGAAAACGCCTGATCCGCGTCGGATAAGTCGACCCGTTGGACAGTGGGTCTTGCCAGCGCCCGTTGCCAGCCGTCTGAGCGCGCCACCATTTCCAGAAACTCCTTGCTATCCAGACTGCGTCCGCTCAACACGAGCAGGATATGTCCTTGAAAGCGTTGCAGGCCATCAAGCATTTTGTCGGGGAAAGGACGGTTGTCCTGTGCGGGTGTATTACCCGGTGCGGCGTGCGCTGCTGTACGAAACTTTCGCCAGACAGCCTTGCCGAGTGCAGGCAGGCTGCCGAGCGGGTTGAACTGGAGTTTGACGACCTTGCGCCAGAACTGCGGATCGCGGAACCGCGTCCAGTAATACGCGCGCTCGACCGCAGCCCGGGTAGTTTCCGTGCGGGCGTAGGGGTTGCCGAGAATCATGCCGTTCACCTGCGGTAGTCGCCAGCCATGAATCAGAATCGACGACGCAGCGTCGCAGCCGCCCCACAACACGATCTCGGTGACACTCGGAGCTTCGCGCTGGAACGCTTCAATGGCCGCGCGGAAATCCGCTTCGGTATGTTCAAATCCGCGATACTCGCCACCGCCATCGCCCAGACCGCGATAATCAAAACGCATGACCGGCGTGCCGTGCGCAGCGAGATCGCGTGCCATGGCAACTAACTGGCGGCAACAACCGCCCCGGTATTGCGGTCCGCCCGCAACCATGGAGATCACGCCGCGTGTGCCGGAATTTTCTGGGACGTGAACAATCCCCACCAGGGTGGCCTGTTCGCAGCGAAAGGCTATTGGGATTTCACGCGTATTCATGCAAGGGCTCCGAATAACGCAGCGGTTTTTGCAATCAGATCGGGCGCGTGGTCACGGTCGTGCAACTGCCAGATTGGGGGCGCGCAAAATGGATGCACCCGCACCGTGTTGGTGGCCTTGAGCAGGTCAATCGTTTTGAGGCTGGCAGGCGTGAGCGGCTTGCCGGGCTCGGATACGTTTTCGAACCAGTCGATGTGCTGTCCTTGCAACGCTGAAAAGCTACTGAGGCGGGCGTTATCGATGCTTTCTACCAAGCGCTGCGACAGCGTGTAGCCGGCCACCTCTACGTTCATTCCCTGTTGTATAGTCTGGCGCATGTGATCTGTAGTTTCGGCGGGCAGACCACGATCCATCAAGTAGGCGACGCGTTGCCGTAACACCTGTGTGAGAAACAGCTTGCCATCGACAACTGGTTGCCACAGCAGCAAGGCTGCGAAACGTTCCGGCGTCTGTTGTGCGACATCCGCAGCCAGCAATGCCCCGAGCCGCAAGCCCCACAGTGTCACCGGCAGCCCGGTTTTGTGGGTTAACCACTCGGCCGCGTGTTGAATATCCTGACGCCAGATCGCCCAGTCGGCGTCCACCAGTTCACCTTCGCTATCGCCCGTGCCATAAGGATCAATCAACAGACAGCTCCAACCCAGTTGAGCCAAAGTGCGTGCCTGTTCGGCTACCAGATTGCGGCAGCGATTCATTTCTTCAGCAAACGGCGGCACATACAGAAGTGTGCCTCTGGCCGTGCCGACGGGTGGAAAATACAGACCGAACACGCGGCCCACAGCGCCGTCTATGAACAGCGGCTCCAAGTCTGTCACGTGCGATGTCATGCCATCTTGGCTTCGATGAACTGCGCCAGTGAGCCCACCGTTTCAAAGATATCGCCGGTGATTTCGTCGTCAGAAATGGCGACGCCCAACTGGTCTTCAATTGAGGCGATGATGCCGACTACGCTGAGCGAATTGAACTCTGGCAACTGCCCCATCAGGTAGGAATCGGGTTCAAGCTTGTCGGCACGCGCGCCGAGTTGCAGGTTGTCACGCAGTATGTCGCGAGTTAAAGAGAGGGTATCCATGGGTGTCCTGTTTGATATGAAGTCATCACGGAGATTGAGATGACCGTGCTGATGCGTTAATCGCCCCGGCTTTTGTGCAGGTGAAATTTTTCCTTGAGCACCATGTCGCTGTCAGCGAGGCCGATAAACGACAGGATTTCGCGTTGACCATCAGGGTGGCTCATTTTTTCGATATCGAAAATACGGAAATTGTCGGGATGTTTCAGTTTGAGTCGGTCAGCTTCCTGATAGTAATAATCCCAATATTGCTCGATGGCGTCGCGTTTACTGGGGGCTGTAAATTTCGGAAAAGTTTTGTCCCACACCGGGTCAAGCTGCCAGCGCGTGCCGTCGTGCTCCATCCAGTAATTGTATTCGGTATTGAAGGGCGTCCGGGTGATGAGCGCTTTGAAGCGATCGCCCAGCCAGAGCGAACGCCAGCGTTTGAGGGCGGATTTTTGCAGCCAGCTGTCGACGGTCTGCTGTTTGTCGCGCTTGATGCAGACAAATTTCACTTGACGGTTGATGGCAAGAATATCGTCAACATAGTTGAGATAGTAAAACGCGATGTCACCGAGTATTCGGACGGCGGGCATGTCTTGCAGCTTGCCGTAGGTTTTGACCGATGCGGGACGGGCGTAATCGATCGCCAGTAGATGTTTCGGGCCGCCGTTGAGGATGGCCTGGAACTCGTTGATGGTGTTGAGCGCGGATTGCGGATTGCCACGGAATACCGCACCAGTCGGGTTTAATTCGTGGAAACACAGCGCAGCGGGCTGGCTGTCCAGCAGATGGGCAAGTGAGGCGGTTCCTGTGCGACCGGAACCCAGTCCAATAACAATCATGACGGTCTCGTAAAATTATTTAGCAGACGTAAAGGTTGAGGCAATCTTCAACAGTCCGAGATACAAGCAATAAACAAGCCATTTTGGGGTCGCTGACAACCCCAATGCCTGCCGCGCATAGAGCCAGGCCGTATCCAGCTTGCCTGAGGTGTGCAAACTGCGCGCCAGGTTTTTGTAGGTCACCAGCTTGACCTGTCTAGCGGCTGTGCGGATCGCGGGAGCACTTGCGTTGAGCAATGCCTTGTCCATCACGATGGCGCGGAAGAGCAGTTTTTGCGGGGGGGACACGGCAGTGGACGCATTCACGGTGCGGCTGCGGTCGGGCACGTTATGACGCGACACGATGCCAGGGTAATAACGCACCCGCCGGGCGCGATCGAGAATGCGGAAATACAAATCCCACTCACACTCGTAACGGATGTTTTCGTCCATGCCACCGATACTGGCGTACAGGGCGCGCTCAACAATCATGTTATTGAGATGCGGAAAGGCACTGGCGGTCATCAATAGCTCAAGCGCCACATCAGACACGCCCGCTGGGTCAGCGGCAGCATGACGTGGAATCACCGCAGCCAGGCTTTCCAGCCATAAGGGCTCAGTGACTATGCCTTCGGGCGTGAAGGCTTTCTGGTTCGACAGGTAGTAATCCGCTGCCGGGCTGACTTGTGTGAGCGCAACCCAGGCACGTGCCAAATGTTGTGGGTCCGTCCAGCTGTCGTCGTCATCCAGAAAACACAGATAGCGCCCCGTGGCCGCTTCGGCACCGCGATTGATTGCGTAACTCGGGCCGTGCCCGTTTTGGGTGGTCTCCAGGGTAATCAGCCGGATGACGTCAGGGGTTTGTGCCGCAATGGCTTGATAGTCAGCGAGATGCTCTGGGGCCGAACCATCGTTGACGATGAGAATTTCGCGGTTCGAATGTGTTTGTGCCAGCACCGATGCGACTGCCTCACGCAGCAGCGCAGGGCGATTACGGGAGGGGATAACAACGGAGAAATCCATCTTCAGGGGGTTTGACGGAAAGGGCATTTCAGCAGCGATTTGGCAGCACGCGCCCATACTTTCGGACTGCGTTGCGACAGCGGGATATTGGCCAGCAGGGCGCGCGCGTCGCAATAATAGCCCTCCCAGAAGGCGATGTTGAAAGCGTTCAGGTACGTATTCCGGATTTCGTGTACCACGGCCTGGATGAGCGCAGGCGGGATCAGGCCACTCGCCAGATGGTGCTCCAGGATGCGGGCTTTGCCCTGAATGTTTCGCCACTGGATGAGGGACGTATTGTTGGCATGTCGCCGGTAAGACCAGGTGGGATGCAGATCCCCTGCGACGATGGCCTCCGGGTGGAGTAAGAAACGCCGCGAAAACTCGGTGTCTTCGGCTTTGACGCGACTGAATGCCGGGTTGATGCCCCCCGTATTCCGATACGTGCTTGCGCGAAATACCCAGCCAGATACATACGCCGGATTGAACGCAAGAAAAGCCAGGTAGGCATTTTTGAACAAGACGAATTCGCTATCTGCGGGATGCGTAAATTCAGCCAGCCAGCCAGTTGGGGCTTCGTTCAGTAATCGGTAGTCAGGGGACGCACCCGGGCCGAATGCATGACAATCGGAAAAAGTGAACGTGGCCTCAGGGAAGCGTTTGATCAGGGCGGCACGCCGTCCCAGGTGATTCGGTTGCCAAAGATCGTCGCTGTCACAGGTGGCAATCCATTCCGACGTGCAGTGCTCGATAGCGGTTTTACGTGCTATGCCACACCCCGAGTTGGCGGTGCGAATCAGTTTGATGGCGTCGCCGAATTGTTCAACGATTGCACAAGTATTGTCGGTCGAGCCGTCGTCCACCACCACAATGTCGGCGGCGGGATGGGATTGTCCTAGGATAGCCTCCAGGGTTTCGCCGATGAAGGCAGCGCTATTGTAGGCAGGGATGGCAACCGAAAATGCGAGTGACATGGCCGGGGGCTAATTCACGGGCTGATGGGCACATGCGCGTGCGAGGGGGGCCACGCAGGCGCTGATGTGATCAAAGCACTGCGCGTAGTGCGCGGGCAGTCGACCATACGGGTCAGCGATCTCGCCATTGGGGCAGTGCGTCATATTGGCCATGCCGAGTAAGTAGGTTTTATGCACGGCCTCGGGGTAGCGGGACTGAATCTGTCGCAGGTGCGCAAGCTCCATCACGAACACGATATCGGCACGTGCCAGCAATGCCTCATCGAGATGACGCGACTGGCTGTCAGACAAATCGATGCCATGGTCTCGCGCAATCGCCACCATGACCGGGTCGGCCGAGCGACCTGCCGTTTCATGAAAGCCTGCCGACACGATATCCAATGGGCTGGCGGCGATCTGCTGGCGCAGAACCCGCTCCGCCAGTGCACTGCGATTGATGTTGCCGTAACACACGAACAAAATGCATCGTGCACGGGTAATCGATTGTGTGACGCGTCCGCTCGCCCAGTCCGCACGTTGACGGCGTCGTAGACGACGATCCTGCCACAGGCTCCAGGCTCGCTTGGTATATGACTGCGCAATCTGGCCGAGATCAATCAGGCCGGGTAAAGGATCAGAGAGACTTTGCACGTCAAACCGGTGTTTGAGGCTGAACAGCTGGCGCAAGCTGGTGCCGATAGCCGATCGTGGCGGTGGCGGCGCGAGGCCGTCGTGTGCCTGGCGCAGCACCTGTTCGTGCCAGGCCAGATCGCGTGACAACTTGCGACAGACGATGCCAAGGCGGGCAGGGGGTCGCGGCTGGAGCGCCCCGTCGATCATCAGCTCGGCCAGCATGGCAGGGAAGTCTGCCCCGGCTGCAACGGCGAGTGGCAGCGACCCCCAGAAACGGCCATTGATTTCCATCAGACGATACGTTTGTGTCACCGGATTCCACTTGAACTCGACCATCGCCACGCCGTGCCAGTTGAGTGCAGCCATCAAGCGTTGTGACGCATCAAGCAACACGGGATTGAGCGCCACGCTTTCCCGCAGACTGCTACCGCCGCCGCTAAGTGGAACTTCATGCAGCCGCAGATGCTGGAAGGCATAGCGGATTTTCCCGTGTTCCGCGATGAGTTCGATGCCTACGCCCTGCCCAGCAAAATACTCCTGCAGGATCACCGCGCCAAATCGCAGTGCGTGAATGGTTTGCGCACGCAACTCAGCGGCGTTGAGCGCATACGACACGCTGAGTTGAACGTGTCCTTGCGAGTCGTTCCCCATTGAGCGCGCGGGTTTCACAACGATAGGGTAGCTGAGTGCTGTCGCTGCGTCGCCGAGCGAATCCAGGCTGGAAATCGTCAGGCTTTGAGGTGCAGGAATGTCCAGTTTCCGCGCCAGTGCCAGGGTTTGATGTTTGTCGAGCGCAACACCCAGGCTGGCGTTATCGGGGAGCGCCAGCGGCAGATCAGTGAGTTGCGCCCGATGCTCGAACATCGGCATCACACTGCGCTCGGTTACTGGCACGATGAGCTGATAAGCGTGTTGCGACTGCACTGCGCGCAGCCAGTCGATAAATTCGGTGGCTTGCCGGAGCGGGTCTGGATAGCGCAAGCGTTGCCGCGCATGGCGCGAATAACCCGCAATCGGATGCGACTCAGCACTGGCCACATCGACCTGTCGTCCTGCTTGCGCCAGTGAACGCACGACCGTGAGCGCCGGCGTCATGTCGCCATCGAGAACCAACACGCGGGCGGGAGATGGAGGTGCGTGTGTCATCGCGGTGTAGTCGTTTCGAAGCGTGTTCCAAGCCGCTGGTTCAGGGTGTCAAGCACCAGACTTTCCAATCCACGGGGCTTCCCAGCAAGTTTCCAGAGTGCCAGTGACGTCACCGCGTAGATAAGCCCGCCGATACCCACTTTGATCGCTAGTAAGGTGACCGGCACCGCGCCCGGAATCGGCGGCAGGCTACTGACTGCCATCGCCATTGCGGCGACACTGAGCACAGGACGCCAAATCAGCTGCCAGCCAATCGCTGCACCGCATTGCAAAAACCGGCATGACAGGTAAAACAGCACACCGACTTCCAGAACTGATAGGGCAATTTTCAGATAAATCACCCCTTCGATCCCGTCAAATAGGAAGGCGAAATAGAAACCGGCAGCAAACAGCAAGGTACGGATCAGACTCGCCAGCGCGGACTGATGAATCAAGCCCACCATGGCCATGAAATTGGAAATCGTCTCAGTAAGTGAAAAAAACAGGAAAAATATCCCGAACAGCGCCACAAAATGAATCGCGCCTTCCCACTGCCAACCCAGAATGACAAACACCAACTCGGGCGCGACCAGCCAGACGCCAAACCCCGCAGGCAGGATCAGAGCAAACAATACGGTCATCGACTGGAAAAACGCATCGCGCAGGCGTTCCGGTTCGGATTGCAGCTTGGCAAACCCCGGCATCAACGCCGCGCCCACCGGTGAAATCAGTTCAATGGTGACGATGCTCGACAGATTGGCTGCAATATTGAAATACCCCAATTGCACCTTGCTCACCAGCCCTGACAGCAACAGCTTGTCGAGTGCGTTGAACATTTGTCGCGTCATGTTGGCGAGCAGCACCCACTTCGAAAACACCCAGATACTGCGTGCGCCGCGAAAGCGCAAACGCGGCCGGAACGGTGACATGATGTAGCTGAATGCAACTGAATAAAGGGTGTTGGCGAGTGCCCCCAGAACGATGGCCCAATAGGTGCGGAGCCAGAATGCCAGCACGATGGTTGTGGTGACCGAGAGCAGGCGTGGATATAGCTGGAACTGGAACAGTCGCGAAAATTCAAGTTCTTTCTGGAAATTGATTGTGCCGATGTTGTGCAAGCCGCGCAGCGCAATCGATAAGGCGAGCACCAGACAAATGGCGATGCTTTCAGGTGCATTGGCGTAATGCGCGATCAGCGGCGAAGTGAGCGCCACCAGTGCTGCGAATATCAGCATATTGGTAAAGCGTAGCGACCAGACCAGATCGTAATCCTCGCGCGTCGGCTCTTTGTTCTTGATGAGTGCGATGTCGAAGCCGAAATCGAAAAATGAATCGAGGATGGCCACCAAGGCCATGGCGATTGCCACGATGCCGAAATCTTCCGGCGTCAGCAGACGTGCCAGCACCATGGTGCTGACCAGTCCGAGCAGCCGGAATGTCCATTTGATCGCCACCATCCAGGCTGCACCGGCGAGAACTTTGGTACGAATCGAGGGGACGGGTGTGGTCACGTCAGGCAGGTGCAACGGAATGGAGAAAGTGTCGGGATGTCGTCAGTCTTGACGAGTTTTTTTGATGCGGGTGGCGGCGCAACAGTAAGCCCGACCCCAGCCTCTGGAAGGTGGCGACCACATGATGCAGTGTCAGAGGCGTGATTCATAATAGGCTTGGCTTGTTTATTGCAAGCTCCGATAGCGCCAACAGGTAGGCGATTGTAGAACAGACCCCCGACAGGATTGCACACGTGACTGAACTGGTTCATGAAGTAGTAAGCGGGAGTGCGCAGCGTACCCCCGATGCCATCGCGCTGCGTGAGAGCGCCCGGGAATTAAGTTACGCGCAGTTTGAGCAAGAAATCAGCCAGGCTGCGTCGCTGATTCTTGATCTGGGGGTTGGCCGCAGTGAGCGCGTGGCCGTCTGGATGGATAAGCGCATCGATACGGTCGTGGCATTGTTTGGCGCGGCGGCGGCGGGTTGTGTATTTGTACCCGTAAATCCTTTACTGAAACCTGAACAGGTTGCGCATATTCTGCGCGACTGCGCGGTTCGGGCGCTGTTGACCAGTGTCGAGCGACTGGTCTTGCTGAGCGAGGTATTACCTGGCTGCCCTGCCCTTAAATCCGTGGTGCTAGTCTCGACCACCCTGCCCGATCAACTTCCGGTGGGGGTGGATAGCGTGCTTTGGTCGGCGCGTCAGCAAGCGCCAGCGCATTCTCCCCATCGCATGATCGACAGCGACATGGCGGCAATCCTCTATACCTCGGGTAGTACGGGGCGACCCAAGGGCGTGGTGCTGTCGCATCGCAATCTGGCGGCGGGTGCGGCCAGCGTTGCACAGTATCTCGACAATCGTGCGGATGACAGGATTTTGTCGGTGCTACCGCTATCGTTTGATTACGGCTTATCGCAGGTGACCACGGCTTTTCGTGTCGGAGCCTGTGCGGTGCTCATGAATTATCTGCTGCCGCGTGATGTCATCCGCATGGTCGAGCGTGAAAAAATCACCGGGCTGGCCGCAGTGCCGCCCCTGTGGATACAGCTGGCGCAGCTCGACTGGCCAGCGAGCATCACCGACCATTTGCGCTACATCACCAATTCCGGTGGCCATATGCCGAAGCCGACGCTGGATGCGCTGCGTGCCAAACTGCCCAAAACCCAACCCTATTTGATGTACGGGCTGACCGAAGCCTTCCGTTCCACCTATCTGCCGCCGGAAGAAGTTGATCGCCGTCCCGATTCGATCGGCAAGGCGATTCCCAATGCCGAGATTTTGGTCGTGCGAGAAGACGGTACACCGTGCGTCCCCGGGGAACCCGGCGAACTGGTGCATCGTGGTGTACATGTCGCGCTGGGCTACTGGAACGACGCCGAAAAAACGGCGGAACGTTATAAACCTGCGCCCGGCCAGCTGGCCGGGTTACAGATGACCGAATACGCTGTCTGGTCTGGCGACACGGTGAAGATGGACGATGAAGGCTATCTGTATTTCATCGGCCGCCGCGACGAGATGATTAAAACCTCAGGCTATCGCGTCAGTCCGGGGGAGGTTGAAGAGGTGGTGTATGCCAATCAGCGCGTCACCGAGGCGGCGGCCTTCGGGGTTTCCCACCCGGTGCTGGGGCAGGCGGTCGTGTTGGTCGTGCATGCACCGCAGGCGGACGACGCGCTGCGTGAACAGTTGCTTGTAGACTGCCGTACGCACCTGCCCGGTTTCATGGTGCCTGCGCATATTGAAATCAGCGCTGTCCCCTTGCCGCGCAATCCGAATGGCAAAATTGATCGCAAAAAAATCGCCGACGATCTGTCGGGACTGTTTGAGGAACCTGTCAAATGAGTAGCCCGCTTCGCCATGGCTGGACGCTACCTTTTCCGGTAGTCAATAACACATTGCAGGTCGGGGGTATGCCGTTGCCGCAACTGGCTGAGCGCGTCGGCAGCACGCCGTTTTATGCCTATGACCGCCGTCTGATTCAAGACCGTGTCGCACAATTGCGCGCCGCGCTGCCCGCTGATATCCACCTCCACTATGCGATCAAGGCCAACCCCATGCCCGCCGTTGTGCAGTTGCTGGCGGGCCTGGTGGATGGGTTCGACGTGGCCTCGGGGGGTGAGTTGAAAGTGGTGCTCGACACTGCCATGCCGCCGCAGCTCATCAGCTTTGCCGGTCCCGGTAAAAGCGAGCGCGAATTGCGTCAGGCTGCTGCTGCGGGTGTCGTCATCAACATCGAGTCTGCGCGCGAAATGGAGCTGCTCGCGCGCTTCGGCGCTGAAATGGGCATACGCCCCCGTATCGCCGTGCGCGTCAATCCCGACTTCGAGCTGAAATCGTCCGGCATGAAAATGAGCGGCGGTGCCAAGCAATTCGGCATCGACGCTGAACGCGTGCCCGCCCTGCTCAAGCGCATGGCCGAACTGCCCGTCGAGTTTTACGGCTTCCATATTTTTTCCGGCTCGCAAAACCTGCGCGCCGAAGCCATCATCGAAGCCCAGCGCGAAACCCTCGCCCTCGCGGCGCGGCTAGCGCAAGACGCCCCCGCGCCGGTGCGTCTGCTCAATCTGGGTGGTGGCTTCGGGATTCCGTATTTCCCCGGCGACGCCCCGCTCGACCTTGCCGCTGTCAGTGCGCATCTGGCCGAGCAACTTCCCGCTGCGCGGCAGCAGTTTCCCCAAGCCGAATTCGTCATCGAACTTGGGCGTTACTTCGTCGGTGAGGCGGGTGTGTATGTCAGCCGCGTCATTGACCGCAAGGAATCGCGCGGCCAGGTATTTCTCGTCACCGATGGCGGCCTGCACCACCATCTTGCGGCGTCTGGCAATTTCGGCCAGGTGATTCGCAAGAATTACCCTGTGCGCGTGGGCAACCGTATTGAACCTGAAGGCGATGCGACCAGCGCTTCTGCCGTAGGCCCCCTCTGCACCCCGCTCGATCTGCTTGGCGACCGCATGGAACTGGGTCACGCGCAGGAAGGCGATCTCATCGTCGTCTTCCAGTCCGGTGCGTATGGCCTTACCGCCAGTCCCACCGCATTTCTCGGGCATCCAGTGCCGGTGGAGGTATTGGTGTAAGGTCACCCTATCTCGGGATAACTGTGTGAGGCTTCACCCGTGAAATTTCGGGCTTTTCGATTGCCTTTTGGATGTGTGCGTACAGCGTGAAATCCGCCTATCGTTTCCAGAAAAATACGCCAGTGCCATCCCATCTAAACCAGGAAAAATTCCCCCGCAGTAATGAAAATCAAACAATTGTCGTTAAAAAAGCTGCCGTAAAAAAGCTTGACAGCCAGAAAAACACGCGAGTAGAGTCTGTCCCAATCATTACGGCACGCGCAAAGTACGCGAGCCGGTCGTTGCGGAAACAGCAAGTAGTTAAAAACAATGCACGCTCTGGGAGGAGACGCATGAACTACCGCTTTGCCCGTCTGTTGTCGCTTGGAAATTTTCCAGGCACTTCTCAGCTAGCCCCCTCAAATTATCGCAGGCGTTATCTCGGCTATGGCCGCTGGTTAAGCGCCCGGTATCCCGATTCAGTCGGGATCGACAATACGCCACGGCATTATTTCTTCAAATGAAGTGCTGGGTGCGATTGGCTCCAGCAATAACTAATCACGGCATCGCTGCAAGGGGGCATACATGCGTCATTTATGGTTTGCTGTAGCACAGACGGTGTGGCTATTTGCGTTGGCTGGCGCGTCGCCGACCGTATTCGCCGCATCGCCTGCGCAAATTGACGAAGCCCGTGCTAAAGGCTTGGCTTGGTTGTATCTGAACCATAAAGGTGACGGCTCCTGGTATGCCAATGAGGGATTGAAAATTCACAGTACGGCGGCAGTACTGGAAGCGCTGCGAAATGCGGGCATTCAATCCGGATCGAGATATGGTGCAGGTGTGTCGTGGCTGGCTAATGCCGATGCGCAGGGCACAGACGCCGCTTCCCGCAAGATCATGGCATTGACGCAAGCCGGAATGGATACATCGGCCTTGACGCAGAGATTGGTGGATGCGGCTACTCCCCCCTTGACCATTGGGGGATTCCTGATTCCCAGTCGTCAGATGTGGGGGTCTTTCCCGCAGCACGATGTGTCGATTCCAGACACATCTCCAAGTAGTTAATCCAGCGCCGAACAAGGCGGTCTTTCCCGCAGCACGATGTGTCGATTCCAGACACAGCACTCGGCTTGGCTGCTTTGCGTCAAACGGGATACGCCTACACCAACAGCACCGACCAGACCAACGATTTGTTTCGTGCGCTGTATTGTGTCGTGTTGCCGTCGCAGCGCGCGGATGGCGGATGGCCGCTTGCCCGACCATTGGCAACCACCCCTGCCAATCTGGGCGAAAGCGCGGTGGTCAGCACAGCATTGATGTTGCAGGCACTCAAAATAACTCAGATCGCTACGGGATGGATCAACCAGACCTGCATAGCAACTTACAACCTGAGTGATGGGGTCAATAACGCGGCGATCTACCTCGCCACGCAGCAGCACGCAGACGGCGGGTTCGGTGTCAAGGGCATCAGCACGCCGCTGGAAACCGCATTGGCATATGCCGCTATTTTTACCGCGAACCCCAATCACGCCACACTGACGCCAGCGCAAGATTATTTGCTGACCGGTGCAGGCAAACCCGGCACCAACGGCAGCTGGGGCAACGATCCGTTTGTCACCGCACTCGTGCTCAAAACCCTGCCTGCCACCACGCTCGCGGATACCGACAAGGATGGCATCCCAGACGCAGTCGAGCTGGTCATGAGCGGCAGTTATGCGCCAAGCGTAGCGGATGGCCGCAATCTGGCGACAGGCAATGGGCAGAGCCAGCCCGGGACGAACACCACCTTGTTTGCAGCCACCGCCTATCTGAATGTGCCGTTCAGCCTGGGCTTGCAAGGCAGCGCGCCATTCAGCCACCTATCCGGCCAGCTGCCGCCAGGGCTGAGCTTGTCGAGTGCCGGATTGATTAGTGGCACCCCGAACCAGTTGGGCGATTTCAATTTCGTGTATGGCAATGCGGGCGGGCAAACCGTCGCCGCGATTAGCGTGATCACGCAGGGTACGCCGGGCGACATCAACAGCGACGGCGCGATCGATGTGGCCGATGTCGTGTTGTTGCAGCGGCATATTCTGGGGCTGGCTGGTCTGGCGGCAAACCAGATACCGCTCGCCGATCTCGTGCCTGCCGGGCAGCCGGATGGCGTGCTGGATGTGGCGGATATGCAGCGCTTGATTCGGCTGTCGCTGGAACTGGAATAGAAACCAACTTGGGGTTGGGGGCTTGCTAATTTAAGGAGAAGTAAATGGAGCGTACATACGATATCGGGTTGTTGGGGCTGGCTTTTGCAGTGCTCATATTTTCCGGTTGCGCCGGGCAGCAGACTTTTACCGCATCAGCTCGCCCGGGTGAAACGGTTGCAGTTGCGGCTGCGTGGAATCCAGGGCTCACGAGGGCACAACTTTCGGTTGTGATCACCCCCGAATCTGGCGCTACAGTAACCTATGCACCTGGAGACACGAGGGTTCGTACCGTCTTTCAGAGCTATCCAGATCCGTTGTCAAAATTAGTGGTCGGTGACCGAGCGCAGGTTGACTATCCTGCAGCAGGGCTATCGAACGGGCAGGGTGGGTATAACGTCCTAAGCAAAAATTTTGGGAACTGGTTTGTGCGTGGAAGTGCTGGGAATGAAAATGATTGGGCGAACGCATTTGTTTTTCTGGATTTGCCGCAGAGCATCCCAGCGGGGCTAGCGACAATTGATCTGAAAGTGGCCGGAACAAGCATAGTTCCGCCGACAACCATAGAAGTTCTTCCTCTTCCGGCAGCAGGAACAAATAGTTTCCCACTATCTAACGGGATAGCAGGTCCAATCCGCTCAGTCGAGCGCGCTCCCCACTACGTCGTCCGCTTTACCGGCCCTTCCGGTGTCATCCCGCATTCCATTCAAGCTGATTTCACGCGCACCTTGGCCGCCACTGGCAATGCCTGGGTCACCCACCCCCGTGGCGATATCCAAAGCGCCATGTGGTCGGATACCGGGTCGCTCATCAAGGTGATGGTGACGCCGGTCAAAGGTACGACGACCAATCTGTTGACCGATTTCAAGTTTTACGTTACGGGCGCGGTCACGAGTCTTGGCGTGAACTCCGTCAAAGCGTACGACATCGCGGGCAACCCGTTGACCGGGTTTAACGCCACGCTTCAGTTCGTCAACAACTAAACCCATTCACCGATCCAGTCGGGCGGCCTGCCGCGCAGGCCGCAAAGCGCAATTCAGGGGGCATCAATATGTTCAGTCGTCATTTCGTGTTCGCACTCAGCCTCGGCCTGCTCGGCTTGTCGTCGGGGGCGCAATCCGCACCGGAGTTGATCGCCCCCTTGCCCGCCGACGTGGTGGACAAACTCTTGCGCGAACCGCATAGCCAGCTGGTCGATGGTTTGGCGGCAGAGCTTGCGCAGCGGCTGGACGAGGCGGAAGACATTGTCACCCGCTGGGAAAAGGAACTGGCGACCGGGCAGCGTGATGGCGCGACGGTGGATCGTGCGGCGCAAATGCAAGGCCAGGCCGGGATGATTAATGCGTTGAAAGAGTCGGCGCTGGGTCGCCTGGGGCAAGAAAAAAACCGTGTGATGAAAGCGGCGGCGAGCAAAAAATCCGGGCAGGCGCTGGGGCATGCGCATAGCCTGCGCGCCGACCGGGTGGCGAAAGCATTTGATTCGCTGGATGTGGTGATGAAGGCTGTACTGGCCGCACAACCCGCTGAACGCGCGCAAGCACTGGCCAAGGCCCGTACCGTGTTGCGTCAACTGCGCGGCAATCAGCGCGACCGCGAATTGGCACCCAGTGGCACTCCTTGGCCGACGCATCGTCTGGGCGAAAAGGTGGGGCCGTCGCCACACCAGAAAAGCGATAGCTTGCCGCGCTATCTGAGTGAGCAGCAATCGCGCTATCAGAATTCAGTCGCATCGACTGGCACCATCATGCTGGCCGCAGCGCCTGCCACGCCTGGCGAAGCAGGGCAGTGCTACACAGGCGGCGCGGTGGACAGCGCCGATCTGGCGGCTACGCCAGATGCACAAACTGGCGATGCCGAAATCCAGGCACTCGCCGAAAAGCTCGCTTATTCCCCGGCCAAAATTCTGGCCTGGGTGCATGACAACATCAAATACGAACCCTACTGGGGTTCGCTCAAAGGCGCGAAGGGCGCGCTGGTGTCGGGCGCGGGTAACGCCACCGACCAGTCTTCCCTGATGATTGCCTTGTTGCGCGCGTCCAATATTCCGGCGCGTTATGTCACCGGCAACATCCAGATACGCGATTCGGTGTCCACTCAGCCAGGTGGGCGCGCGCTCCGCTGGCTCGGTGCCAAAACTTATATCGCAGCTGCGTCGATATTGGGAAGGATACCGGGCGCGACGTATTTATCGAACGGTGTGGGCATCGAGCATGTCTGGGTGCAAGCCTGCGTGCCTTACACCCACTATCGGGGCGCGGCGCTCAGCAATGCGGGGCATCGCTGGATTCCGCTGGACGCAGCCTTCAAAGACAAAGCGTATCGTCAGGATATCGATGTCAATGTTAGCTTCAACTACACTTTCAACAGCGGCGATTACCTGGCTGCCCGCACCGATGAATTGCCACACGAACGCTATGCGCGTCAGGTCGAATCAGCGCTGCTGCCGCTCGACAAAGACACGAGCGACCTCAGCCCCGAAGGCGCAGTCAAGACGATGAAGCTGGATATTCTGCCGACGAGCCTGCCTTATGAGGTTGTGAACTTCGTCAACCTGACCGGCGCGAGCAGCGCAGAGCCTTCGGCCTTGCCCGCATCGCATCGCTATGTGTTCGACGTCACCGTCAAAAATAGCGCGGGCACGGTTTTGCTGTCGCGCAACGTGACTTATCCCGATGCCAGCCTCAAACGACTGACTTTGTCGTTTGCGCCGTCTGATGCCGCCAGCCAGACCTGGTGGAACAGTTGGAACGGCAGCTTTGCCACCTTGCCCGCTGGTAGTGGCGGCGTGAATGTCAGGCCGGTAATCAAGCTGGAAGGCTCGGAGGTTGCGGGTGCAGCGGCAGGCACCAGCCTTTTAACCGGTGGCAATCTGACGCTGATCCTCAAATTGCGCTTGACAGATAATAACTACGGCACGAATTGCCCAGCCGATTCCGGCAGCGGAAAAGACCCCGACACCACTTGCGCCAACAAAACCGTCTACACCAACATCAAGCCCGGTGCCTATCACGCCCTGCAAGCCTATGCCTTCCAGGGATCGGATCGCTATATCAAAGAGCGTTCCGCACAATTGATTGCAGCGGTGCGCAGTAACGCCGCCCCGACGCCTGCCAACCCTGCGGCCTATGAAGCTACGCTCGGCGAGTTCCTGCATTTGTCCTTGGTCAAGTACCTGCGTTACGGACAGGATGCTACTAAACAAATCGGCGAAGCCATGAACATCTCAGGTCGGCGCGGCAACGACATCGGCTTGACTACCGTTGACCTCAAGACCGAATACCTGCTGGATCAGCCCTACGCTATCAAAACAGGTGGATTGCTCATTGACGTCGGAGGTGGGTTGACGCTCATGACCAAGCTCGACACCACGGCCACCGATGGCGCGACGCAGAGAAATGAAATCTGGCCAGCCTTCAAGCTGGCGCTTTACACCGGTTCAGCTTTTGAGCATTACATCTGGCAGGAAATGGCGCGCACCGATGCCGTATCCACCGTGCGTGGCCTGCAATTCGCCAAAGAAACGGGCGATACCATCGTCACCCTCAATGCGTCCAACATCGGCAGCTGGAGCAGCCTGATGGACGTCTCGATGAACCCCTATCAGGCGCAAATTGCTGCCTACGTCAGCCAGGGGGCCACTATTACCGTGCCCAGAAGAAGCCTGGCCTATCTAGCCGAAGGAAGCAGCCAAACCTGGAACGGCGCAGTCTACATGGCTGAGAATCAGGGCGCGGGCAGTTTCGGCGCGATAATATCGGGCAACTTCGGCGGCGGCTGGGGCGCACCCATCTACACCCCGCTTAGCACCAATTATTATTTCGACACATACACCCCCGCGCTGCTGACTGCCCCTACCACCAGCTTCTTCTCCTACACCAACTCCACCACCTCGGCGCTCGGCTACAACCCCTATCAAACCACCGCAGGTGACCCGGTCAACATGGTCACCGGCAACTTTTACCATGTCGAACGCGACCTCTCGATTCCCGGTCGCGGCGGCTTGCCGCTCGTCTTCGAGCGCAGCTACAACAGCCGCAAACCCGCCAATGGCACGCTCGGTTGGGGCTGGACGCACAGCTTCAACCACAGCTTGCGGTTTTATGGCGTTGAATCGAGCCAGGCCAAAGTCAGCTGGATCGACGGCACTGGCGGCGAGAAATTCTTCGCCGCCAGTGCAGCTGACACCAACAATCTCAACGGTAAAATTAAACCCAACGCGGTCGCCTTGCTGAATTCACCCGGCATCTTCGTCACCTTCAAGCGCGAAGTCAGCGGCGAGTACACCATCCGCGAGAAAAACGGCCTCACCTACACCTTTGAATCTATCGACAGCGGCAAGACCGACGCCGGGCTTAAAGCCAAATTGCTATCGATCAAAGACCGCAACAATAACACCCTCGCGCTTGCCTACAATGGCGACGCCACGCTCAAAGATATTACTGACGGGCCAGGCCGCAAACTTGCCTTCACCTACGCATCGGGCCGCATTACCCGGCTGGATTTCAGCAAAGTTGGTGGCGCGGTTGTTCGCAGCCACGAGTACACTTACGACGACGCAGGCAATCTCGCGTCCCACAAAAGCCCTGCCACCCTCATCGACCCCGTCAAATCCCCTGCGGTGCAATACCAGTACTACGCCGCCGCCGATGGCGCCAACCTCGACCACGCCATGAAGCAATCCTGCTGCCGCGCGGCAACGGCATGAAGTTTGATTACTACGCCGACGGTCGTGTCTTCCGCCACAACACCTTTGCCCCCGGCGGCGCATCGCTCGGCCAGGAAAACAGCTTTGCCTACAACAGCTATCGCCGCGAAACCGTGCAGACCAATGAACGCGGCCTTACCCGCCGCTTCATCTTTGACGAGCGCGGCAACCTCACCAACCTCACCGAAGAAAACGGCGCGTATCGCAGCTACGTCTACGACCCCGTCAACTTCTTCAACCGCACCAAAAAAACCGACCCCTACGGCATGGTCAGCCAGTATGCGTATGACACGCTCGGCAACGTCACGCAAATCACCCACCCCGACGGCGCGACCGTCCAGTACCTCGACTTCAACACCTTCAACCAGCCGCGCCGCATCAAGGACGCGCGCGGCAACTACCGCCTGCTCCGCTACGATGCGGCGGGCAACCTCACCGACGAAGTCACCCTCAAGGCCGGTATCGTCCCCGTCGCCGACACCCTGCCTGCCGCCGCCAACATCCTTGGCTGGAACAAATACGCCTACGATAGCTATGGCAACCGCACCGGCAGCCGCACGCCGGGAAACATCGCCACAGCCACCCTTGGCAATTTCAGCAGCGATGCCGGGGGCGGACTCATCGTATCGACTGCTTACGATGCCAGCAGCCTTTATCCCGACAGCATCGCCCGTAGCGGCGACTGGTCGAGCTACAACCCGGAGACCGAAGACCTGACCTACGACGACCAGGGCCGCCCAACCCGCAGCATCGACGACGCCTGGTACGTCGTCCAGCGCGACTACGACGCCGTCGACCGTGTCACCCGAGCCACCGACAGCCTCGGCCACTGGCGCGACTACGACTACGACGCCAACGGCAACCCCGTGGGCGAAACCCTTGTCCACAACGGCACGCTGGCCGACTCCGCCTCTGCCCAATACGACGGCGCCGACCGTAAAACCCAAAGCCTCGATGCCGCAGGCAACGCCGCCCACTGGAACCTCGATGCGCGCGGCAACCCCATCAAGATCGCCGACCCCGACGGCTACAGCTTAGGCTTTGAATACGACGCCATGGATCGCTGGGTTGTCGCCCATGACAAAGAAGGCAACAGCGTCACCCGCAGCCTCGACATCAGCGGTCGCGTCCGCGCCGTCACCGACCCCAACGGCATCACCACCACGACCACCTGGTACGGCGCCAGCAAGAACGGCCGTCTCAAACAAAGCATTGATCCACTTGGCCGCGCCACCACCTTTGACTACGACCCCCACGGCAACCGCATCAGCGTCACCGACAACGCAGGCCAGACCAGCAAAATCTTCTACGATGCCGCCGACCGCCCCGTGCGCAGCATTGGCCCGCTGGTCAACGGCGTCTATCCCGTCACCTGCACAAAACTTGACCTGCTCGGCCGCGCCGTCGAAATCTGGGCGGGCAGCACCCTTGACGCCACCAGTCCGTCCTGTGACCTGAGCGGTGCGGATGTCAACCTCAAGAAACAGACCACCGTCCAGTACGACGACCTTGGCCGCGTCCTGGCCGAGACCGACCCGCTCGGCCAGACCCGCAGCGCCAGCTACGACCGCTTTGGCAACGTGCTGACCGCCACCGACGCCAAAGGCCAGCAAACCCTCATGACCTGGGGCACCGGCCACCAGCTCGCCACCCGCACCGTCAAGAATGCCGACGGCAGCGTGTACACTAGCGACAGCCTTACCCGCAACCCGCTCGGCCAGCCATTAGTCGTTAGCCGCAGCAACCCTGCCCAGGTACAAACCATGACCTACGACGCAGCCCACCGCCTCACCCGCGAGACCGACACCCGCGCAGGCGGTGCCACCAAAGCCCTCGCCTACGTCTACAGCCCCGGCGGCCTGCTTGACATGATGCAAGACTCGGAGGGCAACCGCACCGACTACCTCTACGACGCCGTTGGCAATCTGATCGGCATCTGGGCGCCCAACTTTGACTACCTGACCTACAGCCACGACGCCGGTGGAAGACTGACCGAGAAGTGGCTGCCCAACGGCCACACCGCGCGTTACACCTACAACGCGGATGGCAGCCTCGCCACGCTGACCAACCGCACCGCAGCCAACACCGTGCTGACCAGCCACGCCTACAGCTACGACAGCCTGGGTAGAAGATACCGCCACACCGAAACCCTAGGCAATGGCGCATCCACCCTCGGCACCCAATACAACCAGTACAGCTACGATCCGCTGAGCCGTTTAGTCCAGAGCCAGACCTGCGCCAGCACCTACACCGGCTGCACCGCCCAGGAGACCAACCAGTACGACATCTGGGACAACCGCAAAGTCCGCGTCACCCCCACCACCGGCATTCACGCTTACGTTTACGACGACGCCCACCAGCTCAAAGAACTGCGTGACAGCAGCGACACCGGCGCCCTCATCGCCAGCTACGGCTACGACGCCAACGGCAACCAGACCAGCCGTCCCGGCCAGACCCTGACCTGGAACCCCGACAACCAGCTCACCGGCATTGCAGGGGAGAGTTACGCCTACGACACAGCGGGCAGGCGCATCAAAAAGACCGTCGGTGTCATCACCACAAACTACCGCTATAACGGCGACGACCTCCACGCCGAATACGCCAACTTCAACCAGAACCCGAGTGCGGTTTATGTTCACGGCGCAGGCGTTGACGACCCGGCGATGCGGCTGACTGGCAGCACGAACGACCCCACCGCGACCACCAGTTTTTATCATCAGGACGGGCTGGGCAGCATCGTGGGTCAGACGACGCAGGCCGGTGCCATACAAGGCTTGCAACGGTTTGCTCCGGGGGGGAATATAACGGCATCGGTCGGGACGATTAATCAGTACGGCTACACCGGCAGAGAACCCGACGCCACCGGGCTGGTTTATTACCGGGCACGGTATTACGATCCCACCACAGGACGGTTCATCAGCAGAGACCCCATCGGCTTGGACGGGGGTCTGAATCAGTACGCATATGTTGGAAACAATCCGGTCAACTTCACTGACCCTGAAGGACTGTGTCCGACATGTATTTGGGGTGGGGTTGCTGGGGCAGTTGGAGGGTTTATCACTGGTGCAGCACAGGATGGTGCACGTGGAGCATTTATTGGGGCACTAACGGGCTTTGGGGCAGGCTTTGTCGTTGGCTCAGTCAACCCTGCTTTAGCCAACCGCGCGGGTTCCCTTGCGGCCGGAGCGGTTACCGGATTTACGGCCAACCTTGTGCAGCAGAATCTGACCAACGTCACATATAAAGCGGCGGGGCTTCCTAATCAGGTCAAGCCCATAAGTTATACGCAGGCTGTTGGGTCTGCCTTGGGTACCTCAGGCGGGCAGGCGCTGGCGAGCCTTGCACCCAGAGCCGGTGCGGCGGTGGGCAATGCAGTTGTTTCTCTGATTGCGCCGACCACACGGACAGCGGCGACAGTAACCACTAAAGCTGCTGCAACGACGGGCAGCAAGATTGCAGGCGCATTGTATGAAGGCGGAACCTCGGCCTATGGCGAGCTGGCTGCTGATCAGATGTCCCAGCAGCCGGGTGCGGGCAGTCAATCCCTGTCCACCTTTGCCAATCCTCCGCTGAGCATCGGCAGCAATTGTCTGGTCTGCGCAAGTGGTAACTATAGTTCGGGTGGATCCTCCAGCTTTCTGGGCAGGTCGAAGTAAAGCAGGATGGGCGATACCCAATCTGGTGAAAGTGAAATATCGAAGCAGGCGGAGCGAGAGCAAGGGAGAAGGCTGCTGAGAGCAAATCTCACCATGCTGCTTATGGGGATGGTGAGCATTGTGTTGGCTATCGGGGCTTGGGTACTTGGCATTTATTTGCTATTCGGGCCGGGTACGATTACATGGTCTGGTCGGCCACCTTTGTTAGATCAGAATCCAGAATTAGGGCGTCGCGTGATTGCGATTGGTGCGATCGTCATTGCAGGATCTATTTGGCTGACATATCTACTCTGGAAAAGATTCTTCTACAGCAGCGGCTACATCAGCCCCCACACCCAACAACAATTTGCCAAAGGTATCTGGCCGGTGATTGGCGGCTACTGGAAGCCGGTCGGATATGTTGTTTATATTGGCGTACTGTCTTACGGCGCGTACTTGGGGTATGTGCAGGAAGGGCTGTGGGCGTTGCTCCTCACCCTTGCCTTTGTGTTCTGGCTGGTTTACCTGGTATGGGTTGATCTGCGAAAACTCATAAAACAGCGGCGTAATTCAGATTCAAAAGTGCATTGAAAAACCTCCCCATTCGACTGGTTGCTAAAGAGAAGAGCCGCTTTCTGCGGCTCTTCCTTCGTCTGACTCAGCCGATGGCCTGCGCGACCGTCTCCCGCAGCGTGCGCAGATCGTTGTTCGATAACGCGCCCATCGTTCGCACGACGAGCCCCTGCTCGATGGTCGTGAACACGGGTTTCAGCACCGAGGGCTTGATGAGTCCTGCGGCCTGCCACTCGGCCACCATCGCCTCGCCAAAACCCGGCGGCGTGCGCACCTGGCTTGTGATCGCCATGATGACCAGATCGCGCCGGTTCGCGTTGTAGCCGCTGCTGGACACCACGACCGCCGGTCGTTTCTTCGCGCCCGACTGATCGGTGAATGGGAACGGCACCAGCACCACCTCGCCAAAAATATGCGCCATCGTCACAGCCGGTCGTAAGCCGCGTCGTCGTCGTTATCCCACACCGCCGCGAAGCTCGCTTCGCTGGCACGGGCGGCGGCTTGCGTGAGACGTTGTCCTTCCTCGCGCGTGCGCAAAAAGTCCACGAAGTCTTCCACCTCCGCCAGCCGCTGCGGCGGCAATTGCCTGATCTTCTCGATCAACACCTGCTCGGTTGCGCTCATTGCATGTGCTCCTGTTTAGACTCAGCGGCTGCCCGCTTTGGCGACGCCTTCCATTACGCCGGCGACCTGATTCTTGACGATCATCGCCTCCAGCATGGTGCGGATCGCGTCTTTCTCCTTCTTCGGCATCCGCGTCACCGCCTCGAATTGAAAGCGCAACTCCTCATCCGGCCCGCGCTCCGCCGTATCGAAAACTAACGCATCCGCACTCACGCGCAGAGCCTGCGCGAGCCGCTTGATAACCTCCAGCGTGGGCTGCGACGTGCCGCCTTCGTAGCGGCGGATTTGCAGCACATGGCAGCCGACCAGATCGGCCAGCGCCTGCTGTGTCAGTGCGCGTTCCTTGCGCAGCGCGGTCAAACGTTCGGGGAATTCCATGTGCCAGAAAGCCATTTGATTGAACGCCTGCATTGTCCATCCCCTATCCGTAGCGATTGGCTTAAACTAACACATATGATATTGTAAGTATATCCGTTCAGACGGTTGACGGCTTTTTACGAGGAACCGGTTTATGGCAAGAATCCCCGAATCCGAGATCGAGCGGCTAAAGAGCGAGGTGTCGGTCGAGCGTCTGATCGAATCGTCTGGCGTGGCTTTGAAGAAGTTGGGCAAAGACCTCGTCGGCTGCTGCCCGTTCCACGCCGACGATACTGCCAGCCTGGTCGTCACGCCTGCGAAGAACCTGTGGCACTGCTTCGGTTGTGGGGTTGGTGGCGGGGTGATTGACTGGGTCATCAAGAAGAACGGCGTCTCCTTCCGTCACGCGGTCGAGTTGCTGCGCGAAGGTGTTCCTTCTTTAGTTGCCAACACTGCCGCCGAGCCGGGCAGCGTAAAGCGTTCGACCGTCCGCGTCTTGCCCGCGCCGGTTGAATTCGATGCTGACGATCAAGCTTTGCTGAACCAGGTCGTCGATTACTACCACGCCACCCTGAAGCAATCTCCCGAGGCGCTGGCCTATCTCAAGGCGCGCGGCCTCGATCATCCCGACGTCATCGCCCATTTCAAACTGGGTTATGCCAACCGCAGCCTCGGCCTGCGCCTGCCCGACAAGCAACGCGCCGCCGGAGCCGACATCCGCGACCGTGTCCCGTCCAAGTGTCCGCCGCATCATCCCAGCGCGAACTACGCGGAAAATTCGCATTTTTAGCGGCCCGGCGAGCCTTCAATCAAAGTGGCGCTATCGAAATGTTCCAATCTGTGCACATTTTTTGCCATCGACTGGTAGTTTTTACTGCTCGTCCCGAGTTTGAGCGAGCGCCGTCCCGGACAGTGCTTTCGCCCGCCACGGGTTTCGCCATTTCTGCCCTGTATGTCGTTTCATCGCCGCAAGTAATACCCCCGCAATAATCCATCCCACGCCTCGAACCAGCATTCGCGCTTGACCGGTGTGGCGAGGGGATCGGTTGCCGCCCACGCTTCCATCGGCGTGCTGCCGCCCAGGTTTTGATGCGGGCGAACATGGTTGTAGAAAAACCGGAATTCTCTCAACGCATCTTGAAGCGCATCGAAGCCCGCCACTTCCAGTTGATCCAGCTTGCACTTGAGCGTGCCGAACAGCCGCTCGATCCGTCCGTTCTGCCACGGGCATCCGGGGTCGCTGCGCTGGTGGCGGATGCCTACCAGCGCAAGCACTGCTCGAAACAGTCGGCTGGTGAAACACGCTTCATTGTCGGTGCGCACCGCACGCGGTTTACCGTACTGGCCAATCGCCAAAAACAGGTACCCGAGCAGTGTCCACGAACACTTGTCCGGCAAGGCGGCCAGCGTGAGCAAACCCCGGCTGCCGTGATCGACGAATCCGAGTATGGCGTGCGTGGCACCCGCCGCATCGCACTTGCCGGTCATATCTAGCCCCCAGACGAGGTTGCGCGGCATGGGCGACGGTACATGATGCTTGATTCGGCGGCGCGCAATTTCAATTTCGTAGCGATATTTACGCAGGGTCTCCGCCACGAAGGATTTGCCTACGGTCATTCGTCGCCGTGCTTCGGCGTGGCTGGCAAATCGGCGATTGAAAATGAGTGCGAGGCTGCGGCATCCCGCGTCGGGCATCAAGGCTTTGAGGCGGACGATTTCGCGCACAACCCATGCGGGTTTGGCTTGCGTCTTGCGAAAAGCAGGCTTGCCTGAACGACGCGCGCAATGCCGATTTGTTTTGCATCGAGTCCTGTGTGACCACCATGCTTTGATTTGGATTCGGATACATATCAGCCAAACCAGCAGCATTCCGCCTCTCCCGTGAACAGATTTCGGTCTCGAAAATATCTGCCAGCCTCAAATCCGGAGAAATCTGTTTTTCCTCGAATGCCGAGCATGATGCGTTCGGAGGCGTAGTGCACTGCAATATTTTCAAGCTAGCCCACGCATCCGCCATCCTGCAGCGACAACCGACAAGATCACTGACCCTGCCGCCCCGCCAGATTTTTCAGTAATTGCAAGTTATACGCCGACCGGCTGCTGCCCCATGGGGTGAAGCGGCGCAGTTGGTAGGGGTCGGTGCTGGCGGTGGAAAACCCGGCTTGGGTGGAGACGGCAGCGCTGAAGCCGAGAGATTCAACGAGCCGGGCTTGCTCCGGCAGGTAGTCGCTGCCGGGTTTGCCGTTGGGGTAGGCGAACAGGGTGATGGGTTCGCCAAGGGTAGTTTCGAGCCAGGTTTTCCCGGCGCTGATCTCTGCGCGGGCGTCGTCATCGTCGAGGCCAGCGAGGATGGGGTGGCGGTGGGTGTGGCCGCCAATGGCCATGCCTGCCGCGTGCAAGCGTTTCAGCTGCGCGGTGCTCATCATCAGGTCGTTCGGCAGGGCAGGACTGGTGGCCAGTTCGGCGATGCGCTGGACGGTGGCTTCGCGGATGTCCAGCGGCAGATATTTCACACGCGGAAGCAGTTGGCCGATGGCGTGGGCTTTGGCTCCCGGGGTGCTGATATCGTGCTGGCCGAGGTCGAGGCTGTCGAGATCGAGTCGGGACAACGGGGAGCGCCGGAAGGCTTCGATGACGCTGTCATTGAACATGCGGCCGCCATTCAAATACGCGGTGGCGACGAAGAAGGTGGCGTGCAGGCCGTGTTTTTGCAGCACCGGCAGCGCGCATTCGGCATTGTCAGCGTAACCATCGTCAAAGGTGATGCAGGCAGCACGCGCGGGGAGGTTGCCAGTACGCAGGCGAGCGACGGCATCGGCCAGCGGCAACACTTTGAAGATGGATTTTAGTTGCGCCATCTGCATGTCGAAGCGCTCGATCGTCGGCTCGCCGGGGAAAATGGAATCGGGTGCCGACAGGACGCGGTGATAGATGAGGATGCTCAGGCGTGCTTTGGGTCCAGCCGGAGAGAGCACTGCTGCTGCGGCACGATAGGCGAAATTGGCTAGCATGGATTTAACTCACTTCGCGGGAGGCGCGCGCGTGATCGACCCAGGCGATCATGCCGTTAAACCAGCTGGCAGGTAAAAAACTGGCGAGCAGATATTTGGCATCGCGCGCGTGCCAGTCGGATTTTCGCAGGGCGCGGCGAAACAGGCGACGAGAAGATTCGGTGTCGCGCCGCCAGTGGCAGCGGTAGGCGGTGGGCAGCAGTGTGCCGTAGACGAGGCGTTTGCGTTGCAGTGGGGTGAGGTGCGCGACTTGGGCGGGATAGCGGCGAACGAAATCCTCGCGCACGGCGACGGCATCAAAGACTTGCCGCCAGATCGGAATATGCGCCGCGCCGCGCGGGTAATACCGCCGGTACGCCAGCACTTCGGGCACGCGCACCACTACCGGTTGCTGCGCCAGCAGGCGCAGCCAGAGGTCGTAGTCCATCGCGGTGGGTTTGCGCTCCGAAAACCCCCGCAGGCTGTCGAGCAGTTGCCGACGAATCAGTACACCGTTGATCGGCCAGGGGCTTTCTTCCAGAAAGAGGGCGGTGGCATCGGATTCAGCGTAGTTCACCGGAATTTGCGGGCGGGTGTCGCGCGCGGATTCGCCAAAACGCTGCCAGCCGCAATACGCGACATCGGCCTGGGTTTCGATAAGCGCGGCATGCATTTTTTGTAGGGCGTTGGCGTCCCACAGATCGTCCGCATCGAGAAATGCAACAAAATTGCCGTGGGCTTTGCTCAGCGCGGCATTTCGGGCAGCATATGGGCCACTTTGAAGTTGGTGTCGCACGCTGATGCGATCAGCGTGGGCAGTGGCCAATCGGTCGATCAGTGCGGGTGAGGCATCGGTGGAGCCGTCGTTCACCACGATCAACTCAATCAGCGGATAAGTCTGCTGTATCACGCTCTCGATAGCGGCTTCGATAAAGCGTTCGCTGTTATGGCACGGCATGACAACAGAAATCAGCGCGGGATTGAAGTGATCCATAGAGCGATTGACGGGTTTATGCCGACGGTCGGATAGTGGGATTGTATCCCGCTGTGCGCGGTTGCAGGGCGTGCCGTTGCTACAATGTGCGTCATTCTGTTCTGGCTTGACCTTCTTTAATGATGCAAACCCTGACCGTCGATCTTGGCGATCGCTCCTATCCCATTCATATTGGGGCCGGCCTGTTGTGTCAGGCTGACCTGCTGCTGCCGCATCTGGCACAAAAGCGCGTAGCGATTGTGACCAATACCACCGTCGCGCCGCTCTATCTGGCGCAGCTTACGGCGACCTTGCAGGTGGCGGGCGTCAGCATCACGCCTATCGTGCTGCCCGACGGCGAAGCCTACAAAAACTGGGAAACGTTGAACCTGATTTTCGACGCGCTGCTGACCGACCGCGCCGAGCGCAAGACCACGCTGATTGCCCTGGGCGGTGGCGTAATCGGCGACATGACTGGCTTTGCCGCTGCGAGCTACCAGCGCGGCGTGCCGTTTATCCAGATTCCCACCACGCTGCTGTCGCAAGTGGATTCGTCGGTGGGCGGCAAGACCGGCATCAACCATCCGCTTGGCAAGAACATGATTGGTGCGTTTTACCAGCCGCGTGTTGTGCTGGCCGACACCGATACGCTCAAAACCTTGCCCGCGCGCGAACTATCGGCGGGCTTGGCCGAAATCATCAAATACGGCCTGATTTGGGACGTGGAGTTTCTCGGCTGGCTCGAAGCTAATATGGACAAGCTGTGTGCGCTCGATGCGGCGGCGATCACTTATGCGATTCACCGCTCGTGCGAAATCAAGGCGCAGGTGGTGAGTCAGGATGAGCGCGAAGGTGGTATCCGCGCCATTCTTAACCTAGGCCACACCTTTGGTCACGCGATTGAAACCGGTATGGGCTATGGAAAATGGCTGCACGGCGAAGCGGTGGGTGCGGGCATGGTCATGGCGGCGGATGCCTCTCGGCGCATGGGTTGGATCAGCGAAGCCGACGTTGCACGCACACGGCGTCTGATCCGTGCTGCAGGCTTGCCTGACGTGGCACCGGATCTGGGTGCGAATCGCTATCTTGAATTCATGGGGCATGACAAAAAAGTTGAAGGCGGAAAAATGCGTTTTGTGCTGCTGAAAAAACTGGGTGAGGCCGTCATGACGGGTGACGTGCCCGAAGCAACCCTGCGCGACACACTGGCAGCGTGCTGCTCTGCCCAGTCATGATCGATCTCGCGCCTTATGCTGCGCATTCCAGCCAATCGCGGGGGCGCGTGCACGCTGAACCCACCGCAACGCCGCGCTCCGAGTTCCAACGCGACCGTGATCGCATCATCCATTCCACCGCGTTCCGTCGACTGGAGTACAAGACTCAGGTTTTTGTGAATCATGAAGGCGACCTGTTTCGTACGCGCTTGACCCACAGCCTGGAAGTGGCGCAGATCGGCCGCACCATCGCGCGCCTCCTGCGCCTGAATGAAGATTTGGTCGAGGCGATGGCGCTGGCGCATGATCTCGGTCACACGCCATTCGGCCATGCCGGTCAGGATGCGCTTAACGCCTGTATGCGCGAGCACGGCGGTTTTGAGCACAACCTGCAATCGCTGCGCGTGGTCGATCTGCTGGAAGAACGCTACGCCGAATTCGACGGCTTGAACCTTACGTTTGAGGCGCGCGAAGGCATCCTCAAACATTGTTCGCATAGCAATGCTGAAAAACTGGGCGCGCTGGGTCAACGGTTTCTCAACAAACAGCAGCCCTCGCTCGAAGCGCAGGTCACCAATCTCGCGGACGAAATCGCCTACAACAACCACGATGTGGATGATGGCTTGCGTTCCGGCCTCATCACGATTGAGCAGCTGATGGAAGTGAGTCTGTTCGCGCGGCATCACCATGAAGTCAGGGCGAAATACCCGGCGCTGAACGGCCGCCGGATCATCACCGAAACTGTGCGGCGTATTATCAATACCCTGGTCATTGATCTGGTGGGCACCACCCAGGCCACCATCGAGGTCAGCGGTGTGGCACACATTGACGAAGTGCGTGCTGCCCGGCAGCTCGCCGGATTCAGTGAAGCGGTATTGGAGGAGCACCGCGAACTGAAACGCTTTCTCCATCGCCACTTGTATCGCCACTACAAAGTCGCTCGCATGAGCGCCAAGGCAAACCGAATCATCACCGATCTCTATACCGCGTTTACTGGCGATGCGCGCCTGCTGCCGCCCGAACACCAGGCTCGCGAATCGCTGGAAGGCGCACGCGCCGTAGCCGATTACATCGCAGGCATGACCGACCGCTATGCCATGCGCGAACATCGACGGATTTTTGCGGTGGAGGAGATTTATGGCTGATATGTTTGCGGCGAGGGAATATCGGGGAGGTTTTGACTGTTCATGCTGACTGAAACGATCAGCGGCAACGTTCCCGCTATGCGCCATGAATGTCAGCCGCCAGCCCGTAATAGTAGGGGTCAAACATATGTCGGCCTATGAATCTCTGCTTCCGGCGCATTTGCCATCGCTTAGACGTTATGCCCGGGCGCTGACAGGCAACAGCACGCTGGCGGATGATCTGGTGCAGGACACCCTGGAGCGCGCGTATGTCAAATTCCACCTGTGGCAACACGGTAGTGATCTTCGCAAATGGTTATTTGCCATCATGCATAACGTATTTATCAATCAAATCAAAAAGCCCGGCCTCACCCTGGTGTCGATGGACGACATGCCGGACAGCCCTGTTCACGATGTTGACCCCATCTTGGGAGTAGACATGGATCGTGCGTTGAGGGCCCTGCCGCACGATCACCGCGAAGTATTACTACTGATCGTGCTGGAAGGTTTGAGCTACGACGATGTGAGCGAGTTGCTTGGAATCCCGATGGGAACCGTGATGTCGCGTCTGTCGCGCGCCAGAGAACGGCTAGGCAAGCTGATGGCCGTAGATGCACCGGCTTCTACATGTACCCAGGGAGGTTGAAATGAGTGCCCTTCCAGAATATGAATTGCATGCTTACGTCGATGGACAATTGGACGCTGCGCGCGTGCAGGAGATCGAAGCCTGGCTGATGGATCATCCCGAGGTGCGGAGGCAGGTGCACGGCTGGCAAAATCAGAACGCCAGGCTGCGCGCGCAGTTTGCCGGGGTGGTCAGCGAGCCTGTTCCTGACCGCCTGCATCCGCGTGCCCCGATGCGGTTGAGATATGCTCAGGCAGCGGTGATGGCGCTGTTGCTAGGCGTGGGTGTGGCTTTAGGATGGGGCTTGCACGTGAAGCAGGTCTCCGGGTTGGCCGCGTTGGCAGGTTACGCTGCCGAAGCACACCGAGTCTATGCTGTGGAATCGCGCCATCCTGTCGAGGTGGCGGGGAGCGATTCGGCGCATCTTGCCACTTGGCTGTCCAAGCGGCTCGGGCGCACGTTGCGAATTCCCCTGTTGAATGACAAGGGCTTTCGCTTGGTGGGCGGGCGCGTGCTACCGCATCAAGGGCGCGCCGCTGCGCAGCTGATGTATCAGGATCCGGCGGGGCAACGTTTAACGCTTCTGGTAACCACCCAGGATTTGCCCGTACATCAAGAACAGTTGAAGCTGGTTGTGCGGTATGGAGTGAGTAGTTACTACTGGGCAGATGATGGCATGGCGTGCGCGGTGAGCGCGGCTCTGTCCGAAACACCTCTCCGTGAACTGGCGCAACTGGCTTATGACCGTATGGAGGAGCCTGGCTGAAATATTTTTTGGCCGAAAGGAATAAGTGACTCTGGTAAGCTGTTTATCCGTTCACAGGGAAGAGCTTCAGGGAACGAGGCTGTAGCTGTTGCGTGTGCATCTCGTGATTAAACAATAACAAGACCCAACAAGGCAAAACAAAACAAACCAACCGGATTGGTTAGGAGGAGAGGGTATGTTTAGCGTCAAAATGACTGCGGTTGCAATTGCATTAGCGGGATCAAGCGGTCTGGCACAGGCTGTCTCGTATTCTGTTTCAACCAACACGATCAGTAATTTTGGTCTCACGTTCGCTGGTGGCGCAGGAGACTTGAGCGCATTCACGTTCTCGACCAACGTTGCTGCGCAAGGTGCAGGTTCTGATGCGAATTTCCATGCGACCGACGCAGCCCCGGCATGTGTCGGTTTGTTTTGCGGCGCATTCAACAACAGCTTCACAGCACACGGAGCAAGCGGTGACTACGCTTATGGCGACGCTCAGATTGTTGATGCTAATGTGCAGGGCGGCGGAGGCTCCGCCTCCAGCATTGGCGAAATATCTGCTGCGAGCCAACTCGGCTTCGCCAATGGTGCGAACAGCATGACCGCCTTTTTTATGGTCGCCGCCGCCTCTACCGGGACCGTTGCCTTCGCATTTGACGCGTTGCCATATATGCAGTTGGTGGATAACGGCACCGCATTCACCAGCATGAGCATCACCATCAGTCAGGGCGCAACCACTGTTTTCAGTTGGGCACCCGATGGCGTAAACGGTTCTGGCATTACTGGCGGTTTGGAATCTGCCGACGGCGTCAATCTCAACCTCGGTCTTGGCCCTAACAGTACTTATAACCCGGGTGCGGGCAGTTTTGCGGCCATAACTAACAGCCTTTCTGCTGGGTTGTACACGCTCAACATTTCGATGTCGAACCAAGTCAGCGCCACGCCAGTACCCGAGGCAGACACGTGGGCGATGATGCTTGCTGGTATGGCTATGGTTGGCTGGGGGATGCGGTATCGGCGTAGCTAATCCCGTCCGCTTGGTTGATAAAAAGGACGGCGCGAGCAATCTGCTCGCGCCGTTTTGCTTCATGACTGCGTGTTTAAAGCGGGGGTGTCACTTCCGCAAACTTCAGTAAATCCGTCATCCGAAAATCGCCTGCGGTGGCAGATGGTAAGGTCGGCGTCCAGTTGGGGGCGGCACGCAAATACGCGCTGGTATCGCTTTTCAGCAACTGGATGAATACCGTGCCCACGATGTGGCTGCCGACGGGTCCCATGCGCAAGCCGCTCTCCATGACCTCAGCTTCTTTCAGGACGTAGTACCACAATGGCGAACTGCGATCCATGCCATAGGGTGCAAGCTCACTGAGCTGGGACGGCGTGAGGACGGGCGCGCCGAGTCGCTTCGCAATGGCTTGCCCCGATGCGATGCCAAAATTTACATGGCGCATCAGGTTGCGCGACGCGAGCGACTGCACGCCGTCGGACGGCAAGCCGGGCGCGGGTGCGCGCGAGCCGGGCATGAGCATCAAGACGCTGGAAATCTTGCTGTCAATGCGTTTGTTGGGACGGAAATTACCATCGCCAAAATTGAAAAAAGTTTGCCAGTCCACAAAGCGGCGAGGCGCGCGTTTGCCGCCGCGCAAATCGACTGGATCGGCGTCGGAGGGGTCGATGCTGTCGTCAAAGACGAACGCAAAGAAAGGTGAGCCGCCCGTCGGGCCGAAATTCAGCCGGTAGCTGGGACGTACCTGAGAATGGCCGAAGCGGTAAGCCGCAACCGAGAACTCGATGGGGATTTTGGGCGTGCTGGTCGCGCGCACGCTGCCTATCAGTTGGTCGACACGCGACTGACCAATTGTGAGGGGCAGAAATTCGTGGACGATGATCCACTGGTAATGCCAGCGCACAGTCTGGCGTGCTTTGTTGAAAAGCTGTGCGGCGGTAAGTCCGGCGTTGGCAGGATTGGCACGCAGATCCCGCACGACGTTGTTGTGAAAGCGCAGCATGGCAAGGTGCAGCTGGCTGATGATCGTGTTTTCGTCGTTGCGGCTCTCGGCCACGATCGCGTTGCCTGCGGCGTCGCGCGGCAAATCGTAACGCGTCGCGCCGCCGCGCGAAACGGCTTCGGAACCGGGGATCGCTTCGATCCGGAACAGGTAGTCTCCTGTGCTGGCGTCGTACAACTCAGGAGAATTTTCCGGCCCCCCGCCATATAGTGAGTCGAGATCGTATGCCGGAGTGCGGAAATTGGTGGTGAGATGCGGAAGCGTCGGCTCCAGCAATTTGGACCGAGGGTCGAGCGTGACGTCGTGATCGAGGAATTGCCCCAAGAAGGTGACACCTGCTGTCATGTTCGGATTGTCGAGATTGTTAGGGCTGAACACAGGCTGGTTGATGATCGATTGAATCGGGTCAGTCAGGTTGTCCAGCGCATCCAGCGGGCCGCCCAGCGCGCCCAGGCGTTGCGCCCGTTCGCGTGCCTCGTCGGTGGGAAAAACAAACGGAGGCAGCAGCGGGAACATGCGGGTAAACGAAGTGGTCGCAGAGCCGGGCTGGAATCGCGCGGGCAGGTGAAGGTTGTCGGCGTAGGCGGGCACGCTGGCGAGAACCATGGTTGCGCTGCCGATAGCAGCCAACGCATGGGCAAGTAACTTCTTATTCAAAGAAATGTGTGACACTCAGAACTCCCCTTGGTTTAGTTTGGCGTCCAGATTCGGACGGCTGCCTGTTACCGATGCAACGGATGTGAAACAGGCTGCCAAGCAAGCGTAGTCGGCGCATCAAAAATGTAAACTCCGGGATTTGAATATTCCCATATGCCTGTTTTGGCCTAGCTGTTTTTAGCAAGCGCCCGAGCGACTACCCAGCAACTCACTTCGCGTGCGCCCGCCCGCTTCAGCGTCGCAGCCAGTTCATTCAGGCTGCTGCCTGTTGTCATGACATCATCAATCAGCGCGATGTGTTTGTTGCGTACGGAGGGAGTGCAGACAAACGCGTCGCGCAAATTACGCCGACGCGCGTCGTATTTCAGCCCGATTTGCGGCGGCGTATCGCGCGTGCGCTGGCAGTTACGAGTGTCGAGCGGCAGGTGGAGTGCGTGCGCCACCACGCGGGCAATTTCAGTGGCGTGATTGAATCCACGTTCGCGAATACGGGTGGGATGCAGCGGCATGGGAATCAGGCAGTCGGGTCGGCGCTGATGCCTGACGGCCTCCGTCAGGCAATGGCCCAGAAGCGGCACGATCGCGAGTTCGCCGTGGTATTTCAGACGGGGGATCAGGCGGTCAAGTGGAAACGCATACGCCAGCGCTGTGCAGGTCTGGTCGAATGCGGGCGGTCGTTTAAGACAGTGACCACAGATCTCGCCGCCCGGTGTGGGCGCCGCGCAGCGAGGGCATTGAGGCTGACGATGCCAGGGTAATTCCGTGTAGCAGGCGGCGCAGGTTGGCTGTCGGCCAGACTCATTGCCACAGAGCAGGCAATGTCGCTGTAGGTTTTCTAATTTCAAAAAACTCGATGTCTTATAAAATCAATAAGTTAGTGATTTGATTTTCAGCCGCTATCTTTCCTCGTTCTTGCAGTTGGTGAAATCTCCCTTATCTTTTCCCTTAGATCATGAAAGGGCTGCTCAAATAAAGCGGAAAGCCCCAGATACCCTTTAGGTATTCAAAGGCTGAGATAGGCTACGAATGCTGACAAGCGGCCGACAATAGTAAAGAGGCGGCCTGTCAGATAATGACCTAATGAGACACAAGTCTGGATTCGGTGTCAGGTGTCAGGCTACGGGAAGAATTCGCGGCACAAGAAAGAGGGTGGTTGATTGGTGGGGGCGATGCATGCCCCACCACCACCACTTCAGGCCGGCAGGCCATATACGATGTTAGTAAGGATACGCAGGATGATTTCACCTCCGATTTCGGTATCTAGAAGAGAAATTGGGGTGGTGCCTCCTAACACGATCACAGGGGAATTCAGCCAATCGAGCGCGCTACTCAACTGTCCAAATGCTTCCTCGGATTGCGCAATCGCTCGCGCAGTTCGAAATAGCCGCTCGGACTCATGGAATGATAAAACACCTTCAAGGCGGCGCCGTGCCAACATACGCTTACTCATGCCAAGCATCTGCGCAAGTTCGCCCTTCGATGCTTGGATATTTGCGCCAAGAAAATCTACCGACAATGCGGGAAGACCTTCGCGAAGCATGGAAACGAGGTCCATATCGCTCGGTGACAGTACGTGAAAAACCTCTAGTCCTCCAAGTAGTGATATCACTCTATCGGTGGGATGTTTCGGGAATGGGCGCATTCCATCACTTGTATTGACTTCTCTGGATGACTTGCGTGCAGCCGAGGTGCGTGTCTGATGGCTCTTGGCTGAGTCGCGTTGGTTCGGGATATCGCTCATGATCGTTTTATGCCTAGGTGGCTTCATACGATTGGTCGAACTTGTGTTACTACTGAACTGATCTCGTCTTTTGCGACGAACCGGCCAGTGACTGCATATCGACCCCATCCTGGGTTATGACGTCGCCATAACGGCCGAACACAAAATCCTAACTGCGCCAAACTGTTGATATCCATCAAATACTCGCCGATGCCGACAGCACCGCATGGTGGCGGGGAAATTATTACTTTCCCAGTGAGTATCGCTTTCATGAGGAGACCAAACTTTCGACTATGTTTAATTCCACGTCCATTAGGCCAAAAGCTCTTCACCCGGATGCCATGGGAGAAATCAAGAGCCTGAAGCTCATGTCTGTGCTTCGACAGTTCAGAAAAGCTAGCGGTAAGTGCGGAAATATCAACCCTGCGAAAGCGTGAGGCATTCGCAGTATTTTTCTTCCCTACCGCGACGTCCAAGATCTTATGTTTCACCATTGAACTGAACTGTTCCCCACTTAAACACAGGTCTTTGGCGGCCTCTCGATAGTCCATTGTTGTCAACATATATGGTTTGATCGAAAGTACGGACTCCAGGTCGAAAGTAGCCGCACATGAATTTGGCGCGATCTTCTCGAGTTTCGCTATGAAGCCCTGCTTGGCCAATCTCTTGACCAATTCTTCACCTACGCCTAGCAGCTCTGCAGCACGCAAGACGCCAATGCCGTGCCTTACATTATTGGGATCGACAAATGGAATGATGTGCCTTGGATGAAGGTAGGATGCTTTCCCATTAGCGCTATAGGTAATCCGCTCCGCCAGATATGTTCTTACCTCGTCACGGAGTATTGACGGAGCATAGTTCGATTGGGCCCAAATCCATGACGCACCAACTACGCTAAGGAAATTTGTGCGTTTGACGTGGTTGCCGAAATGGCGGTGGCTTTCAAACAATCTTGCAATCGTGCGGGCGTGGCTCAACGGCCATTCTGCTATCGCCTGCCCTACCATGTTGAGGACTTCCGACAGCTCTGAAACAGAGAATCCAGTTCTGTGGATCAATATTTTGTCCGTGCTCGGTTCTAATTGCCTCGATAAGATCGTTGTCCAATAAGTAAGGAACGAGAGTAAATCGTCGGCAGGTAACTGCATTACTTCCCTTGGGATCCATGTCAGGTCAAGGTTCTCGTTAGCTACTTTGAACACAGTACGCTCGATTAGGGAGGCAACACGGGACGTCCACTCAGGTGCGGGAGGGCAAAGGTCTACGCTGAAGTGATGACCACATGAGCAGGTGAGTAGCCCCCTTCGCATCCAGGTGAGCGTTTTCCCGCAAGCAGGGCAGCTATCGAGCAACAGGGTTTGGTGCTTTGGGCAGGCAACAACCAGACGAATGTCCCAAACGGCGCGCGCATGGCCAAGTTCCTGGATGCATGCTGGACAAATTCGGGTGAAACGCGGTGTGATTTCACAGGGTCTGTACTGATGGCCTCCTCGTTGCCATGTACCCTGCTTCTGGTCTTCCTGCCGCACATAGGCCATGGACTTGAGCAGAGCAGGGTCCACATCAACGAGCGTGGCGACTTTGTCGGCCTCATTGATACCCACATGAACGCGGGGAGAAACGCCAGCCATGGTCAACATCATGGCGGGCGTGTAATAGCCATTCGACTCGGATACGCGCAGACAATAATTCGAAAGGGACTCTTCCTGTGACGGGCGAGGCCGGACGGGAAGGCGTGGCGTGCAACTGGCCATCATTTTCCACCCCCTTTCCTTTTCGCGGGGCTTTGTACCTCGGGCCCGTAGGGTTCTCCGACGTGATCCAGCCTTCGCCTGATGAATTGTTGGTTAAAAGGATTGAGGGGACCTTCTCCATTGGTCCATATTTCCGCCATGAACGCTTCTTCAAGAATGGCCAGGTCAAGTTGGGGCGCGTTTCTTTTGTGAGCGATTCGGATAGCTCGACGCAGCAATTTCATCAACAGTCCAATGAGGCCGTCAGTCGCATAGAAGAGGCGCAGGCTGAGATCCTTCTCGTGCAGGTTGGAACGCCGGAGGGTGGGAAGCTTTTCATCAACGTCCTTAAGCACACCACGGAAGTTCGTCAGATTGGTCTCCTTGCGATTCTTCTTCACGAGTTCCAGATATAGTGGCGCGGAGAAACGCCTCCGCAATTGCTCATTGCTCTGGGTGATGGCTTCTCCGATGGGTAAAGCCGAAAGGACGATCAAAACTCCTGAAAGATCGACAATCTCCTTGATCCAGTTCGACAAATCCAGAACTGAATCGTGTCGCCCTTTTTTCTGGAGGAAATTGTTTACCTCGTCCAACAACAGCACTTGGGTACGGCATTCTTTCAAGAGGGTAACGATCCCTTTCGTCAGTTCATCGTTGTCACGGCGCGGGGCATAGGCTAAAGGATCGCCCAATGCGGCCAGGATGCGGCGAGCAATGAACTTGATGGAGGGAGCACTCGGGACCTTTGCCATCACCGCTGGCCTGACGGTGCACTCCACGCGCTCATAGAACGGATAACGTTCCAGGATCGATTCGAGAAAAGTGGTCTTGCCGGATCCACTTTCTCCGATGATGAATACTCCGCTGAAACCAAGAGCGCAGTCCCCCAGATCGACCATTTCAATGATCTCGTCCATAGCATCCTGGAAGGCTGGAAATGCGACTCGGAGTTTTTTTATCAGCGTGAGCTTTTGTGAAATGGTGTATTGCCAAGGCGCGCGCGCATCGGGCGGGCATGGTTGGGTGGTAATTGAATCGGGCACGGCATGCATGGATATCTCCTTCGGATCGGGGCATTCCGCGACCGAATGCCCCGGGTACATGAGTGATTAGAGAGATGCGGACCAGCTGTTGAACGATGGCACGTCATCGTCGTCATCCGACATGTCGTCAAAATCCATGTCGGCGGCCGGGCTCTGCGTGCCGTCGATTTCAACAGAGTTAAAGAACTCCCCGGTCTCCGGATGGGCATGTTTTGCGGCAGACTTACGGTCGCGCAATTTCTTCGAGGTCATGAGTTTCTCGAGCACGGCGCGGATTTCATTTCGAGCGTCTGCGAGCGAAATGTCGCGCTCCTCATCCTTCTGGATCTGCTTCCGGTAACTGTTGATCAGCTTGAGCTGGCTAAGCGTCAGGCCGCGCACGTTTTTGCTATTTGTATTTGGCACCGGAAAGTACTCTTCCGTCTCAGGATGGCGGACATGGATTACCGTCAGATCGTCTGGATCGACCTTTAGATCAACCTTGAGGCGTTCGCCATATTGCATGCGCAGGCTTTGCAGATCCGTGCTGTTGTAGTGCTCCGTGTCATGAAGCTGGATGCCGTAGTGCCAGACTTTTCGTTCGAACGGCACCCCCAGATAGACACTTAGCTTGTCTACGTCTTCTGGCAAAAGAGGCGGATGAACCTGTGCGCTCTTTTCCCAGACCTTAATCGGGATGTCACGAAGACCGCGGTGCAGTTTCTGGTGGTAGTAGTCCACTATCCAGATATGCAGAATTTCCTGCAGAGCTTGGCGTGTGATCAGTGCGTGCTTCAGCGGGTCATAACCCCAGCGATCCCAAAGAGACGCGAATGAAGTTCCAGGCAGGGTGTGGTTCAGCGTGTAGTTGTACGTTTTGATGACGCGCTCGATTGAGCCTTTAGCCCAGGGAGTGCGGACTGGGCAATAGAGGATCGAGAAGTCCAAATCGTACGCGGCATCCTCCAGTGCTTTGGCGTGGAATTCCTTGCCGTTGTCGACAACCAGGGTTTCGAACAGTCCGTGGCAGGGCCAGTCATTCTTTAGCCTTTTGTATTTATCGCGGATGCCTGTCTTTGGCAGAATCGCGTGCCTCAATGCGCGCATCACCGAGTCAATGCTTGGGTGGCCGAAGGAAATGTGGAAACCGAGAATGACCCGAGAGTACTTATCTATCAAAAGCGTTAACCAGGGGCGGCCTAGGGGCAACCCCGTCTCCTCGTCAACGACAAATAGATCCAGTGGCGTATGGTCAATCTCCACCCGCTCGAGAATCCGACTCGTCTGGGGCCCAAGCCCAGTCATACGGAATCTGATCCTCGCTTCCCGTTCACCGAATCGTGCTACCGCTACTTCATATGCGTCCCGCATCTTGATATGGCGGTAGAAGGTGGAAATTGACGGAGCCGGGAGTTGCTCATCTGGCATTCGGTCGCGATTCAGAAACTCCAGGCGCCGCTTCATTTCACGATGACAGTCTGGCCCGGGCTCTCTGCTATCGAGATAGAGGACGTCGATTACATCATTGATGACCTGCACCACTTCTTCCGGCAACCTGGGTCGACCGCCTGCACCTTTGGCCGCATCCCGGCCAATCTGGGCGGCAACCCCACGACGACCGCGCATTCGATTCTTGTGCCACCGGTAAACAGAGATGACAGAGGGGGGACGGTTGTCCCCGATCCTCGATGCAATCATGTTGATAAAGTACTTCAATGTTTCAGAAGGGCTGTATGCCGCGCACCCGGCTTCCTCAAGCATGTCCAGATATTTTTTCCGCCGGAGAGTGGTCGCGCGGTGCTTTAGTGCAACGTCAGCAAGCGTCGTTACTGTGCGTGGTTTTTTTGAGCGGGTCTGTTCGCTGACGAAATTCAGGCGGCCTGTTGAAAACAGGTTTTCCAGGTCCAAACGCTTGAATTCGAGGACGGTATCGCCGGCAGCTGGAATGCAGGAGAACGTCCCTGCCGGATTCGGCCCAAACAGGGTGTAGGCATTATTTTCGATGCTGACGCGTGCGTTGTGTTGGAAAGTGTGACGGCTCATTTTTGGTCTCCTTGATCTTTGGTGGTGATACTGGTCAGCGCTTGGTCGAAGGGGAGGCTCAGATCGCAGGACAAGTGACCTGCCGCGATCAAGGCGAGGACTGTTGCGTGTCCCCCCAACAGAGGAGACAGTTCATCAGCAGAAGCAGGTAGAACGTGCTTGATTTGAGAAGCAAGCTGGGCGCCAAGCATTCCCATCAGGCTGCGGCGCCGGTAGCGCTTGAGCAGCTTCAGGTTGCTCAAGAATGGTTCCTGCCGGATCTCGCGATCAGTGACGAGTACGAGGTTCTCGCCACGCTCCGCATAGAGGGATTGAACGAACTGGAGCTTGTCGCGAACATCCTCCTCGCCAAGCTTCTCTTCAGGTTTGATTTCAACTAGAGGAGAGAGATGATTTCGGGTGATCCGAAAATCCGGGGTATATCGGCGGCTTTTTCCATCCCGCTTGTAATCTAGCCGTTCCGGTTGCTCCTGAACGGCCGATATCAGTTCATCGAAATCGCACCTAAGTACGAAATCACCTTCAAGGGGACTTTCGCAGTGCACCATTCGACCGGCTTTCAGACTGGGCCTCTTCATTCGGAAAAATGCTTGGCTTGCAGTGATTGGCGCACGTGATCGTCCCGCCTTCTTGTTTTTTGCTTGTCTCATTTCGATTCCTTCCTAATAAGAAACTGTTGGAGTGCGTGACTGCCTTGTGTTTTTTGAACACAAAGCGTCCCCGTTGCCTGACTTGGCTAGCTCAGGCAATAGGCTTGCAGTACGGTTTTTTGTACAGATTTGGACGCAAAGCCGTCCCCTGGCCCAATAAATTGGGTCGCAGGTGGGTGAGGGGGTTGACCGCGGAGGTCGAATGAGCGAACCTGAAAGTCCTACCGATCAGTAGCTCATGCTATTGACTCCTTGCGGGACCGCCCTCTTGGGGGGCGTCCCGATTTTCTTTATGTCATGGCCGCTCCTTTCCGAGCCGGCTGTGGCTCGCCTTAGTTGCAATCCGAACAATTTCAATTAGAGCCGGGGAGAGCGTGTCTCCTCGGTCTACCAGGTCAAACA
Organism: Thiobacillus sp.; assembly: GCA_040080645.1. Classification (GTDB taxonomy): domain Bacteria; phylum Pseudomonadota; class Gammaproteobacteria; order Burkholderiales; family Thiobacillaceae; genus Thiobacillus. The sequence goes on from JBEBIA010000004.1 coordinate 70,143, forward strand.
GGATTTCCCTGATCTCTTGTGACGTCTCTGATGGGATCTTTAGAGTTGGGGCTGAGCGCCTGATGGCTTCCTGCATGTCTTGCTCTTCACTTGCATTCAGATTCAGAGCCTTGCTGACTTGCTTCCAGAACGCCTTGGATCTGGGCAGGCGCCGACCGCCTTCTACCGCGCTGACATAAGACGGAACTACATTGAGGATTTTTGCCAGGTCTTGCTGGCGGATTTGGCGTTGGCGTCGTTTAAGGACAAGAAATTCCGTTACCGGGGTGTGCATATTTTGGAGTGCAGAAATTCACGAAAATCTGAATTTAGACCAAATGTAGGATTCCGTAAACGTTTGAAAAATAACACTAATATACTTTTCCGGAGTTAAAAAAACACTGTTAGTGAAACACGGATAAACAACACTGATAAATCATTGGGTTGGCTGAGATGTTTGTCCAAGAGAAGTACGCAAAAAACTTGAATAGTCCTTTGAGGAAATGAAAAAAACTTAGCCAGATCGCATCTTGTGGTGCACGACGCTGATTTTTACTTCTTGGAATTACGGAACTGGCGCGTTTGCGTATTCCAGTGCTAATGACCAATGTGTGCGAAAACGTGACCAATCAGAACGGCGGTCATTATTTCCAATTACCCAGATGCATTTGGACGCCAGGAGTGGAGTCTCAGGCTTAGAGTGCGACTGGCTCTTGTTCGTCCGAAGCGGACGAGTTGACCTCAACTTGTCGGTGACTGAAATCGGCAAAAAGTAGTCATCTCAGCATGTCTCCCACAGCAGCCATTCGGTCCGGATTATCATTACGTATTCGGACAGGACGCTTTGAGGAACCGGCTATGAATTAAACGGTTAGGGCACATCGACACGCTCTGCGAATTTTAATAATACTGACCGGCCAGTCTAGTGAATAACTGTTAGGCAAGGGGCTCAGATGAGCGATTGGGAATTTCTGCACGATATGCAAAATGACGGCTATAGCCCAGAGCAAATAGCTGATGCTGCTGCTTGTGGGTATAACCCATGGGAGTGGGTGCCTATACACGAGAAAGAATTGCCGGTGGTGTGCCCACAGGATGATCCTGAGCTGGTAATGATTTTCGAGAGCATGGTCGAGAACGCAAAGAGTTACCACGAACTCACAGGGCGCTACCTGCAAATTTGGGGCGAGTTGGGTGAGTTATATGCTGAAATCGAATATGGCATTAAGCGCCACAAACCACATACCAGGGGTTCAGATGGCAAACTTGGAAATGACTTTGTAGAAATCAAAACCATCTCCCCAGAAAAAGATGGGGGTCAAGTTCAAGTCAAACGCGCTGGAAATTTCAATAGGCTATTGGTAATCAAAATCAGCGAAAAGTTTGTGTTCGAGGGGCGCTTCATTGAACGTAAGCAGTTATCAAAGGGCGAAGGAATATATGCGAGGGTGTCTTGGTCGGCTCTCAGCCCCAGCAAGGAAGGGTCTCAAACATGATTCCCACACCTAACAAGCGCTTCGAGTGGAACGTTCGTTAGGCCGTGCGAGAAGCGTGACTACCCTGCTCTACATACTCCTTGCACTTGCTGTTGGCTTCGCCTTTGGCCGCTACCGTGTCTCCACATTTCAGAATTCCTTCCAGAACCGTGGCGAGGCGCTGCTGACTCGCGTCACGCGGACGAACTTCGGTTCTCCCGACTATCACCTGATGAATCACGTCACGCTTCAGCTGAAGGACGGCACAACGCAAGTTGACCACATCCTCGTTTCGAGATTCGGCGTGTTCGTCATCGAAACCAAGGACTACAAGGGATGGGTCTTCGCCAATGCAAAGCAGACCAACTGGACTCAAGTCCTGTTCAAGGTGAAGTTCAAATTCCAGAACCCAATTCTGCAGAACCTGCGGCACGTTCGTGCGGTGCAAGACCTCCTTGATTTTTTACCTTCTGGTGCAATCAAATCGGTTGTCGTCTTCACCGGCGAAGCAGAGTTCAAAACCGAGGTTCCACAGGGAGTGTTCAGTCTCTCCGGGCTCATCGGTTACCTTCGCGATCAGACTGTCGAAGTTATGTCGCTCAATCGAGTTCAATTCTGCGTGGGACGGATCGAGACTGCTCGCCTCGCCATAAGCGGAAAGACGGACGTCGAGCATGTTCAGAGTCTTGAGCGGAGGCATGGTAGAGCGGTCTAATCTGCTGTTCGACCCGATCGTGGTGAGTCTGCTTTTCCAGAGACTAATCGGCAGTTTTGGGTCGATAGCAAACCAAACTGGCAGCTTCCCTAATCGTCTGCATCGGCAGATGATTTACCGGCCATGGCTGAGTAGTCGAATGACGCGTTCTCGGCCAAAGCAGAAGCTCAGACCACCCAGATCCAGCGTCTCTTATGTGGCGAGCCTGTGTGGAAACGTGCTGAGACGCTGGCCATGGCAAGTTGCTGGTATTTCGATACGCTCATGAATTTCCGAACCGGAACAGATCGGTAAAAGTAACAAGTAAAAAAGGCCCTCTCAGGCCCTCATTGCCGCCATCAGCGGCCCCATCCCCACAATCTTGATTGCCCGCATCAGGTTATAGGCGAGCACATGCAAACTCATCTCGGTTTGCACATGCTCCAGCGTTCGCATCAGGAAGTGCCGCGCACCCATCCAGAACTTGATCGTCCCAAACGGATGCTCAACCGTCTGTCTGCGGATTCGCATCATGCCCGGTGTGCTGTCGAGCCGTCTTTGCATTGTTTCAAGTACGGCTTCATGTTCCCACCGACTGACACGGCGATAATCACCGGGTGTGCACTGGGCCTTGATTGCACAACGCGGGCAGTCTGAACTCCAGTAGCGGTGAATGAGCAAGTTTCTTTCCATCCGGCTGAAGCGCCGTATGAGCTGGCTGCCAGCTGGGCACCGGTAAGTATCGGTGTCCTGTTCATAGATAAAATCCGACTTGTCGAAACGTCCTTGTGCTCTGGCCTCGGAAGTCATGGGCTTCGGTACATAAGCCGTGATGCCGGCTTCATCACAGGCCAGGATGTCATCTCCGTTGAAATAGCCTCGGTCCGCGATGGCCTGGAGTTTCTGGCCCGACATGACCGCCTGGGCCTGCTTCGCCATCTTGGCCAACTGCCGTCGGTCCGATCCCACATTGGTAACCTCGTGGGCGATGATCAGGTGGTGCGTGGCATCCACCGCCGTCTGGACGTTATAGCCGACCAGGCCACGACTGGTGCTGGTAGCCATGGCCCGTGCGTCCGGATCGGTCAGCGAGATCTGCCCGCTTGGCGTTTCGTTCAGTCGGGCTTGCATGGCCTTGAGGTCTTGCATCTGCTGCTTCAGGTGCTCGATCTTCTTGTGCAGGTGCGTCGTCTTGGCTTCCGTGACGTCCGATGCCTGGCGGTCGGCGGTTTCCATCGCGCTCAGATAACGATCGATGCTGTGTTCAACTTCCTGGATGCGTTTGTCGAGCTTGGCCTGGGTGAAGTTGCGGTCGTGCGCATTGACCGCCTTGAACTTGCTGCCGTCGATGGCGACGATGGCCTGCGAGAACAGGTTCAGCCGCCGACACAGTAGAACAAACTCACGGCACACGTTGCGAATCGCCGGCCCGTTGTCACGGCGAAAGTCAGCAATGGTCTTGAAGTCGGGTGACAGTCGACCGGTGAGCCACATCAACTCGACGTTGCGCTGAGCCTCCCGCTCCAGGCGCCGGCTGGACTGGATGCGGTTGAGGTAACCATACAGGTAGAGCTTGAGCAGAACCGCGGGATGATAGGACGGGCGGCCTGTGGCCGCCGGGTTGATCCCGGCAAATCCCAGCGTGCCCAGATCGAGTTCGTCGATGAAGACCTCAACAGCACGGATCGGATTATCTGCGGCTATGTAGTCGTCAAGACACTCGGGAAGCAGGGTGATCTGGGTCCGGTCTTCGCCTTCGATGAATCGCTTCATGTCCGCATTTCCCCACTGACGCTACTGCGATCAGTTTAGGAAATTTTGAGGGGTTTTCACACAGGCTCTGGCCAAAGCTGCCACCGGGCTGGATTCGTCAGGTTGGACGGCAGCCATGGCAAAAGACAAGACCTTTCAACTGCGCTAATCATCTTTGTAATCACGTTCGATTTGCCTAGTATGTAGTTCCGGTGGAATGCTTTCCGGCTATCACAAGAGAGGTATTCCATGAATTGTTCTCTAGTATCTGCGCGAATCCCAGTAGGCGTCGGCGTCATTCTGTTTCTGGTGCTGTCCATCTTCGCGCCGGTTACAAATGCAGAGATTTCCCTGACCCTCAAGCAAAGCTTCGTTACTAAATACAAGGACCGCGCGACCATCGAAGCCGACTGCTCTGTAGACAAGAGCAAAGGGAAAGCCAATCCCGCCTCGAAGGACGGTGACATGCACATTGCGGTGCGCTGCCCAGACGAAATCAAGCTTCCCCTTGTGGCGGAGATCATAAATGCGAAGGAGTTTCCGGATGCTATCTCCCAGAGTAAGCTTGACGAGCAGTCCCAGGAAAAGGTGAAAATCCGTGGCGCGTGGCGTATTTGGAATGAGCATAGCGGCGATGAAACCTTCACGCAGGGACATCCCGTGGCACGTGCTCAGGACTCCAATCCAGACCATGTGTTCGAGATTCATCCAATCACGTTCTACGGTGATGCCGACGTGCGCGCAACCTTCCATCCTATTGAAGGCTACAAGACAAAAGATGCGGAACAGGCGTTCTCCAACTATGAGAACAAGCGCAGCTCTATCAGTTACAACACACGCAATAAAACGGTCACCATCATTAGTAGCGGCCTCGGTTACAACTACGTGGACTTCCAGATGCAGCTCAACGAGCGCCCTTTTAAAATCTCAGACGGTTACTTCGTCATGGCGCGGGTGCGAGACAGGGAAGGCCACCTGATTCACAGGAAGCGGCGGATGGTATTTGTAGAAGGGACACCACCGGCGGTAGCAATTAAAAACCTCAGTGCCGGCGACTGCCTGCGCGTGCTGGGTATCCCACGATTAAACCTTTCTTTAGTTAACTACCGTGTCAATGAAGCCCGCAAGGGAAACAAGGATCCGCTAACTTGGAATCTGCCTTATGAAATCATTGTGATTGGGGTATATGACTCGCAATGCGAGGTAGATTAACCATCACGCAAACAATTTCCTCACGGAAGCGGCACACTGAAATAGTGTGCCGAACGATTATCTGTTGAGTATCGTTACTGTCTTAAATGATCGGCGGAATTTTCGTTTTTGGTAGCTTGTTTGGCTGCTGTCGACCATTGCGGCCAGTCAGGGCAGTCGAACCGATGTGATATCTATTAAAACGTGATTCATAAGCACTCTTACCGAGCATAAACAAAGCTATTGGTATGGGTCTGCGGGCGGCGTAATAACAACATTGACCAGCAGCCGCCGGCCAGTTTGAGAGGTCAGGACAACCATCACAACCGTCCAGTGTTCGGCCATAGCAGCCGAAGGAGAATTAGCGGCTTACTTCCGCTATGGATTCGTTACCGGACATCCGCCAGGAAATCTCACTGAACGGCAGCTTTCTAAATTCCTCTACGGCGGGACCCGACCCGTAGTGGTCATTAAGCTATCCACGTCGTAAGACCGGAGTTCGGCCGAAGCTGCCGGCAACACCTTTGCAAGTAAAAGCTAGTATCTCCCAAGAAGCCGACGATTGAACGGTCCCCATTCCTGTAGTCCTCGCGAGGCAATTGGTATGCTGCGAAGCAGCATCTAATGATAAAGCGATGTAGGGAGACTAAATGTACTTAAAACGTATCCGAGCGAGAAACTTTCGTGCTTTCGGCGATGGCACCGTTTCGCCGTGCCTAGACTGGGAGCTGTCCCCGGGGATGAACATCCTTGTTGGTGAGAACGACGCAGGAAAAACAGCAGTTGTCGATGCCATCCGTCAGGTTCTATGGACGACTAGTTACGAGTTCGTCAGACTCTTTGAAACGGATTTCCATATCAGCGGCTCTAAGCGAACCACATCGTTGTTCATCGAAGCGACTCTGGCGGACCTAAGTCCGGAACAGGAAGCCGCCGTGCTCGAGTGGCTCACTCACGAGGTGGACGGGAGCAGAAGCCTCATCCTCCATCTGCAGGCGCGATGGGTTCCTCCTCAGGAAAACAAACGCGGTCGAGTCGACGCCGTAACGCGCGCTGGACGAGACGGAGCGGGGCCGGAGATTGGCTCGGCTGTCCGGGAACTGGTCAGAACCACCTACCTCCGTCCGCTGCGCGATGCCGAGGCGGAGTTGCGACCTGGACGTCAGTCCAGGCTGTCGCAAATTCTTGCAGCACATAAGAGTATAGGGGGGCAGGAGAAGAACGACTTCAATGCTGCAGCGCCAAAGGACGTCCCAAAGAACTTGGTTGGACTGATGGCCTTTGCTCAACACCACTTGGGTGAGCACGATGTTATCAAGGGCGTCGAACAAGATATCAACGATAACTACCTCAACAAGTTCGCGTTTGCCGGAGACGAATTGTCTTCGAGGGTTCAAATTGCACCGGATCTTGCGTTGCAGCCCATTCTTGAAAAATTCGAGCTAAGCCTGCTGCCATCGGCGGGTATCCATCCTGACGAGCGCTGCGCTAGGGGACTCGGCTACAACAATGCGCTCTTCATGGCTACCGAGTTAGTGCTATTGCGTGACGGAGACGAGCTCGCGCTCCTCTTGGTGGAAGAGCCTGAAGCGCATCTTCACCCTCAGTTGCAGGAGCGCGTCCAGCGACTTCTTGAACAGAGCGCTACCAAGCCGGATGAAGGAAAACGTCGGGTCCAGGTGGTCATGACGACTCACAGCCCGTCACTGGCCGCTGGCGCTGACATTGCCAGCATGACGCTTGTTCACCGCGCTCAGCTGTTCAGTCTCGCGCACGACAAGACAAAGTTAAAGAAGAGTGACTACGAGTTCTTGCGGAGGTTCATCGACGCGACCAAGGCGAACCTGTTCTTCGCTCGAGGCATTGCGATTGTCGAAGGCCCGGCGGAAGCTCTTTTGCTACCCGCCCTGGCCGAGGCCTGCGACAGGTCGTTCTCGCACCACGGCGTTTCGATAGTCAATGTGGGCGGCGTGGGCCTGTACCACTACGCGCGAATTCTTCAGCGTGCGGACGACGTAGTAAAGATACCGATACCCGTGGCCTGTATCACCGACCGGGATATTGTTCCAGACGTCGCCAACGACTACGTCGCGAAGAGTGCTAAGAAGAAGCGCTTTGAGTCCGAGTACACGGGTGAGGAGATCAAGGCTGTAGTCAAGACCAAGGAGGACCGTGCACAAGGAGGCAACACGATGGTGTACGTTTCCGACCGCTGGACCCTCGAGTACGACTTGGCGCTCTACGGATGCGCTGAACTCATGTTTAAGGCCATTTATCTTGCGAAGAAGGCAGAGAGCAGGGGGGAGCGTCTTGATGAAGCTGACGAAGTAGTGGCCTTGGCCAAGGCACATAACGACTGGGAAGCTCTGAACGCAGCAGGGCACGCCCCTGAGAAGCTAGCGTCGATCATTTACCAGCCGCTCGTAGAGAAGGAAGCCTCCAAGGCCGTGGCAGCCCAGTACGCCGCCTATTTGGTTGCCACAGGGCAGTACGGCAAAGGCGAGGAGCTGTTCCAGCGTCTGCCGCCATACATCCAGCGTGCCATGGTGCACCTCACGGGCAAAGGCGCGGCAGCATGACTCTGCCGGTCATTTTGGACGAGGACATCGACGCTCTAAGTGCTTTAGCTGCGGACTTGGATTTCGCGGACGCGGAGCGTAGGGCTGTGTTGCTTGAGAGCGGGACGCGCGATGTCAATGCTGCGCCCGGTAGCGGCAAGACGACAGTCCTGGCGGCCAAGTTGCTGCTCTTGGCGAGAAAGTGGCCGCACGAACGTCGGGGCATTTGTGTGCTCAGTCACACCAACGTTGCGCGAGAAGAAATTCAACGACGCTTAGGGGCAACGACGGAGGGTAGCCGGCTTCTGGCCTACCCCCACTTCATCGGGACGATTCACGCATTTGTGAATCAGTTCTTGGCATTGCCGTTCCTGCGAAGCGAGGGCATTGAAGTCGATGTCATCGACGACGAAGTATTCGCCAACAGAGCTATCGGGATGGCGATGAGAAAGGGGACCCTACGCGCGTGGATAGAGAAAGACCAAAGGGTCATGCCCATGGTTGCTGGACTTGTCTTTCAAGGTTCCGGACTTACCCTCGGGAGCGAAGGAGGAGCACTGCCAAAGGCTGATACTAAGTCTTACCCCCTCCTACGTGACATCAAGTTGGAGCTGAAAAAGAAGGGCGTGTTTCGGTATGCCGACATGTTTGCCTTTGCCGAGCACCTTCTCGGGAAGTCGCCAGACTTGATGGGGCAGCTGTCAAGACGATTCCCGATGGTCTACATCGACGAGATGCAGGACACTTCGTGGGAGCAGGAGGAGCTGCTAAACCGACTCTTTGATAAGTCTGTCACTATCCAACGACTGGGTGACCTCAATCAAAGAATTCTTGGCAGCGATGCCGAGGCGGAGAAGCTGACATTCCCTAGAGACCCAGCGCTTTCCATCGGCACTAGCAAACGTTTTGGCCCCGCGATTGCCGGAGTGGTGTCTGGTGTGCGGGTGAGTGGTCCAGCAATCGTGGGGGAAGGTGCGGACGTGCATTCGCCGCTGCTACTGACCTACGCAACTGCCCGCGCCGGAGAGGTACTGAACGCGTTCGGGCAGAAGGTTTTGGATCGGTTCGATGACGAGGAGCTGAGGGGCTGCTCAGTGAAGGCGCTCTGTGCAAGAAAACAAGGGGACGCCAAGAAGGAAGAGCCGGGGAGGTCGCTGATCGACTACTGGCCGGCCTACGTCCGAGAGGTTAAGAGCTCAGGGGCTCGATCCGAGCGCTTTTGGGGTCTATTGGCAAATTCGAGTGCCACTGCAGGTACCGCAGCTACCTTAGCCGACCGCGCGGGAGATGCTCGGCGCGCGGTGTTATTGGTGCTCCGAGCCGCAGGGTCTCAGCACGTTTCAAACGTCCGCGACGGTCCGCAGCTGCTTCGCCGATTACAGGAGGCTGGACAGGATACGGCGCCTATACGTTTGCTTTGTCGTGCCCTGGTCCTGAACAACGGTCTCGGGATCTCCAAGGCAAGTCGGCTTGAAGTTCCCAGTCTCTTCTTTGAGTCACTCAAGTCATTGCTTCCGGCTGAGCTGACCGAGGACAAGTTCGCGCAGTTGCCGGTCTTCGAGGAGCCGGACGACGTACCAGAAATCGAGGTGAACCAGAAGGTTTGCCAAGTCTCGCAGGGTGGCCGTCAGGTCAACGTTCAGATTGGGACGGTTGCGTCCATGAAAGGCGAGACACACTTGGCCACCTTGGTCCTAGAGTCCTTCGGTTGGCCCGCCCGCCGATTCGACTTGAAAGAGGCAATGCCTGTGGTCGCCGGGCTAGCCGCTCGTGATCCCAAAATGAAGGAGAACCAGTTGGCACTATTTCGGAATCTCTACGTTGGAATGTCCAGACCAACCAGTTTCCTTTGCGTCGCAGTCAACGAGAATCGGGTATCGGACGACTGCAAGAAAGCTCTTCTTGCTCAAGGTTGGGTTGTCGAACATCTCGCTTGAGATTAGTAAAGCCTTCGCCTGAGAATTTGAGTCTCCTCAAAGCCGGGGGCTGTTCAGCACCGAGATGCCCGACTGACAAACTGACTGCACAAGAACAGCATTCGCTGTTGCGCAGGCTAGCCGATATCCGGTTCTGCTCCATATGCAGACGAAGCAAATTGGAAACGTACCGTCGCATTTGGCCGACTTCCGGTCCTCGGCCACAGGCGTCATTCACAGGGATGCCGTTCTGGGGCAGCAATACATGGGCGCATTGCCGCCACTCGGTCGTCGTGGCTCGGCCTTTCCTTTGAAGCCTAGGCCTCATCGGCTGCACCAAACAGTGCATATGCCTTCTTGCGGAGCGCATCGTCACAGAACTCATCCATGTCCATGAGGCTGATGATTGCATCGACCTGTCCTTTACTCCGATGGGGCAGCGAAAGCACCCGTTCAACCGAGTGCTGGGGCAGGTACTGATCAATGTACTGAAAGGGATTTAAGTCTTTTGGAAGATGCGAGACGATCATGTTCCATATGTACTTCTTGTGGATGCCCTCGTAGAGGCGCTTGTACTGGAGATACGGCTGTATCTCGGCACTGTACTGGGTTAGTACTGCGCCACGGTGCCATGAATAGAACGAGTGCACGTGCTCCCGATATACGGAAAAGAGCTCGCGAACATCTACTGAGTCTGCAGCGCCGTTAATGTACTCCTTCGCACCCATAGTCCAGCGAGTCCAGGCTAGAAGTTCTTCCTTCGTTACGATGAACCGCACTTGTCTCCCCTCGGAGTCGGAGCCATGTGAGATGGTCCAGTTTGCTTGTGCGATGCGCCAGTGCGTGTTGTAGTTTCTCAAGCACTGAAGAAAGTCATGAAGTCCCGGCGGCGCAAAGTGCTTCTTGAGTTGCTCTGCGTAATCTGGAACTGGTGTTTCGCGCTCGAGCTTTCGTGCGTGCTCAACAAGCGCCATGACGGAGGCAGTGCAGTTGAAGAGCTTCCGCTTCACGGCTCTGGTGTGTAGTTCTGCGGCACTTCCTTCGGCTTCGTGCCAGAACGAAGGATTCCTGCTTCGCTCTGCAAATAAAGATATCTCATCGAGGAGATCAGTGATGTTGACGTCGAGTATCCAGACTGAGTCCTCAAGTTCTTGAATGGAGCGCCACAGTTTGCCTCCCATTGTTTCGTCAATCGCCGACTTCGCGTCAGTGAAGCTACGGAAGATTGCCGTCTCAATGTCAGCGCGAGTCCAAGGCTGAGTAACGGTGTCGAGGTAGCGGGTCATGAGGACTAACGGGTCAAACAGCTAGCGAAGCCAGCAGGCATCACTTGAAGTAATTCTCAGGCCACAAGAACTGCGGCAAGTACTGCCGAATCAGATTTGCCTGCGCTTGAAAGCCCCGCGCCTCAAGCTCGCGCACAAAGTACGGCCACGGAGGAATATTGCTGAGGTAGACGTTGTTAGAGGAGGTCGACATTCCGCCGCCCTCTGAAGTAGAGAGGCCGCCATACTGCGAAGTTGAGAGCCCCCCATACTGGGACGTGGATAGGCCCCCATATTGAGAGGTCGAAAGGCCGCCGTACTGAGACGTAGAGAGCCCCCCGTACTGTGAAGTAGACATTCCGCCGTACTGTGAAGTAGACAAACCACCGTATTGCGACGTTGAAGCTCCGCCGTACTGCGATGTGGACATACCTCCGTATTGCGAAGTCGAAAGGCCACCACCTTGAGAGCTGCTGAGATTGCGGGGCCAAGTACGCATACTTGGAATCACGGGTCTCGCCATAAATTTGCTCCTGTGTATTTGGAATGCCTAAGGTTTTAGTTAACCGGCTGGGCGGCGCCGCAGGCGGCCAATCCGATCGAAACGAAGTGGAGCGGTGTTGAACGAGGTATTAGCCACGTAGGCCACAGGCAAGCACCCAGGTCGCAATCACAGAGATGAGCACTTGAGCAAATACGAACCAAGCCTCGATTTGGGCAAACGTGGAAATTAGCCGGCCACCTGCTGCCAAATCACCGTCCAAAATCTTGCGATTAGAACGGCGCACCATCAGCCGCGCGGGCCAAAGCGTAGCGGACTCCAGTTGCTCTAGGAACATAACAATGTCTATACCTTCGGGTACCGGCTGTTCCCGCACCTTCTTTGCGACCTCTGCGCTTGAAGAAACGACTGCAGCAGAGTATCGCTGTAAAACGTTTAAGAAGACGGCGCCGGAAAACAATACGGCTATCGTACTAAGGGTACCGGCTGCGAGAAACTTTGCTGTTGCATCAAGGTTTGCAAGCAGAGCACCGAGGATCGCTGCGAATCCAACCAGCACCCAACCAGAAAACTTAGACAAGCCTGCGCTCACGCACTCACCCATTGTCATTAGTACTTGACCAATGTAGACGCTATCGTTTGCGGTGATAGGTGGCTTAGTTTTCATATGTGGCTAACCGATATTCAAGAGGCCCATGGACTAGGTATTCGGCGCCCGGCCCGGTTTTACCGTTTTGAAAATGGAGAACGGCGTAGGCGGATTATGCCCCCTCAAAAGGGGAAGTCAGATGGCTAGTTTCACGCTTCGGGTCGGGAGTGTGAGTTTGGAAACCGGCCATTCAACTTGAATTTCTAGTCAACGACAGGTGTGCAGCGCATAGCGGTCTTGAACAGTCACTGGCCAGGAATTTCAAGCCAAACGACTGTTTTTAGTATGGCGAGTGCTTACTCCCGACCCTAAAGAGACGGTCGAGGTTAATCCTCGAATGTCTGTCGATGAACCGAAAGCGGCCTATTCAAAAATCCATCCCAGACTTTTCGCAAATAGTTGAGCATTCTGAACAAGTGCATAATCTGACAGCCGCCGACCTCTTTATTCAGAACGTAATATAGAGACCGGGCACTGAGAAGATATTTAAAAATCATCAAGATAAACTGCCATAACAGCCGTCTCTATATTAACAAATGTCCGGACCCATGGTCTCTTGAATAACCGTTAGTCCCCATTTTTCAAACCCCTGCCTATGCCATTCCCCCGTGCAGCACGCGACGAAGCGCTAGTGAGGTCGCACCGGAGATGTTGCGTCTGCCACGAATTTGGTGGGCGTAGCGTAAACGTTCATCACATCATGCAAGAGGCAGATGGTGGCCCCAACACTATCGAGAACGCTATCTGCCTCTGCTTGAGATGTCATGCGGAAGCTGGTCATTTCAACCCACGCCACCCGATGGGAACAAAATACTCACCTGACGAGTTGCGCTTGCACCGAGACCAATGGTGGGCTCACTGTCAAAGCCATCCCGACGAACCGCTTGGGCTGTTCCTTGAAGTCAATTTCAAAGCGAGGTCCCGTAACGCAGATGCTCACAAGTATCGGCTCGTCGTGAACTACACAAACACCTTGAAGGAAGCGCACGACGGATGGAAAGTACAAATCTATATTCCCGGCTTCGTTCCTGTGGAAGTCGGAGACCTTGACAAATACAACACATCCGTTGGTGGCGCCTACTACACTGTGCTGGAGGCGCAATCTACTGAACGAGTCTTTCCGGGAGAAACTATTGAAGTTGTCCCGAACATGAATCACTTTTTCATCGAGTACGAAGTTAATAACACTAACTACCATCGCGTCCTAAGCGAAGGTAATGTCATGTGGAAGTTCTTCACCTCAAATTCTCCGATGATCGAAGGGGAAAAGCCAATTGCAGAACTTCAGGAGTTCTAACCAAATGGGGGCTAACCCTGCAGTGCAGGGGCCTGGCTCATAAAGCCGCGCCAGGCTCCTGACCTTGAATGTTAGGCCGCAGACTATGCCGGTGTATTTCGTCCTTGATACCAACACTTCTCAGGTCAAGATTGGCCGAGGTAGCGATGTACGGCGGCGTATTCGTAATCTACAAACCGGTAATCCAAGCCCGTTGCAGCTAATGGGCTGGATCAAAGTCGAAAACGACAATGATCTCGAGCGACGTTTACATGCCCGATACCAAGAGCATCGAGGCATTGGCGAGTGGTTTTACATTGGCCCAACAGAGGTTCTTGAGGAACTGAAGAGGGGAAATGGCTTCGTCCCCACTCCGAAAGATGCTTTCGAGATCGTTGGGTACGACCGGGATGGGATACCGGAATACATGGGCATTTGCGAGTGGGCCGACTTCGAAGTCTATGAGTGCTGTCCGTATTGCGGCTGCTTCTGTGGCATGCACTTTCAGGAAGCATCTGGGATGTACCACTGCGTGAACTGTGACGCTTCCACCAATTTTGAAGACCTCAAGGAGGGGCCGCACGATGTGGCCTAACCCTGCGGTGCAGGGAACATGACCTTGAACGTTAGGTTCCACAAGAAGCGAATCTGTCTCGCGCAGGGTTCGATGCTTCGTTCCTCAATATCTGGCCAACACTCATGATTAGCAAAAATCGGCTCGCAGGCATTCAGTACGTTGGTTTACCTGGAATCTCTAAAACATGTGCCCAAGCAATCCAACGAATGCTTCAATACGGTGATCACATCGCTAGAGCGACGTTACTGACTAGCGGTCACGATCACTGCTTATTGCTGATAGTCGACGAAGATGACAAGGTCGCTGTAAAGAGCGGCTTTGCTTCGGGTTATGGTGGTGAAGGTCCAAGTGCGCTATCTATGGTATTGAAACTTCTCTTGGATCACGGCGCTAACGTAGAAGAAGTTGAGGTGGACCGTGCCATCTTGGAGCGCATTGATTCATCAGCGCTGACCGTACGCGATGTAGACGCCATCTGCTCATCTAAGGTGGTACGCCCAACCCGCATTTACGACTACATTTACGATGCCCGCCTGTCGTCAGATTCTTTGGGTATGCACTGGAACAGATTCCCCGCAGTCTTGCCCTTCGCAATCATTGACAGACGCATTGCCGACCTCGCGCTTCGTTTCCACGAGGAGCCGAACGACACACTGCTACAAGGTTTTCGGCGGCTGGAAGACACCATTCGCCAGCGCACGGCGTCCAAAGAGCATGGGGCGAAGCTCTTTTCGCAGGCATTCCAAGGAGAGGGGGCAAAGTTGACTTGGGAAGATGTTCAACCAAGTGAGCTTGTTGGAAGGGTGAACCTCTTCACTGGTGCCTACATGGCTCATCGAAATCCGAGGGCACATCAAGAACTGAAGGACAGTACACATGAGTTGTTGAGTGAGTTCCTTCTACTCAATCATCTATTCAAGCTTGAGTCCAAGGCTGTGCCAAGCGCAATTCTTGACCAACGAGGCTACAGCGAGCCCTAACCCCTTCGGTCAAGGGCTATAGCTGGCTTCGTCCGAGCGGACCCACTTGCCTTGCTGGGCCTAAGGCCGCTTCGGCCGAACTCCAGACGGATAGATGAACCGCCTAGAATGACGGCTCCTGGCCGATTGCGTGAGTTCGACGTGGTGCCCGTAAGCCGATAGAAGCAAATTCGCTGGTTGGCCCAGCGGCAGCATTCGGGGCCTACTTCCAAAGGCAGCCCCCGGTCAATAGCAGTCGTAGAGGAATAATTTGTGGGATGATCGAATACGGGTCGATAACGGCCGTGCGACTTTTATGCTCACTCACTCAGGCAGAAGCTGCTATCGACTCGATCAGCACTTGACACGCAGGCACTGATCGATCGAGGGAAGTGTGCCCACCAGAAACAGCAGGCTTTCCTTGGGCAATTCGGAAGGCAACCCCTAGGTTGCGCAAAGCACATTACAGAGATCAGATGCAGTTTCGTGCCAAGCAAATTGCCCCGCCTAAGGAATGGGGAACTTTCGAGGATTTATGCCACGCCCTATTCAAGCTGGTATGGCAGGATCTACTTGCGCAGAAAAACGGGCGGAGGGGGCAAGGACAGCACGGCGTCGATGTCTTCGGTTCCCCGAACCGTGACCGCCGGTCTTACTGGGGCATCCAATGTAAGGGCAAGGATAGCAACTACGGTAGCAAGGCTGAATGGTCGGAAGTGCTGGCGGAAATCGCCAAGGCGGAAAAATTCTCTCCCAAGCTGGACAAGTGGATATTCGCAACCACTGCTCCTGCGGATGCCACCCTACAAAAGGCCGCCCGGGAATTGTCGGTTGAGCGCAGGGCCAAAGGTCTATTCAGTGTCGACGTTTTAGGCTGGGAAGAAATCCAGGCCCTAATGGCCAGCGCGCCTGAAGTGATATCCGAATTCTATCCCGAGCACGCCGACCACCTGCCGCTGGTGATCGAGGCATTGCGTGCCCTACCTTCGCTCGAAGCGAAACTCGCAAGCCTCGTTGAGAAGATCGACGCGAAGCTGCTTGAGCCCTCGAATCCGCACGGCTCCGCGATTTGGGAAACCGTGACGTTTGATGGCGACCGCGGCCTAGGTCCAGCTCTAATGGGTTATTCACTGGGGCCATCTGACGCTGCCGCTTGTCCGCGTTTGACCGAAGCCGGGACCGTCCTGACGCAACTGAAAATAGCTTATTCGGCGCGCCTCATTGGTGAACCCGGCACTGGAAAATCGATCTGCTCATACCAAGCCGCGAAGGAATTGGCGGCTGAAGGTTTCGAAGTGCTGCGCCTGCTTGACCCTCAGGCCGACAACATCACGTTGGAGGCGGCATTGCCCGGCAAGCGTCGCCTGTATCTCATCGACGACGCCCACCTCCTAAAACCTCACATTCTTAGTCAAATAGAGGATCAGACTGGTCCGGCTCACCTGCTCCTTTCGACGCACAACGCTGTTGAGCACGTTAGCCATCGAGGCGCGATAACACTCGACGCGAAGCGCGCAGTCAAGACGATTGCTGCTGCATTGCGAGCCGACTTGCGCAAGACCCTGGAAGCCGTGCGCTTTGCTGATGACCATGTGGGCGAGCGCATGATGGACGCCGATCTAGGCGAACGCCTGGATCACGCGGAAGACGCCGCGGATCGTCCCTGGCAATTCTGCTTCGTGCTCGGAGGCGGCTGGCGCCGGTCAAGGCAAGCAGCGGATTCAGCCCGTGCAGCTAATGCTGATCTCATCCTTGCGGCGGTTGCAATGCGACAGATGGTGTCCCGCGACGCGCGTGCGACGCCTGCGGAGATTGCGGAAGTTTGTGAACCTGTCGGCATCGAAACCGGAACGGTCAATCAGGTACTGGAGTGGCTGGGGACGCAAAGGCTGATCGTCGGCACGACGGATTGCCGGACCCCTCATCAGCGCTTCGCCTCGGTCGTGCTCAACCGCATTCTGGAGGGGCAGAACAAGACTGGGCGCAAGAAGATCGCCACAATGCTCGAAAGCATATTGCGCGATCCGCAATTCCCGTATGCCGGTTTGCGAGTCCTGATAAATGAACTTCGCTTTGGAAGCGGCGACTACAGTTGGACGCGCCTTCTCGGGCAGCCGGTGGTTGAGGCTGCGGTTGAGCGATGCTGGGCGGCCGAAGGTCCGGATCGCGGTTTCGCGGCCCTCGCCCTCTCAGATCTTTGGGATTTCGCGGAGGGCGGAGCGACCGCCGTCGTGGGTCCGCATGTGGCCACACTGGCGAATTGGATTTCCAACCCCAGCGACGGCTCATATGGCTTCGGCTACATCTTGAACAATCTTGCTCAGCAGGATCGGGGGGTTGCCGAGAAAGCCGTTGCAGCCGCCGATCCAATTGCAATCGCGACAGCCTATTCCAACGCCAATCCCGATACGGCCTATGGCTTGGCCGATCTCTTGCGCAGCGTCGCCTACGTGAAAGTCGATCACTTCAACGCCAAGGTTCGGGCTGCTCTTGATCGGGACAAGCTGCGCGAGCTCGCCAAGCACGAAGCCTTTCGGGAGGATGCCTTCATCTTCTCGAAATTCTGCGCTTCGGTGGTCTGCTGGGACGAGAATCTGGCACTGGAAATGGCCGAACTTTTCGTTCCAACCGCCCAGCAAATCCTCGCCAAAGACCCGGTGGAAGGGTTTCATCAACTCAGCCACGATTTCGCTTCAACCGTGCTACGCGTGTTTGACGTTCTGCATGTGTATGTCGGGAAGCTGAAGCCGACTTCCCGTCAGTGGATGATCGCGCGGCGCATGTGCGAGAAAATTGACCCCAAGCGGGTCGCAGAACACATCTCGGCGGTGCGCCCCAGGCATTTTCAATCCGCGGGCTTCTTCCTCCATTTCCTCAACCTGTCGGCACCGCGGAAATACGAAGCGGTCCTGCGCCAACTCGATTGGGAGAAGCTAGATTCGGTCATCGGAGACGATTGGGCGAATATGCCTCATGACACCGAAGTGCTCTTGGGAACGCTCTATTCGCGGTCGCCGACGCGGCACCTCGTCCAAGAATTCATTTCAGATAAGGCCGACAGGATCGTGCATTTTCCACCGCGCCTGATGCTGATGGCTCCGGAAGTCGGTCTCGCGCATCTGGCCAAGGGCGGCTCGCTGCGCCTCGCACAATATGACCACCTGAGTTGGGACTTCGGTGGCATAGCCTTGGCCATCATCGCGAAGGCGCGACCCGAATTCGTCGAGCAGGCCGTCACTCGCTTTGTTGACGCGATGGCGCGCGGGGTGACAAACTATAACCGCGATTCCACTGGGCCAGCGGAGGGGCTTGTTCGCGTCGTAATCGAGCATGCACCTGTCGCCTGGCGCGAAGTCCTAGCCAAACTTGATCCTGCCGTGGTCGAGATGAATTTGGCTGAATGCCTCACAAGAGACGAGGATCATCGGCGGACAGCTGCCATCGTCATTGAGTCGGCAATATCCCTGGATGGCCCTGTCGGCGACATGGCCCGGCACTTGCGGGCGCGTTTCCCAAAGGCATCAGCCGCGCCGACCGGCACGCCGCGTTTAAGCCGGCGGCGCGGGCGGTCGCGCCGGAAGTGCGAAGAATAGCCGTATGAATGACCGCTTTTGAGCCAAGCCCTAGTATCAACGGACGGCTGGTAATGATGCAAAGCCGATAACTCTGATGTGTGTTGCAAACTTCTGGTTACGGTCGGATTCTGCCATCCGAACTTATGAAAGTGATCGTTCAGTATCAAAAGCAGGGCCAATGACTGGTCTTGCGAGTACAGCGGTCGCAGTAATTTAAATGGCCACCGTCGCCTTTGGCCGAACTCCGGTCAGATAGGTGAGCCAACCAGAATGACGCCTCCTAAAAGCTGTCTGAGCGTGGAACTTGCACCCTTACTGCAGCGCCTCAACCAGCTTGATAGCAATCAACTGCCTGTCCATAGGCAACGCTCTAAACGCCGCCAACAGTCGAGCATCCTCAAGTGATATTTCGGATGGCGCTCTGGCTGTGCCCATCAGCCTGTCAGCGTCAAATCCCAATACCTCTGCCAGCCTCAATAGATTATCCCCTTTGGGGACACCCCGCTTGCCACACTCCCAAGCGGCAACAGCGGTCTGTGTAACACCGACCTTCTTGGCCAGTTGCTGCTGAGTTAGACCCTGTTCTGTGCGGGATCGCTTGATTCGATCCCCCAGCGTCAGTACCTTGTCCATCAGCGGCCCATCAAGGTAACCCTTGGGCATTCCGTAGAACTGCTCAAGGCCTCTCGCGGCTTTCTCCCCAAATGCAACCCTTCCATTTATGAGGGAGGACAAGTAACTCTTCCGGTCTACCGGAAGCGTTCGCCCAGCGAACCACTCCTTCAACCTCGCTCTTCGTACGGCAACGACGTCGATCGCCTGTTCATCAGGGCCGGTAGCTGCGCTGGGGACTTCTGTGGAATCCATTCCTAGTGTTTTTCCTCGCCCAATCCACTCAGGACACTACCGGTTGCCAAAAGCAGTCGCGGTAAATCAATAAAGGATGAAATTTCACACATAACGCTTCTTCTTTTTGTATGAGTAATAAGTATAGAAACCATAGGCAAGTCCCATCAGTACAGGGATGGACAGTAGTGCGTAAAACAAGATCAATTCAGACATAAAGCCCCCTAGGATATTGATCCCTGCAGCTGACTTGGGATTCTTCGTACAGCAAAAACATATCGTTACGATCGTGCCAATATCGAATCGTACTTCATGCAGTTTGCTCGATTGCCCAGTGGAATGGCGATTGTGAAAATGCGGGGGAACGGGAGTTCATTCCCATGCTGCGTCATATTGCTCTATGGCCTGGTAGAGCTCCTCCAGCCGGCCAACCGCATTATCGAAGATGACCATGAGCTCTGGATGCCTGGCTAGTACAGGATGTTCCCCCAAGGCCATTTGTACATAACTGGAAGCGATATGAGTGCGGTCAAGGAGCTCATGGTAGTGGCCGAGATTAATGCCGCCATTGGTTTCTATATCGCTCATGTCTGCCTTTCCTCTTGCAGTTTAGAACGCGGATGAGGATCACCTCAAATACGCATTCCGCCAATGCGACGTTGCCGACTTGTACTGTGAACAGTTAGTTTTTTCTTCTGAAATCCCAAGGCGGTGTGGGGTTTGTATCTCCCCACAGCCCAAGCCTTCTCAGTTGCGCCATCAGCTCGGCATTTTCATAGACAGATCGGTCTTCAGTAGACTGCTCTTTGGCGTACTTTCTGTACCACCAGGCCATGCCATCCTTGATTTGTTCAAGGCCGATGTCAACGCCATTCACAGTAACTCTGCATATCTGCCGGCCCCATCGGTCAACCTTGGGGCAATCAGCGACAGCCGGCTGGTTGAAGGACAGTCTGCTTATGTTTAATTTCGATTTATCGCCCCATGCTTGATGGCGCTCGGGAGCATCTATGCCTGCGACCCTGATTTTAAATTGCTGGCGATCCACCAGCAGTGTCAGGGTGTCCCCATCAGTAATGCCTACAACGAGACCAGTAAGAGTGCCGGCGTTGGTTGCCGTGGTCAGCAGCATGAGCCATATGGCAATGAGGGCTGGGCCTCGGTTAAAGTCTTTCCTACCCATTTCAGGATTACGTTCCATGGCTGACCTATCAATCTTCCAACAGTACTACAAGCTGGCAGACTTGCTCATCGAGCAGGCGAGCAAGGAACAGCTGGCCGAGAGTGCGCGGCTGCTTGCATTGAACCTGGCCCACTATCAGGGGTTATACGGCGAAGTGCCACTGGACGAAGTGCTGGCGGCCCTTGATGCGAGTGAGCCAAATGACGATCAGGCAAAGCTTCTGGCTGACGGCATGGAAAATCTAGTTGGGATATTGGGCAATGTTTTAAGTGGGCTGGGGGAAGAGAAACACTAGCCCTTCGTTTCAAGCAAGCATGGCCTGATAAGCCGCTGGCACTTAGTCCAGGTCAGAAATGGACTATTATTTGCCGCCTGAACAGTCAATCATTTTAGAGGTGTCATTGTGAAGAAACTCATCGCATTCCTCGGCGCAATGCTCCTCTCCTCCACAGTATTTGCTGCGGACAATGCCTGCATGTCACAGGCAGCCGAGAAGAAGCTGTCTGGCGCAGCTCAAACCAGCTTCGTCCGGAAGTGTGTTGTTGATGGCTGCGAAGCCACGTCGCAGGAGAAGAAGCTAGCGGGCGCTGCCAAGAACAGCTTTACGACGAAATGTGTGGCCGATGGATTAGCACCCTTATGCGAAAAACAGGCTGCGGGTAAGAAGCTGTCGGGTGCCGCCAAAACCAGCTTCATGAAGAAGTGTCAGTCAGGTAATTAACGAAATCGTCGGGTTGATTTCTGGCGTTGGGGATTCCTGTAGACCCGACTTCGTCAGCACAGGGCTTATCTTCTACGGCTTAATCGCCATCCGGTAATATCAGCTCAGATCCTTCTTCACTCGACTTGCTGACTCGCTTGCCCACTGCCCAGCTCTGCATGTCATCAGTTGGATAAGGCCTGATCAACTCCAGCGCATCGCTCGATTCAGCCGTTAACCACGCTTCATAGTCATCTGGAGAAACGATGACTGGCATCCGGTCGTGTACCGGCAGCATGATCTCGTTTGGCCCGGTGGTGATAAGGCAACAAGTTCTGAGGATGCTCCCATCCGGTGCCCGCCACGATTCCCACACGCCGCCCAGCGCAAAGGGCTCACCGGACTTCATGCTGAAGTAGTAGGGCTGTTTCAGACGGACCTCGGCCTTCCACTCGTAAAAGCCATCCGCTGGAACCAGGCAGCGACGGCGTTTGAAAGCGTCACGGAAGGAAGGCTTCTCGGCGATGGTTTCCCCGCGTGCATTGGACAGCTTTGCCCCCATGCTTGGGTCTTTGGCCCAATGCGGCACCAAGCCCCAGCGCAGCAGGTGCATGACCCGCTTGCCCTCGGGTGAATGGCGAATTGCCGGTATGTCCGTTCCAGGCGCAATGTTGTAACGTGGCGCGAGATCAACCTCTTCGTCTAGGTTGAAGCGCGCTGCAAGTTCGGCAACCGGGGCTTTCAGGGCAAAGCGTCCGCACATATCAACTCACCCTTGGCAATTCATCCCAGCGCGTAGTGTAGGACGGCGACACGCGTTCGCGCTTCATCTGCCACGGTTTCCTGACCCCCTCGGCCGCCAGCTTGAGCGTGCCATGGCCCCAGCGTGCATTCGCACGATCGATGACGTCCATCAACAGGGGGTGTGCCGGAGCGGAGACCGCGAACAGCACCCCCTGAGCTTGATCTTCGCTGTGCAAGTCCATGAGCATCACCCCAGCCTTTTGATAGGCAAAGCCTGGACGATAGATGCGTTTCAAGCCCCATAACACCGCTCGGGTCAGACGCATGGTGTCGCTGGTCGCCTGCGTCAGTGGCACGGTGATGCCACGCTGGTATTGCGGCTGCTTTTCGCTGAACGGATTGGTGCGGATATAGACCTGCACGGCATTGGCCAGCGAGCGCTGACGTCGAAGCTTCTCGGCGGCACGTGCGATATAGGTCGAGACGGCTTCTTCCAGATCGGCCAGCGCGTAGACGTACTCGCCAAACGAGCGCGACGCCATGATCTGCTGCTTGTTGGGTGCGACTTCTTCCAACGCGAGGCATGACACGCCGCGCAGTTCATGCACTGTGCGCTCCAACACCACCGAGAACTCACGCCGGATCACGGCAGGGTCTGCGTCCCGCAGCGCCCGTACGGTCGAAATGCCCATTGATGCCAGCTGTTCGGTCAGGCGCCGACCAACACCCCAGACTTCGCCCACTTCGATGTGCTCAAACAGCGTGGTCAGTTCATCGGCAGCAAGTCGGCCGAGGTCGCAGACGCTATCGGCCCCAGCGAGGTTCTTCTTGGCGCAGTGGTTGGCGAGCTTGGCGAGCGTCTTGGTCGGGGCAATGCCGACGCATACCGGGATCCCCACCCATTGCCGCACCTGCTGGCGAATACGCTGCCCCATGTCGACCAGCCCATCGGCCGGAAAACCGTCGAGGCCTAGAAAGCATTCGTCGATGCTGTAGATTTCCTGATCCGGCGAGTAGCGAGAGATCACCCCCATCATGCGATTACTCATGTCAGCGTATAGCGTGTAGTTGCTCGACAGCGCCAGAATGCCGTGGCGGACGGCCAGTTCTTTCAGCTGGAACCAGGGCGCGCCCATTTTGACGCCCAGAGCCTTGACCTCACCGCTGCGGGCGACCACGCAGCCGTCATTGTTGGAGAGAACGACAACAGGCACGCCTTCGAGTCTGGGATTGAATACCCGCTCGCAGGAGACATAGAAATTGTTGCCATCGATGAGTGCGTAACTCATCGCATTAATCTGACCAGGGCGAAGCTCATCGCTTGATCCGCTGGATGACGCTGGTGACGACCCCCCAAATAGTCAGTTCCTGCCCGTCCGTGAATTCTATCGGCGCATAGGCGGGGTTCTCGGCTACCAGACGAATCTTGCCTCTGAGCTTTTCCAACCGCTTCACCGTCAGATCACCATCAATCACGGCAATCACGATGTCCCCATGACGGGCCTCAAGCGCACGATCGACCACCAGCAGGTTACCTTCCTGGATACCGGCACCCGTCATCGAGTCGCCCGTCGCCTGGACGAAGAAGGTCGCATCCTTGTGCTCGATCAGATGCTCGTTGAGGTCGAGGAACGCCTCCACGTAATCGTCGGCAGGTGAGGGGAAACCCGCGCGCACCTTGTGGCCGAACATTGGCAGGGTCAGGCGTGCGGCATCGGGGCGAGGGACTTGCGTGCCGAGCGGGGCCGTGGCGAGTGCCTGAACCGCTGGAATCAGGCGCAGCGGCAGGCGGATGACCTTGGTGGGCTCACTACTGGGACGGCCGGCGCCGGGGCGAGGGCCGCCATGTCGGGGGGTGTTGGGTTCAGCCATGACTGAATTATGTTACACAATTCAAGAATTGCGAATTGCTCGTGATGGATCCTTGGCGCATCAATGCTAAATAGCCCTGAATCCACCCCGTAAACCAATCAAGTGACCGCCCCACGGACCCAGTGCCTGGCTAATGCTACCGTTATTGAGCAGTTACCGTCGGCGCTGCCAACTAAATCGTAAAATGGGAAACGGTACGATAAGGGGAGAAGAAATGCATGCCCTTCTTTGAGAGCTATCCTCCGAATGCGGAGGGCACTGATTACGTGGTCGGGGATTTGCACGGCCATCAGGCGCAGCTATTCGACGAACTGGGCCGCGTTGGTTTCGACATATCCAAAGATCGGCTTTTTTGCACGGGGGATTTGGTAGATCGCGGCCCAGATTCATTCGGTACGCTTAAATTGATCCTCGAGCCATGGTTCTACTTTGTCAGAGGTAACCATGAAGACGATCTGCCAAATTTTCTGGAATATCTGCACCTCATCCCCGATGGGGAAGTTGCAGCACGCGAAACCGGTCAGGACTGGGTCTACCGCCTTAGCAAGCAGGATCTTGATTTCTTCAAGACTATATTGCTGCCTCAGATTGAGGCGGCGCCGATGGTGTTACGCATAGAGGGCGAGCAAGTCTTTTGGGTCGTGCATGCAGATCGGGGTGAGTTCGGGAAGTACAGTGACCCTCTCACCCTGCTAGATGATGAGCGGCTACCAAATGCCACGGACGATAACCAGCTTGAAGCCCTGATGTGGAGTCGCCGCCTGATTAAGCAGATACCGCTGGCGGATCTATCGGATCACGGCATCTTCCGGACCGCATCGGGACAAGAATTCGCGCCAGGGATCGGTCTGACGTTTGTTGGTCATTCCTACGTCGAGCGGCCGATCCTATACCGATCGCACCTATTTATCGACACTGGCGCCGGCACAACACCGAATGGCAAGTTAACAGTTCTGCGGGTAAGTGATGTCATTAAAAATTCGTGACTCACTCACCGCTTTCTGCATCCATTCCTGATTTGTTATGCACGTCGGCCGAGCCTAACGGCCGGTTCTCGGCAAGAGCCGACGGCGGGTCCGGGGCTAACTTGATCCGCTATGCGGCCTTGAGCGCTCACCGATCAGGGATTCACGCCGAACGGACTTTCCAATTACAGCGAACGCGTACTCCAGACTCGGAAGAGTCAGGCTACCCTTCATTCCTTCTCTGCAACGCCTCCATCAACGCCCGTACCAGCCACTCTGCCTCCAGCACTTCCCGGGATTGGTACGCTTGGTACGCGCCCTTAGGCTCCCCATCCAGCTTGTGTGCAGGGTCAAACGGATCATCCTCCGTGACTCTCAGCCACGACCCCAGCACCTCTTTAACGCATTGCTGGCAGAAATCCCCCTCCACCAACGAGCCATCTCCGAACACCGAGCCGTAGCCGGCACTGAATCGCACGGCCAGCCGCTCCTGGTGTTCGCAATCCTGATCGTTCGAGATCATCTTACGGCCACATCTGTCGCATATGGTGACCGTCTCGGTGAACGATACGGTCTTGGTACGAATACGTGTGTGTTGCATAGGAACCTCCATAGATTCACGGGACGATAAACGCCATCACCGCAGCGAGCGGTTTGGCCATGGAGGTGTGGGCTGGCGCTGCAGCCCAAGTGGGATTATTTCATAGGACGGCGGGTAGGCTGTCGAGTGGGCTTGATGGCCCCAGCCTCCGGCGCAAAGAACAGCGCAGGACCTTCTTTGATGGCGGCGAGCACTTCATGAAGAAACGCTTTCATGGGGCCTCCTTAACACTCGTATAAGCTGAAGTATAGCTTTTCCAGATGACTCTATACTGGGATCCACGTACGACGTCGTCAACTTTGGATGGGCTATGAACTACCCGCAAGCGATCGTGGTCTGCATCTCCTGAACAGACTTTGCATTTATGATTCAATCGCTCTGTTCATGAAAACCCCGGCGGATCCCCCTTGAATACTGATACACCCGAATCCAGTCGCAAGGCGCACCTCGATGCCCTGCTCCTCAAACTCCCTGGCGTCAGCGCAAGAAAAATCAGCGGGCTTGATGCCTACTTCGTCAGCGACAAGATGTTCGCCTGCATCAGCGGTCGCGGCGTCGGGCTGCGCCTCCCCGTCGCCACCGCGACCGAACTGCAGTTCTCAAGGGGCGACGTCGTCCCGTTTCAGCCCGGCGGGATGGCTAGCACCAGGGAATGGATAACGTTATTACCAGCTCGATTCTGACGAATCGAGAGAACAGTAATATCCGGCGGGAACGCTGACTCTCGATCCGCCGCTAAGAGTTTTTTCAGAAATGTAAGCAAGCCAGGCCGCACGAACGCAGCTTGGGGACGTCCAGCTAGTTTGGTTGATTCGGTTTGCATCATGAAGCAGCCATTCCACTGACATGCCTGCACAAACTAACAATGTCCACACTTGACCGGTTGCGGTTACTTATCAAGGGCGGACTGTCCGTCCGCTTTGGCAAACAATCCGCCGGTGGAGACTTGCCTGCTTACTGTCGCTTCCTTGGCCTGAACGGTCTTTGGTGGAGTGCCGCTTGTGTGGCCGCTCGACTTCGCATTGCTGCCGTTCGACCATTGCCAACGAAAAATCAGCGGCGATAAACCGAAATGGCTGCTTACCAATTATGGATGGGCAGTCGATGGGAATCTTTCCTCATACAAGCGGCAAACCCAGTCGACGAACACACGAACGCGCGCCGATAACTGCCGGTGATAGGGATACAGTATCGATAGTGGCAGATCGGGGTTCTTCCAATCTTCCAACACCTCGACCAAGCGTCCCGCGCGCAACTCGTCCTCTACGTGGAAACGGGGCAATTGGATCAGCCCGCAGCCGCGCAATGCGCAGACGACGTAGCTTTCGGCTTCGTTGACCGAAATCCAGCCGCCTAGCGCGAAATCACGGACGCTGCCATCGACCACAAGCTCGAAAGGATAGTCCCGCGTACCGCTATCAGCGAAAAATCGGACCGCCTGGTGTGTGGTCAAATCATCCGGATGGCGTGGCGTGCCAAAGTTTGCAAGGTATTCTGGACTGGCGCAGATGACCTGCGGCATCGTCGCTAGCCGCCGTGCCACCAGCGAAGAGTCGCTAGGGGTACCAGCACGGATCACACAATCGACGCCCTCTCGAACCAGGTCGACTAACCGGTCGCTGCTGCTCACCTTCAGGTCGATGCCGGGATAACTGCGACGGAAGTCGTTGATCCTCGGCAGAACGATCCTTGTCGCGTGCACGCCATGCATGTCCACGTGCAACAGGCCTCGCGGGTTGGAAGCGAGGTTTCGGAGCGAGGACTCGGCATCATCCAGTTCGCTGAGGATGTGGATACAGCGTTCGTAAAACGCCTGTCCGTCCAATGTCGGGCGCACGTGGCGAGTGGTCCGATCCAGGAGCCGCGTGCCTAGCCGGGCTTCCAGTTCCTGGACCGCGTGGGTGGCGGTCGCGCGTGGAATGTCCAACATGCCCGCCGCACGACTAAAGCTGCCAAGTTCAACGATACGTG
This sequence comes from Thiobacillus sp., assembly GCA_040080645.1. Classification (GTDB taxonomy): domain Bacteria; phylum Pseudomonadota; class Gammaproteobacteria; order Burkholderiales; family Thiobacillaceae; genus Thiobacillus. The sequence goes on from JBEBIA010000004.1 coordinate 97,393, forward strand.
TAAACAGTTGGAGGGAATCAAAGTGATCCATAATCTTATTATTGATCTATTTTGAATTCAATTGTCCGTTTATATGGCTTTATTCAAACTAGATAAACATTAAAAATGCCTCCGACTGGGCATGTTGCCCGAACGCACAGGAGAGCCGTCATGAATGCAAACGTAACCAAGACCGCCATTGTCACCGGAGGCTCTCGTGGCATCGGTCGTGCCATCGCCATGCGCCTCGCGCGCGACGGGTTCCAGGTAGTGGTCAACTACGCCGGCAATGCTGCTAACGCAGAGGACACAGTCCAGACAATCACTGCTGCAGGTGGTACGGCCACAGCAATCCAAGCGGATATCTCCAACCCGCAAGCGGTATCAGCCTTATTCGATCAGACCATGGCGCAATTCGGTCGTGTGGATGTGGTTGTGAACAGCGCTGGCATCATGCCGATGGCGCCGATTACAGAGAACAGCTTGGTCGATTTCGACAAGGTGATTGCTACCAATCTACGTGGTGCCTTTTTGGTCCTGGCTCAAGCCGCCACGCATATTGGCGAGGGTGGCCGCATTATCGCGCTGTCCAGCAGCGTGATCGCCAAATCGTTCCCGTCTTACGGTCCTTACATTGCCTCTAAGGCTGGCGTTGAAGGGTTGGTACGGGTGCTCGCCAACGAGTTGCGTGGGCGTGGCGTCACGGTCAACGCGGTCGCGCCAGGACCGGTTGGTACTGAACTGTTCCTTAGTGGAAAGAGCACGGAACAGATCGCCCAGATCACCCAGATGGCGCCTCTGGAACGCTTAGGCACGCCGGGCGATATCGCCCGCGTGGTGTCGTTCCTGGCCGGCCCTGACGGTTCTTGGATTAATGCTCAGGTGTTACGCGCCAACGGTGGTTTTGCCTGAGTTGGTGACAAAGAGATTCAAGTGATTGTTTTAGCTATTAGATAGAGGGTACTTAAATGGTAGTTTCATTGCCGAACTGAGACACGGTGCTGTGACTATCAATCGGTAGCAGTTCGGCCGAAGCGGCAGCAGCCCACTCACGGATATTCAAGGCAAGTTCAAACTCAGTCAAAACCGTTCACCTGAAGACCAGCGGAGTGTTGTTGATAAGATGAGTCAGTCAAGCAACCAAACCGAGGTCGCAGTTGCAAAGCTCATGTCAGGCGCGACAAGTTAATTCCCCCATCCCCTTATAGCCCCAGTTCGCTAAGTCCAGGATGATCGTCAGGACGTCGCCCCTGCGGCCAATGGAATTTCCGGTCTGCCTCCTTGATTGGTAGGTCATTGATGCTGGCAAAGCGTAGCTGCATCAACCCGTTTCCATCAAATTCCCAGTTTTCGTTGCCATAGGAACGAAACCAGTTGCATGCGTCGTCACGCCATTCATAAGCGAAGCGGACAGCGATACGTGTCTCTTCAAACGCCCATAGCTCTTTGATCAAACGGTAGTCGATTTCTCTTTCCCATTTGCGGGTGAGGAACTGGACGATCTCCTCGCGACCGCGCGGAAACTCTGCACGATTGCGCCACTGGCTGTCGGGAGTGTAGGCCATGGATACGCGTGCGGGGTCGCAGCTGTTCCATCCGTCTTCGGCCATGCGCACTTTCTGGATCGCCCCGTCTCGCGTGAGAACGGCGGGATGGGCGGGCGGACTTCCTGTTGGGTGTTCATGCGCTTCTCCTTGGGGTGGGTGTCGGGGTGATCAGGCAGGCGTCCAGCTACCTGTTTTCGCCAGATAAGGCGACATTTGGGGTTCTCCCCGCCAGCGCAGGGGCAGTGAGGCAACAACATGCGTGACGTGCCGTATCGTTAATCGCAGCAGGCGTTCTGCGCCGGCAAAGGCATCCAGCTCAGGGCCGTCGAAAATGATTTCGGCATCGGCTGCGATGTGGAGCACGTCGCCGGCATCAAAATCGATGAAGAGCAGGCCCGCGCGCGGATTCAGTACGATGTTGCCGAGGCTGTTGAAGAAGCGGTTGCCGGAAAAATCCGGGAGGGTCAGGGTGCGGTCGTTGTCTATGCGCACAAAGCCGGGTTTGCCGCCGCGGTGCGATACGTCCACGCCATGTGTAATCAAGCGAGGCGCAACCAGGTCATGAGGCTGCATGGCTTCATGATGGGCGCCGGGGTGGGCGGTTGCGATAAACAGCGTGTCTGCGTGCGCGACGATTGGCCGGGATCGTTCATTCAGCGCGGTGGCGGTATGAACGGGCCCGGCGCTTTCGCGCTTTGCATATTCGGCCTGGCGCGCCTGGATGTATTTGGGGCAGTTTCCAAAGCTTTGCTGGACGCTGACCAGCAGGCCGTCGTCGTCGATGCGCTCGACGATGCCGTTCATCCGATTGCGGCGGCGCGTATGCGGCTCGATTCCCAGCAGGGCAATGCTGGCGCCGACGATCAGGGTGCGGTGCAGCGGATCGGCGGCTGGGGGGCGGGCAAGAATCCGCAGATGGTGCGCATCGGGGCTGCCGATAAACCCGGGGGAGCCGGTCAGGATGGAGGCCCAGGCTTGCCCCTCGGCATCCACGCTGCCGACGATGACGAACGGCAGTTGGGCAAAAAACGCCTGATGCTGCTCGGTCATGAAGGGCCGTATCACGTGCGGCCCGAGGTCAGCCATGCGCTCACGCATGCCCGCCCGTGCCTGCATCAGGCATTCGCCTTCGTGAAACACCAGCTCATCCGGCACGTTCATCTCAGGCGGCCAACCCAACCGCGGATTTCACCATGGGGACAAAGCCAGGCAATGCCTCGATGCGTTGCAACCAGTCGCGCAGGTGCGGATACGGATCGAGCGAAACGTTGCCTTCCGGTGCATGGGCAATATAGGTGTAGTTGGCGATGTCCGCGATGGTCGGAGTGTCGCCCGTCAGGAAGGGTTGGGTTTTCAGTTCGGCTTCCATCATGGCAAACAGCTCATGGGCTTGCGCAATGGCTGTTTCCGTATCGATGGGCGCCTTGAACAGGATCGCCAGGCGGGCCTTCGCCGGGCCAAACGCGACCGGCCCGGCCGCCACCGACAGCCAGCGCTGCACGGCCGCGGCCTCGACCGGGTTACGCGGGAGCCATTGGCCGGCGTCATACTTGCTCGCCAGATATACCAGGATTGCATTTGAATCGGCCAGCGTGATGTCGCCATCCTGAATCACCGGCACCTGACCAAACGAATTCATCGCCAGAAACGCGGGCTGCTTGTGTTCGCCGGTGGCGAGGTTCACGTCTACTCGCTCAAAAGGCAAGCTGAGCAGCGACAGCAACAACTCGACCCGATGGCTGTGACCGGAAAGGAAGAAACGGTGAAGCTTGATGGGTTGGGCGGGCAAGGCGGCAGCGGTATTCACAATTCATTCCTTTTTGACATTGGAAACTGACTGGGCGCATTGTGAGCACAACCACTGTCTGAATAAATGGCACGCTCCACACAAGACTGATCCATTAAATGGAATAATCTGGCGCATGGACAAACTCAAAGCCATGCAAACCGTTGTCAGCATTGCCGATGAAGGTAGCCTGACGGCGGCCGCTGCAGCGCTGGATTCGTCGCCCCCCGCCGTCGTGCGCACGCTGGCGGCGCTGGAGGCGCATCTGGGCGTCCGCCTGTTCAATCGCACCACGCGACGCATTTCGCTGACCGAAGAAGGTCGTCATTACATCGAGAGCTGCCGTCAGTTGCTGACGGCCGTCAAGGATGCCGAATCGGCTTTGACCACGGATGCGGTCGAGCCCAGCGGCCAGCTCACCATCACCGCGCCGGTTCTGTTTGGCCAGATGTATGTCGCGCCGGCGGTGACGCGCTTTGTGCAGAAGCATGGCAAGGTGCGCGTCAATCTCCTGCTGCTCGATCGCGTGGCCAACCTGCTGGAAGAGCATATCGACGTCGGCATACGCATCGGCCCGCTGGAGGACTCGACTCTGGTTGCGCAGCCCCTGGGCAACGTTCGCCGCATGGTCGTCGCCAGCCCGGACTATCTCAGCCGTCATGACGTGCCCGAACACCCGAGAGACCTGCTCAAAGCCAACTGCGTGCGCTTCTCCGGCGGCGCGGGGCCGTGGTGGACGTTTCACGAAAGCGGCAAGCAATTCACCGTGCCGGTAACCGGCAACCTGGAATTCAACCATGTTGCCCCGGCTGCCGAAGCGTGCCTGGCAGGTCTGGGGTTCGGCATGTTCATTTCGTATCAGGTGGCGCATCACATTGCGCAAAACCAGCTGCAAGTCGTGCTGGAATCGTTCGAACCCCCGCCGCGGCCGATTCATGTCGTCTACCCGCATGCGCGACTGCTGCCGGCCCGAACCAAAGTCTTTATCGAGTGGATAAAGCAGGAGCTAAAAAACTTGCACCCTCAACCTTCTCTACAGACATCCCATCCCCGTCAACAAAATGGATTGCTCTGAATTCGATAGACACGCTTGAGTGTCCGCAATGGTCAGGAAGTGACAGTGGGCTGCTGAATCCCGACCCAACGAGGACTTAGAGAAGACGATGTGAACGTCGGGTGCTCGCTCAATGGTTGCTTTAGCAGGAAACCGCGGTCTGCCTCCTGTTATTCAATAGTCGAGCCTTCGCATTTGAGGTTGGGTATCTTTAGGGTGCGCTCGTCATGCAGCGACACGATTCATTTTTCATTGTGGTATGCGGGGTGTATTGGTTCTGCATCAGGCACTCCGAGGATTTCGGTATTGCAGTCAGCCTGCGCTCAAGCGCAATGCGTAAAGACTGGACGCGTTGTCTGCTTGGCAAGAAACTCGATTTTGAGCCCTTCGACTAGAGGTCGTCCTATCCCCGCTGCAACCGGGTAATCCTCGATCTGCCCTGTTCTTGCATAACCTCGCCGTTCGTAGAAGGCGATCAATTCCGGACGTGTGGCCAGCACGGCCACTCGAACAACGATGGCCTTGAAGTGTTCAGCCGCGAATGTTTCGGCGTACTGGAGCGTGCTTTTTCCCACCCCCTGTGCTTGTAAGGCGGGTTCGGTCGCCAGCATGCCGATCCAGGCGCCAGATGCATCGCCTTGCACATGGACGCACGCGACAATGGCGCCGTCCCGGCACATCACCAGGACGGTTTGGCCTGATCGAAGCAGCAACCGTACCTGTGCGAACGATATCCTGTCGCCAGCCAACAGATGGGATTCATGCGTCCAGCCACGCGTTGACGTACCCGGCCGGTAAGCCCGATTGACCAGATTGGCTATGTCGTTAGCGTCGGTTTCGGCGGCGATTCGGCAGTCGATTTGCATGCGAGTCCATTCGCTTTGGAGGTGGTTTCGAATTCCGGCTCGCGGCGGAATCCGCTTGCCATCCGGTTCCAGAAATTCGCCAGCGAAATCGCGAGACTCAGTTCGACAATTTCAAGATCGGAAAAATGTAACTTCAGGGCCGCGAATACGGATTCTTCGGCCCGGGTGTCTGGCAGTAGGGTCAATGCGTCAGCCCAGGCAAGTGCGGCTTTTTCCCGTGCGTCGAACAACGGCGACTCATGCCAGACCATCAGACTGTCCAGTCGGCGTTGCGACTCGCCCCGATGCCGGGCTTCCCTGAAATGCAGGTGAAGGCAGTAGACGCACGCATTCAGCTGCGACACGCGCGCCTCGATCAACGCGCGCAGGGGCTGATCGAGCGTGAACTGCGCCTGCTCCAGGGTAATGTGCCGCAGCCGGGTAATGAGGCCGGGCATGTGGGAAAAATAGTCGATGCGCATGCTTCAAAGCGAACCTTGTTCGATCTCGTCCAGATAGAGGAAAGTGGGCGTCTTGACGCCCGCTCTGCGCCGGATTTCAACAAGCTCCGGCGATTCGAAAAACGCGCGTGCGCGTTCCAGCGAAACCCATTCCGAAAAATGCACGATATGGTTGGCCGCACTGTCGCGGCGCAGCAATCGATAGCGTATTTCTCCCGCCTGTTTCCGGATGCCGGCAGCCTGGTCAAACACGGCTTTCCAGGTTTCGTAGTGTTCGACTTCGTGAATGATGAGTACGTGATGCGTCATGTGATCGCTGCCCGTATTCAGTAGGGCGTTCCGTCTTTGTGAGCGAACGTCCACTGGCCGTCGTTGAACTGCGCGTGCAAATCGTCGTCCGGGTACGTGACCTCGTCACCCGACGTGCGGTCGCCAATTTCGAGATAAACCACGTCTTCACCGGTCTCGTTGATCAGCGTGTGCGCGTTGCCAGTCCCTGCGCGGAAGCCGGCGCACATGCCTGGCGATAATCGGGTTTTTCCCTCGTTGGTCAGCAAGCTTGGGCAACCCTGCAGGATGAACACGAATTCGTCCTGCTTTGCATGCGCGTGCCGCAGCGAGGACACCGCCCCCGGTTCCAGCCGGGTGAGGTTCACACCGAAGTTATTCAAGCCGAACAGGTCGCCCAGTGGTCGTTTGTGTCTGCCTGACAGGCGTGAGGCCAGCATGGCGGCGACAGGCTCGGGGTAAAGGGTGGGACGTGTCCGCAGCGGGGCATCCACGGCCATGATCGCTACAGGAATGGATTTGTCTGACATGGGGGGGCTTTTCGATTGATGTGAGATTGAGGCTACGCGAATGGCGATGACGTATTCACGTTCGATGCGTGACCAGATCAAAAACGAAACTCCCCCACATCGCGAACAGCCATGCTGCGCCTAACATCCAGGCGACGAAGCGGTGGAACACGCGGTTGTAGGTGACGTGGATCAGACTATGCGCAGCGCGCAGTGCGACAAATATCCACGCCGCAATGACATATCCTGCCGTGCCCATGCCGGTTGCCGCCAGTGCAAGGCACAGCACATAGAACAGCACGGGGAACTCGAACAGGTTGGTGAAATTATCGAGGGCCTGTGTGTTTTTCAGGAGTCGCGCGGTGTCGCGGGAAGATGCCAGCAATTGCGGTGCGATCCCGCGCGCGCGGCATTCGGCTACGCGCTCGTAGACGGCGCGTAGCCAGACGAGTCCAGTCAAGGCAACCATGGCAGCGCAGGGCAGCAAAATATCGTGTGGCACGTCTATCTCCCCGCCGCCTTTTCGCCGCGCAGCGTCATGATCGAACTTGTCGCCATTGCAACCAGCTTGCCGTCGTCGCGGAAGATTTCGCACGTGTAATGGCTGACGGTATTCCCGCTTTGCACGGGCTTGGCCACGGCACGTAAAACGGATTGCCACACCGGCCGGATGAAGTTGACTTTGAGATCGATGCTGGCGAAGGATTCGCCCTCGGCTATCTGCGTGGAATGCGCGGTTCCGATCGCGGCGTCGGCCAGCTCGCAGATCAGACCGCCATGCACAGTGCCCTGCTGATTGCCATGAATCCCGGCGTCGGCGTCGATCTCCAGCGTTGCCCGGCCCGCGTCGATTTCAACGATATGCATTGCCAGGGTGCGTGAAATTGCGGTGGGATAACGCATATGTGTTGTTTCGCCCGGCGACAGCTTGCCGGCGATAAATCGCTGCAGCCAGGCCAGAACCGGCAGCTTTTGTGAAGGATCAATCATGGTGTTCCTCGCCTTTTCCAATGGGCGAAACGCTATAGCAGGCGATGGCCTTGAACACCTTTCCGTTGCCGTCAAGGTGAAACGTCTCGGCCACCATGCCCCGGTGCCCCGCGTAATAAATCGTGAGACTGCTCACGCCGGCGAGAGCGTCGATCAGCTTGAAATGCAGGTCAGGTATTCTGGCAATGCCTGTTTCCCAATAGCGGCGGATGGCCTCATGGCCACGCAGGCAGCCGCTGGCCTCGCCGGCCAGCTCGATGATGTAGGGGGAACAGAATTCGAAATCCCGGGTGAAAAGATCGAGCACCGCATCCAGGTCATGGCGATTCCATGCCTCGATCCAGTCCTGCGCAATAGCCATGGCGGCTTCCTGTGTGACAAGCGGCATACGTATTTCCTCAAGTTAGCGGAACAAACCGCGCGCGGCGGCTTCGATGTTGCTGCGAGACAGCCCCAGATCGTGCAAGGCGCGCTCGTCGAGCGCACGCAACTGCGCAGCACCCCTGCGTTGCCGCAGGGTACGTATCAGCCAACGCCACCAGACAGCGAGCAAGCGTTGGCGATACCGGTGCCGCAGGCGTTCCGCATGTTCGATGCGGGTACGGATATCGATCGCAGTGCGCTTTCTGCCCGGTGTGGTCATGGCCGTCTCCTGCGTGTTGCAATCTGGTCATGCTAGTTGCGGGCGCCTTGGGTAACACATTCAGCTATGCTGGAACCTATGCAGTACAGATTCGGTGTCCAGGCATCTGTACTGCCAGGATTTCAGTCCGACTGTATCGTGACGGCCTTGGCCGGGGCGTTTAGCCTGCAGGCTCACGGGGGAGTTATGAACTTGTACGAAGAGCTTGCCGAGCGTTTGAAAGCGGGTATCCGGCAGGGGCTGTACGCGCCCGGCCAGAAAGTACCTTCGGTTCGCCGCTTCTCGACCCAGCAGCAAGCCAGCGCCTCCACCGTGGTGGCGGCGTATCGCCTGCTGGAAGCGCAGGGCTGGCTGGAGGCCAAGCCACAGTCCGGTTATTTCGTCTGCCTTTCCGACACGCTGCCGCCCAGAGCCACCCAAACCTGCGAGGACGCCGCGCCGTGTCAGGTCAGCGTATCCGGTCTGGCTGTTCGGCTTTATCAGGCTACTCAGCGCGAAGGGCTGATTTCACTCGGCGCCGCGGTACCGCATCCTGATCTACTGCCCACGCGGGATCTGCGCGAAGCGACCAGCCGGGCCATGCGCCGGTCACCCGAGGCAAGCTGCCGGTACAGTTTTCCGCCGGGGGAGAAATCCTTGCGCTTGCAGATTGCCCGGCGCGGCGCGGAAGCCGGCTGCGCGTTCGATCCGGAAGAAATCCAGGTCACTTGCGGCACCCAGGAGTCGATCCATCTTGCGTTGCGTGCGATTACCCGCCCCGGGGATGTGGTGGCCATCGAATCGCCGGCATTTTTCGGTACGCTGCAGGCGATCGAATCCATGGGATTGCAGGCGCTGGAAGTGCCGTGCGACGGCGACGGCATCAGCCTGGAAGCGCTGGCCATGGCGCTGGAGCGCTGGCCCGTCAAGGCCGTGCTGGTGGTGGCCAATTTCAGCAACCCGAGCGGCTCGCTGATGCCCGACGCGCGCAAACGCCAGCTGGTGAAGATGCTGGCGGAGCGGGATATTCCGCTGATCGAGGACGACATCTATGGGGATCTGGCACACGATCGCATCCGTCCTCACGCGGTCAAGGCCTACGACACAACTGGCAATGTGCTGTATTGCGGCTCCTTCTCCAAAACGCTTGCCCCTGGTTGTCGAGTGGGTTGGCTGGTGCCCGGGCGCTGGGGGCAGGAAGTGTCGCAACTCAAGTACGTCAGTTCGATGGCCACCGCAACCTTGCCCCAGCTTGCCCTTGCCGAGTACCTCGCCAGCGGCCGCTACGAACGTCACCTGGTGCGATTGCGCCGCACGGTCGAATCCAACCTCCTGCGCGCGCAAGCACTCATCGCCCGGCATTTTCCCCACGACACCCGGGTGAGCCGGCCGCAGGGCGGGTTCCTGCTGTGGGTGCAGATGCCGCCCGACTGCGATGCCATGAGCCTTTATCAGGCTGCCATCAACGAAGGCATCAGCATTTCGCCCGGCCCCTTGTTCTCGCCACAGGAAAAATTCCGGAATTGCTTCCGGCTTTCCGTGGCGCTGCCTTGGGATAGTCGTGTCGAGAATGCGCTGGCCAGACTTGGGGAGCTTGTGGGGCGTACCAAAGTCCAACCCCAGGGCTAGCGACCTTACGTTTGTTGCACGCGCAAAAGCGGCTGGGCAACAACATTGGTTTAGCGTTTCCACTCGTCGCACACCGGGTCGAGTGACATCGTCGCCATCAGGCTTTTGTCATCCTTTGCACGCTCCTCTCGATGCATCCCGAGTGAGAGGTAGATTAGCGCCGACCTGACTAGTTGGATTAGGCGCAACGTTCGCTGTTCGAGGTCGGATCGGGTGATTGCGTAGGCTAAGGTGTCGCGAAACGGATCGTCGGCCGGGATAGATGGCGGCAGCCACTCATGAACTTTCACATATTTATGTTCGAGATGGTGGCGCAGCTCGGCTAGGGCGCGCGCTTCTGGCTCGGTCGAGTCCCGCATGTTCTCTTCGAATAAATCTTTGCTAAGCCAGAACAGGCCACGGAGTGGCCAGTTCTCAGATTTCGCAAAGCGATCGCGCACCGGCCCATTGTCTTTTTCGCGCCAGATTGTTCTGAAGCTGACCCGCTTCTCGGGAATGCTTAGGGCAAGGTAGTGGTTTAGGAAGTAGGCGATCTTGTCGAGGATCGAGTAGGTCATTCGAAACGCGATTTTCACTTTCTCGACCGACAGCCCGTACGATGGATAGTCCAGTGTGTTGTAGAGCAACACCTCACGGTCGGAGAAGTGGGGCTCACCCGAGTTGATCCCCTCCCACAGCATCCATCGCGCCGATGCGAACCCTTGCTTTAGTTCGTTGAACATGCCAGTCACGATTGGGGGCTCATTGATCGCTGTGATGAAATTCGGCAGGCTCATGATGTCGTGCGCGGCGACCGAGGCCTTCTCGACATCGTTTAGGGGGTTGAGGAACAGTATGTTGTCGAGGCACCAACGGCGATATGCGCGTTCCATTGGCTCTGCGCCCATATCCCAGCTGTCCGGCTTGTACGCCTTGCCGATCCCCTCGACATCGAAGTGAAGCGCGATCTGCTCGGCCGACTGCGAGAAGTGAGAGATCAGCCGATGGTCTCCCAGATGCGGGTACTTATCGATCAGCGCTACTGCTTCGACGAGATCACGGTAGGCGTGAAGAGCAAAGATTTCGCTATGTCCTGGGTCGTACAGCGCGGCGGCATAGTGCATGAGCCCACGTCCCCGGTTGGCGCGCGCCATCCAGAAGTTCGGGTCGATCGCGAGTACGGCGCTCCGATATGCGCGAGCCTCGACAAAACGACCGAGCGTGTCGAGTTGGTTACCAAGGTTCGTGAGGATTTGACAGCGACGGATTGCATCCATCTCAGCGAAACCGGAACTGTTCGCCGCACGACGCAACAGGAATACCTGTTGGTGCACTTCGGGCTGCTCGAAGTCCCAGACAGCTGCACGGTCACCGAGCCGCTGTTGGTAGCGGCACGCCCATGCGTTAGCTCGGTAGTAGTCGAGCAGCGACATCTCTGGCGGCTGAAGTTTGCGTTCCTCCAACTCGTCCGCGAGGGAAAGTGAGTGATCGGCGCGTGCAAGGTCGGCGTCGTCGAAGGCTTGGTCCACGAGTTGCGCGATCAGGTCAAGCGCGTCAGCGTTGGACAAGTTAACTATGGTTGGCTTGTGCATGGCGACTATCTTGCCTTACCTTCACTTTGAACAACCGCTCGTGGTCTGTAGAGGGAGCAAACGCCAGCGGCATCGGTTGATAAATAGTCACTCAGGCTCTCTGTAACGACTTTATTTCAATAGCAGCCTTCTCCGCCACCACTCGCAACCGCCGGTAATCCGCCCGCCACGCCTCGTCCTGCCAGATAGCCGGCTTCAATGCCGCTTCGGCCGCTGCCAGCACGGCTTCGCGCGTTGCCTCGTCCAGCCCGTCGAGGTGATGCGGCAGGAACTGGAGAATCCACTGCCGCAAGCCGTCCTCGCCTTTCAGCGGCGTGGGCAGGTCGAAATGCCAGGCGGCGCGGACGACGAGGCCATGCTGTTCTACCAGCGTGGCGTAGTCGGGCAGGCGGGGAAAGAACCAGGGGCTACGATAGTCGCGTCCGGCGATGCGTTTCAGCACGTCGGCGAGGGCGGTTTCCAGCGCTTCGCAGTTGCGATGGCCGCCGAATTCGGCGACGAAGCGTCCGCCGGGCTTGAGCGCGCGGGCGATGCCGCGTACCGCCTCGTCCGCGCGTGGCACCCAGTGCAATACGGCGTGCGAGTAGACAGCGTCGAATTCCCTATCGAACGGTAGCGCGGCAGCGTCGGCGATGCGGAAGTCCCGGCCGGGAAAGCGTTCGCGGGCGCTGGCGATCATGGCGGGCGAGGCATCGATGCCGACGACGTGCGCACCGCGTTTGGCCATGGCCGCGGCGATGTCGCCGGTGCCACAGCCGAGGTCGAGGATGCGTTCGCCGGCCTGCGGGGCGAGCAGGTCGACGAGGCCTTGGCCGCGCTCGATGATGAAGCCGTGGCGGTCGAGGTAGCGTTGTGCGTCCCAGTCCATCGGTGGTCTCCTATTTGGCGCGCGGCGCAAGTGCGCCGGCGAGGGTTTGCCATTGGTGCACGGCCAGCCCGGTGCCGATGCAGGCGGCGCCGAGCCACACGCGCACGCCGACGTGTTCGCCGTTGAGCGTGCTGCCCAGAAGCAGGGCGAGCAAGGGGGTGACGAGGGTGATGAGCGCGACCTTGCCGGTTTCCATGTGCTTGATGACGTAGTAGTAGAGCGCGAAGCCGACCACCGAGCCGAACACGCCTAGATAAACGATGGCGGCGCCGGCGCGCGGCGGCACGGCATTCGGCACGTGGCCGTCGGTGCCCAGCCACACCAGGGCGAACAGCGGCAGCGCGACGACGAGGGTGCCGGCAGTGGTGGCGAGCGGTGGGCTGTCGTCGCCAATGCGTTTCACCCACACGAGGCTGGCGGAATACAGCGTCACCGCGGCGAGCAGGGCGAGAACGCCGGCCAGGGCGTGGGCGCCGCCCATTTCGTGGCTGTCGCCGAAGATGACCGCGAGCCCGGAAAGGCCCAGCAGCATGCCGGCGATCTTGGCGCGCGTGAGCGCTTCCTCTTCCAGCCACAGCAGCGCCAGCAGTCCGGTGATCAGCGGCGTCAGGCCGAACAGCACGGAGACGAGGCCGGAGTGGATGTATTGCGCGCCCCAGTAGGTGAGCGTCATGGCGCCGAACATGCCGAGCCCGCCGGCCAGGTAGCTGGCGCGGGCGCGGCGGTGCAGCGGCAGGCCGATGCGCCAGACGGCGAGGACGGCGGCGGCGACGGCAAAGCCGATGACCATGCGCGAGGCCACGGCGAAGGCGAAGCCGGTGCCCTGGGCGCTCCATTTGATGGCGAGCGGCGTGGTGGCCCAGATGAGGATGATGCCGAGATAGGCGGCGGGGACGGACATGGCGGTTTCTCCCGGGTTTATGGCGTGGGCGGATGCAAGGCGGCGGGCGCGGCGAGGGCGCGCCAGACGATGCGCAGACAGGCGGGACGGGACGGCAGCTTGATTCGGATGTGGGTCATGGTGGGGCTCCTGGATGGACGACAAAAACAAAAAGGCCGCGAACCTTTGCGGGTCCGCGGCCTTTTTGGGGAAATCGATTCGTTACTGCTGGATCAACACACCTCCGGCCCGGACACGCGTACGCGCAGCCACATGCACAGCGGCAGGCGGCGGATGATTGCGATAGGGGCGGAATGCACGAGATGAACCATGGCCGCATTCTGGCCGGGGATGAAGCGGGCTGTCAATCGTGCGCGCAGGCTCGAAGCGCCGCCTGATGGGTTATCCGGGTTGGAATACGGCATGGCGCTCAGCGCCCCAGCCCGTATTGCTTGAGCTTGCGGTACAGCGTGCGTTCGGTGATGCCGAGCGCGGCGGCGACGCGCGCGCGATGCCCTTGATGGGTGTCCAGCAAACCCTGGATGTGCGCGCGTTCTGCCGCGAGCAGTGATTGCGGGGCTTCGGGCTGCAACGGCGCGACGTCAGCAGTTTGCGCCGCCGGGAGTGCAGCGGCGGGCAGTTGCAGATCGGCGGCCGAGATGACGCCCTCGCGGCAATTCAGCACCGCTTTTTGCAGCAGGTTGCGCAGCTCGCGCACGTTGCCCGGAAATTCGTAGGCCTGCAGTGCGGCGACGGCGCTCGCGTCGAGACGGCAACTGCCCTGATTGCCGATCAGGCGCTTGAGGATGTAAGCCGCCAGTTCGGGCAGGTCCTCGGCGCGTTCGCGCAGGGGCGGCAGGGTCACATCGATGCCTGCGACCCGGTAGTACAAATCCAGCCGGAAACGTTTGGCGTCGACTTCGTCCAGCAACCGGCGGTTGGTGGCGGACACCAGGCGCACGTTGGCCGTCAGGGTGTGGGTGCCGCCGACGCAGCGGAATTCGCCGGTCTCCAGCACCCGCAGCAGCTTGGCTTGCAGGTTGAGAGGGATTTCGCCGACCTCGTCGAGGAAGAGGTGCAGAGTACGGTGCGAGCGGCGCTTGCACGGAGCATGAACGGGTTCGGCGCCATCGACGGCCCGATCACGGTCATGGTTCTCGGGGCGGATGAACACGGTGAGATCGTCGAAGTCAGGGCCACCATTCTCTACACGGTGACCGAGACGGTATACCGTTGTCCCGATTGTTCTGCGGAGGACGTTGTTCACGGGGCTTGTGCGTTGACGGTTCGGATCGAGAAGAGAACCGCAGTGACCTCGTTTCTCTTCCATCCGGAAGACACATGAGCGCCGCTTCCGAATTGACGGGCAAGTTGCTCTAAATATTGCCGATCAAGAAGTCCACGAAAGCCCGAACCTTGGGGCTGAGGTGGCGGTTTTGTGGATACAGTGCATAAAAAGGTCGTGAACGGCCGCGCATCGATTGCGCGACCTCGACCAGTTCGCCGCGCTTCACATACGGATCGGCAATAAAGTCGTATATCTGGAATAAACCCGCGCCGGCCACTGCCAGTGTCACGCAAGCCAAAACATCATCCGAGCACCGAATCGGGCTTTCGAGACGGTATTCGACTTCGCGTCCATCCACCTGGAATAACCACGGCATTGGCCGCCCCGTGCTCGGCAGCACGAACTGTATATGCCGGTGGGCCGGCAAATCGTCGATGCTTGCAAGCGGTGGCGCGTTGCGTAGATAGCCCGGCGATGCGAATACACCCAAGGCGGCATCCTCAAGCCTTCTACCTACCAGGCCGGAGTCTTTGGGCTCGCCAAGCCGTATTGCCAGATCGTAGCCTTCGTCGACAAAGTCGATATTTCGGTTGGAGACGTTCATCTCCAGATCGAGGCCTGGATATCGGTGAATAAACGCAGGCAACCTTGGCAGCACGCGATAGTGCGCATAGGTTGTCGGCAAACTCACCCGCAAAGTGCCGCTGGGCGCGCCGCGCCGACCTCCAATCGTCCGCTCGGCGTCCTCGATCTTGGCGAGCGCTTCGCGGCACTGCTCATAGTAGGCGCGACCGTCATCGGTCAACGCGACCTTACGCGTCGTGCGGACGAATAGTCGGGTCGACAAACGCTGCTCAAGCCGGGCGATGGCCCGGCTGACGGCGGCGGGCGTCAAACCGAACTCGCGCGCTGCCTGTGCGAATCCGCCCACTTCGGCGGCTTTACAAAAGAGCTCGATGCTGCCGAGTTGTACAGGTGCGAAGCTGCGTTCCATTGGTTACTTGATGTAATGAATAAAGTTACCTGCATCTTGTTTATGTCGCTTCTGGAAGTCAATAAAGTCGCTCCCGTGTACCGCTTTTGCGAATTGCCTAACTTTAAGGAGCACTCCATGAAGGCCGACCGGCGAACATTTTTGGCTCAAACCGCTGCACTGGCAGCAACAGTCGCAACATCTGGCGCGATAGCCGCGCCCCTTCCCTCCCCATCCACCAAGTCCGTAAGGAGTACTGCCATGCCTCCACGCATTTTGATGATCGTCACCTCGAACGCCCGCATGGGCGATACCGGCAAGCCCACAGGCGTGTGGGCGGAAGAACTCGCGACGCCTTACTTCGCACTGGTCGACGCGGGGGTCGAAGTCGAGCTGGCGTCGCCCGCCGGTGGCCCGGCGCCTATCGACCCGGCCAGCCTGAAAGGCAAGGGCGAGAACGACGCCATCATCGAACGCTTCCTCGCCGACGCGACGCTGCAAAACCGCATTGCGGAAACCCGCAAAGTCAGCGAACTCGACCCCGCAGCCTACGACGCGATTTTCCTCCCTGGCGGCCACGGCACGATGTGGGATTTGCCGACCGACACCGGTGTAAAAGCCGTGGTCGAGGCGGCTTACGCGAACAACAAAATCATTGCCTCGGTATGCCACGGCGCGGCGGGACTGGTTGCTGCGAAACGCCCCGACGGAAAACCCATCGTGCACGGCAAGCGCGTCAACTCTTTCACCGACGCTGAAGAGGCTGCGGCAGGCCTGACCCAGGTCGTGCCTTTCCCGCTCGAGACGCGGCTGCGCGAATTGGGTGGCCAGTTCGAGGGTGCGCCCAACTGGCAAGCCTATGCCGTGCGCGACGGCCAGCTCATCACCGGACAGAATCCACAATCCTCTGCACGTGTCGCGCAGTACGTTCTGGAAGCTTTGGGACTGGTGGCACGCTGACAACCAACTGAATCAGGAGATAAATACCATGCGAACTTTATCCGCAATACTTATGGGACTTGCTGGCGTTTTTGGCACTTTCACGAGCCATGCCGCGCCTCCACAAGGCTTCGAATTGAGCAGCCCTGACATCGCACCAGACTCGATTATCAAACAGGCTTACACCTTTAACGGCTTCGGCTGCACGGGGCAGAACATATCGCCGGCAACTATTTGGCGCAATCCGCCCGCGGGGACCCGAAGCTTCGCGGTAATGGTGCACGACCCGGATGCACCAACGGGCGGTGCTGGCTTCTGGCATTGGGTGGTCGTGGACATTCCGGCAACGGCGACTGCATTACCGCGCGGGGTAGGCACGCCGGATGGCCGTAAGCTGCCGGGTGAAGCCCGACAGATTGCAACCGATTTTGGCACGCCTGGCTGGGGCGGCCCATGCCCGCCGGTTGGCGACAAGCCACACCGCTATGTGTTTACCGTCTACGCGCTGAAGGTGGACCGGCTTGAGTTGCCGGCCAACGCGACAGCCTCGCTCGCCGGGTTTATGGTCAACGCCAATGCGCTCGGGCATGCTAGCTTCAGTGCGCTGTATGGGCGGTGAGGCTTCTGAGAAACGGGATTGAAACCATCCGGATGAATCAGGATTCGGTGACAAGGCGCATGATCTCCGCCCCCATACGCAGATCAGGAATGTGACCAAATATCTGCCGCCGCAGCAGCCCCGCGCGATCGATCAACATCAGGGTCGGCGTGCCCTGCATGCGGTACGCTGCCATGGTCTGCGGGATCGGCCCGCCGTCATCCGCGGGCCGGTCCACGCCGACCGGGAAACGGATTCCATATTCGTGTACGAAGGCGCGCAGTGCCGTGACGGTCATCGCGTCGTGATGTTCGAACACCGTGTGCAGACCCACCACGACCACGCCTTGCGGGCCGAACAGCTCATGCATCGCCTTCATCTGCGGAATCGCATGGGCCACACAGCCAGGGCACAGCATCTGGAAGGCGCAGGCGACCACGACGTGACCGCGCTACGTCTCCAGATTGATGGGTGCCGGGGTGTTCAGCCATTCTGAAGTACACCAAAGTGGCGCCAATGCAGGCTGATCCACGTTACCCCTTCAGTCGCGCAGTCGGCTGAAGGTGTAGTCCTGTGCCTTCTGCGGTTGATGGCAGGTAAAGCAGGCGGACGCTGCGTTGTTGCCTACGACCCGTTTGGCCTGGTCACCTCCGCCAAAACCTTCGAAGCCCCAGCCGCCGGTTGCCTTGAATTTCTTCGAATCCTTGTGCATCACGCCCACTACCTTGCGCGCGCCTTCGGTGACAGCGTTGCCATCATGAACGGCTTCCAGCAGATCGAAAATGATCACCGAACCGTCCGGGAAAATCTTGCCCCGGTAGCCTTTGATGGCTTTGTCGTTGGCATAGAGATGGTGAATGCCGCCGAAGGAAGCGAACAGGGGATGTCCCTCCTCGATCACCATGCTCTTGACGTGGTGCCAGTCGCGATAACCCGCCGGATAGGGGACAGTGGGCTCGGCCGCCAGCGCGGTCGTCGTCACAGTCGCGCTAATCAAACTCAGAATAAGTGCTTTCATGGATGGCTCCTTCTCATTTGAGATCGGCAATGGCCGCGCCGAAGTTGATGTGGAACGGCTGCCCGGCGATGACCAGCGCAGGTACGGACTTCACGCCAACCGCTTCGGCCTCCGGGATGCGCGCCTTGGCTTCGCCCAGGTGGACGACCTCGACGTTGAAGCGCGCGGGATCGATGGCGTCGGCGAGCTGCCGCTCGGCGGCGACACAGACGGGACAACCGGCGTGGTAAAAGATGGCAGAGGTTTTCACATTAGGACTCCTAACTATATAGATCAAAAGAAACCCCGATCATGTTGAACGGGGTGGTTATACCGCCGTCAGGCGGCGGATTCGTGCTCCGCGCAGTCTACGCGCAGATGCCGCTGGGCCATCGGCGCGCCGACAAACGCGCAGAAATGCGGCGTGCTCTTGCCGGGGGCGACATTCTCGAGGAAATGCCGGCAGCTCACGCAGGTGCGCTGCGGCGCGATCAATTGGCGCTGCTGCAATTGCCGGATCATCTTCACCACCAGACCGAGCAGTAATTCCTGCTCGGCCAGGGAGAGGCCGGCCACAATCGGCGCGTAACTGCTGGGCCAGTCCTGCGCGACCCGATTACCCTCGCTCGTCACCTTCAGGGCAAGCGCGCGACCATCCGAGGCATCCGCGTACTTATGCACCAGCGCCTTTCTTTCCAGGGCCGTCACGGCATCGCTGGCCGTGGCTTTGCGCACACCGGCGTGCGCGGCCGCGGCGGTAAGCCGGGCACCCGCCGGGCGATGGACAACGAAGCGCAGGATGTCGGCCTGAGTCGGAGATAAACCCGCAGCCTCAGCCGCCTGCCAGTCGAGCTGACGCGCGACGGCGGCCAGGCGGGTCAAACCGTCGGCCAGGCGGAGATCCAGCGGTTCCGTGATTTGATCGAAGTCCATAGGTAGGAATCCTAACCTATTATCGATTGATGTCAAGTCACCGTACCGGAGCGGCGTGCCGCCACATCGTAGATGCCGGATGGATATCGGTTTGGGGACTGCAACCGCAGAGTTTTAGCGCTCGGGGGTCCGAGAACAGGATGCAGCCGGCAGGCTACCCTTGTGCAAGAAATCATCCGCGTCATGCGTTAGACCTGCCTCATGCTTGCCGCAGGAAGCGAACCAATGCAATGCGTATTCAATTCGAGCCTGGAACCTTTGATTCTCTGAAGCTTGACTGATTGTGCTCTCCCTTTTTCAAAGGGCTGCGGCGTAGGTAGGACAAGCCGGGAAATCGTAGATTATCAACAGCAGCCAGTGAGGATTAATTGGCTTTCGCAACTGTAATAAAGGCCTTACGAAATCGCTGAACTCCCTTATAGATCGTGGCTTCGTCGTTACTTCCAAATCCGAGCCGGAATCCTTTGCTCAGATTCGACCCATGCCCAAACTGGGAGCTAGACAATACACGAACGCCACAAGCAAGGGCGTGCGATGCCAGCACATCAGGATCTATTGGTGAAATCAGTCGTAACCAGAACGCGAGCCCGCCAACTGGCAGGGTGAAATTAGTCCACTCTGACAATTGCGTTGCGAGCGCATCGGCCATTGCCTGTCGTCGATTGATGTATACACGCATCGCACGCCAGATGAGGCGACGCAGTTCCCCAGTCGAGATCAGCTCGGCCACGGCAAGCTCTGTCACCATGCTACCTTGGCGATCCAGAAGCATGATTTCATTGGCACAGCGATTGATGATATCCGGACTAGCCACTACATATCCGATCCGTAAGCCCGGTGCCAGAACCTTCGAGAGAGAGCCAACGTAAATCACTTTGTGATAACGATCGAAGGCTGCTATCGGCAACATGGGTTGGCGATCAAAATGAAATTCGTGGTCGTAATCGTCCTCGACAATTGCGAAACCGAATTGTTCTGCTAGCTCCAGCAATCTCAGCCGGCGTTGCGCTGGCATCATGACCGTCGTCGGAAACTGATGATGGGGTGTGACGTAAATGGCCTTGATGGAATGTTTGCGGCATAGTTTTTCCAGGGAGTCAGGGATCAGCCCTTGCTCATCCTGATCGACGTGATGCAGCTTCGCGCCGCAGGCCTCGAAGGCCTTTCGGGCAGGACCATAGCTGAGCCTTTCGAACGCAACCCCATCCCCTTGCCGCACTAAAACGCGGGCCACGAGAAATATCCCCATCTGGCTCCCACGAGCGATACAAATTCCATCTGGTCCAGTCGCCAGACCACGCTCAGCGTTAAGCATCTCTGACAAGGCCAGCCTCAATGCCTCGGCCCCGCGCGGGTCGCCGTACCCAAGTAGTTGATGACGCGTGGTTGCGATGAGCGAATGCCTGAATGCGCGTGAGAGTGCCTCGTAAGGAATCAGGCGCGTATCCGGTACGCCATCATCGAAGTTAATGGTTCCTTCTTCCTGTTGCTTGGGCCACATGAATGGCGCGCCGTAGAGCTTCAGAGCCGAGGACGTACGAGAGGCAGGCTGCCGCGTATCTGTTGCAGTGGGTGGCAATCCGATTGAAACAGGAAGATGCGATGAGACGAAGGTACCCCTCTTGGAATGGCTCTCCAGCCATCCCTGCGCCACCAGCTCCTCATAGCTGGCCACTACCGTCTTACGATTGATCTGGAAATGTTCAGCCATCATGCGCGTACTCGGCATTTGGGTGCGTGGCTGCAGTCGGCCCGCGAGAATTTCCTCAATGATGGACTGAATCAGGTAAGCCCTGCCAACAGTCGATCCGTCTGGGGGCATGGAAATTCGAATCTGTATGGGGCGGCGCATGGATGAGGCTCGCAAATAAGGGCAAAGAAAACTGGACCATGCACATTATATTTTCTGGCCCATGTTTATGGGCCAGTAGTTTTGCGACCATATCTGCGTTGCCAAACCTTATCTCAAATGAATGTCGAGCCAGCCAACAGAAACCATCCCTTCGAATGTGCAAACGGCCATTCTTGAAGAGGCGGTACATCTCAACCCCAATGTGGTCCGCGTACGCCTGCGCCCCAAGTCAGGAAATGGCCGCTTCATCTACTCGGCAGGCCAGTATCTGGCGCTACACATCCTTGAATCTCAATTTCGGTGCTACTCGATGGTCCATGACTATGAGCCAGACAAGCCGCTGGAGCTGCATGTGCGTCTCTACCCGGGCGGGCTGTTTTCGGAATGGGTACGCCAGCGTGCAACCTCCAAGCTGTTGTCATCAAATGATCCTGTCGAGCTGCGATTGAGTGGCCCCTACGGAGAGTGCACATGGAAATCGCCGTCCCGGCCTGGCGCCACTACAGTGATGTTGGCAACGGGCACGGGAATCGCACCGATCTGGGCGCTGCTCGAGCAGGCGTTGCCCGCCAGCAGCGATCCTGTATTCCTCTATTGGGGAGGTCGGGTTCCGCAAGACCTTTACCTTTCCGATCCGCTGCGCGGACTGGAGAAGGCGTTCCCACACTTCCATTTCGTTCCGGTGATGTGTGATCCGATACCGGGGTGGACGGGCCGTGTAGGTACGGTGGAACAGTGTGCGGCCTCGGATCATCCTGAATTGCGCCAGTCACGAGTATATGCGTGCGGGTCACCGTCGATGG
The DNA here is from genome assembly GCA_040080645.1 of Thiobacillus sp. Lineage (GTDB taxonomy): Bacteria > Pseudomonadota > Gammaproteobacteria > Burkholderiales > Thiobacillaceae > Thiobacillus. Next base: position 118,805 of record JBEBIA010000004.1, read on the forward strand.
TTCAGGCTGCTGCAGCTTTGTTCATCAAAAACTGCGGACTGGATGAAGACCACTTTCACGCGGATCCATTCGAGCATCCCGTGCCGAGCCAGGAAGCGCCTGGCGAGTATCCGACTCTGAACATATTTGTGCGCACACCTCAAGGCCATGAAGAGAAGATACACGCCAGGACGGGCATCAGCCTGATGACTGCGCTTAGCGATTCAGGCCACACGCAGGGCATCTGCGGTGGACGTGCCACCTGCGGAAATTGTCGGGTCAAAGTGGGGAACCACAGAGCCCGGCTATTTGGGGAGCAGACCAAGAGCGAACGCAGGTTGCTTGCTTCGTTCGAGGATGCATTACCAGAGCACCGCCTGTCATGCCAGATTGCTTTGACGAAGGATCTCGATGAGCTTCGCGTAGAGATTTCCACGCCTTCAATTTGATTCATTAACCCCTGTTGCAATATGAAAAGGAACCTGAACGATGAACATGCCGACCTCCCCTGTTGACCTTGAACGCTACGGCCCGAACTTCGACGCAGAGCAAATGCTTGCTGTGCGGGACATGACGAGAAAGGCGATAAATCAAATCGTGAAGTCGATACGCCCTGGCATGGTAGAAGAAGATGCCGTGGAAATCGCCAGGGATATCCTCGCGGTAGCTGGCATGACGCGTGGTTGGCATGACGTGTACGTGCGCTTCGGGAGCAACACCACCAAAACATTCGGCGCCCCTTCAGACCCCGGCGTCATCTTGGGTGCGGACGACATTTTCCTGATCGACATCGGTCCGGTATGGAAAAAATGGGAAGGCGATGGCGGCGACACATTCACAACTGGTACTAACCAGGAGTATGCACGTTGCGCCAAAGACGCCCGAGAGATATTCCATGTGGTACGCGAGCATTGGGCAAAAAACTCGGCCAGCGGCAAGGCATTGTACGACTTCGCTACTGCTGAGGCTGAAAAGCGCGGCTGGAAACTGAATCTCGACCTTTCGGGCCACCGCATAGGCGACTTTCCTCACGCGGCCATCTATGAGGGCCCACTGGCCGATGTTGGCTTCACACCAAAACCCATGATCTGGGTGCTTGAGATACACATCCGACACCCAAGCAAGCCTTTCGGGGCCTTCTTCGAGGACATGCTGCTTGGGGACGAGTTTTTCTCTACGCGCTGACGACCCCTATCAACTCCGACGCGTCGGCCAGGCCATCTTTGTGCCCGTGCCGTACCCGCCAGCCACGACTGGCCTGATGCCCCGCTGACTTCAAACCCGAAGGAGCCTCCCAATGAAGACCGCCCTGGCCCTGCGCCATATTTACTTCGAAGACCTTGGCACCCTGGAGTCGCTGCTGCGCGAACGCGGCTTCGACGTGCGCTATCTCGATCCTGCCGTGAACGACCTGACGGCGGTCGATGCAGGATCGGCCGATCTTGTCGTCGCTTTGGGAGGCCCCATCGGCGCTTTCGATGAGGACGCCTATCCTTTTCTGGCCACAGAGCTGCACCTGATCGAACAGCGCCTGGCCAGCGGCCGGCCGCTGCTGGGCATCTGCCTGGGTGCGCAATTGATAGCCCGTCTCTCGGGTGCCAAGGTGGCCTCGATGGGCCACAAGGAAATCGGCTTTGGCGAGCTGACGCTGACCAAGGATGGACAAAATTCGGTGCTCGCCCCGCTGGCTGGCGTGCCGGTGCTGCACTGGCACGGCGACCGCTTCGACCTGCCGGCGGGTAGCAAGCTACTGGCGAGCACGCCGCGCTGCGCGCAACAGGCTTTTGCGTTCGGCGATGCGGTGTTGGGTCTTCAGTTCCACTTGGAGGCAGACGCCAGTCAGATCGAACGTTGGCTGGTCGGCCACTGCGCCGAACTGGCTCATACGGGCGTCGATCCGCGCACCGTGCGCGAGGACGCCCGGCGTCATGGTGCAGCGTTGGCAAAGGCGGCACGCCTCGTGATGGCGGATTGGCTGGATCGATTGCAGGGTATGGGAGTTACGTCCTGAATGACTGTGACGCGTTCTGATCTCGGTGAAATGGCGAGCAGTTCTCAGTTGGCGGAAGGCGGCACGCCATGAAAGCCTACCGCCTCGTCATTTCCCGGCATGGCCGGCCGCTCGGCCAATTCGAGAGCGAGACGCCCTGGGCGGACGAGTCCATTCGCGATCGGTTGCAACGCTTGTCCGCGCGGGACGGTTAGGCAGCAGCGCCGGAGACGTCGTTGTTGAATCGTGTATCGAAACCGGACAGGTCCAGTTCGTGGTCGATGAGGTGATTTAGTGCGTGTTCGAAGGTGCCGGGGAGTAGATGCCGCTGCAGGTCTACGGCAAGGAAACGCGGGCTGGTGTCGATGGGTTTGTAGCGCGCCATGCAGTCGGTCTCATCGCAAGATCAATGATCCGATGTTGATGCAGGCGGGGGGCTGGGGCAAGATGTGAGGATTGATATTTTGGGGCTTTTTCTACAGCCTCGTTAGAGCTTTTCACACTTATGAACGATCTCTCAAATCTCAACGAACCAAAATCCATTCAGGCCATATGGGCCGACACTCGCGCCGCTGGCTTCACGATGGCGTCTGAACCCCTTACTTGTTCATTGCTGCGTACCTTGGCAACATCAAAGCCAGGCGGCCGCTTTCTTGAGCTTGGCTCCGGCACGGGACTATCTACTGCATGGCTTCTCGATGGTATGGATTCAAAATCTCGCCTCACTACCGTCGATAACGATGAAAGTCTCCTATCCGTTCTTCGAAATAATCTCGGCGAAGATCCACGACTGAAGGTGGTTTGCGCTGATGGCGACGAATTTATTCGGTCACTCAATGGCCAATATTTTGACTTTATCTTTGCCGATACATGGTCTGGGAAATATCGCCTCCTTGAAGAAGCGTTGGCGCTTGTCAGTCCCTCGGGGTTGTATGTCATTGACGACATGCTGCCCCAGCCCAATTGGCCGGAAGGGCACGCCGAAAAAGTTGCTCACCTCGTTTCAACACTTGAGCATCGTAGCGATTTTCATATCACCAAAATGTCTTGGGCAAGCGGGGTCATTCTTGCGTCCAAGCTCTAACAAGTCATCCCACCGTAGCTGTGCGAAAGACCGTGCAGGGCGGTGAACTCAAACGTGAGGAGTCACCATGAATCGCTTTATCGGGATTTTTCCTTTGCTCCTGCTGTCTCTTACCGGTTGCGCCGGCGAACCTACGCGCCAACATCACATCACGCCGCAAAAGGAGTCAAAAGTGGAATCAGACCGTTACACCCGAGGCTTGGAGAAGCTCAAAGAAATTGATGGCCAGGCAGGCGAACGTGTAATTGAAGCGCTTAAGGATATTGCCCCTGATCTTGCCCGCTACACTATCGAATTCCCGTTCGGTGACGTCTATTCGCGCGGCGTTCTTTCACTTAAGGAGCGTGAAATTGCTACCGTTGCGGCACTAGCCGCATTAGGTAATGCGCAGCCTCAGCTAAAAGTTCATATCCATGGGGCGCTCAACGTCGGTTGCACAAGGCAAGAGATCGTCGAAATCATGATTCAAATGGCTGTGTATGCCGGGTTTCCCGCAGCGCTCAATGGCGTTTTCGCAGCCAAGGAGGTTTTCGCCGAGCGCGATAAGACGGGGCAGGTGAATTGACGACTCCTAACCACGCCATTAACGCGGGCGGTGAAAAACGGCGCTCCTTCGTCGCACCGCTTTTCGCTGCTGGTTATGATGAATGTTGGGCACTGCATGGCTTCCCACAATAGCCGCTCAGAATACGTAAGCCGAATGCATCGGGTGCTTGAGTACATTGACGAGCATTTGGATGAGCAACTCGATCTTGCAACCTTGGCTGAAGTTGCGCATTTCTCTTCATTTCATTTTCATCGGCTCTTTTCCGCCTGGATGGGCGAAACATTTGGCGATTACCTGCGGCGGCGGCGAGTTGAGATCGCCGCCATGCGGCTTGCGGCTCAGCCACGCACGAGAATTCTGAACCTTGCTTTGTCGGTGGGGTTCGGCTCTGCCGAGGCATTTACACGTGCATTCAAAAACCGGTTTGGTTCTTCGCCTACGTCATGGCGTGAACAGCAGTCCGCACAACGCCGTGCAAATGGCAATTCTGGTCAGGCGAATAGCAAGCGCGGTCAGGTATGGCAAGTCGCTATCGCGGAACATGAAGTCTCCCGAATCCTGAACAAGGAGATCATCATGAAAATCACACTCATTGACCGCCATCCGGTGACCGTTGCCTATCTTCGCCATCTTGGTCCTTACGGCGAACCCATCGCACGGTTCTGGCAGGAGACTTATGTGCCGTGGGCAGTCATGAACAAGCTTGGCGAAGACCACGCACGCTACGGCATTAGCCACGACGACCCGAGCATCACTGCGCCAGCGCAATGCCGATACGACGCCTGCGCTGAAGTGTCGCCCAATTTCACTGCAACGGGCGGTGCGCTCAAGACGACTATTCCGGGTGGCAAGTATGCGGCGCTCAGCTTCAAGGGCACAGCAGAACAGATTGGCGATGCCTGGGCTGCGTTATTGCGCGACTGGCTGCCTTCCAGTGGGTTGCAACTCAATGCGCGTCCCTGTTTCGAGTACTACCCGCAGGGTGCGGCCTACGATTGCACGACGGGGGTGTTTGAGTGCGAGATATGCATCCCCGTGGTTCCGCTTTGAACGGCTTGGACATGTACAAGATAAGGAGCGACACGATGGACGAAAGTCTATTCAAAGAACTTGCCGCCGTAGAAGAGGCGTTCAATCAAGCGGTAGTTTCGAATGATGTTGCGAGAATCCTGTCTTGCATTTCCGAGGACTGGACGCTTGTAACACCCGAGGTGGGGCCAGTGTCCAGAGAGGGTTTCCTGCAAGCGGTCGAACAGGGCATTCTCAGCCACGACAGCATGACCAAGGACATTGTGCGCGCCGGGTCTATGGCGCGGTCGCAATCGTCACAGGGCGCGGGCGCAACACAGGCATGTTCAGGGGCGCACCCATCAGCGCCGATGAATGGGTGACGGATGTCTACGTAAAGACAGGCGAGAAATGGATATGCACACTAACTCATTTGACGCCGGTTGCTACACAGTGACAAATATTCCCAACCTTGTGCTCCAGCCGACCCGTAACAGCGGACTTTGGCTATTTGCGTGGTCGGCTGTGCTTTGAATGTTAAATGCCTTTTTCTGAAACGAACCGGAATGAGCGGAACGTCATGGTTCAATGTTAGCCGGACGAATACCAGGCAAGCGCGCAAAGCTGTCGCGTTTCACCGTGTCGATGAAATCTGTGACAAACGCGCGCGTGGCGTCGGCTGCGCGCACCGCGACATAGAGTTCCGCCCACAATCCATGTTTGCCGATGGGGCGCGCGGCAACGTAGCCGCGCTCGATGTAGGGTGCAACCGCCCACGCGGGCAGCGCGGCGAGGCCACGGCGGCTGGCGACCAGTTGCAGGATGGCGACGGTCAATTGCGCTTCGCGGCGCGGCGGCTTGATTCCAGCGGGGGCGAGTACGCGGCGAATCAGGTCGAGCCGGTCTTCCGGAACTGGATAGGTAATCAGCGTGTGCTCGGCAAAATCGGCGGGCAGCAGCCATTTTTTGGCGGCAAGCGGATGATCGGGCGGCAGTAGCGCTAGCATCTCAAACCCAAACAGCGGCACATACACGATGCCTGTGCGTGGCGTGGTGTCGGAGGTGATTACCAGATCGGCGCGACCATCCAGCAGGAGTCCGATGGGGTCGGCTTGAAACCCGCCCAGGAGGTCGAGTTCCACCAGCGGCCACGCGTCGCGGTAACTGTCCATCGCAGGCATCAGCCAGTCGTAGCAGGTATGGCATTCCACCGCGATGCGCAGCTCGCCCGCGTCGCCATCCTTCAACTTGGCCAGGTCGCGCAGCGCGGCGTCCACCTGCGGCAGCGCGCTATGCGCCAGCGTCAATAGGCGGCGACCGGCGGTGGTGAGTCCGAGCGGACGCGTGGTGCGTTCGACCAACTGCAGATCGAGCGCGTCCTCCAGCGCCTTCAGTTGATGCGACACAGCCGACTGCGTGAGATGCAGGCGCTCGGCGGCGGCAGTCAGGCCACCGGCTTCCGTCACCGCCTGCAGCAGTCGCAAGTGACGAAGTTCTATATGAGATGAATTCATGCTGCCTATGAGAACTATTCGTTTGTGTCATGTTACGCGTGCCCGCATCATGCCGTCCATCACTACATTGGAGAGCACGACATGGCACTGGCACACGTATTGGGGGTACCGCGCATCGGCCCAAACCGCGAACTGAAATTTGCGCAAGAAGCATTCTGGCGCGGCGACATCGACGAGGCGGCGCTGCAGGCAGTGGCGAGTGGCATCCGCCAGGCTAATTGGCAACGGCAACATGCGGCCGGACTGGATTACGTGACGGTGGGGGACTTCGCGTTCTACGATCAGATGCTCAATCACATTGCGCTGCTGGGCTGCGCGCCAGCACGCTTCGGCTTTGGCGAATCAATCAGCTTGCCTGAGTACTTCCAACTGGCGCGCGGCAATGCGGCGTACCACGCGATGGAAATGACCAAGTGGTTCGACACCAACTACCATTACCTTGTCCCCGAGCTGAAAGCCGATACGAATTTTTCGCTGGGTGTGGAATGGTTGTTCGACGAAGTGGCCGAAGCGCAAACGGCTGGATTCAATCCCAAACCAGTGTTGATCGGCCCACTCACGTTTCTGTATCTGGCGAAGGAAAAGACAGCGGATTTCAACCGCATCGACCTGCTAGACCGCTTGTTGCCGGTCTATGGAAAAATACTGGCGCGCCTCAAAGCGCAGGGTGTGGAATGGGTGCAGATCGATGAGCCGATCCTCGCGCTGGATTTGAGCGCCGACTGGCGCAGCGCGTTCGAGCGGGCGTATCACGCTCTGAACGCAGCAGGCGTGAAACTGCTGCTCGCCAGTTACTTCGGGCCGTTGCGCGAAAACCTGCTGATGGCGATGAAATTGCCCGTGGCCGGGGTGCATGTCGATTGCGTGCGTGGCAGCGACGAATTGGCGCAGGTAATCGACTGGCTACCCTCCACCAAAGTACTTTCGGCAGGCGTGATCGACGGGCGCAATATCTGGAAAACCGATTTTGCCGCTGTGCTTGAGCGTTTCGAGGGGCTGCATCAACGGCTTGGCAATCGGCTGTGGCTCGCGCCGTCTTGTTCACTACTGCACGTGCCGGTGAGCCTGGCGGACGAAACCAGGCTTGATGCCGAACTCAAGAGCTGGCTGGCGTTCGCCGACGACAAGATTGCCGCCCTGGCCACCCTCAAAACCGCCTTCAATGCGGGCCGTCAGGCGGTGGCGGTGGAATTGGCCGACAACGCCCAGGCGTTGGCTGCGCGCCGCGCATCGAGCCGGGTGCACGATGCAGCAGTCGGGGCGAGACTGGCCGTGCTCACTGCTACGCACGACACACGCAATCATCCGTTCGCGGTACGCCAGCCCATGCAGCGCGAGCGTTTCAACCTGCCTGCGTTCCCTACGACGACCATCGGTTCCTTCCCGCAGACGACCGAGATACGCAGCGCCCGCGCACGTTTCAAGAAAAACGAAATCAGCGAAGCCGACTACACGGCCGCGATGCAGCGCGAGATTGGCTACGCTGTCGACAAGCAGGAAATACTGGGGATTGACGTGCTGGTACATGGCGAAGCTGAACGCAACGACATGGTCGAGTACTTCGGCGAGCAATTGCTAGGCTACGCATTCTCGCAAAATGGCTGGGTGCAGTCCTACGGTAGCCGCTGCGTGAAACCACCAATTATCTATGGCGACGTGTCGCGCCCGCAGCCGATGACGGTGGACTGGACGCGCTATGCGCAGTCGCTGACCAGGAAACCGATGAAGGGCATGCTGACCGGTCCGGTGACCATGCTGCAATGGTCGTTCGTGCGCGATGACCAGCCGCGCGCAACCACGGCGCTGCAAATCGCACTGGCGATCCGCGATGAAGTGGTCGATCTTGAAGCCGCCGGGATCGGCATCATCCAGATCGATGAACCGGCTTACCGCGAAGGTTTGCCGCTCCGGAAAGCGGACTGGCCAGCCTATCTCAACTGGGCGAGCCGCGCCTTCCGCATCAGCGCATCCGGCGTCGCCGACGCCACGCAGATTCACACTCACATGTGCTACTCGGAGTTCAACGACATTCTGCCCGCCATTGCGGCCATGGACGCCGATGTCATCACTATCGAGACCAGCCGGTCCGACATGGAATTGCTGCGTGGGTTCGGCGACTTCGCCTACCCCAACGAGATCGGCCCCGGCGTGTATGACATCCACAGCCCGCGCGTGCCCGACACAGCGGAAATGACGCGGCTGCTGGAAAAAGCCGCGCAAGTGATCGCGCCGGAAAACCTCTGGGTCAATCCGGACTGTGGGCTGAAAACGCGTGGGTGGCCGGAGACTGAAGCGGCGCTGTCCAACATGGTGGCGGCGGCGCAGGCTTTGCGATTAAAACATCAACCTCCCAGAATTCATCTGTCATGTACTATCTAGAGCTAAACAAAGTCATTTCTTCGCCAAAATGGAAATACAGGATTTCCACAATGCACTACAAGGCTTTCTCACCGCCAACAGTGTTGATGAGATAACCAGGCTTTGCCGGGTTCAAAGTCAGCAGTTGGGGTTTGATGCCTTCGTCTACGCGCTGAGGATACCGACGCGCGTATCCGAGGCGCGCCTGATCGTGATCAACGGCTACCCGGAATCGTGGATCAGCCACTATTTTGAAAGCGATTTCAACCTGCATGACCCCGTGCTCGACTATTGCAAAAAGCATGTCGTGCCGATCGAATGGCATGCCCTAGGCTTGGCGAAATCAGCCGAAAGTGCGCGTGTCATGAATGAAGCGACCGAATTCGGACTCAAATTCGGCATCAGCGTGCCGGTACACAGTCCGCATGGTGAGCTGGGTGTGTTGAGCCTGGCGCTGAATCACCGCCTGGTGGCCGCGCATGAGATCACACAGCGGGCTTTGCCCTATGCGCAGTTGATGGCGAGCTACGTACACGAATCCGTGCGCCGGGTATTCAGCCTAGCGGGGAACGGAGAGGAGCGTACATTTACCGCGCGCGAGCAAGAATGTCTGCGCTGGGCTGCTGATGGAAAAACCTCATGGGAAATTGCCCAGTTGCTTAACCTGTCCGAACGCACGGTCAACTTCCATCTCAATAACGCTACCATCAAACTCGATGCCTGCAACCGGCAACATGCCGTGGTCAGGGCAGTGCTCAATGGGCTGATTCAGCACCGACCGTTTTGATCAGTGGCTGTCAGAAGTGACAGCTGTTTTCCCGCTCCCGTGTTCAATACCATGCGACCTGTAACGCAGGCATTGCGCTGAACGATATTTCAGCGCGATAACTGTGCCGTCAGTGTTCGCATATCAAATAAGGAAAATTCATGAATATTCAAAAAACGGTGTTCGTTGCCAGCCTCTTTTCTTGCCTGGTTGCGGGCACGGCACACGCCGCCCTGCAAGGCCGCGACCTCAACGGCAGCGCAGGCAGTTTCGAGGCTTATTACGACACGGTGCTTGATATCACGTGGCTGGCTGACGCCAACTACGCGAAGACATCGGGATACGATGCCGATGGTCTATTGAACTGGGCAGAAGCCAACACCTGGGCGGCCAATCTCAGTTTCACAGATGGCGACCATGTGTACGACAACTGGAGGCTGCCCACCGTCGATCCTGTTAACGGCGCGAGCTTCAATTACAGCTTCGCCCTGAACGGCAGTACCGACAAAGGTTACAACGTCAGCGAACAAGGGACGGCCTATGCAGGCAGCACTGGCAGCGAAATGGCGCATCTGTTTTACAACACGCTCAACAATCCAGGCAACTACACCCCTGAAGGAAGATCACGTGGCTGTTACACCAACGGCACCAGCGACACTTGCCTTGACAACGTCGGCCCCTTCGTCAATTTGCAGTCCGATGCGTACTGGTCGGCCACAGGGTTCGCACCGAATGATGGTCAGGCGTGGTCGTTCTTCATGTTCGACGGTCGCCAGATCGATGGAAGTGTGGCTTTTTACCGCCGTGCATGGGCTGTGAGTCCTGGCGATGTCGCTGCCGTGCCCGAGGCGCAGACCTACGCTTTGATGCTGGCCGGGTTGGGGCTGATTGGGTGGCGCATGAGGCAGCGTGAGTATTTAAACGGATAACGTAAAAAACCATTCCGGCCTACAAGCTGCCTGTGCCAATCCTAATAAACGCAATAACAAAATCAAGGAGCAATCATGAATATTCAACCCGCCCTCACCGCGTCCATCTTGTCGATTTTCCTATTCTCGGGCACGGCTCAAGCTGCACAGACCGTTGTCACTTTCGAAGACATCAATACCGTTTCCACGACTTCTCCTTTGTATGCCACAGGCGATGTTGTTGATGGCTACAACGGGATATCGGGCTGGGATTCTATCGGTCAGGCTTGGGAGTATCTGGACGGAACAGACGATGGAGCAATCGGCGTGCGCTCATTTTACGGCTCGACCGGCGAGCTAAGCTTCGACAATGCCCCCGTCGTATTTGAAGGAACGTATTACAAGGCGTATTCGGTAGATACCGAAAACACGCTAGCCAGCATTGAGTTGTATTACCAGGGGCTGCTCGTCCACAGCATTTTTGATGATCCCAATGCGTCTATGGGCATGGCGTGGGTTGCGTCCGGCTATTCAGGCCTGGTGGATGCAATCTACATTCGCGGTGGCGGCGAAGGCTTCAGTATCGATAACTTGACCTATTCAACTGCAGCCGTGCCGGAGCCGGAAGCATATGCAATGTTTCTGGTGGGGCTGGGGTTGGTGGCGGGCATGGCAAGTCGTAAACGAGTTGCCCAGCAGTTGGGTTGACGAAGTCTGGGTTTGATCTCAAGCAAAGTTTTGAAGCAGACAGCTAAGTGGAGACAAGTATGAGTTCGATAGAAGGTGGGGCGGAATGGAAATTGAGATTTCCTGACGTACTGGCCTTGAGGCACTGTCTCTTCGCAAGTATTGCCGCCGTCAGCATGCTCTCCGGCTGTGCTGGAAGCGTGCCAGAACCCCATATCTACTCAAAATACGAGAACAAGGGTGGGCTTGGGGTTCCGCAGGCTATGGTGGGCGCGACCGGTGAGCAGCGATATTGCGCCCATGGCCTTCCTCAGCAGGTTTCGGGTCGTAAACAAGAAGCGTATGCAAACATCGCCGAAGCCTGCGGAGGAGAAGACCAGTACTCCATTATCGATGAGCTTTCAGGCAGTGCTCACACTGTCGTGGCCGGAATTGAAACGGGCTGTGCTGGTTTGGCAGGTCGCGTTATCTACTTTAAATGCAGAGGGGCGGCGCCTAAACCAACCGGCTCTAGAAAATAGCTTGAATTGGCGTGGATCTGAAAGCAGAAAAGATGAAGGCTATAAAAACAGTGTTATTTGCGGTGGCTGGTTTGATATTAAGTGCATGCAGTGTCATGACGGTCAGCGAACATGAACTCCAGCCTGGCGACCCTGGTGGCGTAAGGTTTCAGACGAAAGGAAAAGTGACATATGACCAGGTCTGGAAAGCAGCAACCAAGGCTATGTCGACCGACATGGCAATTGTTTACAGCCACAAGCCATCCGGCACCATTAGATCGCGCGTAGGCGCGGCGCACACCGGAAAGGTGGTTGCTTTCTTCATTACACCGACCACGCCAACTGCCGCCCGGTACACACTTGAGCTGGTGAGTAAAGAGCCTATGGGGTTTGGTATACCCAAGAGCAGTAAGTGGGAACCCTCTGTCGTCGAGGATTTCGAAGCAGCACTCAATGCCAATTGAAAACGCATTGGCAACTTAATTTTGCTTTTGAAGTCATGGCATTCTGAGCCGGGAAATAATAATGAAGAATTTGATTTGGATCTTATTGCTCGCATTGTTTTCGGCCTCGGCTATGGCTCAGACCCAAGAGGAAACCGAGGCCTGGATCATCAAGCAGTCTGGCTTCAATCTTGAAGGACGATTGAAGCATTCCATCGAGGGTGATGAACTGATCAGTCGCCTTACACTGCCCTATGCAATGGGCGGCGAAACAATTCAAAGATCCATTCCTATTAAGCAGATCAAGACCATCAGCTATACGCATACTGACGCGTATCTTTCTTATACGCTGATATGCGATAAACCATGCACCACTCAATTTAATGGGAACACGGAAGTAGAAGAGAAAAGCCCTAAATTTTTATTTGAAATTCACAAATCATTTGATTCAAGTTTTCCACCGCGTATGCATAAAGCGTTGCTGAAATTGGTCGAATTGCATGGTGGAAAAGCGAAGATGGTTCGGCAGCAAGCAACGAGAGAAGCATTTTGAATTGGTGACGGGCTGGTCTTCCTATGCGGCTCACGATTGATTAGAACTGCAGCCTCATGGCGGGTCTATTTTAGGTAAAGGGAAACAATGCGCTTGGTACTCGCAGCAGTTTTATGGACGGCAGGCAGCACGTCAGCCTGCGCTGCCGACGTTTTCTTTCACATGCAAGGCGAACCCGGAAACCGGCAGGCTTTTTTTGCCAATACGCTGGTGGATGATCGCACCCCGATCAGCATGTTGATGGGGCCCATCGAGATCAAGCAGATCGATGTCACGGTGATCTACGAAAACGCGCAGCAACCCGAATGGGCTGAAATGCGCTTGCAGTTCGAGTGCGTCTCTAAAGTTGACTTTGGCAAAGGCATTCCCAAACCGGCGGGCTGGACCGATCCAGTAAAAATGCGCTTGGGTGAGGGCGGCACGATCCTGCGGCGCAGCGATTTGAAAATTGAGAACACGCCCGCTGGTACATGGCAAACAGCAAGCAGCCCCGTTTTACTAAAGGCGCACAAGCTGGCCTGTAACCCCGATGAAGTCAATGCAGCGGTACGCGCATCCGCCACGGGAAAGACCTTGGATAGCGCATTGTTCAACACGGAATTGCGAAAGATTGGTTTTACCGAAGATGTGACTTTGATGAATGGGTCAGCACCGGAGTTCCTGGAACTGGCGTGGACTCGACTCTGGGCAGGAAGCAAACGCCCAGACCCCAGTGGCAAATGGGCGAAGAAAGCCACTCCTGAGGAAAAAGCCGCTGCGATGGCTAAAGTTGCGGAGATACAAAAACAGCTCGGCGAACTGACGCAAAAAACCAAGCAAGCCTACGAGCCGAAAATTCAGGCAGCGGAAATCAAATTCGATTTTGACAAGGTGGCCGCCAAGCTGCGCAACGGGCGCAAACTGAATCGTACAGAATCCCAGATGCTGATGGTCTGGCAAGGCAAGCTGGAGGAAGAGGTCGCTTCAATAGTAGGTCGCCCGAGCATTACCGAAACGGGTAATGTGCGCTTCCTGTCTTATGGCAAAGACTATGACACGCGTGCGGCGTACGACTACAAGGGCGGTACGTATGTGACGAATGGGGTTTACTGGACTTGCGACGTGCAGTTTGTCACCACGCCTGATCGCCAAGGCGCATTTCGTGTCGCCGATGTGCGCATCCGTGCAGATAGCAATATGAATCTATCTGCCAACGTTGCGTGCGAGGGACTGCTGCATGTGCCCGGTAATTGAGCGGGAAACGGCAACGTGAATCCTGACGAAAAGCGTGACAGGAAGTGGAGCATGGAAACCATGCTTTCCACGATGTGGATGTTCGTTATGTTGAACATGCTTTTCGCGGATATCTTCACGTTCATGAACCCGGGGTTCTTGAAGGGTCTCATGACCGGGTACGCGGAAGATACTCAAATCACGCAAGGGTTCTTGCTGGGAGCCGCCATGGTTACAGAGATACCGATTGCCATGGTTCTGTTGTCCCGGGTGCTGAAATACAGAGCGAATCGCTGGACGAATATCATCGCAGGCGTGGTGACCATTGCTTACGTCATAGGCGGTGGATCGACCACGCTTCACTACATTTTCTTCGCAACTGTTGAGGTCGTCTGTATGGCGCTCATTGTCTGGTTTGCCTGGAAATGGCCAAAGCCAAACGGATTGGCTGAATCGGTTCGAAATCTGCAGCCATGAATTCGATCTTGTTGATGTCATTTAGGAAGCGGATACGTGCTTGTCAACGCCATCGACATGGATGACAGGCATGAAACGCTCCGACATTCGCATACGCAAGGCTCAAGCGTGCGATGCCGAGAAGTTGATTCATGTGCATTTCAATGCGGTGCATGGCATCTCCGAGGATGTCTATTCGAGAGCATTGCTTTCTTCGTGGTCACCTACCCCTTGCCCGAGCCGATATGAGTGGATGCGAGACTTGATTAAATCATCGTCGAACTTGGTTCTCGTGGCGGGGTCTGCGTTTGAGGCTTGTGCATTTTCCATCTGTTCATTGAACGACGGGTTCATTCGAGCGTTGTATGTCGACCCAAAATTCACAGGACGAAGCATGGGCAAGCACTTGCTTGTGTATTCAGAAACCCGGCTTATGCAGGCAGGATTTAGTGTTTTTAAACTTAACGCATCAAACAATGCTCTGGATTTCTACAGATCAATGGGCTACTGCGTGAATGCGCAAACAAGGCAGAGCCTTGAAGACGGCGCTGAGTTGAATTGCCATGAAATGCAGAAGATTGCTGCATCACTGTTTAACTATTCTCCCAGGCCAAATACTTTCGGTGGTGGCTGAAGTCAATCGCTGACTTTATCAATAATGTTTTGCTCTTTCAGGAAGTGTTCAATGCCGCGAATTATATTCAAACGTTTCAGCGTAACTGGCGCGTCGGTTGGAGTGATGCTGATGTTCAACGGATACGCTCTGGGCTGTTCTGATTTACCCAGCGTATGTGAGCAGAAAGCGCAACAGCATCCGAACAAGGTTGCTAAATCCGCACCTTCAAATGGTGGCGGGGGGCGTGAGGGTTCAGGTTCCGCCGCCTTTGACCCGATGCCGGGTTTACTCAGTCAGGCGGCATCGGTATCCACCGCCGTGGCTCAACAGCCATCCGAGGAGATCGAGAAACGCAAAAAAAGCGACCCAAAATTCAAGGCGGCGTATGAACGTTATACGAACGGGGGCTGGGAATATTTTCAGGATCTTGCCGGTGCTGCGCCAGGCGAATACTGCGCCGCCTTTTATGCAAAAGGCGGCGGCATGGTCAGGCTGTCCGGGCCGGGTAAAGAGTACGAAGGTGCGCTCATGACTTTTTGGGGGGCGGATATACCCACTCCGGCAACGATGCAGAAAGTAAAAGTCACGCTTAAACAGTCCAACGACGCGCCGCAAACCGTACAGGCGTTTAACTACAAACTCCCGGGTGAGGCTTTTGGCGCCATTGCGTTTGCTGTGCCGACGATAGAGGCGGCTTTGGCAGGGATGGAGGATGAAGCTAGTTTCGATCTGGAAATGGATGGCAAATCGGTTGCCAGTGTCGAGTGGAAAGATGGCCTGGCAGCGCGCGATCGGCTACGTAAATGCGTAAGTGCTCGGAAGAAAAAATAAGTGTCGTCACAAGGGCAAGAACTATTTTGGAATACTCATCCATGAGCCGAGAAGTTCCAGCAACGATCATTGTTCTATCTGTTCTCACCTTCACGGCTTGTACTTCGGATGGAGTTAAGCGCGGCATCTACGAGAGCCTGTATCAGAGGGAATGCCTGGACAACGCGAAGATGTTCGACTGCGACCCCAAACATATGACCTATGACCAGTACGAGCGGGAACGCCGGGAAGCACAAAAGCACAATTACTCAACGAATGCTTCCGTCAAATAACCATGAAAATGAAGGCACCCCTCTCATACGTATTTTTGGCGATTTTGGTTCTTGCTTCTGGCTGTGCGTCACTGCCGAATGCAATGACGGACCAGGTTGACAACCGTCGTGTTGAATTTGCGCTCTCACGGAACGGAGACCAAGCCGTCGTTTTTGAAAACGGCCTAGGCGGAACGATGGATTGGTGGGCCAAGGTCTTTCCGGAGATTTCCAAGAGCAGCACTGCATTTGCCTATAACCGTCCCGGCTACGGGAAAAGCGATCCTGCTTCCTCTCCGCGTGATGGCAAGCACATCGTCGATGAGTTGCGGTCGCTGCTTCGAAGCAAAGGTCTGAATCCGCCTTATGTTTTGGTGGGACATTCGTTAGGCGGCTTATATATGCAGCTCTTCGCTCGAAGCTACCCAAACGAGGTCAGCGCCCTTGTTCTCGTTGATTCCACTCATCCCGCTCAAATGAAAGGGGCGGGTGCTTCTGAGAACTGGCCTGGCTGGCTGCGAGTAGCGTTTGGTGTGGTGCTTTCAGACGTGGCAAAAGAAGAGTTGAATGCCATTAATGTCACTGGGGAGGATGTCTTGGGATTACCGACCTTCACCGGAAAACCAGTGATCGTATTAAGCGCCTCGCAGCCTCTGAAGGAGAAATCCGAGTTGGCTGATGACGCGAATGAAAAACGCAAGGACATCGCTCGCCTATACCCAGGGGCCAAGCAGATATGGGTCGATGGTGATCATGCTATTCCACTCAACAATCCTGAATCAGTTATCTCGGCAATCCTCGAAACTCTGCCTCACAAGCAATCAAGCTCGCATTGATTGATGCAGGCTGGCGCTGGGGCGTGAATTCACCGTTTGCTGGACGATTGAATGAAGTTGGGATTTTTTCTGAAGACGATTTACGGCAAGCTGGTGCCGTTGGCGCTCATCGTATGATCAAAGAGAAGCATCCGAATGAAGCCATACCGATTTGCTACTACTGTATTCATTCGAATGGGCTTTATCTGACAAGCATTGGGATGAGAGTAGTGAGCAAAGAAAACAGCAACTCCGAGTACAAGTCGGCTAACAAGGTGCTGCACCGGATGTTGGGCCGCATCCTATGCGCATCGCTGAACGCCTAGCCCTTGGAGGCCTATTCGCTGTAGCGCCATTGCTTTCGATGGCGGCCTCTGAGTCGCTCTGCTCGACTGACGAAGAGATCATCTTCACCTGCAAAGCGAAGCGAAAGACGTTTGAAATATGCGCATCTAGGGATCTAAGCTCGAAGGCGGGTTACATGCAGTACCGGGCCGGCTCAAACGGGAATGTGCAGTTTGTCTACCCTGGCCAGCGTGTCCCTCCCGCCGGATGGTTTAGGTTCAGCCTTCTTGCAAGAGCTGCCCAACTCTCGTTCCAGAATGGAGGGTTCACCTATGAGATTACTGAGCCGCTGATCGGCAAGACAGAGATATGGGTGTCGCAGGATAGTGGAGAGGCAGTACAAGCGGCTGAATGTCGTAACTTCACTGAGTTCTTGACCCTTACCACTACACAGAACCGATTCAAGAGTCTTGGCATCTATGAATAGCCGTCCCTGCGGCCCAACCCATCACTCCACCGGGCCTGCACAAAAAAGCCGCGCAGGCCATTGAACTCAAACGTTGAACGGCGGTTTAACTGCCTAGAGTTTCATTGCGGCCATCCAGCATGAGACTCTCGAACGGCAGCAAAGGCCGAACTCCGGCCTGATGACATTCAGACTTGCCGTCTCAAAGTCGGCCTGAGCCGCCGTTGCGTTCTGAGCAAATCAGATCTGCTATGCGCTGCACACCTGTCGTTGACTAGATGTGTAACCCCACCAGGTTGTTCAGTGAATTCAGACGGCTGACGGGTGGCAAGTATCCCAGACTGGCGTGGGGTCGATGCCAGTTATAGCGATGCAGCCAGCCCGGCAACTGCTCCGTTCTCTGGGCTGAAGACGTGTAGCGACGTGCATACGCCCACTCGCGCAACGCCGTCTGGATGAAGCGCTCAGCTTTGCCGTTGGTGCGCGGCGTGTACGGTTTCGTGAACTTGTGCCGGATTCCGAGCCGGCGGCACAGCCGCGCGAACTTGCGTGAGCGATACGCCACGCCGTTGTCGGTCAGGTTTCAGGTCATCTCTGCATTGCCGTGCGTGGGGATATTGAAACGAGGGTGAAACCGGTTCAGTCAGTTATTGGTCAATAACGGTGGCTGTCAAGTTGGCCAATGCCTGATGCAGCTTTTCCGTGGCGGAGCACTGGGTAACGCCATGTCGCTGCGCAAGAAAGCCCAGATCGTTGTAGCCGATCCAGACTTGAGCTGATGCATCCTCCCACACCAGCGCCTTTAACGGTAAATCAATGCCGGCCGTTTGCGCGCATTCCAAAAATGGCGTGCCACCTCGTGGATGACCAAAAACAAGCAGCTCGGTCGGGCGCAGTGTTTTACCGACTTCTGCAGCACCCGCGGCATGATCGATACGGGCAAAAACAATAAGTTTGTTCTTTTTTACAGCCTCTTCGAGCCGGTTCATGGTCTCTTTTGCGCTATATGGACTTTTGAGTGCTGTCATGCCATCGGCGGCAAAAGAGAATGCGCCATAGGTGGCAAGAATAACCAAGCCGAGCAGGTGAATTGCTTTCATTCGTTCGCGATACCTTGTTGCGTTGATCGGGGATATTTATGGCGTGTGATTGGAATTCTATGCATCAAGCCAGCGGGTCTTCATTGTGGTACAGGATGAATTCATTGACAGGCGGAATTACGTTACTTCCAGCGACAGCAGTACCGCTCGTTGCAGTCGGATTGATGGCTGCCCACCTCTACCATCGAGAACAATTGATCCACCCGCCAGTCGGCGGGTGGATAGGCGATAGCGAGCCGGGATTTACCGACGCTTATCCACGACGGCGCGAACGCGCGGCCCTGAATCCGACCAGACCCAGGCCGGCGAGCAACATGGCGTAGGTTTCGGGTTCAGGCACGGCAGTCACCTGAATGCGCGCCACCTGATAACCGGCCTGGGTGAAATCGGCGTTCGGGAAGGCGCTGAGGATATTGCCGCCGGGAATAAAGCCGGCATGTGCAGACACGACGCCGAACTGGTCCACGCCCGTATTGGGTGTCGACTGGCCGAGGCGAGCGGTGTTGGCCGCAATCTCGTCGTTGACTTCCGTCCCGGCGTCGCGCACCAGCGAGCCCGTCACGATGAAGTCTTCGCCGTCGAAGCTGCCGTCTTCATTGAATATGCTGTGGCCGACTGGGTTGGCGTTGCCAAAAAAGGCGTCATTGCTGGGCAGCACCATGGACAGGAAGCTGATATAGCGGTTATCGGGGTCGTTGCCGTCCAGTTCAAATATGAAGGAGGTCGAATCGCCCGGCTCGAAACGCGGACCGTCGATAGCCGTGCCCGTCAGGGTGGCTTGCTGGGTGTAGCCTGCCGCGCTGAAGGCGGCGGTGATGGGCGCGGTGTTGCCGTCCTCGGCCAGGCGCTCCAGATCGGCCGATGCGGCTGCGCCCAGATCGTAGGTATCGAAATCGCCGTCATGGAAGCCCACCCAGACCGGGGTGAATTCCACGCCCTGGCTGGGCGCCAGGCTGGTGATGGTGACCTTGACCTGGATTGCATGCGCGGCCGGCGTGAACAGGGCGCCGGCGGCAAGCGCTGCGGCGAGGATGCGAAGACGTGACATGTAAAACTCCTTGAGTGTGGTGTGATGATCGATAAGCGGGTTCATGTGATAGCTCCCACGACCATCGTCACGCATGCGCAAATCAAAGTCCTCTCGTGCGCATAAACAAATGTTCAACAATTTGTGAATATTTGTTTTTGCACGATGGACTCATAATGCTCCGCCCTGATTGCCATCCTGACTGTCCACCCATGTGCGCCCGCGAAAGCAAATGCATTCTTGTCGTTGAAGACGATCCCGACATCGCCGAGATGCTGGCCATCCACTTGCTCGACGAAGGCTTTCGCGTCGAGCACGTCGCCGACGGCGACGCAGCGAGCGAACGCATGAGGCAGGGCGGTTTCGACATGCTGCTGCTCGACATCATGCTGCCCGGCATGAGCGGACTCGACTTGTGCCGGCAGGCGCGGATGAGCGTAACCTATATACCGACCATCATCATCTCGGCGCGTGGTGCCGAGTCGCAGCGCATCCTCGGACTGGAGCTGGGTGCGGATGACTACATTGCCAAGCCGTTTTCGGTGCTGGAGCTGGTGGCGAGAATACGCGCGCTGTTCCGCCGCGAGGCGGCGCTTGGTCGGGATGCGCGGCGCGCAGTTGGCGCGATCGAGCTGGACGGGCTCTGTCTCGACCCGGTCACGCGTGAAGCTCGCCTGGCGGGCAACCCGTTGACATTGACTGCGCGCGAATTTGACTTGCTGCTGTATTTTGCCCGGCATCCGGGGCAGGTTTTTTCGCGCATCGAACTGCTGGAAAAAGTATGGGGCTACAGCCATACGGGCTACGAACACACCGTGAACACCCACATCAATCGGCTGCGCAGCAAGATCGAGCAGAACTCCGCTCAGCCCACCCGCATCCTTACCGTGTGGGGTGTCGGTTATAAATTCGCGGTCGAGACGCGCCATGCTGAACAGCCTTCATAGCCGTCTCGCACTCACGTTGGCCTTGTTGCTGCTGGTGTTCGGCGGCGCGTTGTATTTCATTGCGCGCCATGCGAACGAGTTGTACCACGAGGAAATCAGCCAGAAGCTATCCGGCAACATCGCACGGTATATCCGCGATCATCTGCCGCTGACCGACAGCACGGGCGAGCCCGATCCTGTTCAGTTGAAAGCCCTTTTCCACATGCTGATGATCGTCAATCCCAATGTGGAGGCTTATCTGCTGGACACGCAAGGGCGGGTGCGCGGTCACGCGCAACCCGACGCCAAGGTGCTGCGCGAGCAGGTTGACTTGAAACCGGTTCGGCGTTTTCTCGACGGCGCGCGCCTGCCCCTGCGGGCGGACGATCCCAAATCGCTGAATGCGTCACGCATATTTTCCGCCGCTCCCCTGATAACGGGCGGCCAAACCACCGGCTATATTTACGTGGTACTCACCGGCGAGGATGGGCGCAACCTGGCCGAGCAGTTGGCGGGGGGGTACAGCCTTGCCACGCTTGGCGCAATGCTCGGCGGTGCTTTAGTGCTGGCGATGGGGGTGGGGTTTGGTCTGTTTTTCGTCCTGACGCGGCCGCTACGCGCGCTGACTGCCGAAGTCGATGCCCTGGCGCAAGCCGTACGACCTGACCCGCAGACAAAAACCGTTCCGACCCATGACGAAATTAGCCGCTTGACCCAGGCATTTCACGCCATGTCGACGCGCATCGGCGAACAGATTCAAACCATTCAGCTCAAGGACCGCCAGCGGCGCGACATGGTCATGGCGGTGTCACACGACCTGCGCACGCCGCTGACTTCGTTGCGCGGTTATCTGGATTTGCTGGAGCGCAAGCTGGATAAGATGTCTGAAGCAGATCGCCTGCGATTTGTTGGCGTTGCTGCACGCCAGAGCCGCAAGCTGTGCCGCCTGTCGGACGAACTGTTTCAGTTGGCCAAACTGGAGTGCGACGAGGTGCAGGCGAACGCCGAGCCTTTCCCCTTGGTTGACCTGATTCAGGATGTGGTGCAGAAATTCGAGCTGATGGCACAAAATCGCGGCATCAATTTGTGCGCAGATGTACAGCCTGGTGCAGAGCAGGTGAATGCGGATATTGGTCTGATCGAACGTGTGCTGGTCAATCTGCTCGACAATGCCTTACGCCATACCCAGCATGGCGGTACCGTTCATATCCAGGCCGACTGCAGCGGTACTCGGGTGAGCGTTCGTGTGACCGATACCGGAGAGGGTATCGCACCCGAAATTTTGCCGCGCCTGTTCGACCGCGATTATCTGGCTACACGCCGTGATCCCGCGCGCCCGTGGGGCGGGCTGGGACTAGCGATTGCGCGACGAATTTTGCGTCTGCATGACACCGATATTCAGGTGGAAAGCCAGCAAGGTCAGGGCGCTGTATTTATTTTTCATCTGCCACTTGCGGCGGCGTAGTCGCTGCGTGCCCAGCGTCAATACGAAGTCCCGATTTCGCGGCCTGTGGCGTACCGCCGGCGGGTATCGCTGTTCGTAACGTAGTTTGTCGATAGCGTCTGGCGCGAGATGAAGCGATACAGCTGGCGCTCGGTCAGCACCGCGTCGAGCGGCATGTCCCCGGATCGTGCGGCAGCGATTCGACCAGCTGGCATTCGTAGGCAATCCCCACCAGCCGCGGCTTGCGCCAGCTGCGACGGTGCCGCATGAACGCCAGCGTCACGTCGTAAAAGCCGCCGCCCATGCCGAGGCGGAAACGCGCCGGATACGGATCGAGCATATCCAGCCCGGCAAGCCGCAACAGAATGCCTATGTGGAACGCTACAACCGAACGGTGCGCTACGACTGGCTGGCGCAGTATCTATTCGACTCGATCGAGGAAGTGCAGGAATCGGCGGCCAATTCGTCGAGGAATCGGCGCCGAAACGTGGTCAGTGTGTCGTAGTCGGGGTGCAGGCCGGCCGCGAGGTAGCGGAAGGCGAAGGAGTCGTAGTGGCGCGTCGATCCTGCGGCTGGAGAAGTGGCCGGTGGCATAGCCATAGACCAGCAGGCCGAGCAAAACTTCGGGGTGGTAGGCGGCGCTGCCGCGGCCTGCGTAGGTTCGCGTCAGTTTGCTGAGGTCCAGTTTTTCTATAGCTTCAACGATGAAGCGGGCCAGGTGGTCTTCCGGTAACCAGTCTTCTACTGAGGGCGGCAAAGTTAGGATGTCTTGCGGTCGATCGGGCGGAAGCGGCTCATACGGGACGTGTTTCTTTGCGGTGGCAGGATTATCCGAGTTTAGGGGGAAGTCCGACAGGCTGCTAGTTTTGGCTTGGCTTCCACTTGCTGGAAAGACCGGCAATTGTGAGCTTAATGCCCACCCCCTGCGGCAAGCGCGCGGCGAGCAGAACTGCGAGCACCGCGCCATAGATCAGCGGCTGCGTCATGTCCTGCTTCACCAGCCAGACGTAATGGATCACGCCCAGCACGGCGATCGCGTAGACCAGCCTGTGCAGCGCCTTCCAGCGCCGTCCCAGACGCCGCATCATGGCCTGGGTCGAGGTCACGGCCAGCGGAATGAGCAGGATGAAGGCTGCGAAGCCGACGGTGATGAATGGGCGTTTGACGATATCCTTGGCGATCATCGCCAGCTCGAAGAACTGGTCGAGCCACAGATAGGTGACGACATGCAGACAGGCGTAGAAGAAAGCGAACAGCCCCAGCATCCGCCGGTAGCGCACTAGACCAGCCCGGCCGGTGAACCGGCGCAGCGGCGTGACGGCGAGCGTCGCCAGCAGGCCGACCAGGGTCCAGGTGCCAGTCGAACGCGTGATGAATTCGATCGGATTCGCGCCCAGCCCGCTGCCCAGGCCCAGCGCGATCAGGCGCAGTAGCGGCAGCAGACACAGGCCAAAAATCCAGACCTTCGGATTGCGCAGCACGGTCCCCATCAGAAGAAGCGCTTCAGGTCCATGCCGCGGTATAGCTGGGCGACCTGATCGCCGTAGCCATTGAACATCAGCGTATCGCGCTTGAAGAATTCGCCAATGCGCCGCTCCTTCGCCTGGCTCCAGCGCGGATGGTCGACGTGCGGGTTGACGTTGGAATAAAAGCCGTACTCAGCCGGGTTGGCCCGCACCCACGAACTGACCGGCTGCTTCTCCACCAGCCGGATCTTGACGATGGATTTGGCGCTCTTGAAGCCGTATTTCCACGGCACCACCAGCCTCACCGGCGCACCGTTCTGCTTCGGCAAAACTTCGCCGTAAAGCCCGACCGCGAGCAGCGTGAGCGGATGCATCGCCTCGTCCAGCCGCAGGCCCTCGACGTAGGGCCAGTCGAGCACGCGCGAGCGCTGCCCCGGCATCTGCGCGGGATCGTACAGGGTGACGAACTCGACGTACTTCGCCTTGCTAGTCGGCTCGGCGCGGCGGATGAGTTCACGCAAGGGAAACCCTACCCAGGGGATCACCATCGACCAGCCCTCGACGCAGCGCATGCGGTAGACGCGCTCTTCCAGCGGAGCAAGCTTCAGTAGGGTGTCGATGTCCCAGGTTCCGCGGCGAAGCACCTCGCCCTCGACCGTGACGGTCCACGGCTGGGTCCTGAGGCTGCCCGCGTTCTCCGCCGGGTCGCCCTTGCCGGTGCCGAATTCATAGAAGTTGTTGTAGGTGGTGACGTCCTTGTAGGGCGTTCTCTCCTCGTCCAGGCGGTAGGCGCTGGCGCGCACGCCGGGCAGCCGGGGGCCGGCTGTGGCATCGCCCGCGGAGCCGAGGACGGCGCCGGCAGCCAGCGCACCGACGCCCTGCATGAAGCGGCGGCGTTCGCGATAGACCTCGGGCGGGGTGATTTCGGACGGCAGGATGCCGGAGGGACGGCGTATCAGCATCGTTCAATTCTCAGGAAAGAAATTTCATGGACAGGATCAACAAGGATTGCCGCGCGCCACAGTTCAAATGACCACGACGCGGGGGCGGCCGGATACGGACTTCTTCGGATTGACCTTCATTTCATGAAGTGAGTCCATTTGCCGGTGGGCCGCTTCCGCCACCTTCAGCAAATCCGCCCGGCCCAGGTTGCCGGACAACACATACCCCGTGCCGTCCTCGATCCAGTAGAAAGCATTGACCTCCTTTTCCCGGGCAAACTCGAAGGACCTGCTCTTGTCGTGGCCCATCTCCTGGGTTTTGACATATAGCGTCAAGCGTCGTCCCACGCCATCCTCGTACATGAATTGAGCTGCCGGCCCTTGGGTCCCGGCCAACAAGCGTCCGCCCATCAAGGCGAAGCCGACCGTTTCCAGCTTCGGCGCCTGGAGGCTCATGCCCAAACGCTTGGAAAGCCACGCCTCCAGATGGTCCTCATTGCTGGCCTGAATCTCCACGGGATGGGCGACTTCGCTTGCATAAGTGGCGTAAGCGACGGCAGCGTGCCGCACCATCGGCGGCATGTCATTGTGCGGAAGAGCCAACTGCATTTGCCAGCCCAGGGCCACCCCCAGCGAGAGCCAGGCAACCGTAAGCGCGAAGGAGGCGGGGCGCCATCCACCAACAGGAGATGCCGGCACCAGGATGCCCAGCGCTCGGCCACCCCGCTTGATCAAGTCGCGAAGCCTTGCCCGAACGCTGGCAAACGAAATGCGTGAGGACTGGGGCGCAGATTCCGCCGGCGTGTCGAAACACGCCAACAAGCGGTCGGGTATTTTCTCGCTCAATATCGGGTCGAAATGGTCGTGCAGATCGTCATTGATATGAAAATACCCCACGAGCCTGCGCGCATCGTCCGGATGGGCGGCGAGGTAGGCCTCGACTTCGCCGCGCCTTGCATCGCTCAGGCGATTGTCCACGTAGGCCTGCAAGTCAGCTTCGGTAATAGAGAATTTGTTCATGGCATGCTCACAAAAACAGTTTGGGACTCGATATGGGGTTCATATCGCAACGCTCGGATTCGGCTTGGTCGATCCGTCCAGCAATCCGCGCAATCGCTCTCGTCCTCGCGAAAGCCGGGACATGACCGTTCCGATCGGAATGCCCAGGGTCTGCGCCACTTCTTCGTAGCTGAAATCTTCCAGCCCGACCAGAAGCAGCACTTCCCTTTGCTCGATCGGCAGCGCAAGCAGCGAAGTCGACAGGTCGCGAATTCTCAACCCCTCTTCCTGGCGGCCTCCGACAGGTATGTGCATATCGTCATCCAGCGGCGCCATCTCCTGCTTCGAACGCACCTGGTTGATGTACAGGTTATGCATGACTGAAAACAGCCAGGCACGCAGGTTTGTTCCCTGCTGCCACAGCGAAAATTTTCTCAATGCCCTTTCCAGGGTGTCCTGAACCAGGTCGTCCGCCTCCAATTCATGTCGCGTCAATGCCCGTGCGTACCGTCGCAGATGGGGGATTTGGACCATGATGGGATGTTCGGCAGTCATCGCGTTCCTTTGTCTCGAACCCTCGATGTCCGGCACCCACTCATTGCAGTAGCTGACTTGTTCTGGTCATGACAAAAGCGCCCCATGCAACTCGGTGTTGTATTCAAGACTTGCCCCATTATTCCAAAAATTCAAATTCCTCACCTACAAACAAGCCTCGATATCAATTTATTCCGAAGAATGTGAAATAAAAAATTTATTCATTGTGCGAGGCCCTGTTCACCGCGAATAAACACCGCAGTTCGATATTTATTCCGCAGCAGGATTGAGCCCCAGCCGGCCAGGTAAAAGTTCGGTGCAAAGGGAATAAACCGGTTGGACATCCGTTCATTCTATTGCCTGACTTCGGGCACTTTTACTTCACATCTTCAAAGGAGAACAGCATGTCGCACTTATCAATCACGGCACTCGGTCTTGCCACCCTCATGTCGTCAGCGCTGGGGGTCGCCCCGGCATCGGCCAATAACAGCTTCGCAGTTGTGGATGCCTACAACGATTTCCTCCCCTCGTATACCGCCGGCCCCGCCAACGGGGACCTGGATGTAATCGCAGCGGCGGCTTTCTACGATGGCGCCGACAAGACCTTTTCCTTCAGCACCATTCTGGCCGACACGGTGGGACTGACATCGGGCGCGCTGTATGTCTGGGGAATCGACCGTGGTCTCGGTACCGAGCGCTTCTTGGCTGGCTCGCCTTCCATCGGGGCCGGCGTGTTCTTCGACTCGGTGCTAGTAGTGCGCCCAGACGGTACCGGTACGTATAACGATTTCATCAACGGCAAGATGACCGCGCTGGACCCAAGCGACATCAAGATCGCCGGCCTTGCGGTCACGGTGGATAGTCTGCCCGTTGAATTGTTTGCGCCCGGGACAGCAGGCTTCAAGAGCGACCCCAGTCAGTACACCTGGAATCTCTGGCCGCGCGTGGGACTGGGCCAAAACAACCAGATCAGCGACTTTGCCCCGGACGGGTCCAATCTTGGTTTCCAGGCAACCGCTGCAGTGCCCGAGCCCGAAACATACGCGATGTTGCTGGCTGGATTGGGATTGATCGGTTTCAGGATATCGTCCGCGCGGCGACGCGCATAAGCAAAACGGCCTGAATAACCCAGGGCCGACTACGGCCCGACCCCCACGCTGAAGGGCTGCCGCCGACCGGCGGCAGGCGAGCATGTGGGCCTCGTGGACGACAAGAACGCGTAATGCATTCGGCAGAAAAACGCCGAATCCAAACACAATACGGCACGATTTTATTCCGTCTCGCCATTCCGCCTCACGAAAAATTTATCTGCCCGACCCGCGGGAATAATCCGAATGTCCGAACGTTCATGGGAGTGAATGGCGCGATACGCGTCGTTTGCCGAAACGAAATCCAGTCATTTTATTAAGGAGTCATCCCATGAACACCCGCAGCCTGATTGTCGGCCTTTTCTCCCTGGCTGGCATAGCATCGATTAACGCCCAGGCCGGCTCAGCATCCTGGTGCAGTCCCGATACCTATGGCCATGTTCTCTGCGATTCGGTCCCCGTCACTACCGACGCAGTAATCGAACCCGGCGAAGGCGATCTGTATGGAAGCGTCCTGCTGGATGTCGCTGCACTAGACAACCGAGAACAGGACAAAGTGACCAGCAAATAAGCATGGACACGGACAATCCGTCCATGGGTTTCGCGAACAGCCACGCACATCCCATGGGCGGCGTTTCCAGACATCGTTCAAGATTCAAGGAGAGTTGAGAGTGAAAAAACTAGCACTTGTTGCAGCCGCCTGCATGGGCTTGTCGGTTCCCGCCTACGCGCAGGAAAGCGGTTTATACAACCCGGCGATCAAGCACATGCCCAAGGATGGGGTGGTGAAATTCTACGGTGCCGGTGGGCCGCATACCGCCTTCCAGAAAGTCGCGAACGCTTGGGAAAAAAAAACCGGCAAGCGCGTCGAGATCATTGCTGGCCCGGAGCAAAAATGGACGGCCAAAGCCCAGGCTGATGCCGATATTCTGTGGGGCACGTCTGAACAGTCGATGACCGCATTCCTGGAGACCTATAAGACCTTCTCGTCGGAGCAGGTCGAGCCGATCTACGTCCGCCCCACGATCATCGCGGTGAAAAAAGGCAACCCGAAGAAGATCAAGCGCTTCGAGGATTTGCTGAAGGAAGGGGTCAGGATTGTCGTCACCGAAGGTGCGGGCGTCTCCAATACTTCTGGAACCGGCACCTGGGAAGATGTCGCTGGACGTCTGGGAAGGCTTGAAGACATACGTTCGATTCGACGCAACATCGTCGCCTTCGGCAAGGGATCGGGTGCAAGCCTCAAGGCTTTCAAGAATCTCAATGCGGATGCCTGGATCACTTGGCCGGATTGGCCCGTCACCTACGCGGATACGCTCGAAGAAGTCGCCCTTTCGCCCGAGCGACAAATCTGGCGCGACGTGAATATCGCGCTTTCGCCGGACGCGGATCCGGAAGCGAAGCAGTTCCTCGATTTTCTCGTAACCCCAGAGGCCCAGGCCCTGATGAAGACAGAGGGATGGATTCGCTGATCTATGACAGTGCTACGGCAATTGCGCACAGGAGGGCAGATGAACGATTTTCGTCGAACCTATAGATACGCATACAAACATCGAAAAGACGCAACTTGTCCAAACGGGAGGTCTTGCACGGCCGCCTGTCAGCCTTGGTTGGACGTCAAGTCGAATCGGAAATATAAATTGGAGAAACAATGTTAAATCAGAAGCAAGATTTACCAACATGGCTATTGGGTGGGATATTGGCCATGGCTGCGCCACTTGGCGCGGCGGCGGAAAACGAAGTGGGGGCAGATCAGGTAGTGACTGCCTTGGAGGGAACTTTTGGCGTGCACAAAGGCGAACGCCGCAATCACACCAAGGGGACATGCGCTGCGGGCGAGTTTATCGGGTCAACGGCGGCCAGCGCATATACGCGCTCAGTGCTTTTTTCGGGCAAACCGGTACCGGTCGTCGCACGCTTTTCCGTGCCCGGCGGCAATCCAAAGGTATCGGACACGGCAAAGACTCCGCGTGGCTTGGCCTTGGAGTTTAAGTTGGCCGATGGCAGTTTGCATCACATGACCATGTTGAATACGCCAGTGTTCGGTGCGGCGTTGCCACAGACATTCTTTGACGACATTGTCGCCAAGAAACCCGACCCCGCAACCGGCAAACCCGATCCAGAGAAGATCAAGGCATTCAAGGCATCACATCCTGACAGCGTTCCCCAAGCTAAGTTTCTCGCCGAACACAATCCTCCACCAAGTTGGGCCAATAGCAGCTATTTTGGTATCCACACGTTTAAATTCATTAGTCGCAACAACGAGACCACGCTGGTTCGTTGGCGTTTCGTTCCGAAAGACGGACAAAAGGAAATGTCTGACGACGAACTCAAGTCCTCGCCCCCGAATTTTCTTGAGCGCAAATTGATCGATCGAATCAAGCATGGTCCTGTGCGTTGGGACATGATGCTGACGATTGGCGCCCCTGGAGATCCAGTGGACAATCCAACATTGATGTGGCCTCCAAACCGAAAGGAGATCAAGGTCGGGACATTGAGCATTTCTTCCGCAAAGGCACAGAAGGGCGCGGATTGTGAAAAGATCAATTTCGATCCGCTTGTAATGGCTGAGGGCATCAAGCCGACCAATGACCCCGTCCTGCTCTTCCGATCGCCCGCATATGCGGTTTCTTTCGGCAAACGACTAAGCGGGAATTAGGAAATTCGAAGGACTGCAAACGTCTGGACTCCCGGTTCACGTGAACCGGGTTTCGCATGGGGGCTTCGCAAGCGCAATGCGGCCGCACCGCTCTGCAGGCATCCCCCATCCGTTTGTGGCATATCGAGAGCAAGTGGCATTTCCGTTCCGGCTCATCCCCATGCAGTCCGGTCGACGCGGCGAGGTGTCGTGTCGGCTTTAATTATTGAGAGGATTGCTCGTCAGCGCGGAACTCCGTCTCGTTGGCGTAGCTGGGTTGGGATATTCGATATCTTTGGCGCCGTCTGCTCCATTGCGCATCGCTGCACCAAACTTGCGGCCACAAAGCTGTGGCCGCAAGTTTGGTATATCCGCGGCGCTGCCGGAGTTGGAAGTTCCCCCGCAGCACGCTTATCCCCCCGTCCTTAGAAGTCGACCTGGGCGCGAACCAGGAAGATGGAGGGGTCGTCGTCGCCGGCGTTTTCGTCAGTGTCGACGTTGATATAGTTGAACATCAGACGGGTATTGGCGTTCGCGTAGTAGTTCACTCCCAGCGTCCAGTTGTTCATCTCGCCGCCAGTGATCCCGCCATCGTTCAGATTCAGGTTGCTGTAGCGCGCGGCCAGTTCCCAGGCACCGGACTTGGCGGCGGGCTTGACGCGGCCGAAGCTGCCCGTGCCAGGACTATAAGGGCGCGATTCTCCTGTCAGGAACCAGCTGCCGTACACGTAGTAGCCATCGAAATCGGCATCCGGATTGCCCGACTGGCGCGACACACTGGCCGCCAGATACTCGGCCTGAAGAGAGAATGGACCTTGTACAAGCGCGGCTTCCAGCCCGTACTTGGTAATGGCGTCAACGTCAGCAATGGTCCCGGTATCGATCAGACGGGTACCGTCGACATTGGCCTCGGGGCGGGCACGAAAGCGGGCCGCGTTGTCGCCCAGCTGCGGATTCTCCATGCTGGCTGCGACACCCAGATGCAGGGCACGGACACCTTCCGCCCAGGGGGCGTAGGTCAGACGACCTCCGACACCGAAGCCTTCATCATCAACGGTGTTCTCGCCCACGTTGCGGCCATAGACACTGGCTGCGAAGGAGTAGTTGTCGCCCCCTGTGTTGTAGCCCACGCCGATACGGTGCGAGGTGGCCAGGTTGTTGATCGAGGCGCGCTCGATGAAGGTGGAGTAGTTCGAGCTGGTCAGCTCTTCCAGGTTCAGCGGCTGTTTGAACTGGCCGACGGTGATGCCCCAAGGCTTGTACTGGATATAAAGATCCTTCGTGGCGATGTCGTTTTCCGCGAAATCGTACTGTGCCTTGAAGGCCCAGTCCTTGTAGATCGTGCCTTCTACGAAGAGACGCGCGCGGCGAAACGCTACGCCGTCATCTAGATCCCTCTGGTCGTCGTCGTGGAACGCTGCGTCCAGGTGGATGCGCCCTCCAAGGCCGAACTTGAAATTACCGTCTTCTGTTTCGACCTTCAGGCCGCCCTTGGTACTCACATTGTCATTGGCCTGAGCAGGTACCGCCAAGATTGCTGTCAATGCTGACGACACCACCATTGCGAAGAGTTTCTTTTGCATGTGATTTTCCATTTGGTTGAGGTTTATATTGCCTGGCGACTTTTTCGACGGTCGCCAGCACTGTGCTGCGCGAGGCAATCGCAGCAACTGCCAATGCCCCGACAGTACTAACAGCACGGCGAGGAATTTATTCCCGCCGCAAGGACGGGACTGGTGTCATCCATGACGCCGTGACGAAAATCCTCTAGCCAAATATTGATCTGGCCTATGAAGAGGTCTACGGCAACGATCGGAGGGCGAACCCGGCGCAAGGAGTCGAAACGAATTTCTCCCTCATGCAGGTAGAGCCGAGGTGGGAGTGTTGTCTTGTCGCTGTCGGATTCTGCGCGGCGACCTGCAGCAACGCCATGAGGTGGGAAGACGGCCAATACGCAGCCAGGTGATATGAATGCCAGGCTAGTGGCCATCGAGAATTTTCATGGAGCCAAGTGGAATAAACTCCGCCGTGCGATGTTTATGCATCCGACACCCGAAGTGCGCGATTTCTCGTCAGCCTCCGAAAGGCGCATGCAGCCCAGCGAGAAGTATTTCCAGCAGAGCCCCTGGATCCACTGACACAGGCGTACAAGGTCTATGAGCAGTACGACTGGAGCCCGTTGGCGAAGCTGATCGAGTGACAAAAAATTCTCATCGAACGGCCGACCACAACGAATTCCGCTGGACTTCTTTGACGAACCGTCGTTCTACGCCTGCGGCATGTCGGTTCGGGAAATCCAGATGGCAGATGAAAGCGCTGTAGGGCATTGAGATTCTGCCCACGCTCACCGCTCCAGTGACGGGTGCGTGCGAGGCTCCGACCAGAGCGATCGATCGATTCCGGTAGGTCAAGTGATAACGGCGTAGATCAAACATTATTCGTCATGGACGCGCGCACAGCCGAAATACATCCTGGTGCCGCACAGTGCGAAGCGCAATTTTATTCCACCGTGCCCCCCCGTTTCAGCAGAATTTCTTTGCCAGGATCGAGGGAATAATCCTGTTCCCACGGCGTTTATGAGAGTGAATGATGCGATACGCGTCATTTGTTAACACATCATCTTTATCAAGGAGTCATCTCATGAACACTCGCAATCTTATTGTCGGAATTTTCTCTGTACTGGCCTGCATGTCTTCGATCCAGGCCCAAGCTGAACCCGCATCCTGGTGCAGCCCTGATTCGTACGGCCATGTACTCTGCGATCCAATCCAAGCCACAACCGATGCCACGATCGAGCTTGGAAAAGGCGACATGTACGGCAGCGTTCTGCTGGATGTGCCCGACAAAATTCCGACTGCTGCCTTATCCGAAGGCACCTGGGGCGACAAGTACGAAATCCTCCCGGAGGACTGGTCCCCTTATCGCTAGCATGCCTGGCGACCTGGCTAGCCGCGATTGCCAATCATGACCGTGGCTTTTACGAATACCTGTGGAATTAGTCTCACCGCGCAGTTGTTCATTCTGCATCGACTCAGGAGTGGGCTTGTCTGAACCCTCTTGCGCAGCGCCTGCCTGGGGTGGATTTCGATCCATTCCAGATTCCCGTTCATGACACGGGTCGCCAACCCAATCCAGAAATTTAAGGAGAATCAAATGTACATGACCCGCAGAGACCTACTCAAGCTGGCAGCCATGGGAGCGGTTGGCGGCCTGATCGATGCCGGGCCCGCCTTGGCGGGGTCAAACATCGGTGGCGTCGCCGCCGACACTGGAAACGATCGCGTCTTCATCTGCAACGAGGACTCGAACACGCTGACGGTCATCAACCCTTACAGCAACACCGTGGACACCACCATCAACCTCACCAGCTTCGACGAGGATCCGCGCCCGCCCTTCCGTTTCGTCACCGGCGGCGTGGTGCCCACCCACGCGGCAATGATCCACAAACCCTTGTATCACGGCGCCATCTCCATACATGGCGCTGCGCCTTCGCCCGATTCGGGGCTCATCGCCACCACCGGACGCGGCAGCAGCAACGTCTATCTCATCGACGCCCGCACCCGCTCGGTGATCGGCAGCACCGCCAATCCCCAGGCCGGCAACAAGACCAGCGCCCAGCGCCTGTCCAGCGGCATTCTGATCGGACGCGAGCCGCACGAGCCCACCTTCACCCGCAACGGCAAGGAACTGTGGGTCACCCTGCGCGGCGAGAACCGCATCGTGATTCTCGACGTGGAGCGCGCGCTCAGGCAGGTCGGCGGCAAGGAAGCGGGCGCAGTGCGCCAGTACCTCGACACGCTCAATGGCCCGGCCCAGGTGTGGTTCAGCACGGACGGCAAACTCGCCTTCGTTATCTCGCAGAAGGTGTCCAAGGTCGACGTGTACCACGTCAACACCGACCGCCACGGCTACAGCCGGCCGAAGCTCAAAACGACCCTCGACCTCACGGCCCAGGACCCCTTCAGCTTCACCCCATTCCAGAAGACCACGCCGGACGGCAAGGAAGTGTGGTTTTCCCACAAACTGGCCGACAGCGTTTCCGCCTGGGAAGCGTCGGGCGATCACCGCGTGCTCAGCCACGTCCATCTGGGCAAAATGGCGCGGCCGAATCATGTGGAGTTCGTGGAAAATGCCAATGGGCGCGCAGTCTATGCCAGCCTCGCGCGAGTGGACGACGGCGGCCCCGGCGGCGTCGCATCGAGTCGGATCGCCATCATCGACCACAACGCGCCCGCCGGTAGCCGGCAGGTGGTGGGCAACTTCTTCACCCATGGCCGCGAATCCCACGGCCTGTGGACCAACCCCGAAGGCACACGGCTCTATGTTGCACACGAACAGGACGAACTGCCGGGCACACCGGCCGAAGGCCAGACCGTGTGCAGCGTGTTCGACGTCAGCGATCCGTTCAAGCCAGGTTTCATCGCGCAAATCCCGCTCGGCAATCTCGACCTGCCGTCCGGAAAGCTACGCAACAAGAAGAGCATCAACCTGGTCTACGTGCGTCCCGGCGCACGCAGTCAGGCGGGCTGACAGGGCATGGTCATGAAACGCTTACCGTACATCGCACTGGCCTTGATGCTGTCGGCGGCTGCCCACGCCGAGAACGGCGCGACATCTCACGCCGGCCACACCATGGCCGCTCAGGGTGACGTGTCGCACTACCCCGCGCAGTTCCAGCGCTTTATCCGTGAGATGGATCGAGACATGGAAAAGATGATGAGCGACATGCATCGCCCCGGCTACACGGGTGATGCGGATGTCGATTTCCTCGTCATGATGATCCCGCACCACCAGGGCGCAGTGGACATGGCCCGCCTGGTCCTGATTCACGGCCAGGATCCGCTGACGCGTCGACTGGGCGAGGAAATCATCGCCGGCCAACAGGCGGAAATCATGGCCATGATGGCTCGCCTGGAGATCCTCCGTAAGGGCGCGGATTCGGACCCCGGAGAATACCCAGCGCTGAGTGGCGTGCGCGGTCAGTAGCGCGCAACCGTCCACCAAGACCAATCAAGGAAATCACAAATGAAATTTGAGTGCCTTTGCCACTTCGACGCCACCCAGTTCGTCGCAATGACGCCCGAGGACGGCCAAAGATTGGCCGAAATCTGCGCTCCGCATTACAAGGCTTTGAAAGAGCGCGGCCATCTTAAGTATGTCGGCTCCCTCGGAATGCCAGAGCAGTCATAAACGCTCCGAACCGACGGGTAGGCGGCGAAGCCGAAGATTGTCCGTCGCAGCCTCCATGAGACGCTCACAACTGACTTAGACTTTTACTTTAGATATAAAGAAATGCATTCTCCGTTTTGAAAAACAGCCATCGGCGTGAATTCTTGATCAGTGACTGCTCAAGATCGCATAGCGGACCAAGTTGGCTCAGAACCCGTCGACCGCTTCGGCCGATGAGCCGACTTCCCTGCTATCAATGCTCGAATGTCGCAAGATGTCCTGCTTCATCAATTACAAATATCGCCTTTGATGAGCCATTTCACGATCTGCGGGAATAAATTTTCAGCCCAATGCGAAAAATGATCATGAAATGAGAAAACCTACAGTCGCCCTGTCAGGCTGGCGAGCAGGGGGTGGTTAAAAATTGAGCGGATGTTCATTTTTATGTCGGCGCAGGTTTGACAGGCGCAGGCCGCCCCCCGACAATCCTTCCCATGAAAGCTAAACGCGTCATTCCCGCTTCGTCATCCCGCTTCGCTGCCCAGTTGTTCAACATCATCACCGTCGTGGTGCTAATGATTTCGCTCACCGCGCTGTTGCTAGGCAAACTGCTCGCCAACCACAAGATCGGCTTTCTGCCGTTTGTGCTGAGCCTGCCGCCAGTGATGATCTGGCTTGGCGGGTCGATTTTCGTCTACGCCAGTATTGCCCATCATCCGAATTCACGTGCCGCGCATTTCAACAAATGGGCAGGCTACCGGTTTTACGGCGTGATGGGCAGCCTGGTGGTCATCGGCCCGGCGATTTATGGCCTGCTCGGCGGCTGGCAGGGGCTGATGCTGGTGCTGGGGCTGGCGGTGGCGATTATCGTGCCGTGGGCGCTCTACGACATTTTCAAGGCCGCGCGCGAGCCGTGGCAGGACATCACCATCGAGACAACACTCTATGAATGACATGACTCAACCCGTGGTGCGGCGTACGGTAGCCGACGCCGAATTATTGTTTGCATTGCCCTTTGCGGATTTGATGTTTCAGGCGCAAACCGTGCATCGTGAACACTTCGATCCCAACAAGGTGCAGCTTTCCACCCTGCTGTCGATCAAAACCGGAGGCTGTTCCGAGGATTGCGGTTATTGCCCACAGGCGGCACGCTACGACACAGGCGTCGAAAATCAGGCGCTATTGAATCTGGACGATGTGCTGGTTGCCGCGCGTGCTGCCAAGGCGGCCGGTGCCTCGCGCTTTTGCATGGGTGCGGCCTGGCGCGGCCCCAAGCAGCGCGATCTCGATCCGGTGCTCGACATGGTGCGCGAGGTCAAGGCACTCGGGCTGGAAACCTGCGCCACGCTCGGCATGCTGAAAGACGGCCAGGCCGAGCAGTTAAAAGAAGCCGGCCTCGATTACTACAACCACAACCTCGATACCGCGCCCGAGTTCTACGGCGACATCATCACCACGCGCCAGTATCAGGATCGCCTCGACACGCTGGAGCGCGTGCGCCAGGCAGACCTGCATGTGTGCTGTGGCGGCATCGTCGGCCTTGGTGAATCGCGCACGCAGCGCGCCGGCCTGATTGCGCAGCTGGCCGCACTCAATCCGCAGCCAGAGTCGGTGCCGATCAATCTGCTGGTGCAGGTGGAAGGCACGCCACTGTCAGATACCGAGGCGCTCGATCCGCTGGAATTCGTGCGCACCATCGCGGTGGCGCGACTCTGTATGCCGAAGAGTTTCGTGCGCCTGTCCGCCGGGCGGCAGCAGATGAGCGACGCGGTGCAGGCGCTGTGTTTTCTCGCCGGGGCGAACTCGATTTTTTACGGCGAAAAACTCCTCACCACCGGCAACCCGGAATGGACGCGCGATCAAAACCTGTTTGAATCGCTGGGCTTGACTGCGCTGTGACGCACGCCGCGCTGACCCGCCTGCAACAGGGGCTGGCGGCGGCAAAAGCCGATCACCTCGAACGCAAACGGCTGCTGCTCGACGGTGCGCAAGGCGCGCACATCATGATCAACGGCGAGCATGTCGTCTCGTTTTGCAGCAACGACTATCTTGGCCTGGCCAACGATCCGGCGTTGATCGCCGCCGCCCATGCCGCGCTCGACCAATGCGGCGTCGGCGCGGGCGCGGCGCATCTCATCACCGGCCATCACCGCTTTCATCACGATTTTGAAACTGCGTTTGCTGCATACGTCGGCAAGCCAGCGGCGCTGCTGTTTTCTACCGGCTATCTGGCGAATCTTGGTGTGCTGACCGCGCTGACCGGTCGCACCGGCGAGGTGTTCGCCGACAAACTCAACCACGCCTCGCTGGTCGATGCAGCGCAGTTGTCGGGCGCGAAATTCAGCCGTTATCGCCATCTCGATCTGGCGCAACTGGAAAGCCAGCTCGCGAAAAGTGCGGCGGTGGACAAACTCATCGTTTCCGATCTGGTGTTCAGCATGGACGGCGATCTCGTGCCGGTCGATGCGTTGCTCGATCTGGCGGAGCGGTTTGATGCCTGGCTCTATCTTGACGACGCGCACGGCTTCGGCGTGCTGAACGCGGGGCGTGGCGGACTGACCGAGCGTGCGCGTGCCAGCGACCGCGTGATTTATCTCGCCACCCTCGGCAAGGCGGCTGGCGTAGCGGGTGCGGCAGTCGCGGCGCACGCCAGCGTGATCGACTGGCTGGTGCAGCGCGCGCGCGCCTACATTTACACCACCGCTTCGCCGCCACTGTTGTCAGCGTGCTTGCTGGAAAGTCTGCGCCAGATCGAGGCGGGCGATGCCCGGCGCGAACGCCTGCGTCAGCACGTGGCGCAGTTGCGTGCAGGGCTGGCGCACTTGTCGCACGGCGCGCTGATGGCTTCGGGGTCGCCGATCCAGCCGCTGCTGATCGGCAGCAATGCCGACGCGGTGGCGCTGTCGCAGGCGCTGCGTATGCGCGGGCTGCTGGTGCCGGCGATACGCACGCCGACCGTGCCAGTGAATACCGCGCGCCTGCGTATCACGCTGTCGGCGGCGCACTCGGCGGACGACATCGCACAGTTGATCGGAGCGCTGCATGAGTGCGCCTAAGCCGGTACTTGCGTTGCTGCACGGCTGGGGTATGAATGCGCGCGTGTTCGATGCGCTGGCGGAAAATCTTGCCGCTGACTTCGATGTGCGTCCACTCAACTTGCCCGGTCATGGCGGCCGCGACACGCTGGCAGACAACACCCTGGCGGGCTGGGCAGCCGATCTGGCGCAGGCGCTACCTGACGGCGCGGCTGTGCTTGGCTGGTCGCTCGGCGGTCAGGTGGCGATGCGCGCCGCACTCGATTTTCCACAGAAAATATTGCGGCTGGTTTTACTGGCTTCGACGGCAAAATTTGTGGCGGCCAAGGATTGGCCGCACGGCATGGCGGCGAGTGATCTCGACGATTTTGCTGCGGCTTTGCTAAGTGAACCGGAGGCAACACTGCTGCGTTTTTTGAGTTTGCAAACACGCGGTATGGCAGGGCAAAAAATGCGCTTGCAGCAGCTGCGCCAAGGTTTACAGTCGCAGCCGCAGGCCACCCCTTTGGCGTTGACGAGCGGGTTGGCAATTTTGCGCGAAACTGATCTGCGTGCGGCTTTGCCGCAGTTGCATCAACCGACACTGGTGATGCATGGCGCGCTGGATACATTGACGCCTCGCGATGCGGGCGCATGGCTGGCAGCGCAGCTGCCGACGGCGACTTGGGTGGAATTCCCACGCGCGGCACATGCGCCGCAGCTGTCGCACAGCGAGGATGTGCGGATTGCCCTGGACGCATTTTTTCATGACTGAATCGTCATTCGATTTAGCGAGGGAGGGTGCGGGACTCGATACCAACGAGGTGCGTCGGGCGTTTGACCGTGCGGCGGCGCACTACGATGCGCACGCGGTGTTGCAGCGCGAGGTGGGCGACCGCTTGCGCGAACGACTTGATCTGGTGACGCTCAACCCCGCGCGTGTGCTTGATATTGGCTGTGGCACGGGCTACGGTACGGCACAGCTGCTGGCGCGTTATCCCGCCTCCGGATTGTGTGCGCTCGATCTTGCCCCGGCGATGCTGGCTGCGACCCGCGCCCGGTTGCCACAGGTGCATTGGCTGAAACGCGCAGGTGCGTTATTGGCGCGCGCTGCCGCTCCCGCCCCGCATTGGCTGTGCGCTGACATGGAACACTTGCCGCTGGCAGTGAGCAGTGTGAATCTGGTGTGGTCGAATCTCGCGCTGCAATGGGCGCTCGATCTCGATGCCACGATCAAGGGCCTGCATCGTGTGTTGGCCCCCGGCGGCCTGCTGATATTTTCCACTTTCGGTCCCGACACGCTGAAGGAATTACGTGCGGCGTTTTCCGGCATCGACGACGCACCGCACGTCAACCGTTTCGTCGATCTGCATGACATCGGCGACA
Source organism: Thiobacillus sp. (assembly GCA_040080645.1). GTDB lineage: Bacteria > Pseudomonadota > Gammaproteobacteria > Burkholderiales > Thiobacillaceae > Thiobacillus. The sequence continues at coordinate 157,806 of JBEBIA010000004.1, forward strand.
TGCTGGTTCACGCCGGGTTTGCTAGCCCGGTGATGGAAATGGAATTATTGACGCTCACGTACGACGATCTCAAAACCTTGATGCATGACCTCAAGGGCATGGGTGCGCATAACGCGGCGATGGCGCGTTCGCGCGGGCTATTTGGCAAGTCGGCTTGGGCGCGCTTACAGCAGGCCTATGAGCGGCAGCGCGTGGACGGACGGCTGCCCGCGACCTTTGAAGTGATTTACGGTCACGCCTGGGTGGGCGACAAAACCCGGCGCGAAGATGGTCGCGACATTATCCAGTTCAATATTGACACGCGTCGCCGCAAGATGGGCTTGGCATGAAAGGCTATTTCGTGACCGGTACCGATACCGGTGTTGGCAAAACGCGGGTGGCGGTGGCGTTGACCCTCAGCTTACGTGCACAGGGTCTGCGGGTGGCGGTGATGAAGCCGGTTGCGGCGGGCGCTGCACCGGGAGCGCTGAATGACGACGTGGTGGCATTGCGTGCAGTGTCCAACGTGCAGGCCGAACTGCATGACATCAATCCGTACACCTTTGAGCCTGCGATTGCACCCCATCTGGCCGCTGAGCAGGCAGGGGTGTCAATTGAGTTACCGGTGATCGCGCGTGCGTTCGAACGACTGGCGGCGGTGGCTGATGTCGTTGTCGTTGAAGGCGCGGGGGGCTGGCGCGTGCCCTTGAATGATCGCGAAGATATGGCCGATCTCGCCCACATGCTGGGCTTGCCGGTGATGATGGTGGTGGGGCTGCGCCTCGGCTGCCTGAATCATGCCCGGCTCACCGCAGCGTCTATCGAAGAATGCACGCGGCACTGGGGATGGGTGGCCAACACGCTCGAACCGGCGCAAACCGCGATGGCGGGCAACCTGGAAAGCCTGCGTCGGCTGCTGGGTGCACCTTGCCTCGGAGTGTGTCCATATCAAAAAAACACGTCGATATCCGATGCGCCTTGGCTTGATCTCGCAGCCTTGCGCGCCATTCATAATTATTAGTTAATTCGAATACGCTTTAATAACGATATTTAATAATCAAATCAAATAGTTAATGCGTATCGAGTGCTTGTAGCGGCATCCTTCGTCGTGGTACTGTCTGCGCCAATTTGCCACACTAGGTGTAGGCATGAACCAGCCGAATTGCAGCACGAAACCTGTTTTTTCACCGCAGTCGGCGGCGTATGTGTTCATGTCCCGCCCAAACAATTCGTTAACCCGCATTCAGGGGCGAATGGTTTTTTGGAGCCTGGTGGGGTTGAGTTTCGGGGCAGCACTGGTGTTCGCGGCACAGGGATATTGGCTGGTACTACCCTTTGCCGGATTGGAAATGGGTGTTCTGGCCTGGGCATTCGAAGCTTTGCAGCAACGTAGGCATGATTTTGAAAGCCTTACCATCGATCAGGACAGGGTGGTGGTGGCTTGGCGGCAGGGCGAGCAACAGGGGCGGCGTGAGTTCAACCGCTTGTGGGCACAACTCGAATGTGTGTGCCGTGCGCCGGGGCGAGATTGCCATGTGTATGTCCGTTCGCAGGGGAGCGATACGGAGTTGGGACGGTTTCTGGACGACGCTGCGCGAATGGAGCTTGCGCAGGGTCTACGGGGTCGGTTGGGGCAGAACTGATGGCCGCAACTGCTGAAGAACACAAGATAGATTGAAGAGGACGGGGGAACTATGAAAAGAAGCGTGTGGCAAACAGCCGGTCTGGCGATGGTGGTGAGTCAGGGTGCGTGGGCCGAGTACGCCTACAACCTACAAACACCGGCCAGCAAAGTGGCCGAGGATGTTTTTCAGTTGCATAACCTCATCATGCTGGTGTGTCTGGGCATCTTTGTGGTGGTGTTTGGCGCGATGTTTTATTCGCTCATCAAGCACCGCAAATCCGTAGGGCATCAGGCCGCACACTTCCATGAAAACACCACTGTTGAAATCATCTGGACAGTGATTCCGTTCGTGATCCTGATGGGCATGGCGTATCCCGCCGCCAAGGTGGTGATCGACATGAAAGATACCTCGAACCCGGATTTGACAATCAAGGTCACGGGCTATCAGTGGAAATGGGGCTACGACTACCTCAACGAAGGCGTCAGTATCTACAGCAACCTTTCTACCCCGCGCGACCAGATTGAAGGCAAGGCTGCCAAGGGCGAGCACTACCTGTTGGAAGTCGACGAGCCGGTGGTGGTGCCGGTTGGTAAACGCGTACGTTTGCTTATTACTGCTAACGATGTGTTGCATGCCTGGTGGGTGCCTGCTCTGGGCGCCAAGCAGGACGCGATTCCCGGCTTTATTCGCGACAGCTGGTTCAAGGCTGACAAAATCGGCACCTATCGCGGCCAGTGTGTCGAGCTATGCGGCAAAGATCACGGCTTCATGCCCATCGTGGTGGAAGTGGTGTCGGAGGCTGATTTCGCCGCCTGGGTCGCCAAAAAGAAAGGCGCTGCAACCACCGCTGCGGCGGACAACGGCAAGACCTTTGATCAGGCTGAATTGATTTCACGTGGCGAGAGCGTGTATGCCGCCAACTGTGCCGCCTGCCATCAGGCTAACGGCATGGGCGTACCCGGTGCCTTCCCGGCGATCAGCGGTTCCAAGGTGGCTACTGGCCCGATTGCCGACCATATTGGCATCGTGCTGAATGGCCGCCCGGGTACGGCGATGTCCGCTTTCGGCGTGCAGTTGTCAGATGCTGATATTGCCGCCGTGGTCAGCTATCAGCGTAATGCGTGGGCCAATAAGCTGGGTGACGCAGCGCAACCCGCAGACGTGGCAGCGTTGCGTGGCGGTGCGGCAGCAACGCCGGTCGATGCGGCCGCCCCTGCGTCACCCTTGCCGGTGGCCGTGAATTTTGCTGTCGGTGCCAAAACGCTCGATCAGGCCGCGCAGGATGCCTTGAATGCCACAGCCGCTTATCTCAAGGACAATGCTTCGGCTCGTGTGGATATCAGCGGCTTTACCGACAAAACGGGTGATCCGGTGAAGAACGCCGAGCTGGCCAAGCTGCGCGCCTTTGCGGTGCGCGATGCGTTGCTGGCTGCCGGCGTGACGGAAGATCGCGTCAATCTGAAAAAGCCTGAAAATATTACTGGCAGTGCTGAAAACTTCGACGCTCGTCGCGTTGAAGTCCGGCTGGCGAACTAATCCCGAGAATCAAGAGGAGACTGAAAATGGCGCACGACACAGCTCACGGCCACGACGATCACGGACATCACGCACCCCCGACCGGGATCGTGCGTTGGCTGTCCACCACCAACCACAAGGATATCGGTTCGCTTTATCTGTGGTTCGCCCTCATCATGCTGTTCGCGGCTGGCACGATGGCGCTGCTGATTCGCGCTGAATTGTTCCAGCCGGGTTTACAGCTCACCAACCCGGATTTCTTCAACCAGCTCACCACGATGCATGGCCTGATCATGATTTTCGGCGTGATCATGCCGGCGTTCTCGGGCTTTGCGAACTGGCAAGTGCCGCTGATGCTGGGTGCGCCCGACATGGCTTTCCCGCGCATGAATAACTGGGCGTTCTGGATATTGCCCGTCGCCGCGATCCTGCTGATGTCGTCATTCTTCCTGCCGGGTGGTGCGGTGGCAGGTGGCTGGACGATGTATCCGCCGCTGTTCATTCAGGGCGGTATCTCCTATGACTTGACGATTCTGGCCGTGCACATCATGGGTCTGTCGTCGATCATGGGTTCGATCAACATCATCACCACTATTCTCAACATGCGCGCCCCCGGCCTCACGCTGATGAAGATGCCGCTGTTCGTGTGGACCTGGCTGATTACCGCCTATCTGCTGATCGCCACCATGCCGGTGCTCGCCGGTGCCGTCACGATGCTGCTGACCGACCGCAACTTCGGTACGCACTTTTTCAACGCCGCAGGTGGCGGTGACCCCGTGATGTTCCAGCATATTTTCTGGTTCTTCGCGCACCCCGAGGTGTACATCCTGATTTTGCCGGCATTCGGTATCGTCTCGCAGGTAATCCCGACCTTCGCCCGCAAGCCGTTGTTTGGCTATGCCTCGATGGTGTACGCCACGGCCTCCATCGCAATCCTGTCGTTCATCGTCTGGGCGCACCACATGTTCACCGTGGGGATGCCGGCAGCAGCCCAACTGTTCTTCATGTTCTCGACCATGCTGATCGCGGTGCCCACCGGGGTGAAAGTGTTCAACTGGGTCGCCACCATGTGGAAAGGCTCGATGACCTTCGAGACGCCGATGCTGTTCGCCATCGCCTTCGTTTGTCTGTTCACGATCGGCGGCTTCTCCGGCCTCGTGCTGGCGATCGCACCGGTGGATATCCAGTTGCACGACACCTATTACGTGGTGGCGCACTTCCACTACGTTCTGGTGTCGGGCGCGCTGTTCTCCATCTTTGCGGGCATCTATTACTGGCTGCCGAAATGGACGGGCCACATGTACAACGAAACGCTGGGCAAGTGGCATTTCTGGCTGTCGGTAATCGGCATGAACATCGTGTTCTTCCCGATGCACTTCCTCGGCCTGGCCGGGATGCCGCGCCGGATTCCGGACTACGCGCTGCAATTCACCGAATTCAACCAGATTGCGACCGTCGGTGCGTTTATCTTTGGCTTCTCGCAGCTTATCTTCCTGATCGTGGTGCTGAAAGCAATCAAGGGCGGCGAAAAAGCAACGACCCGAGTATGGGAAGGTGCGGAAGGTCTGGAGTGGACAGTGCCGTCGCCCGCGCCCTATCACACGTTTGAAACCGCGCCGGTGGTCAAATGAGCAACACTGCTCATGCACAAGGTAAGCGCGGCAAGGTAGTAACGGCGGTTTCGCTTGCTGTGTTTGCGTTGGGTTTGTTTCTGTTTACCTTGTACGCAGGGCTGAAGTAAATCGATGGCACTGGGTAACGCCAAAACCTTGGGTAAGCTGGTGGTTGTCACACTGGGTATGTTCGGGTTCGGGTTTGCCCTGGTGCCGTTTTATTACAAGATTTGTGAAGTGACCGGGGTTAACTCGGGAGCCGAGCAGGTGCTGGCGAATAACACCCAGGTGGATGCAACACGCTGGGTCACGCTGGAGTTTGATGCGAATACCAATGCGGCCATGCCGTGGCGGTTCAAGCCCAAGGTGCGCAGCATGAAAGTGCATCCAGGCCAGCTGGTACAGGTGGAATATGAGGTGACCAACACCGGTGACCGGGAGATCGTGGGGCGCGCGGTACCGAGTTATGGCCCGGCGCGTGCGTCGGCGTTTTTCAAGAAGATCGAGTGCTTTTGCTTTACGCCGCAAAAGCTCGCAGCAGGTGAAACGCGAAAAATGCCGGTGTTGTTTGTGCTGGATCCTGCGATGGAAGCAGGGCTGAATACGGTGACTTTGTCGTACACGTTTTTTGACACGAATGCGCCCACACGTTCGGCAGCGTATCCGTCTGCGAAGCCGGGTTGATGGCGAATAATCTGAAACCTGCGCTGGCGGTGTTCTGGAGTTTTTTGGGGATACGCAAGCGGCGCGATTACGACGCTGATGCGCAACAGCTGACCCCGGCGCAAGTCATCATCGCGGGTGTCATCGGCGCGGCGGTGTTTGTGGCAACGATGATGCTGGTGGTGTATCTGGCGCTGCGATGGCTGTAAGCGTGGCGCAAGGCAATACAGGGGATTATGCAATCATGAAAAGGATGGAGGAACAACAATGAGCCTGGCACAAACCGAAAAATACTATCTGCCCCAACCCTCGCTCTGGCCGTTTGTGGGCTCGGTTGCGCTGTTGCTGATGGCGGTTGGCGGCGCGATGTTCATGCGCGAAGTCAATCCTGGCGGTTGGATTTTGCTGGCCGGATTAGCCGTGATGTTTTACATGATGTTCGGCTGGTTTGGCGAAGTCATTCGCGACAGCGAGGCAGGGCGTTTCAACAAGCAGGTTGATTCCTCGTATCGCTGGTCGATGAGCTGGTTCATTTTCTCTGAAGTCATGTTTTTTGCCGCGTTCTTCGGCGCGCTGTTCTACACACGGGTGCTGTCGGTCAACTGGCTGGGCTCCAGCGACACGATGGAACAACTGTGGCCTGCATTCAAAGCCACGTGGCCGACTGCTGGCCCCGGATTGACGGCAGATGGTTTCAAATTCACACCGATGGGCGCGTGGGGTATCCCGGCGATCAATACGCTGCTGCTGCTGACTTCGGGTGTGACGGTGACTTGGGCGCACTGGGGTTTGAAGAAAAACAAACGCAGCCAGTTGATTCTGGGCCTAGCCATGACCGTAGCATTGGGTGTGGTGTTCCTCGGCCTGCAAGCGTACGAATATCACCACGCGTACAAGGAAATGGGATTGACGCTGGGTGCTGGCGTGTATGGTGCAACCTTCTTCATGTTGACAGGCTTCCATGGCTTCCACGTTCTGGTAGGTACGACGATGCTGATCGTGATGCTGTTCCGTTCGATTGCAGGACACTTCACAGCGGAACATCATTTCGCCTTTGAAGCGGTGTCGTGGTACTGGCACTTTGTTGATGTGGTGTGGGTGCTGCTGTTTATTGTGGTGTACTGGCTGATCTGACGAAGAGCGGCATGCGAAAAAAGCCGTGCAATGCGCGGCTTTTTTTATTGTACTTGTTGCATGACTTGTTTGGTCCAGGTTCAGCGCAAACCCGTTTCCGGAATGAAACCAAAGTAGTATCCCGCCATCAGGAGAATGAACAGCGTTAACGATAAGCCTACGCGCACCGTCAGCATTTTGACGACGCGATCCGACTGGCCTTTGTCTTTGACCAGATAATAGAGCGCGCTGGCGAGGCTGGCCAGAATGAAGACGATAAACAACAGGGCAAACAGACGCATGGTGATTCGGGACAACCCGACCGCAGTTCAAAACCGCAGTCTAACTGGATTGCGGGTGTGATGCGCGGCTTCTCTGTGCGTGTGGGGCGCTGGCAGTTTGCGCCGGGTGTGTGGCCGAGTCTGGCAGCGCTGTTTTTTTTCGCGCTGACCTTGTCGCTGGGCAACTGGCAAATCGAACGTGCAACGACCAAACGTGTCCTGCAGACACGCTACGATGCCGCACAAAACACCCCCGCCATTCACATGGGCGAGAATGGACTGGATGTCGAATCGGCGATGTATCGCAAACTTGAAATGCGCGGCAGATTTTTGCCTGCGCACCAGATCGTGCTGGATAACCGGGTACACGCGGGTGTGGTGGGCTATCACGTGTTGACGCCCCTGCAAATCGAACACAGCTCATGGGTCGTGTTAGTGAATCGGGGCTGGCTGGCGGCGGGCGCAACACGTGAGCACTTGCCAACCTGGCCTACGCCCACGGGTGTGGTTCAGTTGGAAGGCTTGGCGACCCCGCCGCAAAGCCGTTATTTTGAATTGGGCAAAGTGGTCACGCAGGGGCGCGTCTGGCAGAACCTCGACTTTGCGGCCTACACGCGCCAGACGGGTTTGAAACTTCAGACCCTCTTGCTGCTACAGACGTCGCACACCCATGACGGCTTGGTGCGCAGCTGGCCTCGCCCCGACGCCGGAGTCTCCACCCACGTGTCTTATGCCTGGCAGTGGTACAGTCTGGCTCTCACGCTGCTTGTGTTGTGGTTGGGGCTGAATCTGAGCCGATCACCTTTGCAGCCTGATGGATTACCTATTTCTGATGACCCGCTTTCCTGATATGAAATTGTCACCCCGCGTCAAATTCCTGCTCTTGATTGGTTTGTTTGCATTGCCGGTGATCGTGGCCTATGTCGCGTATTACGGCTGGCGTCCTGCAGGTCACGGTAATTATGGTGAGCTGATTGAAACGCGGCCTTTGCAGCATACGGCGGGTGTGCTCAGCGACGGGACGCAGTTTGATCTGCAACAATTACGGGGCAAATGGGTGATGGTGCATGTGGGACCCGCAGCGTGTGATGACGCCTGTACCCAGCAGCTTTATCACATGCGACAGGTACGCCTTACGCAAGGCAAAAATCAGTCACGTATCGCCCGCTTATGGGTGTTGGCCGACGCAGGCACGCCCAGCGTAGCGCTATTGAACGCGCATCCTGGCCTGGTTGTGTGGCGTCCGGATCACGCTGGTTTTCTGGCGCAATGGCCTGCGGTCGAGCGTCCGTCCGCGCATATTTATCTAGTCGATCCGCTGGGTAATCAGATGCTGCGTTTTCCGGCTGCGCTCGAACCCAAGCGCATGATGAAAGACCTCAAACTGTTGCTCAAAGCTTCCCAGATCGGTTGACCATGATTGTGTATCGCAGATTGATTGTGATTGCCCTCATCCTCGCGCTCGCCGTGATCAGCCTGGGGGCGTACGTGCGTTTGTCCGATGCCGGGTTGGGCTGCCCCGACTGGCCGGGATGCTATGGACAGCTGACGCCGCATCACGCCGCTGATGAGATCAATGCCGAACTTGCTAATCGCCCTCAAGGTCCTGTTTCACATGCCAAGGCATGGAAAGAAATGGCGCACCGCTATCTGGCCGGCTTGCTGGGCTTGCTGGTGGTGGCGATTGCCGTCACTAGCTGGCGGCAGCGCGAAGTCAGCGGGGGCTCGCCCGTGTTGCCCACCTTATTGCTTGGCTTGATCGTATTTCAGGCATTGCTCGGCATGTGGACCGTGACGCTGTTATTGAAACCCCTGGTCGTGTCCGGGCATTTGCTTGGGGGTATGGCGACATTTGCCCTGCTGCTATGGCTCTGGCTGCGCGAGCGCGCGCGTTTCGGCAATGCCTATTATGCCCGTGCGGATCATCTGATTCGCGTCGCTGCGCTGGGGCTGGTACTCGTGATCACGCAGATTGCGCTGGGCGGTTGGGTGAGCACTAACTACGCCGCGCTTGCGTGCAGTGATTTCCCGCAGTGCCAGGGGCAATGGCTGCCACCCATGGATTTTGAGCATGGCTTTAGTGTGTATCGTGAGTTGGGCGAAACCGCCACCGGCGCATTGCTGCCAATGAATGCGCTGACCGCGATTCACTGGACACACCGGCTGGGTGCGTTGATTGTCGCCGGGTACTTGATCTGGCTGGCGACACAGCTGTTTCGCACGCCGGGTTATCGCAGTATTGGCGTCGCGATTGTGTCCTTACTGGTATTGCAAGTGGGGCTGGGCATCGGCAATGTGCTGGCCAGCTTGCCCCTGGCGCTAGCCGTCGCGCATAACACCGGCGCGGCCTTATTGCTGGCGAGTTTGGTGGTGTTGAATTACCGGGTGCGCAGGAGATGAACATGGACACAATGATCATGCAGGGTGCGGCGTGCCGTTGCCAGCAGTTTCTGGCTTTGTGCAAATTGCGCGTCGTCAGCTTGATCGTATTTACCGCCGTCATCGGCATGTTTCTCGCCGTGCCCGGCTGGCCGAGCTGGAACGTCTTGTGGGCAGGCACGCTCGGCATTGCAATGGTCGCGGGGGCGGCGGCTGCGTTCAACTGCCTCATCGAACAGAAAATCGACGCCCTCATGGCCCGCACGCGTGCGCGCCCGCTGCCGCGCGGCGAACTCACCAACACCCAAACACTCGTCTTCTCCGGCGTCGTCGGCGGCATCGGCCTCACCCTGCTGAATGTGTTTGTGAACCCGCTCACCATGTGGCTCACCCTCGCCACCTTCGTCGGCTACGCCATCATTTATACCGCCATCCTCAAACCCGCCACCCCGCAAAACATCGTTATCGGTGGCGCGTCGGGTGCCATGCCGCCCGTGCTCGGCTGGGCGGCGGCCACCGGCGAAGTCCATCACGACGCGCTGCTGTTGTTCCTGATTATCTTTGCCTGGACGCCGCCGCATTTCTGGGCGCTCGCGCTGTATCGCAGAGACGAATACGCCAAGGCCGGGCTGCCCATGCTGCCCGTCACCCATGGCGAGGCGTATACCCGTTTGCATGTGCTGCTCTATACCCTGCTGCTGTTCGCCGTCACCATGCTGCCCGTCGGCACCGGCATGGGCGGCTGGATTTACCTCGCCGGAGCCGTGATCCTCGGCGGCGGTTTCATCGTTTATGGTTGGCGTCTATACCGCGAGTACAGCGACGCCCTGGCGAAAGAGACATTTCGCTATTCAATCTGGTATCTGAGCCTGCTGTTTGGCGTCATGCTGATTGACCACTACTTCAAGTTTCCGGTTTGAGGGTGTAGCTGTCAGTGTTGTATCACTTGTGCTGAAGCGGCGGCCTCAGTCTCTAGATATTCAGACAAGTTTGTTTTATATTGGGCGGCTGAATAGTCCCGAGCCGTTGTCATGATCCTTTCCCGAACCAGCCAATATGCCGTGCAGGCCATGATTTACATGGCGACACAGCCGACGGCGGCACCGGTGCTCAACAAAGATATTGCCGCGCATCTCGGCGTGCCTGCGCCGTATCTGGCCAAAATTCTGCAAGGCATGGCCAAGGGCAATCTGCTGTTTTCGTTCCGGGGGCGGCTGGGCGGGTTTTGTCTGCGCGAGGGCGGGGGAAAAACGACGCTGATGCAGATTTTGCTGCTGACCGAAGGCGCGGCGTTTACTGAAAGCTGTTTGTTGGGCCTCAAAAAATGTAGTGATGAGACGGCGTGTCCACTGCATGTCCGCTGGATTCCGGTGAAGAAAAAAATCATGGATCTGTTGCAGGACACTACCCTGGACAAGCTCGCCAAAGCGGTTGAAACCGGTAAATACCGCCTGACGGATATTCCTGGGCGTTTGTTTGAAAGCCTGGTGCCATGATCCGCTGCCGTTTGCTGGCAGTGTTGTTTGCTTTGGCGAGCCTGACGGCGTGCGACCGCGCGCCTGCGCCGCCCGTGTTTCAGTCAACTGATATCACGGGCGCGGCGTTCGCGCGTGATTTCAAGCTCACCGATCACAATGGGCAGGCGCGGACACTGGCGGATTTCAGGGGTAAGGCGGTGGCGGTGTTTTTTGGCTATACCCATTGCCCGGACGTGTGCCCTACGACGCTGGCGGATTTTGCGGCGTCGCTGAAACAACTGGGGACAGACGCGGCACGGGTGCAGGTGATTTTTGTGACGGTTGATCCCGAGCGTGATACGCCGGCCATTCTCAAGCAGTTCGTGCCGGCTTTTGACCCCGGTTTTTTGGGGATGTACACCGACCCGATTTCGCTGAAGGCGCTGGCAAAGGAATATAAAGTGGTCTATGAAAAAGCGTCGGCCAAGGCGGCGGACGATTATCTGATCGATCACAGCGCAGGCACTTATGTTTACGATCCACAAGGGCGTTTGCGCTTGCTGATGGCGTACGGCAGCAGCCCGGATGTGATTGCACAGGACTTGAAATCGCTGCTGGCAGCAGCGCCCTGAGCGGAATCAACCAGGTTAGCGGCTTGCTGGGAGGCATCTAGCAAGCTTATAATCCCGCTGTTTTTTAATATAAGCATATGCTGTTTAAGGTGCGCGGACGCGCATCCATTCAGAACCTCAGGAGCAGTCGATGGCGGTCACTTCCTATTCGGGCGTAGAGCAGTACAACTTTGATATCGTTAAGAAATTTGCCGTCATGTCGCTGGTTTGGGCGGTGGTTGGCATGTTTGTTGGCGTATATATTGCCTCTGAGCTGGCCTGGCCGTTTCTGAATTTTGATAGCCCGTATTTCTCGTTTGGCCGTTTCCGCCCAGTGCATACCACCTCGGTGATCTTCGGCTTTGGCGGCTCGGCGCTGTTCGCCACGTCATATTATGTCGTTCAGCGTACCTGTCAGACCCGCCTCATTTCAGATGGCATGGCGAGCTTTACCTTCTGGGGCTGGATGGCGGTCATCATTCTGGCGGATATCAGCTACGTACTGGGCCACACCCAGTCGCGCGAATACGCCGAAATGGAATGGCCGATTGATCTGCTGATTGAGGTGGTGTGGGTCACCTATATGATCCTGTTCATCGGCACCGTGATGCGTCGCAAACAGCCGCACATTTATGTCGCGAACTGGTTCTACCTCGCCTTCATTCTCGCCACCGCCCTGCTGCACACCTTCAACAATCTGGCGATGCCCATCGACCTGTTCTCGATGAAGTCCTATAGCCTGTTTGCAGGCACGCAGGACGCGATGACCCAGTGGTGGTACGGCCACAACGCGGTCGGATTCTTCCTCACCGCCGCCTTCCTCGGCATGATGTATTACTTCGTGCCCAAGCAGGCTGGCCGTCCGATCTACTCGTATCGCCTCTCCATCGTCCACTTCTGGGCGCTGGGCTTCATGTACATGTGGGTCGGTGCGCACCACCTGCACTGGACCGCGCTGCCGGACTGGACTTCGTCGCTCGCCGCCGCGTTCTCGATCCTGCTCCTGATGCCCTCGTGGGGCGGCATGATCAACGGCATCATGACCCTCTCCGGCGCGTGGGACAAGCTGCGCACCGACCCGGTGATGCGTTTCATGATCGTCGCGCTGTCGTTCTACGGCATGAGCACCTTCGAAGGCCCGATGATGTCGTTGAAAGAAGTGAATGCCTTGTCGCATTACACCGACTGGACGATCGGCCACGTGCACTCCGGCGCGCTGGGCTGGGTGGCAATGATCTCGTTCGGCTCGCTGTATCACATGATCCCCAAACTCTGGGACACCAAGATGTACAGCCAGAAGCTGGTCGAATGGCATTTCTGGTTCGCCACTATCGGCATCGTGTTGTATATCGTGGCGATGTGGATTTCGGGCATCACCCAGGGCTTGATGTGGCGTTCGTTCGATGAATTCGGCAACCTGCAATATTCGTTCGCCGAGTCGGTCGCCGCGATGATGGACTTCTACGCCATGCGTGCCATCGGCGGTATGTTCTTCCTCAGCGGCACAGTGCTGATGACGTATAACGTTCTGATGACCATCCGTCAGGCCAAACAGGAAACCGCCGCACTCGAAGCCAAGCTGGCCGCAAAACTGGCGCGTGTGGGCGCGTAAGGACAAAGCAAGATGAATTTTAATTTCAAACACGAATGGATCGAAACCAACATCGGCCTGATGGCCGTGTTGACCATGCTGGCGATCAGCATCGGCGGGCTGGTGGAAATCGCGCCGCTGTTTTTCATCGACAAGACCATCGAAAAAGTCGAAGGCGTACGGCCTTACACACCGCTTGAGCAACGCGGTCGTGACATCTATCAGCGTGAAGGCTGCTACACCTGCCACTCGCAGATGATCCGTCCGTTCCGCGACGAAAAGCTGCGCTACGGCCATTACTCGCTGGCAGCGGAATCGCAGTACGACCATCCCTTCCAGTGGGGCTCGAAGCGTACCGGGCCGGATCTGGCGCGCGTGGGCGGTAAATATTCCAACGAGTGGCATGTCCAGCATCTGGTCGCGCCGCGTTCGATGGTGCCGGTGTCTGTGATGCCGAATTACCCCTGGTTGTTGTCCACGCCGCTGGACGTTTCTGACATCACCAACCGGATGCAGGCGCTGCGCAAAGTGGGCGTGCCGTACTCGACTACGCAAGCCGAATACGACGCCAACGTGGTCAAGTTCGGTGAAACCGTCGCGAAGCAGCTGCACATTCTGGACGCACAGAAAAATCTGGTTGAGCAGGCCAACTTCGGCAACTACGACGGCGACCGTTCCGGTATTTCCGAAATGGATGCATTGATTGCTTATTTGCAGATGCTCGGCACCCTCGTCGATTTCAGCAAATACCCCGACGACGCATTCGTCGATAACCGCTAACTTCCCCGCGCCAGAGGCTGAACCATGGAATGGTTGATGTGGTTTTCAAAATTTGAGAACACCAAGCCGCTGGCGCTGATTATTTTTTTCATGACCTTCATCGGTATCGTGTTGTACGTGTACGGCAGCAAGAAACGTAGCGAGCGACTGGAGTCGTATCGCAACCTGCCATTCATCGATGACGCCGCTGAAGCAGACCGCGAGCGCAGTACGAAGGACACGCAATGAGTGAGCAAAAATTACAGTCGCAAACCGTTCAGACCACCGGTCATGCCTGGGACGGTGACCTGCAGGAGTACAACAACCCGCTGCCGACCTGGTGGGTGTACACCTTTTACGCCACCTTCGTGTTTGCGATTGCGTACTGGGTGATTTATCCCTCGTGGCCGATGGGCAAGGGTTGGATCGCTGGTTTGTCGAGCGTGAGTTACGTCAACAGCGAAGGCGAAACCAAGACCCATAGCTGGAATACCCGCGCGCTGTATCTTGAGAACATGAACGCCGCCGCTGCCGAGCAAAAGCCGTATTTCGACAAGGTGGCAAGCATGTCGTACGACGTGATCGCTCGCGACCCCGAAATGAACGGTTTCATCCTGTCTTCTGGTAAGGCACTGTTCGCCGAAAACTGCGCGGCGTGTCACCAGCAAGGCGGCCAGGGCAAGCTGGGATTTTTCCCTAACTTGACCGATGACGACTGGCTGTATGGCGGTTCTTTCGACAAGATTCACGAGACGCTGGTGGGCGGGCGTCGCGGGTATATGCCGACGTTCAGCGAAGTGCTGACCGCCGCTCAAATTGACCAGCTAGCCAACTATGTTGCCAGCCTCTCGGGTCATCCAGTGGATGCGGATAAAGCCAAAGCGGGCGACGTGCTGTTCCACAGCGAGACGGCGGCCTGCTATTTCTGCCATGGCGTGGATGCCAAGGGGCGCAAGGATATGGGTGCCCCAAACCTGACGGATGGCATCTGGCTGTGGGCCGATGTGCCGGTTGCGACCGCAGGCGAAGGCAAAGTGGCTGCGATTCGCAAGGTGGTCGCTAATGGCTTGAACAAAGGCGTGATGCCGGCCTGGGCGGGGCGTCTCAGCCCGGAGGAAATCAAGGTGTTGACCGTCTACGTGCATGAGCTGGGCGGCGGACAGTAGCACTTCGCGCTGTGCAGCCAGGCCCCCGTTACCGGGGGCTTTTTTTCTCGCAAACTTTAGGTAAGGCTCTGCGGCGATGCAAACCGGATTAGAAGACCAGCTCGGCCCGTATCAAAAACGCATCCCGATTTTTACGCGTTCCGTCACAGGGCGCTTTCGGCGTTTTAAAACGGTGGTGCTGGTGCTCGCCTACGCGGTGTATTTTGGCCTGCCTTGGCTGCCGTGGGCGCGCACGGATGCGCCTTCTCAGGCGCTGTTGTTTGATCTGCCCGCGCGACAGTTTCTGATTTTCGGCCTCACCGTCTATCCGCAGGATGTGATCTGGCTGGCCTTGCTGCTGTTTATTGCCGCCATTCTGCTGTTCTTTGTGACCGGGCTGGTAGGGCGCGCATTTTGCGGCTATTTCTGTTTTCAGACGCTGTGGACGGATGCGTTCATCTGGATCGAGCACCGCATACAGGGCGAACGACCCGCGCGGGTTCGCCTCTATCGCCAGCCGTGGCAAGCCGAAAAATGGCTCAAGGTGGGTGGCACGCACCTCGCCTGGTTTGCGCTCGCATTCTGGACGGCGCTCACGTTTGTTCTGTATTTCGCGTACGCGCCGCAGCTGGTGATTGATTTTTTTACCGGCCATGCCGCCGCCGCAGCGTACATCACGGTTAGCGTGCTGACCCTGTCTACCTATGTGGCCGCCGGGCTGATGCGGGAGCAGATTTGCACTTACGTTTGTCCCTATGGCCGCTTCCAGAGTGTGATGTATGAACCGGAAACGCTCGCGGTGCATTACGACGCACGACGGGGCGAAGCCGCGCATGGCCGAGCCACCGCCCGCGTGGGGAAACGTACGCTGGCGGAGCGGCAGGCTAAGGGCTTAGGCGACTGTGTCGATTGCGGCCTGTGTGTGCAGGTGTGCCCGGCGGGGATCGATATACGCGACGGCCTGCAATACAAATGTATTTCCTGTGGCCTGTGTATCGATGCGTGCAACACCATCATGGACTCGTTCGATTTTCCGCGCGGCCTGATTCGCTACGATTCCGAGTTGAACCTGAAGCAGGCGCAACCTACTGCGCCGCGCGTGCACTGGAAGCGGCTCAAAATTATCGGCTATGGCATTGCGCTGATCGCGATGAGCGCGTATCTCGCCGCCAGCATTGCGACGAAATCGAGTTTTGACGGCGCGGTGAACCAGGTTCGGCAACCCTTGTATGTGGTGTTGTCGAATGGCGATATCCGCAACCGCTACCAGATTCGCATCACCAACAAGGCCGCCATCATGGAAACCTATCGTATTCAGACTCGAGGCGTGCCGCCGGGCGCGCTCGATCTCGGGCATTTCGACGAAGTCCGGGTGAAACCCGGTCACAGCGCGTTGATACAGGCCAGCGTGCGGCTCGCCCCCGCGCGCGCGCAGACCCAAAAAAGCTTCGAGCTGGTGATTACGCCGCTCAGCCAGCCCGCCCAGAAGCGCGTCGAACGCGTGCGGTTTGACGCACCGGGACATCCCGCGTGAGCACCTTCGTGACTTTGTTTGGCGGCCTGTTGGCGGTGGGCGTGCTATACGCCGTGGGCGGCCTGATCCGTGGCCTACCGCTTGTATTACGCGCCGTGCTGGCAAGTGTGATTCCGCTGCTGGTGTATTTTGGCAGCGTGGCGAATCGCTGGCCGGGACTGGATGTCGCAGCGATGCACATTTCCGTATTTTTGGCGGCGGGCTTCGTACTGTATATGCAGAGCCAGTTTCGGCGGCGCAGTCAGGGCAGGCTGCACTGGGCACCGCGATTGCTGATCGGATTTTTTTTGGGGCTGGTCGTGCTCAACGCGAGCCTGCTCTACATCGCAACCAAAGGGCTGCCTGAGCCGATGGCGCGCTGGTGGCTTGGTAGTGACGGTGGCGCGGTTTACAGCGGCTTTTCGGGCGCGGTGCCGCATAGCCCGGATGCCGCCAAGGCCGTATCGTCGCAACTCAATCAGCGCTACGCCCAGCAGGCGCAGGGCTGGCGCGTAAAACTCAGCGGGCTGGACACGGGTGAGCCCTTGCAGGTGCGCGCCACCGATCGCAGCGGCCTGCCGCTCACCGGGCTGGATGCCGTGGTGAGCGTGCAGCGTCCCGGTGCCAGCACTCCGGCTACGCAACTCACGCTAATGGGTACGGCGCCGGGTGAATATCAGGGCGCGTTGCCGTCATTGGCGGCGGGACGCTGGCTGATAGAACTGCGGCTGTCGCGTGGCGGCGAGCTGCGTTTCCGCGACACCTGGGAACACACGCAGCCATGAATGGCATCATGGGGTTTCTCTTCGTGTTGTCGGGCGTGTTTGTCGTGCTCATCATCGCGGGGATTTTCTGGTCGATTAAAAGCGGCCAGTTCGATGATCTTGAGGGCCCCGCCGAACGGATTTTGATGGACGACGACGACCCCAAATTGCCGACACGCCGCCGCGAGTAACGCGGCGTGAGTTAACCCGCTTACAGGCTGGCCTTCAGCGCCTTCAGGCAGTAGTCGACGTTTTCCTGCTTGGCCGAATAGCCCATCAGGCCGATGCGCCAGATCTTGCCCGCCATGTCGCCGAGGCCGGCGCCGATTTCGAGGTTGAAATCGGCCAGCAGTTTGGCGCGTACGGCGGCTTCGTCGACACTTTCCGGCACGTAAATCGAATTGAGTTGCGGCAGGCGGGCGGAGGCTTCGACCACGTAGCGCAGCCCCATCGCTTCCAGCCCGGCCTTGAGCTTTTCGTGCATTGCGCGGTGGCGCGCCCAGGCGTTTTCCAGTCCTTCTTCTTCCAGAATCACCAAGGCTTCGTGCAGGCCATACATGGGATTGATCGGCGCGGTGTGATGGTAGGTGCGCTTGCCGGCGCTCTGCCAGTATCCGAGCACCAGGTTGAGATCGAGAAACCAGCTCTGTACGGCAGTCGTACGCGCCTTGATGCGGGCGATGGCTTTGTCCGAGAACGACACCGGCGACAGTCCCGGCGTACACGACAGGCATTTCTGGCTGCCGGAATACACTGCGTCGATGCCCCACTTGTCCATGTAGATCGGCGTGCCGCCAAGGCTGGTGACGCAGTCCATGATAGTGAGCGCGCCGAACTCCTGCGCGATCTTGCCGAGCATTTCCGCATCCGACTGCGCGCCGGTCGAGGTTTCAGCGTGGACGAAGGCCAGGATTTTGGCATCGGGATTGGCCTTGAAGGCATCGCGTACCTTCTGCGGATCGACCGGTGCACCCCAAGCGTCGTCCACCACCACCGGCACGCCGCCGGTACGCTTCACGTTTTCCAGCATCCGCCCACCGAACACGCCATTTTTGCAAACGATGACTTTGTCACCCGGCTCCACCAGATTGACGAAACACATCTCCATCCCTGCCGAACCGGGTGCCGAGACCGGAAAGGTCAGCGCGTTTTCGGTCTGGAACGCCATGCGCAGCATCGACTTGATCTGCTCCATCAAATCGACAAACGCCGGATCAAGGTGACCGATAGTCGGACGCGCCATCGCGTCAAGGATGCGCTGTGGCACATCGGACGGGCCTGGGCCCATGAGCACGCGCTTGGGAGGAATAAAGGAAGCAGTCATAACCTTGGTCTCGATGTGGAAAATATCAATTAAAACAAAGGCTTGATTCTACGCCAAATCCCGCACCCGGGACTTGCTGGTATGCCCGGCGTGCGCATCATCGCGCCAGCGTCTATGGTGAGGTTTTAAGCAGCAAAGGAGGCGGACGATGACAGCAAATCGCACAGCAGTTGTGATGTGGCTTGGCTTGCTGGGTCTGGTCGTGATTCCGCCCGCAGCGGCAGATCATTCCGGCATGACGCTAAGTGAGGCGGATAAGGCCGCCGTGTTCAAAGCGGCAGGCGCGATTCAACGCAAAGGGATGTGGGTGATCTGCGAGCCGCCTGCGGATTCCGGCGCGCCCGCGTCCTCGGGCGCAAGCCTGGATACGGTACGCGATCTGAATGGCGATGGTCGCCCCGAAGTCGTGGTCAGCGACGGCGGGACGTATTGTTACGGGCATACCGGTATGGCGTTTCAGCTGTTGAGCAAACAGGCCAACGGTAGTTGGAAAGTCATTACCGGCAACAGCGGCATCCCCGAATTCCTCAAAACCAAAGGCAAAGGCGGCTGGCCGGATATTTCGGTCGGCGGGCCGGGATTCTGCTTTCCGGTGGAACGCTGGAACGGCAAGGCGTACACGCTGCATCGTTTCGAATACGAGGGCAAGCGCTGCAAACCGCCGCGCTGAGAGGGCTCAGTTTGTGTAGGGCGGAAAAGCGTAGCGCCTTCCGCCGTATGCGCGCATCACATTCGGCGGATAACGGCCTGCGGCCTCATCCGCCCTACTTGCTGAGCGCGTGGTTGTGGGTTCTGCGTGGTTTTTCGCACAGTTTCGCTTGACAGCCGAGTTGGGCATCTCTTTATTGAGCCCAATGCACATGACATGCAAGGTACTCGTGAATTACGATACGTACATTAATACCGCCGCCTTGTGCAGCATGGTAGCGGTATCGCCCGGCTTGAACATCCAGCCAACCGCCAAGCGTGACATCGGTTCCGATGATTGCTCGTTGCATTGCGCGGCTCCCAACTTCTGGCCAAACATCGTGGGATTCAGGATTCTCAAAATCGTGGCGCTGTGTTTCGCTCATAAGTGGCAGCGGCAAGTAGACAATACTGTCAGGGGGGTATGCACAAGACTCGTGAAGTTCGTATAGAGCGTGGCCTTGAGCTAACTTAATAAGTACTGCGCGTACACGTTTATGCTCTGGATTAAAAAACGTGATGCCATCAGTAACTGAACGGGACTGTTCGATTCGAGCACGCAATGCCGGTTTTGATTTTAGTATTCGACTCGTCTTCTCACGAGGCATTGCTTCGGGGTCTGTTGTCCCTGCGATGATGCAGGAAACTAGACATGCAAAGTATTCCTCGTCTTCGGAAAAGACTGTATTGCAATTCAAACACGCAAAAACAACTGGCAGGTTTTGGGGATACGGCTCATCAAGGAATACACGAGACGGGCAATGGTCGCGCGTTCCAGTCTTGCCTCCGCAGAATGTGCAAAAGGCGAACGTTCGTTCATCGCCATAGACCGGGATTTGTTCCATCACTTTGCGCGCTCTTTAAGATGCCAGGCTTTTGGCAGACATCTGAATTGATCTACAAAAAACTCTTGTTTCCCAGTCGTGAATTTGATTAGGTTGCGGGCGGCACACCCATCAGCGGCTTCATCGCCGTCAACAAACTGTTGAAAATGCGCGGGTGGGATTTTTCCTGCTCCGCCAGCATCTGCTTCATCGCTTGGCGCTGTTGCGGCTTGGCGAAGCAGCAGGGGCAGTTGTCTGAAATGACCGGCAGCCCGGCGTCGATGGCAAATGCGCGCGTCTGGCGTTCACGTGCGTAGACGAAGGGGCGGATAAGCCGCAAGTCGCCCGCATCGTTCAGATAGTGCGGCGACATGGTTCTGAGCTTGCCACCGAACAGCATCGACATCATCAGCGTTTCGGCGAGGTCGTCGAGGTGCTGCGCCAGGGCGACGACGTTGCAGTGCTGTTCGCGGGCAATGCGATACAGAATGCCGCGCCGCATGCGTGAACCATACGCACAGAAAGAGTCCGAATCCTTGGTCAGCGTTCGGAGCGCGTCGCGCATGATCGGCTGCGATTCCAGAAAATACGGCACGCCCAGCGCGGCCAGATACGGCACCATCGATTTTGGGTTGTAATCGTCGGTTTGTGGGTCGACGGTACACGCCAGCAGTTCGAATTTCACCGGTGCTTTTTGCTGCAGGTGATGCAGTGTGTGCAGCAGGGCCAGCGAATCCTTGCCGCCCGACAGGCCGAGCAGGATGCGGTCGCCTTCGCGGATCATCTGCCAGTCGCCGATGGCGCGGCCGGTGGCGGTGAGGAGCGAACGGGAAGGCTTAGCCCAGCCGACGGGACGGTCGTGGCTCATGGTGCAGCGTGCTCATACGGAAAATTGCAGGGCGTGAAGCTGGGCGTAACGGCCTTGTTTGCCGATCAGTTCGGCGTGGCTGCCGATCTCGACGATGCGGCCACCTTCCAGTACGACGATGCGGTCGGCGCGCTCGATGGTGGAGAGACGGTGAGCGATGACCAGCGTGGTGCGGTTTTCCATCAAAGTTTCCAGCGCGGCCTGCACGTGGCGCTCGGATTCGTTGTCCAGCGCCGAAGTGGCCTCGTCCAGAATCAGCAGCGGCGCGTTTTTCAGGATGGCGCGGGCGATGGCAATACGCTGGCGCTGGCCACCGGACAGGCGCATGCCGTTTTCACCGATCAGGGTGTCGAGGCCGTCGGGCATGGCCTGAATGAAATCCCATGCATGTGCCGCGACGCAGGCAGCTTGAATATCGTCCGGGCTTGCGTCGCGCTTGCTGCCGTAAGCGATATTGTGCGCGAGCGTGTCGTTGAACAGTGTGACGTCTTGCGAGACCAGTGCGATATGGCTGCGCAGGTTTTGCAGGGGGATGTCGCGAATATCGATGCCGTCGAGCGTGATCGCGCCCGCGTCGGGGTCGTAAAAACGCGGCACCAGATTGGCCAGCGTGGTTTTGCCCGAGCCTGAGGCACCGACCAGTGCAACGGTCTCGCCCGGTGCGATGTCGAGCGTGATGCGATCGAGCGCGGGCGTGGTTTTACCGGGGTAGGTAAGCGATACCTCGTGCAGGCTCAGGCGACCCTGCGTGTGCGCCAGGGTGCGTGTGCCGTTGTCGCGTTCGGCCTCGGTATCGAGCATGGCGAAAATGGTTTCGGCGGCGGCCAGCCCGCGTTGCATTTGATCGTTCACTGCCGTCAGCCGTTTGAGCGGCGCAAACAGCAACAGCATGGCCATGAAAAACGCGACAAAACCGCCTACTGTGGTGGTGTTTTCGCTCGCTTGCCCGGCGGCGATATAGACGATCGCTGCCAATGCGATGGCGGCGATGAACTGGATGATGGGTTCGTATACGGCATTGGCGGCGACGCGTTTCATCTCGAACACGCGCGCCTGATTGGCGGCGCGGCTAAAGCGGTCGGATTCGTAGGTCTCGCCGCCGTAGAGTTTAACCACGCGATGGCCGCCAACCGCTTCATCGACCACTTGCGTGAGGTCGCCGATATTTTGCTGCGCTTTGCGGGAGAGACCCCGCAAGCGGGCGCTGGCCATACGCACCACCCACAGCGTGAGCGGCACCAGCGCAAACACGATCAGAGTAAGTCGCCAGTTCAGCCACAGCAAGTAACCCAGCAAGCCCAGCACGGTGACGGTGTCGCGCACCAGCGTGGTGAGCGAACTGGTGGCGGACTGCGTGACTTGGGTGACATTGAATGCCAACTGCGCGATCAGCTGACCGCTCGGATTCTGATCAAAGTAGCGCGTTGGCAGCGACAGCAGCTTGTCGAACATCGCTGCGCGCAAATCCATCACCAGGCGACTGCCGACCCACGCCATGCAATAGGTGCTGACAAAGCTCGTGACGCCGCGCACCAGAAACAGCGCCAGTAGCAGTACCGGCACCCAGCGTATGAAGTTCTGGTCTTTGGCGACAAAGCCTTCATCAAGCAAGGGCTTGAACAGTGCCGGCAACATCGGTTCCGTCGCGGCAGTCAGAATCAGCGCAATGATCGACAGCGCAAACATGCGCCAGTAGGGTTTGACGTAGCCGAGCAGACGGCGGTAGAGCGCGCGGCTCTTGTACCCTTCAGGGTGATCGTTCATAACAACAGCAGCGTCGCCAGCCCGAGGAAGATAAAGAAGCCCATGCTGTCGGTGATGAAAGTGAGTAGCACCGACGAACCAATCGCAGGATCGCGCTTCACCCGTTCCAGCGTCATTGGAATGAAAATCCCGGCAAGCGCGGCGACCAGCAGATTCAGCAACATCGCCAGCGCCATCACGCCGCCGAGCGCCGGGTTGTCGTACAGCAGCCAGGCAAACACGCCGACCGCCGAGCCCCACATCAGACCATTCAGCAGGGCAACGCCGATTTCCTTCACGACCAGTCTGCGCGCGTTGGCCTGCGTAATATGACCGAGCGCGAGGCCGCGAATGATCAGCGTGATGGTCTGGTTGCCCGAGTTGCCGCCGATACCCGCGATGATCGGCATCAGCGCTGCCAGCGCAGCGAGCTTCTCGATGCTGCCTTCAAATGCGCCGATTACGCGCGACGCGACAAAGGCGGTACACAGATTGATCGCCAGCCACATCCAGCGGTTTTTTGCTGCGTTCCACACGGTGGAAAACAGGTCTTCCTCTTCTTTTAGACCCGCCATTGACAGCATGTCGGCATCGGCCGACTCGCGAATGTAGTCGACCACCGCATCGACCGTGAGACGGCCAATCAGCCGACCATTGATGTCCACTACTGGTGCCATCACCAGGTCGTAGCGTTCGAACGCTTGAGACGCTTCGTGCGCCTCGTCTTCGGGGTGAAATTTAACGACATCCTCGACCATTACCGCCGCCACCGAGGCCTCGGGGTCGGTGGTCAGCAGGCGTTTCAGCGGCAGCACACCGATGAGCAATTCGTCGTCGCCGACCACGAACAGTTTGTCGAGCTGGTCGGGTAGTTCGCCCAGACGGCGCAGGTAACGCAGCGCGACTTCCAGTGTCACGTCGGCACGGATCGTCACCATTTCGTAATCCATCAGCGCGCCGACCGTATCTTCCGGGTAGGACAGCGCCGATTGCAGCCGCGCACGTTTCTGCGCGTCGAGTGTGGTCAGCAGTTCCTGAATCACATCGTGCGGTAGATCGGCCGCGATGTCGGCGATTTCGTCAGTGTCGAGCGATTCGGCGGCGGCGAGCAGCTCCGCCTTGTCCATCGTCTGGATCAGTGATTCGCGAACCGAGTCGGAGACTTCGAGCAGGATTTCGCCGTCGTTTTCGGCCTTGACCAGATCCCACACCAGCCGCCGTTCGTCGAGCGGCAGCGCTTCGAGAATGTAGGCAATGTCAGCCGGGTGCAGGGCTTCGAGCTTGCGATTCAGCTCGGCCAAGTTCTGCTTGTGCACCAGATTCTCGACCAGTGCCTGCCGCGGCCCGCCCTGCTTGTGGACGAGCTCCTCCACCAGCCGCATCTTGGCGAGCAGCGTCTGCACCTGAATCAGGTGGGCTTCCAGATTGTCTTGCGACTGGGTTTCGAGGGAATCGGTCATGATCGCGCCGGGGTAACTGGCGGATTGTAGCGCGTCCCATCGAGTTTACGCTGCACCTAAAGCGGCTCCAGACCGCAATGGCAAGCCATTTCACGCAGGACTAATAGCGCTATCGAGATTACTTATTGGCTGCCACCCCGCTGGCGGCGGAAAATCGCATGATAAATTTTCCCCGGAGAGAACAGCATGGCCACTCGCGACACCCTCACCCCCCAGGAAGCCCAATGCAGCGGTGGCGCCGATTACGCCGCGCTAGCCTTACAGGCGCTGCAGGAACCCGCTGACGCAGCCTATGCCAAAGAATTGATGGATCGCGTATCGGGCGATTGCCAGTTCACCAAGGATTTGGCCGCGTGCGCCATTGTCTACAAGGCGCTGGGCGACCAGAAGCAGGCCGAAGAACTGCTCGGCACGGCTGAAGACTATTGTATGAGCGGCGAAGAACAGGTGTCGCTGGCCGAAGCCAAATTCAAGGTGCTCGGCGACAAGGCCGCCGCCATCGGCGCGTACGAAAAGGCGCTGAAAGAAACCGGCAATCTCGATCCACTGATCGATCTGGCGAAAAACGTGATGAGCGTGATCGCCGACAGCGGCTTCGCCAAAAAAGTTCTGGAAAAAGCCGAAGCCAAAATCGCGCGCGCGGTGGAATACAGCAAGCTCGCCGCCACGGCTGCCGAGCACCTGCTCGACAAAGACTACGCAGCGGCGATTTTTGCCAAGGCGGGCGAAAAACTCACCTCCGTGCCTGATTTGCTGTCGCTCGCCAGCGAAGTCACCAAGACGCTGGGCGATCCGCAAAAAGCCAAGGCCTTGTACGAGCGTGCGCTGGCCGGCGCGACCGATTTCACCGCCGCTAAAACCCTGATCGATTCGGCCAAGCAAGCGGGCGATGCGGCGTTCATGCAGGCCGCGCTGAAAAAGGCAGGCGATCTGGCGAGCGCCACCGGCGAATACATCGAACTGGCCGAAGGCCTGGCGAGTGTCGGCGACAAGCCTGGCGCGACCGCGCTGCTGGACAAGGCCGAAGACGCCGTGGCCGGTCTCGACGAAATGCAGAAACTGGTTGCGGCGGTGGAAACGCACCTTGCCGACGACGCCGACCGGCTCACCCGCGTGAAAGCCAAACTGGAAAAGCGCCAGGCCAACCACACCCGCTATCTGGAATTCCAGGGTCTCGAAAAAGAAGCGTCCAGCACCAAGCAGTTCCTGTCGCTGGCCGAGCGTGTGCGGCTGGAACTGGAAGATACCGCCTACTCCGCCAAGCTGATTCAGGCCGCCGAAGCCTTGCTCGACGGCACGGGCTACCAGTTCTCGCGCTACAAACCGATTTTGGTGGCGGTGGATAAGAATCTCGACGACACCGCCTGGCTCGGTCGCCTGCTCGATCGCGCAGCGGAAAATGCCACTGACTTCATCGCCTTTAAAGATTTAGTCGTCACCGCCGCGCACATGAAACACCGCGAGCTGGGCGTCTCCAAGGCGCGTGCCTACCTGGCTGCGCGTGAGTCCGCGTTGGCCGCGAACCCTGACGCGACCGTTTACGATACAGCGAAGCTGGCCGAAGCCAGTTTCGCTGCCACCCAGGACACCGCTGAAGCTGCCCGTCTGCTTGAAAGCGCGCGCGCCAAATCGAGCGACCATTACGCGCTCGCCCACATCGGTCGGCTTTACGCGTCGATGGGCAACGCGGCCAAAGCTGATGAACTGTTTGCCGCTGCGGCCGCAGCCTGCACCAATGGTGACCAGTGCATCCAGTTGATCGACCGCCTGAAAGGTTTTGCCCTGCCTGCTGACGCGCTGAAAAAATGGTATGCCGAGTGCGGCAAACACCTGATCGCCCCCGTCGACAAACTGCGCTGGGCGGAAGGTATCGCCGACACGCTCAACGATAAATCCTGGGCGAGTGAAGTGTACGAGCAAATCAAGGGTCAATTTGGGGGTGCGGAGGCTGCGCGTTTCGAACTCAGCCGTCGCTCGCGTGCCGACCTGAATTACTTTGGGACAACACGCCGTCATTGATTGATAGGGAATATCCCTAAAAACAGCCCGGTTTTCCCGGGCTGTTTTTATTCGTACACTGGAAGTGGGTTCCGCTTCAGGAGTGTTGCCATGCTCGATTTATCTGCTCTTATCGACACCGTGCAGAAGAACTGCACCATCGCCGACGCCCGGCACGCGCGTGACATGACGATGTGTACCTTTCTGCTGGAAATGCGCGAGTACTACCGCTGGGAAATGGAAATTCCCTACGGCGCGCGGCTGCCCAAGGACGAGCTGGGCAACTGGCTGAACGCGCGCGAAAGTCTGTGGGATACGGTGGAAGCCGAAGACTTCGCGCCACTGCCACTCAACGCCGACGGCATTGATCCGTTTGAGTCCGACGACATCAACCGCGCGCTGATGCCGCAGGGACTGGTATACAGCAGTGGCTTGGGGCGTTTCCGCAAGCCGCATTTTGTGCTGGCTGAACTCAAGCGCACCGAAGTGCGCGAGGGCGTGCAGGTGCTGGTGGCCGGCTGCGAATACGCGCGCGACCTGATTGCACCGCCCGCCGCGATGCGTGACGGCGCAATCTTCCTGCGCATGGACGCGGTGCGGCGGCTGCTGTGGAATAAATTCGAAGAATGGCAATGGAAAGAAAAAGACACCGCGCTCGGGCGCGCGTTTGCTTTCTACGATTTCGAACGCGATATCGAGCGCGGCCTTGATCGCATGAGTGAGGCCGAGAGCGAAGCGATGATCCTGCACGAAGTGGGTGAGGCGCGCGCCGAAAAACTGCTCGGCGATGACTGGCGCACGATGCTCGGCCAGCTCACCTCAAAACACGCCGAACTGCTGGCGCGCGCAGTGCGCGACCATCTGGCGGACTGCCTGGTAACGCTGCCCACGTTGATCGAACGCGAAGCCCACGGCTCGCTGCATTTCTACATGGCGAATTTGGCCAATCTGCGCCGCGCGCTGTTTCCGGCGCTGCCGTCGGCCTACGAACACTGGCTTGCGCATCCCCGCAGCGATCAGCTGCTGCACACGGTGCGCACCGCCGAGGCGCACTGGCTGGCACGCGCGCGGGATTTGATCGCATTGCACCAGCGTGACCCGGAACAGGGTGACACGGCAATCCGCGCGCTGGCGGGCGGCGATCTGACTACGCTGAAACGCTGAATACGCCGAAAGTAAAAACGGGCGCGAACGCCCGTTTTAATTGGTGGAAGCTATCGTATTACACGCTGACTGCCAGCCCCACCTGTTCGGCAATGTGCTCCAGCAGCAACTGCTCCTGATACGGTTTGCCAAGGTAAATGTTGACGCCGATTTCCAGCGCGTGGTTGCGGTGCTTGTCCGCCGTGCGCGAGGTAATCATGATGATCGGCACCTGCTTCAGCCGCGCATCGTTGCGCATCACGCGCGCCAGTTCGAAACCATCCATGCGCGGCATTTCCACGTCCAGCAGCACCACGTCCGGGACGATTTCCTGCATTCTCTCCAGCGCATCGACGCCGTCCTTGGCACTGTCGAAACGGTAGCCCTCGCGTCCCAGCAAACGGGTGGTGATTTTGCGCACGGTAAGCGAATCATCGACCACCAGCACCAGCGGCGGTTGCAAGACCGTGCTGACTTCTGGAGTCTGACTGGGCGTGCGAATGTCGCGCTGGTCGCGTGACTGGCTGTCCCAGCGCAGCGCGAGCGGGAGCGGGTTGAGAATCAGGATGACGCGCCCATCGCCGCGCACGGTGGCACCGGCTACACCGGTAATGCGCGCCATTTGCGGGCCGATATTCTTGACCACGATTTCGCGTGTGCCTTCGATAGTGTCCACCAGAATCGCGGCCTGATTGCTGCCGCTGGCGAGCAGCAGCACGCTGTTGTAGCGCTGCACTTCATGCACAGCCGAGGTGTCGCCCAGCAAGTGCGGTAGATAGCTCAACGAATAACGTGCGCCCCGCCAGTTGATTTCGCCTGCGGCCTGCGCTGCTGCCAGCGCGTCCGGCTTCAGCTCGATCACCTGCCGCACCAATGGAGCGGGCAGGGCGTAATCATTTTTGGCGGCGTTCACCATCACGGCCTGCGTCATCGCCAGCGTGAGCGGCAGGTAGATCATGAAACACGTACCCTTGCCTGCCTCAGACTGGATATCGATGCGTCCGCCGAGTGATGAAATTTCACTTTTGACCACATCCATCCCGACGCCGCGTCCCGATACTTCACTGACGACATCGGCGGTGGAAAAACCTGCCGCAAAGATCATTTGTGCCAGTTGGGCGTCGGATGTTTCCTGCCCTGCGGCCAGCAATCCCTGTGCTTCGGCTTTTTCGCGAATCCGGGTGTAGTTCAGACCGGCACCGTCGTCTTTAACGGTCAGCAGCATTTCGTTGCCAGACTGGCGTGCCGACAGGATGATTTCGCCAAACTCGGCCTTGCCCGCATTGCGGCGTGCGTCCGGCGTTTCAATACCGTGCGCCAGTGCGTTGCGCAGAAGATGTTCCAGCGGGGCGGTGACTTTTTCTAGCACCGAGCGGTCGATTTCCAGTTCGCCGCCCTGAATATCGAGCTGGGCGCGTTTGTTCACGTCGCGCGTGGTCTGTCGCACGGTGCGATACAGGCGCTCGGAGATTGAATACAAAGGCACCATCCGCACCCGCAACAGATTTTGTTGCAGCTCGCGATTCAAACGGGTTTGCTGGATCAACGCAGCATCAGTTTCGCCCAGCCGAGCCTGCAAAATATGCTGTACGGTTGCAATGTCATTGACGCTTTCGGCCAGGAAACGGGTGACTTCCTGGAAGCGGGTGAAACGGTCGAATTCGAGCGGGTCGAATTGTTCCGTGCCGCCCTGAGTCTGGAACGTCGCCTGCATTTGCGATTCGGCCTGAATTTCGACTTCGCGGATATGGCCACGCAGACGATGCAAGGCTTCGGTCAAGTCGCCGACATGGCGTTTGAACGCAAACACTTCGCTTTCAATGCGCGACCGCGCAATCGCCACCTCGCCGGCCTGATTCACCATGCGATCCACCCAGTCGGCGCGGACGCGCAGGGTCAACGCATTGTTGTCGCGCGCGACGGGTTGCGATTTGGTCACCGAACGAATGACGTCAGCGGTATGTTCTGCCGGAGACATGACGGGCTGTACGAGAGCCTCAAGCGGTTGCACAGCCTCGGTATCTGCTGGTGAAAGCTCGCCCTGTTTCAGCCGGTCAATTGCGTCGATCAGACGGTCAAACTGGGATTCCAGCGTGTCGAATACACTGCTGTCCGCGTTGATCTGGCCTTCGGCCACGGCAATGACACGCGATTCCATCACGTGGGTGAGCTCGCCCAGGCGCATCGCCCCCACCATGCGTGAACTACCTTTGAGCGTGTGCAATCCCCGGCTTAGCAGGTCGCGTGTGGCGTTGTCCTGCGGTGTGGCTTTCCAGGCGCGCAAGGCGGCGCTGCTTTCGGGCAGCAGGGTTTCGGCTTCATCCAGAAAAATCGGCAGCAAATCGGTGTCGATTTCGTCTTGAACTTCGCGGCGTTCGAAAACCGGTGTGGGTGCGGCAACCTGGGGGTCAGGTACCAGCCCGGCGAGATCCAGCCCACCAGCGGTGACCGTATCCTGTGGCGCAATCTCGATCGCGCTGTCGGGAATGACGTCAGCTGCAATGTCGATCGGTGCTTCCATTACCCCGCATGCTGATTCAGCCGACGTAGGGATGGGAGCCTCAAGCCCATCGTCCTCGATGGGTGCAACGCATTCAATCGTGTTGTCGGCATGATATGCCGTGACCCCGGCAGGCGCGGCAACCGGCAGTGTGCGGCTGGCAAAGCGCGTCCAGTATTGTTTAAGTGAACCCGACAGGCTCGATAGCGGTTTGGTCAACAGATCAGGTGCAGTCGGCGTGTCATGAATTTGTGTATCGTCCATTTCAGGCGAGGTCGTCTCCTGAGCGGGCTCGGGGGAGGCGTACTCCGCCGCCGTCACTTGATGGCAACCTTCGGGTTCACCCAGCAGGGTGATCAGATCCTCGGCCATGGGGGGCGGATTGTGCGATTCGATCGCGGCCACCTGAGCTTCCAGACGACGGATGCTGGCCTGCGTTAACGCTAGTTGCCCCGGCGAGAGCGCGCGATCCGGGCACCGTCCCCAGTTGAGTTCCAGCGCGTGCGCAAGATCCAGTAGAGGCACAAAGCCTGCCGTCCCTGCGATGCCACCGAGGGTGTGTGCGGCTCGGCGGGCAGCTTCGCTTACCGGCACCTCGCTCGAAGACGACTGAAGCACGCTTTCCTCGCGGAGTGCATTGATGTGCTGACGTGCCTCGGCGACAAACACGTCATACAGTCCGGTGGACACATGGACATCGCCGATACAGAGTTCGTCGAGCGGCGTGTCGGCTTGTTGTGCATAGTCCCCTGGCATGGCTGGCGTAGCATGCTCAATCAACGCACCATAGACAGGCTGGGCGATTTCAACCAGCGCACCATATACAGGGCGAGCCACTTCAATCCGCGCACCGTATACGGGCTGGGCGATTTCGATGAGGGCGCGATAGACGGGTTGTGGCTGGGCGGGCGCAACGGCAGCCTCGATGAGGGCGGTGTGGACCGTTGCGGGAACCTCTATCGCCAATTCGACCGATTCGGCCGCACTCGTGGCCAGCGTGTCTTCGGACAGGGCAATAGTGTCAGCTGCTTGTAGCGGGGCACTGAGCGGCTGGCCGTTGGCAAGCTGATTGACGCGAGTCAGCAGGGCGGGCACGGGTAAATCGAGGCCCACATTTTGGCGCAGCGCTTCCACCCAGCGCGTAAACAGATCGTGCGACTCGCCGATGACGCTGAGCAGATCGTCATTGGCGGGGCGCTGATCGGCTCGCCAGCCATTCATCAATTGCTCCATCGACCAGGCGACATCACCTAGTTCATTGAGACTGACCATGCGGCCGCTGCCCTTGAGTGTATGGAAGGCACGCCGGATGACCACCAGCGCGTCTTGATCGTCTGGTGAGGTGCGACATGTCTCGGTAGCATCGTGCAGTGTCGCCAGCACCTCGACGGCTTCTTCGAGGAAAATGTCCAGCAGTTCGGGATCGGTTTCGTCGGGAACCCGCACGGCCAGCATGTCTGCATCAGCGGCGGGGGCGACAGCCAGTTCAAGCGCGGTATCCGCTTGCGGGACAGCCGCCTCGTCGCAAGGCGTCACCTCCGGCTGAGCCAACTCAAGTACGGCAGGGTTGGCCGGTATGGCTTCGATTGCCTGTTCCCGATCGGGGGTGCGTGCCGGGAGGTCGAGTCCGCTAAGACTGACGATCGCGTCATCCCATTCCAGGGTGGCGTGAGAGGCGGGGCGGATGACCTCCAGCAGCGTTTTGGCCTGCTGCTTCAGCGCCGAATCGGCGATCAGATCGGCGTCATTACCTAGCTCGGTCAGGGAATCAAGGAGTTTTTTTTTATGGGTGTCGTCGGGTTCGACGCGCCAATCCAGATAAGCAGCCTGCACGCTTTGTTTGCGACGGGGCAGCCCGGATTCGACCGTTTCTTCCACCATGGTGTCATCGTCGCCCACATTGGCCAGACCAAACTCGATTAGCACCGGTTTCAGAATGCGATTGGCATCATTGCGTCCTGCACAGTGCGATTCAATGTATAAACCCAAACTGGAGAACGCGTCAGCAACCCGTGCCTGGGTCGCCTGATCGGGCACACCGATTTCCAGATACGGCGTGAGCGCATCCATCGAGGCACCCAGCAACAGGCTGGCATCGTTGAGCTCCAGCATGGTGAGCGCGCCCTGCGCCTGTTGTGACAGGCCGGAGAGGTCGGCGAGCCCAACGCGTTCAGTGGCGTCGCGGAAAAACGCATCCAGCGTGTCTTCCATTTTCTTCAGATTGCTGGCGACTTCAATTGCCAGGTGGTGCAGCATGTCGCGCTCGGCGTCACGCTGGCTTTGAGTTTCGATCAGTGCAGCAGGGAGCGAGCGACCTTCAGCCAGCGCGACGAGCCGTGCTTGCTGCGCTGCGGCGCGCTCAGCAAAATCACTGTGCAAGACCGCTTCCTGTTCTACCGCACTTTGCATGAAGAGCAGGGTTGAAGCGATTTCCAGATTCAACGCGTCGCGCGGCTCGCCAGTTTGACTGACTGTGGCGTTAGCCGCATTCGACAGTGCTGTCAGCAAGTCACCTAGCCCGCTGTTTTCGATCAGGTTGCTACTGGTTTGCAGCCGCCCGATCTGGGTCTGGAAAGCATCAAGCTGGTCGCTTTGCCCTTCCACGTGCAAGCGCCAGGCTTCGCGAGCGGCTTTAAGTCCCTCGGTCAGCGTGCCCAGAACCGGGCGCATCCGCGCCAGGGTTTCCGGGTCCAGTAGTCCCTTGCCAGGGAGGTAACGATCCAGCCCGAAACTCGCGCGCACTTCGGCCGCGCAACCTTCCATCGCTTGGCTTTTAGCCACAAAAAAGAGGGCGTCGCGCATGAGCCGCTCGGCGACTTGCGGCGAGCCTTCCATCAGGCGGCGCATTTGCAGATCGACCCGCGCGAGCAGTTGCTTGACATGGAAGTCGGCCTCCACGCCATGCGCAATCAGACTGTCGATAAAGCCCGCGCAGGCCCACCAGAAGGTTTGCGATGCCGACGAGGGTGCGATGCTTTCTATCGATGTGATCGCGCTGCGCATCTGCCGCAAACCCGCTTCG
The DNA here is from genome assembly GCA_040080645.1 of Thiobacillus sp. Classification (GTDB taxonomy): domain Bacteria; phylum Pseudomonadota; class Gammaproteobacteria; order Burkholderiales; family Thiobacillaceae; genus Thiobacillus. Next base: position 190,383 of record JBEBIA010000004.1, read on the forward strand.
GCTTCGACGCCGCGCAGAAAGGCCAGCAAGCCACGCTGAAAGTGCGCACGTGCCGATTTGACCTGGGCGGTGACCGCTTCGGGGCTGAGGCTATCGTTAGCAGCCTGGTGATGGGCGCAGGCGCGCAGATCCGGGAAAAACAATTCTCCTTCAAATACCCGCTCGGCACCTTGCAGCTCGCGCAGACTTTTATAGAGCGGAAACAGCGCAAGTTCGCCGCTGCCGCGTCCGTCCGCCCGCTCTTTTACCCAGCGTTGTAAGCCCTCTAGGGTGTTACTGATCGCACGCAGGATGCTGTCGTTCGTCAAGGCGGGTTGTTCGTGAATCGCCGCGAGGCTGGCCTCCAGGGTGGTGGCCAGCGTGGCTGCGCCTTCGAGTCCGACCATGCGCAGCGCGCCTGCGACCTGGTGCGCGTCGTCGCGTGCTAGCCGCAGGGCGTTGGTCAGATCCGCGTCGACGGCATATGCTTGCACGCGACCGAGGGCGGCTTGCAGGGCGGTGTCGATGTCGCTGCGTACCCAGTTGAGGGGGCCGGTGTCGTAGTCGAGTAAGGCGCTCATGGCTTGATTCCTGAGAGGTCTGTATAGAGTAAGTGGGGCAGTTTTCTCGAAGATCAGGCCAGCTTGAAGCCAGCAACCGAGCGCTTCAGATCTTGTGCCAGCTGTTTCATCCCGCCAATCGAGTCAGCGGTTTGCTTCGTGCCGCTGGTGGTTTGCGAGGAAATCGCCTTGATGTCCTGCATGGTTTCCGCCACCTTGGAGGTCGATTCGGCCTGGCTTTGTGTGGCGCTGGAAATGTCGGCAATCAGGCTGGCGAGTTTCCTCGACACGTCGCCAATCTCGGCCAGCGTCTGGCCTGCGGTATCCGACAGCTTGGCACCTTCGACCACGCTTTGGGTCGAGACTTCCATTGCTGCTACGGTGTCATGCGTATCAGTCTGAATAGTTTTCACAATGGCGGCAATTTGTTTGGTTGCATCTGCCGAACGTTCTGCAAGCCGTTGCACTTCTTCTGCCACCACCGAGAAGCCGCGACCGGCCTCGCCTGCGGAGGCGGCCTGAATGGCGGCGTTCAGTGCCAGCACGTTGGTCTGCTCGGTAATGTCGGAAATCAGTTCAACGATTTCGCCAATTTCCTGCGACGATTCGCCGAGGCGCTTGATCCGCTTCGAGGTTTCCTGAATGTGCTCGCGCAAGCCGTTCATGCTGGTAATTGCGTTGCTCACCGCCTGCTGGCCTTTTTCGGCAGCTGCGAGGGATTGTTCTGCCACGCGGGCAGATTCGACGGCATTGCCCGATACCTGCTGCACCGATTGCGCCAGACTGACGACCGCTGCCGAGGTTTCCTCGATTTCTTCCGTTTGGCGGCGTGCCGCCTGTTGCAAGGAATCGGACACCTGACCTGCGTCGTTGGCGGCCTGATCCATTTGTACGGTTGCCGTGTTAATACCGCGCACCAGACCGCGCAATTCTTCCACGGTGTAGTTGATCGAGTCGGCCACCGCACCGGTGATGTCTTCGGTCACGCTGGCGTTGATGGCCAGATTGCCTTCCGCCAGCTCGCCCAGTTCGTCCATCAGGCGCAGAATCGCTTCCTGGTTACGACCGTTTTCTTCTTCGCTCTTGCGGGCGCGTGATTTGGTTTCGTTGATGTTAACCAGTCCCAGTAACACCAGCGATGCTACTGCCAGCAAGCCAAACACGGCTGCGATCAGGTAACCCGTCGAACCCATAGATTCGTAGTGTTTCGCCAGCATGTCGGTATCGGCCAGCAGCGCATCGTTACCCGCAAACAGATTGCTTGATGCTTGTTTGGATTGCAGCAGCGCTTGGGTATTACCCAGCACCGCACCCACGACCTCGACCATATCGGCCATGTTGGTGCCGAGATCTTCCAGGGTCAACATGTTGTCTTCTCTGGCAGCAGCGGGACCCTCAATCAGCGCCTGCACCGTGTCGCGGAAAGAGGTCGTGTCTTTTTCAAGTTGACGCACGACCTGCGGGTCGATCAGGTCTGCTGAGAGCAGCAGGTTGGCATTTTTCGGCAGCCGTTGCGACAGCATGACCAGGTGGTTGGCACGTGACACTTCGCGGACACCCATGCCACTATCAGACAGCTGGGTGGAGAGTTGTTCAGCCACTTCCTGCAGCTCGATACTGAGCTTGTTAATCTGTTTCACACTCTGGCTCATGGTCACCAGATTTTTCTGCTGCGACAGAATCGTGCTGATCTGCGGATTGATGGTTTTCCACTGCGAACTGATTTTTTCCAGCGCATCAAGTGCCCCACCGCTAGAGGCGGGAACGTCTTCGTCGCCTTCAATCAGCCCTGTCAAATTAGCCTGGAAAGCGGCTTTGCCTTCCGCCAGCTTCTTGAACGCAGCAGCGTTACCCAGTGTGGACTGCTGGGCGGTCAGTGGCAGGCGCTGCGACAGCACCTTGAGTTCGCCTGCTTTGGATTCGTACGCGGCGCGATTGCCCAATTGAACCGAGCTGTAAATGGTGAAGCCTGCGGCCAGCAGCAACGAGACGATCAGCGTGCCGCCAGCGACCAGATATTGTTTGTCTACGGGCATGTGTCCGATCAGTGGAACGGAGGCCGAATCCTTGTCCGCCAGCTTACGCACCTTTTTCATGATGAGCGTGGTGTGATCGATCGGGCTCATGCCCACCATCTTGCCGCTCATGCGGCCTACCAGACCCTTCATTGTGGTTGCCATGTCCATATTTAATCCACCTTTGCTTGTGTGTTGAGTCGAGTCGAGTCAGCTGTTGAGCTGGGTTTCTACTTGCATGAAATTGGCGTTGCCGAGCAGACTGCCAAAATCGAGATCGTTCCAGGGCGTGCCGGTGTCGTCGTGGTAGTGACGGGAAACCCAGGAGTGGGTGGCACCCTGTTCTTGCGCAGCAAACTGGCTGATGTTTTTGAGCCCGAGTGTGCTGCTGACGATGAGCGCGGCATTCACGCCAAAGTCATGATGTGGAATCAGTACACGGCAGTTGCTGTGCGCAGGGGTGGCACCCATGCCCATGAAATGCGCAAAATCGCTGACCGCGAACAGGCGGCCACGGATGTTCGCAACGCCACGAAACCAGGGCTGTGCACCGGGTACCGGCACAATGCTGGGCACCGGAATGACTTCTTCGGCATCTGACAGGCTCACCAGCCAGTTGTCATTGCCAACCCGAAAACCCAGCCGTGAGGTGCTGGTATCACGGTTTGCCGCTGCCTGAAGCTGGCGCGACAAGTTGGTCTGAAATTCGCGCAGGTTGAATTGCTTGGCCATGTTGAATCAGCCCAATGACTTGATCTGAGACAGCAGATCATCCGGTTTCAGGGGCTTGACCATGTAGGCTTTGGCACCTTGGCGCATGCCCCACACCTTGTCGGTTTCCTGACCCTTGGTTGTGCAGATAATGACCGGAATATGCTTGGTCGCGTCTTCCTTGGAGATCATGCGGGTGGCCTGATAGCCGTTCATGCCGGGCATCACCACATCCATCACGATCAGATCCGGCAGAGTTTGTTTGGCCTGCATCACGGCCTCTTCGCCACTCTCGGCCATGCTGACCAGATAGCCGTTTTTGACCAGCAGTTCAGACAGGAAAAAACGCTCGGTGGGTGAATCGTCAACAACCAGAATGCGACTGATAGCCATGATGTGCTCCTAAATGATTTATGCGGCGGCGGCGTGCTCGCGCACAGCTGACAGCAAGGTGTCTTTGGTAAACGGCTTGGTCAGATATTCGTCTGAGCCGACCATGCGGCCGCGCGCGCGGTCAAACAGGCCATCTTTCGACGACAGCATGATTACGGGGGTGCTGCGGTATTTGGCATTGCGCTTGATCAGCGAGCAGGTCTGATAACCATCGAGGCGCGGCATCATGATGTCCACAAACACCACGTCGGGCTCGTGATCGGTGATTTTCGACAGTGCGTCGAATCCGTCTTGCGCCAGGATGACCTCGCAGCCCACCTGATTCAGAAAAATTTCTGCGCTGCGACGAATGGTATTGCTATCGTCAATCACCATCACCTTGACGCCTTTCAATGTTTCGATATCCACGTTTTTCTCCGACTGTGTTCAGCGTATCGGCTAATGCCAACGCTGCTGTGTGGAAATCATTACGGCATCGGGATCGGCTTCTTTAGTTCGTGTTGATGCCGTTTGTCGGTTGGCATGAAAATAAAAAAGGCATCCTTGCGGATGCCTTGTGCGGAAATGCAGAACGCTTACTGCCAGGCGCTTGCCGTCTCGTCTTTCTTGACGCCGGCAATCGCGCCCATGGTCTGCATGATTTCGTTGGGAAGCGCGGAAATCCGCATGAATTGCCCCATGCCAACATCGGGGAATGCCAGGGCAATGCGGAAACGTGCGTGAGGCGAATGCACCTCGTTGCCTACGACGTAGATTTCATACGGCAACCCGGCGATGCTGTTTTGCTGCTCGATTTTTTTCATCCACTGGCCATCACCCAGCATGTCATCATGCATGGCGACACCAAAAATCGTCAGCTTCTTGTCCGGAACATTGATCTCGTAAATCTTCGCGGTTTGTCCCGTGCCCTTGGCAAGGTTCTCGCGTACGGCCTTGACGGCTTCGGCGTGGTTGTCGTATTCGGTTAGCTTGCTCTTGGAAGAGTCCAGCTTTTCCATGCCAACCATGTAGCGGTAATTCGAGAGGCTGCGCGCGGTTTCGTCGCCGCCAAAGCCCTTGCCTTCGCCAAGCGTGTCACTCAGACGTGACTGCACGCTTTTAACGGCGTCCTCATGTTTGCTGTAAGCACCGCGAAAGTAGGCGCGCGCCCAGTATTCCGGGTTGGTGTACGACACCGTGCCATCGGTTTTTACTCCGATGCGAATCGCGGAATTCAATACGGCATGGCCGCCCACTTCGCCTACTGCGTCGAGCAGTTTGTCGTCGGTGACGACCACGACACCGTATTCGGATAATTTTTTAGGGAAATACTTTCCAACCACCTTGAAGCCGGCGCGCTTGAGCTTGGCCTCCACCGTGCCTGCGATGGCTTGCGGCGTGCTGCCTGCCGTGTCGGTGCCCTGAATGTAGGGGCTGATCGCCCAGGCTGCGCTCGTGAGCAACAGCAGCGAACCTGCAATAAACGTACGTAAAATCATGACCGTCTCCTTGAAGTGAATGACTTATAGGGCGTACCGGTCGTGGCGGAACTTATACAACACACCTGGCCGGAATCGCGGCAGACAAGCAATAGTCGCCCGTTGCCCGCAGGATTCCTTACGGCAGATTGATGACCAACTTGAGACTAAATCAGTTTTTTCGATGGACAGGCGCTAGAACGCCACCATTTCGAAGTCGTCCTTGCGGGCGCCGCAGTCGGGGCAGGCCCAGTTGATGGGCACGTCTTCCCAGCGGGTGCCAGGCGGGATGCCATCGTTGGGCGAACCCTTCTCTTCATCGTACATCCAGCCGCAAATCAGGCACATCCAGATTTGGTAGGGGGGGGAATCGGACATGGTGGAGGGGGATCAGCTAAAATCGAGCCTTAATTCTAAAGCAGTTGCCCCATGCCCCCCAATTTTGCTTCCCGTTCTGCACCGCCGCTCGTGCTCTGCTTTGCCGCGTCCGATCCCACCGGCGGGGCGGGGGTGCAGGCTGACCTGTTGACGCTGGCGAGTATGGGCTGTCATCCGTTATCGGTGATTACCGCGCTCACCGTGCAAGACACGGCGGGTGTGGATGACATTCTGCCGATCGACGCAGAATGGGTGACCGATCAGGCGCGGATGCTGTTGGAAGATGTCCCCGTATCCGCATTCAAGCTGGGGATGCTGGGCGGCACGGACACGATTACCGCGATCGCTGAAATCCTCTCGGATTATCCCGACATTCCGGTCATCCTTGATCCGGTGCTGGCCTCGGGGCGGGGCGATGAATTCGCCAGCGAAGAAATGATCGCCGCGATGCGCGAGCTGTTGATTCCGCAAACCACCATCCTCACGCCCAACAGCCACGAAGCGCGACGGCTTGCCTTGTTCGAGACGGACGAAGATGACCTTGATCTCGCCGCCTGTGCCGCACGCTTGATCGAGCTGGGTTGCGAATACGTGCTGGTGACCGGCACTCACGAAAACACTCCGCGCGTGCTCAATAGCTTGTATGGCGTTGATGGCCATGTGCAGACCGATGCCTGGGACCGGCTGCCCGGTAGTTATCACGGCTCGGGTTGCACGCTCGCTTCGGCGATTGCCGCTGCCCTGGCGTATGGCCAGGACATGCCCAATGCCGTGCGCGACGCACAGAATTTCACCTACGAAACACTGAAAGCCGCGTTTCGCCCCGGTATGGGGCAATACATTCCCGAGCGATTTTTCTGGGCACAAGACACGCAGGTTGAAGGCAGCGCATGAGTGTGACGCGTGAGTTCCCCGGGGGGCTGTATGCGATTACCGCCGAAACGGCTGACACCGCGCGCCTGCTGGGTGACGTTGAAGCCACGTTAAACGGCGGCGCGGCAGCCGTGCAGTACCGCGACAAATTCGGCGACGTCGCGCGCCGCCACGAGCAGGCGAGCGAGCTGGTTGCTCTGTGCCGTCGCTACGGCGCGCCGCTGATCGTGAACGACGATCTGCGGCTGGCTGACTTGTGTGACGCCGACGGCGTGCACTTGGGGCGCGACGACGGCAGCCTGCGCGAGGCGCGCATCATTCTCGGCAAAAGCAAATTCATCGGCGCATCGTGTTACCAGGGCCTCGATCTGGCGCTGGCGGCACAGGCGGCGGGGGCAGACTACGTGGCCTTCGGCAGCTTCTTTCCATCGCCAACCAAACCGGATGCCGCACGTGCTGATTGCGATCTGTTGCGCCAAGCCGCGCTGAAAATTCACCTGCCGCTGGTCGCCATCGGCGGCATCACACTTGCTAACGCGCCTCCGCTGATTGAGGCGGGTGCAGACAGCCTGGCCGTGCTGTCTGCCGTATTTGCCGCACCTGACATCCGTGCCGCTGTGCATGATTTCAACCAGTTATTCCATGTCGAAACCGAAGATTAGAAAATCCGCATGACCATGACCCGCAATCAAACCCTGTTCGAGCAATCGCAAAAAGTTATCCCGGGTGGCGTGAACTCGCCCGTGCGCGCTTTCAAGAGCGTCGGCGGTACGCCGGTATTTTTCAGCCGTGCCCAAGGCTCGCGCGTGTGGGACGCCGACGGCCGCGAATACATCGACTACGTCGGCTCATGGGGGCCGGCCATTCTCGGCCACGCGCATCCGGGCACAGTCAAGGCCGTGCAGGACGCCGCCGTCAACGGCCTGTCGTTCGGCGCGCCCTCCGAAGCCGAACTCGTCATCGCCCGTCGCATCATCGAGCTGGTGCCGAGCATCGAGAAAGTCCGCCTGGTGTCGTCCGGCACCGAAGCGACCATGAGCGCGATCCGCCTGGCCAGAGGATTTACGGGACGCAGCAAGTTCATCAAGTTCGAAGGCTGCTACCACGGCCACGCCGATTTCCTGCTGGTGAAGGCAGGCTCCGGGGCGCTGACCTTCGGCAACCCGACGTCGGCCGGCGTGCCGCCGGAAGTCGCGGCTATGACCATCGTGCTCGACTACAACGACGTCGCTGGGCTGGAAAAAACCTTCGCTGAAATCGGCAGCGAAATCGCCTGCATCATCGTCGAGCCCTTCGCGGGCAACATGAATTTGGTCAAACCGACTGCGGCATTCATGTCGGCCATGCGCCGCCTGTGTGATCAACATGGCGCACTGTTGATCTTCGACGAAGTGATGACCGGCTTCCGTGTCGACCTCGGCTGCGCGCAGAAACTGCTCGGCATCAAGCCCGACCTGACCACGCTCGGCAAGGTGATCGGCGGCGGTATGCCGGTGGGTGCCTTCGGCGGCCGCGCCGACGTGATGGATGCGCTCGCGCCGACCGGGCCGGTGTATCAGGCCGGCACGCTGTCCGGCAACCCGGTCGCGGTGGCGGCAGGGCTGGCAACGCTGGAGGCAATCAGTGCGCCGGGGTTCCACGCGCGCCTCACCGCGAGTACTGAACGTTTGGTAAAAGGCCTGACCGCCGCCGCGAAAGAAGCAGGCGTCACCTTCTGCGCCGATTCCGTCGGCGGCATGTTCGGCCTGTATTTCGCGGCCAAGCCGCCGACGAGCTTCGCCGAGGTGATGCAAGGCGACAAGGACACATTCAACCGCTTCTTCCACGCCATGCTCGATAAGGGAATCTATCTCGCGCCCTCGGCGTTCGAGGCGGGGTTTGTGTCGGCAGCGCACACCGACGCTGATATCGACGCGACTGTGGCGGCAGCGCGCGAGATATTCAAGGCTTTGTGATCACAGCCCAGGTTTAGCCTTATGCCACCCCAAACATCGCACCCGGCTATACATATCGCACTGGTCATGTATAGGAAATGGCAATTTTCTATACATGTTATCCAACAGCTATGAACGACGAACTCTCCCCCGAAGACGAACTGCGCCTCAACGTCCTCTTCAACACCGACCTCAAGGCGGTGCGCATCGACGAATCGAACATGACGCTGTGGGCGTTGACGCCGCAGGGTGAGGCCAGCGTACCGCTGAAACCCAACGAGCGCAGCGACCGTTACCTCAAGCGTGTGCGCGAACTATTATCCGGTCACGCGCTTGGCTCGCCCGGCGGTTACCCGGTGCACCTCACGCGCTGGACCCGGCAATCACAGGCGGGCATCTCGCCCCAGCATCTCGCGCAATTGTTGTTGGTGGCCGAAGAAGAAGCCGTCATCGCCGTAGTGCATTCGCCCGCACTCACTGACGAACTCGCGCGCTACGCCTGGTGGTGCATGCCCACCATCGAAAACGCGCGCTTGATGCTGATGCGCGACGTGGTGTGCAAGGGCAGCATGGGACGCACCCTCGCTGAATTTCTCGTCGAACACCTCGCTTTTTTGCACGAAGACGATGTCGGCATCCTCGACACCATCGCCGTCATGCTCTATTCCGGGGTCATGACTGACGCCGAACGGCTGTCGATGTGGAAACGCGGCAACAGCCGCAACTCGTATTACGTGGCGTTTCTGGAATTGCAGCCCGACACCCTGCCCTGCCCACGCCCCGCCCGCGCCGATCACGCCAGCATCCCCGCGCTGGCCGACAACCCCTACAGCCAGATGCTCGCCAAAGCGCTGTCCGACCAGGGGCAAACCTTTATCTACACCACCGCCTTGATCCTCGATCGCCCCGAAGTACAGGAAGTCGTCAACCACACCCTCAGCGCGCTGGCCAACTGGTGCGCGCCGCTACGGCAGGCCGATGCGGCCACGCGTGACGCCGCCCGGGCGGCTGTGATTGCTACTGCCCCGCAATTCGAAACGGATATGGCTGCGCTCGACACCCTCGCAGCAGTAGACGCCGACACCGTGCGCCCCATCTTCCTCAAAACCACCGCCATCGGCTCGCTGATGCGGCGGAAGATTCAACCGGTCGTTACGCCGGTGATGGATGCGATTAGTGTGTTGCGAAAGAGCGCATAGGTTCAGCCACAGAAACATCAGCTTTATCGCTTCGATGAATGTCTTCTGTGCACCAAGGCGCGGTCAGTTGAGCTGGATGTAATAGATGGCTGGAGTTCGGCCATTCCGGACGGTGGCGCTGCCTCAGAGGAATGACCGGTGTCGCGCGGGGTTGCCGACGTTTAGTGGTACGCCGCTTGAATGGCCGCTTTCGTTAGCAGCGAAGGACGGCACCCGACCCAAAGCGGAAATTGGCCAGTTCGGAAAGCGGACGTTGAAGGCAAAACGGTCGGCTAGAGTTAATTGTTAGGCCTTTTCCAGTGTGTTGATGCTGACGTGAGGCCACCTAATTAATCCTGGTTGACCGTCCCTGCGCTGGAAGAAGTCGAGAAAGACGGTTTGAATGTATTGCAGCCGAAGTTTGTTGTGACCAGCCGCATCGAGGTCTGCAAGCTCCTGTATCCAAAATGTTGCCTTCATTTCTGTTGCATTCGCTTGGTCAACAATAAAGGGGATATTTGTTATTCCTCCGGTTCCAAGCTTAGTATCAAAAGTCAATTCGATCGTGCGGACAATATTTACCCCCTGATTGGCCGCGGCCAAAAGTAGATGGGGACGCACAGGGTCGAATAAACCCTCAAACAGATTATCGTGGAAGTGCTTGTATGGGGCGAGATACGGACTGCTCAGGTCTTGATTCACCCCGATTGGCAGGCCATTCTCTTCAAAAATATCTATAGCACCAATAACTTCGCGGTCACGCCCCAGTGCCAGGACAGAATCACCATGCGGAATTGTCGCTAGCCTTGCTATGTCAAGCCCGTCACTGGTCTCATTCGTCATGTGTAGCAGAAGACCAGGCTCATGATGAATCGGAAGCTCTGCCGGCCCAGCCAAACCGCTTCTTGGAAAATCATCAGCTGCGATCTGCTTGATCGTCTGCTCATAGTCTAGCGTGACGATGAATTGATCTGAATTGGTTGATGTCCCGTTTCTTTTTATTCCCCTATTTGGAACAGCCTTGTCGACGAGGGAGAATCTGAGTTCTTCATTATATTGATTTACCAATAATCTGTAATTTATTGGGCTTTGTGGCTCGGTTGCAAACGGCAGTGCAATCATGTTCCACCCTCTGCCCGGTAGTCCAGGAAGATTCTTCCAAAGTCCGGGAAGCAACTGAAGCGGCCCGAGCGTCGGATCATTTGTCTTCGCAAGCTCTAAGGTCCGGCCCATTGAGCGAATGTTATTGATTTGATCTTGACTAAGCATGTCTACTCCCTTGGTTGGTGAACGCGTGAAAAAATTGGCCTAACAGTTATTCAAGAGGCCCATGGGTCCGGACATTTATTAATATAGAGACATATTTTATCTCGGTGATTTTTATCACTCATTTCAGTATCTGGTCTCTATATTACGTGATGAAGAAGGAGACCGTAGGCTGATGGAATATGCATCCGTTCAGGTCGGCCAACTATCCGCGAGAAGCTTGGGATAGGGTTTGAATTAGACTGCTTTCATCCCTTCAAAAGACATTCAGTGAAGAAGCCCCGACGGTCGCCTACATAGCCATGACAGGCAGATCCTCGGCCTTTGCGGTCTGTCAGGCATATTTGCAGAACGTCTGTTTAGCAGCCGACAGCGGCCAGCTGTAACAAATACCCGATGATTTAAACTCCTCGGCTGTTAGGGGCATGCGATTTTCCCGAATCAAAAATAATCGTGTCTGACCCTGAGGTTTCCCTCTAGAGGTTTCCCTCTAGGTTCCCTCTATGGGGTGGACTTAAGGTAGTGCCATTGGGGCTTACGCCCCCTTGTTCATTTTCCGATTAAACAGGCCGAAGCCATCTGAGGGGCGCAAGCGTCAACATCATCCACGCCGACGCGCGCGCCACCCGATCAGCGCCAATCCGGCCAGCATCAAAGCGTAGGTCTCCGCCTCCGGGACGGCGACCACATCGCCAGACATCACGATCAAGACAGATAACCCGACGCCACTAAGGCCGGATTTATTCACCGTGTACGCGTTGCCTGGATAGTAGGTGATTCCAAACAGAGAGTGGTATACAAAAGGATCACCCATGTGAAAAATCCACACCTCATCTGGATTGCCCACGGACTCCACACTAGACCAAACAGTTCCAAATGCAGATGTATTAGCGTGTATGGGGTCACCAAGAGAAGTCCCATAATTCGGTTGATTCAAGAGAGAGTTATACAGGGTGCCCAGCTCATTAATAGTGGGTAAACGCCAGGTAGAAAAACCAGCTGTGGTACTGAGCGCTGCAAAGTCTAATGCGTTCTGCCAAGAGTTAGGGTTGGCAATACGCCCCCCCCAGGTAACGTCACTTATATCGTCGTAAATTAGGACACCCTCGCCAGGGATGTATCTCTCATGCAGAGCAGCGTGGGCGACACTGGAAACCAGCCCGGTAGCGACAAGTGTAGTGGCGATGAGTTTGCTGCGAAGTTTCATGGGAATATCCTTGATTTGTGATGTGTGGGGGGGAATCCGGCTTCACGCAATCCATCCGGGTTTGCACCCCGGGTGCTGGTTCGGGTAAAACAAGCAAGACCCAAGCCACCACAAGATCAAATCTGGCAACACATTGATTCAGCAACAGTTTCAGCAGGCAGGCAGGCAGGCAGGCAGGCAGGCAGAAGTGTAAATTTTTCCGACAGCGAGTGCCATGAGCGTGCCATGAGGGTCAGACACGATTATTTTTGATTCGGGAAAGTCGAATGCCCTCCAGTTGCCATGGAGTTTAAACCATCGGGTATTTGTTACAGCTGGCCGCTGTCGGCTGCTAAACAGACGTTCTGCAAATATGCCTGACAGACCGCAGTGGCCGAGGACGCGACAGTCGACCAGCAAGTCATGACAGGCTGATCGTCGGCCTTTGCGGTCAGACGGGAGGCACCGGCTGCGCGGCAGGTATCCCTCGCTCAACTGACCTTGCGCTGGCGCGTCTAGGGTCAGCTTTCCGATTCGACGAAAGCGAACCACCGACCCATTACAGTCAATCAAGCGACTAGAAACCAGACGTTCAATCGTAGAGGAAAAATTCAGGCAGCCCCAAAAACTGGGCCAGATAATTTAACCGGTAAGGGCTACACCCCACTAAGCTTTCATTTCCTGAACATCCCAGTCGCTGTGGGTGAGGCGGACTTTAAGCAAGGTGCAGTGGATGATGGTCTCCTTGGGAACCCAGTGCTAGTTGGCAGAGTTGCCCCTCTCAAACAAACGTCATCTCATGGACCGAAAGCCAGTTGAGTTCAACTGAGTGACTTGAGGAAAGATATAGATGGAGTGAAGAAGAATCCGCCGCCAGTTGGAATTACCCAACGTTCTTGCGCCTGAATCGTCGCCATCACCGTGCCTGTCGGGTCGCGTAGTGTTGCAAACCGATCCTTGCCCGAGTTTTGCGACACAAGGATGTCGTGGCCCTCGTCGGACATCTCGGGCGCCGATGGATTGTTAACCCATAGGGAATTCAGCACATTGAACTGACGCTTGAATGATGTCTGATAAGCCAGGAATAGGAGGCCGCGGTCCTCTCCGTCGGGGTCTGGGCCGGAGAACGGTTGACCGTAAGGGATTCCGCGGCGCAACATTTGAAAGGTTAGCGTGCGACCGGCGATACCTTGGTCGGTGGCCAGGTCGCGGGGATTCACTTTGCGAACATGTGCGAAAAAAGGGCAGCGCTGACCGAGTGCGTCGTCCTGTTGTGCCGCAAGATCACGCTCCTCTCCGATTGAATCGGACACCGTCATGGCGGGAGTACCTTGGGCGTAGGCGAAGTTGTTTACCATCATCTCGTCGTCGGAGATCGATGCGTTAGGACGGAAAGGTGCCAGCGAGACCGGTGAGCCATCCGGCCAGCGCCCCACTATCAAGGCGCCGGCTTCTTCCGCCGTTATTGGGCGGTGGAGCTGCGCAGAAAGCGCGCCCGCTTGCGCCTGCAGGAACTGCCTGAATGCCGGAATATCCTGCCGCAAGCGGCGGAACACGAGATAAGAACCATTCTTCATCCATGGGGCCCCGCCGTCAGAATTTGGTCCCGGATCCAGCGGCGAGCCCGGCTGATGCGTGGGATAACCAAAGACAAATTGGCCAGGCCACACTAATGGCTGGCCAGGCTTCGCTAAGACCTTTGCCAGTGGATCGGTCGGCGCTAGACGGCGCAGGGTCAGAAAATCATCAGCTACACTTGAGAGTCGGCCACGAACACCGACCTGCGAGATTCCGTCTCGAAATCCAAAGTGTTCGACTTCACCTGGCAGGTTTTGCCCCAATTCCTCATACATTGTCGAACAGCCCGCCATCGATGCGGCGGAACGAAGAGACATAGCGAATTTTAGGGCGGCCTCCGCCGTGTCGCCGCCGATAATCAATAGGATGTCCGGCGTGTCTTCCCATGTTTTTCCGAGGACGTAATCTGTCGGTAGCTGCGCACTGTCTGTAGGATCGCCCAACGTGCCTGCATTGAAACCCATGGGCTGCCGGAACATGCCATCCTCCACCGTCGAAATGTCGATCGCCATCTGGGTCAGCCCGTGAGCTGAGAGCGCGATATTCAACAGAGTCCTCGGCAAACGCATCGGCGCAAACGACCGCGTCAATCGGTAGTGATGCACCGCCGCGAGAGTATCTACGCGACCGGAAAGCGCCGACAGCCATGCACGGGCGAGAGAAGGTTCGCCGATTTTTAGGCCCACCAAAGCCAACGCATCGGTACCGAAACCGCGCAGCGAGTGGCCTTGAATATCACCAACGTCCAGTTCAGGTTCAAACGTCACGGACTTGTCAATGCTCGCCCATGAATCTTCGCTTCAGGTTCTGGTGCTTCGAGGTGCTCTGCGAGCAACACGCCCTGAGGCATCAGCGGGTGCGCCTGAATGTCGTTCAGATCCCGCAAATTGCCCGCCCATTCCTGGGCTGAGCGTTGTCCGCACGCCTTCCCGTCATTACCAAACGAGCCGAAAAATTGCCCATTGGTGGGATATGGACAGCAAGTCGCCGGGCAGCCAGGCACCGCTGTTGATGTGGCGCCGGGAATTTGCTTGGCAATGGCAAACAGCGACATCGTGATCAGGCGTGCGATCTGCCCGCCAAAGCGTAGCGAATCGCCAATGAGTGTGCATTGATCGAGACTGTAACCGGCGCCGGCAGGCGGCTCCAGTTCCGCACGGAGGATGTTTTGGCCGTTGGAACTCTGCCGCACAAAACGTAGCGCATTGGGAATCGCGGCCCCTTGCGGATCGCGAAGGCCTGGCAGTTGAAAGTGTTGCATGTAAAGACCGACAGGGTTCGCCAAGGCCACGGAAAACCCCTGCCTTGCAACGGAATATACGGTGGATCCGATCTTAGGGTCACTTGATCGGTTCACGCCGCCAAATCCCGCGCAGCAGATCAATCGATGGGGGTCCACTGGGCCCGCGGGTTGCGCCCAGCCGAGGCTTCCGTCTGAGGCTAAACGCACCTCAGCTGAGAGGGAGTTGGCCCAATGCGTTAGATGCACCGCCCCTTTGGTTGTATTCCAATCATTGCGTGGATTGTAGTCGCCCTGCCTGTAAAGCAATCGGCGATGTCCTTGGCTGTCCGGCCGCGAATAGACGTCAAATGCCCAGCAGATTTCTGATTGCTGGATGTTGGGGTTATGCAGTAACTCGCGGTAAAGCTCCAGCACCAGCGAAATGTCCTTTTGGGCGAGAAACTCCCAATATTCCGGCGGTTCGCACGTGAAATACATGCGACGGATTTGGTTGCCCGTTCGCTCGACAAACCATTCGCAGTATTCGTCCTGCCGCCGGTAGGTGACCGGGATCGGCTCAAAATTCCCGCCCGCATCTTTCTTAAATAGACCGAAGAGCGTACTCGTGGTGATCGTTTTCTCCGCCCATTCGTTGGCCAGCTGTTCCTGATTGGCGCCGGGCTGGACGGCAAACCAATTGGTCAGGATCTGTGGAAAAGCATTCCATGGCACACCTACCGGCGCGGGATCTGGCACGCCGCTCGTATCCGCGAGTTGATCAAAGAACAGGCCGCTGATAGTCAGGTCTGGATCGTTTGGATCCTTAGTTGAGGCGATGAAATCGTGAATGGTTTGGTCCCAAGCGGTGCGCATGGCTGCGCTTAGCGCAGGGCGTCGGGAAAAGTCATCGATGGATGCGGGAGGATCGTAGGTAGCCATAGTTGTTGTTTAAACGTTGTCCTGTATCACATTCGATTATTGATAGACTCATCCGGCAGCACAGGCAAGTGAGCGAAGTCCCAGAATGTCAATGCCGAGTTGTAGTGCTCCGGTTTCGCCTGCTCAACCAGGTGGCCGATACCCCAGGTTACCGTTACACCGTTATCAGTAATGCATCCTTCGCCACGTGTCCGAACACCGATGTGAGCTGTAGA
This sequence comes from Thiobacillus sp., assembly GCA_040080645.1. GTDB lineage: Bacteria > Pseudomonadota > Gammaproteobacteria > Burkholderiales > Thiobacillaceae > Thiobacillus. The sequence goes on from JBEBIA010000004.1 coordinate 206,267, forward strand.
CGCGCGTCGCAAGCCCATCAATCGGCAACAAGCACGCACAAGTCTGACGGCAAAGAAGTGATTCATACGGCCTCCCCTAGCAGCAGTGTTTTGCTATTGGATTCTTCCGCATGATCGGCATGCGTACGTTGCGCGTGCCGTGATATTGGACTGACTCTAATCGAGCCTTGCCGGGCTCGTCAATCACGCCAATGTTTCAATGCCTATGAGCCGCCTAACCTTTCAGCCTGAGTTCCTAATTAACGACTGGTGTGAAGCATTTAGCAGACCTGGTTTGCTAAATGCGCCACCGGCGGCTTTGGCCGAACTCCAGCCATCCGTGACCGCCAGTTCGACCCGCCACTCCTTGGCAACCACGAGCCAGCCATGGTGTTGAAGCTGGCATTTCTCGTGGTGACGCTGGAACGAGCGGGGGTGGAAACTGTGGCGTGCAGTACACGCGCTAGGCTTCCCACGCAAACTCGAAATGCTCCCCAGATGGCCTCTGCCATACGACGCCTTTCGGCGTAACGGCCAGGAACCAGGTTTCGGTGTCAGGCTCCTGTCCGGGCACGAAGGCATCGGGCGTCAACACTGCTGCGCATCCACCCCGCTCCGGATCGCGCACGGATTCATAGAGGATCACTTGCGCGCCCTGCGCCCGTGCGTCGCGTGCAAGCCGCTGGGTGACGGAATAATCATTCGCGTGCGTCCAGTCTTTGCGGCGGGCTTTGAACGACGGCTGGCGCAGATCGACGGCCTGGGCACGCACCCGGGATAAAAACAGGGACATGGGATGGGATTCGAGAGAACTCAGCCCGGCGCTCGCTTGCACGAACCGCCAGCGCCAGTAGCCCGATTCGGCACAGGCGGTGCGGCGTTGATGCGCGGCATAAAACACGCCGGGGTCGCCGGGCGCACGGAATCGGCTCCCGCCTGCGTGGGGCGGGTAGCGAAACGGCGTGAAGAGCAGCCAGTGCAGCCCCTGTGCGGGTGGGGGGAGCGGGGGTTTCGACTGTTCAAGGATGGCTTCCAGCAGCAACTGGTCGTCCAGCACATTGCCTACCAGGCGCATGGTGGAAACTTTGTGCTGCGCTTCGACCGCGCGCCAGAAAGAATCCTGTACTGGCGCGAGCCTAGATGCGACCGCGAACGGCATCGAGATAGTCCAGCACGTGGACCAGACCCGCCACGTCTTTCAGCAAATCGACCGGGCGCGCGTGCAGGGCGGCGTTTTCGCTGTTCAGCCAGGCGATGGCATCTTTTTCACGACCGGCCACGATGGAATCCAGCGAACGGAACAGCCGCACGAACAACACGGCGATCTGCCATTCCTTGCGCGCGGGATCGAGCTGATAGTCACCTTGCCGCATCCGGCTCACCGACGCGGCGCTCAAACCCAGGATGGTGGCCAGGTCAGCGCCTTTGATCTGGAGCAGGTTGGCCGCCTGAACAGCGGCCTGGGTGATGACATGGCGTTGCCGATCCTGGTTGCTGTCATCAAGCACGACGGACGTCATCATGACCCCCTAGTATTAATTTCTGTAGAAATTAATACTAGGGTAATTTCTACAGAAATACAAACCCAGACACCTTGGCGGGCATCAGCCAGTCCCCGAGATTGCCCTGAGCAAGCTTATTGGCCCAGCGCGCTGTCGATGCTGGCGAGGAATTTTTCCGGCTTCTCGAAGCCGATCACGCTGTAGCCGGATTGCGCGCCATCGGGCTTCCAGAAAATCAGCCC
>JBEBIA010000016.1:0-61676 GCA_040080645.1 Thiobacillus sp.
GGTCTTACTCCGCGCCCTCTGCGAACTCTGCGGTTAATCATTTCATGCGGCATGGGTGTCTGCGCGCTCTCAGTCATGCCAGCTACCGGCCTGACCCAGCGCGCGCGTCAGTTTTTCCCAGCGATGTTCGACCGTGGCATCGATGCGGCTGTCGGCGGTTTCGACGCGACAGCCGCCGCGTGTGAGGGCGGTGTCGGTACGGATCCGCCAACCGGCTTCGGTCAGCTCACTGCTTAGCGCCTCGCGTACCAGTACTGCGTCGTCAGGGTGTAGCGTGAGCGTGGCGGGTTGGGTGATGCGGGGCAGGCAGCCGATGGCTTCGCGTACGACGGGTAGCACACGTGCGGGTTGCGCACTCAGGCTGTCGCGCAGCATGGCCTTGCATAGATCAAGCGCCAGCGCGAGCACGTCGTCGGCCAGCGCGTGGCTGGCATTGGAGAACTCAACCGTCAATCCACCTAGCAGCGCCTCCAATGCCTGCTGCTGCAACATGGCGTGGGCACGGCCTTCGGCCAACCCGGCGCTGAGTCCTTCGGCGTGCCCCTGGGCACGGGCGGTTTCGCGTGCTGCGAGCAAATCGGCTTCGCGCACAGCGCCGGGGCCGACACTGCTGTCGTGGTCGTCGTCGAACGAGGCCATTTCCCAGCGTTGAAACGCAGTCAGCCTTTCTTTTGGGATGACTTCAGACATATTCGTCTTCTCCTTTGCCTGCGATCACGATCTGGCCTTCGTCGACCAGGCGCTTCACGGTTTGCAGAATCTGACGCTGCTCGGCCTCGACCTCGGACAGCCGCACCGGGCCTTTGGATTCGAGGTCTTCGCGCAGCATCTCGGCCGCACGCTGCGACATGTTCTTGAAAATCTTGTCGGTGATTTCGGGTGACGCGCCTTTGAGCGCCAGAATCAGCGATTCGGACTGCACTTCGCGCAGCATGAGCTGGATGCCCTTGTCGTCGATGGCGAGCAGGTTGTCGAACACGAACATTTCGTCCTGCACGCGCTGCGCCAGATCGGCGTCGTAGCTGCGCAGACTTTCGAGTACCGCTTCTTCGTGCTTGCCGGGCAGGTTGTTGAGCAGATCGGCGACCGCGTTCACGCCGCCGATTTTGGCGGGTGCCTGGGTTCTGCCGGTGGAGAGCAGTTTGCTGAGCACGTCGTTCAGCTCGTGCATGGCATCGGGCTGCACGCCATCGAGGGTGGCGATGCGCAGGATGACGTCATTGCGCAGATCGTCTGCGAACAGGCCGAGGATTCCGCCCGCCTGTTCGCGCTCCAGATGGGCGAGCAGGGTGGCGATGATTTGCGGATGTTCATTGCCGATCAGCTCGGCAACCTGCGGCGTTTCCATCCACTTGAGCTGCTCGATGGCGGCAATGTCGCCTTGTTTGAGAATGCGACCAATCAGGGGGCCGGCGCGGTCGTTGCCCAGCGCCTTGGTGAAGATGGTGCGGATGTAGTCTTCCGAATCGATCCGGATGGTGTCCTGATCTTGCGTCAGCGTGTGGAATTGCTCAAGGGTGGCTTCGACTTCCTCGCGCGAGACATTTTTCAGCGTGGCCATGGCTTCGCCGATTTTTTGCACTTCGCGCGGCCCCAGATGCTTCAATACTTCGACCGCATCGTCTTCGCCCAATGAAAGCAGCAGGATGGCGCTTTTCTGGATGCCGTCACTCATTGCCGTTCACCCAGTTTTTGACCACCGACGCGACGGCCTTGGGGTCTTGTTGCGCCATATTTTTGGCAGTGAGCAGCCGGTGCTCGTGAGTGAGCGCGGGCAGTCTGGCGTGATGCGAGACGACTGATTCCCCTGCGTCATTGACCGTGATGTCTTCCACGAGATCGGGGGCGTCGGGCGGTGGTGCGTTCAGCCGGTTCAACATCGGGCGGATGATCTTGAGGTAGAGAAACAGCGAGGCCAGTGCCATCAGCAGATACTTGCCACCGTTTTGTGCGAGCTGGATGTTTTCCGGTTGTTTCCACACGGGAATCGCAGGGGGTACGTCGAGCACGTCTTCGGTGAATTTGCTGTTCGCCACGTTGAGCGTGTCGCCGCGTGTGGCGTTAAATCCCATGGCTTCTTTCACCAGCGCTTCGATCTGGGATTTTTCGGTGGCAGACAAAGGTTTCCAGCTCACCTTGCCTTTGGCGTCGGTGGTTTTCTTGTGGTTGACCACCACCGCTGCCGAGACGCGTTTGACGCCCCCCATGGGTTGCTGCGTGTAACGGATGGTTTTATCGACTTCGTAGTTGGTGGTGGCGTCTCGCCGCTGTGCCGTGGTGGCCGCGCCTGCCGCACCCGGTGTGCCGCCGGGTGCCTGCACCAGCGGGGCGGTCGCGGGAGCGGGCGGCTGGTTGGACAGCGCGCCGGGCACGCCGCCGCTACCGCCACCGGGGGTGGTGGATTCGCTGATCTGCTGGCTGCGGATGGCGATGTCGGTCGGCGTCTGATTCGGCTTGTAGAGTTCGGCAGCCTGCTCCTGACGCGAGAAATCGATATCCGCATTGACTTCGGCGCGCACATTGTCAGTGCCCACTATCGGAAGCAGGATGGATTCAATCCGCCGCGCCACCGCCTGCTCGTATTCCTTCACGTATTTGAGCTGGCCGGGATCGAGGCCGTTTTCGTCGCGCGCGTCAGGCGTTTTGGACAGCAGGTTGCCGTTCTGGTCGAGCACGGTGATGTTGGCCACCGGCAGGTCGGGAATACTCGACGACACCAGGTGCACGATGGCGTTGACCTGCGCCGCTTCGAGGCTGCGACCCGGGTAGAGATTGAGTAACACCGAAGCAGAAGGCTTTTGCTGATCGCGCACGAACACCGATTGCTTGGTCATGGCGATATGCACGCGCGCGGTCTGCACAGCAGAAATCGCCTGCATCGAGCGCGCGAGTTCGCCTTCAAGGCTGCGCTGGTAATTGATTTGCTCGACAAACTGGCTCACGCCCAGCTTCTGGTTTTCCATCAGCTCGAAGCCGACCGCCCCGCCCTTGGGCAAACCCTGGCTTGCCAGCTTGAGGCGCGCCTCGTGGACTTTTTCGGCGGGCACCAGAATCGCGCCGCTGCCTTCGCTGAACTGATACGGCACGTTCATCTGCGTGAGCACGCCGATGATTTCGCCGCCATCGCGGTCGTTGACGTTGGAAAACAGCACCTTGTATTCCGGTGACTTGCCCCACAGCCAGACGGCAGCAATCAGCGCCACCGCAGCGGCGATGGCAATCATCGGGATGAGTTTTTTCTGCCCCTGCAACATCGACAGGGCAGGCAGACGGGGTGCGACCAGCGCGGTTTGGGCAGCGTCGCTCATGTGCGTGCTCCCGGCTGCCGGTCGGCGGGAACTCCGTGGGAGAGGGTAACGATCATTGGTTCAACCTGCGAGACAAATGGATGTGAGTGGATTATGGGAATCCACACCATTTGTGAGCGCTCGAATAAGCCGGGTTTTACCGCTCTATTCCGCAGGGCAGTCGGCACGCAGACTGCTATCGTGACGGCATCTCCTTGAGGGAACCACGATGGATACCGCCAAGATCGATCGCATGTTGACGTTGATTCGCGCCCAGGCCGATGTGGCCGCCGGGCGCGCGCCTAAAGTACTGGAGGCACCGAGTGAAACGAAGGGTTTCGGCGCTGCGCTTAAAGCCTCACTTGATCAGGTGAATCAGACCCAGCAGTCCGCCAACAGCCTGGGGCAGGCATTCGAAGCGGGCACCACCAACGCCAGCCTAGCCGAAGTGATGATCGCCATGCAGAAAGCGAGCATTTCATTTCAGGCCACCGTGCAGGTGCGCAACCGGCTGGTAGCGGCGTATCAGGACATCATGAATATGCCGGTGTGAGCAGGGGGTATGGCGGCTTGTGCTGATTGATGGCCCGAGCCTATGCCGCAGGGGTGTATTCTTATCAGGAAATAGCCACCCATTTCGGGTACATTTCACGACGGTTGGAAGAATTGTGAGGGGGGGGGTAATGTGCATCTTAGCTAGCCTCCGTACACGATTGAAATCGTGTCTGACCCCATTTGTCAACCCCATTTGTCATGCCTTGTCATCACAGGAGTTGGAAAGCATCCGGCTACAACTTGCTGTTGGTTATGCAAATAGTTTGGGTAGTAGCCAACTCACTGCTGTACAACCAGACGGACTTCAGATCGCTCAGATTCACTGGAATGTATTTCAAGGTGCCAGCGTATATAGCCCCGGTGCATTTGGAGGAACGCCGTTGGGAGGGGCTCATCTAATATTGGGCCCGTGGTTCACGAAGGAATACCCAGCGCCATTTGGCGGCGCTGGGTGGTGCACCATGTGCAAATAATGGACAAGTCTGATATGGATGATCGGAAAAGCTTCTTGATTTTTGAGGCTGTGCTATTAATTGGTCCTGTTGCTCTGCTATTAGCTTGGGCAATTCCCATGATGTTCTTTGCTCTTTTGTTCAGGTTTACATCCGCTGAAAATTCACACTACGCTTCGATTCTGGATGGGCTTGTGGGATATGCCGGCGTAATTGGTGGGGTTATTGCCTTGGCTGTCTTGGTTGGTTTAGTACGGAAAACAATACGAGAAGAGTTGTTCTCATTCAATGTGTGGTTTTGGCTTGGGCTTGGCGTGGGTTCTTACGCGGCACATTACCTGTATCGCATTACAAATGCGGTTACGACAGCCTTAGTAGTAGCCCCACTTTTTATACTGGTGATTCATTTCATGGTTATTCAACGGAAGCTGAAGATTCGTTCAGAATAAATGGGGTCAGACACGATATTCAAGATGCCCGTCGGCAAAGCAGGGGGTCAGGTCTAGCTAGATAGCATTTCCTGCTATTGTTCTGATCATCTTAGCTAGACCTGACCCCGGTGCTTCTGCTGACCCCGGTGCTTCGGTGCTTCGGCGAGCCTGACGCACCGCTTTGACTTCGGCGACGATCTCCTCGTCGCTCATGGGTTCGATGCCTGCGTCATGCACGCGCGTGGCGGCGGCCAGCAACTTGCGTCCGGCTTCGCGCCGCAGCGCATCGTTCAACAGCCCCGCGAGCGCCTGCGGCGTCAATAGTCCTGCCTTGCTGGCCGCTTGCGCCGTCGCATCCGGCAAATCGATCTGAATTCGCGTCATCGTCTTTCTCCTTTAGCGGCTGGCTTGAGCCAGCACTGTTTCCAGCATTTCCATCACAAAGCGCTGCTTCGCCATCGGCAATTGGCCGATGCGCTCCACCTGCTGCTGCAAAAACGCGAAGCCGATCCGCGTTTGATTGAGCGGCGACAACAGGGGCACAGACCACGGTTTAATCAATAGCATCGCCCCGCTACCCGGCTTCAATTCTGCTCACTGCCTCAGCCGGTCTGACGATAGCGATACCGTTGTGCTGCCCGCCCAGACTGTGCAAATGCTTGTCGCCCGAGACGATCCAGTCGGCGTTGGCGGCAACCGCACACGCCAGCACCTGGTCGTCGGACAGATCGGCAACAATCGTCGGCGGAATCACCGCAGGCACGACGACGGTTGCCAACTCGGCATAGCCCAGCACCAGTTCCTCGCGCGGCAATCCGGTCGCGGCCAGCGCTTTGGCGAACTTGGCGCGGGTCAGAATACCTGCCAGTTCTGCCAGCAAGTGCGTGCTGGTAAAAAGCTCGATTTCTCCGACTTGTGCCGCATCGAGCAGTCGCGCGGGCGCACCGTCCCACAGCAAACCCGATGCCACGACATTGGTATCGAGCACCAGCCGCATCAGTCTGCGGACGGGGTGCGCTGCCCGGCGCGATAGGCATCCACTTCGATCTGAATCTCGTCCAGGCTCATGGGCGGAATACCCGCTGCCGCCACCCGCAAGCGCGCCTCGGCCAGCTGCGCGATACGGCGGCTGCGCACGGCTTCACGCAACAGCGTTTGCAGGCTGTCCGGCTGCAAGAGCCCCATCTGTGCGGCATCTTGCGCCAAACGATCTGGCAGGTTGAGTTTCAGTTCCAGGGTCGTCATGGCTTTCTCCTTAGCGGCTGGTTTGCTCAAGTGTCGGCGCGCGTTTAAACGTGACCCGCTGTGCGCGTTGAATTTTGACCGGGGGCGATAGCCGCCTGTCATTGGTTTGGCTGAGATAAGTGTAGCCCAGACCTGTCTGGTTTGAGCAAGGTCAGTAGGGTAGTGCCCTACTGAATTGTTCGGCTGAACGCCCCCGCATCTGTCGCAAGACGCGGGGGAAGGCGAGTAGGCACAGCCTCTACTGGCAACAAACATCCTCGACGCCGAAGGCCATAGGCTCAAGGAAATCAGGACAGCATGAATATGCCGGTGTAAGGCGGCGCTGTTTTATGGTTTTTTAACCGCAGAGACGCAGAGGGCGCGGAAAACCCGGTAAAACCAACCCGGTTTACCTCTGCGTCTCCGCGCCTCTGCGGTTCAACCATGCTCAACGATTCCGCCGCGCCTGCTCAATCTGCATGACATAGCGCTGCAAGCGCGCGGCAGCCGCTTGGGGTAAACCCACAAACCGGCAGCCGATCCGCTGGCGCAGTGCACCGTTGCGCAGGGTGAATTGCGCGAGATTGCGCACTTCGAGCATGACGCTGAGCGGGTGATCGTCGTCGGGTAGCCGTAGCTGGCAGTCCGGCAGCAGGGTGCCGATTTCCGGCGTAAACGCGAGGTTGTCGTCCGACAGGGCGATGCCGCCGCAGCCAAGATCAATCACGGCGGTGGTGACTATTTCGGCGGGTGTGCAGTCACGGCGGGGAATGCGGCAGAGCACCGGGTGGGTGATTGGCAACGGAATGCGGAAGTAGTCGCGCCGCTGAAGCCTGAACAACTGTTCAGGCAAGCTCACGCGCAAGGCGGGCAGCGATTCGAATTCGCAGGCACTGGCCGCAGGCGTGGTGAAGTTGATGCGTATGCCGTCAAGGCTGGCCGAAAAATGCAGAGGGCTACTGCACAGGCGCTGGTTGGTGATGTCGCGTGCGGCGCAGTCGATGATGAAACTGCGCGCCCGTCCGCCGTCTGCCAGCTGAAGCAGGGTGGTGACGCTGCTGTATTCAACGCTGCCGCCAGGAGCGACATTGATCAGACACTTGCGGGTTCGCAGATTGCGCAGCAGCGAGAGAATTTCACCCCGGTTTTCTATGCGATAGCGGGTAAGAACATTGTCTGGCTGGAGTGAGACGTGTGCGGTTTGCGTCATCGTACAGTGTCGCTTTCAGGCTGCTGCTCCAGTTGATATAGCCAGGCCAGTAGCTCGGCCACGGCGATATATAGCTGGGGTGGGATGCGGCTATCGAGATCGACCTGCATCAACAGGCTTAGCAGTTCGCGCGATTCATGGACGTAGACACCCGCTGCCTGGGCTTTTTCGATGATTGCGTCGGCGAGCAGGCCGCGTCCTTTGGCAACGACACGGGGCGCAGCATCTCCCGCGCCGTAGGCGAGTGCAGCAGCGGCGCGCTGGGGATCAGTCGGCATCATGTCCTACCTTGATGGCGGTCACGGCGCAACCTGCCTGCGTGAGCCGACTGTGCGCCTGGGGGCGGGCGGCCTGGAGGGTCTGCGCTGCTGCCGGGTTGGCGGCAGCAATGGCGACTTGCAAGTGTCCGGCCTGATTCCAGCGCAGGGTGAGATCAAGTTCGCCCAACCGAGGTAGGGTGAGCTTGAGTCGAGACGTCCAGGCGGGTGTGTCGGGCGCAGCTTCGACGTCGGCGCGATCCTCGTCAAGCGTGTGATGTTGCAGTGCCCAGGTCATCGCCTGTCCTGGCCAGATATCGCCGCGCCACAGCAGGGTGGGGGATTCGAGAAGCTGGAGTTGGTTGCTGACCAGGCTGTGCAGGGCGGGGGGGATGGTCGAGTCGGACGGATGTCCTGCTGTAGTCGCAGTGCTGATCGCCACTGCGCTGGCGGGTGAGACTACGCCGCCGGAGGCGTCGTGGCGTACAGGCGTGGCGGATATTGCGGGTGCTGTCGGTGTCGCTGCGGGGTCGCGCACAGAGACGCGGTTTTGCGGTTCCTGCATCAAGCCTTCGAGCGGATCGAGCCCGAGGCTCCAGTCAGCCAGATGGGATTCGTAAAACAGGCCGCTGCGGGTGAGTGCCGTGCGCAAGGCGAGCGCCAGTTCAGTACTGGCGTGCGGGGGCGACGACAGGAGCGGGGTTGCGGCGGCGGGCGCTTCGGCATGTGATTGTTGCGGGGCGTGTGCCAGCAGGCTGCTGAGCAGGTGGGCAGTCTGGCTGAGCCGGGTATAGCCTGGTGTGGCGGTTGACGCAGGATTGCGCGCGTCGGCTTGTGTGGGCTTGCCCGGAGGGGCAGCCTCGGAAGCGTGGGGCTGAATCCGTACACCGTCGCGTACCAGTGGCGTCGATAAGGGTGGGAGGGGCGTAGACGGCAATGCCGACTCGGGCTCGACCCCGCCACGCTGAAGTGTATCGGACGCGGAGAGTCGCTGTGTTAACCGGGCACCCGGTGGCGTGTAGGCATCGCGCGCCACTGCGTCCAGCACCGGCGGGATCGCGATCAGGCGTGATAACAGCGCGAGCGGTGTCATGCCGGGATGTGCTTGTCTCTTAACGAAGCAAGCTTTTCAGGATGCGACGTCCGCATGGCCTCAATACCCGATCTGGGCGCGTTGATAAGCGAGTGTGGATTTCCGTTTGATGCCGGAAGCCTGTAATTGCTCGCCCAGCTTGTCGAGCTGCGGCTCGGCAAGCGCGCGTATACGCGCGTCGTGGTGCAGGATGCGTTGAATCAAACTCAGTTTGTGCTGTTGGTCGACCGCATCGAGCACGATGGAAGGCGCCGTCATCAAGGTGTGGATATGGGGTTGGCTACGTGTTTCGAGCGTAGCCAGGGTTTCCCAATCGCCTTGTTGAGCCGCCTGGTTCATGGCGTCCATCAGCCGGTCGAGCGATTCATAGTGGGTGAGTAGTTCGGTGCGGTTCATGGCGGATTCCTGCTCAAGCGGCGTGGGCGATGGGTTGCAAGGCGGATTGATCCGGAATCTGTTTCCAGGCGCTGTGTAGTTCACGCAGCAGCGCGAGTACTTCTTCAAGCGGTGTCACTTCATTGTTGACATGGCCGTGGAGCAGGCGTGCGTTCATGTAGTCGTAGAGCGCCGCGAGCTGGATCGCAAGATCGCCGCCTTTTTCCATGTCGAGCGCGGCTCGCAGGCCTTCAAGAATGATGTTCATGGCTTTGGTGATAGCGGCGGATTTGCTCGTCAATTCGCCAGCGTGCGTGTGGGTGATCGCCATGCGTACCGCGAGTTCAGCACCGTCGTACAGCATGAGAATGAGTTTTTTCTGGCTGGCCGCAGCCACGCCGGTTTCGAGTCCGACGTGTGCGTAAGCCTGGGTTGCAGTGCGGGACGAAGTGGTCACGTGTTCCTCCGGTTAATTGTCCTGGGTGCTCGATGCAAGCTGCTGGGTCAGGAAGGTGCTGGTGCTATTCATTCGGCTCAGCAGCAGATTGAGGTTGGTGTATTCGGTGATGAGCCGTTTTTCGATCAGCAGCATCCGGATTTCGAGTCGGCTGATCTCTTCGTTCTGGCCTTTGACGACGTTGTTGAGGTTGGTCGTGCGGGTGTCGATCAGGCCGCCGGAGGCCAGTGTCGAATTAGCCCAGGCATCAAGGCGAGTGGCGAAACCAGTTGGCGCAGAAAATAAGTCGGTCACATCCTTGAAGTTGGCCGCGACCGCGCTGTTGAGTTTGCTGCTATCAAGTTTGAGTGAACCGTCTCGCTGGAACGAGATACCCACTTGGCTCAGCGTGGTGAGTGTGCCGCCGCTGGCGTTGGTATTGAAAATCCCCCGCATCTGCTCTTGCAGTAAACGGATCGTACCGTCGCCTGCGAGCGCCCCCGCGCCCACGCCATTAGTGCCATAGGCGCTGCGTGATTTGAGCTGGCTGGCCAGCGCATTGTAGGCATCGATAAATGAATTGACCGACTCGGTGATCGCCTTCGTGTCGCGCGTTACAGCGACGCTGGCGGGTGTGGTGGTGGGGTTCAGCAGGGTGAGTGTGACGCCCTGGATCGCCTCGCTCACGGCATTGGTGGCGCTGGTGATCGGAATGCCGTTGACGTTGAGTGACGCATCCTGCGCAGCCAGGGTCTGATTCAGATTCTGAACACCTTCTGGGTCATGCGCGAGCAGGCTGCCGATTGTGGCGTCGCCGCTGGTGGTGATTCTGAAACTCTGGCTGGCACCCGACGTGGCCGAGGTGAGCGCTAGCCGGTAGGGCGTGCCGCTGCCGTCGTTGACGATGGTGGCAGTGACGCCTGTCGTGCCCGCATTGATCGCGTCGCGTATGCCTGCGAGGGTGTTATTGGTGCTGTCGATAGTGACGCTGATCGGCGTGGTGCTACCAGGCGTAAACGTCGCGCCGCTGTATAGGCCGTTCGTGAGTGTGCCGCCGGTAATGGCACCCAGTTCAAAGGTGACGGTTGTCGCTGCGCCGCTTCCAATGGGTGTGGTGCTATTGGTTTGTCCAACCGCAACGAGATTTTGCGGTTGCGCCAACTGACTGATACTGACGGCGTACGTTCCGGGCACCGAATTGCTGCCGACCGTAGACGAAAATCGGGTGGCGTCCGACGGCGTGGAAGCCAGTGCTTGCAAGCCGGTATTCAGACCATTGACAGCACTTTTGAAAGTGGAAAGCAGGCTGCTGATTGTGCCGTACGAGGAAATCTTGGTCTCGGTGCTCTTGATTCTTTCGGTCAGCGTGTCGATCGGCCGCCGCTCGATCGCCATGAGCTGCGAGACGAGTGTGGGGACATCCAGTGCGGCTGTAGTCGAAGAGGTAATGGGCATGATTCAGCTCCCAACTCAGGCTTTTTGTTTGAGCAGGGCACCCTGCTGGAATTGCTCGATTTCTCGTGCAATCGCCAGCGTGGACTCCGTCGGAAACTGGCGAATCAGCTCGCCGGTGCTGGTGTCCACCATTTTGACTACCGTGCGATGGGTGTCGTTGTCGACCCGGAATTCCAGGGTGTGTTGAGCCTGCTGCATGGCATGATTGATCGCTGCCACTGCACTTTTGAGCGACTCCACCGTGGGGGGCGGTGCGGTTGAATGGGGCAGCGGCGCGGCACGCGTGGGCACACCGACCGCAGCACGAATATCAGGCGCAGCGGTCTGATTCAGGGGGGAAGTGGTCTGGATAATCATGTTGATATCCTCACGATAAACCCCTGGTCGATTGGGTCGGCCAGGGGGGTTTCATTGACGGCTTAACGCAACAAGCTCAGCACGGTGTTCGGTGTCTGGTTGGCTTGCGCCAGGACGGCCGTACCTGCCTGCTGGAGGATGTTGTTTTTAGCTTGCATCGCGGTTTCTGCGGCGTAGTCGGTGTCCATGATCCGGCTGAAAGAAGCCGACAGATTCACCGAAGTGGTCTGCATGGTGGAGACCGCCGAAGCGAAGCGCACCATGTCAGCACCGTAGTTGGCGCGCGAAGCCGTGACAGTTGCAATGTCTGCCGAGAAGTTGGCAACCGTCAGGCTGGCGGGCGTGCCCACCACCCCAGCCAGCACGGGAACGACCGCGCTGACACCGGTGACCTGGGTACCTGCGCCATCGACTGTGGTGGCGGTGGCCGCCGAGGTCAGCGCTGCGATACGGACGTTTTCCGCGAGCAGCGCGGTGGTTTCCGCACCTACCGCCACGCCACCCAGCTGCACCGCAATCTCGTATAGCCGTTGCAGGTTTTCGACAATTTGTGCGGCATAACCGTCGTTGGTCTGCGCCTTCGAAATCGCGTCGTTGGCGTTACGGATCGCGATATTAGTGCCGCGAATCTGCTTGTCGTAACCGGTGGCGATGCTGAGGCCGGTGGCGTCGTCTTTCGAGCTGTTGATGCGCAGACCCGAAGACAGGCGCTGCTGTGCAGTTTGCAGGCCGATGGCCGATTTGTTCAGCGCGGCACCCGCAAACAGGGCGCCTACGTTGGTGTTGATTACCTGTGCCATGATATTTCTCCTGGGCTAGTCAGGGGCTTAACGCAACAAGCTCAGCACGGTGTTCGGTGTCTGGTTGGCCTGCGCCAGGACGGCCGTACCTGCCTGCTGGAGGATGTTGTTTTTGGCTTGCATCGCGGTTTCTGCGGCGTAGTCGGTGTCCATGATCCGGCTGAAAGAAGCCGACAGATTCACCGAAGTGGTCTGCATGGTGGAGACCGCCGAAGCGAAGCGCACCATGTCAGCACCGTAGTTGGCGCGCGAAGCGGTCACGGTGGTGATGTCGGTGCTGATGTTGGCAACGGTGACTCCGGTGGGGGCTGCGATGACGGCGCTGACGCCGGTTACTTGGGTACCTGCACCATCCACGGTGGTTGCGGTTGCAGCAGTGGTCAAACCGGCAATCCGTGCGTTTTCTGCAACCAGTGCGGTGGTTTCAGCGCCGGAGGCGGTACCGCCCAGCTGAACAGCAATTTCATACAGGCGTTGCAGGTTCTCAATAATTTGTGCGCCGTAGCCGTCATTGGTCTGCGCTTTCGAAATCGCGTCGTTGGCGTTACGGATGGCGATGTTGGTGCCGCGAATCTGTTTGTCGTAACCGGTGGCGATGCTGAGGCCGGTAGCGTCGTCTTTCGAGCTATTGATGCGAAGACCCGAAGACAGGCGCTGCTGCGCCGTTTGCAGGCCGATAGCTGATTTGTTCAGGGCAGCACCGGCAAACAGGGCGCCTACGTTGGTGTTGATAACTTGTGCCATGGTATTTCTCCTTTAAATAGGTCGATTGTCTCGGCGTACATGCGCCGTATCGAGGCGCTGTTTCCGTCAACTTTGGTCTGCCCTGGGGCTTCGTGAACCGCCGTTGTGGGAGGAATCGTCGGGGTTTGGAGAAAGTTAAGGCTTGAACCCAAAAAACCGTATCAGGACGCCGCGCGCAATTTTTCGGTGGGTGCGGGCGCAATGCAGACGCGATTTTTGCCCGTCTGCTTGGCTTCGTACATGGCGGCGTCGGCACGCGCAATCACTGCGTCCTGTGGTTCGTCAGGCTGGCGTTCCGCTACCCCCGCGCTGAAGGTAATCAGCACTTTTTCGTTCTGATCGAGGAAAAACTTCTTGGTCAGCGCGCGCTGGGTGCGTTCGATGGTTTTGGCGGCTTCTTCGAGGTTGGTGTTCGGTAGCATGATGAGAAACTCCTCGCCGCCCATGCGCGCCACGTGATCCGAAATTCGCAGGGTGTCTTTGACGACTTTAACCAGATGAATCAAGGCTTCGTCACCGGCATGGTGACCGCGTGAATCATTGAGTTTCTTGAAGTTGTCGATGTCGATCACGGCGACGCTGAAGGCATTGCCATAGCGATCCGAGCGTGCCGCTTCGCGTGCAAATTCGTCATCCATGCCGCGCCGGTTGAGACTGCCCGTCATCGGATCTTCGCGCACCAGCGCACTCATTTGACTGAGTTTGGATTCGAGTTCCTGAATCCGCGATTCGGCCTGCAGGGCAACGTCACGTTCTTTCATCAGATCGTCGTGCGTGCGGCGGGTCTGGGTTTGTACCGTGCGGGTTTCTTCGAGCAGATTTTCCAGAATGTGGTTGAGCTCCAGCACGTCTTCGGTGCTGCTGATGCGCTCGACATGACCTGCGATGATTTCCTGGTAATCGTCTGAGGCGGCGACGGCATCACCGAGCCGGCTGACAAAATTCTTCATGGTGTTTTTGAGCGTCGAGGTGGCTTCCCGCAGCCCGTGTTTCACCATGCTTTGTTTGTAGATGACTTCTTTCAAGCGTTTTTCGGCTTCTTGCAGTTCGGAGACCTCCATCGGTCCGGTAATGACTTCCTGCACCATATCGAGCTGGCCGCGCAGCCAGGTGTCATCGTCCAGCAGCTCGCCGATGTTTTCCACCAGCAGCAGCAGAATGCGCTTGAGGCTATCCTGCCGGTCGGTGGCATGGTTGGAGCGCAGCTCGATATCCACCCACAAGGTTTTCAGACCCGCTGCCACTTCGCGCAGGTCGTTGGAGCTGCTGGCTGCACGGAGTTCTGCGCTCAATTGCTGGGCGGTTTCCACCAACTGGGGTTCGTGGGTGAGATGCGTGACCACCCCGAACTCCAGGGTTTTGGATAGCAGATCGCGCAATAGACTGACGTTTTCGGCTTGTGGGCGGCTATCGCCAGATGCGCCATTGGCCGCGTTTTTGAGCTGAAGCGCGATGTCTCCGAGGTGTTTGCGGCACTGAGTCCAGTTTTGTTGGCGGATTGAGCGTTGCAAATCCGAGGTGGGACCATTGAGCTCAGGATGGTGGGTCAGCAAGTCCTGCACCAGATTCTCGAGCACGCTCGCCGCCGAGGTGCCGGTCGGCGTGCCTGCAATCTCGTGGTACAGATGCTGGTAGTTGTCGGGCGTGGGCGCAATCCGCTGCATGGCGAGACGGCGCAGGGTTTCCCGTGCCACTTCGATCGGGTTGCCCGGATTGAGCTTAACGGTGTCGTTCATGAAAATCTCCGCTGATATTGTTGTACCGCTGCATGGTAGGCAACGGGCGGCGGAGATTAAGGCGGAATTAAGGCGGGAAAACGGGCGCTATTCGCGAATTTGAACGTTCAGGTTCAATCAACCAGCGCATTCTTGATCGCGTAATGGGTCAGCTCGGCATTGTTTTTGAGCTGCATTTTTTCCAGCACGCGGGCGCGGTACATGCTGATGGTTTTGACAGACAGCGCAAGCGCGTCGGCAATCGCCGATACGGGCATCCCGGAAGCGATCATGCGCATGGTCTGGTATTCGCGGTTGGAAAGCAGTTCATGGCGGCTGCCTTCGTGTTCACCGCTGACTTCCTTGGCGAGCTCTTGAGCGACTTCGGGGCTGATGAAGCGTTTGCCGCTGGCGACTAGACGAATCGCTTCGACCAGCTGCTGCGGCGCACTCTGTTTGTTGAGATAGCCAGATGCGCCGCTCTTGAGTGCCCGCACGGCATACTGTGATTCGCGATACATCGAGAGCATCAGCACCTTGAGCGCAGGCTGTTCTTTTTTGATGAGCTGAAGTGTTTCCAGTCCGTCGCGGTCGGGCAGGGAAATATCCAGCAACACCATGTCCCAGTGTTCCTGCCGGATCAGTTGCAGGGCGCGACTGGCATTGTCGGCTTCGCCGGCTACTGTCATGTCGGTCTGTTCGGACAAGATTAGCTTGAGGCCTTCGCGCACGATGGCATGGTCGTCAACGATGAGGATGCGCGTGGCGGGTGTCATGGTTGAGAGTCTCCGGAGAAAGAAGCGTCTGGCAGGCTCGTCAGCCTGGCGGGTTCGAGTGGGATGCGCAGGCGGATTTCGGTGCCCTGGGTTTTGCCGGGTGACAGGGTGAGTTCGCCGCCGAGTGCCGCCGCGCGTTCGGTCATGCCCAGAATGCCAAATCCCTGTGCCGCGCGTTTGCGGCGCTGCGTGCTGTCAAACCGGGTTTTGTCGAACAGGCTGGCGACTCCGACGCCGTTATCGATGATCCGCAGACTGAGCCGATCCGGCTGGCGCTCCAAGCGCACCTTGATCTGGCTGGCGTGGGCGTGTTTGGCGATATTGGTCAGCGCTTCTTGTGTGATGCGGAAAATACCGATCTGGAGATCGGGGGGCAGGGTGAGCTGTTGGTGGCTAGTGGTGAAGTCGTATGGAATGTCGGTGCTGCGTGTAAACCGCTGTAGCTGCCACTCAAGCGCTGCAACTACCCCGGAATCAATAATGGCCGGTCGTAAGTCCGTGGTGATGCGATCTGCAGAGTCGAGTGTCTGATCCACCAGCGTATCCAGCCAGCGCGCGCGTTCAACCAGCTGGCTGGCGTCTGGCGGGAGATGTTGCAAGAGCCACGACAGACCGATTTTGATCCCCGTGAGGTTGCCGCCCAAGTCGTCATGTATTTCGCGGGCAATCGCCAGCCGCTCCTGCTCCTTGACCGATTCAACATGCGAGGCTAGCGCGCTGATCTGTGCGCGGGAGCGTTTGATATCGGCTTCGGCACGCTTGCTCTGCGATACATTGAGCAAAATACCATCCCATACCGGGCCGGTATCGGTGTCGCGCGGGCTGACGCGCAGATCGACCCATTTCACGTCTTTCCAGCCTTCCGACCAGAGCCGACCTTCCCAGTTGAACGTGAGGTGCGCGCCACCTGCTTCAGTGAGTCGAACCTGATAATCCGCGCGGTCTTCGGGCAGGATGAGCTGCTGGAATAATTCAGGATGGGCGCGTAGCGTCGCTGCGCGAATACCCAGCAGCTGACGCGACTGGTTGCTCACATAATGCATCGTCAGTGTGCCATCAGGCTGACGCATCATTTGATACGCCATGCCCGGCAAATTGGCCATGATCGCGCGCAGATCGGATTCGGTGTGTTCCAGTGCGCGCCGCGTGGCTTCGCGCTGGCTGACATCATTGGCGATGCAGATATAAATCGGCTTGCCTTCGTGTGTCGAACGAAACAGCCGCGCTTCAACCGGATACGTACTGCCATCCCGGCGACGGCAGCTTACGTCCAGGCTGACCCGCCGTCGCTTGCCGTTGGCGAGCAGGGACAGCAGGATACGAAGCTCTAGAGCATCTTCCGGGCTATCGAGAAAATCGAGTGGGGTCTGACTTTGCAAATCGCGCGCCGGGATTTGCAAATTGTGGAGCGCAGCAGGGTTAGCCTGGAGAATCTGCAATGAAGCAGCGTCAAATACCAGCACCTCGGTTAACGATTCCTGCAGGATGGCTTTTAATAACTGCGCCTCCCCTGCGGCCTGCTTGGGTGAAACCATACATTCCCTGAAACGGTTGCCCGGTCTTTGCCGGTTGTATGCTCTTATTCACGATTCCGCACCCCAAATGTACCATGCCCTGCTTGAGCTTTAAAACGTTTCGTAAAAGTAAATATGCGTGGCGCTGCGGCGCGTTGGAATTTGGGCACAAAAAAAAGCCCCGCATTGCTGCGAGGCTTTTCGAATCTGGCTCCCCGACCTGGACTTGAACCAGGGACCTGCGGATTAACAGTCCTGTAAAAACGAGCTTTAGCCGGTTTTATTAAATTTGCCTTGGTTGTGAATATCATAACACAGTCAGTAACTTAGAGCGATCTCCGGCTTTATTTCGCTTGCGGAAGATTGCGCAAGTTTTAAACTAATTGGTGACTATGTGCTGACTTGGAACTCGCCGGAGGGCAGGAAATGGCAAACGAACCGATTAAGAAGAAACTGACGAACACGGTAGTAGAGGGGTTCAAGTGCAGGGAAGGAAAGGCGCAAGACGCTATGTGGGACACCGAGATACGCGGTCTATGTTTGCGTGTTTCGGATGATGGCAAGACGCGAACCTATTTCCTTCAGTCCCGAGTCAAGGGTACGGGGCAACAACGACTCATAAAAATCGGGCGGCACAACGACCCTTGGCGGATCGACGATGTGCGGAAAAAGGCGCTCGCTCTCAAAGCTCAAATGGAGGACGGCATCGACCCCGTTGCCAAAGCGAAGCAGGAACAGGAAGAAAGGTCGCGTCAGAAAGAAGAGAACAAGGCGCAGACCATCACGCTCCGCGCGGTGATGGAACACTACCTCGACAACAAACGCACCAAGCATGGCGCACTCCGTCCCGCCAGCAAGTTAGATATTCAGCGCCACGTGACCGTCAATCTGGCGGATTGGGCAGACAAGCCTATCGCCAAAATTACCCGTGAGGCGTGCTTGACCCGATTTAGTGAACTGACGGAGCGCGCACCGGGTCAGGCGAATCAGTGCATGGTGAACCTTCGGGCATTGATTAACCACGCACGGGAAATGTTCGCCACCGATGACGGGGACTACCCATTGTTCCCGGTCAACCCTGTCACGCGCATGTTCAAGCTCCGCAAACCGAACGTTGAAAAGCCGAAAGATGGTCGTATCGCCTTAGACCGCATTGGCAGCGTGTGGGCGATGCTGCAAAAGCGACGTGCCGAAGCGCGCACGGTTGACGACCGAACCGCTGCTGATTGGGTGTGCTGCATTCTGCTGACCGGCACGCGTAGAACTGAGTCGGGTTCGCTCAAGTGGGAGAACGTGAACCTTAAAGAAAGCATCTTCGACTTGCCCGGTGATGTGGTGAAAAATCACCACGGCATCACGCTCCCAATGAGTACCACGCTGCGCGAGCTGCTGACAGAGCGTAAAGCGCTACCCCCGGTCACGGAAAAGGTGGCACGGCGGCGCAGTGCAGAACGTCCCGCACGTGAGAGCAGCGATTATGTGTTTCCCTCGTGGGGGAAGGCTGGTTACATCACAGATGCACGCGCGGTAATGGAAGCGGTGTCGAAGGTGGCAGGTATGACCATCACCATTCACGATTTACGCAGAACGTACGACGACGTAGCCATGGAGTGCCGCATTGATAGCGACCAGCGGCGGCAACTGCTAAACCATCTGGCGGCTGATGTTCATGCGCGCCACTACAGCAACAACCCCAAATCACTAGCACCAGCAGTGGAAGCGGTGGCAGGCTGGATCACGGGACAAGGTGCCATTGCAGAGGCGATGTTGTCGGGAAGCAACGTGCTCCCGTTCAAGGGGGCTAGCCCGGAAAAATAAACCCCGTTTTATCCAACTATTTTTTGCCTTAGCTGTGTTAATTTGTATGCACCAGTAGCCCGTTCGCATTCACTTGGTCAGCATGGCCTGACAGTGTTGCGTCCCTGAATAGTTTGCATGAGCAAGCCGGCGGTTCGAGCGTTTATTTACAACGCTCACCGCCGGCTTTTTTGTGCCCGGTGAGCCAGCAAAGGACACCACCATGACTATCGAAATTATCAACGGCGAAACTTGGATGGACACGGAAGACCTGTGCGCCATCACCGGATGGAAAAAGAACACCATCGAGGGGCGGCGCAGCAGAGGCGAAGACCTGCCCCCGCACTATGTCTTCGGGCGTCGAGTCCGCTACAAGTTCAACGAGGTTCAGGGATGGCTTGCCAGTAAGCGCCGCGTCCCCTCATCGGTTCTGTTAGCCGAAACAGCGTGAGCGTCCGAACCACGGATGCCCCATACGCCAGCAAACAACGGACTTTTCCAGCTAAACCAATCACTTCACTGCGCCAACCGGCGCGGTGTAAGACATTACTCAGCCCTAAGTCAGCCAGCCAACAAAAAAGCAGCAGGGTCGCTACACCCTACCGCTTGAGAGGACTACTGCATGGACACCAACAACGTAAGGCAATCACTGCCCGAAATGCAAGATAAAGAGCAGCGACAACAAAGCGACGCAGGGAGCGACCAGCAGCCCGGCCAGTACCCTAACGGCGACGGTGCTGCGAACGCGGCACCAGCCGCCCCACAGCCCGAGCAGCCGGTGAAGTTTTGGGATGACCCTCCCAAAGCGAAACCGTGGGAGGCCGCACCCCCCGAAAATTGGGAAGCTCCTCGACCCATTCAAGATTCGGGTCGAGGTCTGCCATACCCGATTGAACACCTTCCCCCGCTTATTCGTCACGCGGTCGAGGAGGTGGAGGAGACGACGCAAGCCCCTGTCGCCATGATTGTGGCGTCAGCGATGAGCGTGGTATCTGCCTCGGTGCAGGGACTCGTCAGCGTGAAACGTGATGAAGGTCTTCAGGGGCCAGCGTCGTTGTACCTGCTGACCGTGGCGAAGAGTGGCGAGCGTAAGACGGCATGTGACAAGTATTTCACCGCCTCGCTCCGCGATTGGGAAAGTGAGCGAGCTGAAGCAGGGAAACCGGCCAAGGCTGAATACCGCGCGCAGATGGCGGCATGGGAATCTGCCGAGCAGGGATATAAAGAAACCATCAAGAAGGCTGCCCGCGGTGGATGTTCATTTGGTGGTTTTGACAATCCGCTCCTTCAACACGAAATGAGTAGACCCAAGGAGCCACGAATTCCCGACATGCTCCGCGGGGACGATACGCCAGAAGCGCTAGGTGTCGCATTGATGCGCTGGCCGGTCGTAGCAATCATAAGTCCCGAAGCGGGGATTATTTTCGGGGCGCACGGTATGAACCCCGATTCTGTGATGCGCAATATGGCTCAGTTCAACGTGTTCTGGGATGGGGGGCGCGTCAAACGGGACAGGACGACAACGCAGAGCATTGATATTGAGGACGTGCGCGTAACCGTTGGTCTACAGGTTCAGCCAGAAGTGTTGGAGAACTTCACCAGCAAATCAGGCGCGCTTGCGCGGGGCATTGGCTACCTAGCTCGTTTCCTTTTCGCTCACCCTGAATCGACACAGGGAGGTCGGTTCTATAAACCCATCAAGAAGGGGCAGCCAGCACTGGCGGCGTTCAATGCCAGAGTGAGGGAATTACTCAACGTCGCGCCGCAGGTGAATGACGAGGGGAAGCTGACCACAACGTATCTTGAACTTGATGCTGATGCCAAGCGGGTCTGGATTGCGTTCCATGACGAGGTGGAAGAGAAGTTGGGTTTTGGGCAGGAGTATTTCGACGTGCAGGACGTGGCATCCAAAGCGGCAGAAAACGCGGCACGGCTGGCCTGTAATTTCCAGATGTTCGACTACCAGCAAGGCCCTTACATCAGCGAGAAAAACATGCTGGCTGCTGCTGAGATTATGCGGTGGCACCTGGACGAAGCCATGCGCTTTTCAGACCAGATAGCAGTTCCGCAATCGACGCGCCACGCAATTGACCTTGAAGAGTGGATTGTCGGTCATTGCCGAACTCTTGGTGGCTTGACGGTTTCCACCAGAAACATTTCACAGCGGGGCCCGAACCCTACGCGCAACGCCGACAAGCGAGACGACGCCTTGGACATTCTCGAAGCGCATAACCGAGTCAAAGTGATTACCACAGGGGCGAAGAAAGAGGTCTATCTAAATCCAAAGGTGATGGCGGAGTACATACGCAGGGTGTAGCAACTGTAGCAACTGTAGCCGTAGCAAGTGCCTACGGTGGAGCTACCCACAGTGAAAACAGTAGAAGAAGATAGGTTATTTATGAATCCCTGCCTGTCGTTGCTACTCACTTGCTACGGCTACTTTTGCTACACCTGCTACACGTCGAAATTCTTAAATTTAAAGGAGCAATTGAAATGAATAGTGAACAGAAAAAGATAGGCAAGCACACGTCGAAACCTTGGTTCCAAAAAATTCGCAGCAAGTCGGGTAAATCAACGACGCTTGTTTGGCATGGCGGGCCGCTTTGTGAATTTGGCGAAAGGGTTTTGCAGTGGTGCGCCGACAACCAAAAATTGGGCGACAAGCTGCGCGAGTTGTTCTATCTAGACCCGACACGAATGAAGGGTGCTTCCCTGTCGGTATCAGGCGACGGAGCCTCAGGGTCGTGGTCACGCTGTCCAAACGATATGGCCGATAAAGCTGAGCAAATGATTCTTGAAGTGCATAGGATTGCGCTTGCCGTTATTCAAGATGCGACTTGGGAGCAACGTCGTTTATTTTTAGAAGGGGAACTTGTTTTAGCAGCTCCTTCACCTTGGAAGGGTGAACCGCCCCCTTGGATGGTTGGTGTAGAGCAAGACATGACACGCATGATGCTAGTGCCGCCTTGGATAGCTAAGGAATTTGTTCCGCCGCCGCCCCCTTGGATGGTTCCGACCCATCAAACGTAATGCCCTGCTGACTATGGCGGGCGACTGGTGGGCGTGCACGGTGTAGCCAATACCAGTAGGCGGCGAGGCGCTGAGCGTGGACTGTAGGGCCGCTATGCGCTCCCAATGCCGCCAGTCCCGCACCCGCTCAAAGCGGTATCAGCACGACTCTTCAAACCTGTGGTCATCAACACCAAAACCATCGACCGACGGATTTATAAGACGCCTGTTTCTGCTCTGTAAAAACGGACGTAAGTGATTGTTATTTCGCTGTTTTATCGAACATTGATCTTGCTTTTTGTCCTATGCTTTTTGCAAACGCCAGCCACAAGTCAGCAAACCAGCATTTATCAGGAGAAAAAGCATGTCTTCAGGTGCCACCCGTATCAGTGATGTTGTACAGCCAGAGATTTTTTCACCCTACGCCCAGCAGTTGACCGAGAGCAAGTCCAGCCTTATCCGGTCAGGTGCGATTGCGCGTGACAAAAAGTTGGATGCGCTGCTGGCTGGTGGGGGCTTGGTGTTCACCGAACCGTCCAACGACAGCATCCCCGATGACTACGAAGGCGACAACGTATCGAGCGATGACTATGACCCGGTCAGCAACCCCGACCCGTTCCAGTCGTATCCGGAAAAAGCTACCGCCAACCCGGTTGAGTTAATCAAAGTCCGCCTGTCACGGAATGCTTCGTGGGGTTCGATGGACTTGGCGAAAGACCTTGCGGGTGCGACCCCGATGCAGGCAGTCGCTAACCGTGTGTCGGATTACTGGTCGCGTCGTTTGCAGGATGCGTTCGTCGCAACGATGACCGGCGTCTTTGCGCAGAACGCAACCGTGCCTGTCGGCGCTTACTTTCAAAACGACCTGACGAATGACGTGTCCGGCGTGTCATATGCAGACGGGGTGACGAACTTCGGTGCGGGTGCCTTTGTGGATGCCTTGCAGACCATTGGCGACAAGATGGATGCGCTGTCTACCGTGATGGTTCATTCGACTGTGTTCACGCGCATGTTGAAGAAGAATCTGATTCACTTTGCGTTTGTCCGCATCGGCAGTCGCCGGGTGGCTTACCCGACCATATTGGGGCGCGAGGTGATTGTGGATGACCACGTACCGTTCAGCGGCGGTGTCTTTGAGTGCTGGCTGTTCGCTCGTGGTGCTGTGCGTCTTGGTGTCGGTGCGCCCATGGTGCCAACCGAGATAGGCCGTCAGCCTGCTACCGGCAACGGCGCAGGGCAAGACGTGCTGCATAACCGGGTTGAATGGATTATTCATCCCGAAGGTCATGCGTATGTGGGTATCGCTCCCAAAGGTGGCCCGAGCAATGCAGCCACCGCCAACAACCTCGCACACGCTGCGTCTTGGAAACGTGCAATCCAAGACCGCAGGCTAATCAAAATCGCTCGCCTCGTAACCCGTGAATTTTAAGGAGATAAACATGGACGTGAAAACCTCAGTAACCCCCTCGCTGCATCCGTCGAACATCGAAACCATTGAGGGTTATTCGGACGATACGAAAGGGTACGTCAACAGCGCGCTTGAAGCGATGAGTGTCGCATATGAAGGACTTGGCAAGATTCACGAAGCCAAAGTAGCAGCGGCCAAAAATCAGGCTTGGAACGAGAACCAGCAAGTGATGATCGTTGCGGAGTTTGCCGAGAAGCATCAGACAGCAATCACCAGAAAATTCGATTCGGCGGTAGCCAGTCTGACCAAGGGCATCGAGGCGATGGAAGCAACGCTGAATGACCCGATTAAGGCCAACGCCGAGCGGAGCAATATTGCTGCCGAGATTCGGGCACACGTCAAAAACATGACCACAGACGAGCGCCTGCAATTCCTGTCCCATGCACATGAGACCGGGGACATTGAATCGCTCCGCGCTGTGTTGGGTGCGCCGGGCTTCCTGTCCGGCATTTCAGAGAACGAGCGCCAGGTGCGAACCCGGATGCTCCACGAGAAGCAAAGCCCCGAGACCTCTAGCAGGCTGAAGGTGATGCGTTCGGCACTCGATCTGCTGGAGCGCCGTAGCGGGCTGGTACTGCTCGAAGTGGAAAAGGCGGTGGGCGGGTCGTGGAGCAAAGTGCAACAACTCCGCGCGACACAAGGGCAAGCCGAGAAAGCGCTGAAGTTCGGTTGAACCCCTGTAATCCAACTGCAAATTAGAGGTAATCGAACATGAATGACCCTGACTGGTTGCAGAAGTACAAAGACGAGAACCCGTCGGGCGGGCAGCGTGGTTGGCTACCCGGTCAGTCGGGTAATCCTGCCGGGCGTCCAAAAGGCGCAAAAAATAAAAAGACCGCGCTAGTTGAGGCGTTCGAGAATGAAGGCAGTGCTATTGCTCGCAAGGTCATTGAAGCGGCCTTAGCAGGAGACATGCAAGCTGCCAATATTTGCTTGTCGAGGTTGTCGCCTCCGCTGCGTGCGCGTGCTGAGAAGGTGCAATTTGAACTGACCCCGGACGCCCCGCTGACCACACAGGCGCAGCAAATTCTGACCGCTGTTGCTGCTGGTGACGTAGACCCGGAAACAGGTCAACTTCTCATTAACTGTATCGCGTCTTTTGCGGGGTTGAAGGCGACCGATGAACTTGAAGCGCGTCTTGCAGCGCTGGAAGGGGGAAGAGCATGAGTCATGTGATGCCAAATGTGCGTGTGGCTGACCCTGAACAGCTCCGTAAGGACTACGACCTGATCGTGTCAACTTGCTACGAGGTGATCCAGCGCTGTGATGAGCCGCAAGTGAGGATGGAGGCTGCGCGCATCCTCCACGGATTGAATCCAAGACCGTGGGGCGGGGCGGACACCGGGCCGTGGGGCACGGAGTGAGGGCGCGGGTTAGCGTAACCACGCTCAAGCGACTGACCGCGCTGGAACGTGGAAAGAATGCGGTGCGCACGCTTGGGGCATGGCCTGCCATCCTTGGATGGGATGAATGGGAAGCGCTGGCGATGGTGCATCAAGAAAAGCTGTGCTCCGACACGCGAGGGGATGCACCTGTGGTCACTGCTGAAAACCTGCCCGACCCTGCTGACGTGACGCATCGCTATAAGCCGGGAGGCATGACGTTTGGCAGCACCCGCATTCGCGCCTGAGCAAGCGCACGAGCCGTAGGCCACCGTCGCTCGTAAATCCAACGGAGCCAGCGGAGACCGGATTGCATTCCTCCTTGACCCGGTTGCACCCGTACTCAAACCCGTCCTCGTGGCGGGTTTGTTTTGAGTGCTGACTAGCGGCGCTACAGGGCACGCTGGGCGACGATAACCACAGTGCCGCCCCTAGGGTATGAGTGAGCTATGCGCGAACTGTGCCTAGCCGTAGATTCGCTTGTATGTCGCGCTGACAAATTTGAGAAGGGCGACGTTGTCATCTTGGATGCTCTTGCGTATCTCGTTCGGGTCGATTGCCATCATGTTATTCAAGCGCTGCAGCACTTCGGGGTTTTCCCAGTTCCATGAAGACGACCCAATAAAGGCCATGAATGCTTCCATTCTGTCGAAATGCCATGTGAGCATCGCAACAGCATTCTGACAGTTCGCATAGTCGGCGAACTTAAATACTTGCCCCTTCGCTGTTAGCGACCTGAGCTTGATGGCTGATGGTTGTACAGCCTCTAGTGCTTCAAGTAGGCGCTTGCCATCGTGCTCCCCATTTTGCTCGATGTAGGCAATTGCGCCTTTGACTGCTTTGTCTGCTTCCTCGCCTTGTTCCCAAGTTGGTGCGTGGCTCGCCATGCCGATCTTTGAAAACTCCAAGAGCATGATGGGTCTAGGTATGTCCGCGATGTAGGTATGCGCAGCCTCAATTAGTGCATCGAGGAACTCAGCTTCCCTCTTGGCCTTGTCTTGGTGTTTCCAAGTTTGCAACGCACCGAATGCAATAGCGGCTGTCCCCACAGCAGCAAGCGCGCTGATTGTTTCAGGCCAGCGTATCGCGTCAAGTGACCACACAAGGGCGTTGCACATTAGTTTCAAGCTTCCGTTTATGGGATGCGCTAAGAATACGCTAAACGACTTGCCATGCACGTGGCCGCATTGGTGACTATGTGGTGACTTGGAGGGCGGAAAGCAAAAAGCCCAACCTTGTGGGCTGGGCTAAGTGCTTGTTTCTACTGCTTTATTCTGGCTCCCCGACCTGGACTCGAACCAGGGACCTGCGGATTAACAGTCCGTCGCTCTACCAACTGAGCTATCGGGGAAGGGAAGCGCGCATTCTAGAGAGGGCACTGGTTCCGGTCAACCCTCAGTCGTCGTTTTCGAGTGCTAATTCAGGAATATGGTTAAACGCGATGCGCATGGGGGCTTCGCCCAGGCCGTGGTGTGCGCCGCCAAAATACAGGGTGTTGGTGCCGTAACGCTGGTTGATCTGGTCGATGACGATGTTGAGGTCTTCGTGCTGATGCTCGTGTTCAAACAGGTCGCGAGTGAGTTGTTTTTGATCGGTCAGGCCAAACAGGGTGACACCCACTTTGAGAATGGGTGCGGGATCTGCGGGGCGGCGTTGCCACAATGCGGCGAGTGACTGGTTAAACCGCAGCGTATCGGCGTGGGGAGAAAAGCGGGTTTGGTCGGCCCAGTGTGCGCGGCCTGTGGGATCGTGCTGCACGTAACTGAGATGCAGCCCCAGCCCGCCCGCACAATAACCGTAATGACGCAGCCGCATGGCGGCCTTGTGCAGCAGCCGGTACACCACGGCGAGCGCGGTGTCAGGGTCGCGCAGGTGGGGCGCGAGTACGTGGGAATGGCCGACGGTGGCGCGTTGGGTGGGCGGTGCGGTGACCTGCTCGCCGCGCAATTTGGCGTAAATGCGTTCGCCTTCAAGGCCGCCCCAGGCGTGCCGTAGCGTGTCGCGGCTGGCGGCGCAGAGCTGTTCGACGGTTTCAATGCCTAGACGTCGAAGCCGCGCTTCCATCGCGCGGCCAATACCGGTGAGCGCGCCGAGTTTCAGACCATACAGTCGCTCCGGCAACTCGTTCGCGCGTATCACCGTGAGGCCATCGGGCTTTTGCATGTTGGACGCGGTTTTGGCGAGAAAACGGTTGGGCGCAATGCCCACCGAGCTGTGTAAGACCTCGCCTACCTGCGCGTAAATCGCCTGCTTGATCTGATGTCCCAGCGCGACGGCGTGGACTTCCTCGCGTTCGTGCCCCATCAGCTCGCAGACCATTTCGTCGATGGACAGGACGGCGGAGACCGGCGTGCAGGATTCCACCGCCGCGACGATCTGATGATGGATTTCGACGTAGGTGGCCGGACGTGCCTGCACGAACACAATATCGCGGCAGAGTTTGCGGGCCTGCCACACGGGCGTGCCGGTTTTGACGCCGAAGCGTTTGGCCTGGATGCTGGCGGCGATGCAGCAGGTGGTGTCAGCCATCACCGGCAGCACGCCCACTGCGCGACCGCGCAGCTCGGGTCGTAACTGCTGCTCGACCGAGGCGAAATAGGAATTGAGATCGACGTAAAGTGAATGCAGCATCGAATGTGACTCCCTGCGCAGGGTAGGCGCTAAGGTAGCGTCATCCAGGTTTGGCCGACTTCGCGCTCTACCTCGACGCCATCGCGGGTGAGTCGATAGGTGAGCGAGCAGCACGCATGGGGCGCTGAGAGCAGGTTTCTGTTCAGGATGCCGATATTTTCGCCATCACACCGGGCGGAAGGCGTCACGAATCCCGGGTGGCGTTCACGATGCAGTCGGGCACCGATGGGCTGGGTAAAGTGATAGCTGTCCGGGTGAACCAGGTCGGGGTGGGCTTGCTTTCTTGTTCGCAGATCCAGTAAGGCGGCGTCGCAGCGCACCCAATAGACTTTGCGTTCTCCCGTGATGCTTGCGCGGATACCTTGGGTCACCTGCTGGTCGAAGCCTGCGTCGGCGAGAAAGTCATGGCGCCAGTGATGCACAGTTTCGTACACGGTGGTTTCTACGCTGTCCGAGCCATACCAGATGCCAAAACTGCCATCACAGAAACGGCTGGCCGCCCATTTACGGAAAGGAAATTCAATCGCGTTGACCCAGTCGGCGTCTTCAAAAGGCCGGTCGATGATGGTGTTGGGCGACGCGTAAGTGTGCGGCTTGGTCGCCAGCTCGTGTTGCTGGGCGATGGCCCAGTCGGCAGGGTCGTCCGAGAGATCGTCGAACAGATTTTGCGACACCCGGATGGATTTGATATTGCGCGCCAGCTCCTGATGTACATCAGCCAGCGGCAGCCCCGCGAAAAACGCGTCCATCAATTGCCACGCGCCCGATCGAGATAGGCCCGCACCACCAGCATGCCCGAAAAGCCCCATTCCTTGACCACCTCGACTGGCGTGCGCCCGTCGAAGGCGCGGTTGCGCTGGCTCATCCAGGCATAGGCGAGGTCGGGATCTTGCGGAAAAATCAGGCGAAGGTTTTTGTGGATCGCCAAGACATGCCCCGCGCGCTCCAGCAAATCACGGTTGGCAGCCAGCGGCTCGCCACGACGGTAGCGACCCAGCGCCGTGCGGTTATTGGTGGCCAAGCCGAGCATGGCGAGTTGCTCCTCGGTGCCGAGCTTCCAGTGCTCAAAGGCACGCGTCACCATCCTGGCCAGAGTGCCCCGATCAGGGTCAATTTGATTTGGGTTGAGAGCGATGGCTGCTTGATTCATGATGTCACCTCACTCGGGGAGTCTGTATCAGATGTAACAAATATAGTATCAATTGCGCCATAAAGTCAAGGTCTGTGCTTGCTTGGAATGGACGCCAATCGGGCATAAATACAAAGAAAAACGCCGTCACGAGGACGGCGTTGGATAGTACTGGGGAGAAATAGTGGTGGAGGCGGCGGGAATCGAACCCGCGTCCGCAAGCCCTCTACAGGCAGTTCTACATACTTAGTCCGGTGATTTTGTGCTTTAACCTTGGTCACGCCCGCCGAACAGGCTGGACTTTGGCGAGTGGCCTTGATTTAACGTCTGCCCAAGCCACCCGGACAGCCGCGATCATACTGAGATTACCCTGCTGTTAGTTGCCTAACCCAACCCGTATGCTGGCTGGTGCAGGGTCTAGCGCAATTAAGCGGCTAGAGCGTAAGTTTCGTCGTTTGCGTTTAAACGATTTTCAGTTGGATTTACAAGGTGCTCTGACCCTTGGTATGCCCTACGCTGCTTTGCGACCCACGTCGAAGCCAGGTCGCCCCCGGTTTCGTGTAGCTGACACAATCAGTTACCCGTCAGTGTACGCTTAGGTGGGGTAGCTTACAAAAAGTTCAAGGTGTCGAGCGGGTGGGCAACACTGCCGTGCGCGCCCCAGGTATGGGGCTGGTCGGCGCTATCGAGGTAGCCCCAGGCGGCGACCAGTGCGGGCATACCCGCCGCGCGGGCGGCTTCGATGTCGCGTTCGGCGTCACCCAGATACAGGCAATGCGCCGGGTCGGTGCCGCACAGTTCGGCTGCGGCGAGCATGGGTGCGGGGTGTGGCTTGGGCTGCGGGCAGGTGTCGCCGGAGACGATGCAGGTGGCGCGTTCGGCCAGATCAAGCAGGGACATCAGCGGTTCGGTGAAGCGCGCCGGTTTGTTAGTGACGACGCCCCATTTCAAGCCGCGCGCTTCGATGGCGGCGAGCAGATCGAGAATGCCGGGGAATGGCTTCGAGTGCCGACAGATATGGTCGGCGTAAAGCTGGAGAAATTCTTCGCGCATGGGCGCAAATTTCGCGTCGTCTGGATGCAGGTCAAAACCGAGGCCGAGCAGGCCGCGTGCGCCGTGCGACGCCTGCGGGCGGATGAGGTCGTCGTCGAGCGGCGGCAAACCATGCTGAACGCGCTGCAGGTTGAGCGCGTAACCGAGGTCGGGCGCGGTATCGACCAGAGTGCCGTCGAGATCGAACAGGACGGCGCGGATGGGCTCAAGCTTCGCCACGTCGCGTCGCCATCAGGTAGTTCACATCGGTGTCGGCTTCCAGCTTGTAGATTTTCGTCAGCGGGTTGTAGGTCATGCCGATGAGTTGCTGCATGTCGAGCCCGGCTTCGCGGGCCATGCGGGCGAGTTCGGCGGGCTGAATGAATTTGGCGTAGTCATGCGTGCCGCGCGGCAGCAGGTTGAGAATGTATTCCGCGCCGACGATGGCGAAGAGATAGCTCTTGGCGTTGCGGTTGAGCGTGGAAAAAAACACCCAGCCCCCCGGCTTCACCAGGCGCGCGCAGGCGGCGACCACCGAGGCCGGGTCAGGCACGTGTTCGAGCATTTCCATGCAGGTGACGACATCGAACTCGCCCGTGTGCTGCGCAGCGTGGTCTTCCACCGAAACCAGCTGGTAATCGACTCTGAGCCCGGATTCGTACAAATGCAGCTTGGCGACCTTGAGCGCCTTTTCCGACAGATCGATGCCGCTGACGGTTGCACCTGCTGCCGCCATCGCTTCGGCGAGAATGCCGCCGCCACAGCCGACGTCGAGTATTTTTTTACCGGCGAGCACCGCCTGCTGGTTGATCCATTTCAGGCGCAGCGGGTTGATCTCGTGCAGAGGTTTGAACTCGGAATTCGGGTCCCACCAGCGGTGGGCGAGTTCGGAGAATTTGGCGATTTCGGCGGCGTCTACGTTGCTCATAAGGTGGGGCATCCGAAGCAAAAAGTGGTGAAAAAAAGTTGAACCGCAGAGGCGCGGAGAACGCGGAGAAAAATCGGTATTTTCTAAGCGTGGTTAAGGTGATGAATACTCAATGTGTCCTTCTCATCCTGTGCCGCCCCCGCTGCCGATTCCGTGCGCGGCCTGTAACACCAGCGCATCAAACGCCGCTGCCTCCATTAAACCCCGTTCGGCAACAATATCGCGCACCGGGCGACCGGATTTCTCCGATTCCTTGGCGATTTCGGCAGCCTGGTTGTAGCCAATCTGCGTATTGAGCAGGGTGGCGAGTGCGACGCTTTGGTGGATAAAGAAGGCGCAGCGTTCGCGATTCACGATGATGCCCTTGAGGTTTTTATCGGTGGCCGCGTTCATCGCATTCGTCAGCCAGTCCATCGCATCGAACAGGGCACTGCCGAGTGCCGGCATCATCACGTTCAACTCCATCTGGCCGGCCTGCACCATGTAGCTGACGGCAGCATCCTGCCCCAGCACCTGAAAGCAGACCTGGTTCAGCATTTCAAACATCACCGGGTTGACCTTGCCGGGCATGATGCTGGAACCAGGTTGCACCGGCGGCAGCTGAATTTCGCCGAGCCCGGTGCGCGGGCCGGAGGCGAGTAGACGCAGATCGTTGGAGATGCGGGTGAGTTCGAGTGCGAGGTTGCGGATTTCACCCGACAGGCGCGCAAGATCGTTCATGGATTGCATTTGCGCCACAAGCTGGCCGGGGCGGATGGCTTCGCCGGTGAGCTGGGCGAGTGCTGCTGCGACGCGAGCGGGGTAATCGGGTGACGTGTTGAGTCCGGTACCAGCGGCCGATCCGCCGAGACCAGTCTCACATAAGGCTGGGCGAACGGCATCCAGCGCGACAGCGCAGCGGGTCAGCGTCCAGGCATAAGCTGCGAACTCCTGGCCCAGCGTGGTGGGCACGGCATCCTGCAAATGCGTGCGACCTGACTTGACGGTGTCTTTTTCGCGTTCGGCAAGTCGGCTGAACTCGGCCGCCATGCTGTGTACGGCAGCGGTCAGACGTGGCAGCTTGGCCAACACCGCCAGCCGGATGGCGGTGGGGATCGTGTCGTTGGTCGATTGCCCCATGTTGACGTCATCATTGGGGTTCACCGGCTGATATACGCCTTTTTCGCCGCCCAGCGCCACATTGGCGAGATTGGCGACCACCTCGTTGGTGTTCATGTTATGGCTGGTGCCTGCACCGGCCTGAAAACGGTCCACGACGAATTCGCCCAGATACTCGCCCGCGAGAATGGCATCACAGGCAGCGACAATGGCATCACGTTTGGACTGGGACAGCCAGCCCGGTTGCAGGTTGGCATCAGCGGCGGCGCGCTTGATCCGCACATGGGCCAGTACGAAATCCCTATCCGGAAGTCGCCCGGAAATGGGAAAATTGGCGACCGCGCGTGCGGTTTGTGCGCCATACCAAGCGTTCTGGGGAACCTGGACCTCGCCGAGCGAGTCCTTCTCGGTGCGAAATGTATTCATGATGGGAAAACCAATGCCGACGTTGCAAAGAGTGCGATTTTATCCGAACTGGCTGGCGGGGCTGCTGCTGGCGCTGACCGTGGGTTGGGCGCAAGCTGCCGATTTCAAGGTAACCGATACCGCAGGAAAATCCCATACCCTATCGGGCTACAAGGGCAAGTGGGTGCTGGTGAATTATTGGGCAACCTGGTGTCCGCCTTGCTTGGAAGAGATCCCCGATCTGATCGCGCTGCATGACAACAAGCGTAATAACCTGGTGGTGATTGGCGTTGCGCTGGATTATCGCAATGCCAAACAGGTGACGGATTTTGCCGAGGGCATGATGGTGAGCTATCCCGTCGTGTTGGGTACGCCTAAAATCGTGAATCAGATCGGTCCGATGCAGGGGCTGCCAACCAGTTATCTTTTCAACCCGGAAGGAAAAATGGTGGCGCAGCAAGTGGGCCCGCTGACCCGTGAGGCGGTTGAAATTTACATTAGCAGCAAGTCTTTGCGCGCCAAAAAATAATTTGGCCGAGTTGACTGGAATCGAGGAAGTCTCATGCGCCGCTTTTTGATTGCCCTGTGTATGCTGGTTGCTGGAACCGCCTGGGCGGAGCCTCGCGATCCGGCGACGCATTTTTTTCAGCCCAAATTCGGTGATTTTCAGGCGGAGCTGGAGGCCGCAAAAAAACAGGGTAAAAAAGGTATTTTTCTGTTTTTTGAAATGGACGATTGCCCATTTTGTGCCCGCATGAAAAACACCATCCTCAATCAGGCTGATGTGCAGGAGACGTACCGTGCGCAGTTCCTGATTTATTCCATCGATGTCAACGGCGACACTGCGATCACGGATTTTCAGGGTAAGGAGATGACTGAAAAAGCCTTTGCCTTTGCGCACCGTGTCCGCGCCACGCCGACGCTGCTTTTTTTCGGTCTGGATGGGCGATTACTTACCCGTTTTACCGGCCCCACACGTGACAAAGCGGAGTTCTTGCTGCTCGGCAAATATGTGTCCGATGGCCATTACCTCGACGCGCCCTTTGCGCGCTACAAACAAGGACAATGAGACGACTCGGGATCAGCGTGCTGGTCTGCTGTGCGCTGATCGGGACAGTGCAGGCCGAGGTGCTTACCCTGGAAATGGCCCTGGCCGCCGCCAGCGAGCCGCATCCCGATTGGCGTATTGCCGAAAGCGAAGTACAGGTGGCGCGCGCTGAACAGGCGGCTGTCAGCAGCCGACAGGACTTCACGCTGTATCTTGATGGGCAGTTGCGCAGTGGCCGCCGTCCGGACGATCACTGGAAACCCGACAATACGGGCCGTTTGATTGCGCGCAAGCCTTTGCTGGATTTTGGCCGGAGCCGGGGGGCGCTGGAGGTGGCCGAGCAAGAGATTGCAACGCGTGAGGCGGCGCTGCTCAGCGTCGAGAGTCTGCGACGGCTCGATATCATGGCGCGCTACTTTGACGTATTGTTGGCCGACATGCAGTACGCCGCCGATAACGAGTTCATGGCGGTTGCCTACGTTGCCCGCGACAACGCACGTGATCGCCTTGATGTGGGGCAGATCAATCGTCCCGATTTCCTCAGACGTGAAGCCGAATTTCAGGATCGCCGTGAGCGTCGCGAGCTCAGCTTGCAACGCGTGCGCAGCACGCGGCAGCAACTCGCCCACGCCATCAACCGTCCGGGTGCGCTGCCTGATGAACTGGCCGAGCCTTTACTCAGAGATAACGCGAGAGCGATACCGGAATATGACAGCCTGCTGGCCTGGGTGATGCAAAACAATCCACGCGTGCGCGGTTTGAAAGCCCAGTTGGCTGCTGCCGAGGCGCGGCTGCTAACGGTGCGCACGGGGCGCTATCCCGTGCTCGATGCTGAAATTCAGGGCGCAGGTTACAGCCGGGAATCGGCCACGCGTGATGACATCAGTGCCGGTCTGGTGTTCAGCGTGCCGCTTTATCAAGGTGGGCGCTTGGATGCCGAGGAAGCACGTGCCCGGGCGCTGAGGCAGCGAGCCGAGGCTGACCTCGACAAGCTTCGCTTTGAGCTGTCCGATGCGGTGCTGGAGGCAATGCAGGAAATCAGCTGGTTGCGCGAAACGGCGCGTGGTGCAGCCGATACCCAGATCGAATTCCGCGACTGGGTGCTAGAGCGTGCCCGCGCCGAATATGAACTGGAAATGCAGACCAGTCTGGGTACCAGCATGGCTGAAACCCAACTCGCTCAATTACGCCGCAAACAGGTTGAATACCGCCTCGCGCTCGCGCTCGCGCGGCTCGACGCTTTGTCGGGCGGACGTTTGCCTAATACGGAAGGAAACCAGAAATGAAGCGTCGATTTGCTGTTGGCCTGCTGACAGGTTTGGTCTGGATGCCGCAGGTGAACGCGGCAGACGGGGTAGCACTGACTACGCGCGTGTCTGGCGTGGTCGAGCGTGTGTGGGTGCAAGCGGGGCAGAGGGTCAAGCAGGGCACGGTTTTATTGCGGCTCGACTCGGTGATTCCACACGCTTTACTCGACGAAGCGAGTGCGGATGTTGCGCGGCTGGATGCCGATGTGCGCGACAGCCAGCGCGAGCTGGATCGCGCGCAGGAATTGTTCAAGCGCACAGTCTCGTCCACCAGCGAACTCGATACGGCCACGACGCGCCATGCACGCGCGCAGGCAGCGCTACAGGCCGCGAAAGCACGACAGACCATCGCACAAAAAAATCTGGCAGATACGGAGTTGAAAGCGCCGTTTAATGGCCGCGTGACGGCAGTGCCCGGGTTGCCCGGGACGGTAGTGACAGCGGCGTGTCAGCCAGCTACGCTGGTAATGATGCGGCGCGAGTGATTCGTAGCGCCGAAACCTGGATTCAGCGCAGCGTGTTTTCAGCGGTTTTGGTGCTGGGCAGATAATCCCAATGCCGTTTCCAGGCACCGACGACTAGCGTGGGGTATTCCGGTCGGCCCAAGCTGCCGTTGTAGCGGCCGAGTGCACGGTAGTAGTCGCCGCGTTCAATGTCGATGTAATGGCGCAGGATGAGCGCGCCGTAGCGCAGGTTGGTGCGCAACTGAAACAGGTTGTGATCGGGATTGCCGATGGCTTTGACCCAGAACGGCATCACCTGCGTGTAGCCTCGCGCGCCTACCGGCGAGACGGCGTATTTACGGAAACCGCTTTCGACCTGGATCAGTCCGAGCATCAGTTGCGGATCAACGCCGGCACGCGAGGCTTCCCAGTGCAGTGTGGTGAGGAACTCGAGACGTTCGGCTTCGTCGGGCATCCGCTTGGTGAGCCGCTTTGACATCTCTTTGAGCCAGGCGGTTTCGTCAACCGGGTTCTTGAATGCGGTGCGGCTGACGGCGGTGTCGGCGAGCGATTTTTGCAGCGATGCGCGGGTGTTGGCGGACATGGCTTCTTCGCGCTGTGCACCGGCGTAAGCTGTCGCGCCGTGTAAGTACAGGGCAGCGACTAACAGGGCGGACAGCGGTTTTTTCATCGTCAGGCTCTCAACAGGGTTTGCAGAAATCCGGCCGCGTCGGCGAGCGGGATTTTCTGGCTTTCAGTGCTACTGCGCGGCTGATATTCAATCACGCCGTCTTTCAGGCCGCGCTCGCCGATCGTCACCCGGTGTGGG
This sequence comes from Thiobacillus sp., assembly GCA_040080645.1. Classification (GTDB taxonomy): domain Bacteria; phylum Pseudomonadota; class Gammaproteobacteria; order Burkholderiales; family Thiobacillaceae; genus Thiobacillus. Next base: position 35,188 of record JBEBIA010000016.1, read on the forward strand.
ATGCCGATCAGTTCGGCGTCGGCAAACAGCACGCCGGGGCGTTCGTCACGGTCATCCAGCAAGACATCAAATCCGGCAGCGGTCAATTCACTATAGAGTTTATCGGCGCTTTGTTGCACTTCTTCACTCTTCTTGCCGCCGACCATCACAATCACGAGCAAGAACGGTGCCATGCTCGCAGGCCAGCGAATTCCGCGGTCGTCATGGTTCTGCTCAATGGCAGAGGCCACAATGCGTGAGACACCGATACCGTAACAGCCCATTTCCAGCGCCTGCGTCTTGCCACCCTCGTCGAGGTAGGTGGCATTCATTGCCTGTGAATATTTACTGCCGAGCTGGAATACGTGGCCGACTTCGATGCCGCGACACAGCGCGAGCATGCCTTTGCCGTCGGGACAGAGGTCGCCGGGAACGACATTGCGGATATCTGCCACCTCATCTGGCTCGGGCAGATCGCGACCGAAGTTGACGCCTGCGAGGTGAGATTTGGGTTTGTTCGCGCCACACACAAAATCACTCATCACGGCAACGCTGCGATCGGCTATCACGCGCATGGCAGTGCGGTCGATGCCGACTGGCCCGAGAAAACCCGGCGGACAATTGAATGCTGCGCGGATTTCAGCCTCATTCGCCAGCCGGAAATCGGCCATACCGTCGAGTTTGCCGAGTTTGACTTCATTCATTTGGTGATCGCCGCGTAGCAGCAGTACGACCAGCTTCTCGTTGGCGATGCACGCGATGAGTTTGACGGTGCGCGCAAGCGGGATGTCGAGCAGAGCGGCCACGTCTTCGCAGGTGGTTTGTTTGGGCGTATCGACTTCGCGCAGCGATTCCTGCGGCGCGGCACGCGGGGTGGTCGGCGCAAGCGCTTCGGCGAGTTCGACGTTGGCCGCGTAGTCTGAGTCCGGGTTGTAGGCAATCATGTCTTCGCCTGAGTCGGCGAGCACATGGAATTCGTGCGAGCCCGAGCCGCCGATGGCGCCCGTGTCGGCAGCAACCGCGCGGAACTTCAAGCCGAGCCGGGTGAAAATTCGCGTATAGGTGTCGTACATGACTCGGTAGGTGTCGATCAGGCTGTCGCGGCTGGCGTGAAAGGAATACGCGTCTTTCATGAGAAATTCACGCGCGCGCATGACGCCGAAGCGTGGGCGGATTTCGTCGCGAAACTTCATCTGGATCTGATAAAAATTTAGCGGCAGCTGGCGATAGCTGCGAATTTCTCGACGCGCGATATCGGTAATGACTTCTTCGTGCGTGGGGCCAAAGCAGAAGTCGCGCTGGTGGCGATCCTTGATTTTGAGCATTTGCGGACCGAACACGGCCCAGCGCCCGGTTTCTTCCCACAGTTCGGCGGGCTGCACGGCCGGCATCAACAATTCAATCGCCCCGGCGCGGTTCATTTCCTCGCGCACGATGGCCTCGACCCGGCGCAACACGCGCAGACCCAGCGGCATCCAGGTATACAGCCCCGACCCCAGGCGCTTGATGAGCCCGGCGCGCAGCATCAGTTTGTGGCTGATGAGTTCGGCGTCGGACGGGGCTTCCTTGGTGGTGGAGAGGAAAAACTGGCTGGTGCGCATGAGAATGGGTTGGCTAAAAGTCGAAGGGCGGCATTTTACCGCGCGGACGTGTAATCTTTCGCGCTCGAATGAAAGGGCAACACAGGTATGCGGTTGAAACTGGGTAAGCGTCGGGCAACCGATAACGGGCTGGAAGTGAGTGAGGAGCGCGGTATCCGCAGCCTGCATCTCGGTAATTGCGCAATCCAGAGCGCCATGCGGATCAGCCGTCCGTGGGATCTGGAGCTGGCGTACACCCGCGCGATGATGGCGTTCTGGCTGTTTAACCCCGCGCCACAAGACGTGCTGATGGTAGGACTTGGCGGCGGTTCGCTGGCTAAGTTTTTGCGCAGGCAGCGCCCGGAGACGCGGATCACGGCGGTGGAAATCGATCCCCGCGTGATTGCGGCCGCGCGGATGCATTTCGAGGTGCCCCCCAATGACGATTGCCTGGACGTGATCGAAGCCGACGGCGCACTCTATGTGCGCCAGCATCCCGCTAGCGCAGACGTGATTTTGCTCGATGGATTTGATGCGGGGAATCAGGTGGAAGCGCTGGCGACCCAGACGTTTTACGACGCGTGCCGACGCGCGCTCAAGCCGGGCGGCGTGCTGGTGGTCAATCTGTGGGGGCGCGACCGGGATTACGCAGAATATCTGGCGCGCCTGACACGCGCGTTCGATAGAGAAATTGGCTGGATCTCGGTGCAGGACAAAACCAATGTCATCGTGCTGGGCTTTGCTGAGGCAGGCGCGCCCGCGCGACTGGAGACGGCGCGCCCGCAATTGGCAGCTTTATCAACCGGTGCCGGGTTGGATTTGCGTGCACTGGCACACAATTTTCAGTGGGCGGCGGGCTGAGGGCGGGGTATCTGAGACGGACGATCCAGCCGGTATAGCCGCACGCTTTCGTCGTCTGACGCCGAGGCGAGCATGCGCCCGTCGGGACTGTAGCGAATCATGGCACCGCACAACTCGTGCGCCTGATAGCGCCGCACGACGCTGAAGTCACGTGTGTCGAGGATACGGATGGCGGAATCGGTGTGGCGACCGAGCGTCACCAGTTGTTTGCCATTCGGGCTGAACGCGACCGAGGTGAGCAGGCCGTTGTGTTCGGTTGGGATCGAGCGCGCCATACCCGTCTGGATATCCCACACATGCAGGCGAAACCAGCTGCCCGCCGCCAGCGTGTTGCCGTCGGGGCTGAATTGCAAATCGTGTGGCACCCCGCGCGTTGCAAGCGTGGTACGCGGTTTGAGGGCGCTGTCGAGCAGAACGATGCGATCCGTCAGCCCTACCGCAAGCCGGTCTCGACGGGCGGAGAGGGCGGCAATATCGGCGTCGAACGGGAGTTCGCCCAATAATTGCAGGCTGTCGGGTGACCAGAAGCGCAGGCGCTGGTCGGAATGCGCGCTGACGATGCGTCCCTGAAACCAGGCGAGCGCGGTGATCGATTCGCCCCGGGTTTGCGCCTTGATGGCATTGCCTTGCCACAAAATCAATCGCCCGTCGTCGCCGCCGCTCGCCAGTGCGCGCGGGCTAAGCGGTAGGATGGCACGCACGGCACTGGTGTGCCCCTTGGGGAGTGAGGTGGATTGACGGCCAGCCAGATCCCAGCGTTTAAGCTCGCCGCGAAAACCGCCGCTAATCAGGCTACGTCCATCGGGCGTATAGGCGAGCGCCGTGGTGCCGAATTCATGTACCTCCGCGAATACATGGTCGGGCAAGTCGGCCTGCATCAGGTTGGAACAGCCCCCTGAAAAAACAATAAAAACAAGGGTAAGGAATAGTTTTGCGGGCATGGCAGGATTGCAATTTTCGGCGGCTGTGAAAGAATGCAGATTACTGAGTTTTAATTGGTGGCGGCCATGATCGACCGAGAAGGATACCGCCCGAACGTAGGCATTATATTGTGCAACGCGCAGAACCATGTTTTTTGGGGCAAGCGCGTTAACCAGCACGCCTGGCAATTCCCCCAGGGTGGCATCAACGCCGGGGAAACGCCGGAACAGGCTATGTTCCGGGAACTGGAAGAAGAAGTGGGATTGCATCCCGAACACGTGCGTGTGCTGGGACGCACGCGCGAGTGGTTGCGCTACGACGTGCCCGCGCACTGGACTCGGCGCGACAATCGGGGGCTGTACCGGGGGCAGAAGCAGATATGGTTTTTGCTGCGGTTGACGGGACGTGATTGCGACGTGTGCCTGCGTGCAAGCACGCATCCGGAATTTGATGCCTGGCGCTGGAGCGACTACTGGATGACGATGGACGCCGTGGTCGAGTTCAAGCGCGATGTGTACCGCCTGGCATTGCAGGAGCTCGAACGTTATTTACACAAAGATGTGCGATATTTGCGGCAGGGTGCGCGACGACCGTTCATTCGACACGCTGCGGTGACGGATCGTTAAAATCCGCTCGCATCTGCCAGTGCGTGACCGGAAAGGCCTGACATGAAGATGCGGATTTATGCTTCTACCGACTTGGCCGCCGCCAGTGCGCCCGGCGTGCCTTTGTGGCAACTGGTGCCGACTCATGACAGCCATGGTCTCTTGCTGACTGATTTCATGATGTTGATTCCCAAACTGCGTAGCCGTTCGGCAGACGAAATTGAGCGCCGGGCGCGTGATATACAAGCGGTGCTTTCCTTGCATCAGGACGTAGTGTTCGCTGACCTGAATCTCAAATTGAATCTCCTGTGGGTGTCTTTGCGTCCGCGCAATGGGGCGATCAGCGAATTGGCGGCAGCCATCCGTATCCGGGTGCCCGAAGCCGTATTGATAGCGCATCATGCCGGCTCGTTTTGAGCTGGATGTTCATGTATTGACCGGGAGAGTTTTGCAATGTCGTATTCATGGGTAACGCCGCTGCGTATGGCTTTTTTGATGGCCACATGTGTCAATTCTGTGCTGGCTGAGGAGACTGTCCGGACGGCGACACCTGCCCTGACTGTGCCTGCAACTGTGGCGACGGCAACCATGCCGCTTGTACCGACAGCCGGGTGGGCGCAGCCGATGCCGATGCAGCCGTTTTACTACGTCATGCCGCACATGCTGCCGCAGCAACCGGTCATGCCGGTGCAGCCCATGCAACCGATTCCGCCAGGCTGGATTCCATTTGTGATGGTCTTGGTGCCGATGCCACCGCAGGGTGTTTCCGGGCAGGTGGTCACCCCTGTCGTACCCCCTGTGTTGCCGTCGGCAGCCATACCCGAGCCAGTAGCGGTTGTGCCGGATCGCGTGGTGCCAGTTGCCCCTCCTGCTGCTCTGAGTCCGGTGGCGGAAGCGGTTCCTTCCAGTGCGATTGTGACTGCCCCGGTGGTAGCACCAGTGGCCGAAGATAAAGTGGCTATCCCGACACCTGTCGAGCAATCTGTCATTCCTGAACAGCCCGCGCCTAGAAGCGTTGCCACAACACCTAAGCCAGTACCAGACAGCGTCAAGTCAGAAACACCTGTAGCTGCAACGGAGATGCCTGCCCGCTCGGTGCCTGAGCCCGCGCCTGCGGCCAGTGTAGTGCCCGAAACGCCTGCGCCCATAGCGGAGACCTTGGCTCATGTTACATCCGAGCCTGTGGCAGCGCTTTCCGTACAGTCAGCGCCCCCGGTTGCAGCGGCAGCTACAGCCAGTGTGGACTATGGCCCAGTCGCTCGCACGCCAGTTAAATGGTTGGTGAGCCGTCGTGCAAAGGCTCGTGGCGTCGCCAAAAAACCGCGCGTGCCTGCTGCCGTTTCCTTACGCCCAAATGCGAAGAAAGCTGCCCCGGCCAAAAAACGTTTGTGCTGGTCAAATGGTGTGGTGGGTCCCTGTAACTGAGCTGATGTGCTACGGCCAACGAGGCCTTAATCCCCTGTGCGACATAGGGAATCCCGCGTCATTTCTGCGTTACCGACTCACACAAAGCGGGAGAATTCGTTAAAATCCCGCTCTTTCCCGAATTGAGTGCTGGAGTGGATATGGCTGTTTCTGAATTGGCGGTACAGACCGCGTTGGCGGAGTTGGTTGATCCCAATACGCACAAAGATTACGTTTCGACCAAATCTGCGCGCAGCATCAAGATTGACGGTGGCGCGGTATCGGTCGACATCCTGCTGTCGTACCCGGCGCAAAGCCAGCTGGCAATGATCAAGCAGCAAGTCGAAACCCACCTCAAGACGCTGGAGGGGGTGAGCAGTGCCACCGCTAACGTCAGCTTCAAGGTGGTGTCGCACAGTGTGCAGCGCGGCGTGAAGCTGATTCCTGGCGTGAAGAACATCATTGCTGTGGCATCGGGCAAAGGCGGCGTCGGTAAATCGACCACCGCCGTGAATCTGGCGCTGGCGTTGTCTGCTGAAGGCGCGCGGGTCGGGATGCTCGACGCCGATATCTACGGCCCCTCGCAACCCACCATGCTGGGGATTACCGAAAAACCCGAATCGACCGACGGCAAGAATCTTGATCCGTTGATGGGGCACGGCATTCAGGCGATGTCGATCGGCTTTTTGATCGACGTGGAAACACCGATGGTGTGGCGCGGCCCAATGGTGACACAGGCGCTCGAGCAACTGCTGAACAACACCAACTGGACTGATCTGGATTACCTGGTGGTTGACTTGCCGCCGGGTACGGGCGACATCCAGTTGACGCTGGCGCAGCGTGTGCCGGTGACCGGCGCGGTGATCGTTACCACGCCGCAGGACATCGCGCTGATTGATGCGCGCAAGGGACTCAAGATGTTCGAGAAGGTCGGCATCCCCATTATCGGTGTAGTCGAAAACATGAGCCTGCACATTTGCTCGAAATGCGGCAACGAAGAGCGCATTTTTGGTGAGGGCGGCGGCGAGCGCATGTGCAAGGATTACAGCGTGGAATTCCTCGGCGCGTTGCCGCTGGACGGCGCAATCCGTGCTGATACCGATTCCGGCAAACCGTCGGTGGTGTCAGATCCGGATGGCCGCGTGACTGAAATCTACAAACAGATTGCACGCCGCGTGGCGGTGAAGATTGGCGAAACCGCAGTGGATCACTCCAACAAGTTTCCCAATATCGTTATCTCCAATACCTGATGAGCATCAAGTCCGACCGCTGGATCCGCCGCATGGCGACGGATCACGGCATGATCGAACCGTTCGAGCCCGGCCAGGTCAAATCAGTGGATGGCCGCCCCATTGTGTCGTACGGCACGTCGAGTTACGGTTACGACGTGCGCTGTGCAAGCGAATTCAAGCTGTTCACCAATCTCAACAGCACCATCGTTGATCCCAAGGCGTTCGACCCGAATTCCTTCGTCGAGGTGAAAGGCGATTCCTGCATCATTCCGCCGAATTCCTTTGCGCTGGCGCGTACGGTCGAGTATTTCCGCATCCCGCGCAGTGTGCTGACGATCTGTCTGGGCAAAAGCACCTATGCGCGCTGCGGCATCATCGTCAATGTGACGCCGCTGGAACCGGAATGGGAAGGCCATGTGACGCTGGAGTTTTCCAACACCACGCCGCTGCCCGCGCGTATTTACGCCAATGAAGGCGTGGCGCAGATGCTGTTTCTCGAGTCTGACGAGGTGTGTGAAACCTCGTACAAGGATCGCGGCGGCAAATATCAGGGACAGCTGGGCGTGACCCTGCCCAAGATTTAACGCGTCTGACTGTTTCAGCGTAGCTGGAATGGTATTCCGACGCCGTACAATCCCGTTTCTTCCTCTCCGGCCATCCAAAGGATTCGCCATGCGCTTTCGCTTCCCTGTTGTCATCATCGACGAAGATTTTCGCTCCGAGAATGCGTCCGGGCTGGGTATTCGTGCACTTGCCGATGCGATTGAGAAAGAGGGGATGGAAGTGTTGGGCGTCACCAACTATGGCGACCTGACTTCGTTCGCCCAGCAGCAGGCGCGCGCATCGGCGTTTGTGCTGTCGATCGACGACGAAGAGCTGGCGGGCAGCGACGAGGATACGAGAAAGGCGCTGCAAAAGCTGCGTGGGTTTGTCGAAGAGGTGCGTTTCCGCAACGCCGAAATCCCGATTTTCCTGCATGGCGAAACCCGCACCGCACGGCACATTCCGAACGACATTCTGCGTGAGCTGAATGGCTTCATCCACATGCTGGAAGACACACCGGAATTCCTCGCACGCTACATCCTTCGCGAGGCGCGCACCTATCTCGATTCGCTGGTGCCGCCGTTTTTCCGCGCGCTCACGCACTACGCTGCCGACGGTTCGTATTCCTGGCATTGCCCCGGCCACTCGGGTGGCGTCGCGTTTCTCAAGTCGCCGATCGGCCAGATGTTTCACCAGTTTTTTGGTGAAAACCTGCTGCGTGCCGACGTCTGTAACGCGGTCGATGAACTCGGCCAGCTGCTCGACCATACCGGGCCGGTGGCGGCCTCCGAGCGCAACGCCGCGCGCATTTTCAACTGTGACCATTTGTTTTTTGTCACCAACGGCACGTCGTCGTCGAACAAAATGGTTTGGCACGCCAACGTTGCGTCGGGTGATGTCGTGGTGGTGGACCGTAACTGTCACAAATCGATTTTGCACGCGATCATGATGTGCGGTGCGATCCCGATTTTTCTCACGCCGACGCGCAACCACTACGGCATCATCGGACCGATTCCGATGGAGGAATTCCGTCCGGAAAACATTGCGAAAAAAATTGCCGCACATCCGTTTGCCAAGGATGCCAAGGGCGGGCCGCGCATTCTTACCATTACACAGTCCACTTACGACGGCATTCTCTACAACGTCGACATGATCAAGGAACTGCTCGGCGACACCATCGATACCCTGCATTTCGACGAAGCCTGGCTACCGCACGCGACTTTCCACGATTTTTATCGCGGGATGCACGCGATCGGCAAGGATCGTCCGCGCGCTGAAAATGCGCTGGTCTTCGCCACCCAGTCCACCCACAAACTGCTGGCGGGTTTGAGCCAGGCGTCGCAAATCCTGGTGCAGGATGCCGAAAACCGTAAGCTCGATTTCCATCGCTTCAACGAAGCGTATTTGATGCACATGTCCACCAGCCCGCAGTACGCGATCATCGCTTCGTGCGATATCGCGGCGGCGATGATGGAACCGCCCGGCGGCACAGCACTGGTTGAGGAATCGATCAAGGAAGCGCTCGATTTCCGTCGTGCCATGCGCAAGGTCGATGGTGAGTTCGGCGATTCCTGGTGGTTTCAGGTGTGGGGGCCGAATGACTTTGCGGAAGAAGGCATCGGCGAGCGCGAAGACTGGGTGCTCACCGCCAACGACCGCTGGCACGAGTTCGGCAACATCGCGCCCGGCTTCAACATGCTCGACCCGATCAAGGCGACGCTGATCACACCCGGGCTGGACGTCGATGGCGCGTTTGCCGACACCGGTATTCCGGCGCTGATCGTGACCAAATACCTGGCCGAGCACGGCGTCATCGTCGAAAAAACCGGCCTGTATTCCTTCTTCATCATGTTTACCATCGGCATCACCAAAGGCCGCTGGAACACGCTGGTCACCGCTTTGCAGCAGTTCAAGTCGGATTACGACCAGAACCAGCCGCTGTGGCGCGTGTTGCCCGAGTTCATCGAGAAACACCCGCGTTACGAAAAAATCGGTCTAAAAGATTTGTGTGACCAAATTCATACCGTCTACAGAGCCAACGATGTCGCGCGCCTGACCACCGAAATGTATCTGTCGGAAATGGCACCGGCGATGAAACCGGCCGATGCCTTTGCCAAAATGGCGCACCGCGAAATCGAGCGGGTGGAAATCGACCAGCTCGAGGGCCGCATCACCGCCATGCTGGTCACCCCCTATCCGCCGGGCATTCCGCTGCTGATCCCGGGCGAGCGCTTCAACGCCACCATCGTGCGTTATCTGCAATTCACGCGTGATTTCAATGCGCGTTTCCCGGGCTTTGAAACCGACGTGCATGGGTTGGTCGAAAATGGCACGGAAGGCAAGTACTACGTGGATTGCGTGATCTGAGCCGCGCGATCTGATCAGGGCGATCTGATCAGGACGACACGTTTTGCGTTGATTGTTCAGCGTAAAACCGTATAATCCCGAGTCCCCGGTGCGCCGGGGATTGTTTTTATTGCGTTGTTTTGACCTTGCTCCACCGCACCGCAGCGGGGGGCTTAACCGAAAGGAACATGATGCGGCATTACGAAATTGTATTTATCGTCCACCCCGACCAGAGCGAGCAGGTTCCCGGCATGATCGAGCGCACCCGCGCCAGCATTACCTCGCGCGGCGGCAGTATTCACCGCCTGGAAGACTGGGGGCGTCGCCAGATGGCTTACCCGATCCAGAAAATTCACAAGGCGCACTACGTGCTGATGAATATCGAATGCGACCAGGAAACGCTGGATGAGCTGGAGCACAGCTTCAAGTTCAACGATGCCGTGTTGCGCCACCTCACCATCAAGTGCGACGCTGCCGTGACCACGGCATCGCCGATGATGAAAGAGGAAAAATCGCGCGACATGCTCGACAGCGCCAAGCCCGCAGAGGCAGTAGCCGAAGCGCCTGCGGCGGCCTGAGCGCGCGGCACGCGTGAGTGAACAGACTGCTTATTGATGGCGTCCTGACCCAGACACAAACCTTGCGTTACAGCCCTGCCGGGGTACCGATTGTCGAAGCGGTATTGCTTCATCAAGGCACCAGCAGCGAAGCCAGGAAACTGGCTTGCGAGCTGACGGTTCAGGCCAGTGGATCACTGGCCGGACAACTGGTCGGACTGGCAGCGGGGACGCAGGTAAAACTGGAAGGCGCGCTGAACCGGCGCAGCGTCAATAGCAGACAACTGATCTTGATATTGAATCGAATCGAAAAGGAATAAATCATGGCACGTCCCATGGGTGGTAAATCCGGCGGCAAGTTCGCCAAAAAAGGCGGTCGCGACAGCGGCAATCGCGGGCTGTTCAAGCGTCGCAAATTCTGCCGCTTCACCGTTGATAAAGTCGACGAAGTTGATTACAAGGACATCGAAGTGCTGAAGGAATTCATCGCTGAAAATGGCCGCATCATTCCGGCGCGCATCACCGGCACCAAGGCGCGTTACCAGCGCCAGCTCGGCACGGCGATCAAGCGCGCGCGCTTCCTGGCGCTCATGCCTTACACCGACCTGCATTAAGGAGACGACCATGCAAATCATTCTGATGGATAAAGTCGTCAACCTGGGCAATCTGGGCGACGTGGTCAAAGTCAAAGACGGCTATGCCCGTAACTTTTTGATTCCCTCTGGCCGTGCGCGTCGTGCCACGCAAGCCAACATGGAAGCCTTTGCCGCGCAGAAAGCTGAGCTGGAGCGTTTGGCTGCCGAGCGTCTGGCTGATGCGCAGGCGCGTGCGGGCAAGCTCGAAGGCACATCGGTCACGGTCAGGCAGAAGGCGGGTGTCGATGGCCGTTTGTTTGGCTCGATTACCAATGCCGACATTGCTGATGCGCTGAAAGCTTTAGGGCATGACGTAGCGAAAGCGGATGTGCGTTTGCCCGACGGCCCGTTGAAGGCGCTTGGCGAATACCCGGTGACGCTGGCGCTGCATACTGATGCAGTTGCGCAGATTACAGTGATGGTCGCCGGCGAGCAGTAAACCACTCGGTCAGGCCCCAAAAACCCCCGTCTTTTTGGTGGGGGTTTTGTGTTTTTGGGGGATGCCGAATTTACTGGGCGTTTTCCGTCACCAGTTCGTTGGTACGTGCAAAGTCTTGCAAGAAACGGAAAGCGTGAGGGTCGGTTTGTTGGAGAGTACGGTCAACAATGACGCACTTGACGCCGTCGAGTGTCGTGGGTTGAACGTAGGGCGAATAACTCATCCGGTTATTGGGATCGACGACCGCGAATGCCCCTGCCAGGCGATCCGCCCAGTCACTGGGGCGAAAAAGAGCCCCTTTTTGGGTGAGGCCGCGAATGATGAAGGGAAAATTGGCGGAGACGACGTCCATGGAGGCGCTAGGTCACGGTTGAGTAGTCTGATTCTAGCACGCAGGCACGAGTGCACCGCACGCCCTGCTTGCGTCAAGACGACATTTTCGCGATACTGCGCGGGCTTTATTGCCGAGTGATTTAGTCAACTATTCAATCAAGGAGAGCCACAATGAAAAATCCGCTGGATTCGTTATGGGGAACGGTCATTGCCGGACTGGTGCTGACCGTCGTGTTGTATGTTTTTGCCAAGAATTTTCTGGGTTAAGGGAGGATAAGCGTCATGGAAAATATGGACGTCGTTGCCGCGTTATCGCGCTGGATTCACTTCATGGCGGGTGTCATGTGGATTGGTTTACTGTATTACTTCAATTTCGTGCAGGTAGCCGCGCTCAAGAGCGCCGGTGCAGACGGCACGGCAGCCGGCATTACCAAGCACGTCGCGCCGCGCGCACTGCTGTTTTTCCGTTGGGCGGCTGTCGTGACCTGGCTGGCTGGCGCAGCCTTGCTGGGTGACCAGTTCATGAATACCTTTACCCTTAGCAATGGCATGGGCGCAATGGGTATTGGTGCCTGGCTGGGTACGATCATGCTGTTCAACGTGTGGGTGTTGATCTGGCCGAACCAGAAAAAAATTCTGGGGATTGTTCCCGCGTCTGACGATGAAAAGAACAAGGCGCGTCGCGTCGCGTTCCTGGCTTCGCGCACCAACACCATGCTGTCGATCCCGATGCTGTTCTTCATGGCAGCGGGCTGGTCGCACCGAGCGCTTTTCGGCCTATAATCAAGGCGCTGCATGACAAGCGCGGCGGCTTAGGCCGCCGTTTTCTATTGATGGTTTTGAGTGAGAGCGATAGCCCGGACGCTAACCGCTATGACAACACATTTGATGAACACCTATGCACGCCAGCCCGTTGCCTTTGTGCGGGGCGAGGGGGCTTATTTATGGGATGAAGCTGGCAAGCGTTATCTCGATGCCGTTGCGGGGGTTGCGGTGAACGGCCTGGGTCATGCCCATCCTAAATTGGTCAAGGCGATTGCAGATCAGGCCGCGACCTTGATCCATACCTCGAATCTGTATCGCATTCCACAGCAGGAAGCGCTGGCCGATCGTCTGTGTGCGCTGTCAGGCATGGATAAAGCCTTTTTCTGTAATTCTGGCTGCGAGGCCAACGAAGCGGCGATCAAACTGGCACGGCTATATGGCCATGGCAAGGGCATCGAGTTGCCGACTATTATCGTGATGGAAAAAGCCTTTCATGGGCGCACCATGGCGACGCTCACCGCGACAGGCAGCCGCAAGATACAGGCGGGCTTTGAACCCTTGCTGACGGGTTTTGCGCGGGTGCCGTTCAACGACATCGAAGCCGTACGCCAAGTCGCAGGGCACAATAAAAACGTTGTCGCGGTATTACTTGAAGTCGTGCAAGGTGAAGGCGGCGTCAATCTGCTGGCGTCAGACTATCTGGCCGAACTGCGCAGCCTTTGCGACGCCAATGGCTGGCTGCTGATGCTGGATGAAGTGCAAACCGGTATTGGCCGTACCGGTACCTGGTTTGGCTTTCAGCATACTGGCGTGATGCCCGACGTGATCGCGCTTGCCAAGGGGCTGGGTTCCGGGATGCCGATTGGCGCGTGCCTCGCGCGCGGCGCTGCTGCCGAAGTGTTCAAGCCGGGCAATCACGGCTCGACCTTCGGTGGGAACCTGCTGGCATGCGCGGCTGCGCTCGCCACACTGGACGCGATTGAATCGGAACACCTGCTCGACAACGCCACGCTGCGCGGCGAAGCGATACGCGCTGGGCTGAAGACTGCGTTGCATGGCGTTGCAGGCGTGGTGGAGATTCGCGGGCAGGGCATGATGATCGGCGTCGAACTGGATCGTCCGTGTGGCGAACTGGTGGGCGTGGCGCGCGATGCGGGCGTGCTCATCAATGTCACTGCCGACAAGGTCATCCGGCTGGTGCCGCCGCTGATTTACGGGGCGGCGGAAGTCGATGCGCTGGTGGCGGCCGTGTCCGGGCTCGTCAAAACCTACTTGCAGCAGGCGGCGTGACATGCCCCGGCATTTCCTGCAATTCAGGGATTTGACGCGCGACGAGTTGCTCTACCTGTTCGAGCGTACGCGCATCATCAAATCGCGCTTCAAGCAGTATCAGCTTTACCACCCGCTGGTGGATCGCACGCTGGCGATGATTTTCGAAAAAAGCTCGACCCGCACGCGGTTGAGTTTCGAAGCCGGCATGCACCAGCTCGGCGGTTCTGCGATTTATCTCAACACGCGCGACACCCAGCTGGGTCGCGGCGAACCAGTAGAAGATGCGGGCGAAGTCATCTCGCGCATGGTCGATATCGTGATGATCCGCACCTTCGAACAGGACATCATTGAGCGCTTCGCGGCGCACTCGCGCGTGCCGGTGATTAATGGCCTGACCAACGAATACCACCCCTGCCAGATTCTGGCGGATATCTTCACCTTCATCGAGCATCGCGGCAGCATCCAGGGCAAAACCGTGGCCTGGATCGGCGACTCCAACAACATGTGCAACACTTGGCTGCAAGCTGCCGAAGTGCTTGATTTCAACGTGCACGTTTCGACTCCGCCCGGTTATGAAGTCGAACCCGAGCGCGCGGGGCTGTACGGCACCGATCACTTCGAAAGTTTCGCCGACCCGATGGAAGCCTGTCGCGACGCCGATTTGCTGACTACCGACGTGTGGACGAGCATGGGCTGGGAAGCCGAAAACGAGGCGCGGCTAAAAGCCTTTGCCGACTGGCAGGTCGATGCCGACATGATGAAAGTGGCGCGCCCTGACGCCGTCTTCATGCACTGCCTGCCCGCGCATCGCGGAGAGGAAGTCACTGCCGAGGTCATCGACGGCGCGCAGTCCGTGGTGTGGGATGAAGCTGAAAATCGTCTGCACGTGCAAAAAGCCTTAATGGAGTTTTTATTGCTGGGCAAACTGGATACCTGACGCACCCTATGAATATTGCGTATTTCAAGGACATGGACTCCCTCTACATCGAAATCAGCCCCGAGAATCCCGTGCGCGCCTGGGAGGCACACACCGGCATCGTGCTCAATTTTGCTGAAGATGGCCGCGTGGTCGGCATTGAAATCGAAAAAGCCAGCCAGACCAGCAACCTCGACATTTTGAAAATTGGTGACTTCCCCGGGCAGGTCGAAGTCATCGACAAAAACACCTCCGGTTCCACCCACTGAGTCATTTATGAGCGACATTAAAAAAGTAGTCCTCGCCTATTCCGGCGGCCTCGATACCTCGGTCATTTTGAAATGGCTGCAAGACACCTATCAATGCGAGGTGGTGACCTTTACCGCCGACCTCGGGCAGGGCGAAGAGCTCGACCCCGCGCGCGAAAAAGCGCTTAAATTCGGCATCAAACCCGAGCAGATTTACATCGATGACCTGCGCGAAGAATTCGTCCGCGATTTCGTCTTCCCCATGTTTCGCGCCAACACGGTGTACGAAGGCGAATACCTGCTCGGCACGTCCATTGCGCGCCCGCTCATCGCCAAGCGCCTGATCGACATCGTCAACGAAACCGGTGCCGACGCCATCTGCCACGGTGCCACCGGCAAGGGCAACGACCAGGTGCGTTTCGAACTCGGCGCGTATGCACTGAAGCCTGACGTCAAAGTGATCGCGCCGTGGCGTGAATGGGATTTGCTCTCGCGCGAAAAACTGCTGAATTACGCCGAGACGCACGGCATCCCCATCGACATGAAACACCGTCAGGGCGGTTCGCCGTATTCGATGGACGCCAACCTGCTGCACATCAGCTACGAAGGCCGCCACCTCGAAGACCCGAATGCCGAGGCCGAAGAAGACATGTGGCGCTGGACGGTGTCGCCGGAAAAAGCGCCTGACCAGGCCGAGTACATCACGCTGACCTACGCGCAAGGCGACGTGGTCGCTATCGACGGCGTGGTGATGAAAGCCCACGAAGTGCTGGCCAAACTCAACCAGCTCGGCGGCAAGCACGGCATTGGCCGCCTTGATCTGGTGGAAAACCGCTACGTCGGCATGAAATCACGCGGCTGCTACGAAACCCCCGGCGGCACCATTCTGCTGCGCGGCCACCGCGCGATTGAGTCGATCACGCTCGATCGCGAAGTCGCGCATCTGAAAGACGACCTGATGCCGCGCTACGCCAGCCTGATCTACAACGGCTACTGGTGGAGCCCGGAGCGCAAAGCCTTGCAAGTGTTGATCGACCATACGCAGACGCATGTGAATGGCACCGTGCGGATGAAACTCTACAAGGGCAACGTTATCGTCGTCGGGCGTGATTCCAAGACCGACTCGCTATTTGATTCGACGATTGCGACGTTTGAAGATGATGCCGGGGCTTACGACCAGAAGGATGCCGGTGGATTCATCAAGTTGAATGCGCTGCGGATGCGGATTGCGGCGAAGTTGCATAAACGGTGATTTGATTTTTTCATATCAGCCATGATTGATGCCGTCATCGAATTCATGACCTCTTACCATAAAGGTGGTCGGCACGGTGGATATGGCTGGATGTATTTTTTACTTGCCGCTTTTTTGATTGGCGGGGCTTTCTCGGCGCGAGAGCTGGTCGAAAGACGAAAACGCCTTTTGATAGATACTGAGATCGAACTGGCTAGCGAATCACTCACGGCGGCAGTGATGGTAGAGCAAGACAATGGACCTCGATTTCTTACCTCGATTTCTTAACGGAAGAATTCGATTTATGAATGGAAACTATGAACTCACACTGCGTGAATCAACAGGCGATAATGTTTTTGAGTCTAAGCACGTTTTTTCTACAATCGAGCAACTAGAACAATTTCTAGAGTCAAACTCGGTACTACGTTTAGGTGACTTCAAGCCCGCGTAGGTTGGGCTGGTGAGCGAGAGTAGGGCGGAAAAGCGCAGCGCCTTCCGCCGTATGGACATCGTACCGATTGCGGATTCCAGTTTGCACGCGCTTTCCGTCCGGTGGATTACGCCTTCGGCTCATCCGCCCTGCTGGCTGTGCCGGTTACCACTGAAATTGTGGCAAGCTATAAACCCATTCCTTCACTAACCCGGAGCGTTCCATGTCCGCCAATCTCGAAACCTTGCAGGCCGAAGTTTTGTGTTTGTCACCCGCCGACAGGGCGACGCTGCTCGATAGCCTGATCGCCAGTCTGGATGCTGATGCTGAGATCGAGGCGGCTTGGGATGCGCTGGCTGATGAACGTGAGCAAGCCTTGCGTGACGGCTCGGTCGAGGCGGTTCCGCTGGGGGTCGCGTTGGCCAAGCTTGAGGCGCGTTTTCCGGGATGAAAATCCGGTTGCACCCGGCAGCGGAGCAAGACGTGGCCGAGGCCGCAGCGTATTACGAACAAGCGGGGTCGGCTATTCTGGCGGCGCGTTTCATCGCTGAATTCAAGCACTTGACCGGGCTGGTGATTGAACGGCCACACATCGGCGTGCCACGCGCTCGGGGGCGGCGTGGGATTGGCATGAGGCATTTTCCGTACACTGTGATTTACCGGGTCGATATGGATGAAATCATGGTTATGGTGGTTAAACACGACAGCAAACATCCGGGTTTCGGAGGCAAGCGCAGCCGGAAGGGTTGGCGACCATGAGCGCTGACTTAAGGCGTGCATTGATGAGTGGTGCGGAAGCCGTCCAGCCCGCGCTGACGAAATCTCCCTCGCAAGCTTGCGAGCCGAGTGGGAACGTTTTTTCTGTTATAACAACGAAGCAGCCTTGGCTTCTGACCCAGTTTCCTTAATAAACCCAGTAGATAAAACCATGAGCCAATTCAACAACGTTTCCGTCGTCGCCAAAGCCAACGTCTACTTCGACGGCAAGTGCGTGTCGCACACCCTTCAGCTCGCCGACGGCACGAAAAAATCGGTCGGCGTGATTCTGCCGTCGGCGCTGGTGTTCAACACCGGCACAGCGGAAATCATGGAATGTGTGGCGGGTGCCTGCCGCTACCGGCTCAAGGGCGAAGACTGGAAAACCAGTGCTGCGGGCGAGTCGTTCAGTATCCCGGCCAATTCCAGCTTTGATATTGAAGTGACTGGCGAGCCGTATCACTACGTTTGTCATTTCGCTTAAATCCGCGCCATGTCCACCGTTACCGTCGTCAAAAAGAATGGCCGCATCGCGATTGCCGCCGATACGCTGACGAAGTGGGGCGGCGGCAAGGAATCCGCCGAGTACGTCGTCAACCATCAGAAACTCATTCAGGTGGGCGAGAGCTGGCTGGGCATTACCGGCTCGGCGACGGCGCATCTGATTCTGGCGGATTATTTTGCGGGGCTGGACGAGACACCGCCGCTGGCTTCACCGGCGGAAATTTTCCGCGTCTGGAATGCGCTGCACGGCGCGATGAAGGAAAACTATTTCCTGCAGGCGGAAGAAGACAAGGAAGACGAACTCGAATCCAGCCGCATGGATGTGCTGATCGCGAACCGTCACGGGATCTTCGGCGTGTCGGCGCATCGCACGGTGCAGGAATTCTCGAAATTTTATGCCTACGGTAGCGGCAGCCCCTACGCGCTGGGGGCGATGTACGCGGCGTTTCGTGCGCCTAACCTCGATGCCGAAGCCGTCGCGCGGCTGGGGGTGATGGCCGCCGTTGAATTCCACGACGAATCCGGCGTGCCGGTGCAGTCGTTTGTGATTGAACTGGAGGAATGAGCCGTGCCGAGTTTTGATATCGTGTCCGAAGTGGACAAACAGGAAGTGAAGAACGCGGTCGATCAGGTGAATAAGGAAGTTTCCACGCGCTTCGATTTCAAGGGCAGCGATGCCCGCGTCGAGCAGGCAGACTATGTGCTGACGCTGCACGCGGACACTGATTTCCAGCTCGATCAGGTGCAAGATGTTTTGTCGCAGAAACTCGCCAAGCGCAGTGTTGATGTGAAATGCCTGGACATCGGCAGCGTCGAAAAAGTCTCGGGCAACAAGGTCAAACGCAGCATCACGGTGAAGACTGGCGTGGAGACCGAGCTGGCAAAAAAAATCGTACGCGTGATCAAGGACAGCAAGCTGAAAGTGCAGGCGAGCATTCAGGGTGACACCGTGCGCGTCTCGGGCGCCAAGCGCGATTTGTTGCAGGACACGATTGCGCTGGTGCGCAAGAGCATCACGGACTTCCCGCTGCAATATCAGAATTTCCGCGATTGATAGACGATGGCGAAGGTGCTGGTTCCGTTGGCCGACGGCTGTGAAGAACTCGAAGCGGTGACGATCATTGATTTGTTGCGGCGCGCGGGGATCGAAGTCGTGACGGCGGGGCTCAAGCCCGGCATCGTCAAAGCCAGCCGGGGCGTGCAGCTGATGCCCGACGTGATGCTCGACGTGGCATTGCAAGCCGACTACGACATGATCGTGCTGCCCGGCGGGATGCCCGGCGCGGCCAACCTCAAGGCGGATGCACGCATTATCGATGTGCTGAAAAAAATGGCCGCAGCGGGCAAGTACACCGCTGCGATTTGCGCCGCGCCGATGGTGTTGGCCGAGGCGGGTCTGCTCGCAGGCAAGCGGGCGACCAGCTACCCCGGCGTGCTCGATGCGCTGCCAGGCATTTCGCAAAGCACCGACGCAGTAGTGCGTGACGGCAAGGTGCTCACCTCGTGTGGCCCGGGTACTGCGATGGATTTTGCGCTGGCGCTGATCGAAGTGCTGGCGGGCGTCGAGCAGCGGCAAAAAGTCGAGGCTGGGTTGGTCAGAGCCTAGCTGTACAAGGTTTGACGTATGTCCGGGTTATGATTGCGTCTGTTTGTTTTTATCCCACTTGTAGCCGGAGTTCACCATGCAGATTCGCGAAATTCTCACCCTCAAGAGTGACGACATCCATAGCATTGCGCCCACCGATCTGGTGTCCAGCGCTGTTGGCAAGCTGGTCGAGCTCGGTGTGGGCTCGCTGGTGGTGTTGAAAAATGGCGAGATGGTCGGTCTGCTGACTGAGCGCGATATCGTGCAGGGCATGGTCAAGCAGGGTTGCGATCTCAAAGATGCGCAAGTCAGCACCATTATGGTCGCCGAACCTGTCGTCGCCAGCGCCGATGATTCAGTCGATTACGCCCGTGACGTGATGACCAAATCCCACATCGGCCACCTGCCAATTCTCGACGGCAACAAGCTGCTCGGCATCATTTCCTTCCATGACGTGGCGCGCGCCAGTCTCAAGGCCGCCAACTTCGAGAACAGCTTGCTGAAACGGTATATCAAGCACTGGCCGGAGTGAATTTTAGCGAATCGATTCGATATCGGTTTTCTTGTCCATGACCTGCGGCGTAATCAGCGCGTAGCCCTGCTGCTGCCAGTGCGCCAGTTCGTTGATGGCGTTGGGGACGACCTCGATGAAATCCTGGAAGTCTTTTACCGCGTAGCCATAGTCCTCGGCGGCCTGGCCGCACACTTTGAATTTCACACCCAGATCGGCGTAGTAACGCATCCGGTCTACTGCGTCCTGGTATTTCGCCTCATTTTTTTTCGCCACGGTAACGATCTCGGTGCCGTGGATCACGATGATGATGTTCTGATCTTCCGGCGACTGATTGTAGGGATGAGCCTGCAGGGTGTTGCTCAGGGCGCGCACCCAGTAGAGCGCGCTGCCGATTTTTTGCGGATTGTCGAGATAAAACTCGAACATCACTTTGGCGGGCGCATAGGGGGTGGCGACCCAAGTGCCGCTGGCCAGTGCGGGCGACAGCGCGCACAGCAGGCACAGGATCAAAAATTTGAGCAAACGTTTCATGGTCGTCTCCTCTCGAGTGGGTAATACCGTTATAGCCGCTGGGCGGCGCGATGTTGCAGACGGCGTAGCGTCTGAAACAGCTTGAGCCGTGCAGGGTCGATTTCGCCTGCGTCAGCGGCAGCGTGCAGGCGGCAGCCGGGTTCGCTGTCGTGCAGGCAATTGCGAAACCGGCATTGGCCGATAAAAGGCCGGAATTCGATAAAGGCGCGCGCCAGCGCCTCGGCGTCGAGATGCTGCAGGGCGAATTCCTGCAAGCCGGGTGAATCGATGATGGCCGTATCGGTATCGAGCCGGTGCAGCCGGGCGTGGGTCGTGGTGTGACGACCGCTATCGAGGGCTTCGGAGTAGTCGGCTGTGAGTACCCCGGCATCCGGAAAGAGGCTATTGATCAGAGTGGATTTCCCCATGCCGGACTGGCCGATAAGCAGCGTGGTGTGGCCGCTGAGTGCCGGGCGCAGCGGTGCAGTGTCGCTGAGTGCCGAGAGCGTGACAAGGGGATAGCCGAGGCGCGTGAGCAGACTCAGGCGTTCGCGCGCGGCGGCGGTTTCCGGTAGGTCGGTTTTGTTGAGAATGAGCAGGCTGGGGATACCTTGGTCTTCCGCTGTGAGAATGCAGCGTTGTACCAACTCGGTCGAGAAACTGGGGCGAGCCGCGACCACGACTGCGAGCTGGGTGACGTTGGCGGCGATGGCCTTGGTCTTGAACGCATCCGAGCGATACAGCAACGAGGCGCGCGGCAACACCGCTTCGATCACGCCGGTGTCGCCACTCTGGGCAACGCGCACCTGATCGCCGCACACGACCTGCAAATGTCGCCCTTTCACTTGGCACGGCAGCGTGCCGTCGGCAGTCTGGACTATGAAGCGACGGCTGAAAGCGGCGATGACCTGACCGGTGACGTCGGCCATTTATTGGGCGAACAAACGGTCAAGTTTGGCCGCGCAAATAAAATCGTTCTGCGACAGCCCGCCGACACTGTGGGTCGAGTATTCCACCTCGACCGTGTTGTAACCGATGACAAGCCGGGGGTGATGGTCTTCTCGGTGCGAAACCCACATCACGGCGTTGGTAAATGCCTGGGTCTGGTAGTGATCCTTGAATTTAAATTCACGTCTGATCGCATTGCCGTTGCGCTGCCAGCCCGTCAAGTTGCTGAGCAGTGGCCCAACCTGCTCGTCGGAAAGGGGCGCGCCGCCTTCGCAGGGGGCACAGTGCTGGTCGGCGAGAGTTGTCATGGCGTCGCTTATTTGAATTTGTAATATTGCTGGTTGAGGTAGGCTGCGACGTGCGCCTCGTCTTCCGGGAACCAGCCCGCACCGGTGTTGGCATTGCAGCCGGATATCCGCCCGGCTAGCTGTTGTGCGGTTTTGGTTTTGCGGTCGGCGCGCGTGTACATCTTGCTGCCATCACCACCAAACATGCTGACGTGGCAACTCGTGCAGGACTTGTCGTGCAAGCCCTTGCCGATTTTCGGGTCACCCTTGGCAAACGGCGTAGCGCTTACCGACGACGACAGCAACACGAAAAACAGGGTGGTCAGGGTTTTCATGGCGTGCTCCTGAAATGAATGGCTTGATTATGGCGCTTAGCCTGCCGCTCCGCCACCCCGTGTTCGCAGCCCGGCAAGGCCATGATCCATGCGAAAATGCGGTAATTCATTTCAGGAAACCATCATGGCGAAAAACCCCACGCATTTACTCTGGCTCGACATGGAAATGACCGGCCTCTCGCCCGAGACAGACCGTATCATTGAACTGGCGATCGTCGTGACTGATGCGGATCTCAATGCCATTGCCGAAGGCCCGGTGCTAGTGGTGCATCAGCCCGACGAAGTGATGAACGCGATGGATAACTGGAACAAGGGCACGCACGGAAAATCAGGATTGATCGACCGGGTGAAAGCGTCTTCGCTCGATGAAGCCGCCGCCGAAGTGCAGATGCTGGCGTTTGTAAAACAGCACATCGACGCCCGTCAGTCGCCTATGTGCGGCAATTCAATCTGTCAGGATCGCCGCTTTATGGCGCGCTATATGCCGCAGCTCGAGGCGTTTTTTCATTACCGCAATCTGGACGTCAGCACTCTGAAAGAGTTGGCCAAACGCTGGCGTCCCGGTCTGGCTGAAGGGTTCAAGAAATCCAGCAAACACGAAGCACTAGCGGATATTTACGAGTCCATCGACGAGATGAAATACTACCGCGAGCATTTCATTCGGCCTGCTTGAACTGTCTAGGGGGTTTTTAAGGCAGAGACGGGTACGAGTGAATTTGGCGAGGACTGTTTCAGGGCTTCAGATACACGAAGCCTTCACGGGCCTGCAAGCGCCCGATTTCTGCGACGCCTGAGGGCACGATGCTGGCTTCGGGAATCACCGCGCTGGCATCCAGTTTGCGGCTTTTGAGCGTGTTGTTGCAGACCCGAAAATCTACCGCGCGGGCTTTCAGTTCTTCCACCAGTGGCGCGTAGGGGTTGCCTTTGCCATCCTGCGCGCCGTTGAGCAAAAAATTGATGCCCTTGCCATGCGTGACCACGACGATTCTCGCCTGGCTGGCCTGAAGATGGTTCTGGACATTGCGGAGAACCAGCATGACATTGGAGCTGTCGTTGATGTGATAGACCACTTTTTCTTCCGGGGCTGCAACTGGCGGTGAATCAGGTGCACCGGCCGCGTGAACGGCATATGCCGGAGAAAGCAGAGCACAGACAAGCAGCCAAGTTGTAGCGTAATTCATGGGTGGTCTCCTGATTATTCAGCTTCCGGTGCAGCGGTGTCGCCTCGCTGCATGGGTCGTCGTCCGATCAATATAGACAAATTCAGCGTCTGGTTTTTGCGTGCGACCAGCAGCTTGCCCGACTCGCCGGGTTTGAGTGCGGCGATCAGATTCAGTAGCGACGATGAATCCAGCACCTTGCGGCCATTAACTGCCAGTAGGATATCGCCGGGCCGGATGCCGCCCGTATCCGCCGGCCCGCCTTTCAACACGCCGGCGATCAGCGCACCTTCAGTCTGCTTGAGGCTGAAAGACTCGGCGAGTTCTGGCGTCAGGTCTTGTACCTCGATCCCTACCCAGCCGCGCGTCACGCTGCCAGACTGGATAATTTGTTCCATGACTTGCCGGGCGATGCTCACCGGAATGGCGAAGCCGATCCCTTGCGAACCGCCGGTACGCGAATAAATCGCGCTGTTGACGCCCACGAGATGTCCCGCCGCATCGACCAGCGCGCCGCCCGAATTGCCGGGGTTGATGGCGGCGTCGGTTTGAATGAAGTTTTCGAACGTGTTGATGCCGAGATGGCTGCGCCCCAGCGCGCTCACAATGCCTGCGGTCACCGTCTGGCCGACGCCGAAAGGATTGCCAACTGCGAGTACCCAGTCGCCGACTTTCACACTGTCTACCTGAGCGAAGGTAATGGCCGGGAGATTGGTGGCGTTGATTTTCAGCACCGCCAGATCGGTTTCCGGATCCGCGCCCACCACATGCGCGGGCAAGGTTTGGCCATTGGAGAGCGCGACCTGGATTTCGTCTGCTCCATCAATCACGTGCTGGTTGGTGAGGATGTAGCCGTTCGCGCTGACGACGACGCCCGAGCCGAGGTTGGATGCCTGGCGCGGACGTGAATCGAGGCGGTCACCGAAGAAATAGCGGAACACCGGATCATTGAGTGCCGGATGCGCGGGGTTGCGCACCTTTTGCTGGGTGAAAATATTCACAACCGACGGAATGACTTTTTTGGCCGCAGGCGCAAACGTATCGTTCGTTAGTGCACCGGTGGCGGGGGCGGATGCCTGCTGAATGGTCAGCGCGGGCGTTGCCTGCCATCGCAGCAAATCGGGTTTGAATAACAGCACCACAAAGAGCACGCCCAGCGCCACGGTGGTGGATTGGGTAAATAACAACCAGAGTTTTCGTATATTCATCGCTTAATCAAAGGCTTGGCCACCATCTGCGGCGCGGCAAATTATAGCAAGCACGCGCCGGGCTTCCGGTCTGGCATGGAAATTAGTTAGAATGCCGGTTTTATTGCAACACGTTCGGGTCAGAAAAACATGAACCATGAAGGAGACGGACGGCCAGTGGACACCAGCAAACGGAAATTCCTGATTGCTGCCACCAGTGCCGTGGGAGGAGTGGCGGCTGCGGGTGTTGCCGTGCCGCTGGTGATGAGCATGATGCCCAGCGAGCGTGCAAAAGCTGCGGGTGCACCGGTTGAAGTGGATATCGGCAAAATCGAACCGGGTGCGATGCTGACCGTGGAATGGCGCGGCAAGCCGGTGTGGATTGTCAATCGCACCAAGGAGATGCTCGACAAGCTCGCGACGATCGATGGCCTGCTGGCTGACCCCAAGAGCGAGCAGCCGCAACAGCCGGAATATTGCAAGAACGTGCATCGTTCAATCAAGCCTGAGTATCTGGTGGCCGTTGGTATCTGCACCCATCTCGGTTGTTCGCCCACGGAAAAACTCAAGCTTGGCGGCGAAAGCGGTCTGGGCGACGACTGGCCGGGCGGCTTTTTCTGTCCCTGCCACGGATCGAAATTCGATTTGGCCGCCCGCGTATTCAGCGGCGTGCCGGCTCCGATCAATATGCTTGTTCCGCCGCACCAATACCTCAGCGACGCAAAACTGCTGATTGGCGTCGACGCTAAAGGAGCCTGATAAATGTCTGCCCTGCAAAAACTGATGGGATGGGTGGATGACCGCTTCCCGCTGACATCCACCTACAAGGCGCACCTGTCCGAGTACTACGCGCCGAAAAACTTCAACTTCTGGTACTTCTTCGGCTCGCTGGCGCTGTTGGTGCTGGTGCTGCAAATCGTCACCGGTATTTTTCTGACGATGAACTACAAGCCGGATGCCGAACTGGCCTTCGCGTCGGTCGAGTACATCATGCGCGACGTCGAGTGGGGTTGGCTGATCCGCTACATGCACTCCACCGGCGCGTCGATGTTCTTCGTCGTCGTCTATCTGCACATGTTCCGTGGCTTGATGTACGGCTCGTATCGCAAGCCGCGTGAACTGATCTGGATTTTCGGCGTGTGCATTTACCTCGCGCTGATGGCCGAAGCTTTCCTCGGCTATCTGCTGCCGTGGGGTCAGATGTCGTACTGGGGCGCACAGGTGATCGTCAACCTGTTTGCCGCCGTGCCCTTCATCGGTGAAGACCTCTCGATCTGGATACGCGGTGATTACGTGATCGGCGACGCCACGCTCAACCGCTTCTTTGCCTTCCACGTCATCGCCCTGCCGCTGGTGCTGCTGGGTCTGGTGGTGGTGCACCTGGTGGCGCTGCACGAAGTCGGCTCCAACAACCCCGACGGCGTCGAAATCAAGAAACACAAGGATCCGGTGACGCATATTCCGCTCGATGGCATTCCCTTCCACCCGTATTACACGGTGAAAGATATCGTCGGCGTGATCGTTTTCCTGATGGTGTTCTCGGCGATCATGTTCTTTGCGCCGGAAATGGGCGGCTACTTCCTCGAAGCAGCCAACTTTGTCCCGGCCGATCCGCTGAAGACCCCCGAGCACATCGCACCGTTGTGGTACTTCACCCCGTTCTACGCGATTTTGCGCGCTGTGCCGCCGTTGTTCGGTTCGCAGTTCCCGGGTGTCATCGCGATGGGGATGTCGATTGTGTTGATGTTCTTCCTGCCCTGGCTGGATCGCAGCAAGGTCAAGTCGATCCGTTATCGCGGTTCGGTGTACAAGTGGTTCCTGACTGTATTCGTGGTGGCTTTTGTGGGTCTGGGCTACTTGGGATTATTGCCAGCCACACCGATGTTCACGTGGATTGCCCGTATTTTGTCGGTAGCCTATTTTGCTTTTTTCATCATCATGCCGTGGTTTACGAATGGTGACCGTAAACCGAGATTAGCTGCTTTCCAGAAAATATTCCTGACAATAATTGCATTGTCGGCGATTGGGATTGTGTGGCTGAGCGGTGCTGAGGAAATTGCCAAAAACCTGAACGACAAGTTTGGTGCTGAGACCAGTAACAGTTTGCTGAATGCGATGTTTACCGTCTTTGTGCTGTGTTTCGTACTAATGCCGATGTATCTGGCTTCTGACAAGACCAAACCGGAACCGGAAAGGGTGACTGGCTAAATGAAAAGCTTCAAGACTCTCCTCCTCATGCTGGCGGTAGCGCCGACGTTGGCCTTCGCGTCCGGCAACGCAGTGCCGCTCGACAAGGCCCCCATTAATCTGGCGGATCAGGCGTCGCTGCAACGCGGTGCGCGCATGTTCGTCAACTATTGTCTGAACTGCCATAGCGCCGGTTCCATGCGCTACTCGCGTTTGCAG
>JBEBIA010000034.1:0-13819 GCA_040080645.1 Thiobacillus sp.
TTCAAGTGTGAGCATTTATGCTAGTTGTCAGATCAGGTAAACCTAATCCAACTACCACCACAACACCCACACCTATCGGCTGTAAATTGTTAAAGATCAGTTCAATTGAAATGGTTGCGGGGGCAGGATTTGAACCTACGACCTTCGGGTTATGAGCCCGACGAGCTGCCAGACTGCTCCACCCCGCGCCTGTCGCAACACAACTGCGTCAATCGAGAAGCGAGACTATAGCAAACGCCGAACGGAAGCGTCAACACCCCGACGGGTTTTCCTTTTCAGACCGCTACTACCAGGATCAAATCATCAGAGAATTCAGCTGGTTAAGAGTTTTTCCATGCGACGCACCCAACCCGAACTGATCATCTCTCGCGTAAAACCTGCTCAAAAAACAAGCAGCTCGGCAACATGCCCAGAGAAAGCAATAAGATTTCACCCATTCTGAAATCTGTTGCAGTCACCGTCATGCATATCCAGGCATTTTCGATCTCGCGTTTACCCCGCATTGAGTTTGGCAGCGGGGTCTTGAGTAAATTACCGCAATGCGTGATGCGTTACGGAACACGTGCGCTATTGATTACGGGTGCACGGTCATTCGAAGACAGCACGCAAGGGCAGCGTGTATGCGCTGATTTAGCGGCGGCGGGAATTCGCTATGAGGTTTTCAAAATCCAAGGAGAACCCTCGCCAGAGACGGTTGACGCTGCGGTCGAACGCTATCGTGACTATGGCTGCCAGGTCGTCGTCGGGATCGGCGGTGGAAGCGCACTCGATGCAGCCAAGGCCATAGCAGGATTATTGATTCCAGGTAATTCGGTGATGGATCACCTCGAAGGCGTCGGCCCAGAACGTCAATATGAGGGGCCAGCGGTTCCGTTTATTGCTGTCCCCACAACTGCGGGCACGGGATCCGAGGCCACCAAAAATGCTGTGCTGAGCCTGCAAGGCGCTCAGGGCTTCAAGAAATCCTTTCGGGACGACAAACTGGTGGCTGAAATTGCCCTGGTCGATCCGGACTGGCTGGTCAACTGCCCGCCTGAGGTCATCGCAGCGAATGGAATGGATGCATTCACGCAACTGCTTGAATCCTATGTCTCGAGCAAAGCCACGCCGCTGACTGACTCGCTCGCCTGGGGTGGAATGAAAGCCGCGCGTGATGGTTTGCTACCGCTCTATCACAATGCGGGTGACGCTGACGCGCGAATTCGCATGGCTTACGCCGCGTTGATATCGGGCATCACCCTGGCGCAAGTGGGACTGGGATCAGTACACGGGCTGGCCGCGCCACTAGGTGCGTTTTTTCCGATACCGCATGGCGTAGTGTGCGGTACGCTGGTGGCCGCAGCGACACGAATCAACATTGACACGCTGCTTGCACGCGAACCCCAGCACCCTGCGCTTGAAAAATACGCCCTCACGGGACGCCTGCTCAACCAGCAACATGCGCTTAGCCCACACGAGTCACTCACTGCACTAGTCGACATACTGACGCGCTGGACGGACTCACTCAAACTGCCACGCCTGAACCACTACGGTGTAAACGCCGACGATTTTCCGCGCATCGTAACCAACAGCCGTGGCAGCAGCATGAGAACCAATCCCATCGTGCTCACCGACGCCGACATCACCCGCATTCTGCAAGCGCGTCTGTAAACCGTTCAAGTTCAGTGCGAGCCCGCCCGTTATTTCGGACTGAATATTCAAGGAGCTTGATATGTTAGGCAGTCTGCTGGTTCCGGTGGTCATACTGGTGTTGTTTGTCTATGGCGTGTTGCTGTACAACCAGCTGGTGACACTGAAACATAATGTCGGCAAAGCCTGGTCCAACATCGACATCCTGCTCAAGCAGCGCCACGACGAGTTGCCCAAGCTGGTGGAAACCTGCAAGCAGTACATGAAGTTTGAACAGGAAACGCTCGAACGCGTGATGCAGGCGCGCAACCAGGTAGCCAGCGCACGCGAAAGCCAGAACATGTCCGCGCTGGGTCAGGCAGAAGGCGCGCTGCGTCTCGGCCTGGGCAATCTTTTTGCCGTGGCTGAAGATTACCCCGAGCTCAAAACTGACGAGACCTTCAAGCACCTACAGAGCCGCATCTCCGGTTTGGAAAACGCCATCGCGGATCGCCGCGAATTTTACAACGACTCAGTCAACGTCAATAACGTTCGCGTGGAACAATTCCCCGATACCGTCGTCGCACGCCTGTTTGGTTTTGGGCAGTTCTCACTGCTGCGGTTTGCTACAGCCGAAAAACAGGATGTCGACATGCGTCAGCTATTTAACAGCTGATAATCATGCAGCTCTTGGGCGACGACTGGCGTCACGATTACGCCAATATCGCGCTGGGCGGCGGTAACTTGATGCTAGTACTGCTCGGTCTCAAGCTGCAATCCGAGTCAGGCTGGATCATCACCTTGAGCCTCATCGGCCTCACAAGTTTCTGGGCTTGGTATGCCAATCTCAAGCGTTACCGCACCATAGCCGACACGCCCACCAGCCGGATCGTCTCCGCACCACAGGGCTATATCGAAATCTCGGGCCGAGGCGTTCACCCACCAGGCGACCCACTGGTCAGTCCACTCAGCGGCTTGCCCTGCCTTTGGTATCGCTATCGAATTGAAAAGCGCGAAGGCGGCCGCTGGACAACGGTCGAATCGGCTACCTCAGACGACACCTTTGGTGTCAACGACGGCAGCGGCATGATGTTGGTCGACCCGGACGGCGCAGAAATTCTGACCTCGCGTAAACAGACTTCTCGCGAAGGCAATTATCGTCGCACCGAGTGGACCTTGATCGCAGGCGAAACCCTATATGTGATTGGAGAGCATGCCACGCTCGGCGGCGCCAACGCCAGCCTGGACACACGCGCCGACATTGCTGCACTGCTGGCAGAATGGAAACAGGACAAGCCTGCCCTGCTCTCCCGCTTTGATATCAACAAGGATGGTGAAGTCGACCTTGCCGAATGGGAGGTGGCTCGCCAAATGGCCGCAGAAGAAGTGAACCGTGCGCACCTCGACATCCGTCTCCAGCCTGGCGTACACATCATGCGGCAACCCGGCCACCGCCGCCCTTACCTGATCGCCAACCGTGCCGTTGAGGCACTCACACGCCACTACCAGTTGTGGAGCATGTTCCATCTTTCTCTGCTCTCGGGTTCGGTCGCAGGAATTCTTTTATTGGCGGGTAAAGGATGAACTTGTCGTGCCGTTATTAGATACCTATAGTTTGATAACGGAGGACACGCACATGACGTCTCACACTTCAAAGCCCGCCCTGATTTCCAGCGTGCTGGAACGCCCTGATGGCTTTTACTGGATCGATAGCGAAAACGGCGATGAGTACGGCCCCTTCGCCACCTTGCTCGAAGCCGAGCAAGACATGGAATACAGCGCCGACAGCGACTACGAACCTGGCGAAACACTGGAAGAAGCCGAAGACGAACTCGGTATTTCAGACTGGATTGATCCCGACACCGGCATCCCCGGCGAAGAGACCCATCGCTTCATGGATTGACCGCGTTATCCCTGCCGGGATCGCGCCGACGGCACATCCGCTTCACCCGCGCGCGCCTCGCGCTCGAAACAATTGTCGCGATAGGCATCGCCGCCCCGCACCCACGCCCATAGACCCGCCAGCGGGTAGGCCAGCAACATCAAACCGCCCCAGCGTTCAAACTGCCGCACATGCACGCGTTCGTGCGCCCGGGTTCTAGCCAGTTCCGACGCCGACACCCCCAGCACCACGTGGCCCAGCGTAATCGCAGCCACCGGCCCGCTGAAAGGAAAGCCACGCGCCAGCATACGCGCGGGCCAGCCGCCGCACACTTCCAGCACGCCATTCACACGTGTCGATGTGCCGCCGCTCCAGCGCGCTACCCCCCATAACAGCAAGCCCATCAGCGTGGCCGGCAATACCCAGCCGTAGCGCCACATTCGCAACCAAAGCATCAACTGGCCGTGGCTCCGGCAAACCAGCGCTGTTCGGGCAAGCCCTGCGCCAGAAAACAGGGTTTCGCCAGCGCCAGCTGTGCGGTGTTGCCCGCCGCATAAACATCGAAGCGGTGCAAATCCGGGTAATCCACCACCAGTTTCTGCACAAGCGCCGCTTCGTCAGCCAACTGTGCATGTGGCACATACGCAAAATTATCCAGCGCATCGGCCCAGGCGCGGCAAAGGTTGTCCTGATAGTGTCCCGCCTCGTCTGCCAGCCAATGCAAATCCATCGACTCAGCCAGCTCCAGCGACATAGCGTGCTGAATCAGGCTCTTGATCGGTGCAAAACCTGCACCAAATGCCAGAAAAATCACCGGGCGCGGCGAGTCTTCATCCAGCACAAATTCGCCGAAGGGACCTTCCACATTCACCGTATCGTTTGCCTTCAGACTGCCGTACAGCGCCTCAGCAAACGCATCGCCAGGTCGACGCGGAATCTGCACTTCGATATGCCGGTCTTCGCACGGACAACTGGCTATCGCGTAGCGTCCTCGCGTGCCGTTCACCGACAGCTCTACCCCCTGCCCGCCCAGAAAACGCAAGCGCTGACTGCGTGGCGCCAAAATGTGCAGCGCCGCCATATGCGGATTGAAAACTTCAACCGACTTCACCTTGGCCGCCAGTTGCTGCACAGGAATATCGCGCGCACCCGCAACATTCGCCTCGACCACCACATCATTCACCGGCGCATACGAACACAGCAGAATCACGCCCGCGTCTTTTTCCGCCTGTTTCAGCACATAGTCGTGTGCGTGGACTTTTTTCACCTCCCCGGACACCAGCCGCGCCTTACAGTCGCCGCAATTGCCATTGCTGCATCCGTAATTGAGCGACACGCCGTGCCGCAGCGCGGCCTCCAGCAGCGTGTCGTTACTTTCAACAAAAAACTCATGCCCGCTGGGCTGAATTGTAACGTGGGCTGACATGAGCTTGAGTATCCTTTCCTGTGCAATCACTGCCTGCGCCACGGCGGCCTCAGAGGGCATTTCAGCCAAGTTGCGCAATAAAAAACCGCGCACGCTATGCAGCGCATGGTGCGTCTCCACACTTGCGTCTTCATCGATTTCATCGATCTTTTCATCCAGCCAGCGCATCACATTGCCGTAATGCAGCAGCAGCGCCTTGGCGGCAGCGTACTCATTACCCAGCTCGGTCAGCCGCGCCGTCAAGACATCCTTGTCCGGCAGTGCCAACTCACGCACCCGCTTGGCAAACGCCTTGTCCTTGATTTCAGTGACGCGGCGAAACTCAGCGTCGTCATCCCATTTCACATCGGGAAAGGCACGCAGCAATTCGTCGAGCTCGACCATACCGTCGAACGTCGCCAGCGTGCCCCCCCGGATCATCTCCTGGATAACGTGACGCGACTGCCCCACCAGTCGGGCCACACGCGAAAGCGGTAGTAAATGGCTCATGGCGCGATGGTACTCCCGCCCAGCGGGGGAATAAATTGGCAATTCACCAGATTCTGAATCGCTGATCGAGACTTGCCCCTACAATTCTCGTCATGCCCCTCATTACCCACCGCCCCTGCCCGCCAGCGGCTTTCCACGCCCTAGAACAGGCCGGGCTTCCACCCATCTGGGCCAGGCTGTACGCCGCGCGTGACGTTCGTCATACAGATGAACTCGCGCATCGCCTGCCGAGTCTGCTGCCGCCCGAGGGCTTGCTGCACAGCGCGCAAGCCGCGACGATCCTGGCTGACGCGATTGCACAGCAACGCCGTATCCTGATCCTTGCCGATTACGATGCCGACGGTGCCACCGCCTGTGCAGTCGGCGTTCGTGGCCTGACCCTGCTGGGTGCCCGCGTCGAGTTCATGGTGCCCAACCGGCAGATACACGGTTATGGCCTCACGCCCGAAATCGTGGCGCTGGCCGCCGCGCGCGCGCCTGATCTCATCGTCACCGTGGATAACGGGATCGCCGCAGTGGCAGGCGTAGCCGAGGCGACCCGACACGGCATTCCGGTACTGGTCACCGATCACCACCTGCCTGGCGACGAACTCCCTGAGGCTGCCTGTATCGTCAATCCGAATCAATCGGGTTGCGGGTTTGCCTCCAAACATCTGGCGGGCGTGGGCGTCATGTTTTACGTGCTGCTCGCCACCCGCGCCGAGTTGCGGCGGCGCAATCATTACGCCGCCACCCCCGAGCCGGATTTGCGCGTACTGCTTGATCTGGTTGCGCTCGGCACAGTCGCCGACGTGGTCAAGCTCGATGCCAACAACCGCATCCTGATTGAAGCGGGCCTTGCGCGAATGCGTGCAGGCAAGGCGAGCGCGGGCGTCAACGCGCTATTTCGCGCCGCCGGGCGCGACCCACGTCGCGCTACGGTGTTTGACCTCGGCTTCATGCTGGGGCCGCGCCTCAATGCTGCGGGGCGTCTCGACGACATGGCGCTCGGCATCGACTGTCTGCTGGCCGACGACCCCGCTGTCGCCCAGTCGCTTGCACAACAGCTTGACTCGCTCAACCGCAGTCGTCGTGAAGTCGAATCCGACATGCTGGAAGAAGCACTCGCGATCCTCGCCGATTTTCGTTCCACTGACCGCGCCAGCCTCAGCGCGTATCAACCCGGCTGGCATGTCGGCGTCATCGGCATTCTCGCCTCGCGACTCAAAGACAAATTCCATCGCCCCACCGTCGTGTTCGCCCGGAGTGCCCAACTGGATACCGCCCCTGCGGGGCATAAAAGCGGCGAACTCAAGGGATCGGGGAGGTCCATCCCCGGCCTGCATCTGCGCGACGCGCTCGATCTCATCGATAAACGCCACCCGGGGCTCATCCTCAAATTTGGCGGCCACGCCATGGCTGCGGGTCTCACGCTTGCCGCCGACCGCGAGACCGATTTCGCCGAAGCGTTCGAGACAGTCGTGCGCGAGCTCATCGACCCCGCAGACCTGGATGGCCGCATTGAAACCGACGGTGAACTTGACCCTACCGATCACACCTACGAGCTCGCTCAGGCACTTGAGCAAGCTGTATGGGGTCAGGGCTTTCCCGCGCCGCTTTTCACGGGACAGTTCCAAGTGGTTACACAGCGTGTTGTCGGCGAAAAACATCTCAAACTCAAACTCAGCCGCGACGGACAGACATTCGAAGCCATGCATTTTTTTCACGCCGAACCGCTGCCACTTCGCATCCATGCCGTCTATGCACTGATGCCCAACGAATACAACGGTGAATGTTCGCTACAGTTAAAGCTGCACCACTGGGAACCTCTCAATGCCTGACTGGCTGAGCGTACTGCCGCCCGAACTTGCGCCGCTGCCGCGCTACCTGATCGCATTGGCTATCGGCCTGCTGATGGGACTGGAACGCGAACGCAACCCTGCGGCGAAAGCTGGACTGCGCACCTTTGCACTGACCGCCCTGCTCGGTGTGCTGACCGCGCATCTCGCCATCCTCATCAACGCGCCCTGGCTGATTGCAGTCGGATTGCTGCTGGTCGGCGGCATGATGATCGCGGCCTATCTGCGTGATCCGGCCAACGATGGCGACCCGGGCACCACGACGGTGGCGGCGTTGATGCTGTGCTACGGCCTGGGTGTACTGGTGTGGCATGACGCCATCCAACTAGCGGTGATGCTGGGCATTACAGCGACGATGCTGATGTATTTCAAGCCCGAACTGCGCGGCTGGAGCCAGCGCATGAGCCGCCACGATCTGCTGTCGGTGCTGCAATTCGCAGTGCTGTCGCTGATCATCCTGCCGCTGGTGCCGAACCAGGACTATGGTCCTTACGGCGCGCTCAATCCCTATCAGATCTGGTGGATGGTGGTGCTCATTGCGGGCGTCGGCCTGGCAGGCTATGCCGCGCTGCGACTGCTTGGGCAGCAGCGCGGCGCAGTCATGCTGGGCCTGCTGGGCGGGCTGGTGTCATCTACCGCCACCACTTTGGCCTTCAGCCGACACGCACGCGCCAGCGAAACGATGCTGCCGGTTTCGGTCATTGTGATCGTGCTGGCCAATCTGGTGGTGCAAGTGCGGCTGGCCGTGCTCGCCGCAGTGCTGGCCCCCGGGGTGCTACCGCAGCTGCTGCCGGTTCTGAGCGGCGGACTGGTCGTGGGCGCGCTCGGCGCGGCGTACGGCGTGCGGCGACTGCACCCGCAAGGCGAGCTGCCCACGCTGGCGATGGGCAACCCGACCGAACTGCGCACCGCGCTCGGCTTCGGTCTGATGTATGCAGTGGTGCTGCTGGCAGCAGCCTGGTTATCCGACTGGTTGGGCACACGCGGGCTATATATGGTGGCGCTGGTGTCAGGGCTGACTGACGTCGATGCCATCACCCTCTCCAGCCTGCGGCTGCATGATCTCGACAAGCTGCCGGTGACGGGCGTGGTCAATGTCATCACGCTGGCCGTGCTCGCTAATCTCGTTTTCAAATCCCTGCTTGCTTTCACCCTCGGAGGCTGGCGCATGGCGCGTCACGTGGCAGCGGGCATGGGAGCCATCGGGCTGGGGATGGTTATCGCCTGGGCTATAATGCGCGGCTTTTCCGCCTAGTACCGAGCCCCATCATGGAAGCCGAAAGCCTCAATCAGATCGAATCCAAACTCGCCGACCTCGGCGACCGCGCCACCCAACTCAGGGGGTTTCTTTGACTACGATCACAAGCAGGATCGTCTGGAAGAAGTCGTTCGCCTGAGTGAAGCACCGGATTTCTGGAACGACGCCGCCAAAGCACAGGAGCTAGGCCGCGAACGCAAATCGCTGGAAGACGTGGTGCTGGTACTCGACCGCGTCGCCGCCGGCCTGAAAGACGCCGTTGAACTGTTCGACATGGCGCGCGAGGAAAACGACGACGACACGCTCGCCGCCGTGCAGGCCGACGCTGACAGCATCGAGAAAGAAGTCTCGACGCTGGAATTCCGCCGCATGTTCAACAACCCGGCCGATCCCAACAACTGCTTCATCGACATTCAGGCCGGCGCGGGCGGCACCGAAGCCTGCGACTGGGCGTCGATGCTGCTGCGGCAATACCTGAAATACGCCGAGCGCAAAGGCTTCAAGGCCGAGCTGCTGGAAGAATCCGAAGGCGACGTCGCCGGCATCAAATCCGCCTCGATCAAGATCGAAGGCGACTACGCCTATGGCACCCTGCGTACGGAAACTGGCGTCCACCGCCTGGTGCGCAAATCGCCGTTCGATTCGTCCGGCGGCCGCCACACCAGCTTCGCCAGCATTTTCGTCTACCCCGAAGTCGACGACTCGATCGAAGTGGACATCAACCCTGCCGACCTGCGCGTCGACACCTACCGCGCGTCCGGTGCGGGCGGCCAGCACATCAACAAAACCGACTCGGCGGTGCGCATCACCCACATCCCCACCAACATCGTCGTGCAGTGCCAAAACGACCGCTCGCAGCACAAGAACCGCGCCGAAGCGATGTCGATGCTGAAGTCGAAACTCTACGAAGCCGAGCTGCGCAAGCGCCAGGCCGAACAGGACAAACTCGAAGCGGGCAAATCCGACGTCGGCTGGGGTCATCAGATTCGCAGCTACGTGCTCGACAACTCGCGCATCAAAGACCTGCGCACCAACGTCGAAACCTCCGCCACGCAGAAAGTGCTCGACGGCGATCTCGATATCTTTATCGAAGCGAGTTTGAAACAGGGCGTGTAAACAATGACTTGCGCCCGGATTAACGGGCGTATATCCTGTATATACACAGGAGGTTTTCCATGCTCACTCGCGTATTCAAAAGCGGCAACTCACTGGCCGTTCGCATACCCAAGGAACTCGCCATTGTCGAGGCCAGCCAGGATGTCGAAATCGAGAAAGTCGGCGACACCCTCGTTCTGCGCCCTGTCGTCAAGCGCAAGCTGACCGGGCTGGCCGAGGCGTTCGCAGCTTTCCCGCCGGGCTTCATGGCTGAAGGCCGCGAATTCCACGAGCAGAAGGAACGCGACTGGAGCGGCTTTGGGGAAAGCTCGGCCCTGCACCAGGACAAACCGGTGGGCGACAAGTAAGCCCATGCGCTACCTGCTCGACACCAACATCTGCGTCCACCTCATCCAGCGCCATCCACCCGGGTTGCTGCGCCGGTTTCAGGAATTCGATTACGGCGATCTGGTGATTTCCGTGGTGACTCTGGCCGAATTGCGGCATGGCGTCGAACGCGACCCGAGTACCAAACGCGAAGCCGAGCAGGCTCTGGACGACCTGCTGACCTATCTGCCTGTGCTGCCGGTCGACAATACTGTCGCTGTGCAATACGGCGTTTTTGCTGCCGCCGTCCGTGACCGCCGCCGCGACGCACTGGATCGGCTGATTGCCGCGCACGCCACGAGCCTCGGCCTCACGCTCGTCACCAACAATGAAGCCGATTTCCGGGATTATCCTGGCCTCGTCGTCGAAAACTGGGTGTAGGCCGCACGCCTCGCACCGCCACACAGGATCAACCCCATGCGTACCGAAACCCCCGTCACGCTCTATCTCAAGGATTACATCCCTCCCGCCTGGCTGATCGACACGGTCGATTTGCATGTGGGCATTTTCGAGGGGCGCGCCGAGGTCCGCGCCCGGCTCACCTGTCGGCGCAATCCGGCTGCGATGGCCGGTTCATTCGTGTTGAACGGCGAAGCGCTCGAACTGCTAAGCGTGACGCTCGACGGCACCGCGCTCGATCCAGCGCGTTACGCCTGTGCCGATGACCGCCTGACGATCGCCGCGCCGCTGCCCGACACATTCAAGCTGGAAACCGTGGTGCGCATCCACCCCGACCAGAACACCCAGCTGTCCGGCCTCTACAAATCGAAAGACGGCTACTTCACGCAGTGCGAGGCTGAAGGCTTCCGGCGCATCACCTTCTTCGCCGACCGGCCGGACGTGATGGCGACCTTCACCTGCACGGTGGAAGCCGAGCGCGCGCGGTTTCCGCAGCTGTTGTCGAACGGCAATCCTGTCGCCGCTGGCACATGCGATGACGACGCGACACGCCACTGGGTGCGCTGGGAAGACCCCTTCCCCAAACCGGCGTATCTATTCGCGCTGGTCGCGGCCAAGCTCGACGTGCTCGAAGATACGTTCACCACCGCGTCGGGCCGCCCGGTCGCGCTGCAGGTTTTCGTCGAACCCGGCAAGCTCGACCAGTGCGGCCACGCGATGGCGGCGCTGAAAAAAGCCCTACGCTGGGACGAGACGCGCTTCGGTCTGGAATACGACCTCGACCGCTACATGATCGTGGCGGTGGGCGACTTCAACATGGGCGCGATGGAGAACAAGGGACTCAACATCTTCAACACCAAGTACGTGCTGGCCCGCCCGGACACCGCGACCGACGCCGACTACCAGGGCATCGACCGCGTCGTCGCGCACGAGTATTTCCACAACTGGACCGGCAACCGCGTCACCTGCCGCGACTGGTTCCAGTTGTCCTTGAAAGAAGGCCTCACCGTCTTCCGCGACCAGGAATTCGGCGCCGACGTGCATTCGCGCGCGGTCACCCGCATCCAGGAAGTGCGGGCACTCCGCGCCGGCCAATTCCCCGAGGACGCGGGGCCGATGGCGCACCCGATCCGGCCCGCCTCCTACGCCGAGATCAACAACTTCTATACCGCCACCGTCTACAACAAAGGCGCGGAAGTCATCCGCATGATCCACACGCTGTTAGG
Organism: Thiobacillus sp.; assembly: GCA_040080645.1. Classification (GTDB taxonomy): domain Bacteria; phylum Pseudomonadota; class Gammaproteobacteria; order Burkholderiales; family Thiobacillaceae; genus Thiobacillus. The sequence continues at coordinate 11,609 of JBEBIA010000034.1, forward strand.
CGTTGCGGGCTTCCGCGCCGGGATGGATTTGTACTTCCAGCGCCATGACGGCCAGGCCGTGACCTGCGAGGATTTCGTCGCCGCGATGCAGGACGCGAGTGGCGTCGACCTCACGCAGTTCCGCCGCTGGTACGCGCGCGCGGGCACGCCGATATTGAGAGCGAATGGCGAGTACGACGCCGCGTCGCAACGCTACACGCTCACCCTCACGCAAACCCTCGCGCCCACCGCCTACGAAAAACGGCTCGCGGAAAACAAACAGCCAATCGACGACGGCGCGCTGCATATCCCCGTCGCCGTCGGTCTCGTGCTGCCCGACGGCCGTGATGCCGACCTGCGGCTCGCGGGCGAGATGGGGACATCCACCACCCGCGTGCTCTCGCTCACCGAAACCACGCAGACGTTTGTATTCGAAGACATCCCCGACGCGCCCGTCGCCTCGCTGCTGCGCGATTTCTCCGCGCCCGTGCGGCTGGAATTCGAACAAACGGACGCCGAGCTTGCCCACCTGATGGCCCACGACTCGGACGCCTTCAACCGCTGGGAAGCCGGGCAACGTCTCGCCACCCGCATCCTGTTGGTGGGCATCGCCGCGCAGTTACCCCCTCCCCCTCTGGGGGAGGGCTGGGGTGAGGGAAACGCACCGAGCGAAAACTGGATCCCGCCCGCCTTCCTCGATGCCTGCGCGCGCGTGCTCGCCGACGGCCTCGAAGGCGACCCCGCACTCGCCGCCGAGGCGCTGGCCCTGCCGTCCGAAACCGTGCTCGCCGACAGCGTCGCCGCAGCGGGCAAGGTCATCGACCCCGACGCCATCTTCAACGCGCGTCTCGTCCTGCGCCGCGCGCTCGCCGCGCACTGCCAGGCGCAATTCGAAGCCGCCTTTACCGCACTCACGCCCACCGAACCCTACGAAGCTGGCGGCGCACAGCTGGGCCGCCGCGCGCTGCGCAACGCCTGCCTGGGCTACCTCGCCGAAGCCGCACCCTTGGAGATGGCCCCGCGCCTCGCCGCGCTGATCGCTGCCGGCGGCAACATGACCGACGTGTTCGCCGCACTCGCCACCCTCGTCCAGCTCGATGTGCCCGAGCGGGAAGCCGCGCTCACTGCGTTCTACGACACCTGGAAAGACGAAGCGCTCGTCGTCGACAAATGGCTGTCCGTGCAGGCCACCGCGCGCACCACCGACGCCCGCGCCATCCGCGCGCTCATGGCCCATCCCGCCTTCGACCTGAAAAACCCCAACCGCGTCTATGCCCTCATCCGTGGCTTCTGCGGCGCCAACCCGCGCCACTTCCACGCCGCCGATGGCAGCGGCTACGCGCTGGCTGCCGATGTCATCAGCACATTGCAGGCCATGAACCCGCAGGTGGCGTCACGCATCGCCCGCAGCTTCGACCGCTGGCGCCAGTTCGACGCCAGCCGACAGGCGCACGCGCGCGCCGAGCTGGAGCGCATCGCGGCGGTTGAGGGGCTGGCAAAAGATGTGGCGGAGGTGGTGGGGAATGCGTTGAAGGGGTGATCAAGGACTGCTCGTCTCTCGCGCAGGGAAATGTGGACAGCTGATTTTCGGTCGATCCGCGAAAAACATAACCCATCTAATTGTATTGCCTTGTATGGATATATTGGCTACGCTGTGAACTATGAAAGCCGTCCTGATCTATCGCAAGACAGACATTCGTTCCGACGGCATCAAGCTTGAAATGGTGATCTGGCAACTGCCCACACCCACGCCAGACAGGCCGCATGGCCTGAAATACCGACTATGGGCTGGCAGGGATGGCAAAACGCTGGTGCGCTACGACAATGAGGCAGGCAAGGGGGATCACAAGCATGTCGGGCGTGCCGAGAAGCCTTATGTCTGGCGCGGCATGAGCGCACTGGTGGAAGACTTTCTGAACGATGTGGAGGCACTGAAATGAATACCCCCAGAGGCATAAAAGCCGTGATTGGAATTTCCAGCTGGAATCAGACGCGTGGCGAACTGCGCACACTGGCAAAAAAAATCGATGCCGGCAAACGGCTGCCCGCAGCGGACTATCAGCTCGATTTCCCTACACCGATGGAACTTCTTGCAGAACTACCGCCCAAGCGGCTGCAACTCCTGCGGGAACTCAAAGCCACCGGGCCGATGTCGGTTTATGCCTTGGCAAAGCAGCTTGGCCGCAATTATTCCAACGTGCATGGCGATATCCAGCGCCTGCTTGCGCTCGA
>JBEBIA010000017.1:0-50877 GCA_040080645.1 Thiobacillus sp.
CGCCCTCCCGCTCGCGGGCGCGCTGCTCGTTGGCGGCAGCGGCTGGCTCACCACGCGACACATCACGCGCGTGCCGCCTATGCAGTCGATTCGGGGGTTAAGCTAAAAGCATGACTGGACGCCCCATATCTCTAGCTGCATACCCGCAATCCATAGGCAAGAAAGAGCGAAAGTTGCAAAAGCGACCCCTTGCGCGACACGATGAATTGACTTTGAAATCATGCCGATTGCTGCACCACCTGTTCCTGCGCTGAGTAGCAGAGGGTAAAAACTATAGCCCTCCAATTGCAATGCGCGAGTTGGATCGCCAAGTGATCCTCCTTTGGCATCGCCTGCACAACCAGCTTTGAACATGATGAAGAGATATAAAGACGCACCGATAACAAATAGCAGCCCAAAGCAGAGAGATAAATATCTTGGAGTGTTATTCGCCATGGTTGCGATGTGCTCTAACGAATTGAGTTCACCCACTTGCTGCAGCGGACGAGGCCCACTCTAGCGAGTGGACAGCCAAGGGTAGTGGCATCAGCCGTTAGCCGCCAGATTCAAATCCAGCTGCTGGGTAGACAAGGCCGACGGCGGCGGGGTTTCGCCGTTACGCACGGCTTCGACGTAATTGAGGTATTCGGGCGTGATGTCGCCGGTGATGTAGCGGCCATCGAAACACGATGTGTCGAAATCGGGGATAGCGGGGTTGCCCGCGCGCACGACTTCGATCATGGCGTCGAGATCCTGGTAGATCAGGGCGTCGCAGCCGATTTCGCGGGCGATTTCGACATCACTGCGGTTGTTGGCGATGAGTTCGTTGCGCGTCGGCATGTCGATGCCGTAGACGTTGGAATAGCGCACGGGCGGCGAGGCGGAGGCGAAATATACGTGAACCGCGCCGGCGTCGCGTGCCATCTGCACGATTTCGCGGCTGGTGGTGCCGCGCACGATGGAGTCATCGACCAGCAGCACGTTCTTGCCTTTGAATTCTTCCGCGATGGCGTTGAGTTTCTGGCGCACGGATTTTTTGCGCAGCGCCTGCCCCGGCATGATGAAGGTGCGACCGATATAGCGGTTTTTGATGAAGCCTTCGCGGTATGGCACGTTGAGGTGATACGCGAGTTGCAGCGCGGAGGGGCGGCTGGTGTCGGGAATCGGAATCACGACGTCGATCTTGAGATGGGAAAACTCGCGTTTGATTTTTTCGGCCAGCGACACGCCCATGGCGAGCCGCGTGTTGTAGACCGAGACGCCGTCGATGACGGAATCCGGGCGTGCGAGGTAGACGTATTCGAAGATGCAGGGGTTGAGTACGGGATGTTCGCAGCACTGGCGGCTATGCAGCTGGCGCTGGTAATCGATGAACACCGCTTCGCCCGGCGCGATGTCACGTAGCAGACGAAACCCCAGCGCATCAATCGCCACGCTTTCCGAAGCAACAATGTATTCGGGCGGCGTGGCCTGCTCGTTCACGCCCATGACCAGCGGGCGTATGCCGTGTGGGTCGCGGAACGCGAGCAGGCCGTAGCCTGCAATAAATGCCGTGACGGCATAGGCACCCTTGCAGCGTGCATGAACGCCCGCGACCGCGCCAAAAATAATGTCGAGATTGAGCGCGTTGCCACCTGCGCGTACCTGCAATTCGTGTGCAAGCACGTTGAGCAGAACTTCCGAATCGGAATTGGTGTTGACGTGGCGCAGGTCACTGCGAAACAACGACTCTTTGAGCTCGTGGGTGTTGGTGAGATTGCCGTTATGACCGAGCACGATGCCGTAAGGCGAATTGACATAAAACGGCTGCGACTCTGCTGACGATGACGCGCTGCCTGCCGTGGGGTAACGCACATGCGCGACGCCCATATCCCCGCGCAGATTGCGCATATCGCGGGTGCGGAATACGTCGCGCGCCAGCCCTTGCCCCTTGTGCATGTGAAAGCGGCTCTGTTCGGCAGTCACGATGCCCGCCGCGTCCTGGCCGCGATGCTGCAACACCATCAACCCGTCATACAACAGCTGGTTGGCTGCTGTATTCGACACAATTCCGATTATTCCGCACATGATAAGACTCCGCAGCGGATGGCTGGACCACCCGTCGATTTATGATTCGAACCGAACATATTTGGCCATGTCTTCCGGCATCCAGGGCAAGGCGCGTTTCGCCATGACTTCCAGACCACCGGAGACTAAAGAGTTCTTCCAGAAATCGGTGCGGGGCAAAGAAGTTAATCCCGCCGCCAGGGTAAATCCGATCAGAATCACCCCGCCCTTAACCAGTCCCAGCAATCCGCCCAAGGCCTTATCCGCGCCGCCCAACCCTACCGCTTTCACCAGCGTTGCCAGGGCGTGTCCCAGCAGCAGCACGGCGATCAGCACGATCAGAAACACCACGGCAAATCCGGCGAAGTAGCGGATCGCCGGATTGTCTACGCCGATGGGCAACAGCGGCGCAATGATCGTTGCGCCCCACTTTCCGAGTGCGAACGCCAGTATCCAGGCCGCCAGTGAAAATAGCGTGTCGATCAAGCCGCGCATCAAGCCGCGCACAATGGTCAAGCCGAGCACCAACAGCACGATGAGGTCAAGCACACTCATTGCGCCACCACCTGCCCGGCCAGCCCGGCCTCGGCCAGCTTGACCGCCGCTTCCACCGCTGCGGTGCGTGACGCGAACGGTCCCACGCGTACGCGGGTCAGGTTGCCGCGCTTGTCGGTATACGTCGTCAGCCCGAGTTTGCGCGCACGCGCCACCAGTGCATCGGTCTTGGTGGCGTCTGACAAGGCCGCGAGTTGCACGACGAAAGCCGCGCTGGCTTCCGGCTTGGGTTTGGCGACCACCGGCTTGGCGGCCTCTGGCGCGGGCGATTTTGCTACGGGCGGGGCAGGTGCGGGGCGAATGGCAGGTTTGGGTTCGGGCAGCTTGGGCGCAAGCACCGGCGGCGGGGGATCAACCGGCGAGGTGTCGACCGGCATATCCGGATGCACGGCGGCATCCGGTTCGGATGGCGCGGGAGCGGGAGCGGGTGCTGGCATCGGCGCTTCGGCCATTTTGACGTTCAGGGTGCTGGCGGGAGGCGGTTCATCTTCGAGCAGCAAAGGCAGCACAATGACCGCCAGTAGCATCAACGCGACCGCGCCAATCAGGCGACGCCTGGCACGGCGCTTGAGATCAGATTCAGGATTGGGTGGTGGCATGATCGAGCACGGCAGCAACGGTATAGAACGAACCGAAGACGATGATTCTATCACCTTCGTCCGCGTTGCTCCTGGCTGCCGCCAGCGCTGCGCAAACGTCTGGCTCGACCTGAACTGGCGTGCGGCCCACGACCTCACGCAACACGATAGCCAGCGAATCTGCCGCCCGCGCTCGGGGCGAATCCGGCGTGCACACCCACCAGGCATCGATCAGCTCGCGCAAGGCAGCCAACACGCCCGCCGCATCTTTATCGGCCAACATCCCCACCACCGCCAGCGTGCGTCCGGCGATGGGCTGCTCGCGCAAGACGGTTGCCAGCGCGCGTGCTGCTTCGGGATTGTGTGCCACGTCCAGCAACACGGCAGGGGAATGGGCAATTTGCTGGAAACGCCCAGCGACTCGAGCGGTGCGCAGCCCTTGCTGAATTGCTGCGCCATCAACCGGCAGACGGCTGTGCAGGCTTTCCAGCGCAGCTAACGCGACGGCAGCATTGCGCAGTTGATAGCTGCCCGCCATCGCAGGCAGAGGCAAGTCGCGCAGCACGGCGTGCTGTCCCTGAAACGTCCAGCGGTCGGCGCTGCGCTGCGCGGAAAAGTCCACGCCCACGCAGCGCAACAATGCGCCGAGGGTGCGCGCGTGTGCCAGTAAGGTCGCGGGCGGCGCGGGGTCTGCACACATCGCCGGGCGCGCCGGGCGAAAAATCCCGGCTTTCTCAAAGCCAATCGCTTCGCGGGTATCGCCAAGGTAGTCCTGATGGTCGAGATCCACGCTGGTGACGATGGCCACGTCGGCATCGAATACGTTGACCGCGTCGAGCCGGCCACCGAGGCCGACTTCGAGAATCGCCACATCCACATCGGCGTCGATGAATCGCCACATCGCAGCGAGCGTGCCGAATTCGAAATAGGTCAGCGAGGTATCACCGCGCGCGGCGTCGATGGCCTCAAACGCAGCCACCAGTTCCGCATCACTCGCCTCGACACCGGCAACCCGCACCCGCTCGTTGTAGCGCAGCAAATGCGGCGAGGTGTAAAGACCGGTCTTGTAACCGGCGGCGGTGAGAATCGCTTCGAGAGTGGCGCAGGTGGAACCCTTGCCATTGGTGCCGCCGACGACGATAAGCGGAAACGTCGGCACAAGTCCCAGCGCATCCTTGACGCGCCGCACCCGTTCCAGCCCCAGATCAATCGCGCTCGGGTGCAACTGTTCCAGCCGCGCCAGCCAGTCGGCCAGCAAACGTCCGGACGGTGTGTCAGGCGGCAAGCGCAGGCCGCCCCATCAGCATCGCCAGCGTAGTGGCGAGCTCGTCGCGCATCTGGCGACGGTCGATGATGCGGTCGACCGCGCCTTTTTCCAGCAGGAACTCGGCGCGCTGAAAGCCTTCAGGCAGCGTCTCTCGCACGGTTTGTTCGATCACACGTGGGCCGGCAAAGCCGATCAGCGCGTTGGGTTCGGCGACAATCAAATCGCCCAGCATGGCGAAGCTCGCCGACACGCCGCCCATGGTGGGATCGGTCAACACCGAAATAAAGGGGAGTTGATGCCGCGACAGCTGCGTCAGTGCTGCCGAAGTTTTCGCCATCTGCATCAGGGAAAACAGGCCTTCCTGCATCCGTGCGCCGCCGCTGGCCGAGAAGCAGATGAACGCCGAGTTCGACTCGATTGCCGATTCGATACCACGCACGAAGCGCTCGCCCACCACCGAACCCATCGAGCCGCCCATGAACTTGAATTCAAACGCCGCCACCACCACCGGCACGGTCTTGATGCTGCCGCCCATCACTACCAATGCGTCGGTTTCCGACGTGCCCGCTTTGGCTTCTTTCAGGCGATCCGGATATTTTTTGCTGTCCTTGAATTTCAGCGGGTCGAGCGGCGTTACGCTGGCGCCGATTTCATGCTGGCCTTCGGCGTCGAGCAGCATCGCCAGCCGCGCACGCGCACCGACGCGATGGTGATGTCCGCACTTGGGACACACCTCCAGATTGCTTTCGAGATCGGCGCGATACAGCACCTCGTTGCACGCTGGACATTTCGACCAAAGCCCCTCGGGCATGGACTTTCGGTCGGCCAGGACACGCCGCTTGATTTTGGGGGGCAGGATTTTCTGGAACCAGCTCATGGTGTACTCCGCTGTCTGTTGTCTGGGTTGGTCTGTTTTCGTTTGATGGATGCGCGGCTACTTTGATGCCGCATCCACGCCCCGGCGCAAATCCTGCACCAGCGCCTTCACCCGCTGAACCACTTCGCTCTCGGGCGCAGTTTCGATTTCGTTGACGATGCGACTGCCCACCACCACGGCGTCGGCGATGCGCGCCACAGCCTCGGCGGTCGCCGCGTCGCGAATGCCGAAACCAACGCCCACCGGCAACGTGCAATGCTTGCGGATCGTCGCCAGCTTCCTTGCCACCTCATCCATGTCGAGATTGGCCGAGCCAGTCACGCCTTTCAGCGACACGTAATAGATGAAGCCACCCGCCGCCGCTGCCACCGTTTCCACCCGCGCTTCCGGCGTGGTCGGCGACAACAGGAAGATCGGATCAAGACCGGCAGCCTTGAACACGTCAGCCACGCCCAGCGATTCTTCCGGCGGAATATCCACCGTCAGCACGCCGTCCACCCCCGCTGCTTTCGCCGCCTGCGCAAACGTCGCGTAGCCCATGCGTTCAACCGGATTGGCGTAGCCCATCAGCACCACCGGCGTCGTCGTATTGCTCTTGCGGAATTCCGCCGTCATCGCGAGCACATCCTTCAGCCCGACCTTGTTGGCCAGGGCTCTTTCGGATGCGCGCTGGATCACCGGCCCATCCGCCATCGGATCAGAAAACGGCACCCCCAGCTCAATGATGTCGGCGCCAGCTTCCACCAGCGCGTGCATCAGCGGCACAGTCATCCCCTTGCCGGGATCGCCTGCGGTGATAAAAGGAATCAGGGCTTTCTTGTTGTGCGCTTGTAGCGCGGTAAAGGTTTGGCCGATGCGGCTCATAAATCAATCTTCTTCAAATTCAAATGGTTCAAACCAACTTCCTGCGAAGTTCCTTTTCGAGTATTTCCTTTACATAGGCAGGAATCTCTTTTTCCAACGCTAGCGCTTCCGCTTTCAATTGCTCATAGGCCTCGACCTCATCACCCTGCCAAACAAGGTCAAGACGCCGGATTGGGCGCATGGCGATATGCGAATAACTTTCCGGGTACGCCCAATAACAGGACAGACAAACCTGTCTATCCTTCGCGTTATTCCAGTTATCGCACTGCTCACAAGACCAGGATTTTGCCCGGTTTGCAGAGCCCGACAGCAGCATGAAATCATCCGGATTCAAGTCGCTGGCATCATCACCTGTCACCTCATACGGAACCCGATGGTCAATTTGCAATTCACTTGATGGAATTTCTTCCAGATAAATAAAACACCTGCAACCATATTTCTCGACGAGTGCATCTTTGAGTTTCTTGGACAGGCCGGTCCGTCCGGAAAACCGCTTCAGTCGCTTTGCCTTCGTATCCCCGAACCGGTATGCCGCAATTTTCCGGCCATTCGAGCCAACAACACGATAGGTCTCAATCGGGATTCCATGCTCGCGCACATCGCGAACCGCCCTGGGAGGATGGTCATACCCGTATACGTCTTTAAGCTGCTCCGTTGTAATGAATCCATGCTCAAGAATGTGATCAATGACGGTCTTGGGGCGTTTCGCTGTCACCGACTTGCACAATTCAATAAACGCTTTCGGCAATTTATCCATAACGCGCCACGGGTTCGAGCAAAACATATTGCTGACTGTCTTGCTGATAGGCCGAAACAGGAACTGGCGTCTTTTCCATCAGCGCCCTGGACAAGTACAACGATTCGTAGGTAATTTCATCGCGACCCAGAAAGGTGGATTGCGTTGAGCGGCCAGCCGCCAATTCCACACAGGTCAAGCCTAAAAATTCAGGCATGGGTTCGCCGAACGTTTTGTCGCCTCTGCGCCCATCGTAACTCACCAAATACGCGATATCGCGTGTATCCAATTCGTGCAGGGCTTCAACAAATTCATCATGCGATATTCCCGAAAAATATCGGGAGTCGCGATCACCGCAAACACCCTGATAGGGGGGATCCATATACACAACATCAGATGGCTTGGCGCTCAGCAAAACTTCGCGGTAATCACAAGATAAAAAATCCGTTTTGCCTTTCAACAATGCGGACACCCCGAAAATGTTTTTCCGCATGGTTTCAGGGCGCGTGCCAAACCGGCGCTTGTCCGGACTCTGGTTAAACAAGCCATCCGCGTTGTAGCGCACCGAACCTTTTACACAGCGTGCAAGCAAATACAGAAAAAACCGTGGGTCTTGCGTGCGGTTAAAGTCCTCGCGAACCCGGTAATAATGTTCCACAGAATCATCGTGTTGCTCGTTCCACAAACGCTCGTAGAAATCGGCCATTTCAATCGGACGATCAATAATGAGTTGCAGCAAACCAACCAAGGGGCGATTCAAATCATTGATTAGATAACTGCCTGCGTGGTTGCGAGCCGCCACGGCAATGCTCATGGCAGCCGAGCCAGAAAATGGCTCGATAAACCTGCCCATTTTTTCTGGCAAATACCGCAAAATTTCACTCGCCAAATTCCGCTTGCTGCCCTGGTACTGAATTGCATGAGGAACGCTTTTCATTTTTCTTTCCCCCGACGAATTGGCACAGCCAACACGGCACGCCTAAACTTCAAGTAAACCTTCAGATACTTTGCCCTGACACCCATTCCTAAATCTTTCCGGTTGTAACTTTTGCGCATTCCTTTTGCCAAAACTAAAGCGTAATCCCGGAAATCTTCGCCACCGTATTGATGTCCTTGTCGCCTCGACCCGAGAGATTCACCAGAATGATCTGATCCTTCATCATCGTCGGTGCGAGTTTTTTGGCCTGGGCGACCGCGTGGCTCGACTCCAAAGCAGGAATAATGCCCTCAAATTTGCACAGGTCGTGGAAGGCGGCCATGGCTTCGTCGTCGTTGATGGCGACGTATTCGGCCTTGTGCGCGTCTTTCAACCAAGAATGTTCCGGGCCGACACCGGGGTAATCGAGACCGGCGGAGACGGAGTGCGTCTCGATGATCTGACCGTTTTCGTCCTGCATCAGATAGCTGCGGAAGCCGTGCAGGATGCCGGGCGAGCCTGCGGACAACGGAGCGGCGTGTTTGCCGCTGGCGATGCCGGAGCCGCCCGCTTCAACGCCAATCAACTTCACTTCGGGATGCGCGAGGTAGGGATGGAAAATGCCGATGGCGTTGGAGCCGCCGCCGACGCAAGCGACTACGCAATCTGGCTGGCGACCAGCCTGTTCCTGCATCTGCGCAATGGCTTCGCGGCCAATCACGCACTGGAAGTCGCGCACCAGCATAGGATACGGGTGCGGGCCGGCGGCGGTGCCCAGAATATAAAACGTCGATTCGACGTTGGTGACCCAATCGCGCATGGCTTCGTTCAGCGCGTCTTTCAATGTCTTCGAGCCGGACGACACGGGCACAACAGTGGCACCAAGCAGTTTCATGCGATAGACATTCGGCGACTGGCGGGCGACGTCTTCGGCGCCCATGTAGACGACGCATTCCATGCCGTAGCGCGCAGCGACGGTGGCGCTGGCGACGCCGTGTTGCCCGGCACCGGTTTCGGCGATGACGCGCTTTTTGCCCATGCGCCGCGCCAGCAGCGCCTGGCCGATGGTGTTGTTGATCTTGTGCGCACCGGTGTGGTTGAGGTCTTCGCGCTTGAGGTAAATCTGCGCGCCGCCGTATTGTTCGGACAGACGTTTCGCGTGGTACACCGGGCTGGGGCGGCCAACGTAATGCTTCAGCTCGTATTCGAACTCGGCGATGAAATCCGGATCGTTGCGCGCTTTTTCGTATTCGACACGCAGTTCGTCGAGCGCGGCCATCAGCGTTTCGGCGACGAAGATGCCGCCGTAAGGCCCGAAGTGGCCGTGGGAATCGGGGAGGTCAGTCAGTTTCATGCGGTTTTCGCTTTCGCTATAAATTGGGCGATTTTCTGCGCGTCCTTGAGGCCTTTTGATAACTCGACGCCGGACGACACATCCACCGCCCAAGGTGCCACGCTGCGCACGGCATCGGCGATGTTATCGGGCGTAAGCCCGCCCGACAGGATGACCGGCGTCGACAGCCCGGCGGGAATCAGCGACCAGTCAAAACGCTCGCCCGTACCGCCGGGCACGTCGGGCACATACGCGTCCAGCAGCAGCCCGCGCGCCGCCCCGAAATCAGCCGCGCATTTTAGCAAATCCAGCCCCGGTCTGACCCGAATGGCCTTGATCCATGGACGGCCATAGCGCGCGCATTCCGCCGGGGATTCGTCGCCGTGAAACTGCAACAGATCAAGCGGGACGGCTTTAAGCACTGACTCGACGAACGCGGGCGCGGCATTGACGAACAGGCCAACGCTTTGCACGAACGGTGGCAATGCGCGCAGCAGCTCGGTGGCTTTATCGATGGAAACATGGCGCGGGCTTTTATCGTAAAACACGAAGCCCAACGCATCCGCACCCGCCGCGCAGGCGGTGTGCAGGTCTTCGAGCCGGGTGATGCCACAGATTTTTACGCGTACTGCCATCGGTCAGACGATTCCGGCAAATCAAAGTGTTCAGGATACCGGATGTGGGTGAGGTAGAGCCCCGCAGCGTCGAAGGTGGGCGCGGCCAGCGCGCGCTGGCGGCTTTCCAGGATTTCGCGCGCCCACGCGGGCGGGTGCGCGCCCGCCCCCACCTGAATCAGGCTTCCCATCAGATTGCGCACCATGTGATGCAAAAACCCGTCGGCACGGAAATCACACATCAGGTAATCGCCCCGGCGCGCGATGTGTAGCTGCTGCAAATCTTTGATCGGTGACTTGGCCTGGCATTCGGCGGCGCGAAAGGCGGTGAAATCGTGCTTTCCGATCAGCAATGCGGCGGCCGCATTCATCGCGCCCACATCGAGCGGCTGATGATGCCAGCCGATCAGGCCATGGCTGAGCGCCGGGCGCACCGGGTGATTAAGCAGCACGTAACGATAGCCGCGCTGCATGGCGGCAAAGCGCGCATGAAAATCCGCGCTCACTTCGCGCGCCCACAACACCGCCACGCCCGCAGGCAAATGGCTGTTCACACCGCGTACCCACGCGCTTAAAGGGCGCAGCACTGCGGTGTCAAAATGCACGACCTGAAACGCGGCATGAACGCCGGTGTCCGTGCGCCCGGCAGTAGTGACGCGAACGGGCGTACCGGCAATCGCCGCAATCGCCGCCTCCAGCGCATCCTGCACGCCGCATCCCTGCGCCTGTGCCTGCCAGCCGCAAAAACCGACGCCGCAATACTCCAGCGCTAACACCACCCTCATAGCAGCACCCACCCCACCAGCAACAAGCCTGCGAGTATGACGACGCTGTCCCGGCTTTGCCAGCGTTCGGCGTGCAGCGCGTAGCGGGTGGGGTGGGTATCGTCGGGTAGCGGCTCACGCAACGCATCGAGCCAGCGGGGGGTGAGCGGCAAGGTGTCCACATAATCGAGCGTCAAGCCCAGACGCACAGCAAATGCGCGCCGATCCAATCCCAGCCAGGTCAACGGGCGCGCCAGCGTATACAGGCCATACACCAGCCGGGGGCGCGACGTCGTCGCCAGCAAAACCGCCAGCCCAGCCAGCATCAGCACCAGCCGTGCCGCTCGCAACACACCCTGCTGTACGCCTTCTACACTCGGGCTGAGCCAGCCCGCTGTCGGCCACCAGGCTGTGCCCGGCAGCGTATAGGCATACGACACCAGCAGCACCAGCAACAGCCAGCGGGTGCGGCGTAACAAACGCATCGTTTGCTGACGGATAGCCGAAAACAGAAAGGCCGTCGCAGTCGCGACGGCCAGCCCGGGCAGTATGGATGGAACCGCGCGTTCCACCATCACCGCCCACCCACACCACAAGAGGATGCAGGCAAGAGGATGAAAACGGTCAGCCAAGCGAACTCAACATACCCTTGGCGTCGGCTTTCTGCTTATCGCTGCCTTCGTTGAGCACTTCACCCAGGATTTCGCGTGCGCCATCCTTGTCGCCCATTTCAAGATAGGCACGCGCCAGATCAAGCTTGGTGCCAGCTTCGTCAGATTCCAGATCGCTGCCACCGGCATCGCCGAGGTCGAGATCAAGGCCGCTGAAATCAAACGCGCTATCGGTACCGCCGTCCTGATCCAGACCCAGATCAAGCTTCAGTTCGTCGCCCGCAGCCGGCAAGTCCAGATCAGACAGGTCGAAGTCCATACCTTCGGCCACAGGAGCGGCAGGCGCAGCAGCCACGCCGCTGTCAAACTCCAGCACATTGCCAGCGGATTCAAACTCCATCGGCGCATTGTCAGCCACGGGTTCAGTAGGCATTTCCGGCACCGGGTCAGCCACCACTTCGGCCTGAGCGAGTTCCATCGCGCCCCCGGCAATTGCGCTGGTCGCAGCGACGGTCGTGGCCACCGCAGGCGCTTCGCTTTGCACGCCGCCATACAGGGGATTGGTCGGGTCGATACTGCGCCCCATTTCAGCGGCCTTATCCCACAGCGGGCTTGATTTACTGCCCAGCGCGGCATACAGATCGCCCGCCACACCGGCGAAGGCGGCTGTGTTGCGTCGTGCGGCATAAATCTCCAGCAGCTTCACGCGGATTTCATGGCGATCGGGCGTTTTGACGATCGCTTCCTTGAGGATTTCCTCTGCCTGCGCGTCACGGCCATACGCCATGTACACCTCGGCCTCGGCAATGGGATCGACGTCATGCGTGTCGATGGCGCCCAAACCCGCCTGGCTGAAATCAGTGAGGAACGAGGTATCGCCGGTATTGATGCTGCCGCCCGACGCTGCCGCACCAACCACTGTGTTCGGATGCACATCACCGCCACTCATGATGCTGTCTTCAAACGTAGCAGAAGCCTTGCGGCGGCGTCCGCCTGCCAGCATCCACCACAGCACGCCACCCAAGCCCAGCGCGGCCACGCCGCTGCCCCAGACCATCGGGTTGGCGAGCAAAGGCTCATACCATTTTTCAGCAACGGGGGTCTCGACCGGCGCAGGCGCGTTCACCACCGGGGCGACCGGTTTGACCGCCGGAGTCGGCACAGGCGGTGCAAGAACCGGTGCGGCCGTAGCGGCTTTTGCTTCCGCTTCACGCTTGGCCTTCTCTTTCATTTCCGTCAGTACCTGCAAGTCTTGCACCTGCTTTTCCAGCATGGCCACACGGGTATCCGACTCTTTCAATGCCTTTTCACGCGCGGTGGCGTCTTCTTCTTGTGCGCGCAGTTTTTCTTTCAGCGCGGCGGCTTCATCGGGTTTAGCCGATTTGGCGGGCGTCTTCGACAGTTTCAATACGTCTTTTTGCGCATCCGATGCCGGTTTGGCGCGATCGTCCACTTTGGGCGCAATCTTGCCGCTGCTGGTTTGTCCTGGTGCAGGTTGTGCGGCGGGCGTAGCGGTGACTGCAGTTGCCAGTTTCTGGCGATACGCGCGCCAGTCATCCGCCTGCAGTTTGATTTCGCGACTGGCCTCTTTCGGCGTAATCGCTGCCAGCGCGTCCGCGTTGGGTACGTTGAGGGTTTTACCGGTTTTGAGACGGTTCATATTGCCGTCAAAGGCAGCACTGTTATCGCGGTACAAGCCCACCAGCGTTTGCTCCAGACTGATGCCTTCGGGACGCACGCGAGTGGCAATACCTGCCAGCGTATCGCCGCGCTTCACGGCCACTTTATTGGTCGCAGCCTGCGGAGCAGGCTTGGGACTGGCGGGTTTAGGTTTGGACTCGGCAGGCGGAACCGTATCTGCGGCGGGCTTTTTAACGACTGGGGCGGGCGCAGGCTTGGGCGCTTCAACGGTCGGCGCAAACGGTGTCACAACCGGTTTGGCGGGCGTCGCGGGGACTTGCGGCGCCGCGACGCCCACGGGAGCCACGGTTTGAGCGCCGCTCGTGCCGGGGGGGTCGAGCAACAGGGTGTATTCACGCACCAGCCGACCCGATGGCCAATTCAGCTCGATCAGCATATCCACGAACGGGTCGTTGACCGGACGGCTGGAGGTGACTTTGAGCACTGATTTGCCACTGGGCTTTTTCTCAACGGCAAAACGCAAGGACGAAAGCACTGGCGCGTACTCCACCTTGGCATCGCGGAACGCCTGATCCGATGCCAAGCTGGCTGCCAGACTGTCGAGCTCCGCCTTGTCTGCCGCAAACAGCTCGATTTCAACCTCAAGCGGCTGACCCAGCGCCGAGTTCACCGACATCTTGCCCAGCCCCGCAGCACTTGCCAGCAAAGGCACGGCAATCAAACCGGCAGCAATCAGCTGTGTGGTAAAGCGCTTCAATTTCATCCCGTTTTCTCCCTGAGTGCCCCGGTATCCGGCTGGATACACCGAGGCCGTTGAAACTTCGTCGCCTTTATTGACGGCGCATCAGACGCAATCTTTAGAGCATAAATCGCACCAAGACAAGCTTTACTCATGCAAAGCCCGTTATCAGGCTTCCAGCAGGATACGTAACATCCGCCGCAAAGGTTCTGCCGCGCCCCACAACAGCTGGTCGCCGACCGTAAATGCCGTCAGGTATTCGGGGCCCAGATTGAGTTTTCGCATTCTGCCAATCGGCACGGTCAGCGTGCCCGTCACCGCTGCCGGGGTCAATTCGCGCATGGTGATTTCACGGTCATTCGGCACCACCTTGACCCAGTCGTTATGCGCGGCCAGCAAACCATGAATATCGTCCAGCGGGACGTTTTTAGTCATTTTGATGGTGAGTGCCTGCGAGTGGCAACGCATCGCACCGACGCGCACGCACAAACCGTCGATGGGAATCGGATTGTCGCTTCTGCCCATGATTTTGTTGGCCTCAACCTGCGCTTTCCACTCTTCTTTCGACTGGCCGGATTCGAGCGCGACGTCGATCCACGGAATCAGGTTGCCGGCCAACGGCACCGGCCAGGCATCGGTCGGATAACGGTCGGAGCGAATGAACTCGGCCACTTTGCGGTCGATTTCCAGAATCGCCGAAGCCGGATCACCGATCAGGTCCGCCACTTCGGTATGCACTGCGCCCATCTGCGAAATCAGCTCGCGCATGTTGCGCGCACCGGCGCCAGAGGCGGCCTGATAGGTCATCGGTGACACCCACTCGACCAGCCCGGCGTCGAACAGCCCGCCCATCGCCATCAACATCAGTGACACCGTGCAGTTGCCGCCGACATAGGTTTTAGTGCCATTGGTGATGCCATCGAGAATAACGTTCTTGTTCACCGGATCGAGGATGATGATGGCATCGTCCTTCATCCGCAGCGTCGAGGCGGCGTCAACCCAGTAGCCGTTCCAGCCTGCTGCGCGCAGCTTCGGATACACCTCTTTCGTGTAGTCGCCGCCCTGGCAGGTGATGATGGTGTCGCAAGCTTTCAGGTCATCGATGCTGTTGGCGTCTTTCAGCGGCAGCACATCACGACCAATATCGGGGCCCTTGCCGCCGACGTTCGACGTGGTAAAGAACACCGGATCAATGTGATCGAAATCACGCTCTTCTTTCATGCGGCCCATGAGCACCGAGCCCACCATGCCACGCCAGCCGATCAGTCCAACTTTCATCACTTTATCAATCTCCAAAAAATCCAGAACCAAACGCAGAGGCGCGGAGACGCAGAGAAAAACAGGAGAAAACTCTGCGTCTCTGCGTCTCTGCGTTCTAAAGGCTTTTCACCACAGCATCGCCCATCTCGCTGCACGACACCTTCTGCGACCCTTCAGTCCAGATATCGCTGGTGCGGTAGCCCTGCGCGATCACCTTCTTCACCGCGTTTTCGATGCGGTCGGCGCTGGCAAGATCGGCAAAGGTGTAGCGGTACATCATCGCTACCGAAAGGATCGTCGCCAGCGGGTTCGCCAGATTCTTGCCTGCGATATCGGGTGCGGAGCCGTGGATAGGCTCGTACATGCCCTTGTTGTTTGCATCGAGCGAGGCCGACGGCAACATGCCAATGGAGCCAGACAGCATCGATGCTGCGTCGGACAGAATGTCGCCAAAGATATTGCCGGTCACGATCGTATCGAACTGCTTCGGCCATTTGATCATCTGCATGGCGGCGTTATCGACGTACATGTGCGACAACTCGACTTCAGGGTATTGCTTGCCGACTTCAATGACGACTTCCTTCCACAACTCGGAGCATTCCAGCACATTGGCCTTTTCTACCGAGCACAGTTTCTTGCCACGTTTCATTGCGATACCGTAGGCCACATGCGCCACACGGCGCACTTCAGATTCGGCATACAGCATGGTGTTGAAGCCGACACGCTCCCCATTCCTGACTTCGATCCCGCGCGGCTGGCCGAAATACACATCACCTGTCAGTTCGCGCACGATCATGATGTCCAGTCCGGACACCACCTCGGGCTTCAACGACGACGCACCCGCCAATTCGGGATACAGCAACGCTGGCCGCAGATTGGCAAACAGGTTCAGCTCCTTGCGAATGCGCAACAAACCCCGCTCGGGACGCAGCGGGCGGTCGAGTGTGTCGTACTGTGGGCCGCCGACAGCGCCAAGCAGCACCGCATCGGCTTCACGCGCCAGTTTTAGTGTCACTTCGGGCAACGGATCGCCTGCTGCGTCATAACCCGCGCCGCCGATAGGCGCGGTTTCCATCTCGATTTTCGCGCCATCGGACTTGAGAACATCCAGCACCTTGACGGCCTGGGCGACAATTTCGGGGCCGATGCCGTCACCGGGGAGAACTGCAATTTTCATAAATTAAAACCTTTTAACCGCAGAGTACGCTGAGTACGCAGAGCAAAAAAACAGAGTTCCTCTGCGTACTCAGCGAACTCTGCGGTCAATCATCTAGCAAACAACCACGGCGCTTCCATCTTGCGCCGCTCTTCATACGCCTTGATCTTGTCGGACTGCAGCAAGGTCAGGCCGATATCATCAAGCCCGTTCAGCAAGCGGTGCTTGCGCTCGCCGTCCACCTCAAACGCCAGCGTCTGGCCGGTGGGCGTGACAACCGTCTGCTTATCCAGATCGACGGTCAGGGCGTAGCCTTCGTTCTCTTCGCATTCGCGGAACAACTGATCCACCGCAGCGGCATCCAGCATGATGGGCAGGATGCCGTTCTTGAAGCAGTTGTTGTAGAAAATATCGGCAAACGACGGCGCGATGACGGCACGAATGCCATAGTCTTCCAGCGCCCACGGCGCATGCTCCCGGCTCGATCCACAGCCAAAATTATCGCGCGCGAGCAATACCGAAGCGCCCTTATAGCGCGAAAAATTCAGCACGAAATCGGGGTTTGGCTGGCGCGTGGCGGGGTCCATACCCGGCTCGCCGTGGTCGAGATACCGCCATTCGTCAAACAGGTTAGGACCGAAACCGCTGCGCTTGATCGATTTCAGAAACTGCTTGGGAATAATGGCATCGGTGTCGACATTGGCGCGGTCGAGCGGCACCACCAACCCATCGAGCGTGGTGAATGCCCGCATTTATTTGCTGCCCGCCCGTTCAATGGCATCGCCCGCCTTGCCGATGTCCTGGCCGATTCCCTGAACGGTGTTGCAACCCGCCAGCGTTAAGGCAGCAACAATCAAAAAAGTCATCATCGGTTTCATGGGGTTCTCCTGAAATTTCAAACACAACAACTATTACCATCAGCCTGCCGCGCTAACCAAACGGGCGGACACGGTACATCGGCATAACTACAAAACACGCAACAGTCGCCCGGCTTGGGTTTCAACAACACCGCGCACGCCGGGCACTCAAAAAACCACTGACAGGCATCGGTCGGCATGGTGCAAGTCGTCGTCACGCCACAATCCGGGCACGTCAAATTACTCGTCAACTGCGGCTCAAAAATGGCGAACATCGACAAAATGACCCGCGCACGCAGCGGCAGCCGCCATCGCCGGGCTAACCAGATGGGTACGTCCACCCTGCCCTTGCCGCCCTTCGAAATTGCGGTTGGAGGTGGACGCGCAACGCTCGCCCGGCTCCAGCCGGTCGGCATTCATCGCCAGGCACATCGAGCAGCCTGGCTCGCGCCACTCGAAGCCAGCCGCGATGAAAATCTTGTCCAGCCCTTCAGCCTCGGCCTGTTGCTTGACCAGCCCTGACCCCGGCACCACCATCGCCAGCTTCACATTGGGCGCGACCTTGCGGCCCTTCGCTACCGTCGCAGCTTCACGCAGATCTTCAATCCGCGAGTTGGTGCACGAGCCGATGAACACCTTGTCCACCGCAATCTCGCTGATCGGCGTATCGCCCTGCAAGCCCATGTATTCCAGCGCACGCGTCCAGTCCTGACGCTTGATGTCGTTTGCCGCATCTCCCGGCTTGGGGACGCGACCACTGATCGTCGTCACCATCTCGGGCGACGTACCCCAAGTCACTTGCGGCTCGATACGCGCGGCGTCCAGCTCAACGATTTGGTCGAACACCGCATCGGCATCCGAATGCAGCGTATTCCACCAGGCCACCGCCTGATCCCACGCCGCGCCCTTGGGCGAATAGGGGCGACCCTTGACGTAGTCGATGGTGGTTTGATCGACCGCCACCATGCCCGCGCGCGCACCGGCTTCAATCGCCATATTGCACAGCGTCATGCGACCTTCCATCGTCAGCGCACGGATCGCCGAACCGCCGAATTCCAGCGCGTAGCCTGTGCCGCCGGCGGTACCGATCTCGCCGATGATGGCGAGCGCGATATCTTTGGCCGTAACGCCGCGACCGAGCGCGCCTTCGACCTTCACCAGCATTGTCTTCGACGGCTTTTGCCACAAACATTGCGTGGCTAAAACATGTTCGACCTCAGACGTGCCGATGCCAAACGCCAGCGCACCAAACGCGCCGTGCGTCGAGGTGTGCGAGTCGCCGCACACCACGGTCATGCCCGGCAGCGTCAAACCTTCTTCCGGGCCAATGACGTGGACGATGCCCTGACGGATATCGTCCATCTTGAATTCAGTAATGCCAAATTCGGCGCAATTGGCGTCGAGCGTTTCTACTTGCAGGCGCGACACCGGATCGGCAATGCCGTGCGAACGGTCGGTCGTCGGCACATTGTGATCGGGCACCGCGATGGCTGCATCAACACGGCGCGGGGTGCGGTGCGCAAGCTTCAAGCCTTCAAACGCCTGCGGGCTGGTGACTTCGTGCACCAGATGGCGGTCGATATAGAGCAGCGTCGTGCCGCCCGCCTCGATGTGGACGACATGGGCATCCCATAATTTTTGGAACAAGGTGAGGCCAGACATAACGGGATCAGGGCTCAATCGCGGAAAAACGCAATTATTTCATAGCTTGCCCCAGGCTGGCACGGACTTTGTTCGCTGTCGGGCTGCGCTGACAAAGGGTGCAAGTTCCCCGCCGTCACACTACCGTCATTCAGCACGGCTACTCTTTGCGCCCACGGGAGCGCACATGCACGATATCGACGAACTCACGGACGAAGATTCCAGCCATCTGACGCGCATCCTGATTGAGGCGCGTCAGGTCACGCTGCGGCATCAATTTTTCAACTGGGCGCAAGGTCCGGTTCAGTCCCTTATCCCGCACGACATCCTGCTGTGTGGCCTCACCGATGACAGCGGTTACCTGCTGCACGAGCGCTTCACCGCGTGCCGGTATTTCAAGGACGAGCATTTCCACCAGGCCACGCATCCAGGCAAGGGGCTGATCGGCGGTCTTGTGTTGGAGTGGCAGGCTGCAAACCCACCCCGCCACTTCGCATCGCCTCCGTCCGTCGCGGAAGGGCGATCGGACAGCTTGATTGAGCTGGAACTCAAAAACCTGATTTTTCAGGGCATGGGCTGGGTCAATGGCCCGCTCAAGGGCTACGCCAGCTTTTCCCGCGTGCGCGCCCCGTTCGACCCGCGCCTCGACCTCTGCATTGACATGCTACTGCCCACACTGCTCGCCACGCTGGCGCGCGTGCTCGCCCACGAGGCTCGCGCCGGGGGCGACGCCCGTAGCCCGAACAGTCTCGTCACCGCGCGAGAAATCGAAGTCTTGGCTTGGGTGCGCGACGGCAAGACCAACGACGAGATTGCGGCCATTCTCGGTTTGTCGATGCTCACCGTCAAAAACCATCTGCGCAACGCCATGAAAAAACTCGACGTCCGCACGCGCGGCCAGGCCGTGGCCAAAGTCATCGCGCTGGGGGTGATTCATGCGCAGAGCGGGTCGCAGCGCATCCCGAACTAACCCGCTCGCATGAGCCGTCCGGCTCATTTTTTTGTCCGGTTTCGCTCCAACGTCTGTCATCCACGCCCCCTAAAGTGGCTACGTCCGCAGCTTGCGGGCTCGATTTCCAGCTGGTTTGCCGCTTTTCGGCAAACCGTGCCCCACGGGGGTGGAAAGCTTCTTAACCGGGTTCAAATTTTTTAACTGAGGAGTACACAATGAACGTCAAACTGAATGCACTGGTCGTTGCCGCCCTGATGGCCGCCACCGGCACCGCCCAAGCGAAAATCGCCGACAGCGACGATAACGGAAGCTCGTCGTCCGGCGACCTGTTCGCCAGCGTCGTGAGCGCATCGCAAGTCGCCACCTACACCGTGGATCTGGGTATCCGTCTGGATCAGTTCATGGCTGCGCCCACCAACGTCGCCGGCGTCAAGCTGGTGTGGGACTTCGACAACAATAGCTTCGCCGATCTGTCTGCCACCTCCACCGGCCTCGCCGGTAGCTTGCAGACCCTGAACTACGGTTCGATCTGGACGACCTTCGCCGCCCCCGCCGTAGTTGGCGCGACTGACCTGAAATTCGATGTCAAGGCCATGGATGGTCTGCCTACGTCGCTTGCCGGTGCCAACACCAACCGCTATCTGTCGACCTCGCTCGCGAGCAGCATTTCGGCCAACAACACGGCGGTCTTCAATATGGACTCGCTGAATGTTTACCCCATAGCCGCCAATGCCGACACCACCCACAGCACGCATACGGCTGACCTGAATCAGGCGGGTGCCAACATGCTCGATCTTGGCGATGCGACTAACGTTAACTTCGAAAATGGCAGCAACGACAACTGGAAGGGCCAGACCACCTTTACTTCGGTCGGTTCCACTAGCAGCCCGTTGAACTTTTTCTTCCTGACCAACAGCTCGAACGCTGGCGCAACCGCCGCCACCATTACCAAGCTCGACGGCACCTGGAGTTTCGACGCCTCGACCGCCCAGCTGACCTACGCGACCGCACCGGTTCCCGAAGCCGAAACCTACGCCATGATGCTGGCCGGTCTGGGTCTGGTCGGTTTCATGGTGGGTCGCCGCAACAAACGCGTCTGAAGCCTTATCGCATGTAGCACGCCTGCGGCTGACGCACAGGCCGACGCCGCAGTTTTATCTGATCGTATTCTCCAGGAGATTGAATCATGAAAGCCACTCGTATCGCCCTCGCCCTCGCCGCTCTGGGCATGACCGCCGCTCACGCTGCCAGCCTGCCCGGTCTGACCGCCGCCGGTGTTCCCACCTCTAACCAGATTCTGGTTTCCGGCGCTTCTGCACTGAGCGCTTCTTTTGCCGGCGTAGTTACGTCGATGTGCGACGTCGCCGGTGGCGGCGTAGTCACCACCAACTCTTGCGGCAGCAGCGGCGTCGCCGTGCGTTGCACCAAGGGCAAGACCGACAGCGGTTTCTCCGGCGTCGCCTTCGCCGTGTCCAAGCGCGACACCGACGGCTCCTTCGCCGGCGTGGGTAACGTCATCAGCGGCACCCCCATCACCGGCTGGTGCGATGCGCCTGCTGGCGGCGTGGGTGCGGGTGTGACCAACACCAGCGGCGCAGGCATCGCCCCCGATGCCGGCCTGACCGACGTTGACACCAACGTCTGGGTCGGCATGTCCAACACCGGTGCGCTGAGCCTGCCGGTGCCTGCTGCCAGCGGCGTCTCGCTGAACGGCGGTTTCGCCGGTCAGGGTTTCGGCGTCATGGCCAGCGAAGAGCTGTACAAGGCCATGCAAAACGTGCAGAAGGCCGACGGCCGCCTGCCCAGCACCTGTGTGACGGGCGATTTCGTCGCCGGCCAGTGCCAGCCCAGCATCAGCAAGGAAGAGTACGCCGCCGTCGCGGTGGACGGTAACTTCAGCTATGTGGTGCCCTCCACGGTTCCGGTTGTGGGCTATGTCAGCCCGCTGACGGGCGATACCAACCCCATCAACCTCTGCCGTCGCGTCGAAACCTCGGGTACGCAGGCGACCTCCAACGTCTACTTCCTCAACAATTCCTGCGGCAACGCCAGTCCCACTCTTGGTGCCAAGCCGCCCAAAAAGGTTGACTTCAGCAGCGGCACGGCGGTGACTTTCGTCAACGGTGTGTCAGGCGCAGTCGTTACCGGCAATTACGACGATTTCGGCGGTGCGTTTGGCCTGTTCGAAGGCTCGGGCACGGGCGATGCGCGCAACTGCGTGATCCGTCGCAACACCAGCAAAAACCCCAACAACGTGGTTGACACGCTGGGCACCTACGCTGCCGGTGTGATCTCGCTGGAAAACACCCCGGCTGCTGGCTGGAAACTCCTGAAGATCGACGGTGTGTCGCCGAACGCTTACCAGACTGTGCTGGGTGAGCCTATCATGATTGGCAAGGCTACGGACACCGACGTGAATGGTGATGGCGTCGCTGACAGCGTGGCTGACGGTTGGATTCAGGACAGCACCCATCGCATCACCACGGTTCGCGGTCAGTACGACTTCGCACCCGAGTTCGAGATGCTGTGGCCGTCTGCTTCCGGCTTTGCTACTTCTCTGAACAAGATGAAAAACACCTTCGCCGACCCGGCTGCTGTCAGTCTGAACGGTATTTTCCAGGCCAACGGTGTGTTCACGCACGCTTCCAACCCGACCAAGGTTCACAAGGGCACGCGCAGCGGCAACTTCTGCGCACCCCAGATCCTGGCTGAGTAAGCGGGCTTGATTTTCCGGGCGGCTATTGGCCCGGTGAATCGGACTTCCACCCTGCGGCAACGCAGGGTGGATTTTTGCTTTTTTGAGCACATCCGCGCGCACCCATCCGGGTTCGGGCGAATGTTTTCAGTAAGTGAACAATGATGAAAAAAATGATGACTGTGCGCGTGAAAGGTCTGGTGTGGAAGCTGAGTCTGCTGTGCGGGCTGGGGCTGTCTGGCGGCTTGCACGCTGAAGGCGACCGCTTCGATGTGTTCGAATACCGGGTAGAAGGCGCAACCCTGTTACCCACGATTACGGTCGAGCAGGCGGTATACCCGCACCTGGGCGAACAGAAAACGCTGGCCGACGTGGAGAAGGCGCGCGAGGCGCTGGAAAAGGCCTATCACGGCGCGGGCTACCTCACCGTGCTGGTGAGCATTCCACAACAGAAAGTCGACGAAAAGCGGGTGCGGCTGACGGTGACCGAGGCCCCGGTGGATCGCCTGCGCGTGGTCGAGTCGCGCTACTTCAGCCTCGGCGAGATCAAGTCCCGGGTGCCGCAACTGGCCGAAGGCACGGTGCCCAACTTTCCGCAGATGCAGAAGGAGCTGGCAGCGCTCAACAAGTCGTCCGACCGTCGCATCACGCCGGTGCTGCGTCCGGGCAAGACGCCGGGCACGGTGGAAGTCGATCTGAAGGTGCAGGATCAGTTGCCGCTGCACGGCAACGTCGAACTCAACGACCGCTACAGCCAGGACACCACGCGTACCCGCCTCTCCGCCAACCTGCGCTGGGACAACCTGTGGCAAAAGCAGCACGGCCTGGGCATTACGGTGCAGACCGCACCGGAGGAACCGGACGAAAGCAAAGTCTTCTCGGCGAGCTACACCTGGCCGCTGGCCTCCGGCAACTACCTCGCCTTCTACGCAGTGAAGTCGGATTCCAGCGTGGCCGCCGTGGGCACGCTCAACGTACGCGGCAACGGCACCATCGCGGGCGCGCGCTACATCCTGCCACTGCGCAGCCGCAGCGACGATTTTTTCCAGACCGCCACACTCGGAGCCGACTACAAAAGCTTCAGCCAGTCAGTCGCGCTCATCGACGGCGGCAGCTTCGACAGCCCCCTCGCCTATCTGCCCATGACGCTGGGCTGGGACGGCACCTGGCTCGGGCGCAGTGAATCCGGGCACGGGCGTACCAGCAAGGCAGGTCTGGCGTTCAATTTCCAGTTGCGTGGCTTGGTGGCCGACGAGCAGGAATTCGCCGACAAGCGATTCAAGGGCCGCCCCGATTACGCTTATTTGCGCGGCAATTTTTCGCACGAAGAAACCTGGTCGACAGGCTGGGGGGCGAGCCTGCGCGGCAGCTGGCAAGTCGCCGCGCAGCCGCTGGTATCCAACGAACAGTTCGCGATTGGAGGCGTCGATACCGTGCGCGGCTACCTCGAATCCGCCGCGCTGGGTGAGAACGGGCTGGCGCTTTCGCTGGAGGCGCGCACGCCGAACGTCGCGAAAAAACTCCACGAATCCTTCGACGAATTCTATGTGCTGATCTTTCTGGACGGCGGCGAAGTGCGCGTGAAAGAACCCATCACCGCCGATGCCCGATTCACTCTGTCGGGTGGAGGACTGGGCCTGCGTTTCAAAGGCTGGAACGGTGTGTCTGCGGGGCTTGATTGGGCGACGGCATTCAACGACATCGGCAATACCGAAGCAGGCGATGACCGGGTGCATTTCCGTCTGGGTTACGAGTGGTGAGTTGCCGTATGAATCCGGATTGCTCAACGCAGGGACACGGAGAGACTCGAATGGGTTTGCTCAGCGTGATCACGTTGAAAAATTTCGGGGTGAAACGGTTTCTCAGCTTCGCGGGGTTATGGGGGGCACTGGGCGTTTCCAGTGTTCAAGCTTCGGTACTGAGCCTTCCCGGCATTGCCTGTCTGGGGGGCGAGCTGACGGTCACCACGGGCGCGGCGTTCAGCGCGCATTGCACTGGAGATTTGCAGATTGATGCCTTCGAAGTGATTAGCGCGGAAGAGTCGATCCGACTGAGCGCGCTGGGTAATGCCACAGTCTGGAGCCGCTGGAGCCGACTGATTGCGCCCGACATTGAAATCATTACTGATGACGCAATGCAATTGCGCGAAGGTGACGTGTCGCTGACCAACAGCAATGGCATCGTGGGGACGGGATTGATTCGTTCTGGTGGCAATCTTGTTCTCACAGCAGGCAGCGCTAATCCCCGATTTGACCTGGACATCGTGGCGCGAGGCATCAGCCTTTCGCCGACCTCCCCGGATGTAATCGTTCCAAGCGTGACGCTGGCTTCCGTCCCCGAGCCCGCAACCCTGATGTTGATGGGTATGGGCGGTCTGGCTGCACTCGGGTTGCGCCGTCCGCGACGCATGAGCCATCTGGCTCAGGTCCAGCGAAAAACAAGTTTCTGACTCGAAAATTTACGTAAACACGCAAGACAGACGTCGGTGCATTGTTCCAAAATGCGCGCCGTCCACAGGAGAAGCCCATGAACCGCAACCGTTATCGTCTGGTATTCAACACGACATTAGGCATGAGGGTGCCGGTGGCGGAAACCGCGCGCAGTCAGGGTAAATCTGCTGCGGGTAAAGTCGTCGGCGGTTCTGCGCTGGCACTGGCGGGGCTATTGTTAACCGCACCGATATGGGCTGAGGGGCCGATAGGATGTAGTGTAACGAACACCTGCGGGCCATCAGGAATCCAAGCGCTTAGCGCAGCAGGTAATGTGAACCTGCATACCAATATCGACAAAACGCGCACCTTCATTGATCAGGTTGGTAACAAGGCAATCGCTGACCTCAGGAGCATGAACGTCAGCGCCGGGCATACCGTGCAGTTTGGCCAAGTGGATAAACTGGACGGCGGCAGCTACGTTCCGGGCGCAAACTTCAATTTCCTCGGTCGTATCTGGGACAGCAATCCGTCCGTCATCGCAGGCAGCCTGGTTTCGGCACCCGGGCAGAATGCCAATGTCATTCTGGTGAACCCTAACGGCATCGCCTTCATGGGCGGCTCGCAGGTGAACCTGAACCAGTTCACCGCTTCAACGCTGAATATCGCGGACGCTTATGTTGGCAATCTGACGAATTCGATCACGACGCCGCAGTTCGAGAAGGCGCTGGATGGCACAGAAGCGCGCGGCTTCATCAAGGTAATGCCGAACGCCCGCATCAGCGCGACAGACTCGGGCCGGGTGATGCTGATTGCACCGACCGTGATCAATCAGGGCACGGTGGAGGCCACGGACGGCCAGGTGATCGTCGCTGCGGCGAGCCGGGTCTATCTCACCGCTTCGAGCAACAACAGTTTGCGTGGTCTGCTGATTGAGGTCGAAAGTCCAGCGGGGCTGTCTGCGTTCGATACCGCAAATACAAAGGTGAAAGACGGCTTGCTCGATGGCAAAACGGTCAGCCTGGCCGATGCCGCGACCGACAAACTGGGGCACGCTACCAATCTGGGCGAGCTCTCGGCCAAGCGCGGCAATGTGACCATGGTCGGCTATGCGGTTAACCAGCGAGGGGTCGCGCGCGCGACCACGTCGGTGGTCGCGAATGGCTCGATTTACCTGATGGCAAAGGACACATTTGACCTGCCAGGATCCAGCACCAGTTCTGCGCGGACCGGTCAGCTCACCCTGGGCGCGGGTAGCGTGACCGACATCACGCTCGATACCCAAGACAGCACCACGACCCAGGATACGGTTGCGCAAGGCGTAGCGAATGCCAGACTCGACCAGCCCTCGCGGGTCACCCTCATCGGCCAGGACATCCGCATCGAGGGCGAGCGGACGGAGGCCGGGGGGCAAACCACGGCGGGTGCCCGGATACGCGCGCAGTCCGGCGTGGTCGATGTGTATGCCATCGAGGCGAACACCGGGAGTACCGTGCGTAACCTGACTCTGGAAAACGGCCTCTTCAAGGCCGATACGGCAGCATCGAGCAAGGCGCGCCTGCATCTGGGCAAGGGTGCGCACATCGACGTGTCTGGCCTGGAAGGCGTGCAGGTGTCGGTCGAGCGCAATACCCAGGAGGTCGAGCTGCGTGGCGACGAACTCAAGGATTCGCCGATCAACCGCAACGGCGCGATTCGCAACGAAAAAGTCTACGTGGATGTCGAGCGTGCCCTGGCGAATTCGGACTCTGGCAAATCGACGCTGATTGCGCGTGATCGGCTGGAATCGCTGAAGAGCGAGCAAAAACGAACCGTGGCCGAGCGCGCCACGCAGGGCGGTACGATCGGCCTGTATTCGCAAGGCGAGGCCATCGTCGAGGCGGGCGTCACGCTCGACGTGTCCGGCGGCAGCCTGGCCTATACGCCCGGTAGTGTGAAAACCACGCTGCTGACCAGCAACGGCAAGCCTGTCGATCTGTCCGATGCCAACGCCGAAACGTATTACGACGGGATCGCCACGCGTTACGTGATCGATTACGGTCGCTGGAACCGCAAAGAGGTGATCGATCTCGGCCAGAGCTACCGTTACGACCCGGGATACGTCGAAGGCAAGGATGCTGGTGCGGTCTCGGTGTTTGGCATGGCTGGAACCGTGCTGGGCGGCAGTGACACGGTTGTGGGGCGAACCGTGACGGGCGAGCGCCAGCGTGAAGCCGGAATCGCGCCGCGCGGCGCGCGGCTAACGGTGGGCTATGACGATGCCTCGGACTCGGACATCAACAAGTCCCCGGCCGGCTACCAGGATTTCAAGCTCAACCAGAATGTCGTCGTGGCGACAAATGGGACGGCTCTGCCTGAGGGATTCGCGTTCGGTGAGGCGCTGACGCAGGAACTCAAAAACACCCTGACACTGCATCCGGCGCTGATGGGCGAAGGCCGGGTCGCCGAACTCGCCGTCTACAGCAACCAGGCCGCCGACGTGCGCCATGCGCTTTCCGCGCCTGTGTCCGGGAAGGTGGCGATCACGGCTGCGGACGTGCGGGTGGGGGCGAATATTGAGGCAGCGGAAATCGATATCGCGGCACGTTACACAAAGGGAGTGCCCCTACCTGCCACACCGCGCGTGGAAATTGCTGATGGCGTGGCGCTCAAGGCAAATGGGCGCTGGGTGAACGATCTGCCCAACCGGGACACCGGAGCTTCCACTGCGCAGATTGACGGCGGCGGCATCCGCGTCGCTGCTGAAACGATTGCCGTTGGGGTGAACGATTATCAAACACAGGGCAAAGTCGTCATCGGGGACGGGGTGAAACTGGAAGCGGACGGCGGAGGCTGGCAGCAGACAGACGGCTCGCTGGTCGGCGGCGATGGCGGGACTATCGCCGTGCAGGGCTATTTCGTCGAAGGCTGGAATACCGTCGATGCGCATGCGTATGGCATGGATAAAGGTGGCTCCTTGAGCCTGAGCGCCAACCGGGTCCAGATTGGCGGAACGCCCCTTGCTGCCAGTGACGCGATCAATCTTGATACGGATTTCTTTACGCGCGGAGGGTTTGCCGCTTACACGATCGGCTCGTTCACCTCGCTCGACGTCGCAGATAGTGCCCAGATTCGTACTTCGCTGGTGAACCGCGAACTCACGTCGGCTGATCGACTGCGCAACAGCGGAACGCCGGTCGGCGCGCTGGGCAGTCTGGTTGTGCGGGATGCGCGTATCCGCCAGTCGGTCGATGTCACGCTGACTTCGTCGCTCGCGAAGGCCGAGACGGGTCGCTTGCGCATCGGCAAGGATGCGCGCGTCGAATCCGGTTCGGGTGCGACGGTCACGCTGAATGCCTATGATCTGCTCGATATCCAGGGCACGGTTGCTACCGCTGGCGGCACAATCGAAGCCATCGCCGATGACGGCATCGGCACAGTCTGGCTGGGTGAATCCGCCGAGCTGGACGTGGCGGGGCAGGCCGAGACCTACACCGATAACCGAGGCCTCGTGAAGGGCAAAGTGCTGGCGGGTGGGCAGATCAATTTGGAAGGCAGCACCGTTGTTGCCAAGACAGGGTCGCAGATAGACGTGTCGGGTGCCACGCCCGTACGGCTCGATGTTGCCAATGAAAATGGCGGTCTCGGTCGCGAGATCGGCAGCGACGCAGGCAGCCTGACGGTATTCGTCAACGACCAGGTTTTCCTGGAAGGCGATATCGATGCCCGGGGCGGCAGCGCGAACAACCGGGGCGGCACGCTGGATGTCACCCTGGGGGTTTTCGAGGAACCGCTATCGGGTGGAAGCCTGACCAAGGGCGTATTGCGCGTGGCCGAATCCGTCTCTGAACAGATTGGCGGATTAGCGCCGGGAAGCGCGCTCAACGGTATTGAGGCAAAGCTGGCAACCGACAGGCTGGAAGCAGCAGGTTTCGACCGTATTCGACTGTCCAGCCGCGATGCGATTCGCCTTGAGGATGGTCTTTCATTCGGTGCGGGGCGCGCCTTGCGGGAAATCCGTCTGGACGCGGCAAGCATCCAGACAAGCGGGGGCGATGCCTCGGTCGTTGCAGAGTCGGTGCAGATGGGAAATTACGATACCGCTCGTCGTGCAGCGAGCACGGCCTCGACCTCGACGGGCACGCTCTCGGTTAAGGCGAAACAAATGGAGCTTGCAGGCAAGTTGAAGCTGGAGGGTATGGCGCGCGCCGAGTTGACGGGAACAGAAGAAATCCGTCTGGCTGGGCTGTCGGATGCGAATGCGCGACCCGTGGGCGAACTGAAAACGGCTGCCGATCTGGCATTCCATGGCGCAGTAGCCGCCCCGACCAGCTACAGCCGCTACACGATTGAGGCTATCGGCAAGAAAGTTGCGTTCACGCAGCCTGCGGGAACAGCGACACAACCCTGGTCGGCCTTGGGTAGCCTGACCGTGATCGCCAAGGATATCGAGCAGGCCGGTACGATCTGGGCACCGTTTGGCACGATCGATTTGCAGGCGTCCGATTCCCTGGAGTTCAAGAACGGCAGCCTGACCTCGGTGGCCGCAACCGAAGGCAGCCTCATCCCCTTCGGCAAGATCGAGAACGGACGCGACTGGGTGTTCGACACGGATGAACTCGCGACCAACAATCTGGACATTGCAGATATAGGAGACAAGGCCATCCTTGCAAAAGGCGCGAAGATCGACATGCAGCCTGGCGCAAAAATCAATCTTTCCGGCGGCGGCGATCTGCAAGCCTACGAATTCACCGTCGGCCCTGGCGGTTCAAAAGATATTCTGGCCGACAAAAATACCTACGCCATCCTGCCCGGCTATACAGGGGGTTTTGCGCCCGTTGACGCGCAGGAAGGCTTCGACCGTGCACCCGGCGAAGCGGTATATCTCAGCGGCGTGCCGGGTCTGAAAGACCGCATCTATACCCTGCTGCCCGCGCACTATGCGCTGTTGCCGGATGCTTACGCCGTCAAGCTCGACAGCGGGCTGGGCAGCGTGTTGCCAGGCCAGGCTTACAGCCGCCAGGACGGCGTGCGCATCGCCGCAGGCTACGTCACCGACAGCCGCGCCAACGCGCCGCGCGATGCCAACTGGCAGGGCGTGCAGGTGATGACGCGCGAGCAGGTGCGAGCACGTTCGGAATTCACACTCACCCGCGCGTCGCAGTTCTTTGCCGATAGCCGCAATCGTCCGCAGGATGCCGGGCTGCTGTCGGTAAGCACCAGTGGCAGCGGTGTAAATGCACTCAAACTCGATGCCACTTACAACCTGGCCGCTGCGGCAGGCGGACGCGGCGCGCAAGTTGATATCAGTGCGCTGAAACTCGCCGTGACCACCGGCACGCCTGCCGGGATCGACTCCGATGCCGTGGTGCTCGACGCCGCACGCCTCAACGCGCTGGGTGCAGACAGCCTGCTGATCGGCGGCAGCCGCAGCCGCAGCCGCAGCGGCGATACCACGACCCTCGCTGTCGGCGCGGCCTCGGTGACGCTCGCCAACGACGCGGCGACCGCACTCAAAGGCAGCGAAGTGATGCTGGCTGCCAGCGACACACTCACGCTCAAAGCTAGGAGCGC
The DNA here is from genome assembly GCA_040080645.1 of Thiobacillus sp. Lineage (GTDB taxonomy): Bacteria > Pseudomonadota > Gammaproteobacteria > Burkholderiales > Thiobacillaceae > Thiobacillus. The sequence goes on from JBEBIA010000017.1 coordinate 30,064, forward strand.
TATTGATGCGCAGGGCGCGAGCGGCGATGCGGGGCACTACGAAACGACCGGCAGCGGTGCGTTCGTGCGTGCGGCCTCGACGAGCGCGACGTTTGCGCGCACCGGCAGCCCGTCTAACAGCAAGGGCACGCTGATCGGCGAAGCAGGCAGCCGCATCGCAGCGGCAGACTCGATTACGCTCGACGCCACGCGCACCAACGATTTCAAGGGCAGCACCGTGTTTACCCGAAATGGTGCCATCGTCGCTGGTAATTTCGCGGTCGGCGCGACCCGCATCAGCTTCGGCGCTGCGCCTGCGGGTAGCGAAGGCCTGACGTATTCTCAAGCTGAGCTGGACACCCTCGACCTCGCAGGGCTGTCGCTGATCAGTTATTCCACCTTCGATCTGTATGGCGACGTCAAGGTCGGCAAGCTGGATGGCAACGGCAAACCGCTGTTGCAGAATCTGACGCTTCAGGGCGCGGGGCTCGCAGGCATCGACAACGCCAGCAAGACGGCTCAACTCAACGCCAAAAACCTCACCCTGACCAACCCGAACAACGCCGCGACGTTTACCGCAGGCGGTGCACTCGGCAGCGGCAATCTTGCGGTGACCGCCGATACGCTGACCCTCGGGCAGGGCACCAAGGCGATCCAGGGCTTTGGCGGCGGGGTAACTGTGACGGCGAACGAACTCGTCGCCGCAGCCGGAACCGGCAAGCTCGACGTGAATGCACCGCTGACGCTGAATGTCGCGCGCATCAGTGGCGCGCGCAGTGCCGATCAAAGCCTGAATTCCACCGCCGCGCTGACGGTGGCGCAACATACCGCCGACCGCGTGCTCGCGCCGGTGACGGCGCTGGGCGCGAAATGGGCGATGCGGGGTAGTGCGGTGGGCTTCGACAGTCGCGCTGAATTGCCCTCCGGTCACTTCAAGCTTGCGGCAACCAACGGCGACGTGAAGCTGGGTGCGAATGCCGGTGTCGATGTGGCGGGTCGTGCCGTCAAGTTCTTCGACGTCGAGAAGCCTAGTTGGGGCGGCACGGCTGAATTCGTCAGCGACACCGATAACGTTGAATTCGGCCAGGGGTCGGTGGTGGATGTCTCCGCTGCACCGGGTGGCGACGCCGGTACGCTGATCGTGAAGGCGGTCAACGGCACCCTGATCGCAGACGGCAGCGTCCGCGGCCTCGCGCCGGAAGACAGTAATCAAGCGCGTGGCGAAGGCGCGCGCGCATTGATTGACGTCGGATCGCTGACCGGATTCTCCGACCTCAACACTGTACTCAACAGCGGTGGTTTCGACGGCGTGCGGGATTTGCGCGTGCGCACGGGCAACGTGTCCATTGCTTCTACCGACAGTGTGCGCGCGCAGACCCTCCGCATCGCGGCGGACGGCGGCACGCTCGACGTAGCCGGTACGCTCGACGCCTCAGGCACGGACGCCGGGCGCATCGAACTCTGGGCGAAGGGCGACGTAAACGTGACCTCCAAAGCCAAACTGGCCGCCACTTCCAGCGGTGCAAATGAAGACGGCGGCGACGTCTTGATCGGCACGCGCGACGGTGAGATCAATCTGGCGGCAAGCGATCCCGACAAGGGGATCTACGTGTCGGGCGGCGCGGGCGGACAGGGCGGCACGGTGCTGTTACGTGCGCTACGTACCGACAGCCAGCCTAACGATGGCATCGACCGCGACGATGATGTCAAGGTGAAGCTCGCCAGCACCAGCAGGATTAATGGCGCACGTTCGGTTTCCGTCGAAGCGGTGAAAGTGTACGAAGGCATTTCGACCTTGAACGCAACCGGAACGAGCAGCGGGACGACGCTTACGCTGGAAACGATCACGAAAAATGACGCTGCCTTCGCGAGCCACAAGGATGACAGTAATAACGATGTCGATCATTTCGCGGCAATCAGGAATCGCCTCGGACGATCCGACCTTCATATTCTGTCGGGCGTCGAAGTGCGTTCACCGGGCGACCTGACGCTCGCGGCAGACTGGAACCTCAAAGATCTGCGCAACAACGGCGAGGCAGGCGTGCTGACCCTGCGTGCTGCGGGTGACCTGAAACTCAACGCCAATCTCTCGGATGGGTTCAGCCATGCCACGCCCTGCACCACGGCGACGTGCAGCGCAACCAGCCCAGCGCCGGCAAGCTTGTTGGCCGACAAAAACTCGTGGAGCTACCGGCTTGTAGCGGGTGCTGATTCGCTGGCGACCGACCCCATGTCCACCGCGCGTGCGGCTGCGGGTCAAGGCGACGTCGAGCTTGCGGCAGGCAAGCTGGTTCGCACCGGCACCGGCGATATCCGGGTTGCTGCGGGCGGAAACATCGAATTCAAGGACGGCAAGTCGGTCATCTACACGGCAGGTCGCGCCGCCGATCCCGTTGCGGGCTTTACGACGCCGGCCATACCGCTCCGCGCCAGTTTCACCCAGGACGGTGGGGAGGTTGCCCTGCGTGCCCGGGGCGATATCGTGGGTACGGCATCCCCCCAGCTTTTCTCGCAATGGCTCTATCGCCAGGGAGCAATTAATTCGGCGACGGGGCAGTATGACAAGCAACCGGCCTGGTGGGTGCGCTTCGACCAGTTCCAGCAGGGCGTTGGCGCACTGGGTGGCGGTAACGTGACGCTTGCCGCTGGCGGCAAAATCGAAAATCTCTCGGCCAGCTCGCCTACCCAGACCCGCACTGCGGGCGACTCGCCTGCTACCGCCGTTTCCCATACCACGGGAGGTGGCACAGTTCGTGTCGAGGCGGGCAGCGATGTGCTCGGCGGAGCTTACTACGCCGGTCGCGGCGAGATGTTGGTGCGCGCAGGCGGGCGCTTCGGCGCAGCGAGCGGCGGTGCGAAACCGGTGATCGCGCTGGGCGCGGCGCGCGCCGATGTGCGCGCTTTCGGCGATGTCGAGGTGGGTAACGCGGTTACGCCCCAGATGCTGCCGCAGGCAGCGGGCAATCTGGTCACATTGGGGGTGACGCTCCCGCCTGCCCGCAGCCTGTATACAACGTATGGCGACGCGAGCGCGATCGCACTCAGCAGCCTGTCGGGGAACACCTCGATCCATCAGGATCAGGGGCGTTTCGACAGCATCAACCCGGTCTGGAAAGACAGCATCCTGAAGCAGTACCTCCTGCCGTCGTCGCTGGCGATGACCAGTTTCCAGGGCGATATCGAAGTAGGCCAGGCTGGCAAGGCAAACTCCTCCTTCCTGACCATGATGCCGAGTGCGACCGGAACGATCGATCTGCTGGCATCTGGGGCTATCCGGTTCAACAACAGCCTGACGCTCAGCGACATGGATCCGGCTCTGGTGCCCAGTGCGGACAAGCCATCGGTAGTCTTCAGCAAACTCGACGCTCTGGGAACGAGTTCGGGCATTCCGAACCTCATCGTCAATCCGCTCAATCCTGCGGGAACGCCCAATGCGCACGCGACGACACCGCTCCATGCTGGAGACGATATTCCGGTTCGCGTCTACGCCGTGGAGGGCGACGTGTCGGGTATCAACGACGTAAACCCGGCGGTGCTCAACTTGCCCAAACGGCTTGCACTCGAAGCCGGCGGGAATGTGCGCGACCTCACCTTGCATATTCAGCATCTGGACTCAGCCGACGTCAGCCGTGTCGAAGCCGGGAAAAGCCTCCGCTTCAGCTCGACTTCGGATCGCCGCGACAACGCGCAGATTCGTATCGGCGGCCCGGGGCGACTGGAAATCACGGCGGGCGAGGATATCGATCTGGGGACATCCGGCGGCATCGTCAGTCGCGGCAAGCTGGATAACGCTGCCTTGCCGAAAGGCGGTGCCGACCTGCGGCTGATAGCGGGCGCAGGGGCGGCTGGCGTGGATTATCAGGGCACGACCGACCGGCTAATCAAGAAACTCGAATCGAACCCTGCGGACGATACGAGTCTCTGGCTGGCACGCTGGCTTACCGGGGACGATTCGCTCACGCCCGCCAATGCGCTGACTGCGGTGCAGGTGATCGATGGCATGGATGAAGAAACGCAGAAGGCGCGTGTCGTCAATATGCTGTATACCGCCCTGAAGATTACGGGACGGGATTCGCTGACCCAGAGCAGCGCTTACGCGGCGGATTACACGCGTGGCTATGCCGCCCTGGAAACTGTGTTCCCGGGCATCGAGGAAAAGAACGCCGATGGTAGCTTCAAACATTACAAGGGCAACATTGATCTCTTTGCCAGCCGCATCAAGACCGAGCAAGGCGGATCGATCGAATTCATGGCACCCGGCGGCGACGTGATCGTCGGTCTGGCCAACACGCCCAAGGAACTGGTCGAAAGAGGGCTGCTCGGGGCACGTCCGGATGTATTGGGCATCGTCGTCGCCGATAAGGGCGACGTCCAGGGCTTCGTGCGGAACGATGTACTCGTGAACCAGTCGCGGATCCTTACCGTGGGCGGAGGCGACGTGCTGCTGTGGTCGAGCGAGGGCGATATTGATGCCGGCAAGGGCAAGAAGAGCGCATCCACCGTGCCGCCGCCCGTTATCGAGTTCGACCCTGTAACCGGACTGGCCACGCTCAGGCTGCAAGGCGCGGTGTCGGGCAGCGGCATCGGCGCGCTGGAACCCGCAGGCGGCCCAGCCTGCGGTACGACCCGATGCGTGGTCGATCTCATCGCGCCCAAAGGCACGGTCAACGCTGGCGATGCCGGTATTCGCGCGGGCAACCTCAACATCGCCGCAGCGGTGGTGCTGGGAGCCGACAACATTTCGGTGTCGGGTAATTCCAGCGGCACGCCGGTGGCCGATACCAGCGCGGTGTCGGCGGCATCCAGCGGTGCCAGCAACGCGGGCGGCGATGTCTCTTCGACGACGGCGGCGCTGGCACAAAACCTCTCTGAAGCAGCGCGGCTGGCGGAAAACCTGAAGAACGCGTTCAAGCCGACTTTCATTTCGGCGGAGGTGATCGGCCACGGGGAGTAATGCTGACCTCCGCTTGTTATGAGCCGAATGGCTCATAACAAGCGGGGTGAAATGCACCCAAAACTTAATCTTGAGTTGCTATGGTCATGGAGTTTCGCGCCAGCCGCGAACGTAACCTCGATACCTACGGAGACATCATGCGACTCAAACCTCTATCCATTCTGCTGGCCGGGCTGACGCTGGCGGCTAACGCACAGGCCGCGTCGCCGCTCACGTTCAGCAAATTGTGGACTGCCAATAGCGCCACCGCAGGCTTTCTGTCCGAGATTCCGGCCTTCGATGCAGCCACCAACACAGTATGGGTTGCCGGCGTGAATGGCGTGGACGTGCTGAATGCGCTGAGCGGCAGCCTAGTGCAGCACATCGATACGACGGCGTTCGGCTCGATCAACAGTGTGGCGATTCACAACGGCATGGCCGCATTTGCGATGGAGTCGACCGTGCGCACCGACCCCGGCCAGGTGGTGTTTTTCGACACACTGAGCCGCACCCAGAATGGCGCAGCAATCACGGTCGGTGCCCTGCCCGACATGCTGACCTTCACGCCGGACGGTAGCAAACTGCTGGTGGCAAACGAGGCCACGCCCACAACCTACGGCACGCTGGCGTCCACCTCGGCTACCGGCACGCGCAGCTACAATCCCGCAGTAAACGATCCGGTCGGTAGCGTCAGCATCATCGACATGGGCACGCGCACAGTCGCGGCCACCGCCACCTTTGCCGGCGTGACCCAGACCGGCAGCAACCTGCGCCTCAACACCGGCATGGATTTCGAGCCAGAGTACATCACGGTGAACGCCGACGGCAGCCGTGCTTTCGTCTCGCTGCAGGAAGCCAACGGCATGGCGGTGCTGAACCTGTCCACCAACACGTTTGAAAAAGTGGTCGGTCTGGGTGCCAAGGATTTCAGCCAGCCGGGCAACCAGATCGATCCGCTCAACAACGGCACGACTGCCTTTATTTCGCCTAATGTCAAAGGGCTGTACATGCCCGATGGCATGGCCGCTTTCGACAAGAACGGCGTGACCTATGTGGTGATGGCGAACGAGGGCGATTTCCGCGAGGACGACGCGGATCGTTCGGCCGCCAGCAGCTACGGCGCTGCGTCGCCGCTCAACAACCTGCGCGTGTCGAACACGGATTCTTCAACCGTGGCGGGCGAGCTCTATACCGCTGGCGCGCGCTCGTTCAGCATCCGTGATGTGGACGGCAATCTGGTGTTCGACAGCGGCGACACGCTCGACAAGGAAGCCGCCCTGCGCGGCATCTACGACGACGGCCGCAGCCGCGACAAGGGCGTCGAGCCGGAAGGCGTCGAGCTGATGGAAATTGGCGGTCGCACGTTTGCCTTCATCGGCCTGGAGCGTACGCTCAAGGCCGCGATCGCGGTGTACGACATTACCGATCCCGCCAATGCCAGCTTCATCGACATGATCGTCACCGACGGCGACCGCGCGCCCGAAGGGCTCAAGGGCTTCAGCATCGGTGGTGTGAATTATCTGGCCATCGCCAACGAAGGTTCCGGTGCCACCTTGTCCAGCACCTCGGTGTATCAGCTGGCTGCCGTGCCGGAACCGGAAACATACGCCATGCTGCTGGCGGGATTGGGCATGGTCGGCTTTATGGCGAAGCGTCGCAAGTCAGTCAACTAAGTAGTAGGGTACGTAGCAATCAAAACGGGCGACCTTTGGGTCGCCCGTTTTGATTGGCAGGTTGGAGCCTGGGCAACACACAGGAAGGAAGACTGCCTCCATCGCGTTACCGCCGCCACAACCCGCCTTCACTCCCCTCGTCCAGCCCTGTCGAACCTGTTTTCCTGGTATCGCTTTCGCCAAATGGGTGATGGCAGGATCACTTGGCCTGCTTGGCAGGACGACCTGTCTTGATGACATCAAGCTTGCGGATCGCCGCCAGCAGCGCGGCATCGCCAAGTTTCGCCAAACCGGCCACAGCAGCGCGCAATACCTCGCTTTTTTTCGCGGAGACGCCCGCCGCCAGGCAACGCGCCTTGAGGTCGGCAATCACGGCATATTCGGTCTCAGGCATGGTGAAGCTGTCGCGTACCAGTTTGACCTTTTTAGCTTTAACCGGTTTAACGGATTTTTTCGCAGGCGCGACTTTGTCCACAGGCCGCTTGGCTAGTGTGGGCTTGGCCACCGCAGATACCGGTGTGCGAACCACTGCTTTGCGCACGGCTGGTTTTGCAGTCGCCGCCACGCGGGTTGCCGGGGCTTTTTTTCTGACCGCGAGCGCCGCAGGTTTGGCGGCACGTGTGACGGGACGTTTAACTGCTGCTTTGCCTGGAGCGGGCTTGGCGGCAGCGACTCGGGTTGCCGGTGTCGAACCTGATCTGGATGTCGCTGCAGCGACGGTTTTGGCTGGCTTACGGGTGTTGTTGCTCACGGCAGCTTCCTTTTCGTTTAAATGGGATATTCAGTATAAATAATTAACCAGGCATTGCAATGTGACACCCGAATGACGCTGACTACAATCCGCAAGAGCCGTTACGGGGAACGCCATGAGGTTCAGATGTCCGTGCGTCAATTGAGCCGAAAAGCTCATGCGAAACGTCATGCCGACATGACGTTCTGAAATATTCAGCCTGTAGGATTCCCCCCTGTCGAGAAGCATCCGGGCAATAGACTCGGGGCGTCACGATAGAACACCAGCAGTACAAAATAAAGTAGCAAGCAGTGCGCGTGAATAGCAGTGGACGTGTGGTTTCGATGTCCGGACACACTCTCTCCCGGAGTGTGTCTGTCCTGTGGCCGTCAGAGTATTCAGACGGTATCTCATGTGCACGCCTTGACGGTGTTGCGCAGTATTGTTTATTGCAGACCCCGTTTTGGCGTGCGCAAGAGCCGAGTTTTCTTATACGGAAACTGGCAGGGCTGAAACTGGCCGCAAGGCAAACAATAAGTGGTTGATCAGCAGCGGAGCGGGGCAAGCCGGGCGATAGAGTCGGCATCCAGACTCCGGACTGCACAAAATAAAGTAGCAAGCAGTGCGCGTGAATAGCAGTGGGTGCCGGTAACACGGTGCCTGGACAGTGTATCTCCCATACCTTGTCCGCATTTGTGTCGCAGGACATTCGTCCCGCGACGTTTCAGTACACGCTGATCGGCGACGCGTTCAATCGCCCGCCTTTGGTGTGCACTGAGTTTTGTTTTCAGGGTTGTCGGCGCAAGCCGGTCACCGTATGGCCGCGACATGAGGTTCCGATATCGCATTTCTCAACGACAGCGTCAGCATCTGGCTTGTCCACCTGACGCGCCTCACAATGGAGCAAAGAAACTCCCGGCTGCCCATCATTGAGCCGAAACTTTGAGCAAGACACTCTGCAATTAGCAGAGACTCTACGGTTAGCGCAAAAAGCTCATGGCTCGTCTTAAAAAATCAAAAAAATGGCCTGACAGGCCAAAAATCAAATGCGGTATCCCGGCAAATCATGCGCCGGGATACGCTAACGAATGCGTTCACGCGCATCCTTGGCCCGCCTGATGGCGGGTCTTTTTTGCGCTGCCATTGGGTACAAGCAGCGACTTGATGCGCAAGCAAGATACGCCCCTGCTGTCGCGATGATGGCGACAAGGCAATGATATATAAGTGGTTTCATCGCCCTGACCGCTGGCGATGCAGGCCACGAAGGGTGATGCCGTAAAAAAATCCGACAGCGCGGACGAGCGGGAGTAAACGGATGCGATCAGCCGTAAATATCGGGATCCAGGCAAGAGGTGTCGCGCATAATCGAAGCCAATGGGTAGGCGTGCGGGTGCGCGCAGACCAGCGCTCCCAGCCACGGATAGCAATCCGCGTCATCGCATTGCTCGGCGTATTCGTCCGGCTCATCGAGCGGCGTGTTGCCGAGTTCATGCAGCGCTGCTTCGGCCAGCAAATCAGCTTGATGATCCAATTCCGTTTCGCGCGTATTCATGGCGTCCCCCTCAGGCGATTGAGCGTATCGTCGCGCGCCAACGTGAGCAGCGTATGACAGCCAGCGCCTTTTTCATGGCCCGAATGCGCCTGCTACCGCCGCATGGCCCGAACGTGTCAGTTCAGCGCGTCGCACACACCCCTTATTGCAACATCGTTGCGCAACACTCTGACCGTGCTGGGAATACCGGATTCGTCGCAAGACGGGTTCAGTCAAATCAGTGACCGCGTGGCTTTGGGAGAAGCGTTGTACATGTGAACGACCGCAAGCCAGCCACAACGCGCTTGGATTGATCTGCCCGTTCACTTTATTTTGGAGAATTTCATGAAACTTGTTCAAGCCCTGCTGGCGCTCGCGCTGGCTGGCACGATGGGTTCCGCCATCGCTATCGGTCCGAGCGATCTCGGCAATTTGTCCGGTCAAACCGTCGGCATCAGCAACTCGTTTGCCGCAGGCGCCACTATCAACGATGTGTACACGTTCGACATCATGCCAGTGTCCGTTGCTGTCGGCACCGCTGTCACGATCAATCTCGATATTCCGCAGTTCTCAGGCCAGGAATTTGCCATCGAGAATTTCGGTGTGGCATTCAAGGACAACCTAGGTGCCACCATCGTCAGCGATATTCAGACTTCGCTGACCGACTACACCATGTCAATTTTTGCCAACTTGCCTGCCGCGATGGACTACACGTTCGTCGTTTCCGGCAACGTCACCGGCACGCTGGGCGGCAGCTACGGTGGTGTGCTCCAGGCTTTACCCGTACCCGAAGCCGAAACCTACGCCATTATGCTCGCAGGCCTGGGCCTGGTCGGCTTCATGGTGTCGCGTCGCCGTTCCAGCCTCGTCTAAGCAGCCCCCTCGCAAAGAGGGTGGCGTTTGTGCAGATCTTTTCGCTGGTTTGACACATTGATTGGGGGGGGGCCCTCCCAATCAAGGCTGCACGCGTCAAAATAGCTTCATCAAAATGCGATATTGCTGTCATGCAAACGTGGCTTGATGGCGGTATGAAGCATCGCGCAACCGAGCTGCTCCGCGCCTCTCCAGCAGCCTATTCCCTACCCACTGACATCGGGATCGATACGCCGGGCGCTTCGGATCATGGGGCATCGGCTTCTTCCGTACATTCGCGCCATTACCGCACGCTCTGGATTTCCGATATTCACCTGGGTACCGCCGGATGCCAGGCGAAGTATCTGCTCGATTTTCTCAGGCACAACGAATCCGACACGCTCTACTTGGTGGGCGACATCATTGACGGCTGGCAGCTCCGCAAGGGCTGGTACTGGCCACAGGCGCATAACGATGTGGTGCAAAAGCTCCTGCGCCGCGCGCGCAAGGGCACGCGCGTGATTTACGTGCCGGGCAATCACGATTCGATGGCGCGGCAGTTCATGGGTCTGGCGTTTGGCGACATTACCGTGGCCGACGAAGTGATTCATGTGACGGCCGATGGCCGCCGGTTTCTGGTCACGCACGGCGATCTTTTTGACGGCGTGATGCAGCACGCGCGCTGGCTGGCCTATCTGGGCGATAGCGGCTACACGCTGATTCTTGCCCTGAACCGGTGGTTCAACGGCATGCGCACGCGGCTCGGTTATCCCTACTGGTCGCTCTCGCAATACATCAAGCACAAGGTCAAGAATGCAGTCAGTTTCATTACCGCATTCGAGAAGGTGATGGCCGACGAGGCGCGTCGCCGGGGCTGCGACGGCGTGATCTGCGGCCATATCCACAAGGCGGAAATCCGCGATGTCGATGGCCTGATCTATTGCAACGACGGCGACTGGGTGGAAAGCCTGACCGCGCTGGCAGAAAACGCCGACGGCAGCCTCGAAATCATTCACTGGACGCATTGCCTCGACGATGCGTCTGCCAATTACGCTAAAACAACCGCTACGGAGATGCCATGAAAGTGATGATCGTGACCGATGCCTGGTCGCCGCAAGTCAACGGGGTGGTGCGCACACTCACCACTACGCGCCGCGAAATGGAAGCGATGGGGCACGAGGTGGACATGATTACGCCGCTCGAATTCCGCACCCTGCCGTGCCCGACCTATCCCGACATCCGGCTGTCGATGCTGGCAGGCAGCGCCACCCATCAGCGCATCCGCGACTTCGCCCCCCATGCCCTGCACATCGCCACCGAAGGGCCGCTTGGGATTGCCGCGCGTCGCTATGCACTGAAGCACAACTTGCCGTTTACCACGGCTTATCACACCCGGTTTCCGGAATATGTGCAGGCGCGTATCGGCATGCCGCTGGCCTGGACGTATCGTTTCCTGCGCTGGTTTCACGGTCCGGCGCACGCCGTGATGGCGCCCACGCCGGCGGTCAAATCCGATCTCGAAGCATTCGGCTTCGATAATGTCGTGCTGTGGTCGCGCGGCGTGGATCTGGACGTGTTCCGGGTACAAGATTCGCACCGCCTCGACAGCGCGCATCCGATTTTTCTGTACGTCGGGCGCGTCGCGGTTGAGAAAAACATCGAGGCCTTCCTGCAACTCGATTTGCCGGGCTCGAAGTGGGTCGTCGGTGATGGCCCGGCGCTGGCCGGTCTGCGAGCGCGCTACCCTGAAGCCCATTATCTGGGTGTGATGAAACAGCCGGAGCTGGCTGAGGTGTATGCCGCTGCCGATGTGTTTGTGTTTCCGAGCAAAACCGACACCTTCGGCCTGGTGCTGCTGGAAGCCATGGCCTGCGGCCTGCCGGTCGCGGCCTATCCCGTGACGGGACCGATTGACGTGTTGGGCGACTCGCCTGCGGGCGCGCTGCATGAAGATTTGCGCGTGGCCTGCATGGCGGCTTTAGACATTGATCGCGGCAGCGCACGGGCACACGCCGAGAAGTTTTCATGGCGCGCAGCGACCGAGCAGTTCGTGTCACATTTATATCCGGCGGGACGCGAAACTCAATTTGCCAGGACGTCTAAAGCGGCTAGCTGAAACACAAAAGCAGCGCCGAATAGCTGTTTTAAAAAAAAGTGGCTATTTCGTTCATGGCAAGGTAGCGAAAAAATGCGATTGAGCGCTAGCATCCAACCTTCTTTTATCGCTGAAGCAAAAGGCTCGCTCCTCATGAAAGATAAACCTTCGCAAGCGTTTCTCGACAAAGCAAAAAATCTCTCCAAGGCTGAGGCCGAACGACTGCTCTCCCGGATGCGCGGGAAATTGACGCGCAGACTGGAAGACAAAAAAATGAGTGAACTCGAGGTGCTGGCCATCCAGCTGGAGATTGAAGCCCTCGCCTTGGCCGAGTGGCGCGAAAAAATGGCTGAAATTCGCAAGAAGGCAAAGGCAGGATAAACACCTTTGTAAAGCGCGCTGCGGGGGTGATGTGTACGAGCGCCCTCCCCTGGTATCCCCCGCAAATTCACTCGCCTGTCACGATAAATAGCCCTATCGGCTCATCATTCGGTGCACTGGTTCGATAACGTCTGCAATATTCAGCCCGCATACTTCCTGCTATCAGTCAAAACAGGGCATAGACCTTGAATGACTGATCGTAAGCAGTAAAAAACAAGCAGTTCATAACAGTAACAAGTAGTGCGCGTGAAAAGCAGTCGGTGTCATTCCACGACACCATGGCGAGCATCAGCTTCGCCTGTTTTCAGCCATCCATCGGTTGGGGTGGTATCTCATGCGCACGCCACTCGGCGGTGCGATTTTGACTTCCTTGTTGGCGTGCCGTGAGCCTTGTTTGCCAGCTTGGCCACAAGCTTTGTGTCGTTTTGCCTGTTTGACCCGATCACTGCGGGAGGGCGGAGCTTGGCCATCTACTTTCGATCACAACAAAGGAGTTCAATATGAAGCGCGTGAATCAACTGGCCATCGGCATATTATTGCTGGGTCAAGCTATTTCCTTCGGCACCCTGGCCGCTCCGGTCACCCTAGTGGGCAACACGGTCGATTTCACTTTCGACAGCAGCCTGCTGGGGCAATTCGGCAGTCCCGGTGTGTCGGGCAACACCCTGTTTTTTACCCCGGTGGCGTTCGAAGCCCAAGCATTCAATGGGCTTGCGTTTGATCTTGCAAAAGAAACCATGAACATCAAAGTTACGGCGCATTCCGGGCATGGATTAAACACACTCAACCTGCTTGAACGTGGCGATTATCTGCTGTTTGGCGCAGCCAGCTCGGTTGATGTCACCGGACAGATTCGGGCGTTTGACCTTGCGAATCCCAATGTCGATCTGACCGCCGGTATCAGCACGCTTGCACCTGTAACAACAGTCGGCCTGCCGACCCACAACTGGACAGCTTCCGCAGCATTGAATCTGGCTTCACTGGATGCAGTAGCCGCGAATGTCACCGTGCAGAATCTGCTGATCGCCAAATCATTTTCGGCAGACTCATTCGCCTTCATCGAAAAGAAATATGTAGGTTTGAGTGTGGGCACATTGGCCATCACGCCGGTTCCGGAGGCACAAACCTACGCCATGCTGCTGGCAGGTTTGGGGCTGGTAGCAGGATCAGTCATGCGGCGGCGAACGATGCAGACACGTGCTGAATCCATCATTGAGTCATAAAATCCGGCCATCACCGGAAAGTTAGTCGGCACATAAGGCACCACTCAAACGTGAGCGCGCCGGGCAGTCATGCCAGCCTCGATTTTTCGCATGCGTTCACGCGCATTGCTTATGCCCGCCGTCCGGCGGGCTTTTTTTCGGGTCAATATCTGTAGTGTGACGCCACAGCAATTTGGATAGAAAACCACGAACCATCAAAAAATGAGCTGATTGGCTCATGTTTTAGCAGGCACGACATACCATGACTGTCATGCAGTTTTTTTAACATCTCCCTGAGATGTCCTCCATGGGCAGCCTCCTCCGGCGATTAGCCGCCAGGCTAATCATTCTTGCGAGCCCCTTGTGGGCTCGTTTTTTTTCAGTGGCCAACAGCCATGCCGATCCAATATGGCCCGAACGGCCTATATCAGCCGCCATGCTTTGTCACGATCCAACCGGATAATTCGCCGCTTGTTCAAGCTGCGGTTCAGATCTCATGCGCGCGTTGACCCTTGCATTCACGCTACTGATATCCCTGTTTTCATTGTCCAGCCATGCCTGGTGGAACGAGGATTGGGCGGCGCGCAAGAAAATCACCCTGAGCAACCCGGCGGGCGAGGTGGCGGATGCGCCGGTTTTGATTCGTTTGCACACCGGCAATTTCGATTTCCTGTCGGCCAATGAAAATGGCAGTGATCTGCGCGTGGTGGCAGGCGACGACAAAACAGAACTCAAATATCACATCGAGAAATGGGATGGCCTGAATCAGCTGGCGCTGGTGTGGGTGATGCTGCCCAAGCTTGGCGCGACGACCGAGGCATGGCTCTACTTTGGCAATGCTGAAGCGACGCCCGCTTCAGATGCCAAGGCCACCTATGATGCCGCGTCGGCGGTCTATCACTTCAACGAGACGACGGGCAACCCGGTGGATAGTGGTGCGCTGGCTGCCAATGCGACGGCTTTTTCCGGCACACGCGTCGCGGCCTCGTTTGCGAATGGCGGCGTCCAGTTTTCTGCGGGACAAAACCTGAGCTTACCCGGCGTGACCGCGAACGGTGGCTGGAGTGTGTCGATGTGGCTCAAACCGGCCGCGCTCGATGGCACGCTGTTGCAGACGAGTGGCCTGACAGCTGTCATATCGGGCGGCGTGATCAATATTCAGGCAGGCGACGCGAGCGTGGTGGCTGCCGTGCCCCTTGTGGCCAGCAAATGGCAACACGTTGCCGTTGTGGTTGAGGGAGGCACACTTCGACTGTACGTCGATGGCAAGCCCGCAGGCGAAGCGGCGGGCGCGGCGCTGCCCGCAGGCGCGCTTATCCTTGGCAATGGCTATGTCGGCGAGGCTGACGAAATTCAGCTCGCGGGCGTGGTGCGTTCCGCTGCCTGGGTTGCCGTGGCGGCAGCGCAGGGGGCGGACGGCACGCTGGTGACGCTGGGTGAGGACGAAGCCAGTGAAGGCGGCGAGGGAGGCGGCATCTGGGGCACGTTGTTCCAGGCGCTCACGCTGGATGGCTGGGTCGCGATCGGCGTGCTGGCGGTGATGCTGGTGATCGCCGTGTGGGTGATGGTCGCCAAAACGTTCTACGTCAACAAGGTGGACAAGGCCAACCAGGATTTTCTGGAAAAATTCCGCGAATTGTCGTCTGACCTGGGCGCGCTCGATAAGTCGAGCCAGCTGGCCGATGTCTTCCGCCATTCCTCGCTCTACCGTCTTTATCACATCGCTTCGCAGGAGCTGTCGAGCCGCTTCAAGGATACCGACGCCAGCCATCTCAAGGACAGCGACAAGAACCTCACGCCGCAGGCGCTCGATTCAATTCGCGCCAGCCTCGATACCGGGCTGGTGCGTGAATCCGGCCTGCTCACGCGCTTGATGGTGCTGCTGACGATTGCGATTTCCGGCGGGCCTTTCATTGGCCTGTTGGGGACCGTGCTGGGTGTGATGATCACCTTCGCCGTCATCGCCGCCTCGGGCGACGTCAACGTCGCGGCGATCGCGCCGGGTATCGCGGCAGCGCTGATGGCAACTGCCGCCGGCATGGCGGTCGCGATCCCGGCGCTGTTCGGCTACAACTATCTCAACTCGCGCATCAAGACCATCACGTCCGACATGCGCGTGTTCAACGACGAGCTGGTGACCAAGCTCGCCGAGAACTACTCGCGCTGAGGAACCCATCATGGCCAGCGCGCACGAGGACGACAAACCCTACGACGACATCAACATCACGCCAATGCTCGATCTGGCGTATGTGCTGCTCGTCATCTTCATCATCATGACCACCGCCTCGGTGCAGGGCATCAAGGTCAACCTGCCCAAGGCGAGCGACACCCCCAGCCTGGCCAAGCCCAAGACCAAAGCGATCACAGTCAGCGACACCGGGCAGGTCTATCTCGATACCTATCCGGTCACACTCGACGAACTGCGCACCCAGCTCGCCGCCGCCAAGGCTGCCGTGCCTGATCTGCCGGTGGTGATCAAGGGCGACACCGTGGTGCAGTACGGCAAGGTCATGGAGGTGATGGATTTGCTGGGACAGGTCGGCATCACGCAGATGGGTCTGGTGACCCAGCCCGCCGCGAAGTAGACATGGAGCAGGAAAAGCAGAAACCCGCCTGGATACGCTGGGGCGGTGTGGTCGCGGGTCTCGTCGCGGCGGTGCTGATCGCGCTGTGGCTCAAAGACATGCTGACGCCCAAGGGGCCGCTGCAGAAAATGAAAGTGCAGCAGGTCACCCTGGTCAAACCACCGCCTCCGCCGCCGCCCCCGGAAGAAAAACCGCCGGAGCCGGAGATCAAGGAAGAAGTGAAGATGGACGAGCCGGAGCCCACACCCGAACCGCAGCAGGCGCAGGAAGCCCCCGCGCCCCTGAATGTCGGCGACGGAGCCGAAGGCGGACTCGACGTCGGCGGGACGCGCGGCGTGCCCACATTGGCGGGCAGTGGCGGCGGAAAAGGCAACCCTTGGGCCTGGTACGACGCGATGTTGAACGAGGCGGTGAATTCGGCTTTTCAGCGGGCGCTCGGCAATGAAAAAGCGCTCAAGGACAAGAACTACAAGGTCATCGTGAAAGTGTGGATTGACGGCGAAGGCAGGGTGACACGCGCTGCGCTGGTGGACAGTACCGGCGATGTCCGTGCCGACGAGGTGTTGAAGGATGCTTTGCGCGACATGCGCGCTTTGCGGGAAGGGCCGCCAGGCGATATGCCGCAGCCTGTGAAAATCCGCGTGACTTCACGCGCTTGAGAGAGAACATGATGACGATACGAAAGAAATGGTTGGCGCTGGCCGTGGCCGCCGTGTGTGCCGGAAATGTCGGGGCTGCCGACGATGACCGCACCCGTGTGGAGACGCTGCATGAAACAACGCTCAACCTGATCCAGCTGCTGGTCGACCAGGGCGTGCTGAAGCAGGAAGCCGCCGACGCCATGCTCGCAAAAGCGAAACAGCAGGCAAGCGACAAACTCGCCCAGCAAAAAGCCGCCGAAACAAGCGCTGAAAAAGGCGTGGTGCGTGTGACCTATGTGCCCGAAAGTGTGAAGCGGGAGATCCGCGAGCAGGTGCGGCAGGAAGTGGTGGCACAAGCCAAGGAGGAGCGCTGGGGCGATGTGAATGCCGTGCCGGAATGGCTGGATCGCTTGAAGTGGGACGGTGATATCCGGTTGCGTTATCAGGGGGATTTTTTCTCAGAGGGCAATGCGTCTGAGGCAGTATTCCGCTCGGCTGGCCAGAACATCAGCAATACGCTGTCAGATCGGCATCGCGAACGCGTGCGTTTACGCCTCGGGCTGAGCGCCAACGTCGCAGGCGGCGTCGATGCCGGTGTGCGCATCACTACCGGCAACACTTCAGACCCGGTCTCAACCAATCAGAGCCTGGGTAATACGGGCAATAAATACAACCTGGTACTCGACCGCGCCTTTCTCAAACTCGCTCCCGTGGACGACCTGACGCTGTGGGGTGGCCGTATTCCCAATCCCTTCTTCTCCACCGACCTGGTGTGGGACGACGACCTCAATTTCGAAGGTGCCGCAGTCAGCTACGCGCCCGGTGCGCTCGACCCACAGCGCGCCATTAAACCCTTTGTGACTGCGGGCGTGTTTCCGTTGCAGGAAATTGAAAAAAACGCGGGCACGCGTGCCGACGACAAATGGCTGTTCGCAGCGCAAGCGGGCATGGAATGGGTACCCAGTACACGTATGCGCTTCAAGCTCGGCGCAGCCTATTACCAGTACGAAAACATTGCAGCAACGCTGAACCCCGTTCCAACGACGGGCTTTCAAGATGCAACGCAGCCACAAAGCCGACAGAAAGGGAACTCACTGTTCGTTTTTGACAGTGACGCGGATAACGACAACGTTGCCAACGAGGGCGACAACCTGTTCGGTTTGGCGTCTGATTTCCGTATCGGAAACCTGAGCCTGGTCGCTGATTTCGCCGACTTTTATCCCATCCATGTCATCGCCAGCTTCGACTGGGCACACAATTTCGGCTTTGATCGCGGCGATATCCTGAAACGTTCCGGGCAAACCCTCGACGACGAGGTGGACGGTTATCAGGTCAAGCTGACGATCGGCCACCCCAAATTCACCTATCAGGATGATGGCGAATGGCAGGCTTTTGTCGGTTATCGTTATCTCGAACGCGATGCCGTTTTGGACGCGTTCACCGATTCAGATTTCCATCTGGGCGGCACTAACCACAAGGGCTTCATGGTGGGCGGCTCTTACGCGCTATTCAAAAACACCTGGCTGTCTGCCCGCTGGATGTCATCCGATCAGATCAGTGGCTTGCCGCTGTCCATCGATGTCCTTCAGCTTGATCTCAATGCCAAGTTCTAAGGCCATTCTCCTCCTGCTGAGCGTATTGCCCACCGCCGCTGTTGCTCAGCCGCTGCAGGACAATGAGCTGGGCTGGCTGGTGCAGGAGTCCGCAGCGCGACCGCCGCGTGAAGCGCGGCTGCGCCTGCCGCCCGAGCGTCTGGCGCTGATTTCGAAAGACGGCAATACGGTCCTGCCGCGCGAACAGCAAGGCGATGAGGCGCGACTGATGGAAGTTTCGCGTCGCGGCGATATCGAGGCCGTGCGCACGCTGCTGAAAGCCGGTGTCAGCCCCAATGTCGGCGACTACTGGCGGAATACGCCCTTAGTCGAGGCTGCGCGGCAGGACAATCTGGAGCTTGCCCAGATTCTGCTCGACGCGGATGCCGTGCCGAATACCAAAGGGCGCGGCTATACGCCGCTTGGCTGGGCTGCGAAAAACGGCAATGCGGCACTGGTCGAATTGCTGCTGCGGGCGGGTGCCAACCCCGAACACAAGGGTAGCGATGGCGATACCCCCCTGCACGCTGCCGCGCTGATGGGATATCCTCGGATCATCGATTTGCTGGCTCGCAGCAAGCCCGATTACCGCCTGTTCAATCGCGAAGGACTCTCCCCTCTGGCTGTTGCTGCGGCTAACGGCCAGTACGCCTCGGTCGAGGCGCTGGCGCGCGCCGGTGCGCCGCTTGACTGGGGCGACCGGAAAAACCATACGCCCCTCTGGTGGGCTTTTTCGGTGGGCGATCACGATATGGCACGCCTGTTGTTGAAACTGGGTGCAGCACCTGGTCAGTTGCCTGTAGGAACCTTGCAATGAACACATTATTTTCGGTCGGACTCATGGTCGTAGTCATGGCAACACCTGCCTGGGCAGCCAACGACAGCCGCGAGAAGCAGATGTTGCGCCGCGTGCAGCAACAAATGCAGCAGGTTGAGCAGGCACGCGCGCAGGCGGAGCAGGAGAAAGCCACGGCGCTGGCCGACAAGGACAAGATCGAGCGCGATCTCGAGCAGGCTCAAGCGGCTGGACGCAAGCTCTCGGGCGAACGGGCGGCGCGCAGCCGTGCCGAGCGCGAGCTAAAGGCTGCGCAAGGCGAGGCTCAGGCACTCAAAACGAAACTGGCCGAGATGGAAGCGAAACTGGTGGAGACGCAGACGAAGCTGCAAGCGACTTCGCAGACGCTGACACAGAAGGAGTCCGCAAAAAAGCAGACCGAATCTCAGCTTGCCGGTGTCAAGCAAGAACAGCAGGAATGCCGAAAACAGAATCATCAGTTTTACGAGCTGACGCGCGAAACCATGACCCGATACCGCGACAAGACGTGTCAGGACGCGCTCGCGCAGGCCGAGCCGTTTACCGGGATCAAAAAAGTTGAAATGGAGAATCTGCTCGAAACTTGGCGAGATCGTGCCGACCAGGCTCGCTTGCAGGCCAAGCAGCCCTAACGGTCGATCACGTTTCTCACAAGCTGGACTTGTGTTTGCCAGACATCAGGCAGCGGGCTTTCCCCACACCGCATACACCACCCACGCCAGCGCTGCGCTCGCAGCGGCCAGGGTAAACGTCCAGGCTGACCCCAGCCATTCCCAGGTCACACCACCCGCCAAGCCACCGATAGTGCCACCCACGCCGTAAGACAAGCTGGTGTACAGCGCCTGTCCGCGCGCCTGATGGCGACCCCGAAAATGCTGATGGATCAGTGCCACCGCAGCGGCGTGATAGGTGCCAAAGGTAAACGCGTGCAGCGTCTGTGCGCCCCATACCAGCCAGACGGATTCCACGCCCCAGGCGATGATGAGAAAGCGCAGTGTCGCCAGCGTGAAGCTCGCCAGAATCAGGCGACGCGGCGTGACCGCTGCAAAGATGCGCGGGATGATGAGAAAAATCCCGATCTCGCACAGCACGCCCAGCGCCCACAGCCAGCCGACGGTGGATTTGTCGTAGCCGTGATCCACCAGATAAATTGAATAGAAGGTGTAATACGGCCCGTGCGTCACCGCCATCAGCAGGCACGCCGCGAGCAGCGAAGCGACTTCGGGTCGTTTGACCACCGACCATACCGAGGTGTGGTCACCCGGGTGATGCAGGATATCGGACTCGGGAATCACCCGCGCAAACGCGACGATGCCCAGCATCACGGCCAGCACCGCCCATGGCAGCCAGCGAATCGACACATAGTCGAAGGCGTAGCCCAAGCCCACCACCATGAGCATGAAGCCGACCGACCCCCACAGACGGATGCGGCCATAGCCGTCGATGCGGTCGCCCAGATGCGACAGCGTCATGGCCTCGACCAGCGGCAACGAGGCGCTCCAGAAAAAACTCAGCAGCGCCATCACCGCAAACAGCCACCAGAAGCCGTCGCCGAAAAACACGCCGAAAAACGCCACCACGCTGCCCAGCGCTGCCATTTTAATAATGGCGCTGCGACGGCCGCTGCGGTCGGCGATGTGTCCCCAGATATTCGGCGCGAAGATCCGCATCACCTGCAACAGCGACATCAATATGCCGATCTGCACGGCATTGAACGCCAGCGACTTGAGGTACAAACCCCAGAACGGCGACATCGCGCCGACAAAAGCGAAATAGAAAAAATAGAACCCGGACAGTCGCCAGTAA
>JBEBIA010000018.1:0-50662 GCA_040080645.1 Thiobacillus sp.
CGAAGCTGAGGCAAACTACTACAGGCAACTCGCCGAACAGGCCGAGTCAACGGCCTGCACTTAAACCAAATGGCCTCCACGAAACCCGGGGCGGTTCACTACTGAAAGGTCACCCCGAACGGCAGGCAGCACGCGAAGCCGAGAAAGTGGTGGAAATGATCGACAGCCTGTTGCCGAATCTGTTCGACCTCAAATTACAAGCGTTGTCAGAGGCGGTGACGCGGATTTTTCGGGCGTTGCATCACAAGGATCAGGTCGAGCGAATTGCCATTTCCAAAGAGGGTCGTACCACGCTCTACAGTCATGACGGCACGGAAATCAATCTGCCAAAATCCTCCGGTGAATCGCAGTTGTTCGTTTTGGCGCTGGTCGGCGCTCTGGCTGAGGTCACGGGCTATCGCGTGCCGATGATCATTGACACACCGCTGGCGCGGCTTTCCGAAACGCACTGCCAAAATCTGCTGCATTACTGGACATCCGACCCTGAACGTCAGGTCATTCTGCTGGCGCAGGACAAGGAAATCAGCGCTCAGGATTATGTTGGCTTGAACGGCTCGGTGAATAAAACTTACCTGCTACGTCATAAGCAGATCAGACAGGGCGTCGGCCAAAGCGAGGCGGTCGAGAACGCCTATTTTGGGGAAATGGCATGAGCACCATCAGCGAAGTCATTACAGCGAGTTATTCGACCAGCAAGGATGCCGAGCTGGTCAGTAAAGAAATCAAAAAATGGCTGGGATGTGAAACCAACTACGAAATCGCTCGCCTCGCATTAGGACGTTCCATGATGCTGGAGGATGCCCCTGCGCAAGCCCCCGATGCCAAAGGCTTGCCGCTAAAAGGCATACAGCTTTTTGGCGGTGAGGCAGACGCCAGCTATCTGTGGATTGCTTTGCTGGGCGAACAGTTACGCCTATCCGGCCATCCGGAATTTACGTTGGAAGGCTTGCAGCAGCTGGTGCGCGACCATTGGCATCGCGGCGTGTACGCATTGGAGAAAGACTGGCGAGAAGTGGAAGAAGATGAGGCGAAATTTATTGACCGTTTGGCACGTCGCGCCGCATTGCCGGAGAACCAGACCCCGATACCGGTTGAGGGTGAGTTCGAAGGCATTGCCATCACCCCAAGTGCTGCGAGTGAGGTCGAGTGCAGCAACCTAACCAAAAAGCTGAAAAGCCTTGGCGTGACTGCTGAAGTTCGAGACTCGGTGGTAGGGCCACGCCTGACCCGTTTTCGACTGTATCTACCCGCCACAGGGGACTTTTCGCAACTCGAAAACAAGCTGGATGATCTTGGGTTTTCACTTGGCATCCAGCAAGGAAACATCGCTTTGAGTCAGGCGGACGAGCCGCAGACCTGCTACCTTGCGCTCCCGCGTAAGCCAACTGAATGGCTGCCTGTTGGTGTTCAGCACTTCGAGTCCGCAGCGCGAAAATTCGCCGACTCAAGTATGGCCTTGCCCGTTACACCGGGTGTTGATGTCGTTGGCGAACCTGTCATTTTTGATCTGGCTGATGCACCGCATTTATTGATTGGTGGAACGACGGGCAGTGGTAAAAGCGTATGCGTTAATGCGCTGTTGCTGAGTTTGCTGCTGTCAGCGCGCAAGCAGCCAATCCAGCTTGCCCTCATAGACCCCAAGCAGGTCGAGTTCAGACTGTGGCAGGACTGCGGGATTTTGTATGCCGATATCGCCACTTCGGTTTCTGCGGCAACGCACTTGCTGGATGAGTTGATCGAGGAAATGGATAGGCGTTATGCACAGTTCGCTGACATGGGCGTAAAGGACTTGCATGAAGCACGGGCGCGCGGCTTTGAAGGCGGCTGGATTGTCGTTGCCGTAGATGAAATGGCTGAATTGGTGATGCAGGGAAAGCCAGGCAAAGCAGCGGAAGAGAAGTTGGTGCGCCTGGCGCAGAAAGCGCGCGCCGCAGGCATACACCTGATTCTTGCCACCCAGCGTCCTGAGGCCGCCACATTTTCTGGATTGCTTCGCAGTAACTGCCCCACTCGTATCGCGCTTCGTGTCCAAAAATCAACCGAGTCGAAAATCATTCTGGATGATACGGGTGCCGAGTCTCTGCTGGGGAAAGGCGACATGATACTCAAGGGATCAGGGTTGCGAACCCAGCGAACACACGGTTATTTAATTGATGCGAAAGACATTACGAAACATTTTGTTCGCGCTTAAATTCCTATCCTCTTTCACGTCCAGTTTTCCAGCCTCAATCCCGGCACCCGCTCGAATTCCCGGGTGTTGTTGCTGACAAGCACAACGTCGAGTGCGCGGGCGTGCGCGGCGATCCACAAATCGTTGTTGCCGATTGGCGTACCTGCACGTTCCAGCGCCGCGCGAATCTCGCCGTAGTGCCGTCCGGTATCCACATCAGGCGTCAGTACGGGGACATCGCCAACGAAACGGGCGAGGCGGGCGTGGGCGCGTTCGGGGTCATTACTTTTGGCTGCGCCAAAACTGAGTTCTCCCCAGGTGATAAGCGAGATACCGAGGCTGCCGGGCGCGGTGCGGGCAAACCGTTCAGCCACTGCGGGTGGGCGATTGCGTGCGATATAGATGCAGATATTGGTGTCGAGCAGCGCCTGAAGTGCCATTACAGACCTTTCCGGGTTTGCGGGGGCGTGTCCTGGCGTCCTTCAGACAGAAAATCATCCGGCATATCGGCCAGGGCATCGAAAGCCGCCATCAGATTGCGCGCGAGGGGGCGCAACACGATGGCATCGCCGTGTCGTTCGATTTCAACTTCCGCAACGTCGAACTGGAATTCGCGTGGAATGCGCACGGCCTGAGAGTTGCCGCTTTGAAAGACTTTGGTGGTCGCCATATCCGCTCCCTTAAAAATATATACATTGAGTATATACCCCCAATTTTATTGGCGCAAGCGGGTCGAAACGAGTTCTGCCAGTTAGGCCGCCGACAAATTGGCATAAGCCAGCGCCAGCCATTTGGCCCCATCGCGAAATTTCACCTGCACTCGCGCGTCGCTGCCGCGTCCTTCATAGTCGATGATGATGCCGCTGCCAAATTTGGCGTGGGCGACGCTCTGGCCGATTTTGAAACCGGTGTCGTTGGTCGCGCGGTGTGTGGGGGCGGGGGCGCTGAAGCTTGCCGTGGGACTTTCGGCGCGTCGATTGAGGTTGAGCAATACCTGCTCGGGTAGCTCGTCGAGAAAGCGCGAGGGCAGGCCGTAGCGAATCTGCCCGTGCAACATGCGCGATTGCGCGTGCGACAAATACAGCCGCCGCCGCGCACGGGTGATCGCCACGTACATCAGGCGGCGTTCTTCTTCCAGACCGTTTTCTTCGTTCGCGCTTTGCTCGTGAGGGAACAGGCTTTCTTCCAGACCGGTGATGAACACGGCGTGAAATTCCAGCCCCTTGGCAGCGTGCACGGTCATCAGTTGCAAAGCGTCGTGACCGGCGCCGGCCTGGTGTTCGCCCGCTTCGAGCGCGGCGTGAGCGAGAAAGGATTCCAGTGTCTTCTCTTCGGCTTCTTCGCCGAAGAGCGCCGCCGCGTTGACGAGTTCGTTCAGGTTTTCCAGCCGGTCGGCGCCGTCCTTGTCGGCGCGGTAAAAATCTGCCAGACCGCTCGCCTCGATGACATGGTCGATCAGTTCGTGCAATTGCAGGCCAGCCATCACCTGCTTCATATCTTCAACCAGCTTGGCGAAGCCTGCGACTTTGCCGCTGCTCGTGCACGCCGCCTGCCACAGGCTCGCGCCCGAGCGGGCCGCAGTCTCGGCCAGTTGTTCCAGCGTGCGCGCGCCGATGCCGCGTGTCGGAAAATTCACCACCCGCAAAAACGCGCCGTCGTCTTCGGGGTTGGTCAGCAGGCGCAGATAGGCCAGCGCGTGCTTGATTTCCTGCCGCTCGAAAAAGCGCAGCCCGCCGTAGACGCGATACGGCACGCTGGCGGAAAACAGCGCGTGTTCCAGCACCCGCGACTGCGCGTTGGAACGGTACAGCAGCGCCATGTCGTTGAGGTTCACGCCTTCGCGGTTGAGCGCGCGCACTTCTTCCACCACGAAGCTCGCCTCGTCTTGATCGGAATAGGCATCAAACACGCGGATCGGCTCGCCGTCGCCTTCCGCCGTCCACAGATTCTTGCCGAGCCGGTGCGCGTTCTGCGCAATCAGCGTGTTGGCGGCGGTAAGAATGTGGCCGTGGCTGCGGTAGTTCTGCTCCAGCTTGATGACATTGCCGTGCGCGAATTCACGCTCGAACGCGGCCATGTTGGCGGTATCGGCACCGCGAAACGCGTAGATCGACTGGTCGTCGTCGCCCACTGCAAACAGCGCCGCCTGCGGGCTGGCGAACAGCTTGAGCCAGCGGTATTGCAGCGTGTTCGTATCCTGAAACTCGTCGATCAGAATGTGTTTGAAGCGGTCGCGATAATGTTCGCGCAGCGGCTCGTTGCGATGCAGCAATTCGTAGGAACGCAATAACAGCTCGGGAAAATCCGCCACGCCTTCGCGCTGGCATTGCGCGTCGTAGGCCTCGAACAGCTCGGCCAGACGCATCGAATACTCGTCGAAGGCCTCGGCGTCTTTTGCGCGGCGGCCAGCCTCTTTGTGGCCGTTGATGAACCACTGCACCTTCTTCGGTTCGAATTTCTCGGTATCCACATTCATCGACTTCATCAGCCGCTTGATCGCGGACAACTGATCGGATGAATCGAGAATCTGGAACGATTGCGGCAAGCCCGCCTCGCGCCAGTGCGTGCGCAGCAGCCGGTTCGCCAGGCCGTGAAACGTGCCCACCCACATGCCGCGCGTATTGATCGGCAGCATGGCGGAGATGCGCGTCATCATTTCCTTCGCCGCCTTGTTGGTGAAAGTCACCGCGAGAATGCCCAGCGGCGACACCTGCCCCGATTGAATCAGCCACACCATGCGCGTCGTCAGCACGCGCGTCTTGCCCGAACCCGCCCCCGCCAGAATCAGCGCCGAGGCGTGCGGCAGCGTCACAGCGGCGCGTTGTTCCGGATTCAGGTGTTCAAGCAGGGCAGACATACGGGGGTAAAATCGGGCGGTCAATTGCGAATTATAAAGGCCACACCCATGGTAAAAATTCTCTTCTTTGGAGACCTCGTTGATTCTCTCGGCATGGCGTCAGAAGAAATCGAACTCCCGCCCGACGTGACCGACGTGGCGCGGTTGCTATTCACCCTGTCGCAGCGCGGCGAGATGTGGAAAAAAATGCTGCTCGGCAACCCTAAACTGAATATCACCATCAACAAACAGTTCGTCGAGAAAACGGCCGAAATCAAAGACGGTGACGAGATTGCTCTGGTGGGGTTTGCGGTGGTGTGATCCCAACATGGCAGCCGCTTCGAATGGAAACGGGATTGCGACGACTTTGATACTACTTGTGAGAAAACGATGAAAGCCTATCTGATTGATGCCGACCAAAAAACCGTTTCACCGGTAGAGATTGCCGGACTCGACGATGTGAAAAAGCTTATCGGCTACGACTCGGTCGACTCTGATGAAATGGATGCCAGCGGAGATCGCCTGTATTTCGACGAAAGCTGCTTTCTCCGTGACCAAGCTGGCAAGGGGCGTTTCAAGCTCGACAACCTCGCACCGGTTGCGGGTAAGGGCGTAGTCGCTGGGTCAAGTGGTGACACCTTGCAAGACGCCGCAGTCGAAAACGCTGCACTACTGCTGCGGGTTACCTGGCTGTAGGCCGCAGGTTGCCGGGATGCGCCCCACAATTTCTTCAATGGCTGCTCGGCCACACAACATCTCCTCACCCCCCACCCGAAAACCCGTTTTGCCGCCACGCCTCAAACACCATCACGCTGACAGCGTTGGATAAATTCATGCTGCGCGATCCGGGCAGCATGGGTAGGCGCAGGCGCTGGCCGGGTTCGAAGCTGTCAAGAATCTCAGGCGGCAGACCGCGCGATTCGGGGCCAAAGAGGAAGACGTCGCCGGGCTGAAACGCGTGGTCAGCGTGACAGGTGCTGCCTTTGGTGGTGAGCGCAAACCAGCGCCGGTCAGGCAAGGCGGCGTGCGCGGCATGCCAATCAGCGTGGATGCGCACGCAGGCCATATCGTGATAATCGAGTCCGGCGCGGGCGACCTGTTTGTCGCTGAGATCGAAGCCCAGCGGTTCGATCAGGTGCAACCGGCAGCCGGTGTTGGCGGCCAACCGGATCAGGTTGCCGGTGTTGGGCGGGATTTCGGGCTGGTATAAAACGATGTCAAACATCCGCAATGCCCTAAAATAAAAGCTCTTCAATAAAGCGCATTGTATGGTCCCCTACCTCACTACCGCACTCACCGGCCCCCTGCTTGAACTGGAGAAGCGACTGCTCGACGCGCAGCCGACGATCGAGCACTGGTTTCGCCAGCAATGGAAGGAGCAGGCCGCGCCGTTTTACACCTCGGTCGATATCCGCAACGCGGGTTTCAAGCTCGCGCCGGTGGACACCAATCTGTTTCCCGGCGGCTTCAACAATCTCAATCCGGAATTCATGTCGCTCTCCATTCACGCGGCGATGGGTGCGGTGGAAAAAATCTGCCCCGACGCGCAGCGGCTGTTGCTGATTCCCGAGAACCACACGCGCAATACGTTTTATCTGCAAAACGTAGCGGTGCTTGCTCACATCCTGCGCCAGACCGGGCTGGTGGTGCGCATCGGCACGCTGATCCCCGAGATTACCGAGCCGACCACGCTGGAGTTGCCCGGTGGCGGGCGGCTCACGCTGGAGCCGCTGGTGCGCAAGGGTGACCGCGTCGGGCTGGCCGATTTTGACCCGTGCGCGGTGCTGCTCAACAACGATTTGTCGGCCGGTGCGCCGGATATTCTGAAAGACATCGAGCAGACGGTGATGCCGCCGCTGCACGCGGGCTGGGCCACGCGTCGCAAGTCGCGGCATTTCCGGGCGTATCAGCATGTCGCCAGTGAGTTTGCGCGGCTGGTGAACATCGATCCGTGGTTGATTGATCCGTATTTCGATCATTGCGGCAAGATCGATTTTCACGCGCGTCAGGGCGAAGACTGTCTGGCGAGCAAGGTGGAAAAACTGCTCGACAAGATCAAACTGAAATACGCCGAATACGGCATCGACCAGCCGCCTTTCGTTATCGTCAAGGCCGACGCGGGCACGTACGGCATGGGCATCATGACGGTGAAATCGCCGGACGACGTACGCGAACTCAACCGCAAGCAGCGCAACAAAATGGCGGTCGGCAAGGAAGGCGTCGAGATCAGCGAAGTGCTGATCCAGGAAGGCGTCTACACATTTGAGAGCATCAACGAAGCCGTCGCCGAGCCGGTGGTGTACATGCTCGACCACTTTGTCATCGGCGGTTTTTATCGCGTACACACCGGGCGCGGCATGGACGAAAACCTCAACAGCCCTGGGATGCATTTTGTGCCGTTGGCGTTCGACACCACCTGCTTCACCCCCGACCGCACCGCCAACCCCGACGCCGCGCCGAACCGTTTTTATGCCTACGGCGTGATTGCGCGACTGGCGATGCTGGCGGCCAGCATCGAGCTGGATGAAGCGTTGAACGAAATGGATAACGCTGCCGCATGAAACTGCTCTTCGTCGTCGATCCGCTCGCTGGACTCAAGCCCTACAAGGACTCCAGCGTCGCGATGATGCGCGCCGCCGCCGCGCGCGGCCATGGTGTTTTTGCCTGCGAGGCGCACCAGCTGTTCGTGGCCGACGGCATTGCCCGCGCGCCCTGCGCCGCGCTCGACGTGCGAGCGAGCGACGACTGGTTCAGTGTGCGGGAAACTATCGTCCACGCGCTCAGCGATTTCGACGCCGTCGTCATGCGCACCGATCCGCCGGTCGATACCGATTACCTGCTTGCCACGCAGGTGTTGGGCATCGCCGAATCCAATGGCGCGCGGATTCTCAACAAGCCTTCGGCGCTGCGCGACTTCAACGAAAAACTCGCCATTCTGAATTTTCCGCAGTTCATCGCGCCGACGCTGGTGGCGGCTGACGCTACGCAGATTGGCGAATTCCTCACGACGCACAGCGACATCATCGTCAAACCGCTCACCGAGATGGGTGGCAGCGGCGTCTTCCGCCTCACGCTGGCCGACCCCAACCGCAACGCCATTCTCGAAACCCTGACGCATCAAGGCCGCCGCGCCATCATGGCGCAACGCTACTTGCCCGCGATCGCGGACGGTGACAAGCGCATCTTGCTCATCAACGGCGAAGTCGTCCCCTGGGCGCTCGCCCGTATCCCCAAGCCGGGCGAGACGCGCGGCAACCTTGCCGCAGGCGGCTCCGCCCGCGCCCAGCCCTTGAGCGCGCGCGACCGCGAAATTGCCGACGCCGTCGCACCGTGGGCAAAAGCACAGGGCATTTTTCTGGCGGGCCTCGACGTGATCGGCGATTGCCTCACCGAAATCAACGTCACCAGCCCAACCGGGTTTCAGGAAATTGCGGTGCAGACGGGATTCGACGTGGGCGGGGAATTTGTCGCCGCACTTGGGCGGGGCTGAAAATTTGTTTCGGGAAATCATCCGGCGGATAGCGGCCTGCGGCCTCATCCGCCCTACGGCAATCTCAGGTGGGTGGGGATGGATTTTGTTTCTGCCGCTGCTCGCCGCGTGCAGTCCGCCGCCGCTGGTTCAGCAACAATCTTATGTGTTTGGCACGCTGGTCGAAGTCAGCGTCTACGGTGCGCCGGAAGCGCAGGCCAAGCAGGCCACGGCTGCGGTGCTGGCGCGGTTCGATTATTTGCATCGCACGCTGCATGCCTGGCAGCCGAGTGAGCTTTCGCATCTGAACGCGGCGCTGGCGAATGGCGAGCGCGCGACGGTGTCGCCTGATCTCGCCGCGATGCTGCGTGAGGCGCAAACGCTATCGGCGCAGTCTGGTGATCTGTTTAATCCGTCTATTGGCGGGTTAATTGCGCTGTGGGGCTTCCATGCGGACGCGCCGCAGTCGCGCGTGCCGGATGCGGAGATGGTAGCCGGCTGGGTCAGCAAACGGCCACGCATGGCGGATTTGTACATTGAGGGCAATGTCGTGAGCAGTCGCAATCCGGCGGTGCAGCTTGATCTGGGGGGTTACGCGAAAGGTCGTGCGCTGGACGAGGCGGTAGAAATCATGAAGCGCCACGGTATCCAGAATGCGCTGGTGAATATTGGCGGCAACGTGATGGCGCTGGGCCAGCGGGGTGACCGACCCTGGCGCGTTGGCATCCAGCATCCGCGTAAGCCCGGTACGCTGGCGACGCTGGATTTGCAAAGTGGCGAGGCGATTGGCACGTCGGGCGATTACCAGCGTTACTTTGAGGCGGGCGGCAAACGCTACAGCCATTTGATTGATCCGCGCACGGGTTCGCCCGCAAGGGGAATGCAGTCAGTGACCATTTTGGTACAAGGCGCGCAGGCTGGCACGCGCTCGGATGCGCTGTCGAAACCATTGTTCATCGATGGCGCGGACAACTTGCCCGGCCATGCCGCGCGGCTCGGTATCACTCATGCGCTGTGGGTGAATGCGGACGGAAAAATGCAGGTTACGCCTGCGATGCAAGCCCGGCTTCGTTAGAATGCAGTTTTAGCCCACCGATTCCACGCAATGATAGGTATTCTGGTTGTCGCTCATGGCTCGCTTGCGGCTAGTCTGGTTGAATGCGCCGTGCATGTGCTCGGCACGCGTCCGTCCAATCTGGCGACGGTGGATTTCGTCGGCCATGCGGATCCAGACGAGCGCCAGAAAGTTTTGCAGGCGCGGCTCAACGAGATCGATCAAGGTGACGGCGTGCTGGTGCTGGCCGACGTATACGGCGCAACACCTTGTAATACTCTGTGCCGCTTGCTGGAACCCGCGCATATCGAAGGCGTGTCAGGGGTGAATTTGCCAATGTTGTTGAAGGCGCTGAATTACCGCGACACCATGACATTGCCGCAACTGATCGCGCGCATTGTTGAGGGCTCACGCAACAGTATCAATCCCATTACCGAGGCGATGTGCGATGCAGCAAAAGGACGTTGAGATTGTGAACAAACTGGGACTGCATGCGCGGCCCTCCGCGCGGCTGACCCAGCTTGCATCGAGCTTTAGATGCGAGGTGTTCATGGCGCGTAATGGTCGCCGCATCAATGCGAAAAGTATTATGGGCGTGATGATGCTGGCCGCCGCCAAAGGCAGCACGGTGACGATTGAAACCGAGGGCGTCGATGAGGTAGCGGCGCTGGCGGCGCTCACCGAGCTGGTCGAAAGCGGATTCGGCGAGGAACTGGTGTGAGTGCTGCGGTGGGTTTCAGCCTGCACGGCATCGGTGTCTCCGGCGGCATCGCCATCGGCTATGCGCACCTGGCGTCCAACGCGCGGGTCGAAGTGCCGCAGTACATGCTCGACCGCAAGTACATCAAAGACGAGTTGGCGCGGTTTGACGAAGCCATCCTCGCGACCCGCGCCGAGCTTGAAACGCTGCGCAACCATATTCCGCCCGGCGCACCGGCCGAGCTGTCGGCGTTTCTCGACATGCACCTGATGTTCCTCGGTGATTCGATGATCGCTGAGGAACCCAAACGACTGATCAACGAAACGCAGTGCAATGCGGAGTGGGCGCTGGCGCAGCAAATGGAGGCGCTGGTCGCGCGATTCGAGGAAATCGACGACGCCTATCTGCGCAGCCGACAGGACGATGTGGTGCAGGTGGTGCAGCGCGTGCTGAAAGCCCTGCTCGGACACCCCAGCCACATCCCGCTGGATGTAGATTTTGACGGCGAGCGGATTCTGGTGGCGCACGAACTGTCACCCGCCGACATGATTATTTTCAAGAACGTGCATTTCGCCGCGTTCATTACCGATCTCGGTGGCACCACCTCGCATACCGCGATTCTCGCGCGCAGCCTGGCGATGCCGTCGGTGATGGCGCTACACAATGCGCGTGGGCTGATACGCGATCACGATTTGCTGATCGTCGATGGCCGCGAAGGGGTGGTGCTGGTCAATCCCGATGCGGCGATTCTCACCGAATACCAGCTGCGACAAAACCAGCTGCGCATCGATGCCGACAAACTCAAGCGGCTCAAAACCAGCAAGTCCGCCACGCTCGACGGCACCCCCATCGAGTTGACCGCCAATATTGAGTTGCCGTCGGACGTCGATGCCGTGAAGGCCGCCGGCGCGCAAGGTGTGGGATTATTCCGTAGCGAATTCCTGTTTCTGAGCCGCGACGACCTGCCGACCGAGGAAGAGCAATACATCGCGTATCGCAGCGTGGCTGAAGCGCTCAGCGGTCACCCAGTCACGATTCGCACACTGGATCTGGGTGCCGACAAACAAGCGCCCTGGGGGCACACCGTAGCAGACAATCCCGCGTTGGGGCTGCGGGCGATTCGTCTGTGTCTGGCCGAGCCGGGATTGTTTCATACCCAGCTGCGGGCGCTTCTGCGCGCGTCGGCGCATGGCCGTATCCGCATCCTGATTCCCATGCTCGCGCATTTCACCGAATTGCGGCAAACCTTGCAGCGCATCGACGAAGCCAAAGCCTCGTTGCGCAAAGATAGCCTGGCATTCAATGAAAACGTACCGGTAGGCGGCATGATCGAAATTCCTGCTGCGGCGCTGGCGGCAACGTATTTTGCCGAGCATCTGGATTTTCTGTCGATCGGCACCAACGACCTGATTCAGTACACGCTGGCGATTGACCGAGCCGACGACAGCGTCGCGCATTTATACGATCCGCTGCATCCGGCAGTGCTGGGCTTGATTCAGCAGACCATTCGCGCCGGGTTTAAGGCAGGCAAATCGGTGTCGGTGTGCGGTGAAATGGCGGGCGACCCGCAGTTGACGCGGCTTTTGCTGGGGCTCGGACTGCGTTCGTTTTCGATGCAGGCCGCGAGCCTGTTACAGGTCAAGCAGCAAGTGCTGAAAACGCATCTCGATGATGCCGTGCCAGCGGCGCAGCGCCTGCTGAAGAATGTGGATCCGGATAAAACCCCAACGCTGATGGCGCGGCTGAATAGCTGAGCCCAGTGGATGTGCTCAGCCGCTAAATGCGGCGGCGATATTTTCCAGCTTGAGTTTGTCGTTCCGCAGCGTCGTGATGTCCTGCTTGATCTGCGTCATGCGCGTGTGCAGAGTTCCCATGTTTTCGAGAATACGCTTGAGGTTGTCGAGCCGCGTGGCGAGGTAGTGTTTGTGTTCGCGAATTCGCGCCATGACCGGGTCGAGCGCAATACGCAGCCAACGCTCAGCATCGGCACGCGCCAGTTGGAATGCCTTGCGCACCTCTTCGGCCAGACTGGCAAAAAAGCGTCGGATCATGAAACGTTTTTCCAGTAGCAGATTGGCCGGATCCTGGCAGAAATGCTCGGTTTCCTGCGTGAGCGCTTTGAGACGGTTGCGGTAGGCGTTCAAATCGAGGCGTGGCACCTGCATCTGTGGCAAATTGTGCTGACGGTGAAATCGCATATAGGCCTGTTCGAGTGAGTCGAGCACGCTGTCAGCCAAATGGGTGGCTTGCTTGAAACGCGCTTCCATCGCGTCGGCCAGCGTGCGGATGCTCTGCGTCAGGCCGCGTGTTGTCCAGCTGCTTTCCATGTCCGCCCGGGCTTCGTCGAGAATGCTGTCGAGCGTTTTGTCGGATAGCTGCATCAATAAATGATCGCCCTGCGCCTGGAGCATTTTGCGCGTCAGACGAAACTGCTCGGCGGTCGCGTCGTAGCTGTCTTTTTCCTTTTGCAGCTCGGTACGCGTGTGTTCGACCAGCGAGCGGTTCTTGCCCGAGAGCTGGGTGAGTTGAATCAATTCGCCGCTGCCGCGCTGAATCTGCGCGGCGAGCATGTTGCGGCTTTCGTCAAGCTGGCTGTTCGCTTCGCGCGCCACGGCGTGATAGAGCATGTCGCGCCGCGCCGGGATGACCTGATGGGCGAGCAGGTATTCCAGCGATTCGATTCCCGAACGCAGGCGCAAGGCCGCGTCCCCGCGAATCTTGGCGGTGAGGGCTTTTTGTGCCGAGATGGCAAACACCTGAGAGCGCGGCAGTTTCAGGACGCGGGCAGTTTCTTCTATCTGACGCTCGATTGTGGCGGTGACCTCGGTGTCGTTTTTCAGATCGTCCCACAGCATGTCGATTTTGTTGAGCACGGCAATGTGGTAGTTGGCGTGGCGGTGAACATGTTTCTGCCAGACTTCGAGATCGGTTCGGGTTACGCCAGTATCCGTCGCGAGCAGGTACATCACGGCATGGGCGTTGGGTATGGCCGACAGAGTGAGTTCGGGCTCAGCCCCTAGCGCATTGAGGCCGGGCGTGTCGAGAATCGTGAGTCCGGCTTGCAGCATGGGATGCGGAAAATTCACCAGCGCGTAACGCCAGGCGGGGATTTCCACTTCGCCATGGGCATCGATCTGATGGTGGATGGCGGGGTCGTTCTCGTTCCACAGGCCCAGTGCCACGGCGTCGGCTACTTTCACCCGCTTGGTGTCGGTCAGTTTTCGCAGGCTGTTCTGCATCTGATCAGGGCTGTTGGGGTCGAGCTGAATCCGGCTCCACTCGATGGGCATCCGCTTCAGGTGAGCGAGCGATTCGTCACGGCGGCGGGTTTCGATGGGTAACAGAGAGAGGTAAGGCGCGTCGTCGGTATTGTGGAACAGCTCGGTCGGACACATGGTGGTGCGCCCCGCGTCTGACGGCAACAGCCGCTGGCCATGGTCAGCAAAAAACAGCGCGTTGATGAGCTCGGTTTTGCCGCGCGAAAACTCGGCGACGAAGGCGATCATCAGTTTGTCCTGGCGCAGGCTGCTGGCGGTGTCTGTCAGTCTTAAGGTGCGCTCGGCGTCGATGCCATGCTGGTGATCAAGCCAGTCGGCATACTCGGTGATGGCGTTGGCAAGCCGCAGCCTTCGCTCGCTGTAATCCGCTACTTCCTGTTCCAGATGAATGCTCATATCTTGCTTTTGTTGTTGAGTAGGGGCTCAAGTTGCATCCGCAGCTGGTCGTCGTCCATTCCCGTCAGCAGCACTGTTTTAAGCCGCGCGGACTCGCCCCGTACCAGCGTCACGGCGGAGCGGGGCAGTCCCAGTTGTTTCGACAGCCAGGACAGTATCTGCACATTCGCTTTGTTATCGACCGGTGGGGCCGCAATCTTTAATTTGAGACGGCCCCCGTGCTCACCCGCCGTTTCCGTTATGCGCGCGCCAGGCTGAACATGCAAATCCAGCAGCCAGCCGCCACCCGTCGGCTCGGCTCGGCGTAGCCAGACGGGCGGCTCAAAGTGCGCCAAGCAGCGCGCGCTCCACCGCCAGGATCGGCACCATCAGCACCAACTGACAGAGGATGAATAACACCAGCGGCGTTAAATCCACATTGGCGACCAGCGGGACGATGCGGCGCAAGGGGCGCAAAAAAGGCTCGGACAGCGCCGCCACCACCGGCGCTAACGGAGTATGCGGATTCACCCACGACAGTACCGCTTGCACCAGGGTAAGACCAATGATGAGATACACCGCTAATGTCGCCAGGCGTACCAACGCCAGCCCGAACATCACCGGGACAACCTTGCTGCCTGCCAGGCCAAACGGGAAACCATCTAGCCAGTAGCCCGAGACGACGACGATGCCTTCGATGGACACTGCCAGTACCAGACACGCCCAATCCAGCCCGAATACCCCAGGCACGACACGGCGCAGCGGCTTGACCGCGAAATCGGTGACTGCCGAGATGAATTGGGCGAACGGATTGCGGAAGGGCACGCGAAACAGCTGCATCATGAACCGCAGTAATACGGCGATCACAAACAGGTTACCCAGTGTCTGAATCAGAAAAGCCAATGCGCCTGAGATCATGCCAGTCTCCCGAGTTCGTCACCCAGTTCGGCGCTGCGCCGATTGGCCGCTTCCACCGCACTGGTAAACGCAGCTTCGAGCCCAGCCGATTGCAGGGCGGCTATACCACGTTCGGTGGTGCCGCCCTTGGAGGTGACACGCTGGCGTAACAACGCAGGCTCTTCGCCTGATTCTAGAGCCAGCTTGGCGGCACCAAAAAAAGTTTGCAGCGCGAGTTGACGCGCGGTGGCGGCAGCCAGCCCCTGCGCGCGGGCTGCCGTTTCCAGAGCCTCAATCGCATAAAACACATAGGCGGGACCACTACCTGATACGGCGGTGACGGCGTCGAGCTGGGATTCTTCGCTAACCCATACCACGCCGCCCACAGCACGCATCACAGCTTCCGCTTGCGAGCGCGCAGCGTGGTCAACCGCTGTTGGCGCAAACAGGCCGGTAATGCCTGCCTGCACCAATGCAGGGGTGTTCGGCATGGTGCGCACCAGGCGCGTGTAACCCCCCAGCCAGCGCGACAGGTCACCCAGCCGCACGCCCGCTGCAATCGAAATCACCAATTGAGTGCTTAACCGGCTTGTCAGCATGGCAGCGACATCGGGCAGGGTTTGCGGTTTGACGGCCAATACCACGAGCGGATGCAAAATCGCCTCGGCCAGACTTGCGCGCGGGGTGATGCCAAAACGCGCACTGAGTTGCGCGCGGGCATCGGGGTTGATTTCTACGACCTCGATATTGGCCGGTGTGATGCCGCTGGCGATCAGGCCGCCGATGATGGCGGCGGCCATGTTGCCGCCGCCGATGAAGCTGATGTTATCCATGGGGTGAGGTCCTGTGTCCGAATAATGCTGTGCCGACCCGTACGATGCTGGCACCTTCCAGAATAGCCGCTTCGAGGTCGCCCGACATGCCCATCGACAGGGTGTCGAGCGTGTGGCCTGCGGCGTTCAGGGCGTCAAATGCGGCGCGAACCCGGCGAAAAGCAAGGCGCTGCGTGGCGGGATCGTCTGACGGTGCGGGAATCGCCATCAAGCCCCTTAATTGCAGACGGGGCAGGGTGCTGATGGCGTGTGCGTGTGTGGGCAGTGCGTCCGGCGTCACGCCGCCTTTGCTGGTTTCGCCACTGACGTTCAGCTCGATGCACACCTGCAACGGGGGCAAGTGGTCAGGGCGCTGCGCCGAAAGCCGTTCAGCGATTTTGAACCGGTCAACGCTGTGAACCCAACTGAAGTTTTCAGCGATTAGGCGGGTTTTATTGCTCTGGATCGGGCCGATGAAATGCCAGATGAGCGGTAAATCGCGCAACGCTGTTTGTTTTTCCAGCGCTTCCTGTAAATAATTTTCGCCAAATTGCCGTTGGCCGCAGTTGGCCAGTGCCCGTATCTCGGGTGCGCCAAAGGTTTTGCTCACGGCCAGCAGGCTCACGTTGGCAGCGTCGCGCCGGGCGTCGTGACTGGCTTGGGCGATGCGCGCGGTCACTGTCTGCAGGCGCTGGCAAGCGGGGGTAAGCTCGGTCATGCGTGCGGTCTCAAGTGCGCAGTCTCAAGTTGACGGGGCTACAGGTCGTTATCGATAGTGTTTATTATTGAACAGATTCGTTCAATCGGAACGTGTGGGCTGAATTTTCGCTGCAAGTCGGGCGGACAGCCGATGCGAGCCGGGATCGGGTCGATTGCTAATCCCATTATTTAACGAGGCGTGTGTGGATATCTCTGAACTGTTGGCATTTGCTGTCAAAAACAAGGCATCGGACTTACATCTTTCCGCGAGCTTGCCGCCTATGATTCGGGTCAATGGTGATGTGCGCCGTATCAACCTGCCGCCCATGGATCACAAGGATGTACACCGCATGGTGTACGACATCATGAACGACAGCCAGCGCAAGGTGTATGAAGAAACGCTGGAGCTCGATTTCTCGTTCGAGATTCCCTCGCTGGCGCGTTTCCGCGTTAATGCCTTCAATCAGCAATACGGTGCCGGTGCGGTGTTCCGGACGATTCCCTCCAAGGTGCTGACGCTGGAAGAATTGAACTGCCCGCCGATTTTCAAGGAAATTTCCGACCAGCCTCGCGGCATTGTGCTGGTGACCGGACCAACCGGCTCCGGCAAATCGACCACGCTGGCGGCGATGATGGACTACGTTAACGAAAATCAGTACGCGCACATCCTGACGGTCGAAGACCCGATCGAATTCGTGCATCAGTCGAAAAAATGCCTGATTAACCAGCGCGAAGTCGGCCCGCATACGCTGTCGTTTAACAATGCGCTACGCAGTGCGCTGCGCGAAGACCCGGACGTGATTCTGGTGGGCGAATTGCGTGATCTCGAGACGATCCGGCTGGCGCTGACTGCCGCCGAAACCGGCCACCTGGTGTTCGGTACGCTGCACACTTCGTCAGCCGCTAAAACCATCGACCGCGTGGTCGATGTGTTTCCCGCAGCAGAAAAGGAAATGGTGCGCTCAATGTTGTCCGAATCGTTGCGCGCGGTGATCTCGCAGACCCTGCTGAAAACCAAGGATGATAGCGGCCGCGTAGCCGCGCACGAAATCATGATCGGCACCCCCGCGATCCGCAACCTGATTCGCGAAGGTAAAGTGGCGCAGATGTATTCTGCGATTCAGACCGGCGGCAACATCGGGATGCAGACGCTCGACCAGTGCCTGCAAGATCTGGTCAAGCGCAATATTGTTGCATCGGGCGTAGCGCGTAATGCTGCGCAAAACAAAGACGCGTTCTTTGGTTGAGGATTGAGCAATGAATGCTGAAAAAACCGTCCACGATCTGTTGCGTTTGATGCTGGCGAAGAATGCGTCTGACCTGTTTATCACAGCGGGTTTTCCGCCCGCCATCAAGGTAGACGGCAAGATCACACCTGTGTCGAATCAAACGCTCACCCCTGCGCACACGGCGGAACTCGCACGTTCGATCATGAACGACAAGCAGTGGAAGGATTTCGAAGCCAGCAACGAATCCAACTTTGCGATCAGTCCGCCTGAAATCGGCCGTTTCCGCGTCAACGTGTTCGTGCAGCAGGGCCGCACCGGCATCGTGATGCGGACGATCAACACCAAGATTCCCAAGATGGAATCGCTGAACCTGCCGCCGGTGCTGCGCGACGTGG
The DNA here is from genome assembly GCA_040080645.1 of Thiobacillus sp. Lineage (GTDB taxonomy): Bacteria > Pseudomonadota > Gammaproteobacteria > Burkholderiales > Thiobacillaceae > Thiobacillus. Next base: position 17,915 of record JBEBIA010000018.1, read on the forward strand.
CGATGATCAAGCGCGGGCTGGTGATTTTTGTCGGCGCGACGGGCTCGGGCAAATCGACCTCGCTCGCCGCCATGGTGGGGCACCGCAACGAGAATGCTGCCGACCACATCATCACCGTCGAAGACCCGATCGAATACGTGCACGAGCACAGGCAGTCGATCATCACCCAGCGCGAAGTCGGTATCGACACCGACAATTGGTTCTCGGCACTGAAGAACACCCTGCGCCAAGCGCCTGACGTTATTCTCATCGGTGAAATCCGCGACCGCGACACGATGGAATACGCTATCGCCTTCGCTGAAACCGGCCACCTGTGCCTCTCAACCCTGCACGCCAACAGCGCCAACCAAGCACTTGACCGCATCATCAACTTCTTCCCCGAAGAGCGGCGCGCGCAGCTGCTGATGGATTTATCGCTCAACCTCAAGGCGTTCATCTCGCAGCGCCTGATCCCGCGCAAAGGCACCAATGGCCGCGTGGCTGCCGTTGAAATTCTGCTCAACTCACCGCTCATAGCCGACCTGATTTTCAGAGGCCAAGTCCACGAGATCAAAGAGCTGATGGGAAAATCCCGTGAGCTGGGGATGCAGACCTTCGACCAGGCGCTGTTCGATCTTTACGAAGCCGGACTGATTTCCTACGAAGACGCGCTACGCAACGCCGACAGCCTCAACGACCTGCGCCTGAAAATCAAACTACACGGCCAGGAATCGAAAGGCCGCGACATGATGGCGGGGCTGGATCATCTCGATATCGTCTAGGCAGATTTGAACCGATTAAAACCAACAGGGTGCTACGGCACCCTGTTGGTTTTTTTGCGATACAAAAGTTCGATAAACATGAATCTTTACATTGCTATCACGCATGTTTTGCGCGGATTTCCACATTTTGGTTTAGATTCGGCATCTATCAAAAGTTATAAACATGAATTCTCGTGGCGTTCGTGCCAACGAGACATCTAATACAAAGCATCAGGGAAATTCACATGCGTTTCATTTCAGTTCTCTCGCTAAAAAATATTCGCCAATATGCCATGGGGTGTCTATTGGGGGCTGCCGGGATGGCCTTCGCATCTACCTCATGGGCAGGCGTCGACTGGGTGGTAAACAACGCTGATACCGGCTTTGATCCGGCGGTCGCGGGCGGCAATGTGGTTTATGTGGTGACGGTTGGCAACAACGGAGATACCGCGTCGTCGGCTACGACGCTGACGCTGAACATTCCCGCCACCACGACTTTCGTCAGCGCCAGCGGCATGACCTGTTCTGGTACCGGCCCGGTATCCTGCAACGTGCCCACCCTGAGCGCTGCCGGCAACAGTGGCGACAGCGCGACGGTCAATGTAACCATTCAAACCAGTATCTCCGGATCGGTGACGCTGGGTGCCAGTGTGCCGACGGCAGGCGACGACGATGTCAACAACAACGTGGACAACGAGCCCACCACGGTCAATGCGGGCGCGGATATCGCCCTGAGCCTGACCGGTCCAGCGAGCGCGCAATCTGGAGGCACGGTTTCCTATACGTTTACCGTTCTCAACAACGGCCCCGATGCGTCCAGTACCCAGACACTGTCCTTCCCCATTCCAACCGGCCTTGCCGGTGTTACGCCACCGTCAGGTTGCACTCTGTTGGCCTCGACGTATTCCTGTTCGGTAGCAGGGCTCGCCAACGGCGCGTCGGTTACGCGCGTGTTCAGTGGACAGATTTCGGCAGCCTCGGGTTCAACGCTGACGCCCTCAGGCAGCATTGTGGCGACAGGCTCACCGGCCGATCCGGTCACCACCAACAACACGGCAACATTCAACACCACGGTGACGGCGGGCAGCGATCTGCGTATCACCAAATCGCACGCGCCCGGGGGGGCGCTGTTGGTCGGCCAGGCAGTCACTTTTACACTGGTTCCCACTTATACCGGCGACTCGCCCAGCGGGCTGACGGTTACCGATACGATTCCGGCTAACTACTCGGTAGGCGCTGTGGCCAGTCCGCAGAACGGCTGGACCTGCGGCGTGGCAGGCCAGGCCGTGACCTGTACCAAGGCCGCAGGCAGCGGCGCAGGCAGTAATGTCTCGCTGGGCGATATCGTCATCCCGGCCACGGCTGCTAGCGCGGGCACGGGGGTGACCAACACCGCGACGATTGGTGCATCCGGGCCGTCCGATCCCAATCCGGCCAACAACAGCGCCAGCGATAGCCCAACCACTATTCAAGCGGCCACGGTCGATCTGCGAGCAAACAAATCCGGCCCCAGCCCTGCGTTGGTGGTGACGGGTGTCGCCTACAGTTATTCGATCGATGCCAGCAATATAGGTAACGCCGGATTTTTCGGCACGCTGGTGATGACGGATGCGCTGCCAGCCGGCGTGACGGTCAACAGTTATGGCCTCAATGGCTGGTCCTGCCTGCCTGCCGCCCCGGTTGCAGGCCCTGCCAGCATTACCTGTACGCGAACGTATACCGTGGGTGCACCGCTGGCTGCCGGTGCTACTGCACCCGGAGTCACCTTGAACACCACGGCCTCAGCCACAGGCGGCTTGGTCAACGGCATGACGGTGAGTTCACCCGACGCCAACATCGCCGACACCAATTCCGCCAATGACACGGTGACCTATACGGTGACCAGCAGTGCACCGGCCAACGCCGCTGACTTATCCGTGCTGAAATTGGCATCCCCCGCCACCGTGGCGGCTGGGGATGTGCTGACGTACATGCTGGAAATTGTCAACGCGGGGCCGCAGCCTGCTACCACAGTCGCGCTGTCCGACAGCCTGACTGGCTTGATGAACAGCAGCGTCGGCCCGACCGGAGCGGGTTACGTTGGTCAATCCATCAGTGCAGGGGTGTCCACAGGGGGCAGTTGTTCGACAGTGGCCAATGGCACCACAGGCCGCGACTTGAGTTGTAACTTCACCAGTATCCCCGTTTGTACTGCGGGTTCGAATTGCCCTGTGATTACTGTGCAAGTGCGCCCGGGCGGCAATGGTGGTAGTCGGGGTAACTCGGTGTTCGTGAACTCGTTCGACACGGCCGATCCTGATTCGGCTGACCGTGTCGCTTCGGTGGCGAGCACGGTGGATCCGCGCGCGGATGTCACCGTCAGCAAGAACGTTTCCCAGGCTTCGGTGCCAGCGGGGCAGAACCTGACCTACGTGGTGACGGCGACTAACATTGCCAACGGCTTGAGCTCGGCAGCAAACGTCACGGTGACTGACACCCTGCCCAACGATGTGACCTTTGTGTCGGCCACGCCTTCTGCGGGTTCATGCGGCACGACCCCGACGGCGAACAGCACCACGGGTGCAGGCAACAACCAGGTGATCTGTAATCTGGGCACGATCAACAACGGCGCTCAACAGACCCTGAGCATCTTGGTACGCCCCAATACGGTAACTCGTGGCACCACGCTGACCAACAACGCGAGCGTGACCACCACGACGACCGAAACCGATACGGGCAACAACAGTACGAGCGTGAATTCGTCCGTGCAGAACCCGGTGCTCGATCTGCTGATCAACAAGGTGGACAGCGTCGATCCGGTCGCTGCTGGCGACAATACCGTTTACACGGTGACCGCTACCAACCAGGGGCCTTCGGTTGCGGAAAATGTCTCGGTGACCGATTTTCTGCCGCCCACACGACTGACTTATCAGTCGAATAGCGTTCCCACGGGCGGCAGTTGTCCGACCGTGCCGACTGTCGGCAGCACGGGCGGCACGCTGGTGTGCGGTGTGCCAGTTCTGCCGGTTGGCCAGACAATGAGTTTCACCGTCACCATGCAGGGGGTTGTGAAGGGCGTGGACACTAACCGGGTCGATGTGGTTTCCACAGAATCGCTGGCCGGTTTTGACACCAACAGTACGGGTGGCACGAATGGTTTAGGCAACAACAGCGTCAACGAAACGACCACGGTGCGTACCAAAGCCGATATGCAGGTGGTGAGCAAGACCCCGTCGGCCAACCCGGTCAACCTGCGTGACGACTTCACCTTCGTGGTCAAAGTCCGCAACAACATCGGTGCTGGACTGGCCGAAGCCGACAATGTAGTGGTTTCCGATACCCTGCCTGCGAACATGCAGCTGACAGCCACGCCAACGGTTGCGATTGTCGTCGGAAGCACGACGTCCACGACGTGTACCGGCGTGGCAGGCAGCACAGCGTTCACCTGCACCCTGGGTACGGTGAGCAGCGGTGGCGAAGTGGACATCACTGTACCGGTTCAACTGGTGGCGGTCACCAGCTACCCTCAGGTCTTCACCAATACCGCTTCAGTCGCCACGTCTTCGCTCGACATCATTGCAGGCAATAACAGCAACAGCGGCAGTGTAACGGTCAATTCTTCATCCATTGCGGGCCGGGTGTTCCGTGACTTTAATGACAATGGTCTGGTGACGGCTGCGGCGGATACGGGTATTGCAGGCATTGTCATGACGCTGGCCGGCACCAGCTTCGATGGCGCGGCGATCAACCGCACCGCGACTACCGATGGCAGCGGCAACTACAGCTTCGCCAATATTCCACAGGGTACGTATTCGGTTACGGAAGGCGTGGTGGCCGAGACGTATCTGAACGACGGCATCGATACTGCTGGCACGTCCGGCGGCACCGTGGGCGCTGACACCGTGACCGCGATTGCGCTGCCGTCTAACACCGCCGCCACCGGCTACAACTTTGCTGAAGTGCCGCTGGCGCGGATCGGCATTGCCAAAACGGTGATCGCCGGTCCGGCTACCAATGTCGACGGAACGTTCAATGTCACCTTCAGGATGCAAATCGAAAACTTCAGCCTGGAGAGCCTGAACAATATCGCGGTGACCGACGCGCTGTCCGGTGCGGCACCGCGTTTTGGCACGCACGTTTCGCTGGCCAGCCCCGCGACGGATCCCCTCAATGACGGTGAGTACACTCTGCTCGCATCGCCAACCGGCACCTGTGCCGGGCTGAATGCGAGCTTTAATGGCAGCGCCAGCACCACCGTTGCCAGCGGCTTCACCCTGGCGTCGAGCGCGACTTGCACTATCGACATCGCGCTGCGTGTGCGATCCACTGCTCCGCAACCCCCTCTCCTGCCGTCCGGTGGTCGCTACGAAAACCAGGCCGTCGTGACGGGCGAGGGCATGCTGTCCGGTCAGACTTCGGGTACCAATCCACAATTGCAGGATCAGTCCGACAACGGCGGCAACCCCGATCCTGACGGCGACAACCAGGCTAACGAAACGAACGAAAACGATCCGACCCCGGTGCTGCCTGCTTTCAATGCGGCCATCGGCATTGCCAAGCAGGTGAATGGCAACGTGTCAGTTCAACCCAACGGCAGCCTGCTGGTGCCGATCCGTCTGATTGTGACCAACGTCGGTAACGAGCCGCTGAGTGGCGTCGCGGTGACCGATCCGCTCTCCGCTGCAGCGAGCGGCCAGTTCGGCGGCTTCGTCGCAGGCGGGGCAGCTGCGACGCTCGCCAGCGGCCAGTACACTGTGCAGACCGCGCCAGCATTTTCGGGCGCTTGCACCAACGGGATCACCGTATCCGGCTTTACCGGTGACACCGGCAATTTGTCGGTCGCCACGGTGACGGCCATGGCGCCGGCGGCGTCGTGCACCATCGATTTCAGCTACCGCTTCAATCCGGGTGCCGCGCTGACCTACACCAACCAGGCTCAGGCCAGCGGCACTGGCGACTACAGTGGTTCGCCGGTCAACGACCTGTCGGACAATGGTGCCACACCCGACAGTAACGGAAACGGCAACGCAGGCGAGGCGGGCGAGAATGATCCCACGCCCGTTCCGGTTCCACGCATCGGCTTGGCCAAGTCCGCCGGTGCGGTCGTCAACAACGGCGATGGCACCTACAGCGTGCCCTTCACCCTCAGCGTACGCAACGCCGGCCAGACGCCGCTTTCTAGCGTGCAGGTCACCGATGCACTCGCTGGCGTGTTGCCGCAATTCGGCACCTACACCGTCAGCGCGGTACCGAGCGCAGGTCAATATACGATCGCCAGTGGCCCGACCGTGGGTGCGCAAACCAACGGCGCAGCGCTGACTGCAGTAACCGCCGGTACCTACACCGGTAACGGCGCGGGCACAGCCCTGCTGGTGCCCGCGTCGAGCAGCCTGCCGAATGTCGGGGTCTCTGCCTCCAGCGCACAGATTGCCTTCACCGTGCGTTTCTTCCCGACCACGCCCGGCCCGTTCGAGAACAGCGCAGTGTCTACCGGCTCGCCCCCGGGTGGCGGCACGGTCAGCGACGACAGTGTCAACGGAGGCAACCCCGATGCCAACAGCAACGGCAACCCGAACGACGATACCTCGCCGACGGTGGTGAGCCTGTCCGCGCAGTCCATTGGTGTGGCCAAATCGGTCGCCGGAATTGTGCAGACCGGCGCGAAACAGTATCGCGTGCCTTACACCCTCATTGTCCGTAACGTCAGCGCCAGCGTGACCGCGACCAACGTGCAGGTGACGGATGATCTTACTGCCACCTTCCCTGCGGCGACGCTGACACTATCGACGCCTGCGGCGGTATCCGCATGCAACGGCACGGTATTGAATGCCAATGCGAGTTTCACCGGAACGGGCGTCAACACCCTGCTGGTGGGTAACCAGAGTTTGCAGCCTGCAGAGCAGTGCACTATCACGTTCACGGTTGACATCAACTTCGGCACCAATCCGCTGCCTGCCACGGTGCAGAACAACCAGGCGACTGCAACGACTGCGCAGTCGCCCGGAGGTACCGTGATTGCGACCGACCTATCCGACAACGGCAATGTACCGGATACGAATGGCAACGGTAACGCCAACGAAGCGGGAGAAAATGATCCGACGCCAGTGAGTTTTGCCACCGGCACGTTGTCGGCGGTGACCGGCACAGTCTATCTGGACACCAACCATAACCGTATTGACGACGACGGCGTGGCGAGCGCGCAGGTACAGGGGTTTACCGTCGAAGTACTGAACAGCGTGGGTACAGTGGTGGGCAGCACAGTCACCGATGCCAACGGCAACTACACCATTGGTGGTCTTTTCCCTTCCACATCAGGGGTGCCGGCGACTTACTACACGGTGCGTTTCCGTGATCCGGTCAATGGTGGCATCTACGGTCTGCCACAATCGGCTGATCCCGCGCCCGCGCGTAACGGCACCATCGTCGATGGCGTCATCACCGATCTGCAACTTGCACCTGGGGTGACGACGCTTGAGCAAAACCTGCCGCTCGACCCGTCCGGCGTGGTGTACGACTCGATCACCCGCACGCCTGTTTCCGGCGCGCAGGTTACGCTGACGAATGGCGGCGTCGCAGTACCGGGCTCGTGTCTGGTCGGTGGGGTGAATCCGCAAACCACCGGCCCGTCCGGCATGTATCAGTTCCTGTTGTTGAATCCGGCACCCGTGGGGTGTCCCGGCTCGGGCACGTACACGTTGCAAGTGTTGCAGCCGGGCAGCTATCTGCCGCCGCTGTCGACGATCATTCCGCCGACTGCGGGCACGCGCGTACCGGTTGCCGACCCGGGTGACCTAGGTGTAGACGATATTCAGGAGCAAGCAACACCGCCGACCGGGGTGCAACCGACGACGTACTTCATGAGTTTTGCTCTGGCCTTGGGCGGCATTGGTGTGGTCAACAACCACATCCCGCTCGACCCGATTCTCGGTGGCGCGATTGCGCTGACCAAGACGACGCCGCTGGTGAACGTGAGTGTCGGCCAGTTGGTGCCGTACACGATTACCGCGCGCAACACGCTGGCGGTGGCGCTCTCCAACATCGACATCCGTGACACGGTACCGCCGGGCTTCAAATATAAGCCGGGTAGCGCGACGGTTGATGGCGCCGCAGTCGAGCCCACGATCAACGGGCGCGAGCTGAACTGGGCCAATCAGACCCTGGCGGGCAACGCGTCCCGCACGATCAAGTTGCTGTTGGTCGTCGGCGCGGGTGTGCAGCCGGGCGAATACGTCAATACTGCGCAGGCGTTCAACAACCTCGCCAGTGCGGCGGTGTCGGGCGTGGCCACCGCCACGGTGCGGGTGATTCCGGACGCTGTGTTCGACTGCTCCGACCTCGTCGGCAAAGTGTTCGATGACCGCAATGCCAACGGCTATCAGGACGACGGCGAACCGGGTATCGCTAACGTGCGCTTGGCTACCGCGCGCGGCTGGCTGGTGACGACCGACGCGGAAGGCCGATTCCACGTGGCCTGCGCGGCCATCCCTAACGCCGACCATGGCAGCAACTTCATCATGAAGCTGGACGAGCGCACCCTGCCGAGTGGTTATCGCGTGACCACCGAAAATCCGCGCGACGTGCGGCTGACGCGCGGCAAGCTCTCCAAGCTCAACTTCGGTGCCACCATCCACAAGGTGGTGCGCGTCGACATGAGCGACGCCGCATTCGAAGCCGACAAGACCACGCTCAAGCCGAGCTGGGCCAAACAACTCGATGCGCTGCCAGCCAAACTCAAGGCCCGGCCGTCGGTCCTGCGCCTGGGCTACAAGGCCGGCGCGGACGGCGAGGCACTCGCCCGCGAACGTTTGCGGGCCACCAGCCAGATGCTCAAGAGTTCGTGGAAGCAGAAGAAATGCTGTCACACCCTGTTGATCGAGGAAGAACTCTTCTTGCCTGCCGCCAAGGCTCACAAGGAGGGAAAATAATCATGAAAACCCTGCCCGTGAAACAAACCGTACTCGCCAGCTTGATCGCTGCGCTGTGCGCGACGCCCGTGATTGCTGCGGAGCGCGAAACCTGCCAATCGGAATCCGGCTGTGCTGCGCCACAGCAGCCCGGCAAAACCTGGCAAAACAGCCTGGTCTTCTTGCGAGGCGATGGCTCCACTGCGCCGAGCGTGGAATACCGCCGTCCGGACGAAGTGGTCGTGGTGGCTGCGCCGGTTGCCGATGCTGCGCCCGCCGCGCGTGAAGTCCCGCTTTTCGAGGCGAGACCTGATGACGCGCCGGGTACGCTGCCGAAGTTTACTTCGGGGCGTCATTTTCTGAGTGCGCAGGAGCAAGCAGTGTTACAGGCGCTGGCACAGAGGCTGGCGGATAAACCCAATCTGCGTATGCGTATCACGGGTCACGCTGATATCCAGAGAATGCTGCCCGATACACGCAAGCGTTACCGTGACAATCAGGGCCTGTCGGAGGCGCGTGCACGCGAAGTGGCCGCCCTATTGCGCACCCAGACCGGCATGAATGCGATGCCGATTGCTACACAGGGGCGTGGCGATAGCGTGCAGGTACAGACGTGTCAGCCCAAGCGTGCGTATGCGGGGAACAAGGCCGATATGGCGGCGTACAAGGCGTGTCTCGCGCCCAATCGCCGGGTCGAAATTGAAATCTGGTACGACCAGCAGGTCGGGGTGAAATCCGAAACCGTGCAAATCGCTGCGCCCACGATGCCCGTTCCGCAAGCGGCGTGCAAAGATCAGGGCGGCGGCGACGCAGGTTTGCCGTTCCGCATCTCGGTCGATGGCGAGCCGCTGGAAACCGGTGATGTACCCAACACCGCCGACACCACGCGCTGCACCGATGTGGCGCTGGAAAAGGCTGATATCCAGGTGCGTTTTGACGGACTCGAAACCACGCCGGTGCTGAACCTCACCGTGCAGCCCGACGGCGCGGCTGTGTCAAATGCTGCGCCTGGCAGCGCAGTGCGGGGCGAAAAAGTGCGCTTCACGCCGTATAGCAACTACGTCGCGTTTATCAAGAAGGCCGAGGTGCGTGTGTTTGAAGCCGAGGCTTCGACACAGAAAACGCCGCTCGCGGTGATCGCGCTCGACCCGCACGTCGATACCCCCGTCGAGTGGCAAGCACCGAAAGATCGCGATTCGGTGCAGTACCTGATTCGCGTGTACGACGCACAGGGCCGATTCGATGAAACCTACCCGAAGCTGCTCAAGCTGCTGGACGCCAAACGTCCGCTCGACGACGAGGACAAAGCCGCGCGCGAAGATCTGATCGGTTATGGCGAAAACCATCGCGGCCTGCACAACATCTCTGTTGCGGGCGGCGCGGTCACGGTCAATGGCGACCAGCTCGCGCCGGGCAGCCATGTCACGGTGTTGGGACGCAGCGTGCCGGTGGACGCCAACGGAAAATTTGCGGTGCGGCAGATTCTGCCTGCGGGCAATCATGTCGTCGACATCGCCACCGAAGCGCCCTCGGGGCAGCGTGCTGAATTCAGCCGCCATCTCGTTATTCCGCATAACGACTGGTTCTATGTTGCACTGGCGGATTTGACGCTGGGACAAAACAATGTCAAAGGCCCTGCCAAGCTGGTGACCGGCGACGACGGCAAGCGTTACGACGAAGACGTGTACGTCGATGGCCGTCTGGCGTTTTATCTCAAAGGCAAAATCAAGGGCGAAACGCTGCTGACGGCGGCTGCCGATACCCGTGAGCAGCCGATAGAAAACCTGTTTTCCAACTTCAACAGCAAAGACCCGCGCTATCTGCTGCGCCGGCTCGACCCCAACGCCTACTACCCCGTGTATGGCGACGATTCGACGCTGGTGGAAGATGCACCAACCCAGGGCAAGTTTTACGTGAAGCTGCAACGCGGCGATTCGCACGTGCTGTGGGGCAGTTTCCAGACCAAACTTTCCGGCACTGATCTGGTGAATTACAGCCGGGGCTTGTACGGCGCACAGGCACGCTACCAGTCGCCCGTCGCGACGGCGTTTGGCGAAAAACGCACCGAGGTCGAAGCCTTTGCAGCCGATCCGGGCACGCTCGCCTCGATGGAAGAATTCCGGGCCACGGGCGGATCACTGTATTACCTGCGCCATCAGGACATTCTGGTCGGCTCCGATCGTTTACGAGTGGAAATCCGCGACAAGGATTCCGGCATCGTGCTGAAATCGACCACGCTGGTCGCCGGGCAGGATTACGAAATCAACAGTATTCAGGGGCGCGTGGTGTTGCGCACCCCGCTGGCCAGCACGGCCGAGGCGGGCACGCTGGTATTGTCGGGTTCGCTGACCGGCCATCCGGTGTATCTGGTCGCGGGCTATGAATTCACCCCGGGCGTATCGGCGGCGGACAATCTCACGCTGGGCGGTCGTGCCAGCCACTGGATCACCGATCAGGTGAAAGTGGGTGTCACTGGCTATAAACAAGACAGCACCGGCACCGAGCAAAAACTGCTGGGCGGCGACCTCACCGTGCGCTACAAACCGGGCACTTATTTCAAGCTCGAAACCGCGCGCTCAGACGGCCCGGGTAATGGCGCGCTCAACTCGCAAAATGGCGGTTTTGATTTTGGCGCGGTCGCGCAAACCACCACCGCCAGTCTCGAGGCCAAGGCACACCGCGTTGAAGCGGCGGTGGATCTGAAAGAAATCGGTGTGGCGCAGGCGGGCGGCATCAGCGCCTATTGGCTGAAGCGCGACGACGGCTATTCCGCGCCGGGTCAGCTCACCAATGAAGGCATCGACCAGACGGGTGTGCAGCTCAAGGTGCAGGCGACCAACAAACTGGAGCTGCGCGCACGCGCCGACCTGAAAGACGGCAGCACCTCGGGCGAATCGCATTCGGCGGAAATCGATGGCAAATTTGCCCTCACGCCCAGCCTCTCGCTGGGGGTGGGGGTTCGCCACGAAGATCGTGACACCGCACTGGCGGCAGGCGCAAGCGCCATCCTCGCCGAAACCGGCGCGCGCACCGACGTCGCGGCCAAACTCGCCTGGCATCCGGTCACCGAACAGGGTGACCCGGGTCGCTGGGAAGTGTATGGCCTGGTGCAGGGTACGGCACAGCACGACGATTCGCGCCGTGAAAATGATCGTTTGGGCGTGGGCGGGCACTATCAGGTCAACGACCGCGTCAAGCTCGTGGGCGAAGTCAGCGACGGCGATGGTGGCGTGGGTGGCAAGCTGGGCGCGGAATTCCGCTTGAGTGATCGCAACAGCGTCTACCTCAACTACCTGCTTGATCCCGACCGCAGCGACGCCGGTTATCGCGGCCGCGTCGGCAACCTCACCGCCGGGATGAAATCGCGCTATAGCGACAGCTTGTCGGTATACGCCGAAGAGCGTTATCAAACCGCCGACAGCGCACCGTCCGGGTTGATTCATGCCTTCGGTCTCGACCTCGCTGCCAACGACCGCTGGAACTGGGGCGCGCGCTTCGAGAAAGGTCTCACCTCTGATCCTGCCACGGGGGATCTCGACCGTACCGCGATTTCGCTCTCAGCAGGCTATCAGTTTGAGAAAACCAAGTACGCTGGTGTGATCGAATATCGCACCGAAGACGGTAACACCACGGGCGAGCGCGACAGTTGGTTGATGAAAAACACCCTGGGCTACCAGACTTCACCTGACTGGCGCGTGCTGGGTAAACTTAACTTCGCGATCAGCGATGCGGGCACGGGCAGCACGACGGACGCCGATTTCACCGAAGTGGTACTGGGCTTAGGCTACCGTCCGGTGCTGAACGACAGGCTCAACGCGTTGTTCAAATACACCTTCCTGTCTGATCTACCTAGCCCTGGTCAACTGAGTGCGTCAGGCGGCGTCAGCAGCTACGAGCAGCGCAGCCATGTGCTGTCGGTGGACGGCATCTACGACCTGCTACCCAAGCTGTCGGTAGGTGGCAAACTCGGCTACCGCTTCGGCGAATTGCGCGACACCAGTGTGGCCGGAAGCGACTGGTTCGAAAGCCGTGCCTGGCTCGGCATCGTGCGGCTGGACTGGCATGTGGTGCATGAGTGGGATGCCATCGGCGAGCTGCGTTACCTGGAAGCGGAAGTGGCCGGTGACGCGCGCTCGGGCGCATTGCTGGGCGTGTACCGTCATATCAATGAGTATGTCAAAGTCGGCGTCGGCTATAACTTCACCGATTTTTCAGACGATCTGACCAATCTGGATTACCAGAGCCGGGGATGGTTTGTGAATCTGCTCGGCAAGATGTAATCAGCGCCACACGCTGCCATTGAAAATGCAGACAGGACACTTCGGTGTCCTGTCTGCATTTTGTATTGACCCAAGGGCTATCACACAGCGGTTTCCGGGACTTTCTTGTCCCGCATCGAACCCGCAATCAGCTTGTACTGGAGGAAGCGCGTTTCAATCGGCCCGTTGAACAACGGAATCCGGCGGCTGGCTTTCAGCCCCATCAGCTTGGGCAACAGCGGATCGCCGGAAATGATCCATGCCTCCCAGCCGCTGAAATTTTTCTTCAGCCAGTCACCGAGTTGCGGATACCAGCCGGCCAGATCGTCGGCCTCGCCCAGGCGCTCGCCGTAGGGCGGGTTGGTCACAATCGTGCCGACGGGGGTGGGCGGGGTGAGATCAAGCGCGTCGGATATTTTCAGCTCAATGGCATCGGCGTAGCCCGCAGCGACCAAATTGTTACGTGCCTTGTCGAGCACCCAGCGATCCTGGTCGGCACCAAAAATCGGCAGGTGTTTCAGCGGTTTTTCTTTTGCGCGGGCTTCGTCCTTGATGCGCTTCCACAACGCAGCGTCAAAGTCGCGGTAATGCTCGAACGCAAAATGCCGCCCGCGTCCTGGCGCACGATTCAGCGCCATGTCGGCGGCTTCAAGCAGGATGGTGCCCGCACCACACATCGGATCGAGCAGCGGCGTGCCGGGTTCCCAGCCGGACAGCAGCAACAGCCCGGCGGCGAGGTTTTCCTTGATTGACGCGGCACTGGCTTCGGTCTTGAAACCCCGCTTGAATAAAGGCTCGCCGCTGGTGTCGAGGTAAAACGTCACCGCGTCCGGCGTAAAAAACGCATACACCGGCACGTCGGGGGCATCCGTATCGACGCTCGGACGTTCGCGCGTTTCCTCACGAAAGCGGTCGCAGATCGCGTCCTTGATCTTGAGCGTGATGAAGTTGAGACTTTTCAGTGGTGCGTTTTGCGCGCCGACTTTCACCGCGATCGTCTTGTGTACGTCGAACCAGTCCGGCCACGGCAGATCGAGCGCGGCGCGGTAGATGTGCTCTTCCTTGCGGTAGCGCGTGTAGCCGACCTTGCGCAGGACGCGCGTGGCGATGCGCGACGTGAGGTTGGCGCGCATCTCGGCGGCGGCATCGGCCATGAACAACACGCCTGCGGGCAGCTGGCGCACAACCTGCGCTCCCGCAGCATGGAGTTCGGCGGACAACAGTTCTTCCAGCCCGCGTGGGCAGGTGGCGAAATGGCTGGCAGGCGGCAGGGTTTCGCGCTCGGGCCGAACGGGATGCGGGGACTTGCCCCGACGGGGCGGAGATTGTGACGGTTGGGGCTTCAATTCGGGCTTTCTTAAAACGGTTTCAGCACCACCAGCAGCACTACCGCCAGCAATACGATCACGGGGATTTCGTTGAACCAGCGGAACCAGACGTGCGATTTGGTGTTCTCTTTTGCTTCAAACTGGCGCAGGCGTTTGCCGCACACGTGGTGATAGCCGATCAATCCGGCGACCAACGCGAGTTTGGCCCACAGCCAGTTCATGGAAAGCGGAAAATAGGCGAGCCACAGCCAGGTGCCCGTAATCAGCGTCAGCCACATGATCGGCGTGACAAACCGATACAATTTGCGCGCCATCAGCAACAGGCGATCCTGCGCAACGGGTTCCGATTCCATCGCCAGATTGACGAAGATGCGCGGCAGATAAAACAGCCCGGCGAACCAGCTCACCACCATCACGATATGAAACGATTTGAGCCACAACATGAATAAAGCTTTCCTGAAAAAATGGACACCCAGCCCGATTACCCTGATTTTACTGGGTTTGATCGCCTGGCTGTGGTTTCGTCCCCCGGCAGACGTCAGCGACATGAACCAGCCGACCCCGCCCTGGCAGGTAACGCTGACGGATGGACGGGTGCTGCAAAGCGACAGCCTCAAAGGCAAGGTGGTGCTCGTCAGTTTCTGGGCGACCTGGTGTCCCTACTGCCGCAAAGAGCGGCCCGTGATTGACGATTACTGGAAAGCCCATCGCAGCAAGGGGTTTGAAGTGGTCGCCATCAGCATCGACGATACGCCAGGGCAGATCGCGGACTACATGCGCAATGGCGGCTACACCTTCATGGCCGCACCGATGAACGCGTCGGTACTCGCTGCCTTCGGTCATGTCAGCAGTGTGCCGACCTCGTTCATCCTCGACGCAGAAGGGCGCATCCGTTACAAGGTTGGCGGCCAACTTCACCGCGCCCGTCTGGAAAAACTCGTCACCCCGCTGCTTGCGGAGGCGCGCCATGAATGAAATGCCCGACCGCCTTGCCGAGATCGAAACCAAACTCGCCTTCGCCGAAGACCTGATCGACACGCTGAACCAGACCGTGGCGCGCCAGCAGACGCAGATAGACAGTTTGCAGGCGCAGTTACGGGTGGTATATCAGCAGATGCAGGCCATCACACCGGAAGATGCGCGCAGCCCACGTGAAGAGTTGCCGCCGCATTATTGAAGCGACGTGCCGGATTACACCGCGATCTTCACCACGATCTTGCGGATGAAACCATCGCTCACCAGCGGCGCGTGCGCATCGTCAGGAAAGAACAGGCAGAACGATCCCGCTGGCGTGGTGATCCAGCTGGACGGCGTGTCGTTAAAAAAGCGGATGTCGCGCGCTTCGTTGTAATCCGTTGCCGGGTTTACGCATTCGGACAGCGGCTTCCAGCCCATTTCGTCGACACCTTCGAGCACCAGCTGAATGTCGATGTAACGGCGGTGGCATTCGAGTTGGGCTTCGGTGCGGGTGCGGCCCTGGCACGCCTCGACGATGGCAAAAATCTGCTCGCCCTGAACGGTGTGCTTGCCGGGTGCGAGCGACTTCAAATCGGTGCTGCGCAGAAATTCGAAGGCGCGCGCGAACAGCGGATGCAGCGTGGCGTAACGGCCAGAGTTGGCAAGGCTGTCGAGGATCATGAATAGGGTTTTCTGAATTGCCGCGCCAAACGTGGCGGAATATGGGACAGCACCGCTTACTGGTGTGTTGTGCGTTTATCCCGTACCTGCAAGCCCTTGCCATGGGTACGTATATCGAACAGGCCAATCGCCTGGAACAGCCCGCTGAGTTTGGCATATCCGTAATTGCGTGCATCGAACGATGCCTGCTTGGAGATATGTTGGCCGACTGCGCCGAGTCCTGCCCAGCCTTCCTCATCTGCTGCTGCTTCGACCGATTTGCGTAATAAATTGACCAGTCGCGTGTCGCTTCGAAGCGTGTTTGCATCGATGCGGGTCGTGGGTGGCGCAGGTGTGGCCGCGCCCTCTGCTGGCGGGGCGGATGCTTTCGGCAAAGCTGGCTCAAGCAAAAGCGGGGCAGGTGTTTCTTCGGGGGGTCTCAATGTTTCCAGATAGAGGAATTTGGAACAGGCATTGACGAACGGCAATGGCGTTTTTTGTTCACCAAAGCCAAAGACTTTGAGTCCGTTGGCACGAATGCGCATCACCAGCGGGGTGAAATCCGAGTCGCTGGACACAATACCGAAGCCATCGAGTTGCTTGGTGTAGAGCAAATCCATCGCGTCGATGATCATGGCCGCGTCAGTGGCATTTTTGCCTTTGGTGTAGGCAAATTGCTGGATTGGCTGGATAGCGAAATCATGGAGTACTGCTTCCCAGGATTTAAGATGCAGGCTCTTCCAGTTGCCGTAGGCGCGCCGAATATTGATGACCCCTTCCTTGGCCAATTCGTCCAGGATTTCGTCGATCATTCCGGCAGGACTGTTGTCAGCGTCGATCAATAGCGCGATACGGGGTTCGTGTGTCGTCATGGTCGGCTCGGGGTAATCAATTCTTTACACCGCATAAGAAATACGCCCACTTAACCCTTGCCTGCCGCCTTATCTAGCAGGCCGAGGCCGCGTTCGAGTTTTCCGGCACCCTGTTGAGCCCGTAGCCGGTAGCGTGTTTCCACATCGAACTCTGCCAGCAACAGCGTCGTGACTTCATCCAGCAATCGGTTCACGCTGGTGCCACGGCTTTGCGCCAGGGCGCGCAAGCGTTCATGTTTGTCGTCAGGCAGTCGTAGTGTTAATGCACTCATGATGTCATCTCCTTGAGAAAGTCTTCCGGGCTTAACACGCGCAGCTCAGGAAACTTGAGTTCCATCCGCGCAACATCGCGCAAATTTCGCGTCACGATAAAACTGGCAGCGCCCGCTACGGCCAATTCCACCAGATGGTTGTCCACCTCGTCGGGCAGGTTCGGTCGCCATGCAAAGTAGATACGTGTCCAGACGCAGTTAGCCAGAAAAATATCCAGCAACTCATTACGTTCGGCAAAGTTCAGGCGGCATGTTTCAAACAGTTCTGTTCGTCCCAGCACGTCTTCATATTCAGCAAACAGCGATGCCCCCATCAGCGGCAGGCATTGACCGCGCAAACACGCCGCGACCACCCGATGTGCCGAACCCTGTCCGAGGCATGCGCCAACAAAGATGTTTGTGTCGATTACTACGCGGGTAGTCATGCTGGTTATGGTAGCAGAAATGCAACCACCTTATCACTGAGCCGATCTGTTTCGCAAACGCGGAAACAAACGGGGTTCAGATGCGATACCGCAAGCTCAGCGCGTAATCGGCTTGTAGCGAATCCGCTTCGGCTTTGCGCCCTCCTCGCCCAGTCGCTTCTTCTTGTCGGCTTCGTATTCCTGATAATTGCCGGGGAAGAACACCACTTGCGAATCGCCTTCAAACGCCAGAATATGGGTGGCGATGCGGTCGAGGAACCAGCGGTCGTGCGAGATCACCAGCACGCAGCCGGCGAATTCGAGTAGCGCATCTTCCAGCGCGCGCAGGGTTTCCACGTCGAGATCGTTCGACGGTTCGTCGAGCAGCAGCACGTTGCCGCCCGCGATCAGCGTCTTCGCGAGATGCAGGCGTCCGCGTTCGCCGCCGGACAGATTGCCGACGATTTTCTGCTGGTCGCCACCCTTGAAGTTGAAGCGGCCGAGATAGGCGCGCGACGGGATTTCATAGCGGCCGACGGTGAGAATGTCGCGGCCTTCGGCGACTTCGTCGAACACGGTTTTATTCGCGGATAGCGCATCGCGGCTTTGATCCACGAAGGCCATCTTCACCGTCTGGCCGATCACCACTTCGCCGCTATCGGGCGTTTCCTGCCCGGCGATCATCTTGAAAAAAGTTGATTTGCCCGCACCGTTGGGGCCGATGATGCCGACGATGGCACCGGGCGGCACGCTGAAGGAGAGGTTGTCGATCAGCAGGCGGTCGCCAAAAGCCTTGCTCACATGGCTGAATTCGATCACCTTGTCGCCCAGGCGCTCGCCGACCGGGATGAAGATTTCCTGCGTCTCGTTGCGCTTCTGGTATTCGACCGAATTCAGCTCCTCAAAACGCGACAGTCGCGCCTTCGATTTGGCTTGGCGCGCTTTCGGGTTCTGCCGCACCCATTCCAGCTCCTGCTTCATCGTCTTGATGCGCCCGAGTTCCTGCTTGCCTTCGGTTTCCAGCCGCGCCTCTTTCTGCTCCAGCCAACTGGTGTAGTTGCCCTTCCACGGAATGCCATGGCCGCGATCCAGCTCCAGAATCCACTCGGCGGCGTTGTCGAGGAAGTAGCGGTCGTGCGTCACTGCCACCACCGTGCCGGGGTAGCGCACGAGGAACTGCTCCAGCCACTCCACCGACTCGGCGTCGAGGTGGTTGGTCGGCTCGTCGAGCAGCAGCATGTCGGGGTTGGACAGCAGCAACTGGCAGAGTGCGACGCGGCGCTTCTCGCCGCCCGACAGATTGCCGATGATGGCATCCCAGGGCGCGAGCCGCAGTGCATCGGCGGCAATTTCCATCTGCGTGTCGAGGTCGGCACCGGCGGTGGCGAGGATGGCTTCACACTTGGCCTGTTCCTCGGCCAGCGTATCGAAGTCGGCATCAGGCTCGGCGTAGGCAGCGTAGATTTCATCCAGCCGCGTTTTCGCCACGACGATTTCGCCCAGCCCAGCCTCCACCGCCTGCCGCACCGTGTGTGCCGGATCGAGCTGCGGTTCCTGCGGCAGGTAGCCGATGCGGATGCCCGGCATCGGAATCGCCTCGCCTTCGATGTCTTGATCCACCCCCGCCATGATGCGGATCAGCGAGGATTTGCCGGAACCGTTCAGACCCAGCAGGCCGATCTTCGCACCCGGGAAAAAGCTGAGCGAAATATCTTTCAGAATCTGCCGCTTCGGCGGCACGATCTTGCCGACACGGTTGAGGGAATACACGTATTGCGCCATGGGGACTCGTCAGGGGAAAAAGCAAATTACAAAGAGGACACGAGGACAAGAGGAGGGCGAGAGAAAAGTTCTCCTGTCCTCTTGTCCTCCTTGTTCAAACGATTATTTCTTGTCTTCCGGGCACGCCACGAATTCACACTTGGGCCCGGTGCGTGCAACGAAACTGCCGTCAGCACACTGCTTCACGTCTTGAGGACAGACGATCCCATCGCCAGCGAAGGGCGGCGGAGGCGGTGGTTCAACTTTTTTCGTTGTCGCAGCGGGCGCACCGGCTGGCTGGTCAGCGCTGCACGCGGAGAGCGCCAGCATCAGGGACGTGGCGAGGAGAAGGGCAGCTTTCATGTCAGTTCCTTGTCGAGTAAAGCTTTGAGTTGGGGGAAATCAAGCTCGCCGAGTTTCTGTTCGAGGATTTCGCCTTGCTTGCCGATGAGAAAAGCGGTGGGCGTGACCTGTACGTTGCCGAATGCGCGGGCGTGCTCGCCTTTCACGTCGAGCACAACCGGAAACGGAAGCTGGCGCGTCTGCACAAAATTCAGCACATAGTTGGGCGGGTCGTATTGCATGGCGACGGCGACGACTTCGAAGCCTTTGCCCTTGTACTGATTGTAGGTTTCGATCAGATCGGGCATTTCCTTGATACAGCCGGGACAGGAGGTTGCCCAGAAATTCACCAGCACGATCTTGCCGCGCAGATCAGCCATCGAAACGGGTTTGCCTTCGAGGGTGACGAAGCTGGCTTCAGGGGCTGCCGGTTTGACCAGCAGGGCAAACGCGAGCGCGCCCGCGATGGCGAGCAGCAAGGTGGCAAAAAATGCGGGTTTGGCTATTTTTTTCATGGGCGAATCCGGGGTTCAGGTTGGGTATGACCTTGCAAGCGCGACATAGTGCTCGGCGGAGTAATTGAAATACGCGATTTCGTCAGCTGTTAGCTGACGCACCAGTCGGGCGGGGCGTCCGAGGTAGAGGTTGCCGGACTCCAGCACCTTGCCTTCCGGCACCAGAGAACCTGCGCCGAGCAGCACGTGTTTTTGTACGATGACGCGATCAAGAATGATGCTGCCCATGCCGATCAGGCATTCGTCGGCAATCGTGCAGGCGTGCAGGATGACCGCGTGACCGATGGTGACACGCGCGCCTATCATTAGCGCGCCGCCGTCGGGGGCGGGCGCGTCACCCGCTGAATCGCGGCGGTGCGACACGTGCAGCACACTGTTGTCCTGGATGTTGGTGGCCTCGCCAATCGCAATGGCGTTGACGTCGCCCCGAATGACCGTGCCCGGCCACACCGAAGTATCACGCTCGAGTGTGACGTCGCCGATGACGGTGGCGCGAGGATGTACCCACGCACCCGGTGCGAGGCGGGGGGTAATGCCGTGATGCGGCGCGATCGGAGTTAAAGCCATGGTCAGCAAGGGGTTGAAACGCCAGGAAGGCAGGCTCAAATTATAATCGCCCTGATGCACTGGCGCGGCGTTGGCATTTAGATCACGCTGTGCTGCTAATTGCGTTTCCCGTATTTTTTGAAAGAGCTGCCATGACCGCCCCCACCGCCAACCCCTTGCTGGATTTTGCTGGCTTGCCTCGTTTTGCCGAGTTCAAGCCTGAGTTTGTCACCCCAGCCATCGATAAGCTACTGGCGGATTGCCGTGCGGCGGTGGCGCGCGCGATGGATGCAGCCACGCCCGCCGAGTGGGCGGCGTTCGTAAGGCCGATGGACGATGCCAACGAGAAACTGTCGCGTGCCTGGGGGCAGGTGTCGCACTTGCATTCGGTGATGGATTCGCCCGAGCTGCGCGAGGTCTACAACGAAAATCTGCCCAAGGAGACCGTGTATTCTGCCGAGCTGGGACAAAACGAAGCCCTGTTCGCCAAGTTCAAGGCCTTAAAGGCCGCCCCCGCGTATGCCACGCTCTCCACGGCGCAAAAGAAAATCGTCGAAAACGAGCTGCGTGACTTTCGCCTGGGGGGCGCCGAGTTGCCGTCCGATCAGAAAGCCCGCTTTATGGCGATCCAGGAGGAACTGGCCGCGCTGTCCGCCAAGTTCGAAGAAAATCTGCTCGACGCCACCAACGACTACGCGCTGTATATCGACGACGTGAGCGAACTGGCCGGCCTGCCTGCCGACGACATGGCCGCCATGCGAGCCGCTGCCGAGGCGGATAGCCAGCCAGGCTGGAAAATCACCCTGCACATGCCGTCGTATCTGCCGGTCATGCAATACGCGGATAGCCACGCGCTGCGCGAAATTCTGTATCGCGCCTATGTCACGCGCGCGTCGGAATTCGGCAAGGCCGAACTGGACAACACACCACTGATTTCACAAATTCTGAAACTGCGTCGCGAAGCGGCTGTCATGCTGGGTTTCAAGAACTATGCCGAAGAGTCGCTGGTGTCGAAAATGGCGGAAACCCCGGCCGATGTACTGAAGTTTTTGTCAGATTTAGACGCGCGTGCGCGGCCGTGTGCGGAAAAAGATGTCGCCGAACTCAAAGCCTTCGCGGCGAGCGAACTCGGCATCACCGACTTGCAAGCTTGGGACAAAGCCTACGTTTCCGAAAAACTGCGCGTGGCGCGCTACAGCTTTTCGGATCAGGAGGTGAAGCAGTATTTCCCCGAGCCGCGTGTGCTGGCCGGTTTGTTCAAGTTGGTTGAAACGCTGTACGGCCTGCATATTCGGCAGGACAGCGCGCCAGTGTGGCATCCGGACGTGACGTTTTACACCCTGACAGATCACGCGGGAAACAAGGTTGGCCAGTTTTATCTTGATCTGTACGCGCGCGCCTCAAAACGCGGCGGCGCGTGGATGGACGACGTGATTACGCGACGCAGCCTGCCTTCAGTGGATGGGAGCGGCTCCACGCAAACCCCGGTGGCGTATTTGAACTGCAATTTTGCGCCGCCAGTGGGTGACAAACCCGCGCTGTTCACCCATGACGAAGTCATTACGCTGTTTCACGAAACCGGCCACGGCCTGCACCATTTGCTGACGCAAATTGAAGAGCTGGGCGTGTCCGGTATTAATGGTGTGGAGTGGGATGCCGTCGAGCTGCCCAGCCAGGTCATGGAAAACTTTTGCTGGGAGTGGGACGTGCTGAAGCACATGACCGCGCATGTCGAGTCTGGCGAGCCGCTGCCCAGCGCCTTGTTCGACAAAATGCTTGCGGCGAAAAATTTTCAGGCCGGTCTGGACACGCTGCGGCAAATCGAGCTTTCCACCTTCGACATGCGCCTGCACGACGACTTCGATCCCAATGCGGGTCGCAGTGCGATGGATTTGCTGAACGACATTCGCAAGACCACCGCCGTGATGATGCCACCTGCCTATAATCGGTTCCCCAACAATTTTTCGCACATCTTTGCGGGCGGCTATGCGGCGGGTTATTACAGCTACAAATGGGCCGAGGTGTTGTCGGCCGATGCCTACGCGCTGTTTGAAGAGAACGGTGTGCTGTCGTCCGAAATCGGTCATCGCTTCTGGAGCGAAATTCTCGCCCAGGGCGGTGCGCGCCCGGCACTCGAATCGTTCAAGGCTTTTCGCGGTCGAGAGCCGACACTCGATGCCTTGCTGCGGCATAACGGCATGGCTTAAGTTCGGGTGAAATCGTCCGTTAAAGGACGCGAATACGTCTATCAGGGGCACGGTATGAAACGCGTGGTTGTCTGGGGAATGCTTGCGCTTGGCGCGATGAGCCTGCCGCTTTCGGCAGCACAGCTGTATCAATGGAAAGATGCACAAGGGCGTATGGTCTACAGCGATCAGGCACCGCCTCCCAGCGTGCGGAACGCAGCACAGAAATCGTTCAAGGGCAGCTTTATCGAAGGCGGCGAGTCGTATGCTGCGCGCACGGCACGCGAGAAATTCCCTATCACGCTGTATGCGAGCGACTGTGGCGCGCCATGCGATCAAGCCCGGCAACTGCTGAAAGAACGCGGTGCGCCCTTCAGTGGCAAAGACCCTCAGGCCAGCCCCGATGTGCAGGCAGAATTGCAGAAACTCACGGGGCGTTTGAGTGTGCCCGTACTCGTGATTGGCAGCGAAAAAATCGACGGATTTGAAGTTGGACAGTGGCAGGCTGCGCTTGACCGGGCGGGCTACCCCAAAACCACCGTCACCCGAAAACCCGCGTCGGCGGCTGCGGCGCCAGTCCCCAGTGTCCCCGCCGCCGCGCCCGCTCCCAAGCCGTAAGGCGGGGCAATAGCCCACGATCCTAAAGGATTCTTTTCAATACCCCTTTGCGGGGTACTCCGCTCCACTACGGTCTGAAGCCCGTGTGGAGTCGTATGCGCTACACTCGGTGGCATGAAAATCGTCGCCTGGAACGTCAACTCCCTCAAGGTTCGCCTGCCCCAGTTGCTGGACTTTCTCGCCACCCGCCAACCCGACGCGGTATGTCTGCAGGAAACCAAGCTTACCGATGACAATTTCCCCATCGCCGAGCTGGAAGCAGCGGGTTATCACGTGATTTTTGCCGGGCAAAAAACCTACAACGGCGTCGCTATTGTGAGCCGTGCCGAGGCGCTCGACGTGCAGGTGGGTATTCCGGGATTTGAGGACGAACAAAAGCGCATGATTGCCGCCACCGTCGATGGCGTGCGGCTGGTATGCGTGTATTGCCCCAACGGCCAGAGCCTCGATTCCGACAAATATCCCTACAAGCTTGCCTGGTACGACGCGCTGATTGCGTGGCTGCAAGACGAGCTTGTCCGCCATCCCCAGCTCGCTGTGCTGGGTGATTACAACATTGCGCCGGATGACCGCGATGTACACGATCCGGAAATATGGAAAGACGGCGTGCTGGTTTCCGAACCTGAGCGTAGCCGATTCCGCACTTTGCTGGCGCTGGGTCTGAAAGACAGTTTCAGACTGTTTGACCAACCCGAGAAAACTTTCTCCTGGTGGGACTACCGCATGATGGGGTTTCGCCGCAATCATGGTTTGCGCATCGATCATATATTGCTGAGCGAGGCGCTGGCGGCGGGCTGTGTGTCATCCACAGTAGATCGCGAGATGCGCAAACTCGAACGACCCTCTGACCACGCGCCAGTGGTGGCAGAAATCAGCCCTTGATCCGACGCTGAAACCCGGTGTATCCGTCACGGCTGAACTGTCGTGACGGATACGTCACCGACCAGGGTTTAGATGGCTGCGCCGATTAGCTGTTGCTCGGCTCAGTCATGCCCGCGATGCCCCCGGTGGCGATGGTCATGGCGGTCGCTGGAGCGATTCCAGCCATGATGCCCTCGACCGCGATGTTCGGAGTAGTTGTCGTACGCGCGATACGACGGCACGAGTATCGTGTGGCCGGGATGATGGTGTGAGTGCGTCCAGTAGCGCGTGCCGCTTACTTCATACAGCACACGGAAGCCGTCGTGGTGGCGACCTCCGCCAAACGAGAGGACGAAATGCGGCTCGACGGAGACAACGTGACCGTAACTGCGGTTGTAACCGTCCCAAGCGAGGGCGCTACCGGAGGCCACCAGCAAGCTGGCGGCGAGAATGAGATTGCGTAACATGGCGATGCTCCTTTCAATCAGGATTAATCATCAAAGCGGTCGTAGTGGCTTTGCTTCCAGCCGCGATCACGCTGATTTTCCGCGACGCTGAATGACACATTCAGCATCAGGAATTCGCCCGGGTCGTAGGGCAGCCGGGTGGTGTATTCGCGCCCGTGGAAGCGATAGCGCACGTCGTAGCCGGTCACGACCTGACGGTAGTTGTCGTGGCTGCTGCAACGCTCAACCTGCACAGGACGTGATTCATAGCGGTGGTTGCCGTCGTTCCAGCGGTCACCTACGACCGCGCCAGTGGCGGCACCGACCGCCGCAGCGGCGACTTTGCCATTGCCCTTACCCACGGTGGAGCCGAGCAGCCCCCCTGCGATAGCGCCGAGCATTGCGCCGCCGGTGTTGTTGCTGCTGCGGTAACTGCGATTGTCGTAGCCGGTGGTTTCGGTATGACACTCGCGGCGTGGCTCATTGATAGTGTCGTAAATCGGCGTGCTGGCGATCACCTTGGCGCGCGCGGTGGTGCCGTCATCGTGACTATGGCCGGCGTGGGAGATGCCGCTGGTGGCGAGCAGGGCGGCGATCAGGGTCAGGTTCAGACTGCGTGCTTTCATGGTGACTCTCCTCATAAGGCCTTGCGGCCTGGTTTAGCGACGACCGCGTGGGCGGCCGTCTTCTTCACTGCGTTGCTTGTGGCGACGTTCATAGCCGTAGCCGTAACCTTGTGCGTCGTCGTGATCTTCGTCGCGCGGGTCAGTGGCCTGGCTGGAACGGCGGTCACGCTTGCGGTCGTCGCGCAGGGTTTCCCGTGCGTCGTCCCGGTCGCGTTTGGCCACGATGATCACGCCATCAAACAGGTCGGTCGCGGCCTGTACCGGCGCGGTGAGCGCCAGTGCCAGAGCAGCGGTTCCTAAAATGCCAAAATGCCGTGTGTTCATCGTTGTCTCCTGTTGCGTGGTGGCGATGTGTCGCTTCCACGCTTTGCAGTGTGGTTGAGGAAAGTAAGCGTACTGTTTCAGGCAAGGACAGTTTTGTAACCGTGTGTAACCGGGGTGGGTCATCCTGTCCCTGCTGTTATATTTATCACATGGATGCTCATCAACACGACATGATTTACGTGACCGACGACGACCCCGGTATTCGCGAACTGGTGGCGGAATATCTGACGGCACAGGGATATGCGGTGGAAACCGCTGCCGACGCGCGCGCGCTGGATCAATTGCTGGCCAAACGGCTGCCCGACCTGTTGGTGCTCGACTGGATGATGCCGGGGGAAGATGGTTTGTCAGTGGCGCGGCGCTTGCGTGCCCAGCCCGGCTTTCCGCCGATCATCATGCTGTCGGCCAAAGGCGAGGACATTGACCGCATCATCGGGCTGGAAGTGGGGGCTGACGACTATCTGCCCAAGCCGTTCAACCCGCGAGAGCTGCTCGCGCGCATCCGCGCGGTCATGCGTCGGAGTGAAGGTGCAACCGCTACCCACACCGCCGCGACTGCCGCAAAAACGTTTGCGTTTGGTGCGTTCAACGTCAATCTCGACGCGCGTACCCTCAGCCGGGAGGGCGTTGAAATCACCCTCACCACCGGCGAATACGAACTGCTGGAAATTTTTGTCAGCCATGCCAACCGCGCGCTCTCGCGCGATTGGTTGATGGATCAGCTGCGCGGCTTCGAACGTGATCCGTTCGACCGCAGCATTGACGTGCGCGTCAATCGCCTGCGCAAAAAAATCGAGGCCGATCCGGCCAATCCGGCTTATATCCGCACCCAGCGTGGGCAGGGTTACCTGTTTGTGCCGCAGGGCAAGGGGTGATGAGCCGACGCGCGGGCAGCTCACTGTTTGTCCGCACTGCGCTGACACTGGCGCTGGCGTTCATCGTGTTTCAGGCGGCGGCATTCTGGGTGGTGTACCGCACGCTGATTGTGCCAGTCGCCGAACGCTCGGCAGACGACCTGGCCGGGCTGATCGTGTTGTCGGCACAAACCTGGGTGGAATTGCCGCCGCAGACCCGCACCGCGTTTGAGCGTGAACTGGCGCGCCGCCATGGTTTGCGGCTGACGACCGTAGACGTGGGGGCGACGGTGGACGCGCCGGATTTTGCGTTTCGCACCCAGATTGAGGCAGCGCTGAGCCGCAGGCTGGATGACAGCCAGGTGTTACGGGGCGTACCGGGGGCGGTGGCTGCGTGGGTGTCGATTCCGCTCGGGGGGCACGATTTGCGAGTGGGATTTTTTCCGGATCGTTACGCCGTCAAGTTGCCGCTGGCCGCGATTGCCGTGGTGGTTTTAGGCGCGTTTCTTAGCCTGCTGACAGCTTTGTTGCTAGTACGTCGAATCACCGTGCCCTTGGCCCATGCGGCGCGTGCCGCCAGCCAGGTGGGGGCGGGGCAGTTGCCCGAGCCCCTGCCTGAAACCGGGCCGGCCGAGTTGGCCGAGTTGGCGCGCCGTTTCAATCGCATGGCGCGTGAAGTGCGCGAACTATTGGATAACCGCACCACCCTGCTGGCGGGGATTTCACACGATTTGCGTACGCCGATGACACGGCTGCAACTCAATCTTGAATTGCTGCGCGACCAGCCCGACTCCGCGCGGATTGACCGCGCGGTGAATGATCTGGCCGACATGAACCGGCTGATTGCGGGTTACCTCGAACTGGCGCGTACCACGCAGGCCGAGCCGCGTGTCTCGCTCGATGTGAGCGCGTTGCTGGCGGCGCTGGCCGCTGAATCAGGCGTGCGCTGGGCAGGGGCGGCAGCGTGCCCCGTGCAGGTTGGCGCGTTGGCTTTAAGGCAGATCCTGGTCAACCTGATTGGCAATGCACAACGCTATGGCGGCAACGAGCCGGTGGAATTGGCGCTGGAATGCGACGCGATTAGCGTGCGCGTAACTGTGCGCGACCAGGGGCTGGGGATTCCCGACGAGCAACTGGAAAAAGTGTTCAGGCCGTTTTATCGGCTGGAGGCATCGCGCGCGCAGGCGACGGGCGGTACAGGGCTGGGGCTGGCGATCGTGCGTCAGCTGGCGGATACAAACGGATGGAAGGTGAAGCTGCGTAATCGTCCGCAGGGCGGATTGGAGGCCGTGCTGGAAATACCACGCGCTTAGCGCTGCGGTGCAATCAGGGGAGGTGGCGCGAAATCCGGATTTCGACAAACAGCAGCGTGAGGCTCAGCATTGACATGCGGCGTGTGCTGCCGCTGAAAAATCCCCAGGGAGCAGAAGATAAACCGAGTCTCATACGCGTGCGCCTGCCCAGTTGCATAAAGGCGGCATCAGCCCAGCGTGGGCTGGCGAGCAAACAGCGAAAATTGCACAAACAGCAGTGAGAGGCTGGTGAGCGTCATACGCTGGGTGTGGCCGTAAAACCAGGCAAACGGTGCGTTGGACAGTTCGAGTACCAGTTGGGATTGGCCGAATTGCAGTTTCATGATCGTCTCCTTGGTGAAGATGCCCGGCGGATTTGCCTGGCTGCTTGTACGGATATCAGCAATGCCTGTGCCATCTTCGCGATTTTGTATTTATTGCAATAAAAACAACACGATAAGATTTTTTCGTGCAAGCGCTTGGCCGGCGTATCCTGCCGCTGTCTGACGGAAAGCCATCAACTGGCGTCGAACAGGCAACCGCCCCGGACGGAGTAGAATCCGGCCTCCTGTTATTTGGTCTGCGCCTCTCCCGATATCATCCTAAAAACCGCAGTTGACCGCTCATTACCCTGGCAAACACCGCATGAATACTGAATTTTCCAGCTTCGATCACGTTCACCCATTGGGTGAGATCGCTACGCACCCAATGGCACGTCTGCTCGTGCGCCTGCCTTTGTCGCGCCTCGTTGCAGGCCCCGGCCTGCCGCCTCGTTGCTTCGCGGCAGTCACCCGATCAGACGCACCCTCGGGCGCGTCCAACTGCGGTTTCTAGAATGATCCTGCTCAAAAATCTGTGCCTGCGGCGCGGCAGCCGCGTGCTGTTCGACAACGCCACGGCCTCCATCAATCCCGGCGAGCGGGTCGGCCTGGTCGGGCGCAACGGCGCCGGTAAATCCAGCCTGTTTGCCTTGCTCAACGGCACGCTGCACGAAGACAAGGGCGATTTTTCCATCCCGTCGCAGTGGCGCATGGCGCAGGTGGCGCAGGACATGCCGGAGACGAGCGAGTCGGCGACCGATTTCGTCATCGCGGGCGATACCCAGCTCATGGAAGCGCAGGCCGAGGTGGCGGCCGCCGAGGCCAGCGACGACGGCGAGCGCATGGCGCACGCCTACATGGCGCTGCACGACGCCGGCGCGCACGATGCGCAGTCGCGCGCGCAGGCGCTGATACTGGGGCTGGGTTTTCAGGTGCGCGAACTCGATCAACCGGTGAACAGCTTTTCCGGCGGCTGGCGCATGCGCCTGCAACTCGCGCGTGCGCTGATGTGTCCGTCCGAACTGCTGCTGCTCGATGAACCGACCAACCACCTGGATTTGGACGCGCTGGTGTGGCTGGAAGCCTGGCTGAAAAAGTACCCCGGCACCATGCTCGTCATCAGCCACGACCGCGAATTTCTCGACGCCGTGACCAATGTCACCCTGCATATCGAAAACGGCCAGCTCACCCGCTACGGCGGCAACTACAGCACCTTTGAAGACATGCGCGCCGAGCAGCTGGTGTTGCAGCAGGCGGCGTATTCCCGCCAGCAGGACAAAATCGCCCACCTGCAGGACTTCATCAACCGCTTCAAGGCCAAGGCCAGCAAAGCCAAACAGGCGCAAAGCCGGGTTAAGGCGCTCGACCGCATGGAAAAACTCGCGCCGATGCTGGCGAACGCCGAATTCACCTTTGAATTCCAGGAACCACAAAATCTGCCTAACCCCATGCTGACGATTGATGACGCCAGCTTCGGTTATCCGGGCGACAGCGAGCCAACCGTTATCGTGCGCGGCGTCAGCAAATCGGTGTTCGCCGGGCAGCGCATCGGCATTCTCGGTGCCAACGGTCAGGGCAAGTCCACGCTCGTGAAAACCATTGCACGTGAGCTGAAAGTCGTTGCCGGTGAAGTGATCGAAGGCAAGGGTCTCAATATTGGCTACTTCGCCCAGCAGGAGTTAGACGTGTTGCGGCCAGCGGATACGCCGCTGGAACACATGATCCGCCTCGCCCGTGACACCATCGCCAATGGCGGGGCGGGGAAATTCAGTAGTCGCGAGCAGGATCTGCGCACGTTTCTCGGCACCTTCAATTTCAGTGGCGATATGGTCAAGCAGGCGGTCGGCACCATGAGTGGCGGCGAAAAAGCGCGTCTGGTGCTGTGCATGCTCGTCTGGCAGCGCCCAAACCTGCTGCTGCTCGACGAACCGACCAATCACCTTGATTTGGCTACGCGCGAAGCGCTCGCCATGGCGCTGAATGAATTCGAAGGCACGCTTATGTTGGTGAGCCACGACCGCGCGCTGCTACGTTCAGTGTGCGACGAATTCTGGCTGGTGACTCGCGGCGGTGTCGAGCCTTTCGATGGCGATCTCGACGATTACCAGCGCTATCTGCTGGACGAGGGCAAGCGTTTGCGCGAAGCCTTGAAACAGGCCGACAAGGTGATCACGACACCGCCCCCTGCGCCAGCGGTCGAACCCCGGCGCGCGGCAGCTTCCGGCAAACTCAAACCCTTGAAGCAATCACTGGAAAAACTCGACACAAGCCTGGCTGCGCTGCAGGCAGAAAAAGCGGCGTTTGAAGCGCGGTTGGCGGGACTGTCGTCGCTGGAGGAAATCACCACGGCTGGCCATGCCTTGCAGCTGTTGAGCGACAAAGTGGCACGCGAAGAAGAGCGCTGGCTCGAATTGACCACGCAGATCGAACAACTGGAAAACGCATAGCAGTAGCGTTCCGCAGGGCAAAAAAATAACGGGGCGATGGCCCCGTTATTTTTTTGAATGCACCGTCTGACTCGACGGTACGGATCAGCGAGACATCAGCTGAGCACTTCCGACCAGATATTTTTGGCCCACGATTCGTTGTAGGCGAAGTTGAGTTCGTCCCCTTTGGCAGTCGCACCCCCTTCAGGTTGCGACACATACCCTTCGCCCGCCTTGAAACGGAATACGTTGGCTACGTAGCCCGACTGGGTGTCGGAAATCGCCGAGTAACAGGTGTTGGCCACCACTGGGATAGGGTCGGGCTGACGGCCAGCCAGCAGCTCGACAATGGCGGCTGCGCAGACTTTCGCGTGGTTGGTCGCCATGTGACCGGACTTCGGCAGATTGGACAGCACTGAATCGCCAATGACGTGCACATTCGGTACCGTGGTCGATTCGAAAGTAGCCAGATTGACCGCACACCAGATGCCATTGCTATCGTTGCGCGCGCCCGCCATTTCACAGACTTCGCCCGCTTTCTGGCGCGGAACGACGTTCAGCACATCGCCTTTCACGTCGTCAAACTCGGTGGTGACGATCATCGTGTTGCCATCCACCGCGTAGGGCAGGTTGTTGGGGCGGAAGTCGATCATGCCGGGGTACAGTTCTTTCCACGCGCTTTTGAACAGGCCGGGCTTGGACGCTACATCCGGGTTGCCATCCAGTAGGATGATCTTGGACTTGGGTTTGGCTTTTTTGAAATAGCTGGCGACCTGACACGCACGCTCGTAGGGGCCGGGTGGGCAGCGGTAGGGTGCAGCGGGCACCGACATCACGAACACACCGCCGTCGGGCATGGCTTCGAGTTGCTTGCGTAACAACGCGGTTTGCGCGCCGGCCTTCCAAGCGTGTACAACTTTTCCAGCGGCTTCGGCTTCTTTAAAGCCTTTGACGAAATCGGTCATGATTTCAACGCCGGGGGCGAGCACCAGACGGTCATATGAAATGGTCGAGCCGCCTTTGAGTGTGACAACGCGTTTGGCGGCATCAACGCCGACCACGTAGTCTTTCACCATCTTGATACCGTGCTTGGGCAAGTTGTCGTAGCTGTGGGTGATGTCGTCCATCGTTTTGATGCCGCCCAGCACCCAGTTGGACATTGGGCAAGAGACGAACTTGTCGTTCGGCTCGATCAGGGTGACGTCGATGTTCGAGCCCCACATTTTGAGATATTTGGCGCAGGTGGCACCGCCGAAACCGGCACCGACCACCACCACATGCGGGTTGCCTTGGGCAGCCATGGGGGCGGCGGATTGGGTGGCGCACCCGGTCAGGGTGGCGGCAGCACCGGCACCGGAAATTTTCAGGAAATCGCGACGATTCAAAGTCATTTATCTAGTCTCCGGGGATTATTTCAGGTTGGCGAAATACGCGCCCATGGCTTCGAATTCGGCGTCGGTATAACCGGCAGCGTGGCGTTTCATGATGGTGCCGGGGCGTGCACCCGATTTGAAATCCTTCATCTGTTTGACGAAGTAATCCTTCTCCAGACCCGCAAGGCTCGGAATGGCACCGAGGCTCTTGCCGCCTGCGCCGTGACACGACATGCAAGTGGATGCGATGGATTGGGTGTGAACGTCGGCAGCGTGTGCCAGACCCGACAGAGCGAAGCCGATCAAGCCAGCAAGCGCCAGGGGGGACTTATGAGTCATAGACTCCTCCTAGTAGTTAACAAAGCCCGGAACGATGTCGCTCCGGAGATCACAACAGATGCAGGTTTCCTGCCCCCAACAGTTTTTCAGTGCACGACTGAAACGGGTTTCAGGATTTCCCGTTCGGATTTACATGATTCGATGTGGGCAAAAGGCTGTCAACAAGCGGGTACTTATATAGCCATACTTTTCAACGGATGTTGTGAAATATTCTTGAGTCGCGCAACACTTTTATTGCTTTGCTCCGTGGGCTTGTGCACGTTGCCGGCTTTGCTGGCGAGCGACCGCGTCAGTATCGCGATCCCATTGCGGGGTCACCCAGCCGCCGAGATGGTCGAGCACCATTTGACCTAGTGCGTCAATCCACTGCGGGTGCTCGTTGAGCGCGGGAATGTGGCGAAACTGTTTGCCCCCTGAGGCGAGAAAAGTATCGCGCCCTTCTATCGCCAGTTCTTCGAGCGTTTCGAGGCAGTCTGATGTGAAGCCAGGCGCAACGACATCAACCCGTCCCACGCCTTCACGGCCCAGCGCTTCAAGGGTTTTG
>JBEBIA010000019.1:0-49409 GCA_040080645.1 Thiobacillus sp.
CAGGGTGTGCGACGGATCGCCAACAAACTATGAAAACTCTGCGTCTCTGCGTCTCTGCGTTCACTTTTTGGGGTTTGCCATGCTCCTCATGATCGACAAACGGCACGCCAGTCCGCCTCACTCCGCGATAGTCCACTAAACCCGCTCGAAACCCGCGCTGCTTCTGCGTTTTAGTCCTTTTCGGTGCTTTGCAGGTTGTGTGCAGCCACCTAAAAACCGCATAAACTACCGCATAAGACCTATAGCAACGGACCCTTATGCGGTATGGCCCTCCTCACCGATACAAAAATCCGCAACGCAAAACCGACTGACAAGCCCTATCAATTGCAGGATGGGCTGGGCCTGTATCTCGACGTGCGCCCCTCGGGTTCGAAGATATTTCGCTACCGTTACTGGTTCGCTTCGAAGAAGGCGGGCATCTTCACCATCGGCGAATACCCGCTGGTGTCGCTATCGGAAGCCAGGCGCAGCCGTGAGTGGGCGCGCGAGCAGGTCAAGCAGGGCCTGAACCCGACGCACGCGATGGAAGCCGAGCGCATGCGCCGGATGGGCGAGCACGCCAACACCTTCGAGCTGGTCGCGCGCGAGTGGATCGAGCAGAACAAGGCGCACTGGTCGGAGCGGTACATGTACCAGGTCGAAACCTTCATGGGGCGCGATGTGTTCCCGAAGATCGGGGCGCTGCCGATTCGGCTGGTGACGGCCGCCCACCTGCTGGGGATCATCCGCGAGGTCGAAAAGCGGGGCGCTCAGTCGATAGCTGTGCTGATCCGCCAATGGTCTGGCCAGGTGTTCCGCTATGCCGTGGCCACGCTGCGGGCTGACAGTGACCCGGCGGCGGCGCTGAACGGTGCTATCAAGCGGGCGCCGGTGCGGCACAACCCGCCGCTGTCGAAGGACGAGATCCCGAAATTCCTGGAATTGACCGGCAGCTATGGCGGGTATCGCGGGACGGTGATCGCGCTCAAGCTGATGCTCTACACGTTCGTGCGGACGGTTGAGCTGCGCAAGGCGGAGTGGGAGGAGTTCGATCTGGATGCGGCCGAGTGGCGCGTGCCCAGGGAGCGCATGAAGATGGCCAAGAAGATGAAGGCCGGGGAGTCGCACATCGTGCCGCTGCCGCGCCAAGCCGTCGAGCTGCTGCGCGAGCTGCACACGCTGTCAGGCGGGCGGCCGTTTCTGTTCCCGAACCTGCGGACGCCGGACACCTGCATGACGGCGACGACGATCAACCGCGCGCTTGAGCGCATGGGCTATCTGGGAAAGTTCTCGGGGCATGGCTTCAGGTCGACGGCATCGACGCTGCTGCACGAAATGGGGTGGCGGTCAGAGGTGATCGAGCGGCAGCTCGCGCACGCCGAACGCGACAAGGTGAAGGCGGCCTACAACCATGCCGAATACATGCCGGAGCGGCGGGAGATGATGCAGGCGTGGGCGGACTGGGTTGATGGGCTGAAAGCAGAAGCTACGCCGGCCAGACCATAGCCGGCAGTTCGGCCATCAGCTCGTCAGCAGTTGGCACGGTGCGAGTCCCGGCCTGCACAGCGGCCAGGATCGAATAGCACGAAGCCCAGACCGCGTCGCGCCAGGCGACGCCAGCAAGCCCCTCAGCTCCGAACGTCGGATTGGTGCTCGCCGCGTAGGAACACAGCGAGAGGATGCCGTCGTAGTTCCGCGTGCGCGCCGTCGCGTCGAGGTAGGCCTGCACCACGTTCGTCAGGTTGAAGACAATCTGCTGGGCCGGGCGCGGCACGATGGCGTAAGGGATCTCGGTGGCGTCGGCAGCGATCGGCGTCACCACCTGTAGCGTCGAGGTCAATGTGTCAAAGGCGGGCGGGTTGTCCGGCAGCCAGCGGCCCTTGTTGGGGGAGATCAGCGGCGGCATGCCGTCGAAGTCGTGCGATTGGCCCGTGGTGCCGTCAGGTCTTACGAGGGTGTGTTTCATGGAGTCCCTTAGAAATAATTTATCTGCGATGCTGGAGTTGGATCACCGACAGTGAAAACCTTTGTTTCGTCCGACGAGCTGCCGTCACCGCTCCATGTCAGACCACTCCATGTGTAGAGCGGAATCCACGTCGAGCCGGATAGATAGCTCAACCGGATTACCGACGGGCCACTACCGCTGTTGTTGCTGAACACGATTTCTCGCAGGCGCTGCTTGCTTGCAAATGTCCAGCGAAGCCATGGCTGCGCATCGCCGCCTGTTGGGTACCAGGCGCCAGTATTGAAAGCTGGCCCCGGCCCGAATATCGAAGAGTTGAGTAATGACGAACTTGCGCTGGCAGTTCCGCCGAGCGATTGCGTCAAGTCATCCGCATTCAATACGAAACTGCCGCTGGCTACCTCCCTGAAATCGACGGCATAAGCCACCAAGTTCCCAGACGGGAAGCTGATGAACTCGATCCGCCAATCCGTCGACTCAGGATTGTTGCCACCCACCCCGCACCCAACCAGAAAACTCCGGTTAAGCATCAGTGTTCGCCTCGGTCGTGTAATGCAGCGTCACGCCTGTGAGCCACGCATCAACTGTCAACGTGTCGGCCGGGCTGGTCGAGTCGGCATCACGGAAGAACTCGAAGAACACGAGGTCTCCAGCCGCTGGCGACCCGCCGATGGTGCAGGGCCCGGTTTCTCCCGACAGCGCGAAGTCGGCGTTCAGTTCCGCAGCCGCGGTAACAACGGCCGCCGACCCGAATGCCGCTGCCGGACTGTCTCCGTTCGAAACCGCGACAGCACGCATCCCCCAGATCACGTTCGCCGCCGACGTGCCGCTCGCCCGCCGCCACTGGAACGACGCCGTGACATTGCCCCTGTCCCACCCCTTCGGCATCCGAATCGCAATGCCAGCGTATTGCGCCGGCGTGGCGGCAAACGCAAGGTAGGGCACGTCAGGCTGACCGGTCGCGCCGCTGGTGGCAGATAGCGGGGCACAGCCATTGTTATCGCGCGGCCGCAGACTCCCAGCCGGCAACGGAATGTCGTGCTTGCCTCGGGTGTCGTTCGCTCGCACGAAAGCCGTCGTCGCCACCTGTATGGTGTTGGTTCCAGCCGCCGCAGTCGGCGCAGTCGGCGTGCCGGACAGCGACGGACTCGCCAGGCGTGCGATGGCAGCCGGGATGCGCGCCACCGGCACCAGGCCCGACCCGTCGAGGTCGCACACGCCGTCCGCCACGCCGCGCATGGCGATGAGCTGGTTGAACTTGGTCGCCAGATCCAGGATGTCGGAGCGCGGCAGGTTGTCCGCGTCGGCGTCCATCCCGGTTGTGGTGACGGGCGTAGTTGGCCACGGCATATCAGAGTCCTCTCACGGTGACATCGATCGTGGCGTCGGCCAGCGTGTTCGATGCGTTGTAAATCTTGATGCGCGGGCCGACGGCAGTGTCCTTGTCGATCAGCTCCCACGACCACCCGGCGCCAACGTTCTGCAGGGTCACGTCGACCCGGCGCACGACGGCGAAGGTCTTGGTCAGCGGGATGCGGATGTCGCCTGTGCCGATGCGGTAGGAGCCGGTCAGCCCAGCGGTGGCCAGATCCTCGAAATCTTCGGAGATCGGGCTGGCGGAGAGGATCGTGATCGCACCCATCAGCACTGGCAGCGCGCCGGTGACGGTGATCTTGACCTTGATGTAGCGGCAGGTGACAGGCGCGCCTGCGGTCGCGTAGGACGTGTAGGTCACGCCGTCGTCGCTGTGGGCCTCGGTGATGGTCACTGTGCCGTCGGCCAGTGCCGTCACCAACGGCGAGAAAGTCGCCACCACCCCGACGTCGATCAGGCGTTCGTAGCTGATCGTCGTGGCAGGGGTCTTGATCCACGACCGCGCCGCCCAGGTGCCGGTCCACGGCGTGGCGGCGGTTTCGTTCGGCTGCAGGTAGCCCGTCGAGGCCTCGATGTGGCAGCTGGTCTTCGTGCCAGGCCAGGCGTCGGCGAAATCGTCGAATACTTCCAGCGCGCCGGAGAGGCGCGGGTCGCCCAGCGTGGCCTGAATGAAGGCCGCGTTCACCGACTTGTTGCCGAAAATATCCACCGCCTTGATAGCGAATGTGTAGGTTCCGGCCGCCAGCTGGTTGGACTCGAACGGCGACGCCAGGAGCGCGCCGCTGTGCATCGGCGTCATCGCGTTCCAGTCCGTCTCGGTGCCGAGCTTGTAGCGGATTTCGTAGCCCGTCAGGTCGGCCGGCGGGTTTGTCAGTGTCCACGTGAACTGCCTCGTTCCGTCAGACTGCCGCGACACCAGGAAGGTGTTCACGTCGGGCGGCGGAACGGCGGTGCCCTCGGCCGCGCCCACGATGGTGTGGGTGTACGCGATCAGCGTGGCCAGCTCCTCAGCGCCGCTGTCGAAGGTGTTGAGCGACCGCAGCTTGATGTAGAGCGTCTTGCCGATGTCGCTCGCCTCGTAGCCATACTTAAAAATGGCGTCGTCGAGCCGGACGAATTTCGTGTCGATGTTGTGCGCGCCAACCGGCGTGCCGTGAGCCCCGCGGCGCAGGCTGGTGAGGTTGTATTTGTTCGCGGCGGTCAGGGTGGCGGTCTGGTAGGAGATCAGCTCGCCGTCGACATAGCACAGCGTCAGCAGGTCGTCCCGGTCGGCCAGCGTGCCGGAGATCAGTTCGCCGTGGCTGACGGACAGGTCCACCGCCAGCGTGTTGGTCGTGTCGGGATCAGATCCAGACGCCAGCGTCGCCGACAGTGCGCCATGCCGTGCGCCGCCCTGAACGACGCCGACGCGCTTATAGGTTGCATCGTCCCAAGACACCCACACCTCGGCGCTGCCCCAGTTCACGCCGCCGGATGTGGCCAGCCACAGTTCATAGCGGCCTTGGCCTGCCAGCGACATCGGCGGCTCGAATATCACCGGCGCATTTGCCGCACCAGGCGCAACGTTGAAGTCGACCGAATAGCCGCTTGGCTGCTGCGTCTGGATCAGTGCGGGCGTGGCGACGCCGAAAGGGATCTCCTCGGCCACCACGCGCAGACGGCCGTTCTCATCCTCTTCAATTTCCTTGATGCGAACCATGAACTGAGACAGCCCGAGCGGCGCGTGCGTCAAAGTTTCGATGTCCATCGGCTCCATCAGGCAATGCCGCCACCCCAGATAGAACTCGTATTCGTTGCGGATGTAGAGCGCGCGCTGAAGAATCATGTTGGCCACCTTGGTGGCCACCGCGGCATCACAGATTGAATGCAACCTGACCGGAGCCATTGCACGTAGCCCGAAGGCGCTGATGCTGCCTAGGTCTTTCGCCTCGGCAATATCGATGTTGTATTCGTTCTCTCGGTTGCGGAATTCCACTTGCACCTGGTTGTAGGCGTCGGCCTGTGGCTTGCGGCGGATGATGATCGGCGGCACGGCACCGTCGATCAGGAAGTCGTCGTCGGTCAGGTCGTACACCGGCGTGATGGCCGGTGTGTAAGTGGTGCCGTTGCCGGTTACTTCCGTGTCGCCATAGGGCAGGATTTTGAGCAGTCCCTCCGACCACAGCGGTGCTGAGTTGGTCGCCTGCAGCATGTCCTCCAGGTGCTGAGCCGCGGGCTTCTGGCTGACAATCACCGGCGACAGGAACAGCCCGTTCGCCTGGGTGTAGGTGCGGTAAACCGCCAGCGACAGGCGCGAGGCTGGGAATCCTGCGCCATAGATCGCCGACGACAGCATGTCGGACGTTATTTCGTCCGGCCGAGCGTCGACGATGCCGCTACCGAACTGGCGCGGGCCGTTGGCCTCGAACGACAGGTTCGGCAGGCTGGCCGAGCTGCCGAGATTGAACGCGCTGTGGGCGACGGCGGCGATGCCTGGGTAGCTCAGGGCCTCGGCCGGGTGGTTTGTCGTTAGGTGCGGCCACACCGACTGCGGAATGGTGCCCGGCAGTAGTGTCAGACCCAGCGCGGCGAATGTAGTTTTTTCCTTGCCGCTCCACACCTGATCAATCGAGTTGATCGGGCCTTCTGACAGGCCAAAGATGAACGCAGCCGTATAGGTGAAAGTGGTGTTCTGGCTGGTGACGCCGCCACCGCCCTTACCGCCGCTCGATTGTGTCGTGGTGTGCGGGATGGCCGTGAAATCCCCGAACCACATCATGTTCCCGCTCAGGCGCGCCTTGCCCCAGAACAGGCCGATTGGCAGCCCGAACGCGCTGTTCTGGATCGATAGCGCGCCAATTTTTGGTTCGACGGTGCTGATTGTGGTGCTGCCGAAGCTCATGCGCCCAACCCTTTCAGCCGCCAGAACTGCACGTCACGCTCGGCCAGCCAGCCCTGCGTGCCGTCGGCATAACACACATTGCGATCGCGGTTGCTGGCGTGGATGATGCTCGGCCACTCGACCACGATGGCGCCATGCGAGAAGCAGCGCCCCACCAGATAGACCGCGAGATCGCCGGGCAACGGCGCGTCGACCTGGTCTGCGTATCGCTGCACGATTTCGAGGAAGCGCTCCTCGCTGCGATGCATCATCCAGTCTGGCGGATAGTCGCCGGTGTCGAATTCCTCGATATGCCCAGCCTCGGCATAGACCGCGATCGGATACTGAGCGCAGTCCACGCCGGCACCCTTCACGCGCGCGCGGTGGTGCCACGGGGTTTTCAGCCAGGTGCGGGCGATGTCGAGCACGGCTTGCCGCTTCGGGTTCATAGAGCGGTCTCCGGGACAGGGACGAACGGGGTTGCGCGGAACCGCGGGAGGTTGCCGAATTTGTCGCGGCACGTCGCCAGCCGCTTGTCGCAGCCCGGATAGATCGTGAAGGTGTCGCCGTCCGATACCGGCTTGGGCAGCGGGTAGGCGAGAGCGACCACGCCGGGCGCATAGGACTTCACCGTGCGGATCACGCCCAGGTTCTGCCCCGACGTCATCACCAGCTCGCCGATGTCGAAATAGCCGGCCGCATTGCCCAGGCCGCAGTTGATCGACTGCCTGGTGCTGCCGGACGCGACCGCGCCATAGGCAGCGAACGCCGCGCGCGACACGCCACAGCCTGGGCCATAGACGCTGAATCCACACGGCGGCTGGTATAGGTTGATCGGCAGCGGTGTGTTGAGCAGCTCCATGAATGACCGCACGATCACTTTGGCGGTCAGTGAATCCGTGGTGGTGTCGCTCACCCGGCCGGAGAACAGCAGAACCGTCCCAGCAATCGTGCCGCCCGGCGTGTCCGAGAAGGCGCGCTCAAGATTCACGGTGGCGCCATCGAGCGCACCGTTGCTGATCGCCTGTAGCCACGGCAGGCCAGACAGCAGCGTGGTCGCCTCTGCGCTGATACTGAGGTCGAGCTGATCGACAGCCGTTCCGAGCGCTACTCTGGTGCGGCTTCGTTTGATTTGTGGGCCGGTCTGCAGGAAGGTATTGGCACCGACCGTGACATCGATGTCGGCCGAGGTGTAGCGCAGCACCGTGCCGTCGATCAACGTGAACGTGTAAAGGTCGGCCATCCAGAACTGGCGCGATGTCGAAAGCAGGGTGATGAGTTCCGCGGAAGCCGATTTCATTGCTTCACCGTCCTGAATTCCAGACGCCCGAGCTGCCACAGGTTCTTCATGAATTGATCGAACTCGGACAAGTCCTGCAGGAAGCGGCAGCGCCAGTAGTAGCCGCCAGTCCAGGTGAGTGCTGCGCCATTTGCCGGCGGCGTGACAAACGTCACCACGCCCAGTGCGCTGATCGTGTAGTCGGTGCCGAGCGTCTTGGTGACGCCTGCCACCTTGATCGTCGGCGCGCCGTTGAGCGATTGCACCGGCTCGGTGAAGCCGCCGCGTGTGCGCGCCAGGGCGAAAGACGGCGTGGTGCCATTGCCGGTACCGAACGACTGATCGGTGACGGTGTAGTCGTCCGGGTCGTTGTAGAGGAAGGTGTCGTGCTTGCCGCGCCGAGCATTGAAGAAGCCCTCAAGCTGCTCCAGTTCGGCCAGCGCACCTGCGCGCAGCAGCTCATACGCCAGCGAGTACTTGCGCAGCGGGTACGTCATCAGCGCGACAGTGGATTCCTTGCCTGACACCGATTCCTGGCTCAGCGTCTTCCAGATCGGCGTGCGTTTGACGTTCCATTTCACGCCTGGGAGGGTCGGAAAGACAGCGTCGCTCATCGCATTCCGTTCCTGTGGGCGTTGCGCAGCGCATCAACGAGTGCGGCCTGGTTGGTCATCAGGAAGTCACGCACGCCGCTTGCGTCAATCGTGGAGATTTGGATGACCGGCGCGAAGCTGCCGCCGCCTTCACCCCCGCCTTCCGCCATGCTACGAATCACGTCGGCGTGTTTGGCCGGGAGCACCATTTCACGCGCGTGCAGCTGGGTGATCGGGTTGGCTCCGGCCGGGATGTCGTAGCCGCCGGCCGCCGATGCCGCCGGGGAAAACGCCGCCGCAGCAGCAGCCATCGCAGCACCAAAGGCCGGGGCGGTCATGTTGAGCGGCCACGGCGCGGCAGCCATCGAGGCAACGCCGCCCGCGCCGGCCTTGGCGACGTTGGTGGCGATCTCGGACAGTGCTGCTGTTTTCCCGAAGATCATCATTGCGACCTTCTGTGCGATCCACTTCGCCACAAATTTGGCAAGCTCTCCCGTGATCGCCGACAGAACGCTTGTCCACGTTGCCTTCATGAAGTTGGCGATGGTCATCTGCCCCATCATCAGTTGCTGCAGGTTCGAGGCCATGCTCGACTGGATGCTGTTCATGGCCGAAAGCTGGTATTGGTTGCGTTCCAGCTCGGCCTGATTCTTGATTTCCGTCATCCGCAGCTGGTGCTGCATTTCAAGCTCGTCGATTTGGGCCTTGATCGCCGCGTACTTCTCGGGGTCGTTGTCGGGGTCAACCTGCGCCAGTCTCGCCTGTAAAGCATCCGCCTTGATCTGGTTGCGGCGGGCCTCGAAATCGGCCTCCAGTGCAAGCAACTGCTCCTTGTTCATCATGCCGAGCGCATAGGACTGTTCTGCGGCCTGCTGGTCGGCATCGACGCGGGACATTGCGGATTCTTCCGCGCTCTTGATCTGGATACTTGCCAGCCGCTTGGCGCGGTTGTGCTCCTCGACCTCGGCTTTGTTCCGGATCGCGGTCAGATTGGCCTGGTGCTGGTTCTCGGCCTGTTCGATCTGCGCATTGAGCTTGGCCTGTTCGGACGGGTCTTTTGCCTTGTTGGCCAGTTCAAGCTCGGCTTCAAGCGACGCGCGGACAGCCTCGGCGCGCTGGTTCTCGAACTCGATTTCCTGCTGGAGCAGAGCGGCCTTGTTGGACTTGTCCATTTCGACCGCGTGCTGCGCCGCCGCTTCCGCTGCATCGATGGCCGACAGCCGCGCCTCAAGGATGGCGCCGATATTCTCGCGCTCGACGCGCAGTTGCTCGGCGGCGGCACGCTTGGCTGCAGCGATGGCGGACTTGTCAGACGTTCCGGTCGATCCAGCTGGCAGCGGCGCCTGCTTGTTGTCATGGATGTCCGGCTTCGCCGCGCCTCCCCCGAGAAGAACGGCGTCCATCTTGTCGCGCGCACCCTGAGAAATTTCTGCGAGATCGGCCGCGCCCTGTCTGGCGATGGCCTTGGCGTCCTCAACACCTTGCTGAAACGCCGCCTTGGCACCCGAGAAATCCAGGTGCATCGCCTTCCATGCGACGTTGCCGAAGGTAATGAACAGATTCGCAGCTTCCGCGAGGAGCGTCTTTAGGCCGGTGAAAATCACCTTGAGGCCGGTGCCGAACGCGATCACGGCGACATGGACAACCTTGAGCATGTTGCCGAAGAACTCAAGGGCGGACATCGGCTCAGAATCTTGCCCGAGCGCGGCATTGATAGCCTCTGCGATGGTCGAGAAAGCGTCAGAAACGGTCCCCCAAAGCTCCTTTACCGTATCGCCAACGACCGACCCCATTTCGGCGAACAGCTGCACGATGGGTGGGATGACTTCCGTCACACCCTTGATGCCTTGCGTGATGAAGTCAAAACCGCCGCTTTTGCGGAGGTCATCGATCGCGTTGGCGAAGGCATCGCCCATGTTCGATGCGGCGCCGGACATGGAATTCATCTTGGCGTCAGCCGTGCCCGCCGACATGCGACCCAGTTCGTCGATAAGGTCGCGCATCACGTCTCGCGTGATCGTCCACTTCTCTGACATCGCATGAACTTCGGCGGTGGTCTTGCCAGTGACCTTTGCCAGCGCGTCGTAAACCGGAATCCCGGCATCGATCAGTTGCAGAATGTCCTGGCCTTGCAGCTTGCCGCGTCCCCACGCCTGCCCTAGCGCCAGTGTCACGCGCTCTGCGCCATCCGCTCCCGTGCTGTACTTGGCGGCGGCATCTGCAACTTTGCGCAGGGTTCCGTCCATCGGGTCGAGACCGAAGTTCTTCAGCCTCATAAACGCCTTCGTCGTGGACTCGACGCTGTAGGGCGTTTCAACGGCGAACTGCTTGATCCATGCGAAGGCTCGCTCACCTTCCTGCGCCGAACCCATGACGGCTTTCAGCTGGATGTCGAGTTGCTCGAAGTCCGAGGCGGTGGTGATGACTCCTTTGGCCATGCCAAAGATGGTGTAGAAGCTCACAAACTGCGTGGCCATGGATTTCAGGCTGGCCGTGATGTTGCCCGCCATCCCGGCATTGGCCTTTACAACATCGTCGGCTTGCTTGCGCGCCGCAGCGGCCACATCAGCGGCCTGCTTTCTGGCGATGGCAGCAGCCTCTTCGGCCTTCTGCTTGAGGATGTTGTTGATGGCAGTGGACTTGTCCTGGACGGTCTTCGCCGCCTCATCCATCCCCTTTTTCACCCCGGAGGTTTCGGCTGTGACGCGAACGTCGATCTCTTTATCGCTCATGGTGTTCCTGTCGGCAGTCCAATGGTCTCCAGCAACGCGTCGAACTCGTGCGCTGGCATACGATTCACGGGTATAAAGTCTTGATCTTCGAGCCGCTCGATCTGGCTCTCAGGCGTCTTGGGTTTCGCCGCGCCCAGGTAGTGCGCCACCATCACAGGCAGCGGTGGGTATTGCTCCCACTGCTCCCGCATGGCGGCGAGGGTTGGCAGGTCGATCTCTTCCCGGATGTGTGGGATCGACCAGCCGGTGCGGTACGCGATCCCTGCGTACAGCTCCAGCCAGTCAATCACTCCCCCGGCTTGTCACCCAGCTCGGCTTCGAGTGCCTTCCGCTTCAGCCCCGCGACGTCCATCGTGCAGGCCATGACATCCTGCATGTTTGAGAAGTCGACCAGTCCGCCGACCTCCTCTCGCGTCATGTCCGGGTAATTGCGGCGCAATGCCGCATGCACCGAATCGATGGTCGTCTCGATGGATGCCTGATCCCGAACGTCAGACGGAAACTCTGCAAGGCGCTGCTGGAGCTGCTCATAGGCACCCAGCGTCAGCGGTGGGATGACGAGGACGCGCCCGTTGAAATCAAATGGCACGCCTTTTACTTTCACAATTGCTGCCATGAGGGTTACTCCTGCGTGTAGATGTCGCCGAGGGAGAAGCCGGAGGCATCAGCCTGGGCACCGTAGTCGATTTCGGGCACGCTGA
Organism: Thiobacillus sp.; assembly: GCA_040080645.1. Classification (GTDB taxonomy): domain Bacteria; phylum Pseudomonadota; class Gammaproteobacteria; order Burkholderiales; family Thiobacillaceae; genus Thiobacillus. The sequence continues at coordinate 11,482 of JBEBIA010000019.1, forward strand.
AGTCGTCGTTCTTGGTGCCGAACATCATCAGCTTGGTGGCGATCACCGACTCGAGCACGACCAGCGAGCGCTTGCCCTGGAAGGAGCCTAGGTAGTGCATCTTGAATGCCGGCGAGAACCCCATCGGCAGGTTCTGCAACTGGATGTGCTTCGCCGCGGCGCTGGTGTAGGTGTACGAGAAGCTGATGTAGACCTTCAAGCCGGTGTCGGCTGCCGCGAAGGTGTAGACACCAGCGGCCACCGAGTACTGGCCACTGGCCGGCGCGGACGCCACGCGGGTCATGGTAAGGCCGTTGGAATCGACGACGCCCAGATCCTCGACCCAGGTGCCAGTGCTCGGCACGGTCGGGGTGATCGTGAACGGCGTGGCGGGAATCAGCGTGCCGGTGGTGTCGGCATAGAGCGCCTTCATCGTGCCTGCGGTCACACCGGAACCGAAGAACAGGGTGTTCAGGGCCATGCCGTTGATCAGCGCGCCCTTGAATTTGCCGCCGGCCTTGACCTTGCCTTGGGCGACGGCCAGCGCGAAGCGGTTCTGTCCATAGAACTCCTTCAGATCGCCGGAGAAGTCGAGCGACATCTCCTGCAGGCCGGCGATCCGGACGGGAGACGGGGTCGTGATGGCGTTGCCTTGGGCATCGCGAATCAGGGAGGCGAACAGTTCGCCGGAGCCGAAAGTGAGTTGCATGGTGCTCTCCTATGTGATGACCGCGGCCTGCGGTCAGGTTGCCAAAAATGAAGCGTTCCCCCACAATGGCAACAGCCATAATGAAGGGATAAAAAACATGAAGCTGGAAGACCTCACGGGTAAACGCTTTGGTCGCCTCGTTGTCCTCGCCCGCGATGGGGTTAGGGGTAAAAAAGCCACCTGGAAATGCCAGTGCGATTGCGGTAACACGCACGTCGTGATGGTGACCGGCCTCAAGAATGGGCACACAAAATCGTGTGGCTGCCTGAAGATCGAGTCCGATGCCATCGGAAGTCGATACCGTCACGGCCAATCAAACAGCCCTGAGTACAAGGTGTGGGCGGGCATGAAAGACCGCTGCCTAAACCAGAATGCGACCTTCTTTTCTTTCTACGGCGGGCGCGGGATCAAGGTCTGCGAACGCTGGATGACGTTCGAAAACTTCCGCGCCGACATGGGGCCGAGGCCATCGCTCCAGCACTCAATCGAGCGCAAAGACAACGACGGCAACTACGAGCCTGATAACTGCAAGTGGGCCACTCCGTTGGAGCAGTCGAACAACACGTCACGCAACGTGTTCATCACCATCGGCGAGACGACGCTCACGCTGTCGCAGTGGTGCCGTGAAACCGGCGTCGATCCTGACCTGGCGTCACAGCGCATCATTCGGGACAGGTGGGCACCGGAAGACGCCGTCACCACGCCGTCACGCGGCTAGGATTTGTATCGGGATGATGCAGACCGCCTTGTTCCCCAAGGTGCCCTCATCCGTCTGGATCGCCCCTTCGATTCGCGCCCACTCGACGCCCGGTGCGTCGAGTGTGTGTTTCCCGGTGATCGGGTGAAGCGGAAACACGCTCTCAATCGCATCCAGAATCGGATTCATGACGCTGCCAGGCGGGGTGTTCCCGTCGGTCGTCACGTACACATATACATCCACCGACAGCAGCCATTTCGTTGGCTCGCCAGTCATCGTTGATGGCATCTCGCTTGCCTGCGACATGAACAACGCGGGCTGCTGCTCGGGCGCAACATCGTTCCAATGACTCAGGATGCGCGACGACGTGACAACACCAGGCGTTGCGGCAAGGCGGGCAAACAGAGCCGAGTAAATCGCTTCCCTGTTCATCGTTGCGCCTCGATCGCGCGCGCGATTGCTTTGTCGATCTCGGTTTCAATCACGCCAGACGCCTTGAGATCGGCCAGCGCGCTGCGCAAAAACGAGCGCTCAGGCAGATTGATGTTGCGGGTGTGCGACTTCACCGTTGCGATCCCGCCCGTAAGCTTTCCCTGTTTCTTCTCGTAGACGCCAATATCCTTGCCGCCGACTTTGCGCAGGGCGAACTTCGAAGCTGTGCGCAGCTTGCGCAGGTGCTGCTTGACCGTGACCGCGCCCTTGAAGCCGTATTCGTGCGCGGCTGCGTAATCGACGTTGGTGCCAACGATGCCGCTGATCTCCTCGGCTCCGCTTTCGATGCGCTGAGTGATTGACCGGCGCAGGCGACCGGTGCGGACGTTGAGGGCCTGCCCGCTGAGTTTCTGTGCCTTCACCCGGGTCAGCAGCTTGAGGGTGATGCGGCCGATGCCCTTCTGGATTTCCCCGCGCGCCGCAGCGTCGAAGCGGCGCAGATCGGCGACGACCTCGCGGTCGCCTTTGATTTCTCCGGTGATGCTCATAGCGGAGCCACGCGGCGGTGGGGGTCGAGCGCTTTGCGGGCAGAGGGCGGCAGATCGGCGGTGATGAAACTCACCGTCTCGCCAGCCAGGCTCTTGCTCGACACGTCGATGTGAGACCGGCGCTCAAGCGCCAGCAGGATGGTCTCGATGCAGGCCTGCTCGATGTCTGGTGGAACGATTGCATATCCGGCGGTGTATTCGATCTGCACGTTCGCGTCGCCGCGCGCGAAGCTGTAGCCCTCCAGCACCAGCGAGCGGTTTGCCAGACGCCAACCGGCGACGCCGAAGCCACCCTGGGGGATGGGCTGCCCGTCAACGGAGACCGCAGACACGGCCGTTACCGGGTACTGCGACAGCATCAGCGAGCGCCCACCGTTGCCGTCGCGGATCTCGACGTGTGCCGTGCTCTCGATCTTGCGCGACAGGTACGTCTCGATTGCCGAACTTGCGCGCGGGAGGAGCGCGTCGATCAGTGCGTCGAGCTCGGTGCCGGTGATGGGCTTGTAGGCCTTTACCGCGGCGGTGGTGGTGAGCGCCATGCTGGATTACTTGCCTTCCGGCCGTTTGTCCAAGCCCTTTTCGGCCAGCATCGCGGCGACGTCGTCGACGTGCAGGCAGTCGCACATGCACGCGTAGGTGGAACTACCCTCGTGCACGATGTTGCCGTTGCAGTAGTCGTTGCCGGGCGTCGCATCCTGCAGCGTGCCGAAGGCGACGATGACGCCACCCTCCAACCGCACGATCTTGTCGCCATTGTTGGCCTCGCGGCCGTTTCTGTAGTGCATATCAAATCTCCAGTTGTGATGTGATTGGGGTGACGCGCGCTGCGCGTCTGCCCGGTTTCTTAGCTGCCTTCGGCCGGCGCTGCGGGCGCGTTGCCGTCACCAGCACCTTCCTTGGCCTTGGCTTCGGCTTCGGCAGCGGTAGCGGCTTCCGCTTCGGCCTTCTCGCGCGCCTTCTTCTGCGCGGCGGTCTCGGGCTTGGGAGGTTCGGCCGGCGCTGCGGGCGCGTTGCCGAAACCGAAGCCATATAGGGTCAGGGCGGCAGCGGCCGGAACTGCGCAGATGCCGTCCTCGTCGACCGGGTATTCGACGCCTTCAAACGAGGCGCTCGTCACGCCTTCCGGCGGGACCAACTTGATCTTGTCCATGCTGTGTTCTCCATGAGAATGAAAAAGCCCCGCCGGAGCGGGGCTTGATGTGTGCCTTCGATTAGCCGTTGGCGACGTTGGTGATGAGACCGAGGCTCGGCGGGAAGTAGTGCTGCAGCACCTCGTCGGCATAGACGCCGTATTCGTACTTGCGGGTGCGCAGCGGCCACTCGATCTGGTGATACTCGCGACGGGTGCGCACGCGGCACAGATCCGACACGCCATCCAGATACGACGGGACGCGCGTGGTGCGGAACATGATCGTGCCGGGCGGCAGGTTCGGATGCACCACCAGGTCAATCACCTCGCCAGTGATCGGCGACAGGTACTTGCCGACGTTGCGACCTGCAACCAGCTCTTTCGGGCTGTTCACATCGACCGTGAACATCACCTGCGGATTGGTCTGCCCCAGCACCAGATTGGTGATCTTCTGGAACTGCCGGAAGTTCACATAGATCTTGTCCGGTTGCAGGCGGTACTTGTCGAAAAACGACGCCAGCGCGGTGTCGATCTCGACGATGCGACCACCCGCGCCTGTCAACGTAGTGCCGGTGCCGGGCGTGCCGGTTGCCAGCGCGTTGAAGTAGGAGCCCAGGCTGGCCTTGCTGGCGATGGTCAGCAAACCGTCGAACTCCAGCGCGCTGGTCGAGTTGTCGGCAGCGGGCAGGGCGGAGGCCAACTGTGCGGCACCGTTCGCTGCGGCAGTGATCGAGACGCTGTTGATCGTGGTGACCGCGCCGAGACGCTCGGAGCCAGCCGCGCCCCAATACCAGGCGTAGGCGACAGCACCGCGAACGGCTGCAACGCTGGAGGCGATAGAGCTGGTCGAGCCAGTCGTCACCACGGTGGCGGCGGCGGACTTCTGGGCGGTACCAGCGCCGAAGGTGTCGGTCGAGCCGTCCGCGTTGGTGCGGGTGATCGAGGCTTTCACCTGGGCGGTGGTGGCGTCGAACGAGCCGCCGGTCTGACCGTTGTTGATGCCGGCCACGTCCCAGTAGGACGCAAGCTCAAGCGCAACGCAGATCACCGACCAGGTTTGCGCAGCCAGCGTGCCGCCGGTGGTGGAGCCTGCGAGCGTCGGCGTTGGCGTGGTGCCCAGCGCGTTCGACGTGTTGCCGCCGAGCAGGATCATCTCCTCCTCGATCATCAGGGATTCGAGGGTCTGCTGCACGGCCAGCGCCTTCACATCCTCGAAGCCCTTGGCTGCATAGTCAGCCTCGAACGTCACGGCCTTTTCCAGACCGATGCCGCGGTAGGCGGCTAAGTACTCGGCGGAGGTGTGCTGTACCTGACCGCCGCGCTGGCCTTCGCTCACGCCGGCGCGCACGCGGGTGGTATTGATGCCGGTGATCGCTTTCCAGTTGGCCTGGATGGAGAAGCCACCGCCAACACGCGGGATGCTGTTGCGCAGGGGGCAGAGGACGGGATAGAGCTTTTTCGACGGGGCTTCGAGGTCGTATCCCTGAATGCCGGCGGTTGCCGAGCCCGGTTGGCTGAAATTCTTGGTCAGTTCATCGACCGCTTTTGCCTGCGCGGTCTTGACCAGCGCAAGCAGTTCGTCACTATTGATAGCACCCATGGCGCGTCTCCTTTAGTCAAGCTTGCCGGGAACACCCCCGGCGGTTTTACACCCAGTGGGTGATCTGTCAGGCAATACGGATCGGGCTGGTTTGCGCAGCCTTGATCAGCGTTGCCACTTCGTTTTCCTCGCCGTTGCTGGTAGTCACCGGAGCGACTTCCTTGGCGTCGCCGCCTGCGCGGTCATCGGCCTTGCTGAGCGCGACGCCGTTGGCGTAGCCCTTGGGCGGGGCGGGTTGGTCTTTGAGTTTGGCGATCTCTTCGCCCTGGTCCTTGAGGCGCTTGGTCAGAGCCCCGACCAGCACGGCAGGGGTGTCGCCTTCGATGTCCGCTGCCTTGGCAACCTCGCGCAGTTCGCTCAGTTCGCCCGCTACCTTGGCGATCCAGTCAGCGGCCGGGGTGTCTTTGGGGCAGCCGATCGCGACGCATGCTTTCTGCAGCGCGTCTTCGTCGGAGAGGGTTTCGGCCTTGGTCTTCTCGTCCTCGGCTTCTTCAGCCTCGGCGTAGCCCATCTTCCCGAGGTGCTCGTCGGCGGCCTTGACCATCTTGTGCAGGTCGCCCAGCGCGGCCTTGGTGGCTTTGGAGAAACGGGCGCCGGCCTTCTGCAGCGCATCTGCCGCCTCGGCCTTCTTCGCATCGGTCATGGCGACCAGCTCGTTCACTTCCTCGGCCGCCATGCCGGTGAAGATCACGGCGCCCTGTTTCAGCCAGTCGCGCAGTTGGGCAGGAATGGGGCTGTTGTCGCCTTCGAAGACGGCTTCGTCTTCTGCGCCGCGGGCCATCCACGCGATAGATTCGAGCATGTCAGCCAGGCGACCGACGCTGTACATACCCTTCTGCAGATCCTCGCCGGCGCCCGGGTCGTCGTTCTTCTCGGCGGCTTCGCCTTCGTCGCCGGGCTGGCCGTCGACCGTCTCGGCCTTGAACATGGTGAACACCGCCTCGGGGTTGGCCGGGCGATCCACGAGCGAAACCTCGACCAGCTTGATGCTCTTGATGAGCTTCTTGTTCAGGTCGTCGCGGCCGGTCACCTTGCCGCCGATGCTGAAGCCCTTGTAGACGCCGGTTTCGACCTTCTTTACCGCGACGGGGTCGACGACGTGTGCGCCGAACCAGGTGCGGCCGTCTTCCTGCACCTCGGCCTCGATCGCCGTGCCCGCAGCCTTCTTGGCGTCGTGCATCTCGCGCACTGCGCCGAACTTCATGTAGTCGGGCAGGGCGGTCTTCATCGCATCGGAGGTGATGGTCTCGCCGTCGCTATCCTCGGCGCCGCTGCTGGCGTAGCCGTAAACCTTGATCGTGCCGTCTTCCTGGGCCTCGGTCTTGGCGATTTCTGCGTAGAGTCGTTTCATGCTCATGGTGTGGATCTCCAGAAAAGAAAAAGCCCGCGATGTGCGGGCCTGTTCGGGTTTGCTCGGTGGATCAGTCGTCCGTAATGGGTAAAACGTCGCAGCCGCAGTTCGGGTGCAATGGCGCGCCCTGCACGCCGCCGGGGAATTCATCATCAATGCCGACCACCATGCCGTCGATCTCATGGCACTCGTCGCAGCAGTCCGGCGCGGTGAGCCACTGCTTCTTGGCGACGCCCAGCTCGCGGTAGCCGGTCAGGTTGCCCTCGACGTCGGCGCGCGCTGTCTCGGTGCGGGCAATCACCAGCGCCCGCTTTTCCGAGAAGGCGTAGCTGTCGACGAGGGCATCGGCGATCTGGTCATTGCTCCAGCCTTCCTGCAGGGCCCGGCGCACGTCGCCACGCAGCATCTCGCGCGTGCCTTCGTCAATCCGCCACTGTGCGTCCGGGTTCGGCACCATATCGCCGTCCACCCACTTCATGCCGACCATCTCGGCGGCACGCTGGCGGGCAAATTCGATGGCGTGCTCGTTGGCCAGATCAAGCGCATTGACCGATAGCTTCGCGCCGATCTGCTGGGCGGCCTTCTTGGCGGCTTCCACGTACAGCACCGTGAGTTCGGCGCCGAGAACTGCGGTCATGGCCGCCCACTCGCCAAGGTCGATCCCGGCGATTATCTTCGTCACGACTTCCTCGTCGTCCTCCGGGTCGTCCGCCTTGCCGGTGCCGCTCAGCGCCTTGCCGAGCTGCTCCGCGACCGAATCGCGGATCTCGTCAAAGTAGGCGAGGGCCGCCTTCTGGATGGCAGCCGCAGCCTTCGTGACTGCCGGCCGCTCCCGGTTGATCGGCTTCAGTAGGGCTTTTTTTTTACCGAGTGCCTTCTTGGCCTGGTCGTCCTTCTTGTCGCCGATCTCTTTGCCGGCGCCGGCAACTTGATCCGGATCGTCGCCGCCTTTGTCGTCAGGCGCTGCCAGTGCAGGCGGGGGCGGAGGCGTCATGTCGGCCTTCTGCTCGGGCGTCAGGGGCGGACGGCCAAGCTCGGCGCGTATTTCGTCTGGGTGCAGCACTTTGGCCTCGACATACAGCTTGTGGCGCTCAGCACGCTTGATCGGGTCGACGATCTCGCCTTCCTGCCAGACGAACTCCAGATCGGCCCAGCCGAAGAACTTGACCAGCGCCATGTCGATCAGCGACTTCACCCACTGCTCGATGGGCGCGCGGCCTTCCTGCAAACTCTGCTCGCGGTTAGTTTCGGCAACCGATCGGTTGACCTGGGCGACGAACGGCGTCGCCTCGATGCTGAAGCAGTAGCACACGATGCGCGCCAGCCATTCGTCGAACTGGTCCTTGAGCGGCGGCTGCTTCGTCTCGTGGAAGTTCTTCGAGATTTCGCCCGGCACGAACTTCAGCTTGCGGCGGCTGGCCATGTCGTCGCCCAGCAGCTGGTCCCAATACTTCTGGAACGTGCCGATCTGGTCGACCGTCCAGGACTCCGGCACGCCGGCCAGCGCGTCGGGAACCGTGCCCTCGGTGAAATAGCTAGTCGTCATGATCTGGCGACGCAGGCCGATGTTCACGGTGTTGATGATCTGCTCGACCGGGCTGAACCCGTACACCTTGTTCGTGCGCAGGTTGCGTGGCTTGTAGATCAGTTCGTCGCGGGTGTAGTCCACCGCCGGCACGCCCTTGAGGATCTGCTGATAGGCTGTGCCATCAATCGGTGTGCGGCCGGTGGCGTCGATCACGCGCTTGATGGTTGCACCGTCGATGGGTTCCAGTGCGTACAGCTCGCCGCCGTTCGTGCGACGAACATAAACCGTCGGCGCGTCGATCACGAACAGGTCTTCCAGCAGCATGCGCAGCCAGCTTTCCCAGCCGTGCTCTTGATCAGGCATGCGGAAGAACTCGATCGCTTTCTTGCAGCGCGCGTCATCCTTCAACTTTTCATCGCGTGGCTGAATTGTCCACTGAGACGAACAGAGCTGATCCTTCCGCGTCTCGATCACCAGGCGCAGCAGGTCGTAGTTGTCGGAGAACGCGCGCAGTTCGGCGAACCCAATCGCCTCTCCGCTGCGTGGGCGAAAGTCGACGTTGATCCCGGTGCGGTAGTCGAACTGGCGGCCAGCCACACCGGCGGCTTCGGCGTTTTCCTGCGTGACGGCCGGAGTTGGTGGCGTCATCGGGCCGAACCATTCGTCCGGCGTGTTTCCGGTCATCGCATAGCGAAAGCCAGCGGCAACACGGGCAACGAGGCCGGGGGAGAAGAATTTGCGTTCAGGCATGGCTATATGTATTTCGTGAATGCGCTCAAATCGGCCTTTGCCAGCGCGTACGGCGTGTTATCACCTTGTGCCACGGCCATAGAATTCATGGTTGATTCAATCTCAGTTGCATAGTGGGCATACGATGCGCCGAGACCAGGGAAAAGGTAGCTCATCGTCAATACCGGATCGCCGTGTACCAGCAGGAAGAACTGTGAGCCGCTACTACCGCCGCCGGTGTAACTCGCCCAGTCATAGCGCCCGAAATCCTCGGAACGGTCGGTAACAACACACTCCATTCCGGCAAATGTGAATAGCGGTGCCGCCGTGTAACAGTCCATGACGCTGAAGCTATCCAGCCCGGTGCCGTTGTAGGTCAGAAAATGGCTTTTAGTCACGCCAGCGAGGCGAGTCTTCATGCCGTGGCTGTCATACAAAATGGCACTCGGAACATAGTCGCGCCAGTTCGCCGGCATGACCTTGAACGGGGTAATCGGAATCGGGTTGCTCAGGTATCCGATTCCGATGTCGCTGCCTGCGTATTCCGGTACCGGAACCACGTCGGTCGCCAGGATCGTCGCTGTGTAGTAGCTCCCGGTCGCTTTGTCTTTCCACGCGATAGCCATGCCAGCCGTGCTTGGCCCCATGTGCCTAGCGTAAATGAAATGGCGTGGAGAGATTAGCGACACGTTCTGGCCGTAGCTGCCGTTCGCCACCATGCTGATGGCACTGAAGTCGAGCGGGTCAGCGAAACAGCTAGGGTTACGAACACCAGCCGGGGCGGCGCCGTTGTAGTTATTGCTTGACCACGCGGCTTTCGTCGTCGAGTTGGCCGTCTTTCCTGCAATCAAGGCATTCACTGCATCGGTGCAATGCTTTGCGAGTGATCCTTCACGGAACTCAACAAACTCATAGTGCGCGGCCGTGACGATCGGATTGGCGATAGCGCGGGTGACTCGCTGCGTCGAGGCGCGAGAAATCACATCCAGAACCACCGTCCCATCGGCCACATGGCTGACCTCGCCGCTGGCCAATACGCTGGCCACCTCCGGGGTATGGTTGACGATGGTCTGTCCAGGGAAAACAGCTGATTCCGTTACCACGACATTGAAGTTGCTGGCGCGGCGGAGCTCGCTCACATCAAGAACTGAAACGTCTCCGGTTAGCAACGGAGTTGCAACGCCCCCGGAATCGACGGGCGCACTGACGATATTTACGCTTTGGGCCTCAACCTGAGCGACCCCACGAAGCTGCACACCCGATACCTGATCGGCGATGACTTTCATGGTTATGCATAGAACGTCGCGGACATGGAGACGGCAGGAAGCCCCGGTGATACGGAACCGGAGTAACCGGCAAGCACCTGCGCGCTTCCAGAGTCATGCTTCAGACGCGGCTGCAGGACGGTGGTGCCGGGTGTGATGCCGAACATCACGGGGTTATGTTTTGATAGGTTGAGCAGGCTCGGGCGAACAGCATTGCCGGCGTTCGGTGCAAATGTGTCGGAGCAAAGATTGAGACCCACACCCGAAGTGCCGCGCAGGATCGCGGTGCGGTATGTTCCCGCCGATGCATCAGGCCAGAATACAAGCATGCTCAGGTCGAAGAACGCCGCACCTGTCGGGACGTGAATCTTGCCATCGGTCGATGCCCCGAAGTCGTCACGCGCCACGCGTCCGAGCAGGATGTTGGTTTCAGCACCTGAGTTGACCGTGGTGTCAACGTCAAGCGACAGGCTGACCGTTCCCATCACGTCGCTCTTGCGGAACACCTGTGCGTTGTTCGGAGGTGCGCTGCCTGTGTACTTCACCATTGCCGACACGTCGGTCGCCACGGCAATTTCACCTTGCGAGCCGGTGAGCAGCAGCAGGTTGGCCAGGGTGTCTTTGCGCGGCACGATGCCGGTAACCACGAGGTTTCCGTGTTCGTCGAAAACTAACCCATAGCCGTTAATCGTGATGGCACCCCAAGACAGAAGAACCTGCTCCAGTCTGCTGCCCGCGGTTGCAGTGAATGCTCCATCAGCATCAGCGAACACACGCACGCCATCGACGTTGATCGCGGTGTCGTTGTTAATCGTTCTGTAGCGTGGCATGGCTCAATCTCCAATCAGGAAGTGTTCTTGTTGCGATCCGCTCAGTTGGCAGGATCAGCGCGCGGCATCTGCTTCGGGTAAACCCACCGCTCCCACCGATCCTTGCAGGCCTGCCCGGCGCACCGCTTGATCGTGGTCGGCAGCCATTGCAGGTTCGAGACCGCATCGCATCCACCCACCGCCAGCGGGATGACGTGATCGATGTTCCAGCCGGGGCAGGCGCCGGCATGCTGGCCAGTGGCAGGGCAGGGGTACAGATCCCGGAAGGCACGCAGGACATCAGCGCGGCGGCTGATGCTGCCGTCGGCGTCGCGCGCTGGCGTGATCGTGCAGTAGCGGGTTTCGTCGAGCGGGCTGGCGAATGCGCCCTGCGCGCTCCACAGCATCACGATGGCCAGGATCGAGAGCACCGCGATGTAGTTGGCGCGCACGAAGTTCATGGCTGCGCCGCCTTTGATGCACCAGCCCCAACAGCCGCGCCAACCGCAGCAGCCGGCAAGGTTCCGGCAGCCATCGCAGCGCCTACCACCGGAACCAGCGCTGGGGCTGCCAGCACGCCGCCAGCAACAAGCGCGGCCGTGGTCGCTACCTTGGCAGCGTCATGCGCCGCGCCGGCCGCTATCTCCTGACCGCGGAATGCGACGACGCCGCGTTCCTTCAGGTCGATGGTGTAGTCGGCGCCCTTCTTCTCGATGTGGGCGTCGAGGCTGGCGATTTCCTTGCCGTTGAACACGGCCACCTCGCAGCAGTGGACTTCGCCCTTGTCGGTGACGAACGGCTTGACCGAGTAGGACGCGGTACCGGCATGATCGAGGCTTGCGCATCCAGCCAGGCTCACCAGAGCGGCGAGCGCGATGAGGGATTTCATTCTGCGGTCTCCTTGCAGTTCCGTTTACCGCCCACCATGCGGACGGCCCAATACATCATCGTGCGACGCCAGGCCGGTACCTTCTCGTGCTTCATTGCCTCGCGGAACACGTCAGCCGCGCGCGCCCAGCTGATCTTGCAGCGCGCGTATTCGACGCTGCACAGGTAGTCGTGCACCACGGCCGATGCATGGGCTGTGTCGCCGGTCAACCAGTAGGCGAACGGCAGACGCGGCACGCTGGCGAAGTCGGTCACATACCCGGCCGGGACGATGATCAGGCCGTGAATCTGGCTGTTGTAGGCCAGCTCACAGAGCAGCTTCCAGCGCGCGCGGCCAGCGTCCCCTGCTTCCTTGACCTTGGTGGTCGTCAGCTCGGTGAGGAAGCCGTGACGGATGGTTACCTTCATGGATCGCCCCTTATGCCTCGTTGTTCGAGCTGCGCTGCTGGCTGCCGATGATCGACAACGTGCTGTTTACGATTGGCACCGCGCGCGGCCAGCGGTAGCCGACAACCCGGCTTTCGTCGAACGGGGCGATGCTGACTTGGTTGCCCTGGTTACCGCCCAGGATCAGCAGGCGGCCGTTGCCGTCACCCGCCACCACGAACCCGACGTGCCCGCCACCTGCGCGGCTGAACACGGCAATGCAGCCTGGTACCGGGTACTTGAGCGGCAAGCCCCACGTCATGTAGGACTTGGCGCTTTCGAATCGGCTGGAGATGATGCCGACGGCCTCAAGGCATCCGCCAACAAAGGCCGCACACCACGGCACTTCGTCGGTCTTGATGCCGCCTCGCTTGATGGACTTCCACCAGGCGAGGATCTTCGGCTCGTGCTTGGCGCCGGGGATTTCTCGTGTGCCGATGTGCTTACGGGCTTCGGCCAACCATGCTGGTTCGTTCATCAGTACACCACCTGTCGCGCTTCGATCTGCACTTGGAATCCCTCTGCCTCGCCTGCGTTTTTAAGCATCAGCATGGCCTCACGGATTAAGCCTTCGCCGATGTCCACCGCCGCGTCGGTGTCGCCCAAATCTGCCAACTTGATCGGGTGGCCGGGCGGAATCAGCGTCACGTCAAACGACATGTGGATGACCCGGCCCTGGGCTTTGGCGGCGAGGCTCATTTCAACTGCCGCGCCCTGAGTTCCATGATCTGAGCGGTCAGCCGTGTCTCGCTGTCACGCACCTGCTCTTTCAGCGACTTGATCTGCTCGTCGTGCCGGGCCTGCACGGCGTCGTTCACCGTGTAGGCGCTGCCACCGCCAGCAAGCACGGCGACGAAAACCTGCTCGACCAGACGCGTCGTCATTGGCCGGTTCTGCGGTATGGCGTCGCGGGCCATCAGCGCAGCGAACGGAAACCAGTGGTGCCAGTTTTCGATAATCGGCTTGGCCTGGTTGAGTTCGTCGACGTGCATGTGGTTACCCGGGTTTGTTGATCAGGTCTGGCGTTTGTCCTTGTCCGCCTCCATCCCGGCCATGATCTGGCTCATGTGGTCGAGCAGCCCGAAGGCGTTGACATTCAACTCGGCGAAGGCATCCGACAGCGCGTCCACCTGGTCATCGTGCGAGCCGTTGGGGAACATGCGCATTTCCTCGATCAGCTTGTCGTTCCAGTCCGCCTTCAGCATCACGACGTTGCCGACGTTCACCTGTGAGGCGAACGGCTCGGCGCGCGTCACCTTGTCGCCCGTAACCGGGAGCGCGGTGACCGTGTAGCCAGACAGCATTGCTGTGAAGTTGACCGCCTGCGCCTTGCCGGCCTGTCCTGGATCCTGTGGGATGCGGATGCGGGTCGCGTGGCCGTCGCGGGCGGCGGTGTTCTTGACCGTGGCCCTGACTTCGTGGGGGCCTCCCTGGCTGCGGTCGATGTCGGCAACGATCCAGCGGCCGTCAGGCATCAGCCCGAGCTTGCCGCCCACCGTCCAATCGCCGCCGTCGAGCGTGGCCGCGAAGTCCCAACCGCGCACGAAGCGGGTGCCGGCCGGGATCGCGTTGACCACGTCCATCATGCCGGGGCGGAAGATGTTGCCCTCGGGTGCAGACGGCGACTGCCTGTACTGCCCGGCGAACACATACGGCGCCGCCTGCTCCATTCGGCGCAGGACTTCGATGCTGTGTTTTTCCGGCCAGAGCGCCGTGCCGTCATCGTTGATCGCCGGCAGGCAGACGTGCTCCCATTCCTCGCCGTTGCCACCGTCGAGCAGCCAGCCTGCGAGGTCTTTCTCGTGCAGGCGCTGCATGATCAGGATGATCGGCGTGTCCTGGCTGTTCTTCCGGCTTTCCAGCGTGTTCTGGAACCACTCGATGACGCCATTGCGCACAACATCGCTGCGCGCTTCGTCGGCCTTGTGGGGATCGTCAATCACGATGCAATTGGAAACAATCGCCCCGCTTTGTGCTAGAATAAAATTATGATTACTCCGAACCTCCAGACAGAAGGTAACATCGACATGACCGACATCACGAACGAACGCTGGCTTGATGTAGCTGGCACCGATGGGCTTTACGAGGTCTCCAACATGGGCCGGGTTCGTAGGAAAACCCCCATGCGTTTGCTCAAACCAAGCGACGACGGCAAGGGCTACTTCCGAGTCAACTTTTCGGTGCGCGGCAAGGTGGCGACTCGATACGTCGCGCACCTTGTCCTTGAGGCTTTCGTAGGCAATCGACCAGATGCGAATGAAGCTCGCCACCTTGACGGAAACAGCCGAAGAAATGCGCTCGCAAACCTCGCGTGGGGCACAAAGGCCCAGAACATGCAGGATGCCATCGGACACGGCACCTTCCCGCTGCTTGAGCGGAGACCTGGCGCGAGGCTTACGCGCGAACAGGTCGTGGCGATCTTCACCAGCACGGACAGCACGACAAACATCGCTGCTCGGCACGGCATCGGTACCGGAGTCGTTCGGCAGATCAAACTGCGCGAGACCTGGGCCAGCGTTACGGCAGACCTTCCAGATGCTGACTGGCAATACAAGCCAAAACACTCGCCGGATGTCATCGCGGCAGCGATTGACCCAACGAAGACCCGTGAGCAGGCCATGAACGACACCGGCCTTTCGCTTCACCAGATCAAGCGAATCCGCAAGCTGGCTCGCCTCAATCCATCCGATGCTTGTCAGTAGTTCATGATTCGGCGTACAGCGGAAGCTGCTGCCGTCCGACATGCTGACTTCAACAATGTCGTTTTCAGGGTTCGTCCAGAACGTGTCAATCGGCATCAGTTCAGCGACGCCGGCCTGCTCGTTCCACGACCAGACGCGCACCTGAATCCGCTTTGTCACGATGTCGCCAATAGCGAGCGGACCGATCTCCGTCTCGACTAGCTGCTCGTAGGGGAAACATCCGCCGAAACCATCACGGTCTTTTCCGGCGCCGAAACCAGTAATGGTTCCCCCTGCGCCCGTGGCGTACATCACGCCACCTGCTGTCGTCTTCCAGTGATGCTGCACGTCGCTGGCCAGCCGCATTTCCGGGAAAACATCCCGGTAAGCGTCGTTCTTGACCAGCTCTCGGATGCCGACGCTGTTGTTCGCTGCCAGCGTGCCGCTGTAGCTCGTGTGGATAAACTCGCAGTCAGGAACCCTGCCGAAGCACCACGCGATGAAATTGACGACGGCAAGCTCTGTCTTGCTGTACCTGGGCGGCACATTGATGATGAGCCGCTTGCATTCGCCCCGATACACGCGCATCAGGGCGTCGCAGATTATCGTGTGATGTCGGGCGTGCCTCCATGTGTAGCCCTTGCGCGACCAGAACATCCACGCCGTGAAGGCATACAGATTCGACCTTGCAGCCAGGCGGATGGCGTCGCGCTCATCAGCCGTCAGTTCCACGGCGTAGCAGCTTGTTCATGGCGCTCTCAGTCGCGGCTTCAAGGTCTGCCGGGGTCATGTTGACCTGCTGAACCGGGCCGCCGCCCTTGCCGGTCAATTCCAACTGGGTCGGCGCGTTGTACCCGTGCATCTCGTTTAAGACCTTTACAGCCGCGATCCGGTCGCTGTCCTTCTCTGCGCCCGTGGCGATTGGCTTCAACGTCGCCACGGAGTCCATACGGCTCCATAGGGCCTGTTTGGCGAGTTCAGCGCGTATCTCTTCGACCCTTGCCTGAACCTTGCCATTGCGCATCAGCACGCTGGCCTTGCTCCAGACCGTCGCGTCCTTCCACTTCATGGCGCTCGGGTAGGCCTGCCGATAGGCTTCGGCCTGGCTCAAACCATCGGCCACGCCCTGGGCGAATTTCTCTTCGCGTGGGGTGAGCTTGCGCATGGTCTGTGCCTGTGAATAAAAAAACCGCTCCGGATTGCTCGCGGAACGGTCGGAAACCGCGCAAACAGACGCGGCAGGAGGAGACGTGGGACGTAAAAAAGCCCGGTCGCTTTAGCGTGTCCGGGCTTTGGAGTAAGTTATCGAAGGTATCGAATTACGGCTGATTCTAGGGTGGAAAATCGGAAAGTCAAATTATTTTCAACTCGGCACCAGCCCGGCAGCCTGAAACCTGATTTCCGCCTGATCGATCCCCCGACGCTCCAGTTCGGTCAGCAGGCGCTTGATGCAGGCCCAGCGCTGCGTCATGGTGTCCGGGTGGACGCCGAAATCCGATGCCAGGTCTTTCAGGTGGCAGCGCTCGCCGAAATACCGTTGCACCAGGTTATCCACCATCCGCCGATTATGAACCCCGGTTCCAAGCGAGGCGGTCGCCGGCTGCACCAGCTCCTTCATCGCCCCGTACCGCTCGACTTTGGACAGTGCAAAGCGGGAGATCACCGCGTGGCGCTCGGGCAGCCTAACCTGCTCAACCAGCCCCCGGATCAAACCCGCCTGCGCTGCGCCATCCAGACCATGTAAGCCTTTACCGCTGCCCAGGCTTCCGCGCATAAGCCTCGCCATGGGGGTCGGCTGATACTGCTGGGTCGAGTAGCGGAAGGCGAAGGCCAGCGCCGCCCACGTCGAATCGAACAGCGGGTCTTCCAGTTGCGCGGCTTGTGTCGTCATGCGGTCTCCCCTGGGTTGTTGTATGCCTTGCAGCGCTTGCCGTGGTTGCGGCGCTTGCCGTTCGCGTCCTTGTCCGTGCAGATCGTGTAGTCCTGGCCCCATAGCCGCTCGGTGTGCTGGTTGGTGCAGCCCCTGCAGGTCTTCGATTCCTCGGCGATCAGGATGTCGAGCGGGCTCTTGTTGAGCAGGCGGGACGGGATTTCGCGTTCGGGTGCGCTCACAGAGCCGTCACCTTGACGAACGCACGCGGGGTTTCTGCATAGCGCTTCTGCACGGTCAGGTCGACGACTTGCTTGTCGTCCCGGAAAACGATGTCGTTCATGGCGTCGAAGATGCCCTTGATCACGTTATCCACATCCGGCTTGGCCGTCGGCATGGTCAGGTGATCGAGCGCGGCGCGTTGTTTCTTCTGTGACCAGCTGGCCGGCGGCGTCACGAACAGCGCGATCGTCACAGCTACGGCGCCGTCGATGATGGTCCGGCCCTGCATCGCCTCCTCGGCCTTCACCTTGACCAGGTTCTCGTAGCTGGCGGTTTTCTCCGGCGTGTACGTGGTCACGAATGCACCGCGACGCGCGAACTTCGGGCGCCCCTTGCCGACCGGCGTTCCGGGGATCACAAAAGCGATTGCTGGCTGGTGTTCCATTGTTTTTTCGTCTCCTCGATGAGCTGCTGTGCCGCGGTCTCCCCGCGTTTTTTCTTCACGTCCGCGTAGTACGTCAGGCGCGTCAGGCGATCCCAACGCAACACCTCGCGGGCCTCGCATTCCAGGCGGTGTTGCGCACCCCAGGTGCAGTTCGGTTTGCCCATGGATTCGCTCCGCACATCAGACCCGCTCGCCGCGGTCGATCTTCGCGCGGCGCACCATGTCGTCGGTGACGCCGGCAGCCTCGTAGACCCTGGCCTTGAACGCCGGGAAAGGCTCGTCGCGCTGTTGGGTGATGCCGTGCTCGACGGCCTTGGATTCGATGCCTGACGCCGACAGGAACCATTCATCGGCGGGCATGGAGGGGAGCGCCGCAACGGCTGCGGCGTCGCGCCGTCTGCCCTCTGCTGCGGCCAACACCCAGGCAAAGCCCTTGCCCTTGCTGGATGCCTCGGGGCCTATCGCCGTGATCTCGTCAGCAGTTAGGCCCTCCTCCAGAAGCTTGAGCAGCTTCGGGTTCTGCGGGTTTACGCCTTGAACACCATCATTTTTGAGGCGCGCGCAGATGCTGCCAGCGACCGTGCCGCCGCCTAGATCTACGTTAGCGCCCGCTATGGGGGGGTTTAATGGTGTAGGTGAAGGTGATGGGCATTGGTCGGGCAATGCCGGGGGAATGCTTGTAGCATTGCCGTTAGCATTGCTTTGAGCATCATTCGAGGATTGCTTACCCCACCGTTTAGAAGCTGCATTTTTGGCGCGGTTGGTGTTCCTCAAGGAATTCTCGGCGGCATCCTTGATCTCCTTGTCGGCGCGCTTGTGCACCCAGAGTCCGTCCACGATGGTGAAAAACTCAGCCAGCGTGGCGCGCAGTGATTTCCATTCCCGCTGCGTTGCCTTGGCAATGGCCGCCAAGCGTTTGTCGTCGTCTTGCAGGGGGCCGCCGTTGCGCCAGTACGCCATCAGAAGCAGCAGGTATCCGCCGTGTTCATCGCGCGTAAGGTGTTGGGTGTCCGCAAGGTAATCCGCGATGTAGAGCGGCATCCAGATGTCGGTTTTGCTCACTGAAACAATTCCCCCTGTCCCCTAACCGGAACCCGCAGCTGCTTCGCCGGCCTGCCGCTCACGGGTAACGGTCAGGCCTGGGCAGGCCGCAAACTCGGCCATGACCTCGCGCTCCTTTTTTTGGAGATCAGGAACCGTGAAAGACCGATAGGCTGCAATCGATGTCTCGGCGAGCATCACGACCTCCTCCCTGGCTGAAGCGGTGCCGTCAAAGCCGTCTCGACCGCCATGCCGCCTCTATCGATACGACTCCGAAGCGTCCGGTAGTCGATATTGAATTCCTCAGCCCAAGAGGTCAGGCATTGCGTGCGCCCAAATGCCGTCAGAAGCCGGTTCGACGATTTGTTGCGGTGTTGCTCTGTCCGCGTGGCCCACCTGCAGTTGCCGGGCTCATAGTTGCCATCGCCATCCGGGTATCGATCAAGGCTGAATCCCTCGCCGGGTTTTTCGCCCATGTCGGCGAGGAAGTTTTCGAAATCGCGCCAGCGTTCGCAAACGGCAATGCCCCTGGCGCCGTAGCGTGGGTAGGCTGCGTTCGTCGGCTGGTTGCAGCGCGCGACCATTTCGTTCCACTTCTTGTAGGTCGGCGAGCCGCACATGTGATGCTTGATTCGGCGATCAACAGGAACACGTCGAGCGGCTTTCTGGGCTTCTGTTCTCATGGTGTCAGCCCTGTGGATAACTGCTAACGTCGAGCAGGGCGTCGATGACGGTGATCAATACCAGGCATGCGATCGCCATCGCGGCGTCGTGGATGGTTTTCATGCGGCCTTCCCCTGTAGTAGGTCGGTAAGCAACTTCACCTTCGAACGCTCCTCGGCCAGAGCCTTCTCCGCTTCAGCAGCCCGGCGCTCCGCCTCGCTCTGGATCATCACCAACGTGCATCCGACCTGAAACGCAAGCCATTCCGAGTACACCTGGTTCCCGACCACTTCGCAGAATTCGGCGATGCGGTCAGCATCCAGTGAGTTGGATCCGCTTTTTAGGCGGCTGAACGTGCCGAGGTCGATAGGCGGGTTCATGGCCCCGGCAATCTCCTTGTCTTCCAGCCCGGACGTGTCACAGGCCAGCGTGAACGCTGCGCCCTTGCTCTTGCGCGTCCGGATCAACTCGACCGGTACCGCGATCCGCTGTGGCGGGCGCACCAGCGCAAGGTCAGCCTGCCGTTTGTCAACCAGCACAACATCATTTGCTCTCACTTGGTGAACCCCTTTCTGCAAAAAAATTTATGCTGGTTTGCATGGACAAACGATCTGCGTCTCGGTGACAGCACCCGCGAAGAACTTCGCCAGCCGCGCCGTGCGTGCGACGGACGGCACCTGCGCCCCGCGCTCGATGCGCGAGAGGTTGCCGGTGTCGATGTCGACGGCTGACGCGACTTGTTCGAGCGTCAGGCCGCGCGACAGGCGGGCTTGCTTCAGTGGGGAGGTCATGCGGCGTGCTGGTCTAATTTCGACACGAGGTAAAACTGATGAAGATCAAGCGCAGGCCCACGTTTTTGATTGCATGCACGGCACACCGGAACTACCGCAAGAGGCTGGCTGTAGTAGCGGTGGTCGTAGTCGCGTGCTGGTTTACCGCAGTCAACGCACTTCGTCGCATGCGAAATAGCGTTGATGGTCCCGATTCTTATCGCCTTCGTAACCTGCGCCGTTGCTCTTTTGCTGATCTCGCTCACCCGAAACGAGCATCCAGGGTGATACCGACTCGTTCTCTTTTCGGTTTCCTTCTGGCAATAGGGACATACCATCGGACCCTTAGCATCAGCCACGTTCTGACGCTCGCACCGCCAGCACACGTCGCCAAACCCATGGTGATCTTTTCCGCATTGCACACACGAATGTTTCGCCGATTTCGTCATTTATGCGGCCTCCTTCTTGGCCTCAGCGAGATCGGGCCAAATGAGCATCCAATCGTCCGGGCGAAGTTCTTTACGGGCGATCCCAAAAGCCGCCTCGATCGCTGGACACAGGCGAGCTGGAACAGGCCGTCTTTTGTGCAGCATCTGGTTAACAAACGCAGGTTCGACGCCTATCGCACGGGCAAATTTGGCCTGGCTTCCGGCTATCTCGCAGGCCCGTTCAATGGGCGGAAAGGGTGATTTCATGGTTTATGGTCTCGCTGAATCTTTATCGAATGTAGCAAAGCTACACGAAATGAGCAAGCCATGCTACACAAATTTCTTAATAGCATCGCTATCTATGAGCGCATGGACAGACAAAGAAGAGGCAGGGCGGCTTCGGGACAGATTCTCGGGAGTCAATCGGGCCGAGTTCGCACGCCTGTTTCACGTGCCTGGCGGCGCGGCCATGATTTATCAACACATCACCGGTCGCAGGCCAATCAGTTTGGAAGCCGCTCAGGCTTATGCGCTTGGCTTCAACTGTCATATCGAGGAAATCAGCCAGCGTCTTGCTGATGAGGCTCGCAAAACACTCGCGATCAGTGCGCGGCCGACCGATTCGACTCTGACCACCGCCTCGACAAAACACGCCGACCTGATCGCCGCCTGGGACTTGCTGCTGCCCGATGAGCAGTCCGCCCTGATGGAAGACATTCAGCGGAAAGCGGCGCACAACAAGGCTGTGATGGAAATGCACACGGCCAAGCGGTCAGCGCTTTCCACCCCGACCACCGATACCTACACGCCGCCGGACAGGCGCAAGGGCCTTGCTTTTTACGGTGCGGAAGAACGGCGGCGCGGGAAGAAAACCCAATGACGACGAAAAGCAAGCTCACCGCGCTGGATTTCGTCGAGCACGAAAGCATCGCCGGATTACGCTACCTGATTGACCTATGTGAAGCCGATCAGGTCTCTGGCATTGTGTTTGCCGTCAAGCTGAAGCACACCCGCAAACGCCGTCATTTATACGGCACCACGGGGCGATTGGCGGCGAATCCGGACGAAGCGGTAAGCCTGGCGGCAATCATGCTGGGGCATGCAACGCGCCATGCGATTGAGAGCGAAGAATAATGACCGGATCGCTGATCCTCCAGGCCACCCCCGAGAATTTCGACATCGTCAGCGCCACGATGGCAGGCTCGGTCGGCGCGATCTTCCCCAAGTCGCGTGGTAGCGGCTACGACGCCGCCGTCAACCTCGCCCGCCAGGCCGAGCACTACGGCGAAACCACGGTCGGCAAGACGCTGTTTCATTGCGCCGCCTTTGGCCGCACCCGCGAGCAGGTGGCGCGGGCTCGCCTCTTGATTCGCAATACGCGCGGTGCCAATGGCTTGCAGGTCATCGCGCGCGGGCGGCTGGTGGACTGGGCGCAGGTTTCGCGCGTGCTCGACTGCTATCTGACCGCCGCTGCGCTCGACGATCCGCGCGCCCATTGCGTGCAGATGGTGGCTGCCGGCATGCTTGAGCGCAGTGGCGAGTTGCCGTCTTCGATTACCATGAGCATCGATCTCAGCGCGCCGCGCTGGTTTCGCTCGGCACCGGAGACCGTGCCGTTCCCATGTCGCTATCTGCTGGAGCGGCAGTTCCGCTACCAGTCCGGGCATCCGGCATCACGGGGCGCCCAGCTTATGGCTGGCGCGGTGCGCGAGGGGTGCGACTGGTGCCCGTGTTTTCTTAAAAACCAAGAAGGGGAGTAAGGGAATGTCGTTGATCAAATGCCACGAGTGCGGAAACGAAGTAAGTACCGAAGCCAAGACCTGTCCGAAGTGCGGAGCGAAGGTGAAGAAGCCAACCAGCCTCGCGGCCAAGCTGGTCGTTGTGCTGATCGGGATAGGGGTAGTGAGCGCGATCGTATCGGGAGGCGACCCTGGAAATGCATCATCCAGGCCAGAGCCCGCCAATTGCAAAGCTGACGACCTACAGTGTCTCGGTGACAAAGGAATCATCGCTGCCGGCGTGTACTGCAAGGACTCGATTGAACGGCTGGCCAAGCACTCCGTGAAATGGACGGACGGAACATTCGAGACGAAATTCAGCCGCTTCAGATGGCGCAACAAAGCCAAGGGCGAAATAACGTACATCGGCGACAAAGCCGAGTTCCAAAACGGCTTCGGGGCGTTCACGCCTGTGGTCTATGAGTGCGTTATGGCAGCGGATTCCAAGACCATTCTGGACGCCCGTGTGCGTGGAGAAGGGCGTCTGTGATTTCTGTGGTTCTGTTCTGCCGCATCCTGCGTCGCCATAATTGGCGCCTCCTTCACCATTCAGCAGAATGTGGCAAGACCTTCGAGTGTCAACGATGCGGCCGGCAATGGTCGCCTGACTGCGGCGTGATCCGGCGCTAGCCAAGCCAAATTTTCAGTTGTTCGATACTACCGAACAACTCAAATCCACACCAAGCCCGCTTCGGCGGGATTTTTTTCGCCCATCCCAACCGTCAATAAACATCCTTTCGCCACGCATAAAAACTTTTTTATAAAATATGTAGCGTTGCTAGTGTAGCTATGCTACATTTCACTCATCCGCTGCCGTTCGCGGTAATCCAAAACAACAGGAGGATGAGATGAAACAGCAAACCGTCGACGAACTGATGGGATTCGCCAAAGGCCTCTACGGCCTGAACCCCGGTTACAAGGCGCCCAAGCCCCACCGTTCCACCAGCCCGGCTACCGTCCGCCGCGCAGCAAGCCCCAGCGTCATCTACGTTGACCGCTCCGGCGTCGCCACAGTTGGTCGGGGGGCCCAGTGATGGCAGAGGCATATATCAACGAACACCGCCAAGCCCGGCTTTTCGCTGAGGACTTTCTGGCGGCCAATCCGAAAACCCACATGGCGATCATCGCGCACGGCGGCGTGCGACTGACGCTGGACCGGTCTGGCGTCGAGCGCGTTGACCGCGTGTGCACCGGCTGCACCCACGACATTCCCGGTAACTGCGCTGCCAGCTCGCTGGGCGAGGACGGCTACATGCACTTCCCGGAAGAGCCTTGCTACCAGGCGAAGGAGGCAGCGTGAACAGCTTCGGCATCCGAAACGAATTGAAAGCCCACACCCAGCGCGAGCTGGCAAAGAAAGCCGCACGCATCAACACAGTTGTGGCCGTCGTTTTCCTGCTCGTGGTTACGGCCTACGGCGTGGCGACCTACATCGATCAGTCGGGAGCCTTCAAATGAACGCCACCGACATGATCCACATGGAAGCTGGCTGCCAGCTGAGCGGTGCCGAAATAAGTATCGCTATGCAGCTTGGGGCCGGGAATCTCTTGCCGTCTGCGCCAGATCGCAGCACTTACCTCGGCGGCTCTGATACCGCCGCCATCCTTGGCGTATCGCCCTGGCTGTCGCCCTTCATGCTCTACCAAAAGAAGATCGGCACCTTCGTCGAGGAAATCACCCCGGCCAAGCAAAAGCTGTTTGACCGTGGCCACCGATGGGAGCCAATCGTCGTCGAAATGCTGATCGACGAACTGCGCGACCGTGGCCATGACGTCGAAATCATCGCTCGCAACCGCCGGTACCAAGATCCCGAGTTCCCGTTTCTCGCCGCCGAGATCGACCTTGAACTGCTGGTCGACGGCGAGGAAGTCAACGGCGAGGCCAAGACGGTCAGCCCGTTCGCCGCGAAGCTCTGGGGCGAAGAAGACACGGACGACATCCCGATCTACTACGCCGCCCAGGTGATGCACGGCCTGATGATCCGCCCGCGCCGCCGCACCGTGATCGCCGCCCTTACCGGCTTCGACGACAAGCCGCGCGTTCACTGGATCGACCGCGACGAGGAAACGATCGCCGGCATTCGCGCCAAGGAAATCGAGTTCTGGGAGCGCGTGCAGAGCCGCAACGCACCCGACCCGACCGATCCGGCGGACGTGAAATGGCTGTACCAGCGCGACGGCGGCACCGTGTTCGAGGCCGACGACGAGCTGGCGCAGGCCATTCAGGAACTGCGGGACATGAAGGCCAAAGCCAAGAACCTCGAAGCCCTGATCGATCTTAGCGCCACGCGCGTCAAGGCCCGCATGGGTGAAGCCGCGACGCTGATCTACCAGGGTAAGCCGCTCGCCACCTGGAAGAACAACAAGGATTCCAGCAAGACCGACTGGAAGGCCATCGCGGAGGAATTGCTGGCCACGCCGGCCGTCATCTCCGCCCACACCAAAACGACACCGGGCGCCCGCCCGTTCGTTCTCAAGTAACCACAAAGGAGAAATCATGAGCACTGCTGCACTCAAAGCCGTGGCCACTGACAAGGCCCAACTTGCGCAAACCGCGCGCACCGTCGCATCCGAAGCCGGCATCGGCAACGTCAAGGCCTTTTTCGAGAGCCAGAAGTCGACCCTCGCGGCCGTCCTGCCAAAGCACGTCGGCGCCGACCGCATGCTGAAGATCGCCCTGGGCGCGCTGCGCACCACGCCGAAGCTAATGCAGGCCCGCACCGACACCCTGCTGGGCGCCATCATCCAGTGCGCGCAACTGGGGCTTGAGCCGAACACCCCGCTGGGCCATGCCTACCTGATCCCCTTCGAGAACCGTAGCAAGGGCATCACCGAAGTGCAGATCGTGTTTGGCTACAAGGGCCTAATCGACCTCGCGCGCCGCAGCGGCCAGATCGTGAGCATCGCCGCCCACGAAGTCCGCGCGAACGACCACTTCGAATACGAATATGGCCTCGACGAAAAGCTGGTGCACTGCCCGTCGATGGGTGAGCGCGGCGAGGTGATCGCCTTCTATGCGGTCGCCAAGCTGGTCGGTGGTGGCTACGCCTTCGAGGTCATGAGCCGGGCCGATGTCGAGGCCATCCGCAACGAGTCGCAAGGCTGGAAAACTGCCGTGCGGTTCAAGAAAGAGGCGTCGTCGCCGTGGGGCGCGCACTTCGTCGAGATGGGCCGCAAGACGGTGCTGCGCCGCCTGTTCAAGTTCCTGCCCGTCAGCATCGAGCTGGCCACCGCCGCCACGCTCGACAGCAAGGCCGCGATCGGCGAGACGCAGGGCGCGTTCGAAGATGTGCTGCAGGGCGAGTACACGATCGCAACCGACGATGGCCAACCGGGCGACGGCATCGACACCACGACTGGCGAGATCACCGGCGGCGCTGGCGATCCTCCTGCCGAGTCGGCGGCACCCGCAGAGGCCTCTCGAAGCGCCCTGACCGCTGACCAGGTGCGCGAGCGCCTGACCAAGGCCACCGACGTTGACGTGCTCGACGCAGACGCCGACCTGATCCGCGAAATTGGCGACCCAGAGCAGCAGGCAGAACTGACCAAGCTGTACCGCGAGTGCCGCGCCGAGCTGACCGGAGAGGCACCCGCGCAGACCCAGGCCACCACTCGCCAGCCCCGCGCCCGTTCAGGAATGGGGATGGAGTGATGGAAGAACTATGGGCTGACATTCCCGGCTTCGAGGGCGATTACCAGGCTTCAACGCTTGGAAACGTGCGCAGCATCAAGCGCGGCTTATGCCGGATGTTGAATCAGGTCGTCAGCACCGGCGGCTACAAGGTGGTCTGCCTTTCGCTTCACGGCAAGGCTAAAAGCCGCCGTGTGCACCAGCTGGTCGCCATGACCTTCATCCGGCTCCCGGAACGTGGCGAGTACGTATGCCACAACGATGGAGACCGGGCCAACAATCGACCGGAGAACCTGCGCATAGACACACCGCTCGCCAATTCCAACGACATGGACAAGCACGGAACAAGGGCGCGGGGAGAGCGGCACGGAAACGCAAAGCTGACCAGCGAATCGGTAGCAGAGATTCGCAGACTGAAGGCCCGTGGCCTCCTGCGTTCCGACATTGCCGCCGCTGCCGGGGTCACCGTAAGCGCGGTGCAGGACGTTTTGTCCGGTCGCCGCTGGTCTCACGTTTAAGGGCGCTGACGTGAACCACCGCAAGAACCTCATCAAGCTGATCGAAGCCAACGGCCACCGGCACGGCCATTGGCAGGTGTTCAGCGACTTTGTTGAGATGGCTGCCATCAGCATCAGCAACGCGGTGGATCTCGCGCGTCACGCCGGCCGGGAGGCCCGCTATCTGGAAATCGTTCGCAAGTACGAGCGGGAGGAGGTCGAGCGCTTCCCCCGCATGCTGGGCGAACTGGTGAACGAACTGGAAGGCGGGCCTGCCGACGTGCTCGGCGCGGTGTTCATGAAAATGGACCTGGGCAGCAAGTGGCACGGGCAGTTCTTCACGCCCTACCACCTGTGCCGAATGATGGCCGGGATGATGGTCGACGACCATATGCGCGGCCTGATCCAGACGCGCGGGTTCATTCGCGCCAACGAGCCGGCCTGCGGTGGCGGCGCGATGGTGATTGCCCTGGCCGAGGAAATGTACGCGGCCAAGATCGATTACCAGAAGCACCTGCACGTCGTCGCCCAGGATCTGGACTTGAAAGCCGTGCACATGGCCTACGTCCAGCTCTCGCTCATGCACATCCCGGCCGTCGTTATCCACGGCAACACCCTCGCGCTCGAGGAGCGGTCGCACTGGCTGACTCCGGCTCACATCATGGGCGGCTGGGAATGGAGGCTCGCCGCAGCAGAACGCCGCGCGGCCGAGGCCGACGAAAAGACCACGCGCGCTGCCGCGCTTCACCTGGATGTGCAGGCATGGGAAGCCATCGCTGCCGCGCTCGCACCGGACGGCATACCGGGTGAAATGCTGGCCGAGGCGCTGGGACCGATCAATGCGCGGCTGGAACAGTCGGCAGCAGATGCTGAATGGCCGCGCATGATGATCGACACCGACATGAGCATCCTGAAGCGGCACAAGGATCGACCGCCGCGCCCCTACGCCCTGCTGTCCGAGTCCGAGAAGTGGCGCGCCGACGCCATGATCGCCGAGGCCATCGCGCACCTGTCAGACGTCCGACTGCTGGTGCTCGATCGCTTCGACGTGCTCGACCTCAAGGGGCGCGAGGATCTGCTCGTGTGGCTTGACATCCTGGCGCAGGACGGCGAGATCGACACCGCGTTGATCTTTGGCACGCTCAAGGGCCTGCCTGCGCAGCTGCCGGAAACGGTCGAGGCGTTCTGGATCGACAACGGCGTGGCCGGACAGATGAAGGAGGCAGCGTGATCACTAAATCCCAAGCACGCGGGAAGTGGTGCCCAATGGTTCGTCTGGCTCCAATTGACCCTGAATCATACGATGGCATAACAAGTACGCGCGATGACGTTGACATCGGGCGGTGTATCGCAAGCGCCTGCGCCATGTGGCGCTGGGCGCCAATCACCAACCCGGACAACGGTGCCCGTCGCCATTTTGCCGCCAAGAACCCGAACGCACACACCGAAGCCGAGGCCGGCCAAAGGCCTGATTCGTGTGACGGATGGGAGTTCTGTGAATGCGACATGGACCCAGCCTGCTGGGTTGAGCCGGAAGCAGACGCGATGGATCGGCGGAAAGGCTACTGTGGATTGGCTGGAAAGCCGGAGGTGATCGCATGATCCGCCGCCTGCTCTACGCAATCTCAGGCCGTTTGCCGTGCCGCCTCATCAACGACGGCGACCGCCCCTACCTGGAGCGCTACTACGTTGGCCGGCTGTTCGGGTTGACGTTCTACCTGCACCGCTTCGTCGCCAGCGACCCGGCGCGAGGATTGCACGACCACCCGTGGGACCGTGCCTATTCGATCGTGCTGGCGGGCCGCTACTACGAGCAGACGCGCTCCGGCTGGCGGCTGGTGCAATGGTTCAACCGGCTGACCGGCGACACCTTCCACCGTGTGGTGCTGATGGAGGGCATGCCGCACGTCTGGACGCTGTTCTGGCATGGCCCATACACCAAGCGCTGGGGGTTCATGAAGCCGATCGACACCGTCGCGGGCGAGGAGCTGCTGCTGTGGGTTCCTCACGCCTACCAGACCGACGAAGCCAGCGGAAAGCAGCGCTGGTGGGATACCGCGCCGCATGGCGCTGATGAACATCGGAGGATGCCGGCATGAAAGAGCGCCCGATCCTGTTCAGCGCGCCGATGGTGCGCGCCTTGCTGAATTGCACAAAATCGCAAACTCGGCGGGTGGTGAAGTGGCCACTCATGAGTGCAAGCGATGGAGGAAAGCGCAGGATATTCACAGAGCGCGATTCTGAAGAGATCAATGGGTATCTTGCCGAGCGCCAGCGGTTTCCATTGCGCAAGGGATTTTGCCCCTACGGCCAACCCGGCGACCGCATCTATGTGCGCGAGGCGTTCCGGCTGCTAGACACGTTCGACGCCGACAGCCCCAGCGACGTTGGGGAGTTGTGCCTGAGTGCCGGTTACCCGAAGCCGTGGGCGCCGATTCAATACGAGGCCGATGCCAGCCGCGACAACTGGATTCACGTCGGGACACCGCCGCATGATGACGGCCCGCCAGAAGCCGGCAAGATCCGGCCCGGATCCACATGCCCCGCTGGGCCAGCCGCATCCTGCTGGAGATCGTCGGCGTCCGCGTCGAGCGGCTGCAGGACATCAGCGAGGCGGATGCGATTGCGGAGGGCGTCGGTGGTGACGTGACGGTCACGCCATGCTTCGCGGTTGAACGGTACCGCGCCCTTTGGGAATCCATCAACGGCCCCGGCTCATGGGACGTAAACCCCTGGGTGTGGGTGGTCGAGTTCAAGCGGGTGACTCCATGACGGCCGCAATCCCAGGCACGTTCATTCGTCCAGTCGGCGTTCACGGCTACTGCCTCGAAGTCGTGCGAGTCGTGCCGCTCGACAATGAAGGTGATGAGCAATGGCAGTGCAAGCGCTGGGGCATGGATGGAAACCGCCAGCCGATGAAGGACGGCCACAGCGACATGCACTATCTGAACGGCCTGAAGCAGATCGCGCCGGGCGTGTGGAAGGACGAGTGGAAATTCGACACCCCGCGCTGGATGTGCTGCCCGCTGTATTACCGCAGCATCGATGTCGGTGGCCAGATGGGACTGTTCTCATGAGCCGGGAAATCCACATCCACACAGCCCGCGTCTACCTCGCGCAGTCGCGGCACTTCACCGGCCGCGCGCGCGGCTTCAGCTTCGTCCTGCTGAAATGGGCGGCGAATGCCAGGCGGCGCGCGATGACGATCAACACGAGCCCTGTTCAGGGCGATCTATTCGGAGGTGTGAATGGCTGACGCTGACGAAATCAAGGCGGCAGAGCGCCGTGGATACACACGCGGCTATCAGTCACGCGGCCGTCGCATCAAGCGCGAGAACGACGCAGAGCGGCAGCGGCGTGAGCGGCAGGCGTTTCTCGACCGCGCCTTCTTGGCGATCCTGCCGGCCGCGATGAACGCCCAAGGATGGAAGTTCGGAGACAAACCGATCACCAACACGGAAGACAGAATCAAATTGGCTGCATCGTGGGCGCGCGAGGCGCTTTCTCAACGACCATTGGCATAGGAGCTCAACGTGGCATCAGTGAACAAAGTAATCATCGTCGGCAACCTGGGGCGCGATCCGGAAATGAGGTCCATGCCGAGCGGCGAGGCCGTCGCCAATCTGGCCGTGGCCACCACCGACAAATACAAGGACAAGGCCGGCCAGATGGTCGAGCAGACCGAGTGGCACCGCGTCGGGTTCTTCGGCCGCACCGCCGAGGTGTGCGGGCAGTACCTGAAGAAGGGCAGCCAGGTCTACATCGAGGGCAGCATCCGCACCCGGAAATACACGGACAAGGAGGGCGTCGAGAAATTCGTCACCGAGATCCGCGGCGACCGCATGCAGATGCTGGGCGGCGGCGAGCGGTCGGCGGGTGGCGACGCTGGAGGGTATGAGCGCCCGGCAAGCAGGCCGGCTCCGGCTGCGCAACGGCCACAAGGAGGCGGCGCGTCGTCAGGCTTCGACGACATGGACGACGACATCCCGTTTGCCAGCTGCGCGATCGAGCATGACGTGACTTGGAAGAAATTGACGAAGGAGGTAACGAAGTGAGCCAAGTAAACCAAGAGGACAAAATCCTGCGCCTGCCTCAGGTGATGGCGCGTGTGGGCCTGAAGAAATCGGCGGTCTACAAGATGATCGCGAACGACGATTTTCCGAAGCAGGTGAAGCTGGGCACGCACGCCTCGGGCTGGCTGGAGTCGGACATCCAGAGGTGGATTCTCAAGCGGGCAGGGCGGCTGCCGGCGAACGATGAAGAGTCGCAGGCGGCGTAGCTTGTCCAGGAATGCGCTGCCGGGGGATAATGCACCATTCACATATGCCATCCCCGGCAGCGATCGAATAACCGCATAACGCGCCGCATAAGAAATTCGGAAACCAGCAGCAGGGGCTATGCAAATCAACAGGATAGCGCCGATATGCTGCTAATGATCGACAACTACGACAGCTTCACCTACAACCTGGTGCAGTATTTGGGTGAGCTGGGTGAAGACGTGCGCGTGATCCGTAATGACGAGATCGACCTCGTTGGCATTGCTGCGATGAAGCCCGACCGCATTGTTGTGTCGCCCGGCCCCTGTACGCCTAACGAAGCGGGCGTGTCGGTGCCGCTGATTCGCGAATTTGCCGGGCACATCCCGATCCTCGGTGTCTGCCTCGGCCACCAGAGTATCGGCCAGGCATTTGGCGGCAAGGTCATCCGCGCCAAGGAACTGATGCACGGCAAGACTTCCATGATTCACCACACCGATCGCGGCGTGTTCAAGGGGCTGCCCAATCCCTTCCGCGCCACCCGTTACCACTCGCTGGTGATCGAGCGCGAGTCGCTACCCGACTGCCTGGAAATCACCGCATGGACCGACGACAACGAGATCATGGGCGTGCGCCACAAGACGCTGGCGGTTGAAGGCGTGCAGTTTCATCCGGAGTCCATCCTCACCGAACATGGGCACGCCATGCTGGCGAATTTTCTGAAGGAGCGCGCTGACGCGTTTCCACGCGGAGAAAAGGAATAGCGATGCAACACAAAGACCTGCTCACGCTGTTGATTGACCGCCGCGATCTGCCGCGTGAAGCCATGCTGTCAGCCATGAACGCCCTGATGGGCGGCGAATGGACGTCTGCGCAGATAGCCGGATTCCTGGTTGCCTTGCGCATGAAAGGCGAGACAGTGACCGAGATCGCCGCCGCAGCCGAAGTGATGCGCGAGCTGTCGACCAAGGTGCCGCTTGCGGGCGTCGAGTATCTGGTTGATACCTGCGGCACCGGCGGTGATGGTGCGCACACGTTCAACATTTCCACCGCTGCTGCCTTCGTTGCCGCCGCGTGCGGGGCGCGGGTTGCCAAGCATGGTGGACGCTCGGTGTCATCCACTTCCGGCAGCGCCGACGTGCTCGAAGCGCTGGGCGTGAACGTCAACCTCGCGCCCGAGAAAGTCGCCGAGGCCGTGAAAACCCTGGGCGTTGGCTTCATGTTTGCGCCCAACCACCACAGCGCCATGAAACACGCCGCGCCGGTACGCAAGGAATTGGGTGTGCGCACCCTGTTTAATATGCTTGGGCCACTGACCAACCCGGCGGCTGCGCCGAACCAAGTCATGGGCGTGTTCAGCCGCGAACTCACTGGGACGCTTGCGCGTGTGCTGCACGCGCTGGGCAGTCGCCATGTATTGGTGGTGCACGCCGAAGAAGGCCTCGACGAAATCAGCCTGGCCTCCCCGACTTTCGTTGCCGAACTGAAAGAAGGGCGCGTGACCGAGTACGTCATCGAGCCCGGCCTGTTTAGTCTACCGTGCGTACCTGCCAGCGAACTCGTCGTCAACGGCAAAGACGAAGCCGTCAATATGCTGCGTGCCGCGCTGGGCAACCGCCACCCCGGCGCCGCCGCCATCGTCGCCCTCAATGCTGGGGCAGCTATCTATGTCTCTGGCCGAGCAACCAGCCTGGTGGACGGCGTGGCGCAGGCGCAGGCAGCTATTGCCTCGGGTGCTGCCCGTGCCAAGCTTGATGCGTATATCGCTTTCAGTCGCTGAAGGCTTAACCGCAGAGTTCGCGGAGTACGCAGAGTGAGCGCTGAGTTGAATTTGCTTGGTGAGCGCGTGATTGGCGCTGCGCTGCGTGTGCACACGACCCTGGGTCCTGGGTTATTGGAAAGCAGCTATGAAATTTGTCTGCACCATGAACTTGTAAAGGCAGGTCTGGCTGTTAAGCGGCAGAGTCCGCTTCCTGTGTTGTATGACGGAATACAGCTGGATGCCGGATATCGCTTGGATTTGCTGGTTGAGGATCGTTTGGTCGTTGAGCTGAAAACGGTGGAGCGTTTACAACCGATACATACAGCCCAACTGCTCAGCTACCTTAAGTTGGGAGACTATCGCTTGGGTTATCTACTGAACTTCCATGTAATCTCCCTGCGCGATGGCATCAAGCGCGTGGTCAATAATCTCTGATTTTTTTACTCCGCGTCCTCTGCGTACTCAGCGGTAATAACTCCATGTCCGACATCCTCAATAAAATCCTCACCACCAAACGCACCGAAATCGCCGCCGCCCAAGCCGCCGTGCCGCTGGCCGACATGCAGGCGCGAGCGCAGTCAGCCCCCCCGCCGCGCGATTTCGTCGGCGCGCTGCGCACGAAACTTGCGGCGAATCAGCCTGCGGTGATTGCCGAGATCAAAAAAGCCAGCCCGTCCAAAGGTGTGATCCGCGCCGATTTTCGACCTGCCGAGATTGCCGCCAGTTACGCAGCCGGGGGGGCGGCATGTTTATCCGTGCTCACCGACCGCGAGTATTTTCAGGGCAGCCCTGACTATTTAATACAAGCGCGTGCGGCGTGCAGTCTGCCGGTGCTGCGCAAGGACTTCATCATCGACCCCTATCAGGTCTATGAAGCCCGCGCGATGGGGGCGGACTGCATCCTGCTTATCGTTGCGGCACTGGAATTGTCGGCCATGCAGGCGCTCGAAGCGCTGGCGCACCAACTCGGCATGGCCGTGCTGGTGGAATCACACAACGCCGAAGAACTCGCCGCCGCCCTGACCCTGAAAACGCCTTTACAAGGCATCAACAACCGCAACCTGCGCACCTTCGACGTCAGCCTCGACACCACCCTCGCGCTGCTGCCCCAGATTGGCCCCGACAGCATCGTCATCACCGAATCCGGCATCCTCGCGCCTGCCGATGTCACGCATATGCGCCACCATGGCGTCAACGCCTTCCTGGTTGGCGAAGCCTTCATGCGCGCGACTGATCCCGGGGCGGAACTGGCGCGGCTGTTTGACAAAGCCGGGCCAGATTGATATCTTTTTTACCAAACTGATATCTTTATGAGGGGTGAACCATGTCACGCACCTTGATTAACCTGGACGAACAATCCAAAGCCTGGCTGGCGGCGCGTGCCAAAAGCGAGCGCGTCTCCATGAACGAAATCGTCCGGCGTGCAGTGGATCGTTTTCGCGCCGATACCGAGCGCACCCAGGCGTTGACACAAGGCTTGCAACACACTGCGGGCATCTGGAAACACGGTGACGGCCTTGACTGGCAAAACCAGTTGCGGGATGAATGGGAAGGGCGGTGAACCGCCTGCTCGACTCGGTCATCCTGATCGATCATTTCAATGGCGTTGCGCCCGCCACCGACTACCTGACCCGCTGGGTATCCGACTGCGCCGTGTCCGCCATCACCCGCGCCGAAGTGCTCACGGGGTTTGACGAAGCCGACTGGGCCTTGCCCATGGCGCTGCTCGCGCATTACCCCGTACTCGCCGTCGATGCGGCTGTCGCCGACGAAGCCGCACGCTTGCGCCGCCAATATCGCTGGAAACTACCCGATGCCCTGCAAGCCGCCTTCGCCATCTTGCACGGTCTGAAACTAGTCACACGCAATACCCGCGACTTTCCGCCAGAGCGTTTTTCGTTTATCGAAATGCCCTATCGCATTGAGGCAAATTAAGCACCCAGACCTTGGCAAATTTCAATTACGTACTACAATCTGTATTCGATACGTATTGCGGAGGCGCTCATGCCCACCAACAAACTCACGCTCAGTATTGATGCCGATACCGTCAAAAAAGCCAAACGCTACGTGGCGGCGCATGGAACCAGCCTGTCGCGCCTGTTAAGCCAATATCTGGCCAGCCTGCCCGATGCCGACGGCAAGCCCCTGCCCACACGGGTCAACCGCCTGGCGGGTGTGTTGCCAACGCAGGCCGGCACCGAGGAATACAAAGCCCACCTGCAAGACAAATACGGCTTGTGAAACTCTTCCTCGACGTTAACGTTGTGCTCGATGTGCTGGCGCGCCGCGAGCCTTGGTTCGCCGATTCGGCTAGTGTGCTGGCGCATATCGAACAGGGCGGCGCAAGCGGGCATATCGCCGCGCACACCGTCACCACCCTGCACTATCTGCTCGCCCGGCATCTTGGGCAGCAAAAAACAGCTGCTGTATTGGTTGATCTGATGACACTGCTCCACGTCGAGCCAGTCGATCATGCCACGCTGCAACAGGCGCTTTCCCTCGGCTGGCGCGACTTTGAAGATGCCGTTCAGGCTGTCGTCGCCACCCAGTGCCAGGCCGATTACCTCGTGACCCGCAACCCGCGCGATTTCAAACAAGCGCCAGTCGCCGTCCTGGCCCCGGCAGAATTCTTGTCCACCCACTGAAACCTGTTGTCCTTTAGCAACAAAACAACACTTCCAGGCTGTTTTTGCACAAAACACAACACATTTTTCTTGCCCGAGCGGGCGGACTCAGGATAATCAAGCCTGTCCCATCGCAGTATTAGGACAGCTCTGCAGAGCTTTAAACTTAATTTTTTTCCCAAGGAGAAAGTAATGAAAAAATCCCTGATCGCTCTGGCTGTTGCCAGCGTAGTTTCCGCCCCCGCCTTTGCTGCTACCAGCAATGTGGACGTGTACGGCATTTTCGGCGTGGCCTTCGACATGGTGAACTTGGATGACAGCACCAGCGACGACAAAGCCAACCGCGTTTCCAGCACCTCCAGCCGTATCGGCTTTAAGGGCAGCGAAGATCTGGGCGGCGGCTTGTCCGGCGTGTGGCAGATCGAAAACGGCGTTGACCTCGACGCAGGTGGCAATGGTTGGGCCAGCCGTAATACCTTCTTGGGCCTGTCGTCCAAAGAACTCGGTACCGCGCTGCTGGGCAAACATGACACCGCCTACAAAATGGCGACCGGCAAGCTGGACGTTTTCAGCGACACCATTGCTGACTACAACACTATTGTGGGCTCAACTTCCGACACGGCGTCTAGTGGTTTCAGTGTTTTTGATACCCGTGCAAACGACAGCGTGAGCTATATGTCGCCCAGTATGAGCGGCCTGAGCCTCGGCCTGACTTATGGCGCACGTGATGAAACCGCCTTCGATGCTGCGGATACCAACCTCTGGAGCGCTGCGGTCAGCTATGCAAATGGCCCGCTGTTCGCCTCATTGGCCTATGAGAAGATTAAC
This sequence comes from Thiobacillus sp., assembly GCA_040080645.1. Lineage (GTDB taxonomy): Bacteria > Pseudomonadota > Gammaproteobacteria > Burkholderiales > Thiobacillaceae > Thiobacillus. The sequence goes on from JBEBIA010000019.1 coordinate 47,067, forward strand.
GACTTTGGCGGTACTAACCTTGCTAAGGGTACTGATCGTAAAGGCATGAAACTGGGTGCAGGTTACACCTTTGGTAACACCACCATTGGTGGTCTGTATGAGCGCCTGAGCGAGACCGGTACCACCGTTGCTGACCGTAACGCATGGTATGTTTCTGCCAAGCACGCTATGGGCAACATTGCGCTGAAAGCGGCTTACGGTAAAGCAGGTGACTCCGACGCAGGTGTGACAGATGATGGTGCCAAGTACTACGCCATCGGCGCTGACTACAGCCTGTCGAAGCGCACTACGGCTTACGCGCTGTATACCAAACTGAGTAACGAAACTGCCGGTACCTATGATCTGGGTGGCTCGGCTAGCACTGGTGGTGTTATTAACACGACACTTGGTGCCGATCCCAGCGCCTTCTCCATCGGCGTGAAGCACTCCTTCTAATTCAACGCCGGGGCAACCCGGTTTGATTGGAAGTTGAAACGGGCTCCTTCGGGAGCCCGTTTTTATTGTCGCTGTCGGGTTTGCGTATTCCATCAGGGATGACATAATTAGTCATGTCTGTGCATAAGGCCATCGATGAAATCCACACCATTTCCGCTAGGCGTGGTAATGGCCAGCTCCGACGCGAAATCTGGGTGAATGAAAAAGGGCAGGTTGTGCGATATAACCTTGCCTATATCAATCATGATCTGTACCACGGCGACCATGGCCGGGTGGTCGGTTACGACAATCAGCATGGCTATCATCACAGGCATTATTTCGGGGTGGTGGAGTCGGTCGACTTTGTCAGTTTTGAGGATATCGAAAACCGGTTTGAGTCGGATTGGCTGACATTAAGGAAGGCAATATGAGCAAATTCATTGTTAAAACCGCTACGGAAGCCGATTTCTTTCAGCGTGGCCGGAAAATAGCGAAGCGCGCCGATCAGGGTAAACGCTTGCAGGAAGAGCGGGTCATCAGCTACGAAGATCCGGCTGAGGTCTTGAGTTTGCTGACGCAGGGGCGGCTGGCGTTATTCCGGGCGGTGAAGGAGGAGCCTGCGTCGATTACCGCATTGGCGACGCGTTTGCACCGCGACCGCAGCGCGGTGAAAAGGGATGTGAGCGCGCTGGAGCACGCAGGGCTTGTGAGTGTGGAAACCTGTATTCATCCCGGTCATGGCCGGATGAAAGAAGTTCGGGTGCTGGCCGAGCAGTTTGTGCTGGAGGCGCGCGTGGCGTAAGGCTGTCGAGGCGGCAGGCTCCATACGGTCTTTGAATATCGCTTTTCATGCCAGGCTTACGCCAAACTGACTTTCCGCGTGCGTGCAAATGAAATTTGAGATTGACGAAGCGCTGACGTCGGCCAATGTGTCGAGCGACAAAGCTAGGGCCATTGCCGAATCGATCAATAAAGAAATTGATCGGCATTATGAATTACATGCCCGGCAGCTGGCTACACGCGGGGATGTTTCCGATCTGCGGCAGCAGGCGGCTGAAATGGAAGCCCGCTTGCTGAAAGCGATCAATGATGCCCAGCGCTGGACGATGGGCGCGGTATTCGCGGGGATGGCGACGGTGGCCGCGATTGTGAAGCTGCTTTAACCCCGCCGCGCGGGTCTGGTGATTGCGGGCGTCTTCGGACGCCCGTTTTTACTGGGAACCTGAAAACCGGGCATCACGTATTTTTCGACAGGAGTTCCCTCTATGGAGATCAACTATTTCCAGGACACGGATACGCTCTATATCGAATTCAAATCGTCGCCAGTGAGCGAAAGCAGGGATATGGACGAGAACACGCTGCTGGAGATGGATGCTGACGGCAATGTGTGCGGGATCACCGTGGAACATGCGAGCGATCGCGCGGATATTCCACGCTTCTCCTTCGAGCAAATCGCTGCTTGAGGCGGTGGTTTGCTGAGGGGTTATGTGGCGGGCACTGATGAAGTTATACTTGTATAACATCCGCGTTTTGCGAGGAGGCAGGTCATGTTGGCTATCCGTTTGCCCGAATCAATCGAGGCGCGACTGAACGCGTTGGCGCAGGAAACCGGGCGCGCCAAATCCACGCTCGCTCGCGAAGCGATTCTGGAATATCTGGACGATCTGGAAGACTACTATCTGGCGGAGGCGCGTGCGCGCAGGAATCGCAAAACGATTCCGCTCGCCGAAGTGGAGCGCGAGCTTGGCCTATGAAATCGAGTTCGATCCGGATGCGATCAAGGATCTAAAAAAGCTCGATTACCCTGTTCAGCAACGACTGGTCAGCTTCCTGAAAACGCGAGTTGCAGCGCTGGACAATCCCAGAGAACTCGGCGAGGCGCTGGCGGGCGCAAAGCTGGGGAACTACTGGAAATACCGCGTGGGCGAC
>JBEBIA010000035.1:0-11566 GCA_040080645.1 Thiobacillus sp.
CGCAGCCTGCCTTTTGGGCTGTATATCCTCTTCCTCGCCATTGAAGGCTCGGTATCCGACTGGATGCCGGGCTTTGATGCGCGCTGGCTGTATCCGGTGAAGGCCGGGCTGGTGGCACTCGTGCTGGCGGTGCTGTGGCGCCACTATGGTGAACTGAAAGCTTGGGCGCTCTCGTTCGGCAATGTGTTGCTGTCGGTGCTGGTGGGGGTGGCTGTGCTGGTGTTGTGGGTGAACCTCGACGCGAGCTGGATGCTGTTGGGCGAAATGGGCAAGGGGTATAACCCGAGTGATGCCAGTGGCCAGATCGATTGGACGCTGGTGGTGTTCCGCATCGCAGGCGCGGCGCTGGTGGTGCCGGTGATGGAAGAGCTGTTCTGGCGCTCGTTTTTGCAACGCTGGGTGCAGCAGCCTGAGTTTCTGTCGCTCGATCCTGCGCAAATCGGCCTCAAGGCTTTGCTGATCGCCAGTGCGCTGTTTGCGGTGGAGCATGTGCAGTGGTTTGCCGGTCTGATTGCGGGGCTGGCGTATGGCTGGCTGTATATCCGTACCCGCAATCTCTGGGCACCTATTCTCGCGCACACGGTCACAAATGCTGGATTGGGGGTGTATGTGATAGCGACAGGAAAATGGCAGTTCTGGTGAATCGGGCAGTTTGGCTCCGGGCATTTTTGTTGGGGCAGGCGGGCTTGTTGTTATCCTTCAGTGTGTTGGCCAAGGAGGGGGATACCTTCCGGCCTTTTGTCTCGATGGGGCAGTTTTACGACAGCAATCTTTTTCGTCTGGCCGAGAATGAAAGTCCTGGCACCCAGCGTGATGAGCTTTTTCGACAGTTCAATGTGGGCATGGGTATCGATTGGCGCCTAGGGCGGCAACAGCTTACCGCCAGTCTTGCAAAAACCCTGATTCGTTACGACCAGAATACCCGTCTGGATTTTGATGGGGACGATATGCAGGCGACCTGGAACTGGCGACTGGGCAACCGCTTGTCCGGTAACCTGGGGGCGTCCCAGTCAACGAGTCAGAGCAGTTTTAATGATCTTGGGACAGCCAATATCAGTGCGGGCAACAACGTCGAGCGTGATCGGAAATATGGACAGTTGAATTGGGAGTTTCACCCGCGCTGGCAGGTATTCGCGGGAACAGAAACCAGCGACTCTCTCAATTCTGCGCAAACACAGGTTTCGCAGAATGTCAGCCAGAACTCGCACAATGTCGGGCTAAGCTATCGCACGCCCAAGGGCAGCAGTTTGCGTGCGCGGTTTCAGCGCACCAATGCTGATTACGCAGCCCAACAAATTTTGGGAGTTAGACAAATATTTATCTTCACTATTGTTGATGTTGCAGACAATAGCTTCCAACAAAATGACTACTCGCTGGAAGGCGACTGGCGACTTTTTGGCAAACTGTCGCTACGAGGACAAGTGAGCAAAACCGAGCGCAAGTATGCGAATGAACTGAAAGACCCGTTAGGCGGATCTGCCCAATTGGTAGCGCGCCCGGATTTTTCAGGCTTGACTGGCCGCCTGACTGGAGATTGGTCCGCATCAGGTAAAACTCAATTCAGTGCCTCGATTTATCAGGAACTGGGGACTACATCGGATATCAACGCCAGTTCAGTACTGACGCAGGGGGCAAGTATGAGTGGAGTCTGGCTACCCCGAGCAAAATGGCGCATGAATGTCAGTGCGGCACTGGAAAACCGCGACTATCGGGGTAATCCGGGTTCGACTCAACGGAACGACGATACACTCAGCACGAGCGTGTCGTTGGGCTATACCCCGATGAATGCGCTTTCATTGTCGCTGGGTGCGCAGGCCGGGTGGCGAGATTCCAGCGATAGTGTCGAGAATTACCAATTTTATGGGCTGTCTTTTAATGTACGCGGGGATTTTTAGGTAATCCGGTAGGTCTACCCGTGACATTAAAGCTGAGGCTAGGTGTGAGCGGCCTGATGATTCTGGATTCAAGGCGTCGCTGGTTGCTGTACAAAGACCCGAAATTCAGTCTGGCTGCTGCCGAGGATGGCTGCCCGAAACTGTATTTGGGTATGTTACTTGCTGAGATGGTTGAACTTCACATGAATCGGGTAGGCTGTGGCCTGCCCGGTTTCACGCAGTAGGCAAGATAAAATCGCGACTCCTGTCGGGAGTCGAATGGAGAGATGAAATGGTGTATGCGGTACGTAATATCTGGCTGTTGATCTGTATGCTGCTGGCGGGTTCGGTCATGGCGGCGGATAACGAATACCGCATGGGTACGGGTGATGTGGTGCGCATCAACGTGTATGGCAATCCGGACCTTGCAACCGAAGCCAGGGTGAACGAGGAGGGGGGGATTACTTTTCCACTCATCGGCACGGTAAAGGCAGCGGGTCTGACACCGGCCAATATCGAGAAGGAAATCGCAAGCCGCCTGGCCAAGGGGGGCTTCATTGTTGATCCCAACGTTAATCTGAACATTATCCAGTTTCGGGGACAGCAGATTTCCGTGTTAGGCCGGGTTGGCCGCCCGGGCAAACATGCCCTCGAAAAACAGAGCCGCGTGACGGATGTGCTCGCGCTGGCAGGGGGGGTGGTCGGTGATGGCGCGGACGTGGTGACCTTGATTCGACAGAATAACGATAAAACCGATTACCACGAAATTGATCTGATTGCGCTGTTCAAGCCGGGCGGTGAAACCAGCAATATGGTCGTGCAGGATAGCGATATTCTCAACGTTGCGCGCCAGCCGATATTTTATATTTATGGCGAAGTACAACGCCCGGGCATATTCCGGCTTGAACAGGGCATGAACGTGGTTCAGGCGCTGTCTATGGCCGGCGGCGTGTCTGCGCGGGGCACCCAAAAGGGGATTCGCATTTTGCGTCGTGACGACAAAGGCGTGATTCAGGAACTGGAAGTAAAACTGGCCGATTCGGTAAAAAAAGACGACGTGATTTACGTCAAGGAAAGCCTGTTTTAAGGGATACCCGCAATGAACTTTATCCAATTCCTGCTGATTCTGTATGCGCGCAAGTGGATCATCCTGAGTGTGTTGCTGGTAATCGTTTCCGTCACTGCGGCCCTTAATCTGACGTCGCCCAAAGAATACACGGCCACCACTACACTTATCATCGATTCGAAAAGTAAGGATCCCCTGACTGGCCAGTTGCTATCGTCTCTGATGCTTCCGGGCTATATGGCCACGCAAACTGAAATCATTAAAAGTAGCCAGGTGGCGGGCAAAGTTGTGTCCGATCTGAAGCTGACAGACAACCCCGCAACGCACACACAATTCATGGAGGCCACCAAAGGCCAGGGCACGATCGAAGAATGGATGAGGAACGTGCTGCTGAGCAGATTGGACGTGGAGCCTTCGCGCGAATCCAGCATTATTTCCATAAGTTTCAAGGGGGCCGATCCGAAATTCGCCGCGATACTGGCCAACGCTTTTGCCGAGGCCTATATCAGCACCAACCTCGATCTGCGGGTTGCACCTGCCAGGCTTACTGCTGCCTGGTTTGACCAGCAGATTGTCCAATTGCGTGAAAATCTCGATAAGGCGCAGCAAAAACTGACCGCCTATCAGCGCGAAAAAGGTCTGGTCGAATCCGAGGAGCGGCTGGACGTTGAAACTCGCCGCATGGGCGACCTGGCGGCGCAGATGGTGGCTGCGCAATCGGCATCGCTTGATGCCAACTCGCGCACTCACAACAGTGGCAATCTGCCCGAGGTTTTTAACAATGCATCAGTCCTGAATCTTAAGGCCCAAATAGCGCAGGGCGAAGGAACATTGGCCGAGTTGTCCGAGCGGGTGGGCGTCAACCATCCTAACTACCAGCGTGTTCAGGCCGAGGTGAACAGCTACAAGGTGAAGCTTGCCACCGAACTCACTACTGTGACACGTGGTGTAGGTGCCACCGCCGGTGCGGCTCGCCAGCGATTCAACGAAATGAGCGGTGCATTTGCCCAGCAAAAAGCAAAAGTGCTGGCGTTGAAACAGCAGCGTGAAGAAGCGACTTTGCTGGCGCGCGATCTTGAAAACGCTCAGCGCATTTATGACGGTGCTTTACAGCGCTACGGCATGAGCCGTATGGAGGCGCAGACCACGCAGACGGACATCACCGTCTTGAACCCCGCAACGCCACCCGATAAGCCATCCGGGCCGCGCGTGTTTCTGAACATGTTGCTCGCATTGTTCCTGGGCTCCCTGCTGGGCGTAGGTACGGGTTTTCTGGTCGAACTACTTGATCGCCGCGTGCGTTCCGGGCGTGATATCGCTGCGGAGCTGGACATTGCGGTGCTGGCCGAGGTCACCCGAAAAGGTCGCCGTCTGGAAGCCCTGCGCCGCTTGTTCCGCCGCAACCGCCCAGCCATGGCCTGATCGCATGCCAACCCCGGATATCACACTGCATACATCGAGGTTCACATGAATTCATTCGCAAGCACAAGCGAGCAGGGTAGCAACGTCGAGGTGGTCACCAGCATTCGCGCTGATTCCAACATCGGTGACCTGCTGCAGGCTGCCGGCAAGCTCAAGCCAAAAGATATGGAGCGCGTGCTCAAACTGCAACAGGCGGAGAACCTGCGCTTTGGCGAAGCTGCGCTTAAACTCGGCCTGGTGACCGAAGCCGATATCCAGCAGGCGCTGTCGCATCAGTTTGAATACCCCACCCTGTCTGCCGCTGAAGCCAGTCTGACGCCTGAGCTCACCGCCGCCACTTCGCCTTACAGCAAGGAAGCCGAAGCACTACGGACAGTGCGTTCCGAACTGCTGATGCGCTGGTTTAATGATGACCGCAAAACGCTGGCGATTGGCAGCGTGCGCGCGGACGTAGGCGCAAGCTATCTGGCTGCCAACCTGGCTGTGATGTTTGCGCAGATGGGGCGCAAAGTGTTGCTGATCGACGCCAACCTGCGCCAGCCGCGCTTGCACGAGATATTCAACCTGGGCGCAGGCGTGGGGCTGTCGGACTATCTGGCCGGGCGTGCGCCCTCCCTGCAGGTGTGCGCAGTGAAGTCGATTCCGACCCTGGCTGTGCTGCCCGCCGGCTCGCTCCCGCCCAACCCGGCCGAACTGCTGGCACGGCCAGCGTTCGGCGCGCTACTGTCGGGGCTGGAGTCCCGCTACGATATCATCCTGCTGGACACCGCACCGGCGCAGCTCAGCGCCGACTTTCAGCTGGTTGCAGCGCGCGCTGGCGGCATGGTGATCGCTGCCCGCCGCAACGTCAGCCGCCTTGCCGCGCTGGTCGAGCTGAAAGAAAAAATAACCTTCAGCGGCGCGCAGGTGGTCGGTGCTGTGGTCCTGGATTAACACCATGAATACACTTGCCCCACGCGCATCCATGCTCGATGCCCTGGTTCCCCTCAAGGTCTGGTGGCCCATCGTGTTGGGTCTGCTGGTGCTGTATGTGCCCACCTACTGGACGTTGGCACACGGGATGTGGAATTCGGAAGACCATGCCCACGGCCCCATTGTGCTAGTGGTTACCCTGTTTCTGATCTGGCAGCAGCGTGCCGTCTTCATGGCCGATACCAGCAAGCCCACGGGGATCGAGACAGCCAGCGGCTGGGCTCTGTTGGTTATCGGTTTGCTCGCTTATGCACTCGGTCGCTCGCAGGATATTATGCTGTTCGAAGTCGGCTCACAGATCCCGGTCATCCTCGGTGCGCTGCTCATCACGCTGGGGACAAAAGCGGCTCGAGTCTTGTGGTTTGCCCTGTTTTTCCTGCTGTTCATGATTCCGCTGCCGGGTTTTGTGGTCGATGCGGTTACTGGCCCGCTCAAGCAATATATTTCGGTTATCGCCGAACAGGTGCTGTATACCGCTGGTTATCCCATCGCGCGTAGCGGCGTCACGCTCACCGTCGGCCAATATCAACTTCTGGTGGCTGACGCGTGCTCTGGCCTGCATTCGATGTTCAGTCTGTCGGCCATGGGTCTGCTGTATCTATATCTGATGCAGCACACCAGCAGGGCGCGCAACCTTATCATCATCGCCGCGATTTTGCCGATTGCATTTGCCGCCAACATCGTGCGCGTCATGGTGCTGATCCTCGTGACCTACCACTTGGGCGACGAAGCGGGGCAGGGCTTCCTGCATGGCTTTGCCGGCATCATGTTGTTTGTCATTGGCCTGCTGTTCCTGTTTTTACTGGATGGGGTGCTGGGCTTTATCTTCCCCGATCGTCCACGCGCAAACCTGACTGGAGGCAAGTCATGAAGCTTATCAATTTCAAGCATCTCATCATCGGCCTGTGCATGTTCGCCGCCGCCGGCATGGCGCTGGCGCTCAAACCCACGACCAAAGTGGCGGATATCGGTTCCAAAATCGATCTCGAAACGCTGATCCCCAAAACCTTCGGCGACTGGACAATGGATGCCACCATCGTCCCGCTGATCGCCAACCCCGAGCAGGAAGCGCTGATCAAAAAAATCTACAGTCAGACGCTCAGCCGCACCTATCTCAATGCCGCTGGTGATCGCGTCATGCTGTCCATCGCTTATGGCGGCGATCAGTCCGACGGCATGGCGGTGCACAAACCCGAGGCCTGCTATCCAGCCCAGGGCTTCCAGATACTCAAGAATTCCACCACCAGCTCCTTTGCCACCGAAGAAGGGAGCATTCCTGTCAAACGACTGGTCGCCACCCTGGGGCAGCGTGTTGAGCCGATTACCTATTGGACGACTGTAGGCGATAAGGTTGCCGTCAGTGGGTTGAAATGGAAGTTACAGCAAGTGAAATATGGCCTCACCGGGAAAATTCCCGATGGTCTGTTGTTCAGAGTTTCGAGCATTCAGGCAGACGAAACCAAGGCCTATCAAACGCAGGATGTCTTCACCCGCGAGCTACTCAAGGCGATGTCGCCCAGTGAGCGTAAACGCATCATCGGTAGCCCTAATCCATCCAGTTGATTAATTTGCGTCCTTAACCTGATTGCCCACTTTATTACAACGAAAACATGACCAAAAAAGCCCTCATCACCGGTGTCACAGGGCAGGACGGTGCCTACCTTGCCGAATTTCTGCTGGGAAAGGGCTATGAAGTCCACGGCATTAAACGCCGCACTTCGCTGTTTAACACCGACCGCATTGACCACCTGTACGAAGGTCCCGAAGTCAGCACGAGAAAATTCGTACTGCACCACGGCGATCTCACCGACAGCTCCAGCCTCATCCGCATCATCCAGCAAGTGCAGCCCGACGAAATTTACAACCTCGCTGCGCAGAGTCATGTGGCAGTGAGCTTTGAAGAGCCAGAATATACTGCCAACTCTGACGCCCTCGGCGCGCTGCGCATCCTCGAAGCCATCCGCATCCTGGGGTTGGAAAAGAAAACCCGTTTCTATCAGGCAAGCACGAGCGAACTGTTTGGTTTGGTGCAAGAAATCCCGCAGAAAGAAACCACCCCCTTCTACCCGCGCAGCCCCTATGCCTGCGCCAAGCTCTACGCTTACTGGATCACCATCAATTATCGCGAAGCCTACGGCATGTATGCCTGCAACGGCATTCTGTTCAACCACGAAAGCCCGCTGCGTGGCGAGACTTTTGTCACCCGCAAGATCACCCGTGCGCTGGCACGTATCAAGCTCGGCCTGCAAGATTGTCTCTTCCTGGGCAACATGGATGCCAAACGCGACTGGGGCCACGCAAAAGACTATGTGGAAATGCAGTGGTTGATGCTGCAGCAGGACAAGCCCGAAGACTTTGTCATCGCCACCGGCGTGCAATTCAGCGTGCGCGACTTCGTTAACGCCGCCGCCAGGGAGCTGGGCATGGCGATTCGTTGGGAAGGGCAGGGCGTTGACGAAAAAGGTTACGACGCCAATGGCAAATGCATCGTCGCCGTCGATCCACGCTACTTCCGCCCCACCGAAGTGGAAACCCTGCTGGGCGATCCGAGCAAGGCAAAATCGAAACTCGGCTGGACGCCGAAGATCAGCTTCGACGAGCTAGTCGCCGAGATGGTGCGCGAAGACCTGAAAGCCGCCGAGCGCGACGAACTGGTGAAGAAACATGGCTACAAGGCGATGGATTACCACGAGTGAGCTGACCATGGAACGTTCTACTCTGGTACGGCAAATTCGGGAAATCATTCTGCGGCACGCCAAGCCGGAGCGCATTTATCTGTTTGGCTCCGAAGCAAGCGGCGAGGCGAGATCCGATAGCGACATTGACATCGCTTTCGACGACCCGGCAAAGCCGGATTTGGAGCCCATCCGCGAAGAAATCGCCAGACTGCCGAGCTTGATCAAAGTTGATCTGGCCAATCTTGCTGAATGCGAGACACGCTTTATCAATCGCGTCAAATCGACAGGTAGATCAATCTACAGTGCGACCAAGGCGCTTCGTCTGGAGGACGGACTGCACAATTTCGGCAACGCCTTGGACCGGTTCGCCAGTATCGTCGAACGTCGTGATGAATTCGACAAGGATGGTTACGGCGACGTGTATCTGGATCTCGCTGTCAAGCGTTTTGAATTCACGTTTGAAATGTCCTGGAAAGCCATGAAGCGAGCTCTGGCCTTCCTCGGCCTTGAGTGCAAGAGCCCGCGCGGCTGTATCCAGGAAGCCTTTGCGCAAGGCCTGATTCGGGAAGAAGCACTCTGGCTGAATATGATCGAAATGCGCAACCTGTCGAGCCATAATTACGATGAATCGGAAATTCGGGTTTTGCTGGAACGCCTAGAGGCTTACAAATTGGCGTTCATGGTGCTGCAATCTACTCTGCGGAATTTACTTCCGGAAATCGCAGAGGGTGAAGCGTGATCCCTGAATGCAGGATTTACATCGCCGGCCACCGCGGCCTCGTCGGCACCGCCCTCATGCGCAACCTGCGTGCAAAGGGCTTTGCCAACTTCCTCACCCGCACCCACACCGAACTCGACCTCACCAACCAGGCCGCTGTCGAAGTTTTTTTTGCCACCGAAAAACCCGACTACGTCTTCCTCGCCGCAGCCAAGGTCGGTGGCATTCACGCCAACAACACCTACCCCGCCGAGTTCATCCGCGACAACCTCGCGATCCAGACCAACATCATCCATGCGGCTTATATAAACAACATCAAGCGCCTGATGTTTCTGGGCTCCAGTTGCATTTATCCGCGGATGGCGCCGCAACCCATGAAAGAAGAGCATCTCCTTACCAGCGAACTGGAACCCACCAACCGCCCCTATGCCCTGGCCAAGATCGCCGGCATTGAAATGTGCTGGGCCTACAACCGGCAGTACCAGACCCAGTACCTGGCCGTGATGCCCACCAACCTCTACGGCCCCGGCGACAACTACCACCCGGAAAACTCCCACGTCATCCCCGCGCTTATTCGTCGTTTTCATGAAGCCAAGCTGGCGAATGCGCCGAGCGTCACTGTGTGGGGGAGCGGCACGCCCAAACGCGAATTCCTCTATAGCGAAGACATGGCCGACGCTTGCGTCTATCTGATGAACCTGCCCGACGACAAGTTCGTCCCGCTCTTGGGGCAGGACCGCAACGACGGTTTGGCCCCGCTGGTGAACATTGGTGTGGGACACGACCTCAGCATCCGCGAACTCGCCGAAACCGTGGCGGACGTCATCGGCTATCAGGGCATGCTCGAATTCGACGCCACCAAACCCGATGGCACCCCGCGCAAGCTGATGAACGTGGATCGGCTGAATGGCATGGAGTGGAAGGCGACGACCACCATGAAGGTTGGCCTCAATGCCGCCTATGCGGATTTCCTGACGCGTCAAACGGTAGGGAACTAAACAAAAAATGGAAACCGTGACACGCGTTCGCGCGCGCGACGACTACCTACTGGAACTTGAATTCGATACCAGGGAAACGCGGGTTTTCGATGCGCGGCCCTATCTGGAAAAAGGCGTGTTCACCCGCCTTAAAGACCCTGCGATGTTCAAGCAGGCCTATGTCGCATACGACACCGTATGCTGGCCGGGCAACCTCGATATCGCCCCCAAAACCCTCTATGACCGTTCGAGACCTGCATGATGTTTTGCCCAGCCTGTGCTTATCGCACCCTGCGCCTTATTGATCCGGCCAGATTAATTCGCGAGTTCGTTCGTGCTGAGCCTGTCGAAGCGCAGCCCTCCGGCAGGCCAGAGCGAACAGCACTCATGTTTAATTCGTTCCGGAACAAGAGTGTTGCTGAGAGAATTACCCCATGAGATTGAACAGCGAGCAAACCCGTCAGATCACCCACACCGTCAGCCAGTTTACCGGCGGCTCGGTCGAAGTGTATGTGTTCGGCTCCCGCCTCGACGACACAGCGCGGGGCGGGGATATCGATCTACTGCTTGAAAGCGCCGTCCCGCTTGGTTTGATCCAGCGCGCGCGAATCAAAATGGAACTCGAAGCCCAGCTGGGCTTGCCGGTCGATATCATCGAGCACGTCCGCGACACGCCCGCCACCTCGTTTCAGACGCTTGCCAGAGCCCGCGCGACCCGACTGGAAGTTGAGCCATGAGCGGCGGCGCGTTGCAGGCAGAGCGCATGCACCTGGCCGGGCTGTTGGAAGCAATCCAGCGGTGCGTCTATTTTTTGAATGCATCAGACCAAAAACTTTCATGGCCGCTGACCGCGGCCTACTTGCTGCAAAACAAAAAAAGCATCGACCTGTTTGAGTCTCTGGCGGCCATTAACGAACGTTTTTCCAAGCTGCAAGACACCTTGGGCGCTGCCATGCGCCATTCAGTCTTGCTGTCCGGTGAAGCTGGAGAAACGTTTCTCAAAGTGTTGGCTTTCTACGAGAAAACCGGTGTCATCGATTCCGTCGCGTCCTGGCAGCTTTGCAGGACAACGCGCAACCTTGCCGCTCATGATTACGGAACGGATTACGCGGAAGTCGCCGAACACTTCAACGCACTTCACACCCTGATACCCGTACTATATGGCGATGCATCCCGCTTCGTGGAATATTGCCGCACCGCGCTCGACGCGCAACCGATGCAGATGGATTTCGCCGAAGACTTCGTGGCTATCGTGCGGGGATGCACAGGGCAAAGCGGGAACCCGACATGAGATTGTCCTGCAACCCCGAAACCGATTCGCTATTCAGGTGGAATCGCCTTGCACGCCACAAAATAGCGGCCGTACTGATCACTGTTTTCATCGGCATCGTCAGTGTTGAACTGTTTGCCAGAGCCGTGCTCGCGCATCTTGGCTCGCAATCACCGCCAGGGGCGGTTTCCCGATGAATACCCCCGCCTCATTCAGTTCGCCAGCGCACGGCGCGCTCTCCATCCTGTATTTCGGTCCTGTTAGCGGCACCTGCCTGGATAGGGCCAACGCGCTGCGGCGTCTTGGCCATCGGGTAGAGCACATGGATTTGCGGCAACTGCTGCCTAAAACCCCATGGGTCGACCGCATCACCTGGCACCTGGGTGGCAACCTGTTGAGTCCGTGGCTCATGGGTGGCTTATCCAGCAGGCTTGCGGGTTGCCAATTTGATGTTTGCTACGTGGATGGCGGTGAATGGGTGACGCCTCGCGTTATTTCATTGCTGCGTCGGCATGCTGCAAAGGTCATCAACTACAGCATCGACGACCCCCTTGGGCCCCGTGATGGCGCACGATTCAAGGCCTTTCGG
>JBEBIA010000036.1:0-11233 GCA_040080645.1 Thiobacillus sp.
ACGCCGACTTTCTTCATGGTTTCGGTGAAGCCGAAGCCGTCCATGAGCACGCCGATGGAGCCGACGATGCTGGCCTTGTCGACGAAGATCTTGTCGGCGCCGGCGGCGACGTAGTAGCCGCCGGAGGCGCAGATGTCGTCGACCACGGCGTACAGTGGAGTCTTCGGATGCTTGGCGCGCAGGCGCTTGATCTCGTCGTAGATTTGCCCGGCCTGCACCGGGCTGCCGCCGGGGCTGTTGATGCGCAGGATCACGCCGCGGGTTTTCTTGTCGTCGAACGCGCCCTGCAGGCTGGCGATCACCGAGTCGGCGCTGGCCTGGTCGGAGGCGATCACGCCTTGCAGATCGACCAGCGCGGTGTGTTCCTTGATCGAGACGCCGTCCGAACCGAACCAGCCGGCGGCAAGGAACAGGACGATGAACAGATACAAAAACGTCAGCGTCTTGAACAGGATGCCCCAGTGTCGGGTGCGGCGCTGTTCCTGAACGGCAGACAGCGCCAGTTTTTCCAGCACGCTGCGTTCCCAGTTCGCCGGGGGGGTTCCGTTGGTCGGCGCGGATTTTTCTGTTTCGTTCATTGTTTTTCCATCAAACGGCTTCTAGTAAATAGATGCGGCCGTCGCGTTCGACGACCGGCAAAGGAATCAGGCCGCGCCCGGCGCAGCGTCCGCCGACGCATTGGCCGTCTGCGGGGTGATACAGCGCGCCGTGCGTGGAGCAGATCAAGTATAGCCGCGAGTCGTCGAAGAACTCGCCCTCCAGCCAGTCGAGTTCCACCGGCACGTGGCCGCACTGGTTGAGGAAGGCGCGCGGCCGGCCTTCGAAGCGCACGACGAAGGCTGGCTGCGACTGACCGTGACGCTCAAGCGTAAAGCGCACGCCCTTGCCCTGCTCGCTCAACTCTCCGGCGGCGCAGATCAGGCGTTCGCGTTCAGCCATGCGTGCACCTCGGCGAAACTGTTCATCAAGGCCAGCGGCGCATGCGGATGCAGGTCGCCGACTTCATGCGCGCCGTAGGTCACCCCCAGGCTGGCGACGCCGGCGTTGGCCGCCATCAGCAGATCATGGCTGGTATCGCCGATCACCAGCGTGCGCGCAGGGTCGGTGTCGAGTTCGTCGATAAGTTCCAGCACCATCGCCGGATGCGGCTTGGAATGCGTCTGGTCGGCGCAGCGGGTGGCGGAAAACCACGCACCCAGCTTGCTGGCTTCAAGCGCGCGGGACAGGCCGAGGCTGCTTTTGCCGGTGGCCACCGCTAACTGAAAACCGCTGGCTTTCAACTCAGGAATCGCGCTTGCCACGCCGTCGAACAGCGGTATGTCGTCGTCGCGTCCCAGATAATGATGACGGTAACGTTCGACCAGTCGCGGATAATCGTCGGCCGGCAAATCCGGCAACAGGGTTTGCAGCGCCTGCGTGAGGCCCAGGCCGATAATCTGGCGCGAAGCGCGATCGCTCGGCGCAGCCAGGCCGATATCCTCGCAGGCGCGCTGGATCGAATCGACGATCACCCCGGCGGAATCCATCAGGGTGCCGTCCCAGTCGAAGATCAGTAAATCAAATTGTTTGGGCATTCTGCGTATCCAGAAATGGGCTTAAATCATCGGGCAACGGCGCTTCAATCAGCAGCCGCTCGCCCGAAACAGGATGTTCGAACGACAGTCTGGCGGCATGCAGGAACATGCGTTTCAGCCCCTGTTTGGCCAGCCGTTTGTTGAGTTCGAAGTCGCCGTATTTGTCGTCCCCCGCGATGGGAAAGCCCAGATGCGAGGTGTGCACACGAATCTGATGCGTGCGCCCGGTTTTCAGTTCCGCTTCCAGCAGGGTGAAATCGGCATACGACTCCAGCCGGCGGAAGATGGTGTGCGCGGTCTGGCCGTCGTCGCGCACCGTCACGCGTTTTTCGCCGTTGGCGTCTACCCGTTTATGCAAGGGCAGTTTCACGTGCTGCACTGGATTCGGCCAGCGGCCAGCCACCAGCGTCAGATAGCGCTTCTCGATCTTGCCGTCGCGCATCGCGGCGTGCAGCCCAACCAAGGCGCGTCGTTTCAGCGCGATCAGCAACACCCCCGAGGTTTCACGATCAAGCCGGTGAACCAGTTCCAAGTAACGACATTCCGGCAATTCCAGCCGCATCTGCTCAATTACGCCACGCGAGATACCGCTACCGCCATGCACGGCCATGCCGGCGGGTTTGTTCAATGCAATCAAAGCTTCGTCGCGATACAGCACGCGCGGCAGCAGGCGGATGCCGCCTTGCGGCAAGTGGGTGGCGGGCGTAATGACCGGTGCAGCAGTGCGCACAGGCGGAATCCGTATCTCATCGCCTAATTTCAGGCGATAGCTGACCTCGACGCGCCCGCCGTTGATACGCACCTCTCCGCCACGCACCATCTTGTAGACGCGGCTTTTCGGCACCCCTTTGAGCTGCGTCATCAAAAAGTTATCCAGGCGCTGACCGTCGGCACCGTCGTCGATCTTGAGTCGTTTGACCGAGTCTTGCGCTAAGTCCTTAATTTTCATATACACTACCGTGTGTTCAGCCTTGATTTATTGGCTGAATTCTTGAATTCCACGCCGGTTACCACGCTCACCGGCCGCCGCCTTCACGGCCCGTCTGGATTCCTGCCGCCCAGCATCTCACATGCTTGCGCCGACAGTCGAAACCACCCGCCCCGCCAGTCGGCAAAGCAGCGATGTTATCAATGACGCGACAACAAGCATACGAAATCAGTATTCACGCACGGCGATATGCCTGCGGGAATCGGAAAGACCGCCCGGTTCGCCGGTGCCCCTCTCCAGAAACAGGACACCCATTCCCATGCAGCTTGATTTAACACGATTCACCCAATTTGCTTCGTGATTGCATGAACCGCTGAGATTCTGCGGTAGTCTGGCTTGTCCCGTATGCACGCGCGCGGGAGTAAACAATGAAGCGCATGCTATTTAACGCAACCCAGGCGGAAGAACTCCGGGTTGCCATCGTCGACGGGCAAAAACTCGTTGACCTTGACATCGAGTCCGCCAGCAAAGAACAACGCAAGGGCAATATCTACAAAGGCGTGGTCACCCGCGTCGAACCCAGCCTCGAAGCCGCGTTTATCGACTATGGCTGCGAGCGTCATGGCTTTCTGCCATTCAAGGAAATCGCCCGTAGCTGCCTGCCCGGCAACGGCAAGGTGCCCGAAAATCTCAAAGAAGGCCAGGAGTTACTGGTTCAGGTCGAAAAAGACGAGCGCGGCAACAAAGGCGCGGCACTGACCACGTTCATCTCGCTGGCGGGTCGGTATGTCGTCCTGATGCCCAACAACCCGCGCGGCGGCGGCGTCTCGCGCCGCATCGAAGGCGAAGACCGCAACGAACTGCGCGACACCATGGCGCAAGTAAACGTGCCCGAAGGCATGAGCCTGATCGCGCGTACGGCAGGTATCGGGCGCTCGGCAGAAGAATTCCAGTGGGATCTCGATTATCTGATGCGCATCTGGACGGCCATCGACGGCGCGGCGGCGGACATCAAAGCCCCCGACCTGATTTATCTCGAATCCAATCTCATTACCCGTGCGATTCGCGACCATTTCTCGGCCGACATCGGTGAAATCCTGATCGACACGGATGATGTGTACGAGCAGGCGCGCGTGTTCATGGAAAACGTGATGCCGACCTATGTCGGCAAGGTCAAACTCTACCGCGATGATGTGCCGCTGTTCTCGCGTTTCCAGATCGAACATCAGATCGAATCGGCGTATTCGCGCCAGGTTAATCTACCGTCCGGCGGTGCGATTGTGATCGACCATACCGAAGCGCTGGTGTCGGTGGACGTCAACTCGGCGCGCGCCACCAAAGGCAGCGACGTCGAACAAACGGCCACCAGCACCAACCTTGAAGCGGCTGATGAAGTCGCACGCCAGATGCGTCTGCGCGATCTCGGCGGCCTGATCGTGATCGATTTCATCGACATGGAAAACCCGAAAAACCAGCGCGAAGTCGAAAATCGCCTGAAAGACGCACTGCGCTATGACCGCGCGCGGGTGCAAACGGGCAAAATTTCGCGTTTCGGCTTGCTCGAAATGTCGCGCCAGCGACTGCAACCCTCGCTCGGCGAAACCAGCTACAACCCGTGTCCGCGCTGCCATGGCACCGGCCACATTCGCGGCACTGAATCGTCGGCACTGCATATCCTGCGTATCCTCGGCGAAGAAGCCATGAAGGAAAACACCGGTGCGGTGCATGTGCAACTACCGGTCGATGTCGCTACCTTCCTGCTGAACGAAAAGCGTGTCGATATCCACACGCTCGAATCGCGGCTCAAGGTCAATGTGGTGTTGATCCCGAACGTTCATATGGAAACGCCGAATTACACCATCGAGCGTTTGCGTCACGATGAGCTGAACCGTTCTGACGCCGCCGAGCCGAGCTACAAACTCGCCATCATGCCGGAAGCTGAACAGCCGTATCAACCGACCCAGGCCGCCGCGCCAGCCCGGCAGGAAGCCGCAGTCAAATCCATTCCACCCGCACAGCCAGCACCCACCTTGCGACCTGCACAAGTGACTGAAACCGCTGCGCAATCGGGATTGTTTGACCGTATCTTTGGCTGGTTCAAAAAACGCAGTGATGACAAACCCGCTGAAGTAGCTGTCGGCGCAAGCACGTCCGAAGCGCGTCCGCAGGCGCGTCCTGAGCGACGCGACCGCAAACCCGCGCAGCGTCGCCGGAATGAAGGACGTGGCGATAACGGCAAGGAACCGCGCGAGGAACGCCAGGCCGCTGGCCGCAACGAACTTCGCGAGCCACGTGAACCCCGTCCGGCGGGCGAGCCTCGTCCGCCCCGCCAACCGCGTCCGCCACGCGCGAAGACCGAGACCGACGCCGCAACCCGCGTGGCCGACACCGCAACGCCGCGTGAAAATACCGAGCGTGATCCGGCAGGTGAAGAAAAACGTGAATCCCGTAATCGTCGTGGCCGGGGCAATCGCCGCCCCCGCGAAGACCGCGAAATCACTGCGGATGCAGGAAATGCAGAAACTGCGGTGCCCACCAATGTTGCACCGGCTCGCAAGCCAGAATTCCATACGGTGATTGAAACCGCAGGCACGCAGCACACGAGTCCCACACACACTCAGCAAAATCTGCCGCTCGATGCACCCGGCAACCCAGCCCGCTCCGCTGTTGTCGCCTCGCCTTCCGCTATTCTCGCCTCCATGCCAAACGGTGGTAGTTTGCAGCAAGTCGAAACGCAAAACGCTGCACCCGCCACAATCGAGCCCGCAGACGCGGGGCGCTCATCACGTCGCCGCCGTCGTCCGACCACGACGCCGGACACGCAGGCTGCCAGCCTCACTCAGGTTGAAACCAGCGGCACGGCCAGTGCGGTCATGGATACGACACCGTCTACCGACAGTGCACTGCATCCCACGCGCCGTCGCCAGCGGCCTAGTATCCCAGTGGTGAATGAGCCGCTGGTGCAAGTGGAAACGCAATCCACGCCCTGAGCCTGACAGGCCGCACGCGGCCATTACTGAAATGACACGAGCCGCATTAGCGGCTCGTGTCATTTTGATCTGTGTTGGCTACGCTTCAAGACACGCGGTTGGCTTGCGCTGACGAAGCAATCGCTTTCAACAAGCCCTGCACCGCATCCTCGATCATGTTGAGATTTTCCTCAAAACCCTGTGCCCCTCCGTAATACGGATCCACCACGTCGAGATTGGGATACTTGCGGCTGAACGACAGCAGGCGGCGTATCTTGCCCTGGTGCTGAACTGGCGCACGCTCAATCAGACGGCTGTGGTTATCGCCATCCATTACCAGGATGTAATCAAACTTTTCAAAGTCTTCATCGGCCACCTTGCGTCCGCGCAAGCCACTGATATCGGCACCTCGCTGGCGCGCAGCCTGTTGTGCACGCGGATCAGGCGGATCGCCAATATGGTAACTATGTGTCCCTGCTGAGTCGACCAGGATTTCATCCGCCAGTCCGGCTGCTTGAACGGCTTTTCGCAGCATCCCTTCGGCCATCGGCGAGCGGCAGATATTGCCCATGCAGACCATCAATACTTTAGTCATGTTCTTCTATCCCGAATAACACTTGTTTGAGTTCCTTTAACTGATCGCGTAGTTCCGCCGCTTTCTCGAATTCCAGATTTTTTGCAGCCTCAATCATGTCTTTTTCCAGCTTTTTGACTTTCTTCGTCAACGATTTTTCATCGAGAATTTTGTATTCCGCCACGGTTTGCGCAGCCTTGAGTTCCTGCCGCGAAGCATCGGCATCGTAGACGCCATCAATAATGTCCTTGATGCGTTTAACCACGCCGCGTGGGGTGATGCCATGCGCCAGATTGAACGCAATCTGTTTGGTGCGGCGACGCTCGGTTTCGTCCATCGCACGCCGCATTGACTCAGTTATTTTATCGGCGTAAAGAATCGCGCTGCCGTTAAGATGGCGCGCGGCGCGACCGATGGTCTGGATCAGCGAACGCTCGCTGCGCAAAAACCCTTCTTTGTCCGCGTCGAGAATCGCCACCAGCGACACTTCAGGAATATCCAGCCCCTCGCGCAGCAGGTTGATGCCGACCAGCACATCGAATACGCCCAGGCGTAGATCGCGCAGTATTTCAACGCGTTCAACGGTGTCGATGTCGGAATGCAGGTAACGTACTTTGATGCCGTGCTCAGCCAGATAATCGCTGAGGTCTTCGGCCATGCGTTTGGTCAGCGTGGTGACAAGCACGCGTTCACCAGCGGCAATACGTTTCCTGGCCTCGCTCATCAGATCATCAACCTGGGTGCCAACCGGACGCACTTCGACCTGTGGGTCGACCAGTCCGGTTGGGCGCGCAACCTGCTCCACGACCTGCCCTGCGTGTTCGGCTTCGTATTTGGCAGGCGTCGCCGAAACGAACACCGTTTGCGGCATCAAGCCTTCGAATTCTTCAAATTTGAGGGGACGGTTGTCGAGTGCCGACGGCAGACGAAATCCATAATCAACCAAATTTTCCTTGCGCGAGCGGTCGCCTTTATACATGCCACCGACCTGTGTCACCGTCACATGCGATTCGTCGATAATCATCAGGGCGTCTTTCGCCAGATAGTCGATCAGCGTCGGCGGTGGGTCGCCCGCATTGCGTCCGGACAAATACCGCGAGTAATTTTCAATGCCTTTGCAGAAGCCCAGCTCAGCCATCATTTCCAGGTCAAAGCGGGTGCGCTGCTCCAGCCGCTGCGCTTCGACCAGCTTGCCGTTGGCGTAATACCATTCCAGTCGCTCGCGCAGTTCGACCTTGATCTGTTCGATAGCCCGCAGGATATTCTCGCGCGGCGTAACGTAATGGCTCGACGGGAACACGGTGAAACGCGCCACCTTCGACAGAATTTGCCCCGTAAGTGGGTCGAACAGATGCAGGGTTTCCAACACGTCGTCGAACAATTCGACACGAATCGCAGTTTCGGCGTGCTCAGCCGGAAAGATATCAATGACGTCGCCACGCACGCGGAAGTGTCCGCGCGAAAAATCAATATCGTTGCGCTCATATTGCATCTGCGTCAGTCGCGTAATGACGTCGCGCTGGCTCATTTTCTCGTTCTCGCGCAACAGCAAAATCATGCTGTGGTAGTCAGACGGATCGCCGATACCGTAGATCGCTGACACGGTGGCGACAATAATAGTGTCGCGCCTTTCCAGCAGGGATTTAGTCGCCGAGAGCCGCATCTGCTCGATGTGCTCATTGATACTGGAATCTTTTTCGATAAACAGGTCGCGCGCTGGCACGTAGGCTTCCGGCTGATAGTAGTCGTAGTAAGACACGAAATACTCGACCGCGTTTTCCGGAAAAAACTCGCGCATTTCTGAATACAGCTGCGCCGCCAGCGTTTTGTTCGGTGCCATCACAATGGCTGGGCGACCCGTCTGGGCGATCACGTTGGCCATGGTGAAGGTTTTGCCCGAGCCCGTCACGCCGAGCAGGGTCTGGAACGCCAACCCGTCTTCGATCCCTTCGATCAGCTTGGCAATCGCCTGCGGCTGGTCGCCTGCCGGCAGGAACGGCTGGAACAGGCGGAACGGGCTATTTGGGAAGGTGACGAACACGGGTTAAAATCGCGCGGCAAAAACTTATCGATAGTAGCATCCGTTCATCACGGATGCATGAAGGAAACCCAGTGGAACTCTCCCGCCGCGTACAGGCCATCAAACCCTCTCCCACTCTCGCCGTCACCGCCCGTGCCGCCGCGCTCAAGGCAACCGGTCGTGACATCGTCGGCCTCGGTGCGGGCGAACCCGATTTCGATACGCCACAGCACATCAAGGATGCTGCAATCAAGGCCATCAACCAGGGTTTCACCAAGTACACCGCCGTGGATGGTACCCCTAGTCTGAAAGCAGCGATCATCGCCAAGCTCAAGCGCGATAACGGCCTCGATTACAATCCCAAACAAATTCTGGTGTCATGCGGTGGCAAGCAGAGTTTTTTCAATCTGGTGCAGGCGGCCATTAATCCGGGCGACGAAGTCATTATTCCCGCGCCTTATTGGGTGTCGTATCCCGATATCGTGATTCTGGCGGATGGCACACCGGTCATCGTCGAAGCGGGTATTGATCAAGGCTTCAAGATCACTCCGGCGCAACTGGAAGCAGCAATCACTGCAAAGACCAAACTGTTTGTCATCAACAGCCCATCGAATCCGACTGGCGCGGTCTATACCGGCGACGAACTGGCTGCACTCGGCGCGGTGCTGAAGAAATACCCACAGGTGTTGATCGCCACCGATGATATGTATGAACACATCCGACTCGACGATCAGGCTTTCGTCAACATCCTCAACGTCTGCCCCGACCTCATCGACCGCACCCTGGTGCTCAACGGCGTGTCGAAAGCCTATTCGATGACCGGCTGGCGTATCGGCTACGCGGCGGGGCCGGAAACGATTCTGCGTGCAATGACCAATGTGCAATCTCAATCCACCTCCAACCCCACCTCGATCTCACAGGTGGCCGCTGAGGCCGCCTTGAACGGCGACCAGGGTTGCATCACGCCAATGCTCGACGCCTTCAAGACACGTCATCGCTACGTCGTCGATGCGCTAAACGCAATCCCCGGCTTCAAATGCGTCGACAGTGGTGGTGCCTTCTACGCTTTTCCGGACGTGCGTGGCGCGATCCAGAATCTGCTGGCGCGTGATGTGATCGAGCAAGGTACCGACATCGCTTTCTCCGAATACCTGCTCGAATCTGCTGACGTCGCCGTCGTGCCCGGCTCAGCCTTTGGTGCCGAGGGCTACATCCGCCTCTCTTTCGCCACCTCGCAGGCCAATCTCGAAAAAGCGCTCAAACGCATCGCCGCCGCGCTGGCCTAGCGAACGCGTCAGGGGTAGGCTTACTGGACGATGAAACAATCCGTGCGTCTGCCTGTACCCCCGCCCCCGCAAGGCAGACTGGGGGGACTGCTCCAGTTGGGGTATACCACCGCACGCCTGTTCAGCCAAAACGGGCTTCAGAATCACGCGGCGGCAACCGCGTTTTATTTTCTCCTCTCAGCCACCCCGCTACTACTGCTTCTCAGCTACGGCCTACAGTGGTTAGGGCCGCTGGCTGATAACTCGGTATCAGCCAGCATTTTGATGGCGGCGCTCTACGAGCAAATGCAGCTGGAAAAATTGACCACACTGGGATTCATCCCACGTCAAACGCAGCTTGCGGCCGGGAGTGTGGGCGTGCTCACCTTGATCCTGTCATCACGCGGTTTGGTCAATGCAGTACAGAACGCGCTCCGGATTATTTTTCCTGACGCCACCAAGCGTAATTTCGTCATTTCCTGGGTGCTGCCGCTTATCATCCTGCCAGTTTTATTTCTACTCATGGGTTTGGCCGGGCTGGCGCAGGCGACACTCAGTTTTTTAGCGCAGCATAATTTCATTGGCACAGGAAATGCACTGGTGTTACAGCTGCTCAACTTCCTGTTCGGCTTTGCAATGATGTGGGCCTTACTGTTCGCTGCGTACTGGCGTCTGCCACGTCAGCATCCACCTGCCGTGATGGCAGCCAGTTTCGCGCTGGCTGCCACCATAAGTCTGAGCCTGCTCTTTTTCGTGTTTAGTGCTTTTTTCAAGCTGGAAAACTACCTCAGCCTGTATGGCGCACTCGGCGGCGTGATCTTTGTACTGATCGCCGCGTATTCAGGATCCCTGATCATCTATTTCTGGGCACAGGCACTCTACGCCTATGGCCAGGCGGACGTAACTGCGCTGGAAAAACTGTTTCTTTCCACCAGTAACACAGCCACCAGCAAGCTGGAACGCTATGTATTTGGCGACAGCCGACGCTTGCTCCAGAAATACGGCCAGCACCATCAGACAGGCCAGGTATTGATCAGTGAAGGCGACGACTCGCAGGAGGCCTATTTTCTCTATACCGGACGGGCAGCAGTCTTCAAAAAAACCGCTGCAGGACAACACAAGCTTGGAGAACTCCATGAGGGCCAATTATTTGGCGAGATGGCGTACCTGCTAAGTGAAAAGCGGACGGCATCCGTTATCGCCGACTCGGAACTCACCGTGCTGGTGCTTCCCCCTTCAGTCCTTGAGGATCTGATGCAGCATTCGGCGCCTCTATCACGGCGCATTATTGACACCCTTTGCCAGCGCCTGGAAAAAATGAATCAAAGCAATTGACTGGGCATGGAACTCGCCATGCCCAAACTGCTTAGCGTTTTGCTGCACTCGAGCCGACTGTGAGTTCAGGCCGCAACTTGTCTACCGTTGCTTTACCAAAGCCCTTCACCTTATCAAGATCATCTACACTCTTGAACGCACCCTGCTTTTCGCGATACGTAATGATTGCCTTAGCCTTCGCAGGGCCCAGACCCTTCACCGACTCCAGTTCAGACTGAGTGGCCTTATTCAGATCCACGACCGCATACGCGTTGACTGACATCAAAGTTAGCAAACACAACGCCACACCAAATCTCATTAATTTCATATCCACTCCAAAGTAATTGTTCAAAACCAACGTGGCAAAAACCACACGCATATTTTGGCTAAACATTACCAGAAAGGACATTCAACTAAAGTTGTAGATGAACTTAATACATTGATTAAATTGGGAAAATTAAAGTAATAATTTATTGATCCACTTCTTGCCATATCCCTGCCAATAAAAAACCCCCTCGATATTTTGAGGGGGTTTTATTGTCCTGATGGGGACGTGTAAGGAGTCTGACGATGACCTACTTTCACAGGC
>JBEBIA010000047.1:0-2445 GCA_040080645.1 Thiobacillus sp.
GAAGCTGAGGCAAACTACTACAGGCAACTCGCCGAACAGGCCGAGTCAACGGCCTGCACTTAAACCAAATGGCCTCCACGAAACCCGGGGCGGTTCAATCCAGCATCTTGTTATGTGCGTCTGTCGCAAATTTTGCGGCCTGTTTCTCGGCTTCACGTTTGCGGATGCGCTCCTCCCGCCCCCCCACTAGCTGAATGTAAATCAGCGCCCCTAAAAACAATAAACCCAACACTGCACCCAGCCAAGAGCTGCCTTGGTCATCGCTGCCAGATGCAAATGCGGGGTTTGATGCCATGGCCAAGGCTAATGCACCAAGAAAACTGTCGGGTTTGTTATTCATAATCATGCGTAGCTGACCTTATTTTTCACTGTGATTTCAATTGAGCGCAATGCAATGTTATGCGGCACTTGCCCAATGCCGTTCATCCAATTTGAGCCGGCCGGGCAAGCCAAGAATGAATGTATTCAGGCGTTCAACGTCGCCTTCGCCGAACCAACTAACCGTGTACTCGTTTCCGTCATCGAATTTTTTCTGCCCCGACATATCGGCGTAGTCAAGCGGAGCGGGATAACGACCAAACCAAATAGCACTCCGTGTCAGTCTGCGAAGCAAATCTTCCTCTGTGTCGGAATATGCAAGCCCAACTAGCTGTGCAAGTTTGATCAAGTCATGCTTCATTAACTCTTTAGGAAATTTCTTGGAACGGCGAAACTCGTCCTTGTACTGGAAACGCTTATATGAAACAGCTGCGGCCTTGAGTAGATTCTCTGTCGCAAAGGCCAGAAGCATGAAATATGGTCCTTGAAAGTAATCGATTGGCAGCGGGGCAGCGGCATTTTTTATCTTTTCTCGATAAGCGTCCCAGATTCGAACCACCTCAGGTTCCAGTCGTTTCGCCGACTCAAATAGATTCCGCGCATTGGCAATCCAGTTGATATCCCAAAAGGCGGCCTTCTCGAAGTTGCAGCGATGAACATAGTCCCAATCAACCTCAGTGTCGTTCATGCCGCACTTCGCACTTCGGGGTCTTTCATCATCATATTTCCACCATACCCTTCACGCAGCCAAAGCCCGCATCACCGCCTGAGGCTCCCGGTCGATCAGATTCAACAATACCAAGGCTGGGCCGTGGGGCGTCCGGTCGCCACGCTCCCAATGGCGCAGGGTGGCGACCGAAAATCCGAAGCGAGCGGCAAACTTCTCTTGCGTCAAACCCAGGCGCTTGCGCAAATCAAGAATCAAAGGTTCCAGGTTCGAGTTAAATCTCCATTGCTCTTGGAGCACATTCAAGTTTATGTTTTTTCGATAAACCTTCATAACTTTTGTATACATGCCAGGCTGATAGCTTGGGATTACACCCCCGCCGCCTGCTGATCGGCGTGATAGCTCGACCGCACCATCGGGCCGCATGCAGCGTGCTTGAAGCCCATCGCCAGCGCTTCCTGCTCGAACTGGACGAAGCGTTCCGGCGTGACGAAACGCAGCACCGGCAGATGGTGTTTTGACGGTTGCAGGTATTGGCCGAGCGTGAGCATATCCACGTCGTGTGCGCGCAGGTCGCGCATCACTTGCAGGATTTCGTCGTCTTCTTCGCCCAGACCCAGCATCAGGCCGGATTTGGTCGGCACGCCCGGGTGGCGCGCCTTGAAATCTTGCAGCAGTTTCAGCGAATGCGCGTAGTCGGCGCCGGGGCGCGCGGCCTTGTACAGGCGCGGCACCGTTTCGAGGTTGTGGTTCATCACGTCGGGCGGCGCGGCGTCAAAAATATCCAGCGCGCGGTCGTGGCGACCCCGGAAATCCGGCGTCAGAATCTCGATGCGCGTCGCGGGTGACAGCTCACGCACAGCCCGGATACAGTCGATGAAATGCTGCGCGCCGCCATCACGCAAATCGTCGCGATCAACGCTGGTAATCACCACGTACTTCAGCGCCATCATGGCGATGGTTTCGCCCAGGTGACGCGGCTCGTCGGTGTCGGGTGGCAGCGGCGTGCCGTGGCCGACGTCGCAAAACGGGCAACGGCGCGTGCAAAGATCGCCGAGGATCATGAAGGTGGCGGTGCCATGACCAAAACACTCGCCGAGGTTGGGGCACGAAGCCTCTTCGCACACGGTGTGCAGCTTGGCCTCGCGCAAAATACCTTTCAGCCGCGCCACGTTGGGCAGGCTCGGGGCTTTGGCACGTATCCACGGCGGCAGGCGCATCCGCTCCTGCGGCACGATCTTGATCGGAATGCGCGCGGTTTTGGCGGCGCCTTTATGCTGGATGGGATCGGCCATGGCGAATACGCAGTGAAATGAGGGTGATCAGACCCGAACCCAGACCTGACCGGCTTCAATTTTAATCGGGTAGGTTTTGATCGGTTCGTCCGCCGGGTCACAGGTGGGTTCGCCCGTGGTGAGATCGAAATAGCTACCATGCAACGAGCATTTGATTTTGCCGTC
>JBEBIA010000048.1:0-2359 GCA_040080645.1 Thiobacillus sp.
AATTTGCCAGCCCGAGGCGCTGGCCGAGCGTGCGCGGCTGCGCCGTTTGCGCGGGGAGTTGTTTAATGCGGCGGAATAACCATCCCGAACATCGCCATCAGTTGCCTGTCCATTATTTGCATTTCGTCTGCCGACAATTCGGCCAGCCGGGTATCGGCGAAGCGGCTGCGGTCGAGTGCGCGCGTTTGTTCCAGCACCACGAAGCTGTCTTTTTGCAGGCGACCGCGCGCCGATACCGCGATGCGCAGCGCAGCCATCCCCGGCCAGTATTGCGTGGTCAATGGCGCGGCCATCACCACGGGCGAGCCCGCGTCCAGATAGCGCTGCGCCAGCAGGATCAGTACCGGACGAACTTTGCCGATTTCTGCGCCGGTATTGGGGTTCAACCGCGCCAGCCAGATTTCACCGCGCCGCATTATTTCCACCACGGTTCTGGCTCGGGATCGCCCGGTTTGCGACCCTCGGCGATGTCGAGCGCTTCGTTATCCAGCGGCAAAAATTCCTCGGCAATCGCGATGCTTTCGGCGCGCGCCTCGGGGTTGGTCGCTAAAAACCGAAAGGCTGCCTCCATCTCGGCCATCAGCCGCTCGCGCTCCTGGTCGCGCACAAACTTTTCCAGCGCGGTGCGCGCCAGATCAGACCGGTTCTGGTGGGTTTGCGCCGCCAATGCGGTTAGTTGCCGATCCAGACTATCGGGCAGGCGTAAATTCAAGGTTGCCATGTCATTCTCCATGCGTTGCGATATGTATCACTAAATGTAATACAAAATGCACACAATTCAAAACACGCTTTACGTCATGACGCCCCAGGCTTACGCGCATCTGGAAAACGCCACCGTGCGCATCGACGTCGAACGCGAGAAAAAACTCCAGGTGCCGCTGCACCATCTGGGCGGGTTGGTCTGCTTCGGCAATGTCATGGTGTCCCCCGCGCTCATGCACCGCCTGGCCGACGAAGGCAAATCGCTGGTGCTGCTGGACGACCATGGCCGTTTCAAAGCGCGGCTCGAAGGCCCGGTGTCCGGCAATATTCTGTTGCGCCAAGCGCAGCACAAGCAGGCGGGCGATGCGGCTTTCACCCTCGAACTCGCCCGCGCGGTGGTCGCAGGCAAGCTCAAAAACAGCCGCAGCGTGGTGCAACGCGGCGCACGCGAAGCGGCCATTGAGGCCGAAGCCGCCCAGCTCACCCGCACCGCCGACAACCTCGCTGCAAGCTTGCGCGCCGCCGCTGTCGCCACCACCCTGGACGCATTGCGCGGGGTGGAAGGCGAAGCCGCGCGCGGCTACTTTGCCGCCATCAATCTCATTATCAAACCCACTCTGCGCGAGCACTTCCAGCTCAATGGCCGCACCCGCCGCCCGCCGCTGGATCGCTTCAACGCGCTAATTTCATTTCTCTACGCCATGCTCATGAACGATTGCCGCTCCGCACTCGAAGCCGTCGGGCTCGACCCGCAACTCGGCTTTCTGCACGCCGTGCGCCCCGGTCGCGCCGCCCTCGCGCTGGATTTACAGGAGGAATTTCGCGCTGTGCTGTGCGACCGTCTGGCGCTCACACTCATCAATCGCGGCCAGATCGGCGCAACCGATTTCGACCTGCGCGAAGGCGGCGCAGTCATGCTGGGTGACAAAGGCCGCCGCGCCGTCGTCACCGCCTGGCAAGAGCGCAAGCAAGAAGAAATCACCCACCCGCTCACCGAAACCAAACTGCCGCTCGCCCTGCTGCCCTTTGTGCAGGCACGTTTCATCGCCCGCACCCTGCGTGGCGAAATGGAAAGCTACCTGCCGTATGTCGCCAAATAAGTGCTTTTTCCCCTCTCCCTTTGGGAGAGGGTTAGGGTGAGGGAAAACGCCATGCTCATCATCGTCACCTACGACGTATCAACGGAATCGGCTGCCGGTAGAAAGCGCCTGCGCCGCGTCGCTAAAGCCTGCGAACGCAGCGGACAGCGCGTGCAAAAATCCGTCTTCGAATGCCGGGTAGACGAAATGCAATACGAACAACTCGAACGCGAACTGCTCGCCGAAATCGACCCCGCGCACGACAACCTGCGCTTCTACCGCATCACCGAACCCACCGAGCTGCGCGTCAAGGAATATGGCGTCTTCCGTGCTGTCGACTTTGAAGGCACGCTCGTCATATGAAGCGCGAACCGCGATCAACGGCGAAAACCCGCTGGATTCGCGCACCGCGCAAGCCCTTGTTTTTGAACAACACGGCAAACCGTCCCGCACGCCCATACACTTTTTGGTTTGCCGCAAAAGTCAGGTTCGCGCAAACTTGTCACACTTCGCAAAACAATCAAACGATTGCATCTGTGAAGCATCGCCCGACCTCACGGTCGGGCGCGGATTGAAAC
>JBEBIA010000020.1:0-44904 GCA_040080645.1 Thiobacillus sp.
TCAGGCCGGGCAATCGCCAACGGAATCCCCGGCAGGCCGCCGCCGCTACCGACATCGAGCACACGAATCAAATTAGATAAGCCGCCCGTGAAATACGGCGCCGCCGCCAGCGAGTCCAGCAGATGGTGGCTCACCATCCGATCAGCATCGCGTACCGCCGTCAGGTTGTACACGCGGTTCCATTTGTCGAGCAACGCCAGATAGGCCAGCAACTTTGGCTGCGCGCCGTCGGGCAATGTCAGACCCAGGGCGGCGATGCCCGCCGCGAGCTGTTGTTCGACACTCATGCGCTTTTCTTTTCCGGCTCGGACTTGAACCCGCGCTTGGCGTACACCAGCAGCACCGAAATCGCTGCCGGGGTAATGCCTTGCAGGCGCGACGCCTGTCCCAGCGTTTCGGGCCGGGCTGTTTGCAGGCGCTGACGCACTTCCATCGACAGGCTGGTGAGCGTGGCGTAATCGAGGTCGGTGGGCAGGCGCAGGGTTTCCTGTTCGCGGTGTTTTTCGACTTCTTCGTTCTGGCGGTCGATGTAGCCTTGGTATTTGGCCGCGATTTCAACCTGTTCGGCGACGCGCGGGTCGGCTTCGCCCGCGCCGCCACCGGGCAACGCCAGCACTTTCGCGTAATCCAGGTTGGGACGGCGCAACAGCTCGAACAGGCTGTATTCGTGTTCGATCGGCTGGCCGATCAATTGCGTCGCCGCGTCCGCTGGCAGGATCGCCGGGTTAACCCAGGTGGCCTTGAGCCGCTCGGTTTCACGTGAAACGGCATCTCGTTTGCGGTTGAACGCGTCCCAGCGAACGTCATCAACCAGGCCCAGCCCACGCCCGATTTCGGTCAACCGCAGATCAGCATTGTCCTCGCGCAGTTGCAGGCGGTATTCGGCGCGGCTGGTGAACATGCGATAGGGCTCGGAGACGCCGCGCGTGATGAGGTCGTCCACCAGCACGCCGAGGTAGGCTTCGTGCCGACCGGGACTCCAGGCGGGCTTGTCCTGTGTCTGCAAGGCAGCGTTGACGCCCGCCAGCAAGCCCTGTGCCGCTGCTTCTTCATAGCCCGTCGTGCCGTTGATTTGCCCAGCGAAAAACAGGCCGGCAATCGACTTGGTTTCGAGCGAAGCCTTGAGATTGCGCGGGTCGTAGTAATCGTATTCGATAGCGTAGCCGGGGCGCAGGATGTGCGCCGCCTCCAGGCCGGGGATCGAGCGCACGATCGCCAGCTGCACGTCGAAGGGCAGCGAGGTCGAAATACCGTTGGGGTAGATTTCGTGGGTCGTCAGCCCTTCCGGCTCCAGAAAAATCTGGTGGCTGGTCTTGTCGGCAAATCGCGTGATCTTGTCTTCGATCGACGGGCAATAGCGCGGCCCGACGCCTTCGATCACCCCGGTGAACATCGGCGAGCGGTCGAGCCCGCCGCGAATGATTTCATGCGTGCGTTCGGTGGTGTGCGTAATCCAGCAGGGGCGCTGTTCGGGATGCATGTCGGCCGCGCCCATGAAGGAAAACACCGGCACCGGATCGTCGCCCGGCTGAATCTGGGTTTTGTTGTAATCGATGGTGCGTCCATCAATGCGTGGCGGCGTGCCGGTTTTCAGCCGCCCCACCGGCAAACTCAACTCGCGCAGCCGCGCAGCCAGCGACACCGAAGGCGGGTCGCCCATGCGTCCGGCCTGATAATTTTCCAGCCCGACATGGATCAGCCCGGAAAGAAACGTCCCGGTCGTCAGCACCACCGCACGCGCGTTGAACACGATGCCGAGCTGGGTTTTCACGCCCGTCACCCGGTCGCCGTCGAGCAGCAGATCGTCCACCGCCTGCTGGAACAGCGTGAGATTCGGCTGGTTTTCCAGCCGCGCACGAACCGCCGCCTTGTATAACACGCGGTCGGCCTGCGCCCGGGTGGCGCGCACCGCCGGACCCTTCGACGAATTCAGCGTGCGGAATTGAATACCCGCCTCGTCGGTGGCAATTGCCATCGCGCCGCCGAGCGCATCCACTTCCTTGACCAGATGTCCCTTGCCAATGCCGCCAATGGACGGATTGCACGACATCGCCCCCAGCGTCTCGATGTTATGCGTCAACAGCAGCGTTTTCGCGCCCGCGCGGGCGCTGGCGAGCGCCGCCTCGGTGCCCGCATGGCCGCCACCGACGACGATAACATCGAAAGAATCGGGAAATTTCATTGGCGCATTTTACCCGCAGGGCACTTCCGTTTCACGTGAAACCTATGCGAAATATCCACGTGAAACATCCAGATTTAACCCGCTTGTTTGGCTTCCAGCGCTTCCCAGCGCGCCAGCGCGTCGAGTAATTCGGCATCAATCGCCTCGCTGCGCGCCTGCAATTTGGCCGCGCTTTTGGCATCGGTTTGATACAGCGCGGGATCAGCCAGGCGCGCGGCGATTTCCATTTGCTCGGTTTCCAGCGCTTGAATCTGCGCGGGCAGCGCATCGAGTTCGCGCTGTTCCTTGTAACTGAGTTTGATTTTGGCGGCGGGTTTGGCAGTCGGCGTGGCTGCCGGCTTGGCGGCCACGGGCGCACTGGCCGCACGCGATTGCGCCGCTTTCCAGGCCAGCCAATCCGCATAACCGCCGACGATTTCGGTCAGCTTGCCGTCGCCCTCGAATACCACCGACTGGGTGACAACGTTGTCGAGGAAGGTACGGTCGTGCGACACGATCAACACCGTGCCGCTGTAATCCTGCAATAACTGCTCCAGCAGCTCCAGTGTGTCGATGTCGAGGTCGTTGGTCGGCTCGTCCAGCACCAGCAGGTTCGCAGGCCGGGCGAACAGGCGCGCTAACAATAAACGATTGCGTTCGCCGCCCGACAGGGCGCTGACCTTGGCGCGCGAACGCTCGGCGGGGAACAGGAAATCTTCCAGATAGCTGATGACGTGTTTGCGCTGGCCGCCGATTTCGACAAAATCAGAACCGGGCGCAATGGTATCGATCAGGGTGGCATCGTCGTTCAACTGGTTGCGAAATTGATCGAAATAGGCGACTTCGAGCTTGGTGCCCTGTTTGATGGTGCCCGCCTGCGGCTGCAATTCGCCAAGGATCAGACGGATCAGCGTCGTCTTGCCTGCGCCGTTGGGCCCGAGCAAACCGAGCTTGTCGCCGCGCAGCAGCACCCCGCTAAAACCCTCGATCAAGGTGCGCCCGTCGTAGCCGTAGCGGATGTTGTCCATCTCGGCAACGATTTTGCCCGAGCGCTCGCCCGCATCGATCTGAAAACCCACCTGCCCGGTGTGACCGATGCGCGCCTCGCGCGTGAGCCGCAATTGCTCCAGCCGCCGCACCCGGCCTTCATCGCGGCAGCGGCGCGCTTTCACGCCTTTGCGTATCCAGACTTCTTCCTGTTTCCAGAATTTGTCGAACTTGCGGTTGTGGATTTCCTCGATCTCGAGCTGCTCGGTCTTTTTGGCCTGATAAGCGCTGAAATTACCTTGATATTCGCGTAACGTGCCACGATCCAGCTCGATAATGCGATTGGCGACATTGTCCAGAAAACGCCGGTCGTGGGTGATGAACAGCAGTGCGCCCCGGAATTCGTTCAACAGCGCTTCCAGCCATTCGATGGCCGCAAAGTCCAGGTGGTTGGTCGGCTCGTCGAGCAGCAACAGCTCCGGGTCGCTGACCAGCGCCCGCGCCAAAGCCACGCGTTTTTTCAGGCCGCCGGAGAGGGTTTCGACCGCGCGATCCGCATCCAGCGCCAGCCGTTGCAGGGTTTCTTCCACCCGGCTGTTGAGCCGCCAGCCATCGGCCAGCTCCAGCTCATGCGACAGGCGCTCGAATTCGGCGTAGGCCGCCTCGTCGCCTTCCGCGATGGCGTGCGCCGCCGCGTGGTAATCCGCCAGCAGTTTTTGCGCCGCGCCCACGCCCTCGGCCACCGCCTCAAACACCGTGTGGCCGGGCTGAAACTGCGGCTCCTGCGGCACATAGGCCAGCCGCAGCGCGGGTTTACGCCACACATCACCGGCATCCGGCTGGCTGCTGCCCGCCATGATCTTGAGCAAACTCGATTTACCCGTGCCGTTGCGGCCGATCAGGCCGATGCGCTCGCCCGCCTCGATCACCAGCGACGCGCCGTCGAGCAGCGGATGGTGGCCGTAGGCCAGTTCAAGGCGATCAAAAGTCAGGAGCGGCATGATGGGGACGGCGAAACAAGGAGCGCGGATTATCCGCGATTGAGCGCGGCGTGGACGGCTCGGGCGATATTTAATGCGTTCGGGGTGTCACTATGTAGGCACAGCGTGTCGGCAGCCACCCTGAGCGGAGCGCCATCGAGCGCCAGAATCGGCTCACCCCGCGCGAGTGCCCCCGCCTGCCCGGCAGCCGCGTCGGGATCCGAAATCAGTGCGCCCGCTGTTTCACGTGAAACCAGCTGACCGCTGGCCTGATAACGTCGGTCGGCAAAGGCTTCATTCAGCACCCGCAGCCCGGCCGCCCGCCCCGCCACGATCAGGGCCGAGCCGGACAGCCCGATCAGGATCAGCCCCACATCCAGCGCCGCCACCGCGCGCGCAATGGCACCGGCCACGTCGGCGTCCCACGCGGCCACGTTATACAGCGCACCATGGGGTTTGACGTGCGCCAGTCGCAGCCCCAAACGCGCCGCCTGTTCGGCCAGGGTTTCGGTTTGCTGCGTCACCCAGGCGACGATCTCCGCTTCCGAAGCCGCCATCGCCCGGCGACCAAAATGTTCGCGATCCGGATAGGACGGGTGCGCACCCACTGTCACGCCGTGCGCCGCCGCCAATCGCAAAGCGGCGGCCATGCTGGCGGCGTCGCCCGTATGGCCGCCACAGGCAATCGACACCCGGTCGAGCATCGGCATCAAGCCAGCGTCATCGCAACCCTCTCCGATATCTGCGTTCAGTTCGATCATTCTCGACACTCGATCTGCCACGTCCCCGCCGCAAGCGCGCGCGCCTCGTCCACTTCCACCGTGACGAACTGCACCGGATCACCCGGACGCAGCTGCGCCAGTCTCGGCCAGTCAGCCAACACGACCGTCGCCACCACCGGGTAACCGCCGGTCACAGGCCCGTCCCATCCCAGCATGATCGGCTGGCCGTCGGGCGGCACCTGGATCGCGCCGGGCAAGACCCCCTGCGAGGGCAATTCACCTGCGCGCCGTGCGACCGGCACCCCTTCAAGCCGAATCCCGCGTCGATCCGAGGCCGAACCCACCCGATACCTCGTGCCAAAGAGTGCAGCCAGTCCAACATCGTTAAACCATTCGGTCTGCGGCCCGGCCACCACCCGTAATGCCGCCACGAGCGAGTCGGGGGGGCTGGCGCGCAGGCTTAGGGTCTCTCGATGGCGCTCACCACACACCAGCCGGTCTCCCGCGCGCAGGGCGCGTCCTTCCAGCCCGCCAAAACCAGACGGCAAAAACGTGCTGCGGCTCCCGAGCACAGGCGGCACTGCCAAGCCACCCGACACCGCCAGCCAGCAGCGACTGCCGGATTCCGCTGCCCCCAGCATCAGGCGCTCGCCCGCTGACAGGCACACCGTTTCATTCCATCTGACCGGTTCGCCATTGCTGCGGCGTGCCGCAAACTTCGCCCCGGTGAAGGCTATCGTGCCGCCATGCGGGAAAGACAACTCCGGTCCAGTCAATACAATCTCCAGCCCGGCGCATTCCACCGAGTTACCCACCAGCCGATTCGCCGCTGCCAGCGCGGCGGGATCCGCCGCCCCGCCCACCGGCACGCCGAGCGACCCCATGCCCGGACGCCCCTGATCAATTACCAGATCACACAGACCTGCACGTAGAACGTCAATCATCTTGAAAGGGCTGTTAAACCGCAGAGGCGCGGAGACCGCGGAGAAAAACCCGGGCTCATGCGGCGACAAACCGCACCCGGTCACCGGGTAACAGCAACGTGGGCGGCTCGCGCTGCGGATCAAACAAACGTGTTTGCGTATGCCCGATCAACTGCCAGCCACCCGGTCCTTCCGCCGGATAAATCCCCGTGTAGGGTCCGCCGATCGCGACGCTACCGGCGGGCACCCGCGTTCGAGGGGACGCCCGTCGCGGCGCGTGCAAGGCCTCGGGCAGGCCGCGCAGATAAGGAAACCCCGGCTGAAATCCGAGAAACGCGACAACGTAATCAGCGGCAGCATGGCGCGCGATGAAATCGCCTTCTGCCAAGCCCGCCTGAACCGCCAGCATCGGCAAATCCGCTCCGTCATAGATCACGGGAATATCGTGCCGCCGTCCGAAAACGCATCCCGAGTCAGACACGGATAAAGCCAGCGCCACCCATAGCGCATCGGGGAGGCTCGCCCCGGGGCGTAAAATCAATAAAATGCTGCCATCTACCGGGATAATGTCTTCTAATTCGACTAAGTTCAGCGAAACAAGCTGCTGATAGCGCGCCAGCGTCATACCGCCTGTCGCCAGACGCAGCCCGCGCTCGCCGACCCAGCGCCAGGGCATCGCGGCCTGCGGTTGACCCGCTTCCGGGTTTACCCTACGGTGGAGCCCCTTTTCGGAGTTTTGCATGATACGGCTGATGTGTGCGGCGACCCTGATGGTCGCCAGTGTAATGGCAACGCCCGCGCTTGCGGTCATGAGCGCACTGAATCCCGCGCTCACGCAAAACATCGACACCCGCCCGAAAAAAGTCGTGCTGTTGCCGCCGCAAGTGTTCGTCTACGAGCTTTCGGCAGGCGGCGTGCCGACCCGCATGGCCGATTGGGAAGCCACCGCACGCGACAATCTCAGCACCGCCGCCGTCCAAAAGGCGCGCGACAGCCACCTGTTCGAGCTCATCGCCGCGCCAACGCTTGATCCCCTGCTGGCCGACCAGCTCGAAGCCCACATGGGTCTCTACGATCGGGTCGCGCAATCCGTGTTTGTCTACGGACGCGGCGAGCAATCCGCCTGGGCACACAAGAAAAACGAATTCGACTACACCCTCGGCCCCGGCCTCGCTTTCCTGCGCGAACAAACCGGTGCCGACGCCGCATTGATCGTGCTGGGTGCCGATTTCATTTCCTCCGGCGGACGCAAGGCCGCCTTCGTGGCGGGTCTCGCGCTCGGCATCATCATGCCGCTTGGCCAGTCCTTCATCACCGCCGGGATCGTCGATCTCAAAACCGGTGACGTGCAGTGGATGGGCTTCGATTCCAGCAGCAGCCTCGACACGCGCAGCGCAGCCGACGTCGAGGGCCTGATGCGCGATCTTTACCAGACGTGGCCCGGTCCGCGATGAACCGCCTGACAGCGGGCGCACTGGCCCTCGCGCTGCTGGCTCCCGCACACGCGGCGGACGTACAGCCGTGGACGCAAACCGCCGACACCCGCGAACTCGCTGCTGACGAAAAAAGTCTGTGGCACGAAGCCGCAGAATTCGAGCGGGCGCTCGCACGCGCAGGCAAACTCAACACCGACCCCGCACTCACCGCCTACGTGCAGGGCATCATGAACCGCCTCTACCCCGAGTTCAGCGACCGCATCCAGGTGCGCCTGCTCAACGCCCAGCACATCAATGCCTTCGCCCTGCCCAACGGCAGCGTGTACGTGAACACTGGCCTCATCGCACGCTTTCAGAACGAAGCTCAGCTCGCCACCGTGCTCGCCCACGAAGGCGCGCATTTCACCCACCGCCATTCGCTGCAACAGGCCGAGCGCGTACGCAACGCCGCCGCGTTTGCGCTGGTCGCCGGCATGCTCGGCGTGCCCTTGGTCGGCGATATTCTCGCCCTGTCCTCCATGTTCGGCTTCTCGCGCGAACACGAGCGCGAAGCCGACCAGATGGGTTATCAGCGCCTCGTCACCGCAGGCTACGCGCCACGTGAAAGCATCAAGACCTTCGAACACTTGCAGGCTGAGATCAAGGCCACCGACATCAAGGAACCCTTCTTTTTCGCCAGCCACCCCAAGCTGCAGGAGCGCATCGAGAATTTCACCGAACTGTCGCGCGACGCGCAGGGCGGCGAAATCGCCCGCGAACGTTTCGTCGAAAGCACCTCGCCCCTGCGGCTACAATCGCTCGACGCCGACCTCGCGGCCTATCGCTACAAACAGCTCATCCTCCTGCTCGCCGACCCTGAGCGCCGCCGCGAGTATCCACCCGAAGCGTCCTACCATCTCGGCGAAGCCTACCGCCTGCGCAACGACGCGGGCGACCTCGAACGCGCCGAGCGCGAATACCGCATCGCGATCGAGGGCACACCGCGCTATGCGCCGTCGCATCGCGCACTCGGATTGCTGCATTACAAACGCAACGAACCAGCGCTCGCCGCGCCCCTGCTGCGTCGATACCTCGAACTCGCCCCCGATGCTGCCGACCACGGCCACATCGCGGCGTATCTTAAAAACCTCACGCCATGACCCTGTTCCGCCTGCTCGCTTCCACACTGCTGTGCGCCAGCCTCGCGGCCTGCGCGCCTTGGGCGCGTGTCGATTCCAGCAGCCGCCTCGAAAGCAAACGCAACGACTACACCCTCGAACTGCCGCTGGGCTGGGTCAAACGCACAGCCGACATCAACGACTTTTTCATCACCCGCGACGGCCCCGCGCTCAACGTCATCCTCGTCAATCGCCAGCCGCACGACCGCAAACTGCCGCGCACCAAACGCGAAACCCGCGCCGACATGCTGCCGCATGAAATCGCCGAACTCGCCATCGCCGAATGGAAAGGCAGCGAAAGCACCGCCAACCTCGAAGTGATTGCCAACGCGCCCGCCACCCTCGGCGGCCGCCCTGCCGCGCGCCTGCACATCCGCTACAAAAACGAGCGCGGCCTGTCCATCGACCGCCTCATGATCGGTCACGTCGATGCCAAAGGCCGCCTCACGCTGATGTATGAAGCGCCCGCCATCGTCTATTTTCAGCGCGGGCTGGCGGATTTCGAAGCGATGGTGGCGAGCGTGCGGTTTCAGTCGTAGTGAATAAAACTGACTTCTCAAGCCGCCCCACAAAGAGGACAGGAGGAACATGAGGATGTCCCTTGTCCTCATGTCCTCCTTGTAAATAAAAAGGGGCCCCTCACGGAGCCCACTTTTCATACACCAGTCAGCGTAGCGCTCAGTCCTTGAAGCGCCCACGCACGCCAACACGCGTGTTGCCGCCTGCGCCCCGGCTGTCGTTGCCGTAGCTGCGACGGGGTTCGCCCGGCTTGGCTACTGCCGCACCACGACCGGGCTGGCCTGCACGGGCCGGACGGTCGCCCTGCGGGCGCTGGGCGCGCGCTTTGGCTTCCTGCTCGCGCTTTTTCCAGTATTCGATACTGTTGCCATCGACATCAGGCTTGGGCGCGGGTGCCGCTTCAAAACGATTGCCTTCGCGCGGCGGCCGGTCGCCATAGGCACGCGGTGCTTGATCACCGTAGCTGCGCGGACCGCGTGACGCCGTCTCGAAACGGTTGCCGCGCGGGGCGGCATCGCGAGCCGGGCGATCCCCCTGGGGGCGCTCGGTGCGGAAGCCGCGATCACGGTTGTCTGCGCTGTCGCCGCGCGGCGCACGGTCGCCATAGGCACGCGGTGCGGCGTCCGTGCGGCCAGCACCCCAGCTGCGCTTTTCACCAAAGCCGCCGCTGCGATTGCCGCCGCCGTTGCCGCTACGCGGACGACCATTGCCACCCGCCGGGCGACCGCTCTGCGGTTTTTGCGTTGGCTCCAGACCCGGCAGGGTATGAATCTCGATCCGGTTACCCGTATAGCGCTCGATGTTTTTCACCAGACCGCCTTCGCGCATTCCGGCAAAGCTCACTGCGATACCGGTACGACCGGCGCGACCGGTGCGGCCAATGCGGTGCACGTAATCTTCGGCCTGACGCGGCAGATCGAAATTGATCACATGGCTGATGCCCGCCACGTCGATACCGCGCGCGGCAACGTCAGTGGCGACCAGCACCTTGGTGCGGCCTTCGCGCAGACGTTGCAGCGCGCGGTTACGCTGCCCCTGTTGCATGTCACCGTGCAGCGCGTCGGAGGCAAAACCGCTGTCAGACAGCAGGTCGGAAATCTCTTCGGTGCTCTTCTTGGTCGAGGCGAAGACAATCGCCTGCGTCATGTCGACATCGCGCAGCAGCGCGTCAAGCAGACGCTGTTTGTGATCCATGTTGTCGGTGTACAGCAGGCGCTGTTCGATTTTGGCCTCGGCCTGCGGCGCGGCTTCGATCTCGATCCGCTGCGCATCACGCGTCAATTCGCGCGCCAGATTGCCCACCACGCCGTCGAGCGTAGCCGAGAACAACAACGTCTGACGCTCGCTCGGGCAGCGCTTGGCAATCGCCTGAATGTCATCGACAAAACCCATGTCCAGCATGCGGTCGGCTTCGTCCAGCACCAGCACTTCAATCCGCGAAAAGTCGATCTTGCCGCGCTCCAGATGGTCAATCAGACGACCCGGCGTCGCCACCACCACATCAACCGGCTGCGCCAGCCGCTTCAACTGCAAACCATACGGCGCGCCGCCGACCAGACACGCAGTGCGGAAACGGCGCAGCGCCTGACCATAGGTCATCGCGGCTTTTTCAACTTGCAGTGCCAGCTCGCGCGTGGGGGTGAGCACCAGCACACGCGGGCCCATGCTTTTAATCGTCGGCTCGGCCTGCAGGCGTTGCAGCGACGGCAGCAGGAACGCGGCCGTCTTGCCGCTGCCGGTGTGCGACGACACCAGCAAATCGCGCCCGGTGATCGCAGCGGGAATCGCCTGCTGCTGCACCGGCGTCGCGGTTTCGTAACCTGATGCGGTCACGGCGTTAAGAATAAGGGGATCAAGTCCCAGTTCGGAAAATTGCATGACTAACCTTTAAATGAGCGCACCGGCACAAGGCCACAAACGCGCTATCCCGACCTGCCCAAAAAGACAGATCAAATATACGAACCGGATATCAAAGCGGCGTTGGTAAGGAATGAATCCCTGAACGCCCACGGGTCGCGTCGATCACATCGGCGCCAACCACAAGACTTGTCGCTGCCAAACTGCCGCAGCACAAAAGAGAGGTCGATGACGATGGGGCTGTGAGAACAGTCCCGAGGCACGGCGGCTAAAACTTTCGCCTGCCCACTGCTGTATGCACAACGCTGCGCAGTCTATCAGAAAACGCTGATTTACCTAGCGATTTTTTTACGGGGCGACTTCAACTCTGGCAGCAAACCTCCACCATTCATCAAAACGATCCCCGGAAGATCGTCAGCACTATCAGCGCCCATGCCCGGACACTTGCCCACCATCCTGTTTTCATTACTACGGCGTTCGGCGAGACTGCTGCTTCCGTGCGCTCGGACGACCATTGAACGCGCGTACTGGTACGGCGAAGTCCCGTGCATGGTTCTTCGAACTTGGTTTGCTGCAGGGTGAGTGCGGTTTTGTTTCTGGTGCCCATGTATCGCTTTTTCCTGTTGAAGGTGAAGCGCCCCGGAACATGCGCCTATGGTAAGGCTTGACACCAAAACTTATCCACAGGCAGGGGTTCTCTTGAGGGCGTCGCGCCCTGAAAACCTTGCCATAACCGATATTTCGGCTGCACTGGGTAAGTTCAACTCCTTGGTGAAAGTGTCGCAACCTTCAGTTTTTCGCAAAAAACCGCACGTTCGGCAAACCCTCGAAATGCGCATCCATGGTGTACACCGTCGCGCCGTGCAACATCGCCGTTGCGTAGATCAGCGCGTCCGCCATCGGCAGCTTTTTTTCGATGCTGGCTTTGGCGGCATACACAGCGACGGATTCGTCGATGTCGATGACCCGCCCCAGCTTGATTTGCGCAATGGCCTGAAACGCCCGCCCTTCATCAAGCGTCTGGCTGATTTTCTTGAAAATTTCGTAGACGACGATAGCCGGAACCAGCAGATTTTCGGTGTCTTCAATGGCCGGGGCGAAATGGCGTGCATGGGGGCTGTTGGCGAAATACTCCAGCCAGCCCGACGTATCGACGACGTTCATGCGCGGTCGTCTTCCCGCTCAAACGTCGTGTCCATGCCCTTGAACATGCCGCGCGCCGCTTTCATCGGCCTGACCGGGATGAACTCGATCCGATCGCCATACTGCACCACCTGCATCGGCATTCCCGCCGTCAGCTGCATGGCCTCGCGAATGTGTTTGGGGATCACCACCTGAAACTTGGGCGACAGGGTGAGTGTGCTCATTTTTTAATCCTTACTGATTTCGTTAAACGAAATATAGATGGATCAATCCACTTGGACAAGCGGCTGACATCACCCGTGTTGTCGTAAACCCTACGCGTGGTGATACAACTTGCGATACAGCCCGTCACGTTCGATCAGTTCTGCGTGGTCGCCTTCTTCCACCACGCGGCCATTCTCAAACACCAGAATGCGATCTGCTTCACGCACGGCGCTCAACCGGTGCGCGATGATGAGCGTGGTACGGCCAGCTAGAAACGCGTGCATGGCCTGATGCAAGCGCCGCTCGGTCTCGGTGTCGAGCGCCGAGGTGGCTTCGTCGAGGATCACCACGCGCGGGTTGGCGACGATCATGCGCGCGATGGCCAGGCGTTGCCGCTGGCCGCCGGACAAGCGCACGCCTTGCCGCCCGACGGTCGTATCCAGCTGCTGCGGCAGCGCGGCGATGGTGTCGCGCAGCTGGGCGATGTCCAGCGCCTGCCACAGCGTCGCGTCGTCGACCTCGCGCCCCAGGGTGAGGTTCGCGCGCACGCTATCGTTGAACAGCACCGGATGCTGCAACACCACGCCGACGTGTTCGCGCACCGCCTCCCAGCCGATCTCGGTGACGGGCGCGTCGCCGTAGAAAATCCGCCCCGCTTTCACCGGATACAGGCCCAGCAGCGCCTGCACCAGCGTCGATTTGCCGCCGCCCGAGGCACCGACCAGCGCCACTTTTTCGCCCGGCGCGATGGTCAGGCTGACGTCGTCCAGCACGGTTTCGCCGTCGGCATAAGCAAAGCTCACGTGATCGAGTGCCAGTCCCAGCGTCGCCACGCCCGCGAACGGATCGCGCGCCGCTGCGTGCTGCGGCTCGTCTTCAAGGCCGAGCAGCGCATTGATCCGCCCCAGCGCAGCGTTGGCGGCGTACCAGGCGTATTGCAGGTTCACCAGCTCCTGCACCGGGGTCATCATGAACCACAGGTAGCCGAACACCGCGAGCATCTCGCCGATGGAGAGATCGGAAAACACCACCATCAGCATCGCGCCCGCGCGGAAAAAATCGAAGCCGGCGAGAAATACGAAAAACGACAAACGGTTCATCGCGTCCGACTTCCACGCGAAGGCGGCGGCATGATGACGGATGTCGGCGGCTTTTTCGCTTACCCGCGCTAGATAGTATTGCTCGCGGTTCATCGCGCGGATCTGCGTCAGCGCTTCCAGCGTCTCGCCGAGCGCGTCCTGAAACACTTCGAACGCGCGGTTCTCGTGTTTTTTCAGATCTTTCACCCGCTTGCCGAGCCGGGTGGACAGCAAAATCACCGGCGGATTCAGCAGCAGGATGAACAACGCCAGCTGCCAGTGCATCCAGAACAGCACCGCCGCAATGCCCACCAGCGTGAGCACCGACACTACCAACCCGGAAATCGACGCGCCGAGAAAGCTGTCAATCGCGTTGAGATCCGTCACGAAATGCGACGTCACCCGCCCCGCGCCCACCGTCTCGAATTCGGACAATGCTATCCGCGCCAGCCGGTTGAGCATCCGCACGCGAATGCGATACACCACCGCTTTTGCCAGCAGCGAAAAACTGCGCCCCTGCCACACGTTGAGCGTTATCGCCGTCAGCCGCAGCGCCACCGTCATCAACAGCACCACGCCGATAAACAGCACCGGCCCATGCCACGCCGCCGGAAACCACGCACTGATGGCCGCAACCATCCTGCCCGGGTGGTGCAGCAGCACCTCGTCCACCATCAAGGGCAACAACAACGGCAGCGGCACGGCGGCCAGCACCGCCAGCAAGGCAACGACATTCGCCTTCAGCAAAGGCGCGCGATGCTGCCGGAGTTCGGCCGCAATGCCGCGCCAGGTCAGCATGATCCTGTGCTCATTTGCCGATGCAAAACTTGCTGAAAATCTCGCCCAGCAAATCGTCGGCGGTGAATTCGCCAGTGATTTCGGACAGCGCCGCCTGCGCCAGCCGCAGCTCCTCGGCAAACAATTCCAGCTGCGCCGCAGCCGCCCGCGCGGTGGCGATGTGCGTCGCCGCGCGGCGCAAGGCATCGAGATGCCGCGCGCGCGCCATGAACGCGCCTTCGCCCGCCGCCTGCCAGCCCGCTGCTGCCAGCAGCTTGTCGCGCAGCAGATCCACCCCCGCGCCGGTCTTGGCCGACAGCCAGATTTCGTCGTCCGTCGCACGCGGCGCTTCGCCCGTCGA
Source organism: Thiobacillus sp. (assembly GCA_040080645.1). GTDB lineage: Bacteria > Pseudomonadota > Gammaproteobacteria > Burkholderiales > Thiobacillaceae > Thiobacillus. The sequence continues at coordinate 14,307 of JBEBIA010000020.1, forward strand.
GTCGATCTTGTTGTGCAAGGTCACGCGGGGGATCGCGGGCAAACGCGCCAGAATCGCCGCCTCGTGTTCGCCCACGCCGTGCGCCGCGTCCACCAGCAGCAGGGCCACGTCGGCTTTTTCCAGTGCCGCCCAGGTGCGCGCGATGCCGATTTTTTCCACCACATCGCCCGTGTCGCGCAAACCTGCGGTGTCGATCAAATGCAGCGGCACACCGTTGATCTGGATCGACTCGCGCACCGTGTCGCGCGTCGTCCCGGCGACATCGGTCACAATCGCCGCCTCAAAACCCGCCAGCTGATTGAGCAGGCTCGACTTACCCACATTGGGCTGGCCGATCAATACGACCGTCAAGCCTTCACGCAGCAGCGCTCCCTGCCGCGCTTGTAAGCGCACACTTCCAAGCGCGGCCTCGATGCGGTCGAGACGCCCGAACGCGTCCGCCTGCTGGAGAAAATCGATCTCTTCTTCGGGGAAGTCCAGCGTCGCCTCCACCAGCATCCGCAGCCGCGTGATGCCTTCCACCAGCTCGGCAATGCGCGCCGAAAACGCCCCCGACAAGGAACGCACCGCCGATCGCGCCGCCTCAGCCGAGGCGGCGTCGATCAAATCCGCCACCGCCTCCGCCTGCGCCAGATCGAGCTTGCCGTTGAGAAACGCCCGCTGCGAAAACGCGCCCGGCGTCGCCAGCCGCGCCCCCAAGGCAATACAGCGCTGCAAAATCAGATTGAGCACCACCGGCCCACCGTGCCCCTGCAACTCCAGCACCGCCTCGCCGGTAAACGAATGCGGCGCAGCAAAATAAAGCGCAATGCCCTCGTCGAGCACGCTGCCGTCAGCATCGAGAAACGGCACATACGTCGCGTGGCGCGGCACGGGCACGCGCCCCAGCAAGGCCGTCGCTATCGCCGAAACCGCCACCGTCTCGCCCGACACCCGCACCACCCCCACCCCACCGCGACCGGGTGCGGTGGCAATGGCAGCGATGAGGGCAGGGGCAGGGTGGGCGCGCGGCATAGGGACTTGATTCTATCGTCAATGGCGGAGGGGGACAGCTCGGGCCAATCGCGGCGTACAATGGCCTGAGCCAAATGTGATGGATCTAAGCTCGCAACATGTCGTCATAGTCAGGCTCGCCAAAGCTGGCAGTAAGCAAGCACCCAGCTTGGCTAATGCGCAGATCAAGAAAACATGGTTTGTCGTTTTATTCTTTTGGGGAGACACATATGAAATCGGGAATGCTGGTTCGTAGTGCGCTATTGCTGGCCTTGTCATCTGCCTTGCCGGGGCTGGCCAATGCCGACACCTACACGTTTAACTTCACTGGCCGGATGACGATTGGTTTGAACGGCGACGCCATCACGGGCGGAACGCCTGAGTTTGATAATTACCAAACGCCGATTAGCGCATCGCTGACTTACGACACGGTTACCGGCCTCGGCAGCAGCTCGCTCTCGATCACGCTTGATCAACCTTTTTTTGGCGCTTCGGCAACATTCCATGACATTGCGATCACCCGGGTTGGAGAAACCAATTTATTCAATGGATCGTTGCAAGCTGACTGGGGCAGCAACCTCAACATACTGATCGCTATCCAATGGGACGGGACTGGATTTTTGAATGCTGTGAATTCCGGCGTGCTGACGGTAGGCGACAAGATCAGCGGCGATGTGTTGTACCACGATTCGAATGGTGACCAGGTGTATAGCGCTGACGAGGTGGTGATTGCCAGTCTGGGCAGCGCAACGCCTTATGCTGATGCGCTGGTTGCAAGCACCATGGCCAACTATGGCGACACTCCCGTCAACTACACGCCGCAAAACCATGCACCGCTGGCGGCCACTTCCGCCTCGCTCGGGGTGACGAGCGGCGCGCTTCAAGGCGTTAAAGTGTATCTGGATATCGGCAGCGGCAACAGTCTTTACGTGACGGCGATTACAGCTGTCCCCGAACCAGAAACCTACGCCATGATGTTGTCAGGCTTGGGATTGGTAGGCTGGTCAGCGCGTCGACGCAAGCAACGCCAATAATTCACCTGCGCATTATTTAGTATTTAACGGAGCTTCGGCTCCGTATTTATGTGGGGTACTCCCACGCGCTCAAGCCCATTGCAGGCATAGCATCCGCGGAAACCACCTGCCGTGACACTTCTACCTGTGCCCTCTGGGCAGGGTGAAACTCGCCCTCAACAGCATTGCCGCTTTAAGTCACGTGCGTTGCGCTGCCTTCGGCAGCCGGTCTTTAAGCTTTGGCCTTCGCCCCGCCCTCGGCCTGTTTGTTGATCGCCCACTGCTGCGCGATCGAGAGGATGTTGTTGACGACCCAGTAGAGCACGAGGCCGGCGGGGAAGAAAACGAACATGACGGAGAAGGCGACGGGCATGATCATCATGATCTTGGCCTGCATCGGGTCCATCGGCTGCGGGTTGAGTTTGACCTGCAGGAAGGACGTGACGCCCATGATGATGGGCAAAATGAACCAAGGGTCGGGCGCGGTGAGGTCGGCAATCCAGCCGAGCCACGGCGCGCCGCGCATTTCGACGGCGGCGAGCAGCACCCAGTACAGCGCGATGAACACCGGGATCTGGATCAGGATGGGCAGACAGCCGCCGAGCGGGTTGATCTTCTCGGTCTTGTACATTTCGGCCATGGCCTGATGCAGTTTGGCGCGATCGTCGCCGTAGGTGTCTTTCAGTTTTTGCAGGCGCGGGGTCAGCTTTTTCATCTTGGCCATGGATTTGTAACCAGCGGCCGACAGCGGATACAGCGCGAGCTTGATGAAAATGGTGAGGATGATGATGGCCCAGCCCCAGTTGCCGACGATGCGCTCGATTTTCTCCAGCGCCCAGAAAATCGGGTAGGCGAGCGGTGTCAGCCAGCCGTAGTCGCGCGACAAGTCCAGTCCGGGGGCGGTTTTCTCCAGCACGGCCTGCGTTTGCGGGCCGGCATAGAGCGACACGGTGAAGGTTTTTTCCTGGCCGGGCGCGAGGCTGCCCTCAGCGAGAATTACCCCTGCGGCGTAGTTGCCGTCAGTCTGGGCGCGGGTGTAATACTCGCGCTTGACCTTGCCTGCGGGCAGCCAGGCGGAAACGAAGTGGTGTTGCACCATGCCGATCCAGCCGTTGTCTGCGGTCTTGTCAAAATCGGCTTTGTTTTCTTTGATGTCGGTGAACGCGACTTTCTGGAATTTCTTCGTGTCGTTATAGATTGCCGCGCCCGTGTAGGTCGGCAGAAAAAATGTCGCGCCGCGCGGTGGTTCACCGTGGCGAACAAGCTGGAAGTAAGGCGTGAGCTCGACCGGGGCCGCCCCAGCATTGACGATCCGGGTTTTCAGTTGAACCTGATAACTGCCGCGAGTGAACACATAGGTTTTTTCCACCCGCACGCCTGTGGCGGCGTCGGTCCACACGAGCGGCACTTCCACCTGAGCAGCACCGTTGCTCAAGCGATAGGTGCCGACGTTGAGCTGGTAAGCGCTGCGATGCGTCGGCAAGCCGGTGCCGATCAACCCGCTTTGCGCCAGATAGGGGCGTGTCGCGCTGTCTTCAAACAGCGTGAATATCTGCTTGTTGTCTTCGGTTTCGCGATAGGCCAGCAACTGCATCTGGCGCAAATCTCCGCCGTTGGCGTCGATTTCGGCTCGCAGCACATCGGTTTCGACGACTGCGCGCTGGCCTTTGGCGAAGCCTGCCTGCACCGGGGCCACGGCTGGCGCATTCAGCGCCTGGCTGGGTGCGGGCACCCCTGTGGCGGCGGGGCTGCTGACCTGCGCAGGCACGGCGGGCGACGGGGCGTGCTGGCCCTGCCAGGCCTCCCATAGCAGCAACAGGGAAAACGAAAACACTATAAACAGGATCAGCCGCTGGTTATCCATGGTGGTCAGTTGATGGCGCTGCCGGGGCGAGCGCTGGGTTGGGTAAAGAGTCGGTGGGCGACGCGCGCCATTTTGCCTGGGCGCGCTCGCCTGCGCGTTGCAGGGCACGGGTGATCTCGCGCGCTTCGTCGCCCGGCGTAGGTCGGCCGATCAGACGGACGACAAAATCGCATGCCGGTAGCTGGCTGCGCACCAGACGAAAGCTTTCGCGCACGCAGCGTTTCACCCGATTGCGATCCACGGCGTGCGGCAATAGCCGCTTGCCTATCACCAGCCCCAGCCGGGCGATACCTGCCTGATTGGGGCGCGCCAGCACCACATAAAAGTCTGTACGCGCGCGCTGGTTTTGCGAAAAAACCTGCTCAAATTCAGCGGGTCGGGTCAGCCGCGACACGCGCGGCCGGGTTTGCACGCCTGCGTAATTCAGTCGGAGACGCTCAGACAGCCAGACGGCCGCGACCCTTGGCGCGACGTGCATTGATCACGGCACGACCAGATTTGGTTTTCATGCGCGCACGAAATCCGTGGGTACGCTTACGACGAACGGTGGAGGGCTGATAAGTACGTTTCATGGTCTTTCCTTTCGTAGTGCTCTACGTGCCAGATAGCACGCCGACTTGTAAAAAATTCGTTGAAAAACCGCGTATTAGACACGTCCAGCGGGCGGGCTGTCAAGCTTGGCGTGGGCATCTGGCTGCGTCGCGCCTGTGGATAAGTTGGCACAAGCGGAGTAAGATTCGGCATCGATTCCATGCTGCTCTCTGCGCCCCCACCCCCCACTATGATGGATTCCTTCTGGGACCAGTGTCTGACACGATTCCGCGACAGCCTGACCCAGCAGCAATTCAGCACCTGGATCAAACCGCTCGTGTTTGAGTCATCTGATCGCGATATCCGCATCTTTGCGCCCAACCATTTTGTGATGGACTGGGTGCGCGAAAAATTTGCCGACAGCATCGATGTCTGGGCGCAAGAGTTCTACAGCCACCCGGTTTCCATTTCCTACGCACTGGGCAAAAAATCGGCCGCGCCCCGAGCTGCCCCGCAGCAAAATGGCAGCTCTGTACCACCACCGACTGCGGCACCCGCTGCCGCACCTGCGGCGCAGGGCATACGCATCAACCCCGGGTTTTCGTTCGATAACTTTGTCTCGGGGCGCGCCAACCAGCTCGCCCGCGCGGCTGCCGTGCAGATTGCCGATAATCCTGGTGCCGCCTACAACCCTTTGTTTATCTACGGCGGCGTCGGCCTGGGTAAAACTCACCTGTTGCAGGCGATTGGCAACGCCGTGCGGCTGGCTAACCCGGCAGCCAAAATCAGTTATATCCACGCCAACGATTATGTAGATGACGTGGTGAAAGCCTATCTCAATAAACAATTCGACGATTTCAAGCGGCGCTATATGTCGCTCGATCTGCTGCTGGTTGACGACATCCAGTTTCTCGCCAAAAAAGATCGCAGCCAGGAAGAATTCTTCTACGCGTTTAATTCGCTGATCGAAAACAAGAAGCAAATCGTCATCACCTGCGACACCTTCCCCAAGGAAATCACCGGCCTCGACGACCGGCTGAAATCGCGTTTTGCCTGGGGGCTCACGGTGGCGGTCGAACCGCCCGAACTGGAAATGCGCGTCGCCATCCTGCTGGCCAAGGCGCAATCCGAACAGGCACAGCTTGATGAAGCCGTCGCGTTTTTCATTGCCAAACAGGTGCGTTCCAACGTGCGTGAGCTTGAAGGCGCTCTCAAACGCGTGATCGCGTTTTCGCGTTTCCATGAAAAACCCATCACGCTTGAGCTCGCCAAAGACGCCCTGCGCGACTTGATTGCATCGACTTCTCGGATCGTTTCGATCGAAAACATCCAGAAAACCGTTGCCGACTATTACAAAATCAAGGTCGCCGACATGCATTCGCAGAAACGAACACGCAATCTGGCCCGACCCCGGCAAATCGCCATGGCGCTGGCCAAGGAGCTCACCAACCAGAGTTTGCCGGAAATCGGCGAATCGTTTGGCGGGCGCGACCACACCACCGTCATTCACGCGTGCCGCAAAGTGGCGGAGTTGCGCGAGACCGAAGTGGATATCGGCCGCGATTATCTGGTGTTATTACAAACGCTGACAGGCTGAGGATGAAATGGGGATAACACGCACCGACCCGACGCAAGGCAGGAAACTGTCCTCATTGCTCCCGTCGATTGCCAACCTTACCCACAGGCTAAAAATACGACAAGCTATTGATATCACGTGAATAAATGCCTTATCCCCAGAAAATGGCACGCTTAATTACGATTTTCAGGAATATATAAATGCTATTAATACAAAGCGAACGCAACGACCTGCTGGCTTCCCTGACTGCCGTCGTGGGGGTTGTCGAACGACGTCACACCTTGCCGATCCTGTCCAATCTGCTGATCGAACGTAAAGGCGGCAAACTGAGCCTGCTCGCAACCGATCTCGAACTCCAGATCAGCACCGTGCAAACCAGTGCCGAGAAAGGCGATGACTTTGCCATCACCGTCGCCGCCCGCAAACTCTTCGATATCGTTCGCGCGCTGCCCGACGCGGCCAAGGTCAAGCTCGACACCAAGGACAGCCAGGTCGTGGTCAGTGCAGGCAAATCACGATTCACGCTGCAGACGCTGCCAGCCGCAGACTTCCCGCGCGTGGAAACCGGCGCGGGCTTGTCGGAACCAATCCGCTTGCCGCAAAAAACGCTCAAGCGTTTGCTGCAACTGGTGCAATTCGCCATGGCCAGCCAGGACATTCGCTATTACCTCAACGGCATGTTGCTTGTGCTTGATGGCACCACCCTGCGTGTAGTCGCCACCGACGGACACCGACTTAGCTACGCAGAAGCTCCACTAGCGGTCGCCGCAGATGCCCGCGAAGTCATCATCCCGCGCAAAACCGTGATGGAACTCTCCAAACTGCTGGGCGATACCGACGAGCCGGTCGAACTGCGTATTGGCACCAATCAGGTCACAATTTCCTTGCCCGGCACCGAACTGGTGACCAAGATTGTGGATGGCAAATTCCCGGATTACCAGCGCGTGATTCCGATGAATCAGCCGCGTCATCTCAAGGCCAATCGTCAGGTCGTGATTCAGGCGCTGCAACGCGCCGCGATTTTGTCGAACGAAAAATTCCGGGGCGTGCGCCTGGTCATGAGCGACAACACCCTGGGCATCGTGTGTAACAACAACGAGCAGGAAGAAGCCGCCGATGAAATCGAAGTCAGTTACGACGGTGAGCCACTGGACGTAGGGTTTAACGTCACCTACCTGCTCGATGGCCTGGCCGCCGTCAACAGCGACGACATCATCCTGTCGCTGGCCGATGCCAACAGCAGCATGTTGCTCACCAGCGAAGGCGAAGCCGGGTTCAAATACGTTGTGATGCCCATGAGAATTTAAGCCCGGCGAATTTAGAGCCAGATCCGAATCTACGACCGAACACCGTTACACCGCAGTCTTCGCCGCCCTCCGGGTGGTACGCCTTACCGGAAAACACACCATGAGCAAGAAACCCGACAACACCGCGCCGAATAACGAAAACGGTGGCTACGACGAAGACAGCATCCAGCAGCTCGAAGGTCTGGAAGCGGTGCGCAAGCGGCCCGGCATGTACATCGGCGACACCTCCGACGGCACCGGTTTGCATCACATGGTGTTCGAAGTGCTCGATAACGCCATCGACGAAGCGTTGGCGGGCTGGTGTGACGACATCAAAGTCACGATCCACCCGGATAACTCCATTTCGATTACCGACAACGGACGCGGCATTCCGGTCGGCGTCAAAATGGACGACAAGCACGAACCCAAGCGTAGCGCCGCCGAGATCGTGATGACCGTGCTGCACGCCGGCGGCAAGTTCAACCAGAACAGCTACAAGGTATCGGGCGGCTTGCACGGCGTCGGTGTGTCGTGCGTTAACGGCCTGTCGAAATGGTTGAAGCTGATTGTGCGTCGCGACGGCAAGAAATACGCGATGACCTTCAACCAGGGCAAAGTGCTCGATCGCCCGATTGAAATGCAGAACGGCGTCGAAGTGTCGCCGATGCAAGTCGTCGGCGACACGCAGAATCGCGGCACAGAAGTGCATTTTCTGGCGGACGAGGAAATCTTCGGCGTTGGCCAGGTCGTGTTCCATTTCGATATCCTCGCCAAGCGCATCCGTGAGCTGAGCTTCCTCAACAACGGCGTGAAGATCGAGCTGATTGATCATCGCGATGGCAAGACCGAAAACTTCGCGCACTCAGGGGGCGTCAAGGGTTTCGTCGATTACATGAACCGCGTGAAATCGGTGCTGCACCCCAAAATCTTCCACGCTGTCGGTGAAAAAGACGGCATGACCATCGAAGTCGCGATGCAGTGGAACGACAGCTATTCCGAAACCGTGCAGTGCTTCACCAACAACATCCCGCAGCGCGACGGCGGCACCCACCTCACCGGGATGCGCATGGCGATGACGCGGGTGCTGAACAAATACATCGAAGAAAACGAAGTCGCCAAAAAAGCCAAGGTCGAAACCACCGGCGACGACATGCGCGAAGGCCTGACCTGCGTGCTGTCGGTAAAGGTGCCCGAGCCCAAGTTTTCGTCGCAAACCAAAGACAAGCTCGTGTCGAGCGAAGTGCAGCCGGTGGTGCAGGAAGTTGTCGGCCAGAAACTCGCCGAATTCCTGCTGGAAAACCCCAGCGACGCCAAATTGCTGTGCGCCAAGATTGTCGACGCCGCGCGCGCCCGAGAAGCCGCCCGTAAAGCACGCGAAATCACCCGCCGCAAAGGCATCATGGACGGCCTCGGCCTGCCCGGCAAGCTGGCCGACTGTCAGGAAAAAGATCCCGCGCTGTGCGAAATCTACCTGGTCGAGGGCGACTCCGCAGGCGGCTCTGCCAAGCAAGGCCGCGACCGTAAGTTCCAGGCGATCCTGCCGTTGAAGGGAAAAATTCTCAACGTCGAGCGCGCGCGTTTCGACAAGGTCATCAGCAGCCAGGAGATCGCCACCCTGATCACCGCGCTCGGCACCAGCATTGGCAAGGACGACTACAATCCCGACAAGCTGCGCTACCACCGCATCATCATCATGACCGACGCCGACGTTGATGGCGCACACATCCGCACCCTGCTGCTGACCTTCTTCTACCGCCAGATGCCCGAGCTGGTCGAGCGTGGCCACATCTACATCGCCCAGCCCCCGCTGTACAAGGTCAAGCACGGTCGCAGCGAGCGCTACATCAAAGACGAACACGCGCTGAAAGAGCACCTTATGGCCGAGGCGATGAAAGACGCCGAACTCACGCCGATGGACGGTGCCATGCCCATCAGCGGCGACGCACTCGAAACCCTGGCGCGTGAGTATTTCCTCGCCGAAGCCGTCAGCGACCGGTTGGCGCGTATCCTGCCCGGCGATGTCCTGCAGGCGCTCATGCGCATCCCGCGCCTGAGTCTTGCCAACAGTGGCGACGCCATGATGAGTGAAGCCAGCCTGGGTGCCGCACTCGACGCCCAAAAATTCGAAGTCGCCGCCGAATACCTCGCTGAAGCCGACAGCCACCGCCTACGTATCACCCGCCACGCCCACGGCAACAAACACGTCAACTTCCTCGAAGCTGACCTGCTCGACACCGGCGACTACAGCCAGCTCGTTAAAGTCGGCGACCTGCTGCGTGATTTGATCGGCCTCGGTGCGCGCGCCAAACGCGGCGAAAAAGAAAGCCCCGTGCAGAGCTTCCGCGAGGCGATGGACTGGTTCCTCGCCGAAGTCAAACGTGGCATGAGCATCCAGCGCTACAAGGGTCTGGGCGAAATGAACCCCGCGCAACTATGGGAAACCACCATGGACCCCAAAGTGCGCCGTTTGATGAGGGTGCAGATTGAAGACCTCATTTCAGCAGATCAGATTTTCACTACTCTGATGGGCGACGAAGTGGAGCCACGCCGGAATTTCATTGAGACGAATGCGCTGGGTGTGCGGAATCTGGATGTTTGAGGAAAGAGGGGCGTTTGCATCCAGACACAGACCCTCTATAAAAACAAAATCCATACAAATCAATATATTATGAAACCAACTCGCATGTTATACGCCGCCATTGAAACCATATATACACCTGTACAGGTGTATATTGCACGTTAGGGTCGTGATATGTCGAAGCTCCTCCTGGCGTTAGCAATTTCAATTGCGGCTCTACCCATATGTCGCGCCGCGGATATGGCGCCGCTGACAATCTACAGGGTTTGCATGGGTCAGGTAGCGGCGAACGACCGCATGTGGCTGCATTTCTGGTCGCCTGAAGTCGCTCAAGGCAATACGGATCCCATATGCGTCCTACGGAAACCAGAGCTCGCTGGTTTGCCCGTTCGGTCCGCGCGCGTCGGACCAAGTCCATTGGGTGTCGGTGCCGTCGCGATCATAGGGCTAGATGAAAGTGCACGGCCGTTGATCGAGCAAATGACACGCAGAAACAAAGGAAATCTCGTGGTTTTTGTTGTGGACCAACGCGTCGTTTCGCTTGCAATGATCACTCAGGCTTATGCAGACAGCCGTATTTTTATCACAACCCTGACCCGCGCTGACGCGGATGAAATAGTCTCGACTGTTCTCCGGGGAGAGCATGGCAAAGACCGCTAAGGCACCCTAACCATTCATTCGAGGCGGACGGCTGCGCCGCCGCTCAATTCCAGCGTTATGCATTAGGAAAGCGCGGGTCCCTGTGAGTCAAAGTGACTATATTGCGTTAGCGGCTCTGGCCGTCGCGGTACTTTCTGCTCTCTATGCAAAATGGGCGGCGAACGAAGCAAAGAGAGCAAACGAGATTTCCCTGCACGTTCACAAGATCGAAATTTACGAAGAAGTATTGTCTTTCTCCGATTGTTTTCGCGGCGTGTTTACCGTCCCATCCGAAGTAAGGCTGGAGACGTTTAGAAAAAAGGCGGTACAACGCGCGGAAATCTATCTTTCAGAAGAAGTGCACCTTCAGCTTCAAGGAATAAATGGGGTCGGACACGATATTCAAGATGGCCGCCGACCCTACAGCCAATTCCCTTTCTTAACACCACAAGTTGCCGCTGAGAGGAAGCCGCTGCCTACGAACGCACAAACGCCAGCAAAGGCTGAATGTCATGGCCATCCGCAGCACGCAGTGCAGCAACATAGGCCAGGCGGGTCTTGCCGGTATCGACCAGACTGACGCGACCCCATGAAAAGCGTGGCCGCCCGAGCCCTGTCAGCAGCAGGTCTGTGGCCAGCCGCGTATGACGACCATTGCCGTTGGGGAAAGGGTGAATCCACACGAGCCGGTGATGAAACCGGGCCGCGATTTCATCTGGGGGATAGGTGCCGTGCTCGATCCAGTAGCGGCAGTCATCCAGCAAACTTCGCAGATCGACGCCGATGCGATAGGGCGTAACGCCGATATTGCGTTCCGTCAGACGGAATGCTCCGGCCCAGCGCCAGACCCGGCCAAACATCTGTTTGTGCAGATTTTTCAGGAAGGTCTCCTCGAGCACCTTGCGCTTGCGCGCGAAAGCCCACGCCTCGGCGTCCAGAATATTCGCCTGTTCCGCTGCGTTCAGTTCGTGGCGCAGCGTGATATATGACGGGATCAGGCTTTGCTGTTCTTCCGGCGTCAGTGGGGTGGCGGCCTCATCCTGTTCGAGGATGAGGCCGGTCATGGCGTTTCTTCCCATAGCCCGGAGCCGGCCTTCTCGGTAATCTGGCGGACGAGTTGCCTGAACTGTTCGTTTTCGTCGCCCTTGTCGATGCCCTGAGCCTCAAGCGCCATGGAGTGGCTGGCGATCATCATCCGCTTTTTTGCAAGCAGGCGCGCGCGCTCCTCAATCAGGGTATCGAGGGGTTGCCGGGGCACCAGTGCATAGACCAGGCGGCAATCCAGCGCTTGTGCTGCTCGTTCAAGACTATCGAGGGTGATTGCGCCCCGGGTTTCAGCCTGCTCCAGCGTGAACACGCGCGGCTGGCTGACGCCCATGCGTCGGGCGAGCTGGGCGCTTGTCATGCCCAAGGCCTCGCGAATGGCTTTCACCCATCCGCGCGGGGGGCGAGCCAGCGCTTCCAGTCTGACCGGTGTGCTTAAGCGTTTGTCGAGCTGGCGGCGAGCCGAAGCACGGTCTGAAGAACGCATGGTAATAACTCATAGATTATATGAAAGCAAATATAAATATCATATATATAATAATTACGCAATGAATAAATAACATATATATGATTTTGTTGAAAACAGGATAGAGCCAGCCCCATGTTTTTCAAATCCAGCCCGGCCAAACTACAGGACTGCCGCGAACACGGGGCCGCATCGGATGCCGAGCTGTTTCTGGTGGAGGGCGATTCCGCTTCGCTCGCGGTTGCGCGGCTACGCGATCCACGACATCAGGCTGTGTTACCCATGCAGGGCAAACCCATGAATGCCACCCGGGCGAGTCCGCAAAAAGTGATTGAGAATGCGCTGTTTGGCGCGCTGATCGAAGCGCTGGGCGCGGGCATCGGCGACGATTTCGCGCTGGATAAAGTGCGTTACCGGCAGCTGGTGTTGCTGATGGATCCGGACGCGGACGGCATTCACTGCGGGGCGTTGATGCTGATGTTTTTCCACCGCTACATGCCAGCGCTGCTGGCGCAGGAGCGGGTGCTGATGGTGCGCCCGCCGGTGGGCGAGGTGCTAGACCGGGAAACCGGCGTCATACATTTCGCGTATACCGAGGCGGAATTCATGCAACTGTGCGAGCAACACAACGCGGGTTTTGGCGATAAGGTGCTCACGTTGAAATATCGCGGCCTGGCAGGGATGCACGCGCAGCAACTTGAACAGTCTTGCATTCACCCGGCCACCCGTGTGGCCAGCGTGATGCGGCTGCGCGATGCCGAGATGGCGCAGGCAGTTTTTGGCGGCGTTTAAGCGTTGGTTGAGTTCGGCGATGCTGGGGGGGTGCTACACAAGAATGAACCATGGATTTTCAAAATCAAGACGGTAGAGTTTAGATAAGTCGGGAGAGAGCGATGCAGGCAAATCGGATCAACACGTGGTGTGGGATAGCTGGCTTGCTGCTGCTTGTGGCCTGCGATGGCACGAGCACCGGCACACGGATGCAAACACTGCCGCTGGAGGCGAATGCCGGGGGCGGCTATGGACCGGTGGCGCTGCAACTTGCGCCGGAGATGTCGCCGGTGGCGCTGAATTTGAAAGCGAAACACAGCGACGACCCGACCGAGGTCGGCAAATGGAATACCTACCGGGCGACACTCAGCCAAAATGGGGAAACCGTGGCGGAGGGCGAGTTTCATATCAACCATACCGGCTCACCCGAGGCCCCCATGGGCGCGACGTATGTGACGCAGACGATGCTGGTTGCGAAACTGCAGCAAGCAGGAACCTATGAATTGCGCATCAACCCGGTGCGCCCGGAAGAGGTCACGCTGAGCGAGGTGGAACTGGAGCTGCGGTCGGGGGTGCGCGATGCCGCATCGGTCGAGCGCAGCCAGCTGCCCGAGGCGATGCCTGCGGAGCCATCGCCGCCGGTAACACCCCCAGCGCCATCCCCCACGCAGCACGCGATATGAAGGCTTACGTGGACGCTCATCTCAACCGGATAGCTCGGATCCATGGAGCCGACACGATCAAGGTCGTAACGCTTGCCCGACGCCCGGGTTTCCGCTGATACGGGAATGACTGCGAGTTTGCGCCGATCTTCGCGAGGGTTTCTCATAGCGCTGATGGGGTCGCTGGCGCTGCACGCGGGTCTATTGCCTTCATGGGAGAGCAAGCCCGCGCCGCCCGTCCCTGACGTCCCTCTGGAGGTACGCCTGGCGCTTGAGCCCGTGGTGAAACCGCCGCCCAAGCCCCAACAAGTTCAGTCTAAGCCGCCCAAGGTCACCAGACTCGCGCCCGCCCCTGACGCGCAGCCAGTCACTCTTGAGCAGAAGACGCCGCTATCGCTGCCCGCGCCCCCCGCGCCGACGGCGGCCGAATGGCAATTGGCGTCAAGTTATACGCCGAGAAACAGCAAGCGGTATCGCTACACATGGGGGCAGCAGGTGCGCAGCATGATGGGCACTGCGGTGGAGGGGCCGGGTCAGGGGGCGGTCCGGTTCCGCATCGAGATTGCGCCGGACGGCAAGCTCGTCAAGGTGGAAGAGCTGTGGTCAACCTCGGCGCTGGCCTCCAGGCTCGCGATGAAAGCGATCCAGAATATGCCGCCGTTGCCGCCCACGCCCACCGGCAAACCGCTGATCTTCGAGCAGACGATTGCCTATTGGCCGTATGAAACCGGCTGGCCACCCAGCTATCGACTCGATTGTCTGCCGGAGCCTGAAGCATTCAAGAATCCCTTCGCGCAGAACGGCTCAGCGCCACCAGACGTGGCCGCACGGGCGCATCGTCCCCCTCCGCCAGCGGGATGCGTACCGGATTCCACCGAGGACAGCATTGAGGAAGAAGATCGATCGTTCAAGCGCCAGGTGGATCAGTGGCGCTGGGCGAGTTGAAGTGAATTCGCATGGAGGGGCACGAGAGGGTGTGTCCGTCCGTATTATTTCTTGAACAAGTCATCCAGTAGCGAGCGCGTCGCCGAGGCGGCTTGGGTCGATGTGGCCTGGCTCGGTGCAGCGTCGCTTCCCGCTTGCCCGAACAGGGCATCCAGCGCCCCACGACTCGCCTGCGCGACAGCCGCCCCGCCGCCTTTATAGGCATCCGGGCGGGGCACAAACCAACCGCAGAAGTTAGCGCGCACTTTGTCTGAAACTGGCTCTGCGGCGAGTTCGCGGCATTGCTTGGCGCGACCCGCATCGTAATGGCGACACATGCGGCAGCTGTGTAGTTCGGCCTGGCAGCTGGGGCAAGCTTCAGTGCGCGAGAGCGGCAGCAGCAGGCTGAGGGTGGCACCGCATTTCCAGCATTGCAGACTCATGGGGAGTGTCCTTATGGGTGTAGGCTCAATCAGGCGCAAAAAATAGCACACGTGGCGGAACTCGAATACGTGGCGGGCGGCCCACGCTTAACGAACTCAGACAGGATACCCATGGAAACCTTGACGATTACTACACTGACGTCGCACTGTCAGGCGTATGACATTGATTTTCCGCTGCATCCCAATACGCGGTCAGCCGACGCGGTGGGGGCACTGGTCACGGGGCAACTGGTGGCGATCAGTGCGGCAGTGGCGAACCACAAGGGTTTGTCAGATGGCGATATTTTGCAGGCACTGGCGATGACGCTGGCGATCCGGGCACGGCTGGCGGGCTCGACGGCGGAGAGTATGCAAACGATGGTGCATGGTTTGTTTGATAGCGCCTACACGGCGGCGCTGGCGAGTGCACCCACACTTACAGGTCACGCGTGACTCCTCAGCGAGGGGCAGGGTCGGCAAAGGTCGGGGCAGGCGGACGAGCAAATAGCCCGGCGGCGGCGGCGCTGGCGTAAGTCTGGTCAATGTGAGCGACCACACTCGGCGAAGGATAGGCGTCTGCGGGTAGTTGATGCGTCAGCTGATAGCGGCGCAGGGCGGTTTGGGTGCGCGGACCGATCAGGCCGTCGGCGCTGCCCGCGTCAAATCCCATATCGTTGAGGGCGCGCTGCATGGCCTGCACCTGCGCGGTGGTCACGCCGCCAGGTTCGCCCGCCGCCACGCTCAGCGCAGCACCGCCCGCAATCTGGTGCGCGAGTTGCGCGACCGAGAGGGCGTAATTGACCGAGCGGTTCCATTGCATGACGACGTCGAAATTATCGAACACCAGCAATGCAGGGCCGCGCCAGCCTTGCGGCAGCAGGATGCCCGCCATCAAGTGGTCGGCGGGTAGCGGCTCAGTCGCGCCTTGTACGCCGAGTGCCGCCCAGTGCGCAACCGGGCGGCGGTGTGCCACGCGAGCCTGCTTCAGGTCAAAGCCTGGGGGCAGGCGTATTTCGAGCGCGATCGGTTCGTGTGTGCGCCAGCCTGCGCGGCGCAGGTAGTTGGCGGCGGAGTGCATCGCGTCGGGCAGTGATTGCCAGAGGTCGATGCGTGCATCGCCGTCGCCATCAAGGGCGTAGCTGCGGAAAGTGGACGGCATGAACTGCATGTGTCCCATGGCACCCGCCCAGGAACCATTCATGTCGATGGCGCTGACGTGACCGGCGTCGATGATGCGCAGCGCGTCGAGTAGCTGACCGCGAAAAAATTCGCTGCGGCGGCCGTCGAATGCCAGCGTGGCGAGGCTTGCCGGAATATTGAGGCTGCCGAGTGAGGTGCCGTAATTGGTTTCCAGTCCCCAGAACGCAGCCAGCACCTGTTTGGCCACACCGTGACGCTGCTCGACGGCGTCAAACAGCGCGGCGTGCTCGGCAAGCCGGGCCTGGCCACGCGCCACCTGAGCAGGGGTGATGCGTCGCCCGAGATAGTCGGCAAAGGTATTGAGAAATTCGGGTTGGCGGCGGTCGAGTGCGATCACACGTTCGGAGAGCGTCACCCCTGCCAGCGCGGTGTCTAGGGTGGCGGGGCGGATGCCCTGCGCCACCGCGTCGGCGCGAAACGCTGCCAGCCAGGTGTTGAAATCGCTTTGTGCGTGGGCGCTGGCGCAGGTGAGCGCCAGCAGCAGGTAAACAAACTTACGCATGGTGTTGTAACCAGAATTCGAGCAAGGCCAGATGCCACAGTTTGCTGCCCTGGATGCGGGTGTGGTGCTGTTCCGGCGCATCGAGCAGTTTGTCGACGTAGCTGCGTTGATAGAGACCGCGCTCACGGCAGGCTTGCGAGTTGAGAATATCTTGCATGAAACCGAGAAACTCGCCGCGCACAAATTTGAGCGCAGGCATCGGGAAATAGCCTTTTTTGCGGTCGATCACTGCGTCGGGAACGAGGCCACGCGCGATGCTTTTCAGCACATGTTTGCCTTCGGAGGCGAGTTTCAATTCCGGCGGCATCGAAGCCGCCAGCTCGACCAACTGGTGATCGAGGAAAGGCACGCGCGCTTCCAGCCCCCACGCCATGGTCATGTTATCCACCCGCTTCACCGGGTCGTCGGTGATGAGCATTGTGGTATCCATGCGCAGCACCTGGTCGATGAAATCATCGGCGAAAGGCTCGGCGAGATGCGCGGCGACCAGCTCGCCGGTGTAATCGGGGCCGCAGTATCCGGCGGCCGCCAGCGCGCAAAACTCGTCGTGATCGCGGTCGAAATAGTGTTTGCGAAAACGCGCCAGCGGCGAGCCAACCGTCTCCGCCGCCATGCGCGGATACCAGAAATAGCCGCCGAACACCTCATCCGCGCCCTGACCGCTTTGCACCACTTTCACCGTCTGCGACACCTGCTCGGCCAGCAGGTAAAACGCCACCGCATCCTGCGCAAACATCGGCTCGGACATTTGATCGACCGCCTCGGGCAGGCGTTTAAGCACCTCGCTATTCGGAATCAAAAACTTGTGATGGCGTGTGCCGTACATTGCCGCCACCGGGTCGGAGTACTCGAATTCGTTGCCGCGTTCTTCCGGCTGGTCTTCGAAGCCCACCGAAAACGTCATCAGATCGGGCACGCCCTGCTCGGCCAGCAAGGCCACCAGCAGGCTCGAGTCCAGCCCGCCCGAGAGCAGAACACCGACTTTTACGTCGGCGATTTCGATGCGTTTCTTCACCGCCTGGCGCAGGCTGTCGTGGATCGCTTCCGTCCATTCGGCCTCGGTCTTGGGCGTGGCCGGGCGCTCGGCCTTCAGCGACCAATACTTGCGATGCTGCAAATCGCCGCGCGCGTTCACCGTCAGCGTCGTGCCCGGCGCCAGCTTGCGAATGCCGTTGTAAATCGTGCGCGGCGCGGGCACTACCGCATGCAGGGTAAACAGATGATGCAACGCCACCGGGTCGATGCCGGTGTCCACTCCGCCCGCCGCCAGCAAGGCTTGCGGTGTCGAAGCAAAGCGCAGTCGCCCGGCCGTTTCGTTGTAGTACAGCGGTTTGATGCCGAGCCGGTCGCGCGCGAGAAACAGCGTCTCGCGATTCCAGATCGCAAACGCAAACATGCCGTGCAAGCGTTCGACGCAGGCATCGCCCCACTGCAAATACGCGCGCAAAATCACCTCGGTATCGCCGTCGGAATGAAAACCATGGCCGAGCGCAATCAGCTCCGCGCGCAGTTCCGGATAGTTGTAAATCGTGCCGTTGAACACCAGCGCCGTACCGGTGGCAGCATCGATCATCGGCTGCGCGGATTTCTCCGACAGATCAATAATCGCCAGCCGCCGATGCCCCAGCCGCACCGCGCCGTCGGCATATTGGCCTTCGGCGTCCGGCCCGCGCCGTGCCAGTTTCGCCAACATGCGCGCCATCACTGCCGCGTCGGGCGCTTGATGGTCAAACCGGAATTCTCCTGCGATACCGCACATAGTGATGCCTTCAAAAATCTAATGCTAGACCACGAATTACGCCCAGTATTTCGCCTTGTCCGGGAGGATCCAGCGCACGCCGCCGCGTGGGTCTTCCTTGTCGCCGCGATAGCGCGGGATCAGGTGAATATGCACATGCGGCACCGACTGCCCGCCCGCCTGACCCTGGTTGATGCCGATGTTATAGCCGTCGGGCTGGTGGAGTTGATCGAGAATCGTTTTGGCGTGCGCCAGTGCTTTCAGCAGCGCAGTTTGCTCGATGTCGCTGGCGTCAAACAGCGTGGCGACATGGCGGCGCGGGATGATGACGGTGTGGCCGGGCGAGACGGGAAAGCCGTCTTTGTAGACCACGGCGAGATCGTCTTCGGCGAGGATGCGTTTGGGATCGAGCACGCAGAAGGGGCAGGGTTTGGATGCGGGTGAATTCATGCGAAAGCGAATAAAAAATGTTCAACAAATCAGCGGCGGCTCGTCCATCAGCGCGATCTGCTCGCGCAGTTCGAGTATCCGCGCCTGCCAGTACTGCTGGGTATTGAACCACGGAAACGCGGCGGGAAAAGCCGGGTCGTCCCAGCGGCGGGCGAGCCAGGCGGCGTAGTGAATCAATCGCAAAGTACGCAGGGCTTCGATCAGGTGCAGTTCGCGCGGGTCGAATTCGGCAAAGTCTTCGTAGCCTTTGAGGATTTCATTCATTTGCGCCTGCTGTTCGTCGCGCTCGCCGGACAGCAGCATCCATAGGTCCTGTATCGCCGGGCCCGTGCGGCTGTCGTCGAAATCGACGAAGTGCGGGCCGTCGTCCGTCCACAGCACATTGCCGGGATGGCAGTCGCCGTGCAGGCGCAGCGTGCGTACCGCACCCGCACGCGTGAAGCAGTGCGTGACCTGATCGATCGCGTGGTCGATCACGCTGTTCCACGCCGGCGCGAGATCGGGCGGTAACCAGTCGCCGTCACGCAGAAAATCACGCGATTGATCGCCAAAGGTGTGGATGTCGAGTGCAGGCCGATGAGCGAACGGTGCCTGCGCACCGATAGCATGGATACGACCGAGAAAGCGCCCCATCCATTCCAGCGTGCCCGGGCGGTCGAACTCAGGCGAGCGTCCGCCCTGCTTGGGAAACACGGTGAAGCGGAATCCCGCGTGCGTATTCAGGCTGGTGCCATTGAGCAGGAGCGGCGCGACGACGGGGATTTCACGTTCGGCCAGTTCGGCGACGAAAGCATGTTCTTCGAGGATTTGAGCGTCGCTCCAGCGTTCGGGGCGATAAAACTTGACGACGACCGGGGGCGCATCTTCGACGCCCATTTGGTAGACACGGTTTTCGTAGCTGTTGAGCGCCAGCAGACGGCCATCGGCCTTGAGGCCGGTGCTGTCTAGGGCATCCAGCAGGGTGTCGGGCGTGAGGGCGGCGTAAGGATGCGTCATGCCCGCATCTTAGCGCGGGCGGGGTGTCGGGCGTCGTCGGCTTGATGGATGGCGGACGATGCCGAATCGGGGTGGGATGTTATGGCATCGAATCGGAATCTGCATACGCGTTGAGCAGTAACTGTTTGCGCGCGCACGGCAGCCGCTTGATGGCGGCCTCACGCTGCGCAGCCGTGGCGCGGCTGGTAGCAGGCTCGGCGTACACCAGCGTTACCGGGCGGCGGCTGCGGGTATAGCGCGCGCCCAATCCGCTCTCGCCGTTGTGCTCGGCCACGCGGCGTGTCAGATCGGTGGTGATGCCGGTGTAGAGCGTGCCGTCGGCGCAGCGAACGAGATAGACGAACCAGCAGGAAGCAGCCATGCCGCGATCATACTTCGCCGATCTCCTGTACCCACACCAGGGCTTCCATGTGGGCCGTGTTGATGTCGGCGACCTCGCGACCGATTTGTGCGGCGAGGGTTTCTATTGCGGTCTGGTCGTCCTGCTCGCAGGCGATGGCCAGGGTGAGATAAGGCGCGTAGGGGCCACGCTGGTTGAGGATGGCTTCGGTGATTTCGGCGGGTAGCGGCACTTGTTTCAATACCGTTTCCATCGGCACGCGCATCACCACGTCGAGCAGCGAAAACAGCCCGGCGACAAAAATTTCGTCGCGCGCCTTGGCAAACAGCGCTTTGCCCGCCAGCTGTTCGGCCAGCCGACCTCGCAGCAATGCGTTTTCCAGCACGGCATTGTCGAGCGCCTGCGCCTGGCCGCCGGTAAACAAAATCAGCGTCAGCCAGCGGTAGAGTTTGTCTTGCCCCATCACCATTAGCGCCTGCTCGATCCCGCCGATCTTGCTCATCAGCCCCATGCCGGGCGAATTGACATAGCGCAGCAGCCGCACCGACAGCGCCGGATCATGGCGAAAATGCGTGGCTAGATCGTTTTGCTCGGCACCGGCGCGCACCCGGTTCATCAGATCGAGAACCTTGGCGCGCGAGGGGCCCATCGGCGGGCTGTCGAGGGTTTCGCGGCGCGTGATGAACGGCCCCATGAACAGCGTGAATTGCAGTTTGTGGCAGGCATGAAAAATTTCCAGCGATGGCACGTGGGTTGCCACAAAGCGGGCTTCTTTTGTGAGCCGGGACACCGCAGCCATCAGGGTGGTGATCGCGGCAATGTCTTCGTTGCCGACATCGACCAGCACATAATCGGCCAGCGCCACCAGCGGTGCCCAGTCGGCATTCAGCGCAGTGTCGGCGTCTATGGCAAAGCGCGAGCCATCGCGCTTGAGTGCCTCCACCCGGCTGATCGCTGCGGCATCGGGGGGGGTCGTGTCTTGTAACAGCCAGACAATCCCGGCGACCGGCCAGGCGGTGATTTGCGGTAAATCGAGTGAAGCGGGCGAAACCGGTATAAACGCGCCGCGCTGGCCGAGTACCCGCGCCAGATCCAGGCGCGCCAGGCTGCCCAGCAGGATTTCATCCTGCGCCCGTGTTGTGCCGGACAAGGCCGCAGCCTGAGCGCGCAGCATGAGCGTGTAGGCGACAATTTTCTGGTCGCGCCCGAGCATCGCTTCGCGGCGCATGACCGAATCGGATTTTGGCTTGACCGGGGTTGTGACCGAGGGCGTCGTGCTGATGTCAGATAACGTGGCGCGGCGCACCTCGGCCACTTCAGCCTCTGGCTTGCCCGCCAGTTTTCCCATGATTCGACTCAGCACGTTGTGTTCCCCCGGGTGATTAAACGCTTAACGGAAGAAGAGTCGGCACGGGCGGCGATATCTGAAGCCGGAAAAGAGGCGGAATTTAACCCCGCGTAAGAAATCAGTCGTTGGCCAATAGCGCGCGAAGCTGCGACGCATTCACGCCACCGATTCGAACACGCCGGATGACCCCATCGATGACCTGATAAAAGCTGGGCGTGGCGACTACCCCGAACGCACGCGCCAACTCGGGCACTTCGTGGATGTCCAGCGCGATGAGATGGGGATGCTCGGCGCGTAACTGCCCGACCAGCATCGTCGTTGCGCGACACGCGCCGCAGTGCTCGGCGTAAAAGTAATACACCCGAAGCGGCGCGTGCGCCGCTTTGCCGTCCACCGCGTGCGTATCGGGTGCCACGCGACCCTGCGATTGCCGCGACCGCCACCACACGGCAAGCTGGAACGCCAGCAAAGCCCCCGCCATCGCTGCAAGCAGCCACACCAGAATGGTCATGTTGGATTTCCCATCAATGGCTTCAAGGTCTTATTCGAGCGGAGACGAGTCAAGGTCGAGTTTCTGTAATTCCCATTCGGCCTCCGCGTGGGTGGAGTCGCGCCGCAGCGCCGCCTCGAAGGCGTCGCGTGCGGAGCGGCGGTCGCCCATCCCCGCCTCCGCTCTCCCCAGTGCCACCAAGGGTTCCGGATTGTCGGGTTCACTCAGGTGCCAGCGATGTGCCAGCACGCGCAGTGATTTCCAGTCGCGTTCTGCGCCCAGCGCGCAGGCGCTCAAAAAGAACGCGCTGTCGCGACCGCTTTTCCAGAACGGCTGACGGGTGTCCTGGGTATCGATCATTGCGCTGTCAACAAAACGATACCAGGCAATGGGTACCGCAAAATGATACGCACCGCCCAGTTTGTTTTTGAACGTGAGAATGCCGATCAGGCGTCCGTCACTATCGAATAATCCGCCGCCGCTGGCACCGGGTTCGAAAGGGGTGGTGGTCTGGATAACTTTACCGCCGTCGCAGGCGCAGGTGTGCAGGCCGCGAATATGGCCGGTTTCGACACGAAACGTGCCGTCGCTGTATCCCGCAGCATGTACCGGCAGCCCCGTCATGGTTGACTCGCTGCGGGTGCGCTCGGCGGGAACGCCGCGTACAGCCGGGGCGCGCAAGACGCACAAATCGCGATAGGTATCGCCGACATCCCGCTCGGCCGGCCACTGCTCGCCTCGCGCGTTGTATACACGAATGGCACCGCTGGTAGCAACGACATGGCAATTGGTCAGCAACACGCCCGGCGCGACCAGCACGGCGGAACCCATTTGGGTTTCACCGTGCTGGTCGACTTCCAGGCGGAACACGCTGGCATCGAGGGCAAGCTCTCCCCGCGCCGCCCCTGCCAGCAGGGTCAGCATCAATGCATACACAGTGTGCAGCAGCGGGGAAGTTGATTGCATCAAGCCATGACCGTGACGCTTCAGTTATTCGGAACTGTATCCCAATAGCTGAGTGGCTTGCTGTCGCTGGTGCCGATGTAGGGCGACGCTTCGGCCGCCATCCGCGTCACCATGGCGGAGCCGAACAGGGCTTCTTGCGAAGGCACGCCATCGCTGTCGAGCATGGCGAAGCTGAGCGGGGCGCTGAAGTGGCCGCTGAATGCGGTGCTAGCGGTCGACGCCGGGTAGGAGTGGATGTCACCGTTAGGGACATTGTCCCAGCTGCTGGCTGCGAACGCTGATGCGGAGGCCAGCGATGCGCCGATGAGGAGCGCGAAAGTGGTTTGACGTAGGGTGTTCATGATGTTTCCTTTCAAGTCGTAGGCGGGATGCCTGTCCATAGGTCGGGCGATGTGCGCAAACCTGACAAAAAAATAAGACAACACGCGCAGGCCACGCGATACCACCGGAAAACCCCGGCTGCAAAAATGGCTCAACTCCCCCGCGACGACGTTTTTCGATGACGACCCTGATGCGTCAACTAGCGTTTATAACTACAGCCAAGTGCGTCGTAGATACCACAGGCATTCGACGCAGCTGTCTGGGGCTCAGACTCCCATCGCCGCGAATTCCTGACAAAGTATTTTTCGCGGCAAGACGCTTGGGGTAAAGTTTCGCCATGCAAATCGAGTGTTACGCCCAGCGCCTGCTCAATCCGTTTCGCGGGGTGATGCATATCGTCCGCTATCAATCTGCCGAGGCGGTGACAACCGATGGCGTGGAGTGGGATATTTATGTGGCGAACGACGCGCTGCTCGATGGTCTGGGGCGCGCAGGCAAACGGGCCCAGATTTCCGACATTCGCTACGGTCACTGGTCGGCAGAAAAAGGGCTCAAACGCGGTCCGCTGTATCCGTCCGACGATTTCAAGCGACTGGAACACATGGGTGCAGTGGTCTACGAGCAGCTGCGCACGGTACATCGCGAGCTGCCGTTCAAGTTTCGTGATGCGTTTGAGCTTTGGCTACTGGATCGGCAGGAATACCCGCTTGCGCTGATTCACAGTGTGCGCACCGATAGCGAAACCGATACCAAGCCGCCGCTCGATTGGCGCGCCGGGATGGCTGCGCACGAGCAGTTTCGCAGCCACGCCATCGCCCAACTCACCGAGTCGGCGGGCGCGTATCTCACACGCCATATCAACAGCCATGCGAGTGGGGTTGCGCAGTGGTTTCGTCGATCCGACGACGGCACCGGGCTGGGTTTGCATACGCTGAAAGGCGGCGCGGAGCTGGCGGGGCGGGTGCTGGAAGCCGAGGCGTTTCCGCCTTTATTTGTGGCGACAAGGGCGCTGGACGCCGCACACGCACGGCTGCTGCATGATTATCACGCCTGGCAGGCTCCGTGGATGCTGCAATGGCCGCACCTGGATCTCGCCACCCGCGCCGCACTGGAAGTGGCGGCGTGTCAGCAAGCAGCGGCGCTTGAAAAGCACTGTCGGCTGTATCCCGAAATCATCGACCAGACGGCGCTGAAAGCGGCGCGTGTCCAGGCGATGCTCGAGCGCACGCAGCCGACCAAATCACCGACTGAGGCGGTGATCCCGATGTTTTATATCGAACTGGAAAACAAAGACATCCAAAGCCCCTGACAGGGCAAACTCAATCAGGCAGCTACGCCCAGGATGGCGGCAGGCAGCGCAGCCGATGCGCCAAGGTGTGCCGTCATGCGCACGGCAACATGCGGATGAGCCGCAGTAAAAATACCAATGGCTTCCGGGATGTCTTGCGCCACGTGGGTGCCTGCTGCGAGAAAATACGGAAACGCAACGATGTCGGTGGCACCCCGCTGTGCCAGCGCGGTGAGGCCGCCGGGAATATCCGGCTCTGCCAGCTCGAGAAACGCGGCCTCGACATGATCGTATGCGCTGCCGGATTGGGCGCGAACGATATCGGCGAGTGCGCGGACTTCGTCGTTGGACGCCGCACGGCGGCTGCCGTGGGCAATGATGAGCAGGCTGGGCATGGCTTTTTTCTACATGCGGATGGGTTCAAACGTGGCATCGAGATTCTGGCCGTCGCAATAATCCAGGAAATCGCCGCGCAAAGTGGCGATGTGCGCGGTAGCTGGGATGCCCAGCGTCATGCGCACCGCGAACATGGGAGAGCCGGTGTGCGGCGCGGGGTAGGTTTCGGTATCGAGCGTTTCGATGTTGATGTGGAGCTTGGCAAAGAAATTCGCCAGGCTGTTGACGATGCCGGGCTGGTCGAGCGCGGCCACTTCCACGGTGTAGGGGATCAGCGGGACATCGGCGCGGGTGGCGCGGGTGCGCTGATGAATGATCGCCAGCCCGATCTCCTCGCCCGCTGCGCTCAGGCGCGATTCGAGTTTGGCCAGTGCGTCCCAGCTGCCGGTTACGCGCATCAACAGCGCGAAGCGCCCGCCGAGTGCGGCCATACGCGACTCTTCGATATTGCAGCCGGATTCGTTGATGCGGCGGGTGAAGGCTTCGACCAGACCGATCTTGTCTTCGCCGCTGGCAGTGATCACCAGCGATTCGGTTTCTTGGCTCATTAAATCAGCTCCCTGTCGGACAGTTCTTTTTTGACGTACGCGTAAATGATCGGCGCGGCGATCACACCCTGCACGCCGAATGCCGCTTCCATCGTCACCATGGCGATGAGCAGCTCCCAGGCACGCGCCTTGATCTGTTCCCCGATGATACGGGCATTCACGAAATATTCGAGTTTGTGGATGACCACCAGAAACAACAACGACCCCGCCGCCGCCTGTAGCGAATGCGACAGCGAAATAATGACGATGACGGTATTGGAAATGAGATTGCCCAACACCGGCAGCAGGCCGACGACAAAAGTCACCACGATCATCGTCTTGGTAAACGGCAGGCTGACACCGAGTGCGGGCAGCACCACCAGCAGATAAATCCCGGTGAGAATCGAATTCAGTGCCGAGATACGCACCTGCGCAAACACCACGCGGCGAAACGCTTCGCTCAGACGATCGACCCGTTCGCTCATCGCCTGCGCTAACGGAGCCAGCGTCAGATGCGGGCGCGCTTCGCGCAGCGCAATGAAGCTGCCGATGATCATGCCAATGATCACCAGCAGCAAGGCTCGCCCGGCATTGCCGCCGAGCTTGCGCAGATCCGCTGCATGGACGCGCAGCCATTCCACCATTCCGGCGCGAATCACCGACTCGTCGCCCTGCGGCAGCCAGACCGCCGCCCAGGCAGGCAGCAGCTCGCGCGAATTTTCGATAATCTCGGCCATCTTGGTCAGCAGCCCGGCCAGCCCGCCTTCGGTGCGCAGATACAGCACCACGCCCGCCGTCACCCCACCCAGCGCGCCCAGCACCACCAGCGTGATCAGCGACACCACCAGCACCTTCGACCAGAGATGATCAAGCCGCCCGATCACGAAACGCGGCGCGAGCAGATGCACCAGCTGCACCACCAGCAAACCCGCCAGCAGCGCAGGCAGCAAATGCAGACGCAGCGCCAGCAACAGCGCGCCGGCCATCATCAGCCAGGCAGCAATCTGGAAACGGTCGGCGGGGGGAATCGGCTTGTCAGTCATGGCACGCACAGTGCCAAACAAGTGCGGCGGTGGCAAGATGTACTTTTGATCGCGGCGGGCGCACCCACCATAAAAACCATGCTGAATTTGTTCGACTGTGTCGCGCCAACGCCGTGGCGCTCATCAGCCTGCGGGTGCTTTTGCAATCGCGTTTGGCCACGCGCGACGGCTGCCAGTCGCGCTACCCCAATATAAAGGGTATCCGAAATCTACAGTTGAATAAGCGATACCCTGCAGCCCGGTGTTTGAGGGTCTGCCGTGTTGAAAGCGGGCTGACTGCAATTCGCCCATTGCGGAAGTTCCGGCCAGTCTGCGCCAGCGTTTCTTGTGTGCTTCAAAGCTGCCATCTGAATACGGAAGGTTGGGCGGCCGTCGGGTTTGCCGACCCCATACATCCGACAGCTTGACTTCCCCTGATTTGTTGTCAAGAATGCCAACATGAAGGCCGAACTGCTCAAGCAGCACCGTCAGCGCTTGCCCAACGGTGGGCTGGTCGAAATGAAAATCTGGAAGCTGCCCTGCCCGGTGCCGCCTTGCGACCACGCTTTCAAGTATCGACTGGTGTACATCCTGAACGGGAAGCGCCTTGTCGGTTACGACAATGAGCGCGGCAAGGGCGATCACAAGCATCTGGATGGAAAAGAGTCAGCTTACCGCTTCGTTTCCATCGATCAGCTGCTGGACGATTTCATGGCAGAAGTTGAAAGGAGAGTTGAATGAAAACCGCCGTCATCGAAATCAATCCGGATTGGAAAGCCGCGCTCAGGGCGGGTGCAAACGGCATACGCCAGGCCGCAAAATCCGGGCGTGCCCAGCAGTTCACCTTCAGCTACGCCAGCCCCGAACTGCTGTTCTCCGAAATCAGCCCCAAGCGCTGGGGCGTGCTGGAAGCCATGAGCGGTGCCGGCGAAATAAGCCTGCGTGAACTTGCACGCAGACTGGCGCGCGACGTCAAATCCGTGCACCGCGATGTGCATGCCCTGCTGGAAACCGGGCTACTGGAAAAAACCGAGAGCGGAAAGATCGTGTGCCCGTTCGACAAGGTGCGTGTCGATTTCACGCTGGCGCAGGCGGCTTAGAGCTTGTCCAGGATTTATGAAGGCTCTCTAATGGGCACTTCTATAAATCGCGTTTAATCGTCAACATTTCCCGGTCGAGTTTCATGTCTTGAGATTTTCGGACGGGGGGGTGAGATTTCTGCCTATTTTTTGCATGCCATATACTCGTTACGGCTGATATTCCGCCCGATTTCATGTGATTCCCCGCATTTCGGGCGCAGCTAGCCTCTTGAAGCCGAACACCTTCAAACGAATCAGCGTCTCAATACGTTTGAGGTTGTAAGTCAGATTTATCAGACCCACACCGACCGCCGCACGCGCAGCGCCTATGCTGCGCAAGTAGATGCCGCCCATGTCATTTTCCATCGCCCCAAAGACATATTGCGCGAGGTCGCCACATCCATGCTCGACCCGCGCACGTATCCGTGATTTATCTGTGTTGGAAAGTTCCTGCGCTTCGGTCAGCGGTTTGTTGCGATAGGCTCGCTCGTGTATCTGGCTCTCGTGCTGACTGTCTTTCAGACTGTGTTCCTGTTCGTCCGAACGGTACGCACTATCTGCCCAGACCTCCTTGCCGCCTTCGTCCTCCGGACGCAGTACGGCATCGAATATCTGGCTGTCGTGAATGTGGGCAGGCGTGGTGGCGTGCGCCGCGATGAGTTTGGTGGCGCGGTCGATGTTGATGTGGTTCTTGTAACCGTAATGGTTCTGCCCGCCTTTCTTGACCCAGCGTGCGTCGATGTCTTTCTGCGCGAGTTTGGCCGGTGTCTTGCCCCAGTCGATGGGGACGGCATCCTGTTTGATGAGGGCGTTGTCTTCGCGTCCGTTGCGCTGGACCGGCACGGGAACGAAGGTGGCGTCGATGATTTGTCCGCTCTTGAGTTCAACGCCGAGGTCGGCCAGTGCCTGATTCAAGCGCTCGAACAGGGGGGCGACCAGTTGGTGTTCTTTGAGTGCTTCGCGGAATGCCCAGACGGTGCGGGCATCGGGCACGTCGCCGGATAGTTCGAGTCCGAGGAAGCGCATGAAGGATAAGCGATCCGTGACTTGAAATTGCAAACGCTCGTCGGAGAGGTTGTGCAGGCGCTGCAAGATGAGCAGCTTGAACATGAGGATGCGGCAGGTGGGTTTGCGTCCGGCTGCGGTCTTGCGTTCCTTGATATCGATACGTTCAAGGATGGGGCGGAAGATTTCCCAGTCAATAACGGCATTGAGCCGTTCAAGGGGATCGCCCGCTTCGCTCAAACTGGCGTAGCGGTTCTCAAGATCAAACAGGCTCGTTTGCATGACGGAAGCGTAACGGGATCGGGGGATTTATAGAAGTGCCCTAATGTGATATTGAAAGACCCCGTGCTGTTGCTCAAAATGAAACTCGAAGCTGACCCCTTTGGCTCCTGGGCTGGCTGCAATCGACCCTAAGTGGAAGTTGGCTGGTTGGGAAAGCAGACACTTGATGTTTGAGTTGGGAAACACTTGCCAATGGAATATGCATGCGGTTCTCAACAAACTATTCATCATTCAGCCTTGATCCCTCATCCGAAAGGCTCGCATCTTCGACCCGCGCTATCAACCGCTCGTAATTTCCGATTTTGAAGACGATATCACCTTCGACCATACGTGCTTCAAGGTCGAGCAACCTAAGCCGCTTTCGATCTGTGTCTCCATCCACTTCGAATGCGGAAATTGCAGAAATTGGTGTCCGTACATACCGCTCGATGAATGTTGCCATGATGCCGCCAGCTTCTTCTTCGAGATGTGTCCATGCGGCATCTCCGATGTACGCGTGTCCACCCTTTGCCTCGAACTCAGCTTGTAGGTCGCGAAGTCTAGGGTTTGGTGTGGGATCAAGGACAACGAGCACAGGAATAGCACCCGAGTTTGCGCAGTCCTCCGCAAACTGAAGCTCTTCACCGAATCTACCTTGCCCACTTGCAGCAATAGTCACGCGAAGCTTGAACTCATAAGCAAGTGGCTTGCCGTCCGGCCTGATCTTCCAGCAATCGACCTGACGGCCTTTGCTGTGATCCTCCGTGCGTTTTACAACTTTGGCTCGCGCACTCTTTGGTTCACCACCAATAGCAGCCGCAAGTACAGGTTCAAAAAGATAACCAGTTTCTTGTGCAGAACGATTGTCAAGATCGTAGAAAAACTTTCGCCACGTAAGCCATGATGCGAGCGCCTCCGCATCAAGACGGCCATACTCAACTAGCGCACGCGGCGATACTTGAACCATCGTTGGCATTGGCTGCGCGGAAAGGATCATTGAGTACTTGCGTCGTCGCTTGTGAAGCTCCGAAAGACACCTGAGATAGGTTACGAAATCTGGTATCTGCTTAACCCCAAGGCGCATCAGTTCGATATGCTCGAACTCATCAAGTTGAATGGGCTCTATGAACCAATCATCTGGAACTAAATAGTAGTCATGATTCGGCACGATCTTCGCAGAAATTCCTGGATACATCCCGTCAAGCTGTTCAATCCTGCCAGTGTCGCGATAAACAACACCAATCAATTTCGCCATCTCACTTGGCGTCATGACCACAGGAAGATTCGTAGTTATTGCGTATTCCAGTGAAAACAAGCCAGTCATTCTGATCCAAACCCGCCACCTGTTCCAGTTCAAACCCGCCAGCGATTCCAATCCAAAACCGCCACCCGCTCTGATTGAAACCCGCCACCTGGACAGGTGGCTGTGGCGAATACACACGACAGTCATCCATGAATCACCAGCGGTTTAACAATTGCGTAAAGTTATTGGACACCTTGTGGCAAGGAATTCAGTCAAACACAAAAATATCTCTCCGTGTAATCAACTGGTTATGCGCAACTACAACTAAAGTTGTATAGACAGGCGGCAAGTCAGCAAGTCACAGTCCCGGAACACCCGTGCGCAACACTCGGGATCAATAAACAGGGGGAGTCTTTTGTACAAATCACATGTCCGCATGGAGAGCCATGCGGGTCGGACAACCGTGGGTTGTGATGCGATCTTTGCCGAGCGCTTTAACGTGAGTGCCAAGCGTGCAGACCAATCAGATATTTCCTCCGCTTATCCAGCGCCTGACCCGCTCATCACCGGCAATGAGGCTGCCACCGGCATGGACTGGAAACGCGCAGCCTGAGATTTACGATTGCGTGATTGACTTCGGGGGGGGGGGGGGGGGGG
>JBEBIA010000021.1:0-43282 GCA_040080645.1 Thiobacillus sp.
CCGAGTGTGCCTTGCCAGAAGATTTCCTTGTCCAGAAAAGGCTTGTTGAAATGAAAACCTGCGGCGTCGAACGGGCTCAGTAGCGAGTTGAATGCGGTGCCGCTGACGCGCGGAGGACGCAGCGCGCGAATGGCGTTGAATGACGCGAGCCAGGGGGCGAGTGGGCGGTGTTGCACGCGCTCGATACGGTCAAATCCCAGCAGATTGAGTTTGAGGAAGACCATCAGGTCGTCTTCAGGCTCAGTCAAGGTCTGACCCTGTCGGAGCGCCGCAGTGAGCGTCTCAGCATGAGCGTGGTGGCGGGTGGCGAGCGCTGGGGCGAGTTGTGCCCACAAATCGGCGTCGTAGGCTGCGTTGGCGAGCACGAGGATATAAACTCCCAGCCCGGAATGCGTCGCCAGCATGGACGCGAGCCCGTCGGCGAATGGGGTTTCCAGCGCCGCCGCGTGGGCGAAAGGCGATGACGTCACACTATTGCCTCAAAGCTCGCCATTGGCACCCGCGCGCATCACGCTGTCGAGCTTGTTGCGAATCTCGATCGCGCCTTTGCGCAGCTCGGGTGTGACCCCCATGTTGTTGTTGGCCTTGTCGAGCCACAGCACATCCCAGTCGAGCGTCATCACCCAGATATTTTTGTCCG
The DNA here is from genome assembly GCA_040080645.1 of Thiobacillus sp. Classification (GTDB taxonomy): domain Bacteria; phylum Pseudomonadota; class Gammaproteobacteria; order Burkholderiales; family Thiobacillaceae; genus Thiobacillus. Next base: position 641 of record JBEBIA010000021.1, read on the forward strand.
CGTCTTCCATCACGGTAATGCGGCAGGGCAGAAACACCGCCATTTCGGGAATGACGCGCAGCAAGTCACGCCCCACGGCAATATCGCAGAAGCTGAACGCTTCCACGCGCGGCGCGACTTCGTCGCCGAGTACAGCCTTGAAATCTTTCCACATCAAATTGCTGCCGACAAATTTGAGATTGACCTGGTTCGCGCGCAGCATCATGGACTCAACAACTTCGTCAAATTTGATGCCGGGTTTGACCTTGTATTTGACGGCGAAGTAATTCATCGCCTCGCGGGCGTCCATCTTCATCATGTTGCCCATCATGGGCATGGCCATTTGCATCCAGCGTTTCTTGTCTTCCGCGCTGAGAATGCGGTTCATCTGGTAGTCGCGATACGGCGGCGGCGCTGCCTGCTGGATCAGCACCGGGCCGTAGGGGGTGGCCGTGCTGCCAAGCCAGCCTGCTGGCGGGGCGGTCTGGATGGGGGCAGCAGGCTTCGCTGGGGCAGGTTTCGCGGGAGTGTCGGCGGCGTGAGCAAAGCTCATCCAGGCCAGCGTGAAGATCAGCGGGACAATACGCAACATGGCTCGGCTCCTGAAAATGTCATGATGACATGCTACGCATCGACGTCCGGGCGTCAATCGTGCGCTGGGTCAAGCGGGAAAGACTGCGTGAACAGGGCCGTCAATTCAGCCAGAACTTGCCTGGCTGCGTCGAGCTGCTGCTCGCGCGCGTGTTGTTCGATGCGTGCCGCCAGCGCCTGGATGGGAGTGGCTTGAACGGAGGCGGCTGCGCCTTTGAGCGCATGGGCTTCCCGTGCGCACGCTAGGGCATCGCCTGTGGCGAGGCTGTTTGCAAGCGCGAGGAGACTGGTGCGGGTAGTCGATTCAAACAACCCAGCCAGTTCGTCTACCAACGCAGCGTTGTCCGGATAGCGTGCGTGGAGCAGGGCGCGATCCAGCATCGGCACCGTGGCCGCAGGCAGCCATTGTGCGAGCAGTGCGGCGAGCGCGTCACCGGTATAGGGTTTGCTGAGGTAGTCGTATGCCCCCGCTGCAAGACAAGCCTCACGGAAGCCCGGGCTGCTATTGGCGGTGAGGGCGATGATCGGCAGGCGGCGACCGGTCGGGGTGTCGCGGATGCGCCGCGTGGTTTCGAGGCCGTCCATTTCGGGCATCTGCCAATCCATCAGCACCAGATCGCAGGGAGCGGAGGCGAGCATGGCGAGCGCCTCGCGGCCATTGTGCGCCAGTGTAGTCATCAGCCCCATGGTTTCCAGTTGAGCCAGCAAGACTTTCTGATTGACGGGGTGGTCTTCCACCACCAGAACGTGACCCTGTAGTCGGGGAGGCGTGCTTGTCTGTGTCGGTGCGGCAGGAAGTTCGGTACGCGGCAAACGGAGCGTCAGCGTAAAGCAACTGCCTTCTCCGGGCTGGCTGGTGACGCTGAGTGTGCCGCCCATCAATTGTGCAATCTGGCTGCTGATCGCTAGTCCCAGACCGGTTCCACCGAAGCGCCGGGTGGTGGACGCATCGGCTTGCGAAAACGCCCGAAATAGTTTGGGCTGGGTAGCTGCGTCGATGCCAATACCGCTGTCACGCACCGACCAGTGGCATTCGACTGCCTCGGCATTCACAGCGAATTCGGCTTGCAGGGTGATCGTGCCGTGCTCGGTAAACTTGATCGCGTTATCCACCAGATTCAACAGCACCTGGCGGATCCGGGTGGGGTCGCCGAGCAAAGCGGGCGGTTGGTCGCCGACAATGCGCGCACTGAGTTGAATGCCGCGCTGCTGCGCGCGACTCTCAAACAGGTTAACCACACCCTGAACCAGTTCGGCGGGCGAAAACGCAATGGATTCAAGCTGAAGCTTGCCGGCTTCGATTTTCGAAAAATCGAGGATGTCGTTAATGATGCCGAGCAGGTTGTCAGCGGATTGTTTGAGCGTGCTGACATAGTCGTGTTGGGTGGCGTTGAGCGGTGATTGCAACAGCAACTCGCTCATGCCGAGTATGCCGTGCATCGGCGTGCGGATTTCGTGGCTGACGTTCGCGACAAAGTCTGATTTGGCGCGGGCAGCTTCAAGTTCGGCTTGCCGCGCCGCGTCTTGTGCCACTTCTACCGCACGACGCTCAGATACATCATGCATGATGGCCTGAATCACGGGACGACCCTCAAGCTGCATGGCATGGAGTGAGATTTCGGCGTGAAAACCACTACCGTCGTTGCGACGCCCAATCCAGTCGATCTGGGCATGTCCCTTCTCGTACGCTTGAGCGATGGCCTGTTTTGCATGGTCAAAAGCTGACAGGCCGTTCGCCTGTTGGGGGGCACCCAATTGCGTAATGGGGGTTTGCAGGAACGCCTCAACGGATTGCATTCTGAACAGTTCCAGCGTGGCGGCGTTGCAGTCCGTGAAACCCCGTTCATCGAGGATGACTACTGCGTCAGAGTTGCTTTCGAACAGGGTTTGAAATTTCAGTTTTTCGTTTTCGAGCAGGCGCGTCTGGCGCAGTGCATGGCGACTGACCAGCCAGGCGATGAATGCCCCCAGCGCTGCGGCAGCCAACCCGAGCGACAACATCAATGCGCGTGTCGATTGGTAGGCGGCGTAGGTGTTTTTCAGTGCTGTTTCATTGTTGCGATGCTGTACCGTGGTCATTTTGTCGAGGGCACCGACCAGCAGATATTGGAGCGGGATGGCTTTATCCTGCAGTTCGGTCAGCGCGCCATAATTGTTGGCATCGAGCGCTGCATCAACGACCGACAGCATGATGGGTTGATTGTCGTTGGTGATATGGTCGAGATCGTCCAGCAGCTCGCGCTCTTCGTGTGTTTTCAGGAGCTGGCTTAACTGATCGCGATCTTTGGTGTAACGCTCACCGTGTGCCAGAAACTTCAGAAACAGCTGGTCTTTTTCCCAGGGATCGATCGAGACCACGATGTTGTGCATGATGATGGCGCGATCCCGCAGGCTGTCGCGCATATTCGAGGCGAGGCGGGCTTTGACGTTATTGACCTCCACCACTTGTGCGAGCTCGGTGTTGATCTGTTTCATCTGGCTCACGCCGAGTGCGATCACAGCCAGCATCAGCAGCAGTGTTATGACGAATCCGAGGCCGACGTTGAACAGGGGGTTGCGGAGCGACCTGCGTGTCATGGTGTTGACCTAGTCGCGGCGAAAGGCGATGACGTGGTCGACGGCGAGTTTGATGCCGATGCGCTCGCCGATGGCGTGGTTGTGGTGCGAGGGCACGAGCGAGAGCGCGCGCTGACCACTTGGCAGCTTGAGTGTGTAGAGAAACTCCGCACCGCGAAAGGCCTTGTTTTCAACTTCGGCCAGCAGCAGGCTGTCGTCGTCGTGAACGATATCGTCCGGTCGCAGAAGCACATCAACGTGGCAATTACGCACGCACTCGTCGCAGCCGCTGGCGTCACATTCGACCGGGATATGGCCATTCAGTACGCCGAGCTCGATTTCAACCTGATGGTCGTTGATGACTTCGCCAGTGAGCAAGGCGCCCTGGCCGACAAAGTCCGCGACAAAGCGGTTCACCGGTTCGTGATACAGCGTGTATGGCGCGTCCCATTGCTGGATACGGCCTTCGTGCATCACGCCTACCCAGTCGGCCAGTGCAAAGGCTTCGTGCTGGTCGTGGGTGACGATGAGCGCGGTGGTGGCTTCACGCTTGAGAATGTCGCGCACTTCAAGCGACAGGCGCTCGCGCAGCTCGACGTCCAGATTGGAAAAAGGCTCGTCCATCAAGATCAGGCGCGGGCGCGGTGCCAATGCGCGCGCTAGCGCCACACGCTGTTGCTGGCCGCCTGACAATTGGTGGGGGTACTGATTAGCGTGCGCGGCCAGACCGACGAGTGCGAGCAGTTCGGCTACGCGAGCGTCGCGGTCGGCGCGCGCAGTGTCGCGCAGGCCGAAGCCGACGTTGGCGGCGACGGTGAGATGGGGAAACAGCGCGTAGTCCTGAAACACCATGCCGACGCGGCGTTTTTCCGCCGAGAGCATCCAGCCGGGGCGGCTGACGAGGTCGCCATCGATGTGGATGCTGCCGGACTGAATGGGCTCGAATCCCGAAATGCAGCGCAACGCGGTGGTTTTCCCGCAGCCCGAAGGGCCGAGCAGGCAGCCGATCGCGCCTTCGGGCAGGGTAAAGCTGAGGTCGGTAATAATCTGCCGCTTGCCGTAAGACTGCGATACCGAATCAAGAACCAGCTCAGCCATGCGAACGCGCTCCACGCCAGGACATCAGGATGATGGGGATGATACCGGCAACCACAATCGCCAGGGAGGGCAGGGCGGCGCGTTCCCATTCGCCTTCCGAAGTCATCTCGAATACGCGCACGGCCAGCGTGTCCCAGCCAAACGGGCGGGTCATCAGGGTGATCGGCATTTCCTTCATGATATCGACGAACACCAACGTCGCTGCCGTGAGCAGGCTGGTGCGCAGCATCGGCAGATGCACACGGGTCAGCAGTCCGGATGTGCTGGTACCGAGATTTTTGGCGGCTTCGTCGATGTTGCGGGTGATGCGGTGCAGGCCGCTGTCGATGGGGCCAAATCCCACCGCAAGAAACCGCACCAGATACGCCAGCAGCATCACCAGCAGCGTGCCTTTGAGGATTTCTGTGCCGCTGAAGCCAAACCAGATGTGTCCGGTGTCGATCAGCCAGTTATCGAGCGCAGCAACGGGGATGAACAGGCCGACGGCCAGCACCGCACCGGGAAATGCATAGCCGAGGGTGGCGATTCGCTGCGTCCAGGTCATCAGAGTGCCGCCGCGCTGGCGGCCTGCGTAGGCCAACAATAATGCCGCCGTCACTACGCCGAGCGCCCCCATGCCGGCCAGTAACAGCGAATGCCAGACAAAGTCCCAGTAACGGCTGTCGAGGTCGGCCAGCGCGGCCTCGTGCATCCACATGGCGAGCTGGAACACAGGAATCAGGAACGCGACAGCGAGCACGCTGAAGGCATAGCCGCACGCCAGCATGGCCAGCGCAGGCGACAGCCGGAGCCGACGCGTGACGGCGCTGCGCCCGACCGCGCCGTAGCGCATTTGCGACCGTGAGCGCTGCTCGAACACGACCGCCACCAGCACAAACAGGATCAGGATCGAGGCGAGCTGCGCGGCAGCGGCAAGTGAAAACAGGCTGTACCAGGCTTTATAAATTGCGGTGGTGAACGTGTCGTAGTTGAAGATGGCCATCGTGCCGAAATCGGCCAGAGTTTCCATCAGCGCTAGCATCATGCCGGCCGCGATCCAGGGGCGTGCCATCGGTAGCGCTACCCGAAAAAAGCCGCATGTGCGGGAGAGGCCAAGCGATTGTGCCGCTTCGAGTGCGATCGCACCCTGGGTGGCGAACGCATTTTTGGCGATGAGATACACATACGGGTACAGCGCCAGCGACATCACCAGAATGACGCCGCCGCGTGAGCGGATCTCGGGCAGTCCGGTAATGCCCCAGCCCTCACGCAGCCAGGTTTGCAGTGGACCCGTGAAATCGAGCAGACCGATCGCGACAAAGGCAGTCACGTAGGCGGGGAGCGCCAATGGCAACAGCAGCGCCCAGTCAAACAGGCGGCGACCGGGAAATTCGCACATGGCCACCAGCCAGGCCAGTGACACGCCGAGCACGCTGACGCCCAGTCCCACGCCCGCAATCAGCCAGACCGTGTTGCCGATCAGTTCGGGTAGCACGAACTCGGTGAGGTGTGCGAGGATATCGCCCTCCACCTGCGCAAACGATGAGAACGTCACCACCACCGGCACCAGCACGAGTCCCGCCATCAACAGAGCAAACACCGTCCAGCCGCTGGGACGCACCCAGCGGGGAAAAACAAAAACGCCCGCTGAGGGCGTTTTTGACGAGTCGGCGAAGGAGTCAGACACGGTTTTCAGGATTACTTGTAGCCTGCACGATCCATCAATTTTACGGCTTTGGTTTGCAGGCTGCCAGCTTCTTTCACGTTGATGAGGTTTTGCTTGAAGCTACCCCAGGCCGCCACGGTTTTATCCGGTGCGACTTTAGGATTGACCGGATACTCCAGATTGACGTCAGCGAAGAGGTTCTGCGCCTTCTCGGACGACAGCCATTCGATCAGCCTTTGCGCGCCTGCGGGGTTTTTCGCGTGCAGGGTGACGCCCGCACCGGATACGTTGACGTGAACGCCAGCGGCTTTGTTTTTCAGGTTCTGGTTGGGCCAGAAAATCGCCAGTGGCAGCGTCGGCTGCTTTTCCATCAGGCGGCCAAAATAATAGGTGTTGACCAATGTGACATCGCATTGGCCTGCTGCCACGGCTTCCATCGCTTTGGTGTCGTCGGGGAAAGGCGAGGTCGCGAGATTGTTGACCCAGGCTTCAACCATGTCTTCGGTTTTGCCTTCACCGTATTCGGTCATCATCATGGCGACCAGGCTCTGGTTGTAGACCTTTTTCGATGTGCGCAGGCAGAGGCGGCCTTTCCATTTCGGGTTCGCCAGATTCTCGTAGGTGGAGAGGTCGGCAGGCTTCACTTTGCTGGTGTTGTAGACGATGGTGCGTGCGCGTACCGAGAGGCCAAACCATTCGCCGTCCGGGTCGCGCAGATGCTTCGGTACATTGGTGTTCAGTACGCTCGATTTGATCGGGCGCAGCAGACCCTCGTCGGAAGCCTGCCACAGATTGCCAGCGTCTACCGTCAGCAGTACATCCGCCGGGGTGTTCTTGCCCTCGGCTTTCAGGCGCGCCATCAGCGGGCCTTCTTTGTCGGTAATGAATTTGACTGCCACACCCGTTTCGCGGGTGTAGGCATCAAACAGCGGCTTGATGAGCTGCTCGTTACGCGCGGAATACACCACCACTTCTTCCGCCAGTGCGGGCAGGGCTGTCGCGGCAGCCAGCAATGCAGCCACTAATCGAATTGAAACCATGGGAATGTCTCACAACTAATGATCGAAGCTTGGACGATACTGTAAATGAGAACGGTTATCAATAGTATTTTAAAAAAAAGACTGCTGGTTGTCAGGCAGTTTATTCGCCAGACTCTATTGGGCTGGAAACCGGCAGCCGACGTGCGCCATCAAAGCGGCTGCGCCAGTAGTCAGTTGCCATGTTCGACACCATGACCTGACCACTGCGGCTACTGCTGGCATGGACGAAACGGTCGTCGCCGAGATAGATCCCGACATGTGAAAACGCCCGGTCGAGCGTATTGAAAAACACCAAATCGCCAGACTGCAAGTGCTGCGGTTCGATGGTGTGCGCCATCTGGCTGATCGCCAGGCTTTCGCGCGGCAGGCGCAAGCCAGCTGCCTGACCGAAAACATAATTGACCAAGCCGCTACAGTCGAAACCGGTCTCGGGCGACGCACCGCCGAAGCGGTAAGGGCTGCCGACCAGGCTCACTGCCAGCATCGGGATTTCCGTGGTGTCAGCCACCTCGCTGGCGTGCGCCAGCGGGCTGATGAGGAACAGGCAGGCGAGGGCAAGTCGGACGGATTTCATCGTGCGTGATCTGAACTATAGTGAGACTGTCATCGGTCGAGTCCGACCGATCTTGAGCGCGAGGACATCACCATGCAAGCTTCATCTCCAACTCCCGATACAGCCCCCAGTATTCCAGAGACGCCCCTGCTTCTGCAATGGCAGGCGGAAGCCGCCGATGCGGTCACAGCGGCAGCCCCCCCCGATTTGCATGAACGCGTACGCGAATTGACCGCGCGTATTCTGCATGAACGGCGGGTACCGTTGGCTGACGCCCGCGACGTCATTCGTGCGTTGACCGCTTGTGGCAGCGAACTTAAAGGTGGCTTGAAAGAGGCCACGGCAGGGCTGGACGAAGCCTTGAGCCACGCCGCTGAAGCCGCCTCGCTCAGTCTGCGTGAAATGACCTCGCAAGGGCGTGCGTTCAAGGACAATGAACTCAAGTCTTCGCTGACACACCTACGCGATCTGGAAAGCCAGTTGGTTGAGGGGCTGAAAGACACTGCCGCCCTGTCCAGCGGTAAATTGAAAGAAGAACTGGGTTCGCTGGCCGAGCATATGAAACTCAACGGCACGCGCACCGGTGAGCAGGTGAAGGAATCGCTCACGCGGCTGGCGCAGGGACTCAAGGCCAGCGGCAAGGCGAGCCAGTCCGGCGTGCGCGAAGCGGCGGAGTTGGCAAGCGAGCGCCTGAGCGAGGCGGCCAGTGGGGTACTGGCTGCGATGGCTGATTCCCTCAAACGACAAAGCGAGCGCCTGCATCAACGTCATTAAACCTGTGCGGCACGCGTGAGCGTGCCGCTGTCGTACACTGGCCATAAATCTGAAAACCAAAAAACGCCATGCTCCGGGAAACCCTGTCGGTTGTTCGTGATTTGCCGCGTTTGCATGAAATCGCGACGGTTCTGATTCGTTATGGCTGGGGCGACTTGGTGCGCCTGCTCGGTATCAGCGGCGTGCTCGAACGCGCCGGACGCATTCTGCACTGGCAGCACACCAGCGAAATCAGTCAACTCGACGCGCCCGTGCGTATCCGTCGGGCGCTCGAAGAGCTCGGCCCCACGTTCATTAAGTTGGGTCAGGTGCTCGCCACGCGGGTGGATCTGTTTCCGCCGCACTGGATCACCGAGTTCGAAAAACTCCACAGCCACGCGCCTGCAGTGCCGTATGAGACCTTGCACGCCGAGCTCGTGACCAGTCTCGGTGGCGAGCCTGCCCAATTGTTTGCCGAATTTGACACCACGCCGCTCGCCGCTGCGTCGATGGCACAGGTTCACCGTGCCAGGCTGCACGACGGCACCGCCGTCGTCGTCAAAATCCGTCGCCCCGGCATTGAAAACATCATCCGCGCCGACCTGCGTATTCTCGACCACCTGGCCAAGTTGCTCGAAAGCGAAGTCCCCGACACCCGCCGTTACGACCCGGTGCATATCGCTGCGCAATTCCGGCGGTCGCTCAACCGCGAGCTTGATCTGGCGAAAGAGGCGCGCAACATCGAACAGTTTGCCCGCCACTTTGCAGACGATCCATTGGTCAAGATTCCGCGTGTGTATTGGGACTTTACCCATGACCGCGTGAACGTGCAGGAAGAGATCGTTGGCCTCGCGGGGGTAGCACCCGAACGCCTGCGAGCCGAAGGGCTTGACCCCATCCTGCTGGCCGCGCGCGGTGCTGATACCGTGCTGAAAATGGTGCTGGTGAATGGCTATTTTCATGCGGATCCGCACCCCGGAAATATCCTGTTTTTGCCTGGTAACCGTATTGGCATCATCGATTTCGGCATGGTGGGGTTACTGACCGCGCCGCGCCGGGTGCAGATCGTCGATCTGCTGCATGCGCTGATTCGCACCGACGAACAGGCCGTGATGCAGGTGCTGGTGGACTGGAGCGGTGACGCCGAAATCGACGAAGATCGTCTGACGTTCGACGTAGCCGAGCTCCTGCAAAGCTACGACGACCTGCAACTCAAGGACGTGAAAATTGGCGCGCTGCTGAACGACATTACTGGTGTGATGCGCGAGAACAACCTGCTCTTGCCTGCCGACCTCACCCTGCTGTTCAAAACCCTGATTACGCTTGAAGGTCTGGGGCAGCAGCTCGACCCCAATTTCCACATGGTCGACCACGTTCGACCCTTCGTCGAAAGCATTATCCAGCAGCGTTACACCCCGCAGGCGCTGGTGGCGCGTGGCCGTAACAGCCTGCGCGAAGCCCTCGAAGTGGCCGCCGAACTGCCGCGCGACCTTGGACGCTTGCTGCGCGATGCCCGCCGGGGGCGCCTGAAAATCGACCTCGACCTCAAGCGGCTCGACCATTTTGGTCACCAGCTCGACCGCGCCAGTAACCGCATCACCATGGGCATCCTCACCGCATCTTTAGTCGTGGGATCGAGCATCATCATGACGGTGAAGGGCGGCCCGCAATTATTCGGGTTGTCTTTTTTTGGGCTGCTGGGTTTTCTGATCGCCTTCTTCAACAGCCTGTGGATCATTTTCTCGATCTGGCGATCGGGCAAGCATTAACCCCCTGTACACACCGCATTTGCCCGGACACTAGGCACCAGTCTTGGCGTACTTAAAGGCTTGCGCTATATACAACCATATGATTAATTAACTTGATGTATAAATTCAATTGAGCGCCGCACCCGACACCCTCAGCGCCACTTTCGCCGCGCTGTCCGACCCTACCCGACGGGCGATGCTTGCACGGCTGGTGCAAGGCGAGGCCTCGGTCAACGAGTTGGCCGCACCCTTCAACATGAGCCTGCCCGCCGCCTCCAAGCACATCAAAGTGCTGGAGAAAGCCGGTTTACTCATCAAAACCCGCCAGGCTCAACGGCGCCCCTGCAAAATTGATGGTGAGCGACTCAAACTCGCTGTCGATTGGATCGAGCAATACCGGCAGTTGTGGATAGGCCGCCTGGATCGTCTGGATGCGTGTCTGTTGGCGCTCCACGCGAATGAAACAGTTGCCGAATTACCCCTTCAACCCAAGCAAACCCGGCCAGCTGCCAAGGGCAAGCCAACTCTCAAGGAGAAGACCGATGACACCCACCTTCAACAACAAACTGGATTTGACTTTTGAGCGCATTGTTGACGTGCCGCCGTCCCTCGTCTGGCGTGCTTGGACTGAGCCTGCGCTGCTAAAGCAGTGGTTTTGTCCACTGCCATGGACGACGATTGATGCGGAGCTGGACGTGCGCCCTGGCGGGATGTTTCGCACTACCATGCAGTCGCCCGAAGGCCAGACCTTTCCCAATATGGGCTGTTATCTAGAAACGGCCAAAAACGAAAAACTTGTCTGGACTAATGCCCTGTTACCGGGCTTCAGGCCCGCCATGATGAATGCGCCGTGTGGCGACGATACCGAATTCATGTTCACCGCCACGGTCGAATTTGCCCCGTACGGAGAAAACGGAACCCGCTACCGCGCGACCGTCATTCATGCTGATGAGAAAGGCTGTCAGCAACACGCCGCGATGGGTTTTGAGGGCGGGTGGAGCACCGCGCTGGATCAACTGGTTGCGATGATCAAGAAAGGGATTTGATCGCGGCAATCATTCCCCGGCTCGCGCTTTCCGGCTTGAACTCTTAAAATGCGGCCATGACTATCCGGCCTCTGCGTTTTGCGCTTCTCACCTGTCTTGTGATTTTGCACACACCTTCGTGGGCAGAATGGGGAGATTTTGAATTTGAGTTTGAACAGGACAAACCCTGGGTGGAGATGGCCACTCAGTTGCCGCCGCCGCCCAAGGCCGACAATCTGATCCCGTTTACGGTCTCGTCGATCACGCGCAACCGGCACTTTGTGGATGCGGCGTCGATCAGCGTGGGCGCAGACAAAGTGGTGCGCTATACCGTGGTGGTCGAGATGGTGGGCGGGGCGCGCAATGTTTCGTTTGAAGGCCTGCGCTGCGAATCGGCTGAGCGGCGGCTGTATGCCTATGGTCAGCCTGACGGCAGTTGGTCACGGGCGCGTCAGTCCCAATGGGAAACGATCAAGCTGCGTTCGTTGCTGAGCTACCAGAAACCCTTGTATGAAGATTTATTTTGCCCCGATGGTATCCGGGTGCGCGATGGCGTGGAGGCTGCGCGCAATCTGCGGCAAGCTGCGCAATGAATACCTCGGTCGTGCAGCAGGCGCGGCGCATCGTCGTTAAAGTCGGCTCCAGTCTGGTGACGGCGGAGGGGCGCGGGCTGGATCACGCGGCGCTGTCGCGCTGGGCGGAGCAGATTGCTGCGCTGGCGGCGCAGGGTAAAGAGGTGGTGCTGGTGTCGTCGGGGGCGATTGCCGAGGGCATCGCGCGCCTGGGCTGGCATAAGCGTCCGCAGGCGGTAAACGAATTGCAGGCGGCGGCGGCGGTCGGGCAGATGGGACTGGTGCAAGCCTACGAATCCATTTTTCGCACGCACGGACTGCACGCAGCACAGGTGTTGCTGACCCACGAAGATCTGGCGGATCGCACGCGCTATCTGAACGCGCGTTCCACGTTGCGCACCCTGCTCGCGCTCAAAGTGGTGCCGATCATCAACGAAAACGACACGGTCGCGACGGATGAAATCCGCCTGGGCGACAACGACACGCTGGGCGCATTGGTGACGAATCTGATCGAGGCAGATTGTCTGATTATTCTCACTGACCAGACGGGCCTCTATACCGCTGACCCGCGCAAGGAGCCACGTGCCACGCTGGTGATGGACGCTCACGCGGGCGACCCGGAACTCGAGCGCATGGCGGGTGGGGCGGGCAGTAGCGTGGGCACGGGCGGTATGTTGACCAAGATACTCGCCGCCAAACGCGCGGCGCGCAGTGGCGCGCACACGGTGATTTGCAGTGGCCGCGAAGAGCGGGTGCTGTTGCGGCTGGCGGCAGGCGAAGCGATCGGCAGTCAGTTGATCGCGCGGCAGGCACCGTTGGCGGCACGCCGACAATGGCTGGCCGATCATTTGCAGTTGCGCGGAGGCGTGGTGCTCGACGCGGGTGCCGTGCGCGCGCTGGTAGACGAAGGCAAAAGCCTGCTGCCGGTGGGCGTGAAAGGTGTGACCGGCGAATTCGAGCGCGGCGAAGTCGTGGCCATTGTGAACGAGGGCGGTCATGAAATCGCGCGTGGCCTGGCCAATTACAGCGCCAGCGAGGCCCGGCGGATCGCAGGTAAACCCAGCAGCGGCATTGAAGCCGAGTTGGGTTATATCGACGAACCGGAACTGATCCATCGCGATAACCTAGTGGTGCTGGCGTGATTACCACCCTCGATTTGATGCGCCATGGCGAGCCAGAAGGGGGGCGCAAATACCGGGGACAGATCGACGACCCCCTGTCGGAAAAAGGCTGGGCGCAGATGCGTGCAGCCGTCGGCTCGGCAGCCCCCTGGAGCCAGATCGTGTCGTCGCCGCTGATGCGCTGTCGCGCGTTTGCCGAAACGCTGGCGACGCAACACAAATTACCGCTGGCGTTTGAGCCACGTTTGAAAGAAGTGGGCTTTGGCGCATGGGAAGGCAAAACATCAGCTGAAATCGACACCGCGACGCCGGGGGCGCTGACGCGTTTCAAGCTGGACCCGGTGCATGCGCGGCCGCCGGGTGCTGAGCCACTGGCGGATTTTCAGGCACGGGTGGCAGCGGGGCTCGATGCCGTGTTGCAACAGTCTGCGGGGCAGCATGTGCTAGTGGTGGGACACGCGGGCGTGATCCGCATGGCGCTGGCCTGGGCGCTGCATATTCCCCTGCAATACGCGTACGGGATTGAAGTGGCGAGCGCTTCGCTCACCCGAATCTGTTTTCATCGCGACGGGCGTGCCAGCCTGATCTTTCACGGCGGTAGTCTGCCCGGCAGGTGATCGCCCCCTTCTTATTGGCGTTATGCCTGACGCTGGCGTGGCCAGCTGACGCCGCGATCCGGGTGCAGGACGACGCGGGGCACACACTGCGCCTGCCCCGGCCACCGCAACGCATCATCACGCTGACGCCGCATCTGACCGAACTGGTGTTTGCGGTGGGCGCGGGGGCGCAACTGGTTGGGGTCGATAGCGCCAGTGATTTTCCGGCATCGGCGCGATCCTTGCCGCGTGTCGGTGATTTCAGCCGGGTGAACCTTGAGCGTGTGCTGGCATTGAAACCCGATCTGGTGCTGGTTTGGCAGGATGGAAACCGTGCAGTTGATATTCATGGTCTGCAACAGCAGGGGTTGCCTGTGATGCAAACGCACGCAACTGGAATCCGGGACGTGGCGCGATTGTTGCGGCTGGTTGGCCAGGCGACGGGGCGCGGGCGAACAGGGGACGCTGCTGCGCGTCGATTTGAAGCGGATCTGGCAGTGCTGAGGTCGCCCGCCCGCCCGACTCCGCTGCGCGTGTTTTATCAGGTATGGGATCGCCCACTCATGACGGTAGGCGGCGTGCACTGGATCAGCGATGCGCTCGCCGTGTGTGGTGCGCGCAATGTGTTTGCCGATCTGCGGGGTTTATCGCCTGTGGTATCGCGTGAAGCCGTGTTGCGCCGTGCGCCCGATCTGATTGTGAGCGGCAGCGACGCACCGGATCCTCGCCCGCAGTGGCAGCGTTTTGTCAGTGTGCCTGCGGTCAAGAAGGGGGCATTTGTCCGGCTCGATGCGGATCGACTGCACCGCCCTTCACCGCGCCTGACTGAAGGCGTAAAAGCGCTGTGCCAGGCACTGGCACCGTATTAGCGCTGACGCAGCTCAGCGTTTTTGCGGTTGGGACAATCGTCCTTGATGCAGTCGGCGTAAATTTGCAGCGAGTGATCGTGGATGGCAAAGCCGCGATCACGCGCAATGCGGTGCTGGCGTTTTTCGATTTCGGCATCGACGAATTCTTCGACCTTGCCGCATTGCAGACAGACCAGGTGGTCGTGATGGTCGCCCTGATTCAGTTCAAATACCGCCTTGTCGCTGTCAAAATGATGGCGCATCAGCAAACCCGCCTGTTCAAACTGGGTGAGCACGCGATAGACCGTCGCCAGCCCGATATCCTCGCCGTCATCGAGCAGTAGCCGGTAAATTTCTTCTGCTGTCATGTGCCGCTTGCTGCTTTGTTCAAACAGATCAAGGATTTTGAGTCGCGGCAGGGTGGCTTTGAGACCGATGTTCTTGAGGTCGGACGGATTGCTCAAGCGGGGCTCCAGAATGAGAACGTGAATACGTTATGATACGTTTTTTTAGCCCGCTGCCTGTGGTCCGGTAGCTTAGCCATGCGACATTTCCTCCTTTCTATTCTGTTGTTGGGTCTGGTAGCCGGATGCGGCAGCACCCGTTTGGGGCCACATCGTATTGATGTGCAACAGGGCAACGCCATCGACCAGGAAAACATCGTGCGCCTCAAGCCTGGATTGAGCCGCTCGCAAGTGCGTTTCCTGTTAGGCACGCCACTGGTGATCGATCCCTTCCGCAATGATCGCTGGGACTACATCTATACCTTCCATAAAGCGGGCAAACTTACTGAAGAAAAGCGGGTGACGCTGCATTTCGACGGTGACCTGCTCGCGCGCATTGAAGGCGATGTGCCTGCAGTGGCTGCGCTGCCAACTACTATTGCGCAGTCGGCTGAAGTCACGCCGCCGCAACCCAAACTCGCCGAGGCGGTTACACCAGTCGAGTTGGCTGTCGCCGTACCCCGCCCAGCGCCAGTGGTTGTCCCTGCCGTGCCGGTGCAACCCGCCGCGCAGCCACCCGCGCCGACTCCGGTCACTCCGATCCCGGTTGCGACGCCGCTCAACGTGAAATCAGCGCCTGCGCCTGTTGTGGCTACCGGGGTGGTTACGCCGCTGCCAAGCCCAAAAAATGTGCCGACCTACGTCGATCCGCGCCCGCCCGCCGAGTTTGCACTACAAGCTGAAACCAATGTCGCGCAACTCAAGCCGGATGTGATTCCGCCGTTCCCCGATCCGGTGCCAGCCTCCGCTACGCCGCAGTCTGCGGTGGGCGATACGGACGCGCCGATTTTGCAGGCATTGGAGGCCTGGGCGGCGGCCTGGGGACGGCGTGACGAGGTGAAATATCTGGCCGCGTATGCCGACAGCTTTGTGCCACAAGGTGGAGGTAGTCGCGCGGACTGGGCGCAGCGGCGCCGACTGTTGCTGGGCATAGCAAAAAATATCGAGGTCAGAATCGATTCGCCATCAGTGGAACGGGCTGGCGATGGTGGCGCGTTGCTGACGTTCAATCAGTTTTACCGTTCGGAAAGTTATCGCGATGCGGTCGTCAAACAGCTACGCATGGTTGAGCAACAGGGGCGTTGGCTGATTGTGGAAGAAAAAGTCCTGTCGGTGCTGCGGAGCAAACCATGAGTGTTCGGGTTGCGCTGGCCGGGGTTTCCGGTCGCATGGGACGTGCCCTGCTGGAAGCCGTGGCGGCGGACACACAGTGTGCGTTGAGCGCGGCGATTGATCGCGCGGGCAGCCCCCTGGTGGGGCACGATGCGGGGGCTGCCTGGGGCGAGGCCACGGGCGTGGCGGTGTCGGATAACCCAGCTAGCGCCCTGACCGACACGCAGGTGTTGATTGATTTCACACGCCCCGAGGCGAGCTTTGCGTATCTCGACACCTGCGTTGCGCGCGGCGTGCCGCTAGTGATCGGTACCACGGGGTTTGATGCGGCAGGCAAGGCAAGAATCGCGGCTGCCGCAAAATCCATTCCCATCGTATTTGCGCCCAATATGAGCGTGGGAGTGAACCTGTTGATGAAACTGGCTGAGCTGGCCGCGCAGGTATTGCAGGACGGCTACGACATCGAGATTATCGAAGCCCATCACCGCCACAAAATTGACGCCCCCTCAGGTACTGCGCTAGGGCTCGGCCAGGCGGTGGCCGACGCGATTGACCGGGATTTATCGACCTGCGCAGTCTATGGCCGCGAAGGCGTCACGGGCGAACGTGACGCCAGCACCATCGGATTTGCCACGGTACGCGGTGGCGACATCGTGGGCGACCATACTGTGCTGTTTGCCGGGGTGGGTGAGCGGGTCGAACTCACTCACAAGGCCAGCAGCCGCGCGACATTCGCGCAGGGCGCTTTACGTGCGGCTAAATGGCTACAGGGTCGCGCATCAGGCTTGTACGACATGCGCGACGTATTGAATCTGAAATAAGCAAGGACAGTCATGAATCTCGTCAAGGTATACAGCACCGGAACCTGTCCGATTTGCGTCAAGGCCAAAGCCTTTCTCGACAAGCGTGGTATTGGTTACGATGAAGTGCGCATTGATCTGGATCGAGCGGCCATGCAGGAGTTTTCGGTGGTGACGAATGGTGCGCGTACTGTGCCGCAAATCGTCGTCGAGGGGAAATGCATCGGCGGCTTTACCGAGCTGACTGAGCTTGATATGGACGGCGGGCTGGCGCACCTTCACGCCTGATTTGGCTACGTCAGGGTGCGCTGACACGTGAGCAAAAGCCGTGCCGGGCATTGAAGCGCGGCGCTGAATCGGCTACAATCCGGTCATTCAAATTCAGGCGGGTACGCGCAGGCGGCTCGCCTGAATTTTGCCCCCCGCTTTGGAGTTTTCCTTGTTAAGTGCCCAGCCCGCCATCCTTGTTTTAGCTGACGGTTCGGTGTTTCGCGGCCAGTCGGTTGGTGCAGAAGGCGTGACGGTCGGCGAGGTGGTATTCAATACCGCGCTGACGGGCTATCAGGAAATTCTCACTGATCCGTCTTATTCGCGTCAGATCGTCACACTCACTTATCCGCATATTGGCAATACCGGCGTCAATGCCGAAGACGTGGAAGCCGTGCGCATTCACGCGGCGGGTCTGGTGGTACGCGATGTGCCGCGTCGGTATTCGAATTTTCGCGCCAGCCAGCCTTTGCCCGATTACCTCAAAAACCAGAACATCATTGCGATTGCCGACATCGACACCCGGCGTCTGACCCGCGTGCTGCGCGAGCAGGGCGCGCAAAGCGGCTGCATCATGGCGGGCAGAGTGGATGAAGCGGAAGCGCTGCACGTGGCGCGGGCGTTCCCCGGGCTGGCAGGCATGGATCTGGCGAAGGTGGTGAGCGCGCCGACCGCTTACGATTGGACTGAAACGGAATGGAAGCTCGGGCGCGGTTATGGCCAGCAGGCTGCGCCACGTTTTCATGTGGTGGCATTCGATTATGGCGTCAAGCGCAATATCCTGCGGATGCTAGCTGAACGCGGCTGCCGTCTGACGGTGCTGCCCGCGACCACGACGGCCTCTGAAGCACTGGCCTTGCGACCCGATGGCGTGTTTTTGTCCAATGGCCCGGGCGACCCTGAGCCTTGCGAATATGCGATTCGCGCGATCCGTGAAATCGTTGAGGCGAAGATACCCACGTTTGGTATCTGCCTGGGGCATCAATTGCTCGCGCTCGCCTCAGGTGCCAAAACCGTCAAAATGAAATTCGGCCACCATGGCGCCAACCACCCGGTTAAAGACCTCGACAGCGGGCGCGTGGCCATCACCAGCCAAAATCATGGCTTTGCTGTCGATGCGGCCACGCTACCAGCTACGCTGCGTAGTACTCACGTGTCGCTGTTCGATGGTTCGTTACAGGGTATCGCCCGTACCGATGCGCCCGCGTTTAGTTTTCAGGGGCATCCCGAAGCCAGCCCCGGCCCGCATGACGTGAGCTATTTGTTCGACCGATTTATCCAGATGATGGCCGACCATGCCCAAACGCGCTGATCTAAAAAGTATTCTCATCATCGGTGCCGGCCCCATCGTTATCGGCCAGGCGTGCGAGTTCGACTATTCCGGCGCGCAGGCCTGCAAGGCGCTGCGCGAGGAAGGCTATAAAGTCATTCTCGTCAACAGCAATCCGGCGACGATCATGACCGACCCGGATATGGCCGACGTCACCTACATTGAGCCGATCAGCTGGCAGGTGGTCGAAAAAATCATCGAGAAAGAACGCCCCGACGCGCTGTTGCCGACCATGGGCGGGCAGACCGCGCTGAACTGCGCGCTCGATCTGGCCAAGCACGGTGTGCTGGAAAAATACGGCGTCGAGATGATCGGCGCGTCGAAAGAGGCGATCGACAAGGCCGAAGACCGCGAAAAATTCAAGCAGGCGATGACCAAAATCGGCTTGGCGTCAGCGCGCTCGTCGATCGCGCACAGCCTGGAAGAAGCCTTGCAGGTGCAGGCCGCGCTGGGCTTTCCGTCGATCATCCGCCCCTCGTTCACCATGGGCGGTTCGGGCGGCGGCATTGCCTACAACCGCGACGAATTCGTTGCCATCTGCGAACGCGGCCTCGAAGCCTCGCCGACCCGGGAGCTGCTGATCGAAGAATCCCTGCTCGGCTGGAAAGAGTATGAGATGGAAGTGGTGCGCGACCGCAAGGACAACTGCATCATTATCTGCTCGATCGAGAACTTCGATCCGATGGGCGTGCATACCGGCGACTCGATCACGGTGGCACCGGCGCAAACCCTGACCGACAAGGAATACCAGATCATGCGCAACGCCTCGCTGGCGGTGCTGCGCGAGATCGGCGTGGAAACCGGCGGCTCCAACGTGCAATTTTCGATCAACCCGGCGGATGGCCGCATGGTGGTGATCGAGATGAATCCGCGCGTGTCGCGCTCAAGCGCGCTGGCGTCGAAAGCGACCGGTTTTCCGATTGCCAAGGTGGCCGCCAAACTGGCGGTTGGCTACACGCTCGACGAATTGCAGAACGACATTACCGGCGGTGCGACCCCGGCCTCGTTCGAGCCGTCTATCGACTATGTCGTGACCAAGATTCCGCGTTTTGCCTTCGAGAAATTCCCGCAGGCCGACGACCGTCTGACCACTCAGATGAAATCGGTGGGCGAGGTGATGGCAATCGGTCGCAGCTTCCAGGAATCGCTACAAAAAGCCCTGCGCGGACTGGAAGTCGGTGCCGATGGGTTTGATCCCAAGACCACCGACCGCGACGAGATCGAGGCCGAGTTGATGTCGCCCGGGCCCGAGCGTATCTGGTACGTGGGTGATGCCTTCCGTGTCGGCATGACGCAGGAAGACATTTTCGCGGTGTCGAAAATCGACCCGTGGTTCCTCGACCAGATCCAGCAGCTAATCGAGCTGGAAACCGCACTGACCGGTCGCGCGCTGGCTGGGGTTGGCGCGGATGAGCTGCGTCGCCTGAAGCGCGCAGGTTTCTCGGATCGCCGTCTCGCCAAATTGTTGAATACCGACCAGCACGCGGTGCGCGCGCAGCGTGCTGAACTGGCGATCCATCCGGTCTACAAGCGTGTCGATACCTGTGCGGCCGAGTTCGCCACGCAGACTGCCTACATGTATTCGACCTACGAGGAAGAATGCGAATCACGTCCGAGCGACCGCAAGAAAATCATGGTGCTCGGCGGTGGGCCGAACCGCATTGGTCAAGGTATCGAGTTCGATTACTGCTGCGTGCATGCGTCGTTGGCGCTGCGCGAATCTGGCTTTGAAACCATCATGGTCAACTGCAACCCGGAGACGGTTTCGACAGACTACGATACGTCGGATCGTCTGTACTTCGAGCCGCTGACACTGGAAGACGTGCTGGAAATCGTGCGCATCGAGAAACCGGTCGGCGTGATCGTGCAGTACGGCGGGCAGACGCCGCTTAAGCTGGCACGCGATCTGGAGAAGAACGGCGTACCGATCATCGGTACCAGCCCCGACATGATCGATGCGGCCGAAGACCGTGAGCGTTTCCAGCAAATGTTGTACGAACTGGGCTTGAAACAGCCGCCCAATCGCACCGCGCGCACCAACGAAGCAGCGATTGAAGCAGCCACGGAAATTGGCTATCCGTTGGTCGTGCGCCCGTCGTATGTGCTGGGTGGGCGGGCGATGGAAATCGTGCGCGAAGAAGCCGACCTGCGCCGCTACATGACGGAAGCGGTCAAGGTATCGAATAAATCACCGGTGCTGCTGGATCGTTTTTTGAACGATGCGATTGAAGTGGATGTCGATGCGTTGTCTGATGGCGAGCAGGTGGTGATCGGCGGCATCATGCAGCACATTGAGCAGGCCGGTGTGCATTCGGGCGATTCGGCATGTTCGTTGCCGCCTTACAGTCTGTCCGCCGACATTCAGGACGAACTGCGCCGCCAGACAGTGGCGATGGCCAAGGCGCTGAAAGTCGTCGGCCTGATGAACGTGCAGTTCGCGATTCAGGGCGATACGGTCTACGTGCTGGAAGTGAACCCGCGTGCCTCGCGCACCGTGCCCTACGTGTCCAAGGCCATTGGCGCGCCGCTGGCGATGATTGCCGCGCGCGCGATGGCAGGTATTTCGATGAAGTCCCAGGGCTTCGAAAAAGAAATCATTCCGCCGTATTTCTCGGTGAAAGAGGCGGTGTTCCCGTTCAGAAAATTCCCTGGTGTTGACACCATCCTCGGCCCGGAAATGAAATCGACTGGCGAAGTGATGGGCGTTGGTGCGAGCTTTGGTGAAGCCTTCCTGAAATCGCAGCTGGGTGCGAGTGCCGAGTTACCCAAGCCGGGCGGACGGGCATTTGTCAGCGTGCGCACCGGAGATCGTGCGGTGGTGGCCGAACTGGCAAAAACCCTGCGCGATCTGGGATTTTCGATTGTGGCTACACGGGGGACTGCTCAGGCCATCGAAGCGGCAGGCATTCCGGTGGCGGTAGTCAACAAGGTCAAGGAAGGCCGCCCGCATATTGTCGATATGATTAAAAACGGCGATATTGATTTCATCGTCAACGTGGTTGACGACAAAAAAGCCGTCAAGGATTCCTATGCGATTCGTGCCGAAGCGCTGGCGCGCCGTGTGGTGTATTTCACCACGTTGGCAGGCGCGCGTGCGGCCTGTATGGGGATGCAGCACGGCAATGAACTGGAAGTGTATTCCCTACAAGCGCTGCATCAGCGTTTGCACTGAGCGAGACTGAATTATGAGTAAATATCCCGTGACCGTTGCGGGCGCTGAAAAATTGCGCATCGAGCTGCAACAACTGAAGGCTGTCGAACGTCCGGCTGTGATTCAGGCTATTGCTGAAGCGCGCGCGCAAGGTGATTTGTCGGAAAACGCCGAGTACGACGCAGCCAAGGAAAAACAGGGCTTCATCGAGGGCCGTATCGCCGATCTGGAAGGTAAATTGTCCAACGCGCAGATTATCGACCCCGCCACACTTGACGCCGATGGCCGGATCGTGTTTGGTGCGACGGTTGAGCTCGAAGATGTCGAGTCGGGTGCCACCGTGGTGTATCAGATCGTCGGTGACGACGAAGCCGATATCAAAGCGGGCAAAATATCAGTGTCGTCGCCGATTGCGCGCGCGATGATCGGAAAATCTGCCGGCGACGCCGTGGATGTGCAGGCACCCGGTGGTGTGCGCCAGTACGAAGTGCTCGACGTACGCTACGTTTAGATGAAACGCTTCTGGGACGGGCTGGCGGGGGTGCTGCTGGTACTGTGGATCGGCGGCGGCTGGGCAATCGGCATCGCTGCTGCCGTACTGTTTTCCAGTCTGGAAGATAAAGTCCTGGCGGGGCAGCTCGCAGGAAAATTATTCGACTGGATGGCCTGGATCGGCATGGTGGCCGGTAGCTATCTGCTGCTTTATCGGTTCACTCGCGACGGGGCGGCGGCGTTTAAAACCCTGTTTTTCTGGGTTGTCTTGCTGATGTTGCTGTTAACGCTGGCGAGCCATTTCGGTATCAAGCCGATTCTGCAAAGCCTCAAAGATCAGGCGATGCCGCTGGCGGTGATGCAAAGTGTGTTTGCGGATCGCTTTCGCCATTGGCATGGCGTATCGAGCGGGGTATATCTGATTCAGAGCGCATTCGGGTTGCTGCTGGTGTGGCGTGCCGGGTGGGCGCGTTAGTGCAATTAGCCGGGCAGGGTGATGACCGGTTTGTCAGCCCGTCGGTAAATTACCAGTATCTTGCCTATTTGCTGGACGGCGAGTGCCTGCGTAGCGGTGCAAATGCTCTCCATCCAGGCGCGACGGGTTTCCAGTTCGTCGCTGGCGGCCTTGATCTTGACTAATTCGTGCGCGCCGAGTGCGCGCTCGATTTCTTTCATGACCGCCTCGGTCAGCCCCTGATTGCCGATCATGACCACAGGCTGGCGGGTATGCGCCTGTGCCTTGAGAAACTGGCGTTGCGCCGGGGTAAGTGATTTCATGCTGATCCTTGATTGAGCGCGACCCTTAACTGAGCGCGGATTGTAGCCGATAGAGAGTGGTAGCGAGATGGTGCAAAAAGCGAAACGGACCAAGTCAGGTAGCGCATGGATGCATGAGCATGTGACCGATCCGTTCGTCAAACGGGCGCAAACTGATGGATATCGTTCGCGTGCGGCGTATAAATTGCTGGAAATCCAGCAACGGGATCGTCTGATGAAGCCCGGCATGACCGTGGTTGACCTGGGCGCGGCACCGGGCAGCTGGTGTCAGGTGGCGACGCAGACGCTGAAAGGACAGGGGCGGATTGTTGCAATTGATCTGTTACCGGTTGTGCCGCTGGCCGGTGTGAGCTGCTTACAGGGCGATTTTACCGATGCGGGTGCGCTGGACTGGCTGGAAGGCCAACTCCAGAGTAAGCAGGCAGACCTTGTATTGAGCGATATGGCACCCAATATGAGTGGAGTGATTCTGAGCGATCAGGCGCGACATTACGAATTATGCGAGATGGCGTTGGAATTTGCGGTGAACTGGTTGAAACCTGACGGGGCTTTTCTCGTCAAAGTGTTTCAGGGTGTTGGTTTTGAGGAGTTTCGCACCCAGATGCGGACGGCTTTTACCAAGGTGACTATTCGTAAACCCGATGCCTCGCGGGATCGCAGCAGTGAAGTGTATTTATTGGGGCGCGGCCTGTTAACGCCGTCCAATCGGGCTTAGAATGAGTCTAAACATCGTGCCTCATGCACGCAGGAGTGAAAGTTGAACAATTTGTCCAAGAATATTGCAATCTGGCTGATTATCGCGGTCGTGCTGATGACGGTGTTCAACCAGTTTGGTGCGCAACGCAGCACGCAGACGGCTATGCCGTACTCGCAATTTATTGAGGAAGTGCGTTCGCAGCAGATCACCAAAGTGGTGATCGAGGGCAACGTACTCAAAGGTGAGCGTAGCGACGGAAAAGATTTCGTGAGTTATGCGCCCTCCGACCCCTGGCTGGTGTCCGATTTGCTGAAAAACGGCGTGTCGGTGGAAGCCAAGCCGCCAGAGCAGCAGTCTTTCCTGATGCAAATCCTGATTTCCTGGTTCCCGATGCTGTTGCTGATCGGCGTGTGGGTGTTTTTCATGCGCCAGATGCAGGGCGGAGGCAAGGGCGGCGCGTTTTCGTTCGGCAAAAGCAAAGCACGTCTGCTCGACGAAAACACCAACCCGGTGACGTTTGCCGATGTGGCCGGGTGCGACGAGGCGAAGGAAGACGTCGTTGAAATGGTCGAATTCCTGAAAGATCCGTCCCGCTTCCAGAAGCTGGGCGGACGGATTCCGCGCGGCGTGTTGCTGGTGGGCCCGCCCGGAACCGGTAAGACGCTCCTGGCGCGCTCGATCGCAGGCGAGGCCAAAGTGCCGTTTTTCAGTATTTCGGGCTCTGATTTCGTCGAAATGTTTGTCGGTGTCGGTGCCGCGCGTGTACGCGACATGTTCGAGCAGGCCAAGAAAAGTTCGCCCTGCATCATCTTCATTGACGAAATTGATGCAGTCGGACGTCAGCGTGGCGCCGGATTAGGTGGCGGTAACGATGAACGCGAGCAGACCTTGAACCAGTTGCTGGTTGAAATGGATGGTTTTGAAGCGAATGCTGGCGTGATCGTGGTTGCCGCGACTAACCGCCCTGACGTGCTGGATCCCGCCCTGTTGCGTCCGGGTCGGTTCGACCGCCAGGTGGTGGTGGGCTTGCCGGATATCCGTGGCCGTGAGCAGATTTTGCTGGTGCACATGCGTAAAGTGCCGATTGCGCCCGACGTGCGTGCCGATATTCTCGCGCGCGGCACGCCGGGCATGTCGGGTGCCGATCTCGCCAATTTGGTCAATGAAGCTGCGCTGTTTGCGGCGCGCAGCAGCAAGCGCCTGGTGGACATGGACGATTTCGAGCAGGCCAAGGACAAGATTTTCATGGGTGCCGAGCGCAAGTCCATGGTGATTACGCCAGAAGACAAGAAAAAAACTGCGTACCATGAGTCGGGTCATGCCGTGATCGGCATGACCCTGCCAGGCTGCGATCCCGTGCATAAAGTGACGGTGATTCCACGTGGCCGTGCGCTGGGCGTGACAATGTCATTGCCGACGATGGATCGTTTCAGTCTTTACAAAGACCAGATGCTGTCGCAAATCAGCATGTTGTTTGGTGGGCGTGTGGCGGAGGAAATTTTTGTCGGCAGCATTTCCACTGGCGCATCGAACGACTTTGAACGCGCGACCAGCATCGCTCGCGACATGGTGACGCGCTATGGCATGTCCGATGCGTTGGGGCCGATGGTCTACGGTGAAAACGAAGGCGAAGTATTCCTGGGGCGCTCAGTCACCACGCACAAGAATATGAGCGAAGCCACGATGCAGAAAATTGATGCTGAAATCCGTCGCATTCTGGATGAGCAATACGCGGAAGCGACGAAAATTCTGACCGACAACCGTGACAAGGTCGAAGCCATGACCGCCGCGTTGCTGGAATACGAAACCATTGACGCGGATCAGATTGGCGACATCATGGCCGGGCGCGCGGTGCGTCCGCCCAAACCTAGCGCCGTGCCGCAGCCGCCAGCGGGCGGCGACAAACCTTCGGCACCCGCGCCGACCACGCAGCCTGCGGCAGACGCCTGAGCGACGCACGATGTCACACGATTGAGGGGCTTGGCCCCTCATTTTTTATGTCAATTCTGCACGCCAGCCACTACCGACTTTCTCTGGATCGCCCTTTGATTGTGGGGATCGTCAATACCACACCCGATTCCTTTTCGGATGGCGGTGCTTTCCCCACAGCCGACGCTGCCATTGCCCATGGATTGCAACTGCGCGCGGCGGGCGCAGCAATACTCGATGTAGGCGGGGAATCCACCCGCCCGGGTGCCGCGCCGGTGGATGAGCAGGAAGAAATGCGGCGTGTGATACCCGTGATCGAGGCGCTGGCGGCTCAAGCCTGTGTGGTCTCGGTCGATACCCGAAAGCCGCAGGTGATGCGCGCAGCGTTGGCCGCCGGAGCGGCGATGGTTAACGACGTGATGGCCTTGCAGGCTCCCGGTGCACTGGAAGCGGTGGCGGCCAGTGACGCAGCGGTGTGTTTGATGCATATGCAACAGGATCCGCTCACCATGCAGGTGTCACCGACGTATGGCAACGTATTGCAAGACGTCAGTGATTTTTTGTTGGCGCGCGTGCGCGTCTGCGAAGCCGCAGGGATTGCGCGAGCGCGTCTGGTGATTGATCCCGGCTTCGGTTTTGGCAAAACGCTGGCGCATAATCTGGCGTTGCTGCGAGGGCTGGATCAACTGGTGGCCTTTGGGTTGCCGGTAATGGCCGGGCTGTCGCGCAAATCGATGCTGGGCACGTTAAGCGGGCGCGAGGTCGATCAACGTGAGTTTGCTGGCGTCGCAGCGCATTTGGCGGCGATACACCGAGGGGCAGCCCTGGTGCGGGTACATGATGTTGCTGCGATGCGCGATGCGCTCGCGATCTGGAATGCTGTGGAGGGAGAGCACAATGGGACGTAAATATTTCGGCACCGATGGCGTGCGGGGTAAGGTCGGCGAAGCACCGATCACCCCGGAGTTCGTCATGCGTTTGGGCTATGCCGCAGGGCAGGTGCTGGTGGCAGATCGCGGCAGCTTGCCGCCTGGCCAGCATCCAACTGTGCTGATTGGCAAGGACACACGGATTTCGGGTTACATGCTGGAAGCCGCGCTGGAGGCCGGATTCACCGCTGCGGGTGTAAATGTGCTGTTGACCGGGCCAATGCCGACGCCGGCCGTGGCTTACCTTACACGCACGCTGCGTTTGCAAGCTGGTGTGGTGATTTCTGCGTCGCACAATCCATTCGAAGATAACGGCATCAAGTTTTTCTCCGCCAGCGGGCAGAAATTGCCGGATGCGGTAGAAGAAGCCATCGAAGCGCGGCTTGATCAACCCATGCAGACGGTGACAGCGCGCGAGCTGGGGCGCGCGCGGCGGATTGAAGATGCTGCGGCGCGTTATATCGAGTTCTGCAAGGGCACTTTCCCCAATCAACTGGATTTACGCGGGATGCGCATCGTCGTCGATTGCGCACACGGCGCGACCTATCACGTGGCTCCCCACGTGCTGCATGAACTGGGTGCTGAGGTCATCGCCATCGGCAACGAGCCGAATGGCTTCAATATCAACGACCAGTGTGGTGCAACGCATACCGATGCCTTGTCGGCAGCCGTGCGTGAACATCAGGCTGACCTTGGTGTAGCGCTGGATGGCGACGGCGACCGTTTGATGATGGCCGATACGCAGGGACACATTTACGATGGCGACCAACTTTTGTACGTGATCGCGCGGCATCGCATTCAGAGCGGATATATGAAAGGCGGCGTCGTTGGCACATTAATGACGAATCTTGGAATGGAGCACGCGCTCGCCCGGTTGTCGGTTCCATTTGAACGCGCCAAGGTTGGCGACCGATACGTACTGGAGCGACTGGCGGCGCGCGGCTGGATGCTGGGTGGCGAAACTTCCGGCCATATCCTGTGCCTCGACAAACACACCACGGGGGATGGCATCGTGTCGGCACTGCAAGTGTTGCGTGCATTGCGCGAAACCGGTGAGACCCTGGACAGTTTTACCGCTGATCTGGCGATTTACCCCCAGGTGATGATCAATGTGCCGGTCACCCGGGGGTTCAAACTGGAGGGGGTGGCGTCGGTGGATGCGTCAGTCGCGGCAGCAGAGACGGCGCTCAATGGCAGCGGTCGGGTGGTTTTGCGCGCTTCCGGGACGGAACCCCTGATCCGGGTCATGGTAGAAGGCGACAATGCGGAGCAAGTGCAAAAAACGGCAGAATCCATCGCCGATGTGGTGCGTGCCGCAGCCAGGGCGGGATAATTCTTTAATTTGAAATATAACGGTAATATTTGCCCGTTAGTATGGCTTCGTCGCCTGTGCGGCAACGTTGATTACTACCGGAGATAAATGAAATGCGACTATTCAATAAACTGATTCAGAGCACGCTGGTTGCTGCGATGGGTCTGACTGTTTCTGTTAGCGCGCTGGCAGCTGACATTACCGGTGCGGGGGCGACCTTCCCCTACGCGGTCTACACCAAATGGGCTGAAGCCTACATGGGCGCAACCGGCAGTAAAGTTAACTACCAGGGCATAGGCTCATCGGGTGGCGTCAAGCAAATCAAGGCCAAAACGGTTGACTTCGGCGGCACCGATGCGCCGGTCAAAGAAGAAGATCTTGATGCAATGGGGCTGGTTCAGGTGCCTACCGTCATGGGTGGCGTGACGATTGTGATGAATGTGCCAGGAATCGATTCCGGCAAGCTGAAACTGGATGGCCTCACTGCCTCCAATATCTTCCGGGGTGCCATTACCAAATGGAACCATCCCGCGATCGCCAAGCTGAATCCCGGTGTGGCACTGCCAGACCTGGCGATTACTGTGTCGCATCGCTCGGATGGATCAGGTACCACTTACGCGTTCACTAATTATCTGGCCAAGCAGTCGATGGCTTTCATGCGCGAGGTCGGTGCAGGTAATACAGTGAACTGGCCTGCCAATGGAGTGGGCGGCAAGGGCAATCCGGGTGTCGCCGCGAACGTGCAGAAAATCAAGGGTGCTATCGGTTATGTGGATATTGCCGATGCGATGAAGAACAAAATGGATTTCGTGGCACTGAAAAATCGCGCCGGCAACTATATTGTTCCGAATCAGGATGCAGTGGCTGACGCAGCAGCAGGCGCAAATTTCAAGGTGCGCGGCATGGCGCCGGATTTGTTGGATCAGGCGCATAAAAATGCCTGGCCGATTACCACCGCCACCTACATGCTGGCCTACGAAAAAGGCTCAGACGCTACCCAACAGAAAGCTGTGGTCGATTTCTTCAAATGGTCGCTTAACAACGGCCAGAAGATGGCAGAAGACCTGGGGTTTGTGCCCTTGCCTCCGGCAGTCGTGAAGATGGTTGAAGCCGAAATGAAAAACATCAGGTAATTAGGCGGACTGGTTCAGTCCGGGTCGGGGCTTGCCCCGGCTATCCAGGAAAGCCTCTGACTCAGCGTCGGAGGCTTTCTTTGATAATAAATCCAGAATCGATAGGACACTTTGGTGAGTGCGATCAACCCCACCGCTGAGCTCGACCTGCATGCCCGGCAGGTCCGACGTTTTCGCTTGCAAGACCAGTTGTTCCATCACACGACCCAAGTTTTTGCGGTGGTAGTGCTGGCGGCGCTGGCGGGTATTCTGGTCTCGCTCAGCATCGAGGCTTGGCCGAGCCTTAAAGCGTTTGGCCCGTCGTTTTTCTGGACCAATATCTGGAGCGTGCCAGACGATCAATATGGTGCGCTGGCAGCGATTTACGGCACGGTGGTGACTTCTGTCTTGGCACTGCTGTTTGCCGTGCCGGTCAGCTTCGGGATCGCATTGTTTCTGACGGAAACCTGCCCGATCTGGTTACGTCGCCCTCTGGGTACCGCCATCGAATTACTGGCAGGCGTGCCGTCGATCGTATACGGCATTTGGGGATTGTTTGTTTTTGCGCCGCTGTTTTCAGAATACATTCAACCGCCGCTTCAGACGCTACTGGGAGACGTGCCGGTCATCGGTGGCTGGTTTGCCGGGCCGCCCATCGGCGTGGGCATTCTCACGGCCAGTATCGTTCTGGCGATGATGGTGATCCCGTTTATTGCGTCGGTGATGCGCGATGTGTTCGAGACCGTGCCGCATGTGCTAAAGGAATCCGCCTACGGGGTAGGCTGCACGACGTGGGAAGTGGTGCGCAACATCGTGTTGCCCTACACCCGCGTGGGCGTGATCGGCGGCATCATGCTGGGATTGGGGCGGGCGCTGGGCGAGACAATGGCAGTCACCTTCGTCATCGGCAACGCCAATCGTATCAACGGCAGCCTGTTTGCTCCGGGCACGTCGATTGCGGCGACCCTGGCCAACGAATTCGGCGAAGCCGATCCTGGTTTGCATATTGCATCGCTGTTCGCATTGGGTCTGGTGCTGTTCGCTATAACCTTCGTGGTGCTGGCCCTTTCACGCTGGCTGATCAGCCGCAGCATGGGCTCGGAGGGCTTGTAAGCATGTCGAATCTGTATACGCGCCGTGTCTGGGTCAACCGCATCGGCATCACGCTGTCGATGCTGGCGATGAGTCTGGGTTTGCTGGTTCTGCTATGGATTTTGTGGACGCTGTTTTCCAAAGGATTTGCCGCACTGAGCTGGGATCTGTTTACCCAGGACACCCCGGCACCCGGCTCGGAAGGGGGTGGCTTGCGCAATGCCATTATCGGCAGCGGCCTGATTCTGCTGTTTTCCATGTTGATCGCGACGCCGATCGGTATTCTGGCCGGCATTTACCTGGCCGAATATGGTCGTATCTCGAAATTTGCGGCATTCACGCGTTTCATGACCGACATCATGCTGTCTGCGCCATCTATCGTTATCGGTTTATTTGTCTATGCGCTGTTTGTCGCGACCACCGGTGGCTTTTCCGGCTGGGCGGGCTCGCTGGCGCTGGCGTTGATTGCTATCCCGGTGGTGGTGCGCACCACCGAAAACATGCTCAAACTGGTGCCGACCAGTCTGCGAGAGGCTGCTTTTGCCGTGGGTGCGCCGCGCTGGCAGGTGTCACTCAAAATCACGCTGCGCGCAGTCAAGTCAGGGGTGGTGACGGGCGTGCTGCTGGCGATGGCGCGCATCACCGGCGAAACGGCTCCGCTGCTGTTCACTGCGCTGAACAACCAGTTCTTCAGCACCAATATGTCGGAACCCATGGGCAACCTGCCGGTAGTGATTTATCAGTTTGCCCTGAGCCCGTATGACAACTGGGTCAATCTGGCTTGGGGCGGTGCCCTGTTGATTGCCCTGTTTGTGCTGGCAATCAATATTGGTGTGCGTGTTGTTTTCCGCAACAAAGATAAACGTTAATTTTCCCGGAGCATTACGATGTCCGAGCACGCTGTTCCCACTGGCGATCACGCCGCCCTGCAAGTCCGCAATCTTGATTTTTATTACGGCGATTTCAAAGGGCTGAAAGGTGTCAATCTCGACATCGCCCACAAAAAAGTCACCGCCTTCATCGGACCGTCGGGTTGCGGAAAATCGACGCTGTTGCGCACCTTCAATCGGATGTATGACCTGTACCCGGGGCACCGTGCAGAAGGCCAGATCCTGTTTCACGGTAAAAATCTGCTCGATAAAAACCAGGACGTTAACCTGGTGCGAGCCAAGATTGGCATGGTGTTCCAGAAGCCTACGCCGTTTCCCATGACCATCTATGAAAATATTGCCTTTGGCGTGCGCTTGTACGAGCGCATGTCGAAAAGCGCCATGGATGACCGTGTGGAATGGACACTGAAAAAGGCCGCGCTGTGGGGTGAAGTGAAAGACAAACTCCAGCAAAGCGGGCTGTCGCTTTCCGGTGGTCAGCAGCAACGCCTGTGTATCGCGCGGGCAGTCGCCGTCAAACCGGAGATTGTGCTGCTGGA
Organism: Thiobacillus sp.; assembly: GCA_040080645.1. Lineage (GTDB taxonomy): Bacteria > Pseudomonadota > Gammaproteobacteria > Burkholderiales > Thiobacillaceae > Thiobacillus. The sequence continues at coordinate 31,699 of JBEBIA010000021.1, forward strand.
TGAGCCGACGTCCGCACTGGATCCGATTTCCACGGCCAAGATCGAAGAGCTCATTAACGAGCTGAAAAGCGAGTACACCATCGCTATCGTTACTCACAATATGCAGCAGGCCGCACGGATTTCCGACTTCACCGCATTCATGTATCTCGGCGAACTGATCGAGTTCAACGAAACCGGCACGATCTTCATGCGCCCGGGCAAGAAGCAAACTGAGGATTACATTACGGGTCGTTTCGGCTAAGCCATCGACCCGCAGGTGCATGGCGCGTCCCGAATAAGGGCAGCTTACCTAGCTGGCCCGCGCGTAACGGGTATGAAAGTCCAAGTCAGGGCTTATTGACCGAAGAACGACTTGACCTTATCCATGAAAGATTGCGCGCGAGGATTGTTGTTGCGACCTGGTGCAAGACTTTCGAATTCGCGCAGTAACTCGCGCTGACGCTCCGAAAGATTTACAGGCGTTTCCACCAGCATGTGGCACATCAAATCGCCGGGCGCATGACTGCGCACGCCTTTGATGCCTTTGCCTCGAAGGCGGAAGACTTTGGCGGTTTGGGTTTCAGCCGGAATCTTGATTTTGGCGTGACCATCCAGCGTGGGGATTTCGACTTCCCCTCCGAGCGCGGCGGTGGCAAAACTGATGGGCATTTCACAATGCAAATCGTCGCCGTCGCGCTTGAAGACCGGATGTTCCTTGAGGTGGATAACCACGTAGAGATCGCCGGGCGGCCCACCATTGACACCGGCCTCGCCTTCGCCCGCGAGGCGAATGCGATCCCCGCTATCAACCCCCGCAGGAATTTTGACGGACAGGGTTTTGTGTTTTTTAACACGACCTTCGCCGTGGCAGGTGGTGCAAGGATCGGCCACCATCTTGCCACTGCCGCCGCAGCGCGGGCAGGTTTGCTGTACCGAGAAAAATCCCTGTTGAATGCGTACCTGGCCATGTCCGCCGCAGGTGGTGCAAGTGGTGGGCTGGGTGCCGGGCTTGGCACCGCTGCCGTGGCAAGTGCCGCACTCTTCGAGTGTGGGCACGCGAATCTTGGTTTCAGTCCCGCGTGCTGCCTCTTCGAGATTGATTTCGAGGTTGTAGCGCAAGTCAGCACCGCGATACACACGGTCGCGACGATTACCGCCGCCACCGCCACCGAAGATGTCGCCGAAGATGTCGGAGAACGCATCCGAGAAACCACTACCGCCGCCGCCCATGCCCGCTTGCTGATCTAGCCCGGCATGGCCGAACTGATCGTAGGTGGCGCGCTTGTCTGAATCAGAAAGGATTTCGTAGGCGAGTTTGGCTTCCTTGAATTTTTCTTCCGCGTCCTTGTCGTCCGGGTTGCGGTCAGGATGGTGCTTCATGGCCTGCTTGCGGTATGCTTTTTTGATTTCTTCGTCGGAGGCGTTTTTAGCGACGCCGAGGACTTCGTAATAGTCGCGTTTACTCATTTTAACCATTCAAATCGAACGCAAAGGCGCAAAGACGCAGAGTGTGACCTATGAGGGTTTTCTCTGTGCCTTTACGCCTTCGCGTTGAAGGTTTTTAGAACTTACTTGTCCTTCACTTCTTCAAACTCGGCATCGACCACGTTGTCATCAGCGGCGGCGCCAGCATCGGCGGTCGCACCCGGCTGCTGCGCCTGCTCTTCCTTGTACATCTGCTCGGCGAGTTTGTGGCTGGCGGTGGCGAGTGCGTTGGTCTTGGCTTCGATGGTGTCCTTGTCACCTTCGCGCACGGCTTCTTCGCATTCCTTCAGCGCGGTTTCGATCGCAGCTTTTTCTTCAGCCGACACCTTGTCGCCGTGCTCGGCTAGTGTTTTCTTCACCGAGTGAATCATGCCGTCGGCGGCGTTGCGCGCGGTTGCGAGTTCCACTGCCTTGTGGTCTTCGGCGGCATTGGCTTCGGCGTCTTTCACCATGCGCTGGATTTCTTCCTCGCTCAAGCCGGAGCTGGCCTGGATGCGGATGGTGTTTTCCTTGCCGGTCGCCTTGTCCTTGGCCGACACGTGCAGGATGCCGTTGGCGTCGATGTCGAAGGTGACCTCGATCTGCGGCATGCCGCGCGGCGCGGGCGGAATGTCGGACAGGTTGAACTGGCCGAGGCTCTTGTTGCCCGACGCGATTTCACGCTCGCCCTGCAGCACATGCACGGTGACGGCGCTCTGGTTGTCGTCGGCAGTGGAAAACACTTGCGACGCCTTGGTCGGAATCGTGGTGTTCTTCGGGATCAGCTTGGTCATCACGCTGCCGAGCGTTTCGATACCGAGCGACAACGGCGTGACGTCGAGCAGCAGCACGTCGGTCACATCGCCTTTCAGCACGCCACCCTGAATCGCCGCGCCTACCGCGACGGCCTCGTCCGGGTTAACATCACGACGCGGTTCCTTGCCGAAGAAATCCTTCACCGCGTCCATGACTTTTGGCATCCGGGTCTGACCGCCGACCAGGATCACGTCGTCAATCTGCGAGGTGCTCAAGTTGGCATCTTTCAGCGCCATCTTGCACGGCGCGATGGTGCGCGCGATCAGCTCTTCGACCAGCGACTCAAACTTGGCGCGAGTGATTTTTACCGCGAGGTGTTTCGGGCCCGACGCATCCGCCGTGATGTAGGGCAGGTTGACCTCGGTTTGCTGGCCGGATGACAGCTCGATCTTGGCTTTTTCTGCCGCTTCTTTCAGGCGTTGCAGCGCCAGCACGTCTTTCTTCAGATCGACGCCTTGCTCCTTCTTGAATTCTTCCGCGATGTAATCGATCAGGCGCTGGTCGAAATCTTCGCCGCCGAGGAAGGTGTCGCCGTTGGTCGAGAGCACTTCGAACTGGTGTTCGCCGTCCAGATCCGCAATCTCGATGATGGAAATATCGAACGTGCCGCCGCCGAGGTCGTACACCGCGATCTTGCGGTCACCTTCTTTTTTGTCCATGCCGAACGCCAACGCCGCCGCCGTCGGCTCGTTGATGATGCGCTTGACGTCGAGACCGGCGATGCGGCCGGCGTCCTTGGTCGCCTGGCGCTGGCTGTCGTTGAAGTAGGCCGGCACGGTGATGACGGCTTCCGTGACTTCTTCGCCGAGGTAATCTTCGGCGGTCTTCTTCATCTTGCGCAGGGTTTCAGCCGAGACCTGCTGCGCGGCCATTTTCTTGTCGCGTACTTCCACCCAGGCGTCGCCGTTGTCGGCCTTGACGATCTTGTACGGCATCAGGCCGATGTCCTTCTGCACTTCCTTTTCTTCGAAGCGGCGGCCGATCAGGCGCTTGACGGCGTACAGCGTGTTTTTCGGGTTAGTCACTGCCTGCCGTTTGGCGGGCGCGCCGACCAGAATTTCGCCGTCGTCGGTGTAAGCGACGATTGAGGGCGTGGTGCGCGCGCCTTCCGCGTTTTCAATGACTTTGGGTGTGCCGTTTTCCATCACTGCTACGCAGGAATTGGTGGTGCCGAGGTCGATGCCGATGATGCGTCCCATGATGCGTTCCTTCTGAAAGTATTTGGATGAGAGATAAGTGGGGGGTGTCAGCCTGAATTCAAGCGTCTTTCGCCTTGGCCACCATCACCAGCGCCGGGCGTAGCGTGCGCTCGTTCAGGCGGTAGCCTTTTTGCAGTACCGTGACCACGGTGTTGGCGGGCTGGTCGGATTCGACCACCTGAATCGCCTGATGCTGGTGCGGGTCGAATTTTTCGCCGAGCGGGGCAATGTCGTGCAGGTTGTATTTGCCGAACGCCGCCGCCAGCTGCTTGAGCGTGAGTTCGACGCCGTCTTTCAGGTTTTCGACCGTGTGCGATTCGACGTTGAGCGCGGCTTCGAGGCTGTCTTTGACGGCCAGCAATTCGCTGGCGAAGCCTTCCACTGCAAACTTGCGTGCCTTGTCGGCGTCTTCGACGGCGCGGCGGCGCATGTTTTCGGTTTCGGCCTTGGCGCGCAGCCAGGCGTCGTGGTGCTCGGCAGCCTGGAGTTCAGCCGCTTTCAGCGCATCTTCCAGGCTGGGCTGGACGTCGATATGGGATTCTGGCGCGATGCCGGGGGCGGTGTCTGGGGTGTCCTGCATGGAAAGCTCCAATTTGATAGCTTCGCGGCAGGTGGGGGCGGGGCCGCCGATTTCAAGTGTTCAGCGTGGTTTTTCTTTGGAATCCCTCGACACCTGTTGTCGGGACTCGATGCGGGCGGCTTGCATGGTCGCGGGTTTTGTTTGCCCGGGGAGAGGGCTTCCGGTATGATGCGCGGCTTCCCGGAGAGGTGGATGAGCGGTTTAAGTCGCACGCCTGGAAAGCGTGTTTAGGATAATATCCTAACGCGGGTTCGAATCCCGCCCTCTCCGCCACGGGGCTCCCGCCCCACTTGTTCACTTGCCGCCTGGTTCACATGCAGCAATGGCCGAGTTTCAGCCTGTTAAATCCCTTATTAATTCTTGCGCGGTGTATACGGGCGCGGTGCCTGCACGTGCGTATCCTTGTGCCGGAAATTGATGCGACCCTTGGTCAGGTCATAAGGGGACATTTCAATGGTGACCTTGTCGCCCGCGAGGATGCGGATGCGGTGTTTGCGCATTTTTCCCGACGCGTACGCAGTGATTTCAAAGCCGTTGTCGAGCGTGACGCGGAAACGGGTTTGCGGCAACACTTCATTGACGACACCTTCCATTTCAACTAATTCTTCTTTTGCCATGGGCGATTCCTTAAATAGGCGGTAGCGCAGCCTGGCGGTGCGCCGGAATAGGGTGCGAAAGATCGCGGTTGGGAGCTGGAGCACTGCCGCCGGAGCGTGTGCCCATCAGGAAAGCCGGGATAAACAGGCAAGCCAAAAGACCAGTTCGTGCAGGCAGTATGAGGGGCGGGAGCCGTTAAGGCAAATGATCCGCTTCGACAAGCAGCCCGGCTATGGGGGAGAATAGCGGTTTTGGTTTTCGCCGGTTTTTACCATGCTGGATATTCAATTATTGAGAAAAGACGCTGCGTATGTGGCAGCGCGGCTGGCTACGCGCGGGTTTGCGTTTGATACGGCGCGATTCGAGGCGCTGGAGGCCTCACGCAAAACGATCCAGACGCACACGCAGGAGGCGCAGGCCAAACGCAATGCGCTGGCCAAGCAAATCGGCATGTTGAAGGGCAAGGGCGAAGACGCCAGTGTGGTCATGGCCGAGGCCGCCGGGCTGGGGGAATCGCAGAAACAGCTGGAGGAGCAGCTGGCGACCTTGCAGGCTGAAATCAACGACTGGCTGATGGGCGTGCCCAATCTACCGCATGAGTCCGTGGCTGAGGGCAAGGACGAAACCGGTAATGTGGAAGTACTGCGCTGGGGCACACCGCGCAGTTTCGATTTTGCGGTACGCGATCACGTTGATTTGGGGGAAGGTCTGGGGCAGCTGGATTTTGCCGCCGCCGTCAAAATCACTGGTAGCCGCTTTTCGGTGATGAAAGGCGGTCTGGCCAGGCTGCATCGCGCGCTTGCCCAGTTCATGCTCGACGTACACACGACCGAGCACGGCTATACGGAGGTGTACGTGCCGTATCTGGTGAACGCAGATTCGATGCGCGGTACCGGACAGTTGCCGAAATTCGAAGAAGATCTGTTTCATATCCCCCGGGCGGATGCTGACAAGCTCTATCTGATTCCCACCGCTGAAGTGCCAGTCACCAATCTGCTGCGCGATGAAATCGTCGCCGCCGACACCCTGCCGATGAAATTTGTGGCGCACACGCCGTGCTTCCGTTCAGAGGCGGGTTCGTATGGGCGCGATACACGCGGCATGATCCGCCAGCATCAGTTCGACAAGGTGGAACTGGTGCAGATGGTGAAACCCGAGGACTCGCACGCCGCGCTGGAAATCTTGACGGGTCAGGCCGAAGCCATCCTGCAGAAACTGGGTCTGCCGTACCGCAAGATGCTGCTGTGCACGGGCGATATGGGCTTTTCATCTGCCAAGACCTACGATCTGGATGTGTGGTTACCTGCGCAGAATACCTACCGCGAGATATCGTCGTGTTCCAATTTCGAAGCCTTCCAGGCGCGGCGGATGCAGGCGCGTTTCCGCAACGCGCAAAACAAACCCGAGCTGCTGCATACCCTGAATGGCTCGGGTCTGGCCGTGGGGCGCACGCTGGTGGCGGTGCTGGAAAACTACCAGAACGCCGACGGCAGCGTGACCGTGCCCGATGCCCTGCGGCCTTATATGGGCGGGTTGACGCAGCTGGCGGTCTAACCCCGCTGCTCGCTGGCTGTGCTGTCGCCGAGCTGGAACATTGGCGCGTAGTAGGGTTCCAGCCGTTGCAGCATGTCGTAGTAATTGCGAATGCTTTCTGTGTATTCAAGGGCTTCGTAGCCGCGCGCATAGCCGTACTTCATGACGTGCTGATAGCCTCCCCGGCTGAGATAGGGCAGCGCCTGTTTCACATCCGCCCAGCTGTCGGGATTGCCGCCGCGAGCTTGTGCGATCCGGCGTGCGTCCTCGAGATGGCCTAGTCCCTGATTGTAGGCAGCCAGCGCCAGCCAGGTGCGATCAGGCTCGGCAATGCGCGCAGGCAGGCTGTCTTTCAGCAGGGCAAAATAGCGTGCCCCCCCGAGAATGCTCTGGTACGTGTCGACGCGGTTGCTGACGTTCATACGGTCGGCGGTTTCTGCTGTCAGCATCATCAGACCGCGCACGCCCGTCGGTGAAATGGCATTGGAGTTCCATTGCGATTCCTGATAGCCGATCGCAGCCAGTAGCCGCCAATCAATCCCGGTGAGTACCTGGGCTTCGTGAAAATGCCGGCGCAAAGCGGGCAGGCGCACCGGGCGGCGCTGCAAGATACCGCGCATATCAGAGAGCTCGAGCCGTTTGACGTGACCAAAATACCGCTCCTGGATGCGGCGCAGCGTGCCGTCCTGACGGGCGGTTTCAATGAAGCGCGTCATGGCATTGCGTAAGCTGAGGGGACTGTTTTTGGGTAAGGCCCAGACGATACTTTGCCTGTCGCCAATGTCGAATCCGACCGCTAGATTGGGGTAGGCGTTGCGCAGGGGGTCGAACTCCATCCCGTTAATAATGACGGCATCGAATTCCGCTTCACGGAGTCGAACCAGCAGTTCTTCTGGCCAGACATTGTCGAGTGTGATCCAGTTCAGTCCGGGATGCTTGCGTTTCAGACGCTGCAACAAAGGCGTGTGCCCCGAGCCTGCCACCAACGCAATTTTTTTGCCGACGAGATCCTGGATCCGGCGGGGGGTGTCCGTGCCCGTCCGATACACCACCTGCACCGGCGTGTCGAGTAGCGTGGGGCCGACAATCAGGTGCTGATCGCGTACTACGCTGCGCGGCAGCGCGGCGGCGGCAAGATGGGCACGGCGTGACTCAACCAGCCGGGTAATCTCGTCTGGCCGGTTTTTTTCTACCAGGGTGAGTGACCAGCCTTGTTGCCGGGCAAACGCGGCCAGCAGATCGTGCTCGAAACCTGCGCCGGTTTCATCAGGGGTGAGGTAATAGGTGGTCGGGCCGTTGCGCACGGCAACGTGGAGTTCGTTGTGGGTCTCGGGGGGCGGAACCGGGCGGCTGCATGCCGACAACGCCAGCAATACCGCCAGCGCGCCGACGCTTATGCCAATGGTATTTAGCCGAGGCATGAGAGGGATCGGATCTGAGCGTAAATATTCGCCCTGAAAACTGGCTGGCTCGGGTACAATACGCGCCGCCGGAGAGGTGGCAGAGTGGTCGAATGTACCTGACTCGAAATCAGGCGTGAGCGCAAGTTCACCGTGGGTTCGAATCCCACCCTCTCCGCCATCTCCCATTTCATTGTTCGAGCCAGGTCAGTCGGGCGCATTACCTTCCCTTTACTGTGTCAACGGCGGCAAGGTGGCACGCAGTTCCGCTGAGGTGTCCGCAGGTTTTGCTTCTGTCGTGTCTACCGCAGCAGGGGTATAAACGAATCGCCATTCGGCATACGTCGCGGCTTCGGAAAATTTCGAATCACGTGGTTCAAAGCCTTTTTTCTTCAACGGTGCTTGGGTAGAAGCGCTTGCGACTCCCCCGAATCCCTCACCTTCCCCTGAAGGAATTAGCGTAAACGGCTGACCCGTAAACGGATCAGACCAAGCGCGGCGCAAGTGCCGCACCGTGCCTGGTGCACGGTCATCCAGCAAGAGATCAGCCACACTGCCTGGCAGCCGGGGCGTGTTTTTATCAAATTCGAAATAACTTTGAATCGCTTGCCGGTATTGGCTACCGATAAACAGTAACTCGGCCTCGCGACTGCGCTGCTGGTCCGTTTTCCAGACCATGCCCGCTGCGCCCAGACCAAGTCCGAACAGCGCGATCAGGATGAGCGCAAGCAGATACGTGAAGCCGGCTTGGTAGCGTTTCTGTGTGGTTTGAAATCGATTCACGGGCGTGCTGGAGATCAAAGTCGGTTGAGCTCCTGGCATAGCGGAGGCGCGGGATTGATGGTGAGCTGTTGCTCCAGGAACAGGTTTACCACTCGGCATAAGGTGTGTCATCCCGGGCATTGCCGGGTGCGCCGCTACGGACGTCATAGAGGCCCCCTGTATCACCTTCGGGGGGCTCGACGGTTTGCCAGGTGGTCGACTGCTCGGTGATGGGATCGATTGGCACGGCACGTAAGTAGCGTGCATTCACGAGTTCTTCCAGGCTGCCGGGATAGACACCCTTGTCGCCGTGATATTTGTCGATAGCGTCCCGCATGACCGCGAGATCCTGGCGCAGGATCGTTTCCTTGGAGCTTTCGAGGTGATTGAAATAGCGGGGCAAGGCAATCGCAAGCAGTAGCGCAATGATCGCCATGACGACCATCAGCTCGACCAGCGTGAATCCCCGGCGGGAAAAAATTTTCATTATTACCATTCCCGATAGGGCTGGCCGTTCAGACCGGTCTGGGGTGAAAGAGAATAGACGTCATAAACATCGTCGCCCGATGCTGGGCTGTCGGGGGGGCTGAGGTAACTGCGCTGCCCCCAGGTTTCGGCCGCCGGGGCCGACGCATCGGTGTGAAACGGGTCGCGCGGCAGGCGCCGTAAGAAATAAATCTTGCTGGCATCCGGTTTGGTTTTGTCGGGTACGCCTTTCCACAACGCATCGAGGGTGGGCGGGTAGCCGCTGTCGTCTGCTGCGGCGTCTACGCGACCGTCTTTCACTGCCTGTTTGTAGGCATCGATCGCAGTGCGGATTTGGCGCAAGCCATCGCGCAATTGAGTTTCTTTCTGACGTTGATAGACCAATTGGCCGAAGGGTACCGCCACACTGGCGAGCAGCGCCAGTATGGCCATCGTGACCATCAGTTCGATCAGGCTGAAGCCGTAAGCGCGTGACCGCATGGCTTATTGCGAAGGTGAGAACACTGGCGAATCAGGTGTCGGGATGTGCGTCGTCGGCGAATAGAGCGGCGAGTTGGGAACAACTTTCTTGGCCTCCTGATCCGAAAGGCGGTCGTTAGTATTGAAAATGCTGTTGCCGCCTTCACCACCGGGCGTCGTGGCGGGGAGCGGCGGAATCTCAGGTATGCCGTCTGCCGGATTTTCCTGACCCGGGAGGTCGATACCCAGTCCCCCAGGGAATTCAGGCGGGCTCCAGGGAACCGTCGAAGACTGTCCACCGCTGTTTCCGCTGATCGTATTTTCCGTACCGCTTCTGAATTCTGTGAGGGCGGGTTGTTGGGCGTGGGTATTGCGAAGCACGCGTGGCGTGATGAGCAGCACGATTTCGGTTTTGCTGCGCTCATCGCGCTGATTCGAGAACAGACGACCGAGCACGGGCAGATCGCCCAGCCCCGGGACACGGCTGGCGGCTGAACGCTCCTCATCCGAAATCAGCCCTGCCAGCACCTGCGTTTCGCCGTCCTTCAGTCGCAGTACCGTGCCGGCATTGCGCGTACCAATCTGATACGTCAGCGTCCCGCTGCTGCTGCGGATTTCCCGCACGATATTCGAGACTTCGAGACCGACGCGGATTTGCACATCCTCGCGCTGCATCACATTAGGCTCGACATCGAGCTTCAGTCCCACATCCAGATACGACACCGACTCCGAAATCACTCCGGTAGACGTCGTGTTGGACGTAATCACCGGCACCTTGTCGCCGATATGGATTTTGGCCTTTTCGCGATTCTTCACCCGGATGCGCGGATTGGCCAGGATATTGACGTCGCTGTCTTCCTTGCGCACATTGACCATGGGTGTGGGGCTGATTGCAATCTGATTGGACTTGATATTTTTCAGGCTCTGTAATGTAAGCGCGGTAGAAGCAGACGAAGGCGTGGTTACGATGGTATTGCCGCCCGGTGTTTCAGTTGCAGTCGTCGCTGGCGGTACGAACAACAGCGAGAACTGATTCGGATACTGAACCCCCAGATCGAGCAGCCGTCCGCGTTTGATCTCCAGCACCTCCACATCCAGCATCACCTCCGGCTCCGCCAGATCCTGCACCGCCACCAGCTTCTCGGCCAACCGGATCACCTCCGGCGTATCGCGGATCACCAGCAGATTGAGCCGGTCATCCACATACATATCCTTCGCCTTCACCAGCGTGCGCAGCATCGCCATTGTGTTTTTGGCATCGGCGTTGCCGAGATAAAAGCTCTTTACCATCAGCTCCCGATACTGCTTCTGTTTCGCAACCTGATCGGGATAAACCAGTACCGTATTCGGATTCATGATTTTTTTCGACAACTGGCCACTCAGCAACAACATGTCGATGGCCTCACCAATCTGCGTATTGCGTGCAAACAGCGTGGCCTTGGTGTCGAGCTTTACGTCCTTGTCGAACACGAAATTGATGCCCGACTGCCGGGAAATCATGTCGAAGATATTGCGCAGCGGCGCATCGCGGAATTCCAGCGTCACCGTTTTGCTCGCCGTCGCATTCAGCACCAGCGGCGTCACCTCAGCTTGCACCGTTGCAGCTTGCACCTGCCGCATGATGTCCAGCGCGCCCGCGTGAGTAGGTAGCTGCGCCAGCACCTGCCGTGCTTTTTCGGTTGCCAGCGCAGGCTTTTTGTCGGCCAGCGCACGGCGTGCCAACTCGACCAGATGGTAATGTTTCAGTGATATGTCCAGATTGCTCAGTAATGCGCGCGCACGGGGATTCTCAGGGTGCAGTGTCAGCACGCGTTGTAGCAGCATTTCGGCGGCATCGAATTTGCCGCTATCGAGCGCCTGCTGGGCTTCAATCAACAACGTGCTGGCGGTGCGTTCACGCTGGCTGTGGTAATACGCCTTGAGTTCGGGATTGCCGGGTTCCTGGGCGAGTCCCTCACGCAGCCGCGCCACGCCGGCCTCAGCCTGACCACCCGCAATCAGCTCACGGCCTTCTGTTAAATGCTTGTTGGCACAGCCCGATAATGAAAGGGTCATGATCAGCAGGGGCAATAACGCTAACGTGGGTCTAAACATATCAATCTCCCATGCGCAAACTGCGCATTTGATTCAGCGGTAAGTAGGTGAAATTCAGAATCTTGCCCGCAGCAGGCTCTAGTCGCCAGGCACCATCGAGTACCTGTCCGACGCGCACCGGCACCGGCAATTTGCCACGTGTCAGGTAATACGTCGTGACGCCTTTTTCTTCCCAGTGCCCCATATAGGTGAACGGCAGGGGGGGTGCCTGGGGC
>JBEBIA010000037.1:0-8823 GCA_040080645.1 Thiobacillus sp.
GGGCTGGGCGGGGAGTTCGAACAGGCGGTGGGCGATGAGCGCCATGGCGATTTCGGCGCAGGCGCTGGCGAGCAGGCCGGCGAGCACGCCTAAGGTGATGAATTCGCTCCACAGGGCTTGCGCGAGGTAGGCGCGTTGTGCGCCGAGGGTGCGCAGGAGGACGGCTTCCTGTTGGCGCGCGTCGAGGCTGGCGAGCAGGGTGGCGACGACGACGGCCATGCCCGCTGCGAGCAAAAACCCGAGCAGTAATTGAATCGCGCCCAGCAGCTGGGCGAAGGTGGCTTCGATCTGCGCGATGAGTTTGTCGAGCGCGAGGACGGTGATGCCGGGGAAGGTTTTGACGAAGCCCGGCAGCACAGCGATTTTGTCGGGCGGAATATGGACGCTGGCGATGCTGCTGGCGGGCAGGGCGTCGAGCTGGCCGGGCGCAAAGATGACGAAAAAATTCGGCTGCATCGAGTCCCATTTCACGCTGCGGATGCTGCTGATACGCGCGTCGAGCGCCTGGTCGCCGATGCGGAAGCTGAGGCGGTCGCCGAGCGCGAGATGCAGTTTGTCGGCCATGCCGGATTCGACCGAGATTTCCGCGACCCGTTGACCGCCGTGCCATTGCCCGGCGAGCACGGTGTTGTTGGCGGGCAGGGTGGCGGTCCAGGTGAGGTTGAGTTCACGCCGCAGGCTGGCGTTGTCGCGCGCTTCTGCGGGCAGCGTGGCGGCGATGGGCGTGCCGTTTTTTGCGGTCAGGCGACCCCGCACCATGGGGTAGAGCGCCGAGGCTTTCAGCTGGTGTTGCGCCAGAGTTGCGGCGACGGCGGCGTGCTGTTCGGGTGCAATGTTGACCAGAAAATAATTCGGCGCGTCCGCCGGTAATTGTTGCTGCCAGCTGGCGACCAGATCGCCGCGCACCAGCGCGAGCAGGGCGATGAGAAACAGCGCCAGGGTGAATGCGCCGAGTTGCAGCGTGCTGTCGAAACGGTGGCGCAGCAGTTGCGCCAGGCCGAAACGCAGCGGGCCGTGGCTGATGCGCTGCACGCTGCGTCCGGCCAGCAGCGCCAGCCGCGCGAGCAACACCAGCACACCGACCAGCCCCGCCATCGCGCCCACAAAGAGGCCGACCAGCTTGAGGTCGCCCGCATACACGGCAATCAAACCCAGTAACACCGATCCGCTGACGGTAGCGCTGATCCAGGCGGCACGGGGCAGGGGCGGCAAATCACGCCGCAGCACCCGCAGCGGAGACACGCGAATCAAGCGCATCAACGCGGGAAACGCTGCGCCCGCGAGCGAGAGCAGACCGCTGAGGATGGCGATGCCGACGGGGGCGAAGCCGAGCGAGGGTAAACGCGTCAGGGTGTCGGGCAGGATCATGCCCGCCAGCACCTGCTGCATGGCCGCGCCGAGCGCCACACCGAGCAGGCTGCCGAGCAGGCCGAGCGCGAGCAGTTGGGTGACATAGAGGGTACGCAGTTGCGCGGTGGTGGCACCGAAGCAGCGCAGTAACGCGGCCTGGTCGTAATGCCGCAGCGCGTGGCGATGCGCGGCGATGGCGATGGCCGCGACGGACAGTAACAGGCTGATGAGCGCGGTCAGCTGGATATACCGCTCGGCACTGGCGAATGCGCCGCGCAGAGTTTCAACACCTTCACGCGAGCCGATCAGGCGCTGGGTGCTATCCAGCGTGGGCTTGAGCGCAGCGACAAAGGCCGCCAGCGCAGGTGGCGCACCGGCGAACTGATACAGGTAGGTCAGGCGGCTGCCGGGTTGCAGCACGCGGGTGTGCGCCACTTCGTCGGCGCGCAGGAACACGCGCGGCGCGAGGCCGAACACGCCGCCGAGCTGGCCGGGTTCCTCGACGACGACTCCAGCGATGCGAACTGTTGCCTCGCCGATCTGCACATGGTCGCCGACTTGCGCGTTGAGCAGCGGCAATAAAGTCTGATCGACATATACCGCGCCCGCTGGAGGCAGAGCCGGGCGTGGCACCCCGGGGTCGAATGGGCGAGTCGCAATGCGCACCGTGCCGCGCAAGGGGTAGGTCGCATCGACTGCACGTACCGTGGCGAGCTGAAACGCGTCACCGTGGCTCACCATGCTGGCGAATTCGAGGGCGTACGCGGTGCGCAATGCGGTGGTCGGCCAGCGGTCGATCGGACGTGGGCTGGTGACCAGCAAGTCGGCACCGAGAAAGCGGGCACCCTGTTCGCTCATGGCGCGCTTCAGGCGGTCGCCGAGAAAACCCGTGGTCGCCACGCTGCCCACGCCGATCACCAGTGCGAGCAGCAACACCCGCCACTCGCCGCTGGCGCGTTCGCGTTGCAACAGCCATGCGCCTAGCCGCAGCATGGATGCACGTCTCATGCGATGTGCCCGGCCACCAGATTCAGTCGCCGCTGGCAACGTGCGGCCAGCGCTTCGTCGTGGGTTACGAGGATGAGCGTGGTGCGGGCGGAAGCGTTGAGCTCGAACAGCAGCGCGATAATGCGTGCGCCTGTGTCGGCGTCGAGATTGCCGGTAGGCTCGTCGGCGAACACGATTTCGGGGTCGGTGGCGAATGCGCGCGCCAGCGCCACGCGCTGCTGCTCGCCGCCAGACAGCTGGCGCGGCGTGTGCTGCGCGCGCGCCGCCAGGCCGACGCGATCCAGCCAGTGACGCGCGCGTTCACTCGTGTGAGCATGGCCGCTGAGTTCGAGCGGCAGCATGATGTTCTCGAGCGCAGTGAGCGCGGGCAGCAGCTGAAATGACTGGAATACAAAGCCGACCCGGCTGGCACGCAAACGCGCGCGCGCGTCTTCGTCCAGTGCATTGAGCGGCTGACCAAAGAGTGAAACTTCGCCCGCGCTGGGCTGGTCGAGACCTGCCAGCAAGCCCAGCAGCGTTGATTTTCCGGAGCCCGACGCGCCTGTGATCGCGAGGGTTTCTCCCGCGTGGACGGCGAGCGTAATATCGCTGAGGATGGCCAGGTCGCCATCGGCGGTGGCCACGCGTTGTGAAAGGGCGTGTGCCTGCGCGATAACAGGCGGCGTCGTTGAATCAGTTTGGGTCGGGAGCATGGAATGCATTATCGCCTGTGGCTATTGGGATTGTTGTGTGTGCCGGGTTGGGTCAACGCGGCATGCTCGGTGTTGATCGTTGGCGACAGCTTGAGTTCCGGTTACGGCCTCGAAGCCGGCAGCGGATGGGTTGATCAGTTAGACGCGCGGCTGCAACGCCGCGCGCCCGGCTGGCGGGCGGTGAACGCCAGCGTCAGCGGCGATACCACGCAAAACGGTGCGCAGCGTCTGCCCGCAGCGCTGGCGAGACAACACCCGCAAGGCGTGCTGGTTGCGTTGGGCGGTAACGATGCACTGCGGGGAACGCCGCCTGCTGCTATCCGGAAAAATCTGCAAACGATGATACGGGAGGCGAAGCGCGCAGGGGCGTGGGTGATGCTGCTGGATGCACCGGTGCTGCCGAATTACGGCAAAGCCTATGCCGACGCGGTGGCCAGGCTGTACGTCGAGCTGGCGCGTGAGGAGCGGATTACCCGCGTGCCGTGTTTTGTCTGCAAAGTGGCGTTGAAGCCCGGCATGATGCAGGCGGATGGTATCCACCCCAACGCGCGGGCGCAGGCCGTCATGCTCGATGCTGTGTGGCCGTCGCTGAAACCCCGGTTGCGTTGTCGCGCGCCATAAAAAACGCAGCCCCAAGAGGCTGCGTCAAGATTGAAACCAGGCGGGTTTATGCCGCGCGTTTTTGTTTCAGCAAGCAGGAGTTGACTGGCTGAACGTTCCAGATGTGTTCGGCGTATTCCGCGATGGTGCGATCTGCCGAGAATTGCCCCATATTGGCCACATTCAGAATCGCCCGTTTTGCCCATGCGGCGGGATCGCTAAACAGCGCATCGACGCGTTCCTGGCAGGCAATGTAGTCGGTGTAATCTGCCATCAGCAGATAGGGATCGTGTTGCCACAGGCTGTCGGTGAGCGGGCGGTAGAGATCGGGCGTTTCGGGTGAAAAATAACCCTGACCGATCATGTCAAGCGCCTGTGTCAGCTCGGCGTTGGCGTGACCGTGTGCTGCCGGGTTGTAGCCGGTGTGTTCGAGCGCTTTGACTTCTTCGCAGGTGAGGCCGAACAGGAAGATATTCTCTGCGCCCACCTCGTCGCGAATTTCCACATTGGCACCGTCGAGCGTGCCGATGGTCAGCGCACCGTTCAGCGCAAGTTTCATGTTGCCGGTGCCCGAGGCTTCTGTGCCTGCGGTGGAAATCTGTTCAGACAAATCTGCCGCCGGAATAATGTCGCCCGCTGTCGTGACGTTGTAGTTGGGAATAAACGCCACCTTGAGTAGCCCGCGTGTCGCCGGATCATTGTTGACGACTTCAGCCACAGAGTGGATCAGTCGAATAATGAGCTTGGCACGCGCATAGCCTGGCGCGGCTTTTCCGGCGAACACCACGGTGCGCGGCGCAAGATCGTGTCCCGCGCGTATCCGGTTGTATCGTGTGATGACATGCAGCAGGTTGAGTAGTTGTCGCTTGTATTCGTGGATGCGCTTGACCTGCACATCGAACAGCGAATTCGGATCAACCTGGAAGCCGAGCTTGCTCTGAATGAGCTTGGCAAGATCGGCCTTGTTGGCTGTTTTGACTTTCAGAAAGTCGCTTTGGAAAGCCGGGTCGTCGGCATACGGAATCAGTTTTTTCAGTTCATCCAGATTTTTCAGCCAGCCATTGCCAATGGTCTGGGTAATCAGTTTGGACAGACGCGGGTTGGCCTGGTTGAGCCAGCGGCGTGGTGTGATGCCGTTGGTCATGTTGAGAATCTTGTCGGGGTCCATGCGATGGAAGTCTGAAAAAATCGATTCGCGCATGAGTTGCGAATGCAGCGCCGACACACCATTGACGTGATGACTACCGACCACAGCCAAGTGTGCCATGCGCACACGGCGGCCATTGGATTCATCGATTAGCGAGAGCCTTGAGACGATAGCCTCATCTCCCGGAAAGCGGCGCCGCACTTCAATCAGGAAGTGGTGATTGATTTCCTCAATGATTTCGAGATGGCGCGGCAGCACCAGGCCGATCAGGTTCACCGGCCAGGTTTCCAGCGCCTCCGGCATCAGTGTGTGGTTGGTGTAGGAAAACGTGCGGGTGGTGATATCCCAGGCTTCGCGCCAGCTGAGCTGATGGGTGTCCACCAGCAGCCGCATCAGTTCGGGAATGGCAATGGCGGGATGGGTGTCGTTGAGCTGGATGGCAACCTTGTCGGGGAGCGCGGCGAAATTGTCGTGGGTTTTTTTAAAGCGGTACAAAATATCCTGTAGCGAAGCGCTGACAAAAAAGTATTCCTGCTTCAGTCGTAGCACCCGTCCACTGTCGGTGCTGTCGTCCGGATACAGTACCTTGGAGAGTTTCTCGGAGGCGGTTTTCTCGTCGACGGCATGAATGTAATTGCCGGAGTTGAACAGCCGGAGATCGAAGTCGCGGGTGGCTTTGGCCGACCAGAGACGCAGGTTATTCACCGTGTTATTGCCGTAGCCGGGAACCGGCATATCGTAGGCCATGGCGTTGATGACTTCGGTGTCGACCCAGTGATGCTGTGTGTTGCCCTGCGCATCGCGGAAGCGGGTGACCTGACCATTGAACTGCACCGGATACAGCACTTCGGGACGCGGAAACTCCCACGGATTGCCAAAGCGCAGCCAGGGATCGGAGATTTCGGTTTGCTGGCCGTTTTCGATGTCTTGGTGAAACATGCCGTATTCATAGCGGATGCCATAGCCCATGCCGGGGATGCCCAGCGTCGCCATCGCATCGAGGAAGCAGGCCGCGAGACGCCCCAGCCCGCCGTTGCCGAGCCCGGCTTCAAATTCCTGTTCGCGCAGCGCTTCCAGGTCGAGGCCAATGTCGGACAGCGCTTTGCGTGCGGTGTCGTCCAATTCCATATTGAGCAGGGCGTTGTAAAGCGTGCGGCCAATCAGGAATTCGAGCGACAGGTAATACACGCGCTTGGCGTCAGAGTGATAGTAACTGCGCTGGGTTTCCATCCAGCGTTCGATCAGGCGATCACGCACCGCGTAGCACAGAGTATGCAGCCAGTCGCGGTCGGTAGCGGTGTGGATATCTTTGCCGACCGAATACGTGAGCCGGTTGGCAATGGCGCGCTTGAGCGCCTCGACATCAAATCCGGAAGGATCGTGAGATGGAATGTTGAGCGGTTTTTTCGAATTCATGGTGTCTCTCCGTATTGTATTGAGTCAGTGTGTTCAAAACGCTTGCAGGTTGCCGCCGTCCACATCCAGCGAGTGCCGCCAGAATTGGTCTTCGCGGTCGAACAGCCGATAGGTACCGCGCGGCCCCCATGAACCGGCCTGATAGGTATTGATGAAATCGCGCTCCATCGACCAGACTTTGAGCACCGGATCCACCACGCGCCAGGCCCATTCGACTTCGTCGTAACGCAGGAACAGCGAGTGATCGCCATTCATCACGTCGAGCAGCAAGCCTTCGTAGGCGTCCCCCTCGGCGTCGCCGTCGTGACGATAGGTGGCGTCGAGGCTCAGCGTGCGGGTGTTGAGTTCTAGTCCGGGTACCTTGACGCGCATTTCCATGCGCATACAGTCGTTGGGCTGAATACCCAGCAAAATCCAGTTAGGATGCGAGCCGTCGTGATGGGTGTTGCGTAGCAAATCCTGCGGCGGTACTTTGAAGCGGATACACACGGCTGACGCGCCTTCCGCCATGCGCTTGCCGGTGCGCAGGTAAAACGGCACGCCGCTCCAGCGCCAGTTGTCGACAAACAGCTTGAGCGCCGCGTAGGTTTCGGTGGTGCTATCGGGCGGCACGCCGTCTTCTTCCACATAACTTGGGACCGGGACGCCGTCGATGCGTCCCGCCGTGTATTGCCCCCGGAACGCGTGCGCGTGCACCGACTTCTGGGTGATGGGACGGATCGCCTTGAGTACTTTCACCTTCTCGTCGCGCAGATGTTCCGCGCTCATTGTCACGGGTGCTTCCATCGCCACCAGCGCCATCAGTTGCAACAAATGGCTCTGGATCATGTCGCGCAGCGCACCCGCGTTTTCGTAATAGCCAGCGCGACCGCCGACGCCGAGTGTTTCGGAATGCGTGATCTGCACGTGGTCAATGTAATGACGGTTCCACAAAGGTTCGAGCAGCATGTTGGCAAACCGCAGCACCATCACGTTTTGCACCGTGCCTTTACCGAGGTAATGATCAATGCGGTAAATCTGCGGCTCGTTGAGATGCTTGTAGAGCGCCTGCTGGAGCGATTGCGCCGACAGCAAATCATGGCCGAAGGGTTTTTCGAACACCACACGGCGGTAGGCGTGCTTCTCTTTCAGCACGCCGGTTTCCCCCAGCTTCTTGATGATGGAGGGAAACTCGGTCGGGCTGACCGACATGTAAAAAATCGCGCTGCGTGGAAAATCCGGATGGGTATTGATGGTGTCGCGCAGGCGGCCATAGGCTTCGGCGTCGTCTGGCGGGTTGGCATGGTAGTGAAGCCGTTTGCGAAAGCGCTCATACGCGCCTTCGTCAAAACCGTGGGGATACTTCGCGCGGAGCATCTCAGTCACCTGATCAAGCCATTGTTTGCGGCTCTGTGGTGTGCGTCCCACGCCGAGGATGCGCGTGCCTTCCGGCAGACGCCCGGCGGACTCCAGCCGGTAGAGCGCAGGAATCAGTTTGATCCGCGCCAGATTGCCGCTCGCCCCAAAAATCACGAGCGTGCAGGGCTCAGTCATTTTCATGCGGCTTTCTCCATGGCGTGTCCGCCAAAGGCATTGCGCATGAGCGAGAGCAAACGGAAACCATAGCCATGCTTGTCCTGGCTGTTGAAACGCATGTGCAGCGCGAGCGAGAGCACCGGGGCGGGCGTACCCTGCTCGATCGCCTCCATGCACGTCCAGCGGCCTTCACCCGAATCCGGCACCAGCGGCGCGAGATTGCCTAGTGACTGATCGTGTTGCAGCGCCTCGGCGGTGAGATCAAGCAGCCAGCTACGTACCACCGAGCCCTGCCGCCACAGTTGCGTAATCGCGGCCAGGTCAAGCTTGAATTCCTGCTTGCCGCGTAGCAGGTCGAGCCCTTCGGCGAGCGACTGCATCATGCCGTACTCGATGCCGTTGTGAATCATCTTGGTGAAATGCCCCGCGCCCACCGGACCGACGTGCGACCAGCCGTTTTCCGGCGCGAGTGCCGTGAGGATCGGTGCCATGGTTTTGCACACGGAGGGGGTGGCACCGACCATCAGGCAGTAGCCATTTTGCAGACCCCAGACGCCGCCGGAAGTGCCCGCGTCCATAAAGCCGATATGCTTTTCAGCGAGCATCGCACCCCGGCGCTGGCTGTCTTTGTAATTTGAATTGCCACCGTCGATCACAATGTCGCCCGCCGACAGTAACGGCATCAGATCCCGCAGCTGTTGCTCGGTGGGGTCGCCGCTCGGCAGCATCAACCAGACAATGCGTGGACAGGACAACTGCGACACCGCGTTCTGCACCGATGTGGCCGGCATCATGCCGTCTTCGCGGGCAATCTCGTTGATGACCTTGTCGGAATGGTCGTAACCTACGACCTCAATGCCGTGACGAAGCAGGCGGCGCGCCATATTGCCGCCCATTTTCCCGAGTCCTATCATTGCCATGCGCATGGTGTGTCTCCCTTGTTGGTGGCGACGCATCTGCGGAGTGAAATCACCCACCTGGCGTCGATAGTTGAGGATTCGGCGGAGGTGACGGTTTCTGTAGGCCAAATCAACCAGGAACGGAAAAAACCATGCCAGATACGCCATTTCTCAAGCTTGCGCGCACCTGCGCCGC
>JBEBIA010000038.1:0-8502 GCA_040080645.1 Thiobacillus sp.
CACGTACTTCAGGGGAATATTTGTTCGTCTTGGATTTCTTCATCATGGCTCCATTCTCTCGGGAAAAGGAGCCTCCTCAAAACCCGGGGCGGTTCAGACTCGCTTTTAGCGCCACTCGGCAGGCAGAAAACTGCCGCTCTCATCAACGTCGATCTGGATTTCCTTGACGCTGGAGGCGTCTGGCGGTGCATCGCGCAGCACGATCTGCGGGAAGGCGAGCACCATCGCCACCATGAACAGCTGGATGAGCAGGAAGGGAATCGCACCCCAGTAAATGTCTGCGGTGCGAATCGCCGACGGGGCGACACTTTTCAGATAAAACAGTGCAAAACCAAAGGGCGGATGCATGAATGCGGTCTGCATGTTGACCGCGAGCATGACGCCAAACCAGATCGGGTCGATACCCAGCTTGGCGGCCACGGGAGCCAGCAGGGGCACGACGATGAAGGCGATCTCGAAAAAGTCGAGAAAGAACGCCAGCACAAACACCATGATGTTGACCACGATGAGAAACCCCAACACGCCGCCGGGCAGATGGCTGAACAGGTGTTCCACCCAGAGGTCGCCGTCCAGCCCACGAAATACCAGGGTAAAAATCGTCGAGCCGATGAGAATGAAAATAACGAAGGTGGTGAGTCGGGTGGTGCTGTCCATCGCTTGCGTGAGTTGCAGGCGGCTGAGTCGTCCACGTACCCAGGCTAGCAGCAATGCGCCTGCTGCACCCATTGCCCCGCCCTCAGTGGGGGTGGCAATGCCGATGAAGATGGTGCCGAGCACCAGAAAAATCAGCACCAGCGGCGGCACGAGCGTGGTCATCACGCGCAGCAACAGTGCGCTGCCGCGTAGCGTACGCGCCGAAGCGGGCATGGCGGGCGCGGCGGCAGGGCGAAACACGGTGATCGCAAAGACATACACCAGATACAACACGATCAGCCCCAGGCCGGGCAGCAGCGCGCCTTTGTACATATCGCCGACCGAGGTGCCGAGCTGGTCGGCCAGCACGATCAGCACCAGCGACGGCGGCACAATCTGTGCCAGCGTGCCCGAGGCGGCGATCACGCCGGACGCCAGCCGCTTGTCGTATCCATAGCGGAGCATCACTGGCAGCGAAATCAGTCCCATGGCGATGACCGTGGCGGCCACCACCCCAGTCGTGGCCGCCAGCAGGCCGCCCACCAGAATCACCGCGTACGCCAGGCCGCCCTTGAGCGAGCCAAACAGTTGGCCGATGGTGTCGAGCAGATCTTCGGCCATGCCCGAGCGTTCGAGAATCAGGCCCATGAAGGCAAAAAACGGAATTGCCAGCAGCGTGGGATTGGCGACGATGCCGTAGACGCGTTCCGGCAAGGCTTGCAGCAGGGAAAAATCAAACAGGCCGTTTGTAATGCCGATCACCGCAAACAGCAGGCCATTGGCGGCGAGCGCAAATGCGACGGGATACCCCAGCAGCAAAAACACCACCAGGCCGAGAAACATCAGTGGCGCGAGGAGATCGAGCATCAAACGTCCTCCGCCGGTAATTCGTGGGGCAGGCTGAGGGCTCCAACGAGCACGCCGATCCGTTTGATGATTTCAGCGATGCCCTGCAAGACGAGCAAGGCAAATCCCAGCGGCAGCAATAGCTTCACCGGCCAGCGCAGCAGGCCGCCTGCGTCGGGAGACATTTCCTGCGTAGCCCACGCCGTCATGAACATCGGCCAGGCCAGCCAGGCGAGGACACCCGCCATCGGCAGCAGAAAAAACACGCCGCCCAGCAGATCAATCCAGGCCTGGCCTTTTGCGCCAAAGCGATTGTAGAAAATATCAATCCGCACATGACCGTTGTGCTTCAGCGTATAGCCCGCCGCCAGAAGGAACATCGCCCCAAATAGATACCACTGGATTTCCAGCCAGGCGTTGGAGCTGACGCCCAGCCCCCAGCGAACGAGGGCGTTGCCCGCTGATACTAGTGTGGCAAAAAACACCAGCCAGATCACGAGACGACCCGTGCGTTCAGTCAGCGCGTCAATGGCGCGAGCGAGGGTGAGCAGGGCATTCATAGTGCGCCGGATTCCTTCAATAAGCGGGCAAACTGCTGCGCCATGATTTCATAGCCCGCAGCGTTGGGGTGGATGGGATCGGATTTGAGCGCAGGGTTCTTCAGCACGTCGTTCAAGGTGGTGTCGTCATAAGGCAGCTGGAATTCTTTTGCCAGCCGGGCATAAAAATCGGGCGCACCGCCGAACAGTTTGGGCTCGGGTACTCCAACCAATACCACCGGAATCCCGCTGCTGCGCAAGGTTTGCAACATCAGCCGCAAGTTGTTTTCGGTATTGCTTGCAGGCAGACGGCGCAGCATATCGTTGCCGCCGAGGCACAGCACCACTAGTCGGGGGCGGTGCTCGTCGAGCACCGCAGGCAAGCGCTGCACGCCTTCGGTCGTGGTTTCGCCCGGCACGCCCGCGTTCACCACCGGGTGACCGGACAGCCGCGCGAGCCGCGCCGGGTAAGCGTCTTCCGGGTTGGCTCCCGTGCCGTGCGTCAGACTGTCGCCGAACGCGAGAATAACATCGTGCGGCGCGAGCTGGGGCAGGCTTGGCGCACGCTCGCACCCGGCGAGCAGCAAGAGCACGACACACGAAAACAGGACACGCGGTAGCGGTGACATAGGCGAACGTTAACGCCATGTCGCTCGCGCGCAAAGTCCCGGGGGAGTTGCCTGCTCGTGGACAACGTCAGCGGACAGCCGCGCGGTAGAATCGCGCTTTCCGTTTCGGTGTCTGCCCCATGTCTGTCATCCGCCCCAGTGGCCGTGCGCTCGACGCGCTGCGTACGCTTCAATTCACCCGCCAGTTCACCAAACACGCCGAAGGCTCGGTACTTGTCAGCATGGGTGATACCCGCGTGCTGTGTACGGCCAGCGTGCTGGATAAAATACCGCCTCATAAAAAAGGCAGTGGCGAAGGCTGGGTCACCGCTGAATATGGGATGTTGCCGCGCTCCACGCATACCCGCACTGATCGCGAGGCCGCGCGCGGCAAGCAGTCCGGGCGCACCCAGGAAATCCAGCGCCTGATCGGACGCAGCCTGCGGGCGGTTGTCGATCTGAAAAAGCTCGGCGAACGCACCCTGCATATCGATTGCGACGTGTTGCAGGCCGACGGCGGGACGCGCTGCGCCAGCATCTGCGGTGCCTATGTCGCCGTGGCCGACGCGGTCGCGGGTTTGCAGGCCAGCGGAAAGCTGGCTGAGTCGCCCCTGGCAGACAGCATCGCGGCGATCTCGGTCGGTGTCTATCAAGGCGTACCAGTGCTGGATCTCGACTACGCCGAGGACTCCGACTGCGACACCGACATGAACGTGGTGATGACCGGCAGCGGCGGCATTGTCGAAGTGCAGGGCACGGCCGAAGGTGCGCCGTTTTCGCGTGCCGATCTGGATGCGCTGATTGAGCTGGCCTCCGCAGGCATTTCGGCGATCACCGCAGCGCAGCGGCAGGCGTTGCTGAAAAACTGATTTCAACCCAGATGCGCAGAGTTGTCTGGATTGCCTCCGCGTTCCTCTGCGTACTCTGCGGTAAAAAAAGGACCCACTCATGAGCACACTCGTCATCGCCTCCGGCAACGCAGGCAAGCTGCGCGAAATCGCCCGCATCCTCGCGCCGCTCGATATCCAGGCTGTGCCGCAATCCGAATACAAGGTTCCCGATTGCCCGGAGCCGTATGTGACCTTTGTCGAAAATTGCCTCGCCAAGGCGCGTCACGCCAGCCTGCATAGCGGCCTGCCTGCGTTGGCAGACGATTCCGGTATCTGCGCCGAGGCGCTCGGGGGTGCGCCTGGGGTGTTGTCTGCGCGTTATGCGGGCGAACCCAAATCCGATCAACGCAACAACGAGAAACTGATTGCCGCGCTCGCCAACGAAACCAATCGCCGGGCGCATTACACCTGTGTGATGGTGTATGTGCGCCACCCGGACGACCCCGAACCGGTGATCGCCGAAGGCCGTTGGCATGGTGAAATCATCGATACCCCACGTGGCGATAAAGGCTTTGGCTACGATCCGTATTTTTGGGTGCCGCAGTTTGGCAAAACAGGTGCCGAACTCGACGAAGACACCAAAAACAGTCTCAGCCATCGGGGTCAGGCACTGCGCGAACTGGTCGATAAACTTCAGCAGCTGAAACGGATTGGCTGAGTCGGTCATTCGCCTGCATACCGGCGGGGTGACGGTTTCGCCGCCACTCTCGCTCTACATTCATTTGCCCTGGTGCGTCAGGAAGTGCCCGTATTGCGATTTCAATTCGCACGCGCTTCTCCCCTCTCCCGCAAGCGGGGGAGGGGTGGGGGGTGGGGGAGCCTTGGCGGAAGCCGCTTACATCGATGCGCTTTTGCTCGACCTTGAACGCGCGCTGCCCGATATCTGGGGGCGGACGATCCATACCGTGTTTTTTGGCGGCGGCACGCCGAGCCTGTTTTCGGCAGAAGGCATCGACCGTATTCTGACCGCCGTCCGCACGCTCACGCTCCAGATCCCAGGTGCAGAAATCACCCTCGAAGCCAACCCGGGCACAGTAGAAGCCGCCAAGTTTGCGGGCTTTCGCGCGGCAGGCGTCACGCGGGTATCGGTCGGTATCCAGAGTTTCAACCCGCGCCACCTCCAGGCGCTCGGGCGCATCCATGATGCTACTGAGGCGCGCCGCGCCGCCGAACTGGCTGCGACACATTTTGACACCTTCAATCTGGATTTGATGCTGGCGCTGCCGGGCCAAACGCTGGACGAAGCGCTGGCGGATATCGAGACCGCGCTGACGTTCAAGCCACCCCATCTTTCGGCCTACCATCTCACGCTCGAACCCAACACGCCGTTTGGCCACACCGCGCCGCCCAACTTGCCCGACGACGATCTGGCCGCCGATATGCAGCAGGCTATCGACCAGCGTCTGAGCGAAGCCGGTATGCAGCATT
This sequence comes from Thiobacillus sp., assembly GCA_040080645.1. Lineage (GTDB taxonomy): Bacteria > Pseudomonadota > Gammaproteobacteria > Burkholderiales > Thiobacillaceae > Thiobacillus. The sequence continues at coordinate 4,945 of JBEBIA010000038.1, forward strand.
ACGAAACCTCCGCGTATGCCCAGCCGGGTCACGCTAGCCGTCACAACCTCAATTACTGGACTTTTGGCGACTACCTCGGCATCGGCGCAGGTGCGCATTCCAAGCTGAGTTTTCACGACCGTATCGTGCGGCAGATGCGAACCAAACACCCACAGCAATACATGGCAGCGGTATCCGCAGACACCCACATCGCCGATCAGCGGGTGCTTGCTCGCAGCGAACTACCGTTTGAATTCATGATGAACGCGCTACGTTTGCACGAGGGCGTGCCGACCGCGCTGTTTGAAGCGCGCACCGGATTGCCGCTGCTGGTGTGTCGTGACGCTCTGCGTCAGGCGCGCGAGGCGGGGCTGCTCACCGGCGACCCCGCCCGGTTGCAAACCACGCCACACGGGCAACGCTTTCTGAATGACGCGCTGACCCTGTTTTTACCCTGAGCCGCTGGTACAAAAGCCCTATACGGGCATCCGGCATAGGACATATTCATCACAGACAGCGGGGGGGCTGCTTAATATATAATGAGTCCCTAATATTTTGATGCATTGCGGATCAGGTGCGTGGTGTCTGCGTCAGATCGGCAAACTGGTTGCCCGTTCAATTAACCCCGTTGGAGTAAGTGTCATGATGAAGCCCCTCGTAGTGAGCCTGCTGGCTGCAGTCAGCTTGCCTGTTGCCGCCCAGATGCAGTTTTTCCCCATGATGGCTCCGCAGGCCGCCGCGCCCGCAGACACGCCAAAATCCGCTGAGCAGTGGGCTGAACGCATGACGGATTTCACCAAAAACGGCGTATCGCTTCGCGATCCCGCACAATTCGCCGTTTGGGCCAACGCGATGACCGATCCGTCAATGGTCACCGCCATGGGCACCCATATGATGGAGCCAGGCAACATGCTGCGTTCCATGACCACCATGATGCAGCCCGGTGCGCTCACCAACCAGATGCAGTTCATGGACCCGTCCAACGCCATGCGTTGGGGCACGATGATGATGAACCCGATGTTCGCCACCCAGATGGCGACGAGCATGGCCGATCCCGGCAAAATGATGCGCTGGGTCATGCTGCCGATGGATCCCAAGATGATGTCGATGGGGATGCAGATGATGAACCCCAACAATGCCGTCAAATGGATGATGACGCCCACCGACCCGCGCGCTATGTCGTTGATGTTCGCGCCGATGAATCCGCAGCTCTACGGCAGCATGATGGGTGGCGTTGTTAATACTAAAGGCATGGGCGGTAACTGGGGCACCTTCATGAACCCGGCGCAGCCCGTGGTGTCGGTGCAGCCCGCCGCTCCAGTCGCTAGCACTATCAACGTCTTCGACCCGAGCACCTGGTTTTCGATGATGAACATGTTTGGCGGTATGCCCGGCGCGCAGGGCGGCGGTCAGGGGATGCCGATGATGAGCATGATGCAAGGGATGCCCATGATGGGGATGATGCAGGGCATGCCGATGATGGGTGGCGCGTCCACCGCTTATGCCGCAGCGCCTGCGGCAGCTGCTGCTACTGCACCTGCGGCATTCGCTGTAAAAGCAGGCGTTCCGGCTACGCTGAGCCTGGGCGGCGACGCCCTCTTCAAAACCGGAAAATCTTCGCTCACCGCCGCAGGCAAAGCCAAGTTGCACGAACTGGTTGGCAAGATCAAGGCGTTTGGCGGCGCGATCAGCACCCTCAAAGTCACCGGTCATGCCGACAAAATGGGCAACACAGCCGCGAACCAGACGCTGTCGGAAGCGCGCGCCAAGTCGGTTGCGCTGTATCTCAAATCCAAGGGCATCAAGGCGGCGAATTTCACCTCGTCCGGCATGGGCGATACCCAGCCGCTGGTCAATTGCGACATGAACCTCGCCAAGCCTGCACTCAAGACCTGCCTCGCGCCTAACCGTCGTGTGGAAGTGGAAGTCACCGGCGCAAAATAAGCCGGACGACCGCGCCGCCTGGCGGCGCAACCAAGAAAAAAGCCGGCATCGCGTCCGGCTTTTTTCTTGGTATCCACACAGCTTGGTCTGAAATCAGGCCGCCTGCACCGGAATGCTTTGCCGGGTGGCGACAGGCTGATTGTGTGCGTCCACATACACCAGTTCGGGTGCATAACGCGCCAGCTCGATTTCGTTGTAAACGGCATAGCTGGCGATGATGACCAGATCGCCCGGTGTGGCCTGGTGCGCAGCCGCGCCGTTCACTGAAATGACACCCGAACCGCGTTGCGCACGAATCGCATAGGTCGTGAAGCGCGCACCGTTGTTCACGTTGTAAATCTGAATTTGCTCGTACTCGTGAATCTGCGCCGCGTCCAACAGGGCTTCGTCGATCGCGCACGAGCCTTCGTAATGTAGTTCGGAATGCGTCACCGTCGCGCGGTGAATTTTGGATTTGAGCATCGTGCGTTGCATGACGGTGGCTCGCAACAAAAGGGAGGGCATTATACCTGCCCGCGCCGGGAGCTATTGGAGCTGAATCAGGTGCCCAAGATAGTCGAATAGCAGGCAGTACACCGTAATCGGCAACGGCAGCCCCAGCAGTGTGCCCATGAAATAATCCCGAAAGCGAACCCCCGACAGCGCCAACGCATAATTGAGCGGCGGCAGCGTCTGGAACACTACGCGCAACGCAGCAATATTGCGGATTGGGTGCGCGTCGAGCTGGCTCAGCAAGCGTTTTGCCAGCGGCGTATCAATCTTGCGAAGCGCATCACCGCCCAGCAGACGAATCGCAAAAAACGTCACGCTGCACGCGAGCAGCGCCGCAAGATACGTCGCCAGCCCACCCCCTGTCTTGCCTAGCGTCAACACCGCCGCCGCCAGAAAAATCCAGCCGGGAATCTGCACCAGATTGCCCAGCGTAAAAATCGCCATGAAAGTGAGCAGGCCGCCGACGGGATGAACCGCCAGCGTCTGCCGCAAATAATCCAGGCTGAAATGCGCGCGCAGGCCCGAGAGTTCAAACGCCGCCAGCGCACTGGCCAGAAACAGCAGCACCCCCAGCAAGCGAAAATGACGGTGCATGGTGTGAGTTCAGATGTCCGCAGGCAGCGTGAATTCGAGATTGTCGATCAGCCGGGTTTTACCCAGCCAGGCGGCTGCCAGCGCCACGCCCCGGTGGCTGGATGACGTCATCGCCTGCAGGGTCTCCGCATCGCGCACCGCCACATAATCCACCCGCCACCCCGCCATTTTCAGGTGGCGGCTGGCCGTTGCGCAGAGTGCGTCGTAGTCGCGTTCGCCGCGCGTGATGGCCGTAGTCAGGCCAGACAATTCATGCTGCAACTGCGCTGCCTGGATGCGCTCGGCTGAGGCCAGATAGCCATTGCGCGAACTCATCGCCAGCCCATCCGCCTCGCGCAGTGTCTCGCCCGCCACAATTTCGATCGGCAGATTGAACTGCCGCACCAGCTCGCGGATCACCAACAACTGCTGACAATCCTTCTTGCCGAACACCGCCACCTGCGGCTGCACCAAGTTGAACAGCTTCAGCACCACTGTCGCCACCCCGCTGAAATGACCGGGGCGAAACGCGCCGCACAAATCATTCGCGATGCTGTCGGGCGGCGTCAC
>JBEBIA010000039.1:0-8172 GCA_040080645.1 Thiobacillus sp.
GGTGGGTGGCGTCATGTTGTGCGTCGCGCAATTCGATATTCAGCCCCAGCCGATGGATTTCGCGGCGGGTTTTGAGGCAGAACGGGCAGGTGGGGTAGTGGTAGAGCGCCAGTGAAGCCGTGCGCGTATCGACGGCTTGCTGCGCAGTGGGGCTGCGGGTGAGGGCGGCGGGGCGGGTCAGGCGATACCAGACCAGCACAAAGGGGGTGAGTGCCAGGCGCAGCGTTTTGAAAAAGAGGCGGATCAGCGATTTCATCGAGTGGGCGGTACGTGGGGTTGAGGGGCGCGGGGCGCTATGATGCTGGGCGTATTGCGAGAGAAGCGTATTTTATATGTCTACCTATGCCATTGGTGATCTTCAGGGTTGCCACGATGCCTTGCTGGAATTGCTCGAAACGATCCGCTTTGATCCGGCGGCAGATCGGTTGTGGTTTGTGGGCGACCTGGTGAACCGGGGGCCCGATTCGCTGGCGGTGCTGCGCACGGTCAAAGACCTTGGTGACGCGGCGATCACCGTGCTGGGCAATCACGATCTGCACCTGCTGGCGCTCGGCGCGGGTTTCGGCAAGTCGTACAAGGGCGATACGCTCGACGCGGTGTTGGCCGCACCGGATCGCGACGAATTGTTGCACTGGCTGCGGCACCAGAAAATGGCCTGGCGGGAACACGGCTGTTTGCTGATTCATGCAGGCGTGCTACCCAGTTGGTCGCCGGACGATACCTTGCGCTATGCCCACGAAGTCGAAACGGTGTTGCGAAGCGCAGATTACCGCCATTTTTTTGAGCGTATGTACGGCAATACGCCGACCGCGTGGGATGAAAACCTGGTCGGTATCGAACGTCTGCGCGGCATCGTCAATACCTTCACGCGCTTGCGCTACTGCACCGCAGACGGGGAATTTGATTTTTATCACAAGGGCGCGCCCGGCACGCAGGATGCGCATCTCACGCCGTGGTTTGACGTGCCCGCCCGCGCCAGCGCGGGGGTGACCTGCGTGTTTGGTCACTGGTCCACGCTCGGGCTGATTAACCGACCCGATGTCGTGGCGCTGGATACCGGGTGTTTGTGGGGGGGGCGTTTGACGGCGGTGCGGCTGGACGATCGCGCCGTGTTCAGCGTGGGTTGTCCTCAGATGCGAAAACCGGGTTAGCGTCTTACGGCGGGTCGGCGGGCGTGATGCCAAGCAGCCCTGCGACGATGCTTTCGGCCTGCTGCGCCAGTTCGCGGCGATGGCCGCTGGGGGCAATCGGTGCAGCGAAACGCAGCTCAGCGATGAGGCCGGGCGAGTCCACGACCTGTTTCAGGCTCTGCCACAGACTGACGTCTTCGATATACGCCGGTGCCGTGCTGGGTTGGCCGTCAAGGCTGCGATAGCGTAGCGCGGCGGGGATCACCGGGCAGCCGAGGGTGACTGCGGGTTGCAGCAGGGAAGACAGGAATTTGCGCATCCCCAGACCATCACTCGTGGTGCCTTCGGGGAACACGGCAACCCACGCGCCCGCATCCATCAGCGCGTGCATGTCGGTATTGATGCGCAGCGTGTCGGCGCGGCGCGCCCGTTCGATAAACAGTGTGCCGGTGCGTGTCGCCAGCCAGCCGAACAACGGCCAGTCGCGCACTTCGGATTTGGAAACGAAATGCACTTGTCGCGTGGCGAGAATAACGTGGATATCAAGCCAGGAAACGTGATTGCAGACGAGCAGCGCGCCGTGTGACGCGATGGGCACGGCGTCGGCACGTAGCTTGACGCCCAGCACAGCGAGCAGGCGGCGCGACCAGCGGCTGATGAGTCGATTCCGCGCAGCGGTTGAAAGCAGGGGAAACGCCAGTCCGACCAGCCCCCCCCCCCAGACAAGATGCAGCGTCAGGCGAGCGAGTCGAAAGGTTCGGCGAAGTAATACAGGCAGGCGAGCAATCACCCGCCCATTCTAGTCGCAGATCAGCCGATAAAGCGGCGCGCATAGGCGCGATTGAGTTGCGACATCGGCAGCAGCATCAACAGGTCGGCGGTGTTGAAATCGGGATCCCAGGCGGGTTCGCCGCAGAGCAGCGCGCCGAGCCGGGTATAGCCCTTGATGAGCGGCGGCAGCGTGGCGATCTGGCCGTCATCCAGCGCATCAATCGGCAGGCGGGTGCGGGGGGTGACGTGCCATTCGATGGGCGCGTGGTGGTGGGCGGCGATTTGCCGGTACACGCTGGCGGCGACGTGCCCGCCGTCGGTCATGCCGATGCTGGCGCAGCCGACGACGTAATCGAAACCGTAGCGCGACATGTAATCGGCCAGACCGATCCACAGGCGGGCGATGACGCCGCCGCTGCGATGGTCGCGATGGACGCAGGAGCGGCCCAGTTCTGCCATGCGTGGGCGCAGGAAATTCAGTCGGGTGAGATCAAATTCCTGTTCGGAATAATAGCTGCCAACGCGCTTGGCGGCGTCCGGTGTGAGAATGCGATAGGTGCCGACGACTTTGCCGCTGCTGAGGTCACGCACCAGCAGATGGTCGCAGTAGGGGTCGAAAATATCCGCGTCGAGCCCGGGATGCAGCGTGGAGAGGGTGGCGCCCAGTTCCTCGGCAAATACTTGATACCGCAGGTGCTGGGCTTCGCGGATTTCGTGATCGTCGATCGCGAGCGAGACGTGATAACGCGTGGCGGGCTGGTTTGATACAGCATGTCGGACATCAAGCATCGGGCACTCCCTGTTCGGAATGCCCGCAGCTTAACGAGGCGGCGTGAATGGACTGTGACGTGTCAGTGACAGGGATATGACACGGTCAGAGGTGTGAAACTCAGTGGCTGACCCGCGTGGTGCCGCCGCCCGTGAGGATGCGCACGCGCTCGCCGACAGCAAAGGCTTCGTCGGCAGATTGCGTAATGGCGATCAAGCGACCCGAATCCAGCTTGACGGTGATTTCCACGCCCTTGCTGCGCGTGATGACTTCTTCGGTCGCCGCACCGCCTAGGCCGCCAAGTACCGCGCCGACGGCTGCACCCACGACGCTGCCTTTGCCGCCGCCGACCGTGCTGCCGGCAACTCCGCCGACGACCGCCCCTGCGCCCGCGCCGATGGGTGACTTGGTGCCTTCGATGTTGACTTCACGGACTGACTCGACCAAACCCATTTGCACTTCCTGCACCGTGCGGGCTTGCTCGCGCGAATAATCCTTGCCGCCCGTGCCGGAGGCGCAGCCGCCAAGAATGAGGGCGCTGGTGGCGGCGATTACGAACGAGAATTTTGATGGGGACTTCAACATGGCAGAGCTCCTGGGGACAAACTGATTGGTCTGTCGCAAAACGGCAAAGTTCAGATCGTTTTGCCGAAAGCGGTCTTGAGCCGGGCGGCGATCATGTCGCGCGAAGGCTGGTGGTTTTGTCCGCCGCGATGTTCTATCTTGATGGCGCCCATCACACTGGCGAGCTGGCCGGTGGTTTCCCAGTCGTAGCCTTGCGCGATGCCGTACAGCATGCCGCCCCGGAACGCGTCGCCGCAACCGGTCGGATCGAGGACCTGGGCGGCCGCGACGACCGGAATATCGAGTTTGCCGCCATCGACGTACCAGTGCGAACCGGCTTCTCCGCGCGTGACGACCAGACATTTGACGCGCGCAGCCAGTGCGTCGAGTGACTGACCCGTGCGTGTCTGCAACAGTTCAGCCTCGTAATCGTTGAGCGTGACGAAATCAGCCAGATCGACCATTTCCATCAGCTCCTCACCGGAAAACAGCGGCATCCCCTGACCCGGGTCGAACACAAAAGGAATGCCGGCGGCATGAAACTGGCGGCAGTGATTCAACATGCCATCGCGTCCGTCGGGCGACACAATGCCGAGTCCGATATCGCGCGCCTGGCCCGCATCGTTCTGGTGCGAATAATTCATCGCGCCGGGGTGGAAAGCCGTGATCTGATTGTCGGCGAGATCGGTGGTGATGAAGGCTTGTGCGGTATAGCTACCGGGCATGTGGCGGATGCTTTCGCGGCTGATGCCTTGTGCGTCGAGGCGTTCGGCGTACGCGCCAAAATCGTCGCCCACCGTCGCCATGATCACCGGTTCGCCACCCAGCAGTTTCAGGTTATAGGCGATATTGCCTGCGCAACCGCCGTATTCGCGGCGCATTTCGGGAACCAGAAACGACACGTTAAGCATGTGAATCTTGTCGGGCAGGATGTGGTGCTTGAAATGATCCTGAAACACCATGATCGAATCGAAAGCGAGGGAACCACAAATGAGCGTGCGCATAATTCAGCCGGAAATGAAAAAACAGCGCTGATTATACGCAGGGCACAACACGAGCCGGATGATGTCAGGCGGCCTTCAGGTCTTTGGCAATGTCGTGAAGCAGCAGCAGCTCGCGATAGGCACCGGGTTCAAAGCCCATGCGGGTGCCGCCCCGGCTGTCGTGAATCATTTCGTGCAGGAAGCTTTCCAGCTCCGGTGTGTGCCACATGCTGGTGAGTCGCTCCAGCACGTGTGGGTAACTTTCCAGCCCAGGGCCTGGCGGTTCGCCCTCTTGCGAAATCGGGTGGCCAGTAAGATTGACGTTGTAATAGCGGCGGCATTCGTCACCTGCGGCGGCATACTCCGCGCTGTCACCCTGACGGTGAAGCAGATCGAGCAGCAACAACCAGGGTACGGGAGATTCTGTGGGATCTTTCTGTACATGCTCTTTCAGCAGATGAATCGCCAGATCGGCGTGGCCGTGTGCCATGAACACTTCGGCTTGATCGAGCAAATCTTCCTTGATTTCAGTGCCCTGATCTTGCGTGTCCTTGACGCCATATTGGTAGTGGGTCGTGGCTTGAGGCTCGGACGAGACGCGGGCGACTTCCTGTCGGGTGGGGATTTCTTCCAGCACGTTGGCGTGATCGTCTTGGGTGGGCGGCAAGGCGTCATCGAAAAACGGGGTGCTGAGCGTGTCGTCGCGAGCTTGGGCGCGGCGGCGCAGCCACACGATCAGTGCCGCACTGGTGGCCAACGCGGCAGCAAGACCCAGCAAATAAAGCGGCCACCGGGCGCGCGCGGGCGGCGTCACGGCAGCAGGCGGGGTTGCTGCGGTTTGTGCGCGGGGTGACGGGGCGGGTGCGGCGTCCAGCGCGGCATTCTTTTGTGCGAGCTCGGCCAGCTGGGCTTCCAGGTGCGCTAGTTTGCGCGTCAGGGCTGTGTTTTCGTCTGACAACTCGTCGGGCGTCAAGGGTTCGCCGCGTGGGCGATTCATGTCGGGCAAGCTGGTGTCGAGTCGCAAAGCAAAGACCGCACTGCCGCTACCAGTGTGACGCTTGCCAGACAGTACCAGGCGGGGTGCGGGAGATGTTGTCTGGTTTTGCGTTGACGACCGCTTGTATACGCGTTTTTTACCGGGTGCACGGGGAACCGGTGTGATATTGCCAGGCCGAGCGCTTGCCACGCGCGGTAGCGCGGGCTCCGCAGCCAAGACGTCGCCGCGCGCTTCATTGACCGGCATCGGCATCGGATCGATCAGCGCAACATAATGACGTTGCAGGCGGCTTTCGCAATCGGATACCAGTACGAACTCGGCGAGCGGCTCGTTGAGGGTTTGCTGGGCGGTTAGCCGGAGTTGCTGGCGCGAGCCGCGTGCTTCAAGCGCGAGCCGTACATCGTGCAGGCTGGGCAGGTTGCCTTCGGCGTGGCGCACACTGAAGCAATCTGCGGTCAGACTGGTTGGGGGATCGATCAGCTGAATGGTGGCGTCAAATGGCTGCCCCAGTGCGGATCGCACGGATAAATCGCCCAGCCCCATCGCGTGGGCGACATTGACAGACCCGCAGGCCAGCAAAAAGGTCAGTAGATAACGGTTCAAAAGCGGATCAGATATTGGGGACACCCCTGTATTCCGGCCAAGAATGCCATAACTTTAGAAAAAACATTGCAAATAGCGTGCTAGCAGGCTGAATTAACATTGCTTTTTAGAATGGAACGCGACGCCGCTCAACCCAGCAGCGTCAGCGACCAGACCGCCACGGCATTCAGCAAGGCAATCAACACCGCCGCGCTGCCCATATCCTTGGCGCGCTTGATCAAGTGGTGGTGATCGAACGAGATGCGATCCACGGCGGCTTCGACCGCAGAATTCAGCAATTCGACGATCAGCACCAGCAAGATCGAGCCGATCATCAGCGCTCGCTCGATGCCGTTATCGCCCAGATAAATCGCCAGCGGCAGCAACAATCCCGCCAGCAGCAACTCCTGGCGAAACGCATCTTCATGCCGGAACGCCGCCCGCAGTCCCGCCCAGGAATAGCCCGCTGCGTTGAGGACGCGGCGCAGCCCGGTTTTGCCCTTGAACGGACTTTCCTGCGTCATGCGGCGGGTTTGTAGGCCAGATCAAGTTCGCGCGCGGCCTTGACGTCGTCGAGGCGGCGCACCGGCAGGCTGTAGGGCGCACCCTTCACCAGATCGGCGTTGGTTTCGGCTTCGTGCTTGATTTTGATCATCGCGTCGATGAAGCCGTCGAGCGTTTCGCGCGACTCGGTTTCGGTCGGCTCGATCAGCAGGCATTCCGGTACCAGCAGCGGGAAATAGGTCGTCGGCGCGTGGTAGCCGTAGTCGAGCAGACGCTTGGCGAAGTCCATCGCCGACACGCCGGTGGCGTCTTTCAATTTTTTCAACGTGACGATGAATTCGTGGCTGGCGCGGCGCTCGGGGTAGGCGAGCTCGAACCCGGCGGCGCGCAGCCGCGCCATCAGATAGTTGGCGTTGAGCGTCGCGTATTCGGCAACCCGGTGCATGCCCTCGCGTCCCAGCAGACGCGCGTAGATATAGGCACGCATCAGCACGCCCGCGTTACCCATGTTGGCGCTCATGCGGCCAATGCTTTGCGGCACGTCGGCCTCGGTCGCCAGACGGTAGAGACCGTTGTCGTTCAGCACCAGCGGAATCGGCATGAAAGGCAGCAGGCGTTGTGACACGCCCACCGGTCCCGCGCCCGGTCCGCCACCGCCGTGCGGGGTGGAAAAGGTCTTGTGCAGGTTCATGTGAATCACGTCGAAGCCCATGTCGCCGGGGCGTACCTTGCCGAGAATCGCGTTCAGGTTCGCGCCGTCGTAATACAGCAGGCCGCCCGCGTCGTGGACGATTTTCTGGATCTCGGCGATGGCAGTCTCGAATACCCCAAGCGTCGACGGGTTGGTCAGCATCAAGCCAGCGGTGTGTGGGCCGACGGCGGCTTTCAGCGCGTCGAGATTCACCGCGCCAGTCACGTCGGTCGGAATCTCTTTCACCGTGTAGCCGCACATCGTCGCCGTCGCCGGATTGGTGCCGTGCGCCGCATCCGGCACGATGATTTCACGTCGCGCCGTGTCGCCGCGCGCGTCGTGGTAGGCGCGGATCATCGCCACCCCGGCGAATTCGCCGTGCGCGCCCGCCATCGGCGCCATCGACACGCCCGCCATGCCGGTCACGTCCTTCAGCATCTCCTGCAATTCGTACATGCTGGCGAGAAAGCCCTGCCCCGTCTCGTCCGGACTCGCCGGATGCCGCGCCAGAAACTGCGGCAGCATCGCCAGCGAATTGCACGCGCGCGGGTTGTATTTCATCGTGCACGAACCGAGCGGATAGAACTGCGTGTCGATCGAGAAATTTTTCTGCGACAGGCGCGTGTAGTGACGCACCACGTCCAGTTCGGACACTTCCGGCAATGCCGGAGCAGCCTTGCGGCGCAGGTTCGCGGGCAGGTCGTCGAGGTTGCCGCCCGAGGCGGGGAGCTGGGCGGTGGCCGTGCGGCCGGGGCGGGAGTGGTCGAATATCAGCATGGGAGGAATCCAAGAATCAAGAACATTTCACCGCAGAGTGCGCAGAGGACGCGGAGTTAATGCAGGTCTTCTCTGCGTCCTCCGCGCACTCTGCGGTTCAATAAGCTTTATTTCAATGCGGCGAGCGCAGCGTCGTAATCCGGCTCCTGCTTGATCTCGGGTACGAGTTCGGCGTGGAGCACTTTGTTGTTCTCATCCAGCACGACCACGGCGCGCGCCGTCACACCGGCGAGCGGGCCACTGGTGATGTCCACACCGTAAGAACGCTTGAACTCACCGCCGCGCATGGTCGAGAGCGTCACCACGTTCGGGGCTTCAGCGCTGCAAAAACGGTTTTGCGCAAACGGCAAATCTGCCGACACCACAATCACCGCCACCTTGTCGCTGGCCGCGTCGTTGAAGCG
>JBEBIA010000005.1:0-136911 GCA_040080645.1 Thiobacillus sp.
GAATATCAGATCGGACTTGCCATCACCATTGATGTCCGCAGCCTGCATGTCCCAATTACCAGAACCCTGCGGCGAGAATGCGTTTGTGAATAAAGCCTGAGAAATATCATTAATACCCTCTTGCCACTCCAGGGTACTTTTAGGAAGACACGTTTCATTGAAAACACACTCTTCAAGGCTAACCAGAAGCGTTCTTTGAGTCGAGACACTAAGCCCATACGCCAGCCGGTAGTCGCGCGTGAGCGTGATGCCGGTATATGCCTGCACATTGGCGAGCCTGACGGTAGTCTTGTTCAGCGACCCGGCATGGTAGGCCGGGGTGATGTCGGGCCGTGTTTCATAGACAAAACGCACGGAGTTGATCGGGCTTTTGCCCGCATTGGCATTACCGGTGTAGTCGATCCGATCCGGGTAGTACTGGCCGTTGGCGTTGTCTTCGATGTAGGTGACGGCCAGATAGTTACTAACGGTGTCGGCCAGTTTGTTCAGGCTCCAGACCATGACTTCGGTCTGGCCCTGGGCTTCGATCCTTGAATCGTCGGTGTTGCCGTATTCGATGATCTGGCCGCTTTTGGTCCAGACTTTCCAGTAGCCGGGACCAGTGCCCTGGCTGCCGTAGCTGATGATGCGGCTGTAGCTTTCGGTTTCGGTGCGGTATTCGGTGCCGTTGCCGCCGTATGTGCCCGATAGGGCAATCAGGCGCTGGCCGTCGAGGCAGTAGCGGTCGTTGGCGTCGTAGTTGACGCCATGCAGGACGCCGTCCTGGGCGACGGTTTTGGGGCAGCGGTGGATGACAGACAAGCCGGAAAGGCTCCAGCCCATGCCCATGAGGCCATTGCCGCCCTGGCTGTTGTAGGCGAGGCTGAGTTTGGGTTCGATGCCGGCGGTGCCTGGGGGCACGGCGACGGGAATGGTGTAGGTGAAGGCTCCGCTGGGGCTGACCTGGTGGCTGCCGGGAGTGGCGCCTACGGGAGCCGCAGCAGTGTGCGCGGGGCTGGCGACGATGCACGCGAGCGGGAGAAGCCGGGCAAATCTGCGGAAAGCGGCTGCATTCAAGGCGAATAGCGACTGACGGGCAAAATGGTAGTTCATGCTTCTCTCCTCAGAGTGCATTATTTTTGACTACTTACTTTTTTCCGCAACGAAACCAGCTCGCGTACTTTGCGCGTGCCGTAATGATGAGCGACTCTACTCGCGTGTTTTTTGGGGCGTCAAGCTTTATTTAGAAATCGCTTTGCCGGGTTCGTCTTTGTAGTCGTTTCAATTTGGAAATGGAATCAACTGCGCCGCTTGCGCGGCTCGTAGTGCACGACCGCACGCATGATCTCGGAATAGGGAAACGCCGTGCACTGACCCAGCTGCGCGATCCCCTGCAACACCACAGTGGCGATGTCCGTCGTTTCATCGCCGACGTTGCCAAGCGCACTGCTCAGCCCCCGCACACCGCCGCATTGTGCGCGGATTTCCTTGCCAAACGGCCACGGCGCATCGGGATTGATTTTCAGGGCGAACTGCGCGTTGTCATGCAGCGACTGATAAAACGTCAGACAGTGTTCCCGAACGGCAGGATCGCCACAAGCAATGGCTTCACGTTCAGCCAGATTGAGTTTGCGTGAACGGCTGCAACTCACGCAGCGCGACAACAACGCCCGCTCGAACGGGCAGCTGTGTTCGATATACGCTTTGCGTGTGAGCTTGTAGGCGTCTTCGTTATATTCAGCCATTGAACAATGGTCGCGAGAAATTAACCGCAGAGACGCAGGGAACGCGGAAGCTTTTTCTCTGCGCCCTCCGCGTCTCTGCGGTTCATGGTTCTACCAATCGTCGCCGGACAGGGTTTTCTCCAGCTCACGTTCTGCAGTCAACGTTTCCTGCGCGATAATTTCGTCGTCTGCAAAAATCATTTTGTACTTGTCGCCGCTCTTGGGGTCGAGCGTTTTGCGCAGTGCGTTGGTATGCGCTTTGGCTTCTTTGAAGGTCGTCCATTCGCCTTGCTTCTCAAGCACTTTGAACATGCCCATGCGGAATACGTAATACGGCATCGTGGCTCCTTAACTCAGGCTACCGTGGCACTGTTTGTATTTCTTGCCTGATCCGCAGGGACAGGGGTCGTTACGCCCGACTTTGGGCACGGCGTCGCCCGCCATCGCGGCGGCGGCTTCGGCGAAGTCTTGTGCTTCGTCATAGCCCGCGTGCTGGTATTGCACGTTGACCGGCTCGTGGGGCGGCTCAACTTCGGGCGCGCGCACCTGCACGTTGGTCGTGATCTGCGTGACCTCGGCCTTGATGCCGGTGAGCATGGCAGAAAACAGTTCGAACGCTTCGCGCTTGTATTCCTGCTTGGGCTGCTTTTGCGCATAACCGCGCAGATGGATGCCCTGGCGCAAATGATCCAGCGCGGAAAGGTGCTCGCGCCAGTGACTATCCAGACTTTGCAGCATGATCGACCGCTCGAACTGGTGTAGTCCGTCTGCGCCGACCTGCGCTTCTTTTTCCTGATACACCGCGTCGGCGGTGTCCATGATTTTTTTGCGCAGCCCTTCTTCGCTCAGCGTTTTGTCATCGCGCAACCATTGCTGGAGCGGCAACTCGAGTGTGAACTGCGCGGCCAGCGCCTGCTCCAGCCCCGGCACATCCCACTGCTCGTCCATGCTGCCCGGCGCGATATACAGACTCACGGTTTCATTCAGCACATCACCACGCATGGCGCGGATGGTGTCAGTGATGTTATCGCTCGCCAGCAATTCGTTGCGCTGTTCGTAGATCACCTTGCGCTGGTCGTTCGACACGTCGTCGTATTCGAGCAGCTGTTTGCGCATGTCGAAGTTGCGCTGCTCGACCTTGCGCTGAGCGTTTTCGATCGCGCGCGTGACCCATGGATGTTCGATCGCCTCGCCTTCGGGCATCTTCAGGCGGTTCATGATCGCGGCGACACGATCCGAGGCAAAAATGCGCAGCAGCGGATCTTCGAGTGACAGGAAAAAACGGCTGGAACCGGGGTCACCCTGACGGCCCGAGCGACCACGCAGCTGATTATCGACGCGCCGTGATTCGTGGCGCTCGGTGCCGATGATGTGGAGGCCGCCCGACACGAGCACGGCATCGTGGCGCACTTGCCAGTCGGCCTTGAGCGCAGCAGTGCGGCTGTTTTTTTCGCTGTCGGAAAGGGCGTCGTCGGCGCGGATCGCGTCGAGCTCTTTCTGGATGCTGCCGCCCAGCACGATGTCGGTGCCGCGACCCGCCATGTTGGTGGCGATGGTGATGCCGCCGGGCATTCCGGCCTGGGCGATCACTTCGGCTTCGCGCGCGTGCTGCTTGGCGTTCAGCACGTTGTGCGGCAGCCCGGCTTTTTTCAGCTCGCCCGACAGCAGTTCGTTGGCCTCAATCGACGTGGTGCCGACCAGCACCGGCTGGCCGTTGGCGTTGCGGGTGCGAATGTCGTTGATGACTGCCTGATCACGCTCGCCTGCGGTGCGGTACACCTGATCGTGCTCGTCCTTGCGGATCATCGGATTGTGGGTCGGGATGACCACGGTTTCCAGGCCGTAGATGCTCTGGAATTCGAACGCCTCGGTGTCCGCCGTGCCGGTCATGCCCGACAGCTTTTGATACATGCGGAAATAATTCTGGAAGGTGATCGACGCCAGCGTCTGGTTTTCTTTCTGAATCGCCACGCCTTCCTTGGCTTCTACCGCCTGATGCAGGCCTTCCGACCAGCGGCGGCCACTCATCAGGCGACCGGTGAATTCATCGACGATCACCACTTCGTTGTTCTGCACCACGTAATGCTGATCCTTGAAGAACAGCGCATGGGCGCGCAAGGCGGCGTACACGTGGTGCATCAGCATGATGTTGGAGGCATCGTACAAACTGCCGCCTTCTGGCAGAAGACCCATTTCGGTGAGAATCGCCTCGACGTTTTCGTGACCGGTTTCGGACAGCAACACCTGTCGCGATTTCTCATCCACCGAATAATCGCCCGTTTCGCTGTCCTCTTTTTCCTGCCGCACCAGACGCGGCGGAACCAAGTTGGCTTGTTGGTAAAGCGCGGTGTTTTCTTCCGACTGTCCAGAAATAATCAGCGGCGTGCGCGCTTCGTCAATGAGGATGGAATCCACCTCGTCGATGATGCCGAAAGCCAGCGGGCGCTGCACTTTCTCGCCCATCTGAAACACCATGTTGTCGCGCAGATAATCAAAGCCGTATTCGTTGTTGGTACCGTAGGTGATGTCGGCGGCATACGCAGCCTGCTTGGCGTCGTGCGGCATCTGCGACATGTTCACGCCGGTGGTCAAGCCAAGAAAACCGAACACCCGCCCCATCGATTCGGCATCGCGACTGGCGAGGTAATCGTTCACCGTCACCACGTGCACGCCTTTGCCGGTCAGCGCGTTGAGATACGCAGGCAGCGTCGCCATCAGCGTTTTGCCCTCACCGGTACGCATCTCGGCAATTTTGCCATCGTGCAGCACCATGCCGCCCACCATCTGCACGTCGAAATGACGCATCCCGAGCACGCGTTTCGACGCCTCGCGCACTACCGAAAAAGCTTCGGGCAACAGCGTGTCGAGCGACTCATTTTTTTCCAGACGCGATTTGAATTCGACCGTCTTCGCAGTCAGCTCGGCATCAGAAAGTTTCTCCATCGCCGGTTCCAGCGCATTGATCGCTTTGACCTTTTGCAGGTATTGTTTGACCAGCCGATCATTGCGGCTACCGAAGATTTTCTTGATGAAGGATTGCAGCATGGGGAATCCGAAATGTCCGCAAAACGCGGTAAATCCTTGAATTTTAACATAGCGCGGCCTGCGTCGCTTAGGCAAGTCACGCCATGAGCACCTCTCTCGCCGACCTGCTCGCCAGCCAGTTGCCGCATGGCATTGCCCGCCATGCACAGGCGCTACTCCAAGCCCAGGCCGCGCTGGAGCGCACCCTGCCTGCTGCGCTGACGGGTCATGTTCGTGTCATGCAACTAGACAATGGCGTGCTCAGCGTCGCCTGCGCCAGCGGCGCGGTTGCAAGCCGTTTGCGCCACCAGACCGACGCACTGATCGAGCAACTTCAACAACAGTCGCTCGCCGTCAGTAGCGTACGCGTCAGCGTCAATCCCGAACTGAGTGCGCGCTATTCCCCTGTCGTCGAAAAAGCCGGGTTGTCCGACGCTACGCTGAACGGCCTGGCTCACCTGAACGATGAAATCGAAGCCGGGCCGTTGAAGGACGCACTGGATCGGTTGTTGCATCATCACCGGGGAGGGTGAGCGCTGGATGTTACTGTCGCCGCTTTATCAATGCGGCGTGTAGGCCAGTTCAACAAGCAGTCCGCGCCCCTGTGTGCCATAGCCATGCACCAGCATGTAATCCTTGTCCAGCAGGTTCATCAACTTGCCGGTGAGCTTCATGTCTCGTGAGAATTTCCAGCTCAGGTTGAGATTCAGTACGGCGTAGCCGGGCACCTGCGTGCGTGCGAAAGTCGTGACATGCACGTCGGGATGCGGGCCGGACGCCAGCATTTCGGCGCGCCAGTCAAACGCACCAGCGACGCTACCCAGCGAAATACTGCCGAAGTGGTCGGCTCGGCGTAGCAGGCCGAGACCGGTGACGGCATTTTCGGGGTTTTGCAGCGTCAGCGCTCCACGCGCATCCAGCCGGGCGATCTGGCCTTGCCAAGAAAGCTCGATACCGCGATTTTCCGCGCGATCGATGTTGGTGTTGGCAGAGGAAACAAAATTGATGAGATCACGGGTACGCGTGGCGAAAGCAGTGGCACGCGCGATACCGAAAGCACCGCTGTAGGAGATGCCGGCCTCGGCGCTTTTCTCACGCTCGGGGCGGAGTGCGGGATTACTGCCAAAGGGCCCGTAGAGCTCGTTGAAGGTGGGTGCCCGAAATGCAGTGGAGAAACTGGCTGACAGACGAAGCGCCGGTGTCAGTCGATAACCATAGCCAGCAAGCCCGGTGGTGGCTCCGCCAAAGTCACTGTAGTTATCGTGCCGCAAATTCAATTGCAGGTCGTGCATGTCAGCGGCAAGAGTGTAGCCAAGCGTCATGCTGCCGGTCTGCCGAGAGTCTTTGGAGTAAGTCTTGTTGGTATCAAGATGTTGCCACAGCCCCTCTACGCCCAGCCGCAACGTGCCTGGCCCGGCGTCCACCGTGTTGTTCCAGCCGAGCTGGCGGTTGCGGGTTTTGAAGCGGTCACCAGTGACTGAATTTAAATCGGACACAAGATCATCCTGCCCCTGCGAAATCTGTACGTGACTGTGCCAACCGGGTAACCACTGGTTGCTGCTGTAAATAGACAAGGCGGTGAGCGTCTGATCACTGTGGTTTTGTGACGTGCCGTCAAATTCCGTATCGCCGCGCGATTGGAATGCAGTGGCACCTATTTCATGACCTGCCTGTAGTGAGTGAGAAAATGTCAGATTCAAGGAGGTGTTGCGCGCGGCATCGGCGTCAGTATCGGCCGCCGCAAAAACGAAAGCCGTGGGGACGAACTCAGCCCGAGCGCTCGAAAATCCGTCGGTCTGGGTTCGAGACACGCCAAAGTGCACATTGGTTTCGCCGAGCGAGCCGTCCAGGGCCAGCGCCAGTTTTCGGGTGTCATCGGAACCCAGGCCGATGCGCCCCGAGACCTTCATCGGGCCTTTGCCCTTGCGGCTGAAAATCTGCACCACCCCGCCGATGGCTTCGGAGCCATAAATGCTCGACACGTTGCCGCGCACGATTTCGATGCGCTCGATCTCGTCGAGCAGAATCTGGTCGATGGCAGTTGAGCCCGTGCTGACCGAATTGACGCGCACGCCATCGATCAATACCAAGACATGATCGGCTTCCGATCCGCGAATTCGGATCGCGCTCTGAGTACCCAGACCACCTGTTGGTGCGATTTCGACGCCGGACTCTTGCCGCAGCAGATTAGGTAGATCGATCGCGACGGAGGATTCAATCGCTGCGCGCGTAATGACGCTGGTGTGTTGAAGCGGCGCGGCGAGTCTTTGTGATACGCGTGTCGGCGTCACCACAATGGTGTCTCCGATGAATTCCGGCAGGGGTTCCGCATAGACGGGCACAGCAAAGCTTGCGGCGAGCGCAAGCGCGAGGGTAGTTTGACGCATGATGATTTCCGGTTGAGTGCGCCAGCATCCCCGCAGGCGCGTTGCACGATCCGCCAATCGAGGCGGTTCAGGCCGGTATCCGGGCTCGCGCATGAGGCGTTTCGTCTTCCCACCCGAGGGCAGTGACGGTGTGAAACGCCGAACAACAACGCTTACCGTTGCGGGGGCAGCACAGGCCTGGCGGTAAAATCCGCGCACCTGTTTCCCGTTTATCCTCGGCGGCGGAAAGCCGCGTCGGCACCTGAAGCGGCGCATTGTAGCCGATTTGCGCGGGCGATTGACCGTGCGCGTGCTGCCCCCTATAGTCGCGCCATGCACGCCGAACTCGATACGCTCGAAGCCAAAATCCGCCAGGTGGCGGCGCTATGCCACACGCTGCGTCAAGACAACAGCGCGTTGCGGCAGCAGCTCCTCGCGACGCAGCAAGACAACAAGCAGCTGACAACGCGTCTGGATGCGGCCAAGGCCCGCTTGCAGACGCTGCTGGATACGCTGCCGGAGGACATGTAATGGCGACGCCCCGTTCGATCGACATCCACATTCTCGGGCGCGCGTTCAAGGTGGCGTGTACGCCCGCAGAAGAACCGGCATTGCTGGCGGCGGCGGCGTATCTCGACAAAAAAATGCACACAATTCGCGACAACAGCAAGGTCATCGGCGCGGAACGCATCGCGATCATGGCGGGGCTGAACCTCGCGCATGAGTTGTTGACGCAAGACGGGGGCGCACTGATCGACGAAACGCGCACCCGGTTGACGCATTGCACGACGCTGCTCGACGCGGTGCTGGACGATCAGACGCCGCTGTTTTGATTTGACGTCGTTGTTTTGTGTGATGTGGCAGCCTGCGATGTTCACCCGCAAACAAAATGGCATACACTAGCCACGCTCCCTGCGGTGTTCGAGGCTTGCTGCAATTTCTCTGAGCCAATGCATACGTGCAAGGCTGCGATCTATTCCGGTGCGGGTGTGCGCGTGACACGTTTCATGCGCCCAAAGTGCCTTTGAGCGCGGCCATCTTGGACCCCGGTTCAAGAGTCTGCGGTCAGTCACGGCACAGGCGGGGCGCTCTTCTTTCAACCTGGAAACCGCAGTTGGACGCGCCCGATGGTGCGTTTGGGCGGGTGGCTGCCGCGAAGCAACGAGGCGCGACAAAGGCTGGCGCGCGACCAAGCGTACCCTGAAGGGCATAAATGCCAGCGGGTGCGTAGCGGACTCACCCAAGCGGTCAACTGATCGGAGGCAGAAAACCCAGTGTTCATGCGACATTCATCAGGGTGACAAGCGGTCAACTGCGGTTTTTAGGTTCAATGAATAAATCCAGTCTCAGACGCCAACTCAAGGCCGCGCGCAAGGCGATTTCGCCGACAGAACGCCGCCTGGCTGCGCGCGCCTCAGTGCGCCTGGCGCTACGTTTCGGGCTGTTGCTGAACGCCCGACGGATCGGCCTGTATTTGCCACACGGTGCCGAGTTTGATGCACACGGACTGCTCAACCAGCTACTGGGAATGCGGCGCGAATGCTTTCTGCCAATACTGCCACCGCACGGGCGGGTGATGCGTTTTGGTCGGCTGGGACGTACCACCCGCATGACCACCAATCGCTATGGGATTGCCGAGCCGCTAGATACTAAGCCGCTGCGGGCGCGGCAACTCGATCTGCTCTTGATGCCGCTGGTGGGATTTGACGATCAGGGTTACCGGCTGGGGATGGGGGGCGGCTATTACGATGCGACGCTGGCGTTCATGCGGCATCGACGCCACTGGCGCAAACCCCGTCTGGTGGGGCTGGCGTATGAATGTCAGCGAGTGGGCAGCCTGCCACACGACGCGTGGGACATGCCGCTCGACGCCGTGTTGACGGAACGCCAGCTCTACCGGTTCAACGGTCAATAACGCTGCGGCGGCTGCCAGCCGCTTAACGGCGTTTTATTGATGGTGTTGGCAGGCAAACGCATCCAGTTGAAATAGGTCGCCGGGTTCATCCAGTGTTGCATGGGCTTGACCAAGCGGCCATCGGCCGTGATTTTCATCCATTGCATGGGCAAGGCCGGGTTCATCATCGCCAGCGCGGGCATGAAGAAACGCGGATCGCCCATGGCTTTCATCCAGCGTTGCGGCTTGTTCGAGTCAAAGCTACGCGCCAGCACAGCCTGCTGAAATTTAGGATCTATCGCTGAATACAGCCAGTCGGCGAGCGCCTCTGGAGTCGTTTCCGCACCCAGTTGCTTTATTACACCTGACCGCGGGGCGTGCTCGATCGCTTTGGCCCAAAGCTCGGGGTTCGCCCCCATCACCATGGCCGCAATCAGGAATTCGGGTTCAGTCATGGCATCGGCCATGTCCAGCGCCTGTTTCGGATGCCGCATAAAGTCAGACGGCGCGGAGGCGACGTCCGCAGGGTCTACCGTCAAAGCACGCTCCGGAAAAGGTAAAGCAGAGTCGGCCATCGCAACACTGGCAAGGCTCGATACCAAGAAAATCAACAGCACACGCATCATAGAAGAATTAACGAGCTGAATTTGTTGAAAAGCTGAATACGCTAGACGCAGAAAACCCCCAGCATTCGCCGGGGGTTTTGATTGTACGTCGCGACCAAGTCGCGAGGCCAGTTTACTGACCCGCAGCAGGAGCCGCCGGTGCAGCACCCGTCATCGGTGCCATCATGGTCATGGGGTTGAAACCCTGCATCATGTTGCCATAAGCAGCCGGATTAGCCATGGTGCCCATTGCACCGTAAGTCGCCGGGTTGGCGGCCACGCCCATCATGTTGGTGTACATGGCGGGGTTCATGGGAGCCATCATGGCGTTCATGGCGGCGGGGCTCATGGGAGCCATCATCCAGTTGGTCATCATGCTGGGGTTCATCATCTGCATGCCCATCTGCATCATGCGGGGATCCATCGGCATCATCATGGCCTTCATGTAGGTGTTGGGGTTGATGAAGGGGGTCATCGCGGCGGTGTAGAAGTTCGGGTCCATCATCGCGCCCATCCACTTCATCGACACAGCGGGATCCATGAACTGCATGTAATTCTGGAACGCGGCGGGCGACATCATGCCGGTCATGAACTTGATACCGGTGTTCGGGTTCATCGCGGCATTGCCCATGGCCATTGCGGTAGCCGGGTCAGTAACAGCCATCAGCCAGGGCACGAATGCCTTGGGATCCTTGAACGCAGACGCGTTCTGAGCCGGATCGGTCATTTTTGCAACCCAGGCGTCAGCGGTGGTGGGGGTGGCAGCAGCGGTGCCATTGGCGAAAGCAGCGGTGGAAAATGCGGCAGCGATCAGGGTTGTGGTGACTTTAGCGAATTGCATAACGGCTCCAATATAAAATGTAGGTAAAGGACGACTGAACAGAGCGTTACGCGGAAACTCACACAGCAAATCTCGCCCGAATCAGTTGAACGAATATTAGCATATTCTGTTAATCGTACTCAACTGTTAATTCCCAATTAGACTAGTAATTTAATACCTAAAGGTCTGGTTAATACACGCTATTCACCCAGATACGCCGCTCGCACGGCGGGATTGACGGCCAGTTCGGCTGCCGCCCCCGACAGAGTGATCGAACCGCTTTCCAGCACATACCCCCGGGCGCAGGTTTTCAGGGCAAGGTGGGCGTTCTGCTCGATGAGCAGCACGGCGACCCCCCGCCGGGCGATCTCATGAATGATATCGAATACCGCGCGCACCATCAGCGGTGCCAGGCCCATGCTGGGCTCGTCGAGCAATAGTAGACGCGGCCTCGCCAGCATCGCCCGGCCCAGCGCGAGCATTTGCTGCTCGCCTCCCGACAGCAGCCCGGCCATTTGGCCGCGACGCTCGGCCAGCCGGGGCAACAGGCGGTAGACCTCGTCGTGATCCTGGGCGACCGCCGCCGCATCGGTACGGCAATACGCACCCATCGCCAGGTTTTCGGCGACCGACATGCGAGGAAACACGCCCCGTCCCTCGGGCACCAGCACCAGCCCGCGCCGCGCGATCTGGTGGGCGGGCTCGCCTGCAATCGCCGTGCCGTCAAAATGTACCGTCCCTGCTGCGGGCGCGATCAAACCGCTCAGCGCTTTGAGGGTGCTGGTTTTGCCCGCCCCGTTTGCGCCGATCAGGCAGACCATTTCGCCTGCGGCGACGGTGAAGTCGATGCCGCGCACGGCTTGAATACCGCCGTAGCTCACCGAGAGTCCGCGCACATCCAGCAAAGTCTTCATACGGTTTCATCCCCCAGATAGGCGGCGATGACTTTGGGATCGCGGCTTGCGGCCTCGGGCGTGCCTTCGAAGATTTTGACGCCGTAATCGAGCACGGCGAGGCGGTCGCACAGGCCCATCACCAGTTTCACGTCGTGTTCGATCAGCAACAGCGTCAGGCCGTCGTCGCGCAGGGTACGCAGCAGGGCGGCCAGCGCCACGCGCTCCCCGGGATTCATGCCCGCCGCCGGTTCGTCGAGCGCCAGCACCTCCGGTTCGCTCGCCAGTGCGCGGGCAATTTCCAGCCGCCGCTGATCGCCGTACGACAGGTGTTTGGCAACCCGGTCGGCGTGCTGGGCGATGCCGACGCGGGCCAGTAGGGCATGGGCGCGTTCAGTGGAGTCGGCTTCTTCGCGTCGGGTCGGTGCCAGCCGCAATACTGCGCCGATCACGCCGCTGCGGGTGCGTGCGTGGCGACCGACCAGCACATTTTCCAGCGCGGTCATTTCGGCAAACAGACGGATATTCTGGAAGGTGCGCGCCAGACCGAGCTTGAGGATGTGATGCGGCGGCAGGTCGGCCAGACGCGCTTCACGCAGACGGATATCGCCCGAGTCGATGGAATACAGTCCGGTCAGCGCGTTGAATAGCGTGGTCTTGCCCGCACCGTTCGGGCCGATCAGGCCGTAGATCTCGCCCGCGTTCACACTGAGGGAGATGTCTGTTAGCGCTTGCAAACCCCCAAACGATTTATTAACGCCGTTGACGGCAAGCAGACTCATGGGGCTTCGTCCGCCAGCTCAGCCCGTCGCCGCGACGAGGGGATCAGGCCGGCCGGTCGATACAGCATCACCGCCACCAGCGCAAAGCCGAACAGCAACATGCGCAAATCCGACGGCTCGATCACCACTTCGCCCAGAATCGCCCGCTGCCAGTCGCCGGTGTAGCGCAGGGCCTCGGGCAGCAGCGTCAGCACCAGCGCGCCAAAAATCACGCCGGGGATATGCCCCATCCCGCCCAGCACGATCATGCACAGGATCATGATCGACTCCATCAGGTTGAACGATTCCGGGCTGATGAACCCCTGAAAACTCGCAAACAGGCCGCCCGCCAGTCCGCCAAAGGTCGCACCCATGGCAAACGCCAGCAGCTTGAGATTGCGGGTGTTGATGCCGCTCGCGGCCGCCGCGATTTCGTCTTCGCGGATCGCCACCCAGGCGCGACCGATGCGCGAGTTTTCCAGCCGCATCGAGACGAACACCACCGCCAGCGTCGCCAACAGAAACAGGTAATACGTCAGATGAACGCCGTTGAAGGTGACGCCGAGCCAAGTCTGGGTTTGGCTCAGGCTTGCTCCGCCTATCGTCACCGGATCGATCAGGTTGATGCCCTGCGGCCCGTTGGTGAGATTGAACGGCGCATTCAGGTTGTTCATGAAAATGCGGACGATCTCGCCGAAGCCCAGCGTCACGATCGCCAGATAATCGCCGCGCAGCCGTAAGGTCGGCGCGCCGAGCAGCACGCCAAACGCGCCCGCCAGCAGTGCCCCCAGCGGCAAAATTGCCCAGAACGGCAGATGCAGCCCGAAATGCGGGCTGGCCAGCCAGGCGTAGACGTACGCACCGAGCGCATAAAACGCGACGTAGCCGAGATCAAGCAGCCCGGCGTAACCAACAACGATATTCAGCCCCAGCGCCAGCATCACGTAGAGCAGCGCCAGATCAAGCAGCCGCACCCACGAACGCCCCATGCTGGCGTCGATGAGAAAAGGCAACAAGGCCAGACCGATGGCGAAGAGGCCGAATACCAGCCAACGGGATTTGCCACTCAGATTGCGCATGAGATCAGGCACGCTCCGTCATCCGCGCGCCCAGCAGCCCGGAAGGGCGCAGCACCAGCACGCCGATCAGCACAAAAAACGCGAACACATCCTGATAGTGGCTGCCGAGGAAGCCGCCGGTGAGGTCGCCGATATAGCCCGCACCAAACGACTCGATCAGCCCCAGCAGCAGCCCGCCCAGCATCGCGCCGCCGAGGTGGCCGATGCCGCCCAGCACCGCTGCCGAAAACGCTTTGAGGCCGAGCATGAAGCCCATGTAGTAGTGCGCCAATCCGTAGTAGGCGCTCACCATCAGGCCGGCCACCGCCGCCAGCGCTGAGCCGATCACGAAAGTGGCGGCGATCACCCGGTTCACATCCACGCCCATCAAACTCGCTACCTGGCGCGACTGGGCGGTGGCGCGCATGGCGCGTCCGAGCCGGGTCTGGTGCACCAGCAGCGACAACAGCAACAACAACAGGGCAGAAACAACCAGAATCGCGATCTGCACATCGCTGATATGCGCACCGAATAGGTTGTAACGCCCCTGCGGCAGCACCGCCGGAAACGCAATGTATTGTTTGCCCCAGATCAGCATCGCGCCGTTTTGCAGAATGATCGACACGCCAATCGCTGTAATCAGCGGCGCCAGCCGGGGTGCGTTGCGCAGGGGTCGATACGCTACCCGCTCGATCAGCATCCCCAACCCCATGCATACTGGAATCGCCAGTAATAGCCCCGCCGCCAGCACCACGCCGCCGGGCAGCGCGCTGTTCGCCAGCGCCCCGATGGCCGCCAGCGCCACCATCGCCCCCACCATCGCGATCTCGCCGTGCGCGAAGTTAATCAGGCCGAGGATGCCGTACACCATCGTATAACCCAGCGCCACCAGCGCATACACGCTGCCGAGCACCAAGCCGTTGATGAGTTGTTGCAGGAAAATGTCCATCAGCGCTGTGGCCGGGTGCTGCCGGGTTATTTACCGCTCTGCACCGTCTCCAGCGTCACCCACTTGCCGTCTTTCACCTGATACAGCGTCACCGCGCCGCCGGTGATGTCGCCCTTGGCGTCAAAGCGCACGCGCCCGGTGACGCCCTGGTAATCCGTTTTGGGCAGTTCAACCAGATATTTGGCAGGCTCGGCGGAATCGGCGCGCTTCATGGCCTCAACCATGACGTGAACGGCATCGTAGGCGTAGGGGGCGTAGTTCTGGATCTTGCCGTATTTGGTTTCGAATTTGGCTTTGAAAGCCGCGCCGCCGGGCATGGCGTCGAGCGGCAGGCCGGGGTTGGAAGCCAGCGCGCCTTCGGCATCGGCACCGGCGAGCTCGATGAACTTGGGCGTTTGCGCGCCATCGCCGCCGAGAAATTTGGCGCTCATGCCGAGCTGTTTCATTTGCTTCATCATCGGTGCGGCTTGCGGATCCATGCCGCCGAAAAACACCAGGTCGGGGGCCTTGCCTTTAATCGAGGTGAGAATCGCCATGAAATCGGTAGCGCGGTCGGAGGTGTACTCGCGCGCAACCACGTCGCCGCCTGCGGCTTTGGCGGCTTTTTCAACTTCGTCAGCGAGACCCTGGCCGTAGGCAGTCCGGTCGTCGATGATGGCGATTTTTTTCGCACCCAGTTTAGTGACGGCGTATTGACCGAGCACCGTGCCCTGCTGTGCGTCGTTGGTCATCACGCGGAAGGCGGTTTTATAGCCCGCAGCGGTGAAAGCGACGGCAGTGGCCGAAGGCGAAATCTGCGGGATGCCGCTGTCGGAATAGATTTTCGACGCCGGGATGGTGGCGCCAGAATTGAGGTGGCCAATTACCCCGGCGACCCCTTCATCGACCAGCTTTTGTGCGACGGTAGTCGCGGTTTTCGGATCGGCACCATCGTCTTCGCTGCGCATTTCCAGCGTGACCTTCTTGCCGCCCAGCGTCAAACCTTGCGCATTGATTTCGTCGAGCGCCAGTCGTGCGCCGTTTTCATTGTCCTTGCCCAGGTGCGCCTGTGGGCCGGTGAGTGGCGACACCTGACCGATGCGCAGGGTGGTGGAGCCGTCGGCACTGGTTTGCGGTTTGTCACCGCAGCCGCTCAAGCCGCCCAACACCGCCAGCGCCAGCGCCCAGCGCCCGAAATTTTTCCGCCCGTTTTGACCTGCCATGTTCGTCTCTCCAGAACCGATGCAAACCCTCGCGTTATACCATAAAGCCGCATGGAATCAGCCTTTCGGGGACGCGCCCCGTTTGCGACGGGCAACAAAAAGCCGACACGCGGTCGGCTTTTTTGTTGCGGGGAAAACCTGCTTATTTCAGGCTCAGCACCCAAGCAACGATTTTGGTCAAATCTTCTGCCTTGACCTGCGGGTTCGGTGGCATGGGAATCTGACCCCACACGCCCTTGCCGCCGGTTTTAACCTTGGCAATCAGCTTGGCTTCAGCGGTCTTGTCGCCCGCATATTTTTTAGCCACGTCTTTAAACGCGGGGCCGACAATTTTCTTGTCTACGCCATGGCAGGACATACAGGCGTTTTTCTGCGCCAGCGCCTGGTCGGCAGACGCCACACCCGACACACCAATCAAAGCAGCCATGGCTGCGGTCATCATCAAGGTTTTCATTTTAAATCTCCAAATTTCACACGGGTTCGAGAACGCGCCTGACTTCATCGCATATGCAATATTAAAGAAAAAGCGCGCTCACGCAATACGATACGCTGGTTATTTGCTACCAAACCCCTGTAAAACAATGTTACTCACGCTCGACCAGGTCGCGGTAAGCGTGCCAGCTGGCGTGACCGAGCCAAGGAAAAATCACCGTCATTGCGATGAAATCGGTGGCCATGCCGAGTGCCACCAGCGCGGCGATCACCCCACCCCACCCCAACATGACCGCGAAATTGAGCCGTGTCGCGATGAAACTGGTGACTAGCGCGGTGGCGCAATCGACTTTGCGATGCAACAACATGGGCAAGGATACGACCGACAGGCTGAACACCATGAGCGCCAGCGCGCCGCCAAACGCCAGATACGCCAGCGCAAAATCGGGGTATTGACGCAACATGCCGGACGTCAACAGGTCGGCAAGACTGGCGATGCCAGAGCCGCCGAGAAACAGGCCGACCAGAATCGCCGACAAGCGCTCCCACACCGATAACACAAACACCAGCATCAGCGCGAACAGCCCCAGCGAAGCCGGATTGGCGCGCCACGCCAGCAAGGGCGCGAGCACACTGGGTAATTTGTGATGATGTTCCAGCCGGTGGCTCAGGCAATAAAACACGGTCGCCAGCACCGGCGCGACAAACAGGAAACCCGACGTGACCGCCAGCGCCAAATGCGGCTTGTCCCATGCGCTGTGCACCAGCCCGAAGCCCAGCAGAGCAAACACCAAGCCGTACACCAGACTCAGCGGCCATGCCTGGCGCAGGTCGTACGCGCCCGCCCACAGCCAGCGCAAGAGGTGTTCAAAGCTGACGCGGCGGATACCCGGCAAGGCCATGTGCGCGGCATGGGGATGAAAAACAAGGGGAGACGGGGTCAACATGATGGCGCTCCAATCAAAGACACTCTCTTGTTTGATAGCAGCCCGCTGCGCCGCTGGCTAATAGCAAATGCTGATACGCCAATTCATGCGCCCCAAGCGGCCAGTTCGGTAATCGGTGGCTGGCAGGTGCTGCCGCTACACACCCAGGCGGCGGGGCGATCCGACTCGGGCTTGGCGAGCGCGGCGGGTAACGACACGCCATTGGGTAGCGTCAGCAGGATATCGCGTGCACCGAGGGTCGGGGTGAGGGCGCGGGTCCATTCAGCCAGTGCAGTCGCCGGCCCGCGCAGCACGATCACGCGGGGCGGCACGAGCGCTTCGTCGAGCACGGCGAGCAGGCTCGGGTAGGCAATCGGCTGCTGCATCAAGGGCGCATGAAACACCCGCAGGCAACGCGCGCTGGCCTCCAGATAGCGGGCGTCGCCGAGCAGGTGTCCCAGCCGTTGCAGCGCCCACGCGGCGAGGCCGTTGCCGGACGGAGTGGCGTTGTCGTAGCCCGGTTTGGGGCGGGTTATGAGGGTTTCGTGGTCGTGACTGGTGAAGAAAAAACCGCCGTGTTCCGCGTCTTCAAAATGTACCAGTAAGGCATCGGCCAGCTCGCGCGCCCACGCCATGTCCGACTCGCGATAGTCCGCCTGCATCGTTTCGAGCAGGGCATCGAGCAAAAATGCGTAGTCATCCAGGTAGGCATTGAGACGCGCCGCGCCGTGTTTGAAACTCGCCAGTAGTCGGCCATCACGCCAGACAGTGCGATTCAGGTTGTCGAGCGCGGCGTGCGCGGCAGCGACCCAGTCGGGACGCGCCATCACGCGCCCGGCGTGTGCCAGCCCGGCGATCATCAGCGCGTTCCAGCTGGTGAGTTGTTTATCGTCACAGCCGGGATGCACCCGGCGTTCGCGCGCGGCCAGCAGTTTGGCGCGCGCGCGATCGAGCCGGGTGGCCGCTTCGTTCACGTCGATATCCAATTCAGCGGCCACCGCCTCCAGCGGCTTGGCGAAGATCGGATTCCAGTGACTGTTTTCAAAATTCGGCGGCAGGTCCAAACCAAAAAATAGCATGGCGACGGCGGCTTCATCCACGCTGAGCGCGGCACGCACCTCATCGGGTGTCCATACATAAAACTTGCCTTCAACGCCTTCGCTATCGGCGTCGAGTGCAGAATAGAAGCCGCCTTCCGGTGCCCGCATGTCGCGCAGCAGCCAGCCGACGATGTCCTCGGCGGTCTCGCGGAATATTGCTTCACCACTCAGCGCCCAAGCGTCGGCATACGCCTGTAGCAACGGGCCGTTGTCGTAGAGCATTTTTTCGAAATGCGGAATCGCCCACTGTTCATCCACCGAATAGCGGCAAAACCCGCCACCGAGTTGATCGCGCACGCCACCCGAGGCCATTTTGCGCAGGGAAAACAGCACCATATCGCGCGCCTGGGTGTCGCCGTCGCGCGCCTGGCGCAGCAGGAAAAACAGCTCGCCCGGACGCGGAAATTTTGGCGCGCGTGAAAACCCGCCCCACACCGGATCGAAGGCTTGCGCCAAGTCGCGCACAGCGTCGGCCAGTGGCGTGGCGTCGAGCGTAGTCGCCGCGCCCGAGGCGGGTTGCTGGCGGGCGAGCGCCTCGCGCACAGCGGCGTTTTGCGCCAGTACTTCACCACGTCGCCCATGCCAGGCCGCAGCAACGTTTTCCATCAGCTCCATAAAACCCGGCAATTGGTAGCGCGGCGTTTTGGGGAAATAGGTTCCCGCAAAAAACGGAGTCTGATCGGGTGTCAAAAACACCGTCAGCGGCCAGCCTCCACCACGCTGGGTTAAAAGTTGATGCGCAGACTGATAGATCTGGTCGAGGTCGGGGCGCTCTTCGCGATCAACCTTGATGTTCACAAACAAGCGGTTCATCACCGCCGCCACCTCGGCGTCTTCAAAGCAGTCGTGTGCCATCACGTGGCACCAGTGGCAGGCCGAATACCCGATCGACAGCAGAATCGGCTTATCGAGGCGGCGCGCCAATTCCAGGGCTTCGTCGCCCCACGGATACCAGTCAACCGGATTGTCGGCGTGTTGCAGCAGGTAGGGGCTGGGTTCGATATCGAGGCGATTCATGGGCGGATAATAGTTGATTAAATCAGTCAACAATTGTACGCTTGGCGCTGTTCGAAATCTCGCAGGAGCGCGCTATGTCCCAGGAA
Organism: Thiobacillus sp.; assembly: GCA_040080645.1. Classification (GTDB taxonomy): domain Bacteria; phylum Pseudomonadota; class Gammaproteobacteria; order Burkholderiales; family Thiobacillaceae; genus Thiobacillus. The sequence continues at coordinate 18,837 of JBEBIA010000005.1, forward strand.
TTAATGTCCGCCGCCCAATCGGGCGACGCCGCCAAAATTGAAGCGCTTCTGAGCGCTGGTGCCGCCCATACCGCCCTTGATGAGGCGGGTGAAACAGCGCTGATGCACGCGGCGCACCTCGGCCACGTCGCCGCAGTCAAAGCCCTCATCGCCGCCGGTGCCGACGTCCATACCAAATCGCCGCAAGGCTGGACGGCGCTGGCCAAAGCCGCCTACAACGGCGAAACCGAACGCGGCTATGTTGAAGTGATCGAAGTGTTGCACCAAGCGGGTGCCACACTGGACGAGCGGATTTTCTTCGGCATTACGCCGCTGATGCTGGCCGCCGGTGGCGGCGACGCCTCGGTGGTGGAATGGTTGATCAACAATGGTGCCGACACACTGGCGACCAACGAGGGGGGGCGCACCGCGCGCATGATGGCGGACGACAAGTTTTATGTGGACGTCATCAATCTGCTGCACGAAGCCGAGCAGCAGCTCGGCGTGTCGGTTGACGGCTCGTGCTCATCGACCAAGAGCGTGGTCAAGCCGCAGGTGGTCAATCTGATGAAGCCCGGCACGCATTAAGCCAAACCGCTGGCGCGTCAGAAATAGCGTGCCAGCGTCAGCCGCACCGAGTCTTCGTTGCGCAACACGTGCAGCACGTCGTCTGCGGGCGCGCCGCTGTAACCCCGCCACTCCAGATTGACCTTCCAGGTTTCGCCCAGCCGTCGCTCGGCCTTGAGGCTGTAGGTCAATCCGCGTCCGTCCAGATCGCTCGCCAGTCCTGCCAGGATCTGTGAGCTCTGCACGTCGTTGAAGCTGACGCGCAGACCGACAAATACATCGTTCTGGAACGCCGAGGGCGGGGCGGTCGCAGCCACAGGCGGCGTTAAATCCAGCTGGCTGGCGTTTTCGCCGCGATCATCAAACAGGTATTCCGCCAAGAGACCCACATCCGCTGTGCTACCGAACGCGCCGGAGAAAGTGTATTCGCCGCCCGCGCTCATGGCGAAATGCCATTCGCCGATTTGCTTGCGGCTGATAGATTCATATTTCCACAGCATCGCGCCATCAGCATAGCTGGCGTCGATGCCCAGCTGATGAATCAGATCGTAACGCGGCGCCAGCACCACACGCCCGGGCGCAAGCTGGCGCGGCAGCAGACGGGGCGCACGCGCTGTGCCGTAAAAGTAGGACACGCCAAGATCAACGCCAGACTGACTCATGCTCCAGCGCGTGGCGACATCCAGGTGGCGGCGCTCATTGGACGCCTCGTAGGTCGTGAGGTCGTCGTCCACGACAAAGCGGAAGCGCGGACGCCCTTCCACGCCCGGAAACGTGCGCTCGCGGAAATATGGCATCAAAAACAGATCCAGCGTGCCCAGCTGATGGACATAGGCCAGATTCAGCATCGGCTGTCCCAGCTTGGTATCGCCGTCGGGGTTATCGACGAGATCGGACTGGTTCACGATATCGACCAGATGCTGCGCTTCGGTCACGCCCCAAAACACCTTGCGCACCCCCAAGCGCAACTCGACATCACCGGCCACGCGCAGGTATTCCAGCTCGCGGATATCGGCATGACGCCGCTCGTCATCATGGCTGTCCCAGCGCGCAAAGCCGGTGAAATTGAACTGCTGCTTGCCGTCGTCCCACTCGTGGTTGTACTTCGGTTCCACAAACAGCGAGCCGTAATCCTGATGCTGTCCGACGTGCTCCGGCGCATTCCAGAAATGCAGCGCTTCAGCGCCCGCGCGCCCCGACCAGCCCCCGGCGTGCGCCACAGAAACGGTACCCAGCAAGGCGGCGGCAAACAAACAGGCATAACGCATGGGACAGGTCTCGCTCAACAGGGAAGATCAGCGCGCACGCGCCAGCGCGTTCTGGTCAAAATCGCGCGCGGACAGACCCGTGCCAAACTTGTAGGCTTTCCACACCAGCTGGGTGCTCTTGCCGGTCTGGTGGTTGATCATGTTCATGTCCGACGCACGCCAGTATTTGCCGTACGCCTTGTAATCCTTGAACGTCAGCGATTTCAGCAGCGCCTGTTTGCGGTCGTAGTAATCAATCTTGTGGATGCGATACGCGCTCTTATCCATCCACACCACCTGGCGGGTATAGCCCGAGCCTTCGCTCACCGGATACCGTTCAAACACGAACACATCCTGACCGCCGAATTTTTCATCACGCAGCCATTTGTACGTGTATTTTTCGACTTCCTGCGAGGTGATGTCTTCATAGGCAAATTCGCTCCCCATGAACGGCCCGGATTTATTATCCGACGCAATGCGCTTGACGCGTTTCAGCGCAGGTAAATAGAGCCACTGCTCGTCGTCAGCCGCCTTATGCGAGAACGACAACAGCGCGGTGCCTTTCACATCGGCCGGGGTATCGAACACCATCAGGCTCTTGTCGCCATCGCCTGTGGTTTCCAGGGTTTTCGCGCGCATGTCGCGGGTGCTGGTTTCGCCCTGCTTGTTTTTCAGCAGCATGGTGAGGTCGGCCGTGTTGTCGCCCCAGCCGCGATCACGCGCGTCGGCTTCCTTGGCGATAACGAGTCCCTTGTCTTCGGCGGGGCCCGCGTGAACAGGAAAGGCAGCGACCAGCGCGGCCAGCAGAATGAAGCGATTAAACACGGCGTTTCTCCTCAAGTTTGAGCAACAACGGGCCCAGGAACAGAAAATCGGCGACCAGCGCCAGGGTAAATGTCACCGCCGTCAACAGGCCGAGATCGGCGTTGACGCGGAACGTGGATAGGGACAACACAAGAAAGCCCGCGACAAGCACCGCCGACAGCACCCACATCGACGTGCCTGCGGTGGCAAACACGTACCGTACCGCATCCTCGGGCGACTTGCCTTCGCCCCGCGCGGCGATGAATTTGCTCATGAAATGGATGGTGTCATCGACGACGATGCCGAGCGTGAGGCTGCCGACCACGGTGAGGCCGAGCCCGACCTGGCCGCTAATCAGTCCCCATACGCCAAACGCCAGAATAATCGGCACAACGTTGGGGATCATGCTGATGAAGCCATAGCGGATCGAGCGGAAGGCAATGATGATGGTCAGCCCCACCAGAATCAGCGAAGCGGCATTGCCGATCATCATCGAATTGAGATTGCGATGGCCGAGATAAGCAAACATCAACGCCGGACTCGCGCCCACGGTCGCCACCTGCGGCGCATGGGTTTTCATCCAGTCGCGCGCGCGCGCTTCAAATGCGATCATTTCGTTACTGGTGAGGTTGCCCAGCGTGGCCGACACCTTGGTCGAAGACTTGGCGACGTTCAGCTGGTTGTTGAGATCCAGCCCGAACGGCAGCGACATTTCGTACAGCAGCAAATACTGCGCGGCCAGCTCGCGCGACGCGGGCAGGCGGTATTGCGCCGGATCGTCTGCGTGAAGATTTTTGTTCAGCCGCTTCATGATGTCGGTGAAGCTGCTGACGTGCACCACCTCGGGCTGGGTGCGCAACCAGTTGGCAAAGGCTTCGGCGTGATTGAGGAACGCCGGATCGGACACGCCCTCGTCGTGCCCCGAATCGAGCGCGAAATCGACGTTATAGATGCCCGTCAAATGGTTGGTGAGAAAATCCGTGTCAGCGCGGAATTCGGTCGAAGGATCGAAATATTCGACAAACTGGTCATTGATTTCATTCTTGGTAATCAATCCGGCGAACAGTACGATCACCGCCAGATTGCCCCAGAACAGCGGCGTGCGATGTTTCACTACGAATTCGGCAAAACGATCCATCGCCAGGTCGCCACCCGCACGGGTTTTACGCGCGCGCACCGGTAAGGCCAGCATGAACGCGGGCAAAAAGGTCATCGAGAAAATCCACGCCAGCGTGACGCCAACCGCAACAATATTGCCCAACTGGTTGAACGGCGGCGAATCGCTGAAATTCAGACCGAGCAAGCCGATCGACGTGGTGATCGCGGTAATGGCAATCGGGCGCGCGTTGGATTGCAGCGACTTGGCCATCGCCGCTGGTTTGTCCAGCCCCTGCCGCATGAAGTAATAAAACGTCGCCAGAATATGCACCGAGTCGGCAATCGCCAGCGTCAGGATGATGGTCGGCGCAGACGAGGCCGGTGGCGTCAGCGCCAGTCCCAGCCAGCCCATCAAACCCAACGTCGCCGCAATCGACATCACGATGATGAAGAGCGTCGCCACCACGCCGGTCGGGTCGCGCAGCAGGAACAGCAAGGCCAGCAGCACCACCCCCAGTACGATGGGAATCAGGGTTTTCATGTCCTGACGCGACGCTTCGGGGAACGCGTTATTCATCATCACATTTCCGGTGGTGTGAAACGCCAGTGTCGGGTATTGCGCACGCGCCTCGTTGACCAGCGTGCGCACGGCAGCAACCACCTGCTGATTGCCGGTCTTGAGTTCGCCGTCGGGCACATGAATGGTGATGTTGATCGCGGTCACATCCCCTGCCGTGGCGATCAGGCGCTTGACCAACAGCGGTTCAGCCAGTGCAATCTTGCGAGCGGCAGCAAGCTGTTTTGGCGTTTGCGTCGCGGCATCTTTAACCAGATTCTGCACGATGAGGTCATCGCCTTCGGCGTGGGTGTGTTGGAAATTGGTCACCGAATCCACCCGGATCGAATGCGGCAGTTTCCAGGCTTGTGCGGTCAACGCCTCCACCGCCGCCAGCGTCGTCGGCGTGAACACCTGCTGGTCTTTGGGCGCAATCACGATCAGCACGTTATCGTTTTTGGTGTAGGTGTTCTGCATCTTGTCGAAGGCGGCAAGCTGCGGGTTGTCGCTACCGAAAAACACCCGGAAATCGGTCGTCATCGACAGCCGCTTGGCGCCCATGGCCGCCAGCAGCGCCACCAGCAGCAACACCACCAGCACGAGCCAGCGATGGCGCATCAGGGTTTGGGTATAACGTTCGATCATGGTGCAGGGCTCAGGCTATCGCGCGGCGCGCCGCGCAAGGGTTGAATTTCCGGATTGACGCCCAGCCGTTTGGGCAGGGCGCGCAGCAATTTAACCCTGTCGGGCGTCGGCACAAAACGACGTCCCGGCAAGGTGGTGAAATAGTGTGCGACCACATCGGTTCCGTCGATGACGCTGCCGTTGGCGGCGCGTAGCACCCGGATTTTTTCTGCCGGGATGCGGTTGATCCAGTTGGCGTTATCGACGTACCAGTAGCCACCCAGCCGATATTCACGTGAGGGGTCGAGCGGTTCGCCGTTGATGCGAATGTTGGACGCCATGAAGCCGAATTCCTGATAGGGATCAAGATCGAAGGACACATTCGACCAGCCGAACAGCCAGCCGCCCGTCCAGTCGTCCACGAAATGCGTCAGCGCCCCGCGCGCGGAATTTTCAATGGCCCAGCGGATGTCTTCACCGCGCACCACGCCACAGGCAATCTGCGGCCCGATCGGCATGAAGTGGTAGATGTCTTCGAGCTTCACCGGGCCGGGTGCAACATGCGTACCGTAGCGAAAACCGCGTATCACGCCCACATCCGAGCGGCATACACTGCGAAAGGCATCGGCGAGAAAATTATGCGAGCTGCCTTCGATGACAGCAGGCTGCGTTTTCGCATCCGCAAAATTGGAGCGGTGCAATGCCACGTCGGTATGGCCGATGACGGTATCGATCGGGGTACGCAGCACGGCACCATTGACCGGGTTGCTGTGCGGATGAAATCCCGGGCCTTTGACAAACGGGGTACGGATTTGGTCGATGCGCGCCTGCGTGTCGGTATCCGGCGGCAGCACACCTGCCACCACGCGATGCGCAGTGTGAGTGTGGCCGCTCACGCGACCGTCGGTGACCTTGAGGGTGATCTCGCCGACCATCGTGCCGTCCTGGCCTTCCTCGATCAGTAGCGTGCCGGTCTTGGCGCGCAGCACACGATGCGTTTCCTCGTGCATGTCAGAGGAGAGCACCAGATCAATGCCGGGCACCGATTCCACTAGTTCGAGATTACCCGACAGACCGCGCTCGGAGGCCAGCACCAGCACGTCCACCTGCTTGCGCAGGCGCGGCACCAGATACGCCAGTTCCTCGCTGCCCGGTGTCAGGGTAAAGCCGTCGAGCACATGCGTGCTGACAGCCTGCGGTGGACGGTCAGCAGTCAGTCCGATCATCGCCACCTTGACGCTGCCCACGGTGAATAGCCGGTAGGGTGGCAGCACCCGTTTGCCCGCTTGGCGAGGGAAGGGCGAAGCCGGGAAATCATACAGCGTGGCGTAATACAGATTGGCGGCAATCCCGCCCCAGGGGGCCTTGGGCTTGGCACCGGCGAAAAGTTCGATGAAGCGCTTGGGCCCGTACACGAAATCCCAGTTGCCCGCGACAAAGGCATCGATTTTCAGCGGGTTGAGCAGATTGACCATGGCCTGCCCTTCGCTGTACAAGGCTTCGGCCGAGCCTTGAATCGTGTCGCCCGTGTTGACCAGCAAAGCGCCCGGCACACGCGTGCGGATTTCCTTGATTCGTGCCGCCACGTTGGCCAGTCCGCCAACGGGTTTGCCGTGCGAGGGGGAGCCTGCCCGCATGTCGGGGCGTGGAATCAGGTGACCGTGCAAATCGCCAAGATGAATGAAGGTCACGCTGCCCGACGCCGCGTGGGCAGACGGGGTCATGCCCAGCAGCAGGAAACAGAACAGACGGGCGAGCATGTCAGGGCGCAACGAAAGCCCAGCCTTCAGACTGGAGCACCGTAATTTCCGCCAGGCCGGACGGGACCGTGGCGAGATTGAAGGCGCGGACCAGGTCGGTGCGCTTCAGCTTGGCGCCGTAAAGGCTTTTCTCGCACGCAACGATGCGCACGCCGCGATGATGCATGTCCTTCAGTTCATCAACGAGTGGGGTGTAATAACGCAAGGTCTTGACGCCAGGGCCCCAGGCGACAATCTCGATGGCAACCTGGTCGCGGCCGAGTGTGTCCTGAACATGTTTGGCATGGTTCAACGCCAGCTTGAGTTTGTCGGTCGAGTCTTCACTCACCTGCAACAGCAGCTTGTAACGCGGTGTTTCGGCGTGAACCGCTGATGTGTTCCAGCCAAACGTGAGGGCGCACAGTAGAACCAGAGATTTAAGAAGTCGTGTCATAAGTGGGATCCTTGAGCTTGATATCGCGCGGGATGGCTTCGCCAGTCGGCAGCCAGTAGAAAACGCAGTGTGCGCCAATGGCCGCTAGCGCACCGGATTTTTCCAGCACTTCGTCGAAGGCGTGGTCGCGTAGTCCCAGGCAGAAACTGCCGCCCGCCTGTTGTCGCCGGGTCGCCTCCTTGGCGAGGGATTGCGCCCCAGCCGTGTCCAGGTGGCCGACATATTCCAGCGACAAAAACAGGCCGTGATCGCGTCCTTCTTCTTGCGCCAGGTTGCGTAGCTGAAGGTCAATGGACTGCACTGAGCCGAAGAACAGATTGCCCGTCAGCCGTTTCACGGTCACTTGCTTATCCCGCAGCTGTGGCGGAAGGTAAGACTGGGCGGCATCACCCGTAATGCGCCGGAATACCGGGCGCGAAACGTGACCGAGGTAAGTGGTAACCGACAGGAACACGCCCGTGATCACGCCGTAATCGAGACCGAACACGACCGACATGAAAAAGCAGGCGGCAAAAATCAGCAACTCGGAACGTGAGTTGATCAGCTGGCCGATTTCCTTGTGGTCGATCAGCCCCCAGCCGACGAGCATCAGCAGACCGGCCATCACCGAGATCGGCATCAACGCGATCAGATCGGCGGCAAACCAGATCAGGATGCCGAGTGCAAACGCCGACACCAGGCTGGCCAGCGGTGTCTTGCCGCCCGCATCGTAATTGGCGGCGCTGCGGTTGAACGAGCCGCAACTGGCAAAACACGACAGATAGCTGCCGACCACATTGGATAAACCCTGGCTCACGATTTCCTGGTTCATGTTGATGGTCTGTCCAGACTTGGCGGCCAGCGAACGGGCGATCACGGCCGATTGCATCAGGCCGAGAAAACCGATCAGGATGGCGGACAGGATCAGATCACCGTACACAATCAGGCTGTCATCGCTGAAATCAACCAGCCTGAAAGGAAAAGCGGACAGTGTGAGCACGCCCAGCTTGTCGATACGCAGCGTGGCTGAGCCGTAGAACAGATCCAGCAGCCAGGCGAAGGCTGTGCCGACGACGATGGCAATGATGAGGTGGGGCAGCTTACGGTTGATACGGCGGACGATCAGGCCGCTCAGGATGGTGACCAGGCCACAGGCCGCCGCCGCCCAGTTGACATGGTCGAAGTTGTAGTAAACCTGGAGCACGGTCTCGTAGATTTCTTCGCGCTGGTTCATGAGAATGCCGAAAAAATTGCCGAGCTGCTGAATGATGATGACCAGACCCACCCCGGCGGTCAGGCCCACGATCACGGACGGCGAAATGTAATTGAATACGGCCCCCAGTCGCGCCAGGCCGAAAAAGACCTGAAATACCCCGGCCATGAAAGTCAGACCCATCGCGTACTGGATGTATTGCTCGGTTCCCCGGCTGGCGAAGGTCGAGAGATCGAGAAAAATCAGCACCGCCAGCGCCGTGTTGGGCCCGGACATCACATGGAAGCTTGAGCCGAACAGCGCGGCGATGATGACCGGAAATACCGCAGTGTAGATACCGTATTCCGGCGGCAGGCCGGCGAGCGCGGCGAGCGCCACCGCCTGCGGCAGAATCAGCACGCCGGCGGTGATGCCAGCGACGATATCGGCACGCAACGTGGGCCGGTCGAGCAACCGCCACCAGAGCAGGAACGGGAAGAACGTGGTCAGACGCGAATCAGCCATCGGCAACATCACCAAAGAAAATACTGAACCAGCCCATACGGGGATCCCACGGTCGGGTCTGGATACGCAAATAGAGCGCGACGTCGATCGCGTCCTGGTCGGACAGGCTACCGCCCTTGCCAAGCGGCATATTGCCCTTGATGAACCCGGCAGCCGTGGTGAGCTTATTCATGCCTGCGCCCGATGCGTAAGAATTCCATCCCCACAGGGGCGGGAACTGGTAGCCATGACCGTCGGCGCGCTTGACCCCTTCGCCATTCTTGCCATGGCAGAGCGCACACTGGCTCTGATAGACAATCTTGCCGCGCCCGTGCGAAGCCTCGCGCGGCGCTTTCACGCCGGCAAAGCCACGCGCAGCCATGATGGCGCGGGTAGGGACGTTGGTGGACAGCCACTGTGAATAGGCCACCAACGCCTGCATTTCGCGTGAATCCGGCGTCGGCGAAATGCCATCCATGCTGTAACGGAAGCATTCGCCGATGCGTTCCTGATAGAAATTCGCCCGCAGATTTTTGCCGCGATAAAGCGGGTAGAGCGGATAGCCTGCCCAGAGCGGCGCAGCACCGGGCATCCGGCCTTCGCTCAGATGGCAGCTGGTGCAATTCAACCCGTTGGTCACGTAACGGCCAGCATAACGCTGCGTGTCGACAAAAAGATCGCGTCCATAACGCACCTGTTTGCCCCAGGCGTTGTCTGGTAAATCCGCCAGACGGGGCGGGATGAAACGGCGTTCGTCAGGATCCGCCGCGAACACTTCTGTCTGCCGCGTCGACAGGCCTACCCGGGGCGGGGCGATCAGCAAGCGTGGTTCGGGGCTATCACCTGTCTCATCCCATACTGCCACGTCGTCCGGCAGATTCACGTCCTCGGGCGCGGCGCTGCCGTTCAGCACGGGTGTCAAAAATAGCAAGACAAGCAAGGGGGCGCGGTTCATGATCAGTAGCCTGCGAACACGCGCGAAAAATCGGAGAACCAGCCGCGCCGGGGGTCGATGGGTCGATCTTTCAGGCGCAGATACAGAGCCACATCGTAGGCCTCCTGGTCGTCGAGACTCATGCCACGTCCAAGCGGCATATTGCCTTTGATATAGGCGGCTGCGGTACGCACGGTGTACATGCCGGCACCCCGATTGAAACTATCGTCGCCCCATACCGGCGGAAACTGGTAACGGGTGCCGTCGGCGCTGCGCACCCCCTGTCCGTCGGTGCCATGACAAACCGCGCATTTCATGCCGTACACCACTCGCCCCCGGTCGCCGGAGGGCTCGATTTCGCGTTTTACCGGTACGAAGCCCCGCCCCGGCACGGGCGTGCCAGCGGGGGTGCCACGCGCCAACCACTGTGAATAGGCCGTCAGCGCCTGAATTTCGCGTGACTGCAGCGGCGGCATCATGCCGTCGAGCGAGAAACGGAAGCAGTCCTGCAAACGCATCTGGAAGGTATTGACGTCGTCATTCTTGCCGCGATAAGTCGGATACATCGACCAGGCACCCCACAAAGGGGCAGCGCCGGGCGTGCGGCCTTCACCCAGGTGGCAGCTTGAACACGACAGACCGTTGCCTGCAAACCGGGGGGCGCGGGCAGGCGTATCGATGAAAATCGCTCGGCCGTCGCGCACCAGTTTGCCCCAGGCGTTGTCAGGCAGTTCGTCGAGCTCGGGCGGGATGAATTTTTTTCCAGCCTTGCGCAGCACCTCGGACTCCAGCGTGCCGGGAATGTCGCTCAAAGGTAGCGCAGCGCTCGGACGCTGGCTATACGGCCAATCGCGCGAAGCCGCAGGCAAGGTAACCAGCAAGGCCCCGAAGAACAGCATCGCGAATTTCATCGCGTGGCCCGCCAGCGTTGCAGCAAACCCAAACGCGGATCAGCCGGACGTGGCTGGATCAGCAGATAGGCCGCCAGATCGGCCGCCTGTTGCGCAGTGAGGCTGCTACCGCGGCCGAGCGGCATATTGGCCTGAAGATAGGCGGCCAAAGGTGCCGGGCGCGCAAGTGCTGAGCCCGCGCTATACGAGGCCTTGCCCCACAGTGGCGGAAACTGGTGGCCGCCGCCTCGACGTGCCACGCCTTGCCCATCGGGGCCATGGCAAGTCAGGCATTGCGCCCGGTAAAGCGTTTCGCCGCGCGAGGCCGAACCTGCCAACGCAACGTGGGTATCCACAGCACCCGCCAAGGCCTCGGGCGCACCCAGACCCTGCCCCGGCATATCCGCGCCGGTCGGGGCGTCGCTGGCCAGCCATTGCGCGTACGCGACCAGCGCCAGCATCTCGGGCGAGTCCAGCGGCGGGCTCTGGCCGTTCAGTGAGAAATGAAAACAGTCCTGCACCTTGGATTCGAAAGTCTGGATTACGTCGGGCTTGTCACCCATGCGCGGATACCGCCCCCAGGCCGCCCACATCGGAGCGGCGTTCGGCTTGCGCCCTTCAGACAAATGGCAACTGGCACAGGCCAGCTGGTTGCCAGCGTAACGCCGCGCATGATTCACCGTGTCGATGAAAATGAGCCGACCCTGTTTGACCAGATCGCCCTGTTTGTCTTCAGGAATATCGACTAGCGCGGGCGGGACAAACACCTCGCCGGGGGCGGCGACCGGCACCTCAACCAGATTGCCGGGCAATGGCGCATCCACGGGCGTAAGCGCCGCACTGGGACTCGCCAGCAGGATGAGAATCAGCGCCCGCCAGCCGTTCATTTCTTGGGCGTGGAATAGCTTAGATTGGCGATATAAGCGGCGACAGCCTGCTTGTCGCCCTCGGTCATCCACTCGGCGATCGAGCGCATCAGGCCGTTCTCGTCATTGTCGCGGCTGCCGGATTGCCAGCGGTTGATCTGCTCGACAATGTACTGCGGTGGTTGCCCCGCGAGTGCCGGGAAGATTGCACCAACGCCCACAGCATTCTGACCATGGCAGGATACGCAGCCTGGCACGCCATATTCCGGTTTACCACGCAAAAACAGATCTTCGCCACGCTCCAGCGTTTCGGGATCGCCCGCCAGCGACTTGGCAACAAAGGGCATCGACGCGTAGTACTGCGCCAATCCTTCAATTTCGGCGGGTTTGAGTGCTTTGGCGATCGGACTCATGACCGGATCCTGACGCAGACCCGGTGTAAGAATGGAATAAGGCAAATTAATGCGTGGGGTTTTGGAGTAATCACGCGCGATCTTGTCGAAATGCGCGCCGGTCAGCGGTCGCTCTCGGGCAAAGTCCTGAAGCTGCCGGGAGAAATAGCCAGGGTGCAGCCCGGCCAGCCGGGGGAAACCCGCCTCCGGGTTGCCCTGGCCGTGCTCGCCGTGGCAACTGACGCAGGCCGTAACACCTTCGCGGCCATTTTTTGACAGCTCGGCACCCAGTTTTCGGGCAGTGAGAATTTCGGGCGGCACACGTTGCTGCCAGTACGCAGTGAGGGCGATGCCCAGCCCCAACACGACAGCTCCAGCCAGCAACCAACGAGAAGTTCTTATATTCATATTGATATTTCGAACCAGGGCTTATTCAAGGATTTACTACATTCATTATATTGATAGGCACAGGACGGTGGAATCAGCCGAAATACCTATTTACGCAGGATGGAAGACACCGCACGCTTCGAATAGTAGGACAATTTACGCCTTGCTGCTCTGGCCGGTGTCCCATGGCGTGTCATGGCTCCAGATCCCGTTCTATCCGGCACGACGGAATAGGGTAGGGGCTTGCCCTCAAATGCAGCGCCGACTCCGAACGCTACCGCCCAGCCAACGGCCAACGAGCGCTTCTCATGGTCGATCCTTTTCAGTTGAAGCAGGATCAGAACGAACAAAGGCGGCCACATCCACATCAGCCACCATTTGTTCAGGAAAGACCATTGCAGCCTATAAACTGGGTTAATTCAGTGCTCATGATATTGTCCTTCGCAGGAAAAAATTAGCCCATAATTTAACCGGCACTTATTGGAGCATGGCATGGAAAATTTCACCCCAATCGCGTCGCTCAGCGGCGGCGTTCTGCTTGGCATCGCTTCGGCGGCGTTGTTGTTCTTTGTCGGCCGTATCGCCGGCATCAGCGGCATATTTGGTGGACTGCTCAACGCCAAACAAGATGACACACTCTGGCGTGCCATGTTTATCGGCGGATTGCTGGCGGGCGGCGTAGCGATTCTTTTCGTCAAACCCGACTTGCTGAGTTTTGAGGTGGACCGCTCAACCGCCTCCATCATCGTAGCCGGCCTGCTGGTCGGCATCGGCGCACGCCTGGGTAACGGTTGCACCAGTGGCCACGGGATTTGCGGCATCGGCCGCCTCTCGCCACGCTCGATGATTGCAGTCGCCACTTTCATGACAGCGGGTGCCGTCACGGCGATCGTCGTCAACCATCTGCTGGGAGGGCGTATCTAAAATGATGCACTTGGTGATTTTCCTCTGCGGGTTTCTCTTCTCGATCGGTCTCGCTCTGTCGGGCATGACACAGCCCTCCAAAGTGGTCGGGTTTCTCGATTTTGTCGGCAACTGGGATCCCAGCCTGATCATGGTCATGGCGGGTGCCGTGTTCGTGTATTTCGTCGGCCAGCGCATCACGATGATGCGGGACGGCCCCAAGCTCGTGCCAGGCGGTTTTCAGCTGCCGACCCGCACCGCCGACTTCGACACAAGCATGATCGTCGGCAATGTCCTGTTCGGCATCGGTTGGGGGCTGGTCGGCTTTTGCCCCGGCCCTGCCATTACCGCGTCGGTCACGGGCAACCCCGCAGTGCTGATTTTCCTGGTGTCCATGGCGGTCGGTATGTACATCTATGGCGCGATCGATACACGACTTTCCGCGCGCGAGCCCGATGGCGGCGCGGGTCTGCACGAACACGCTATGCTGGTTGCCCTTGCAGAAGAAGAAAAACGGCACCATCTGCCTTGATCCCATTCCTGCTTCTGGAGACGAATATGATTTTTCAAGAACTGAATCGCGGCAAATGCAAAACTTACGCGCTCGCCTGCGAAGAAACCCGCAAGGCCATTCTGATTGATCCGCTACGCGGCAATGTCGAACGCTATCTCGCCTGGCTCGGCTATCAGAACCTGACGCTCGATGCGGTGCTGGACACCCACACCCACGCTGATCATCCCACTGCTTGCAACCTGCTGAACGAACTGACCGGCGCGCGTATTCTCATGCACACCCGGGCGCCGACGCCTCGCGTCACCCAGCATGTCAACGACGGCGATGTGGTCGAGATCGGCAAACTCAAACTGAAAATACTCTACACGCCGGGACACACGCCCGACAGCATCAGCGTCTATGTCGGCAACACTGTCTTCACCGGCGACGTAATCCTGATCGGCGGTTCAGGTCGCACCGATTTCGCCGGTGGCGACTCCGGCGAGCAATACGATGCCGTCACGCAGAAACTGTTCACCCTGCCTGACGAAACCGTGATGTATCCCGGCCACGATTATCGCGGCAACATTTCTTCCACCATCGGTGAAGAAAAACGCAGCAACCCGCGCCTCGCCGGACGCACCCGCGAGGAATACATCGCGCTGATGGCCAGCATGAATTTCCCGTTACCGGAAAACATCCAGGAAGTGCTGCAACCCAACCAGTCGGCGATCGAAGATGACCGCACCCGCTTCCCCGATCTGGCGCAACTCAACAAAGTGCGGCAGCTGGCGCCGCAAGAAGTACAAACTCTGCTGGGCAGTTCCACGCCGCCCATTTTGATCGACGTGCGCGAGCGCCAGGAATACCTGGGCGAGCTGGGGCATATCGTCGGCAGCCAGCTGGTACCGTTGGCCGAACTGGCCATGCGCATCAAGGAATTTGAAGGCATGCGCGATCGTCCGATCGTCTGCATTTGCCGCTCTGGTGTGCGCAGCACGACCGCTGCCGCCATTCTCACCGGCTTCAACTTCGAGCAGGTTTCCAACCTCAAGGGCGGGATGCTCGACTGGCGCGCGCAGGGTTTACCGACCGCAAATTAAGCCTCAACAAACCGGCCTCAGCACGACGACAAAATCCCCGGCATGACCGGGGATTTTGTCGTCTACACCACGCGGGGCGTCCCGCGCAAAAACTACAACGGCTCGACGCTGTAAATCACCGCCAGTGTGTGCGTTGCGCCCGGTGCCACAGTAACGACGTTGTCCATCGCGTTGGCCGATTCGACGCAGACCATGTTGCGCCACCCCGCGCCGGTGGTGCCGCGCCCCATGTCGCCCATCTTGTCGGCTTTTTCCGTCCACGGCGTCCACACGATGGTGGACAGCGCGCCGGTTTTGGCGACGCGGATGCGGCGATTCAGGCCAGCATCCTCGATCACGCAATCGGCCGGCGTGTTGACGTAGACGCGATCGACTTCGCCGTCAAAGCCGATCTTGCCGCTTTGTTTTTTGCTGGCGAAATTGTCCACCTTGTCGTGGAACGTCGTGCCTTCGAGGCCGCCGACTTTCACCGTGGCGATGTCGCTGATGTGGAAATAGGTGTGCAGCGCCTCGCCGATCTGGATCGGTGTCGTGCCGGTGTTGGTCGTGGCCAGCTGCATTTCCAGCTTGTCGCTCACCACCACCGTCAGCGTCAGTCGCGTGGGATGCGGCCATTGCGCGCGGGTCTGCTCGTTTTCCGCAAGTTGCAGGGTGATTTCGGTTTTGGCGTCGTTACGTTTGCGCGCGCCGGTCACCTGCCAGTCCACCGTGCGGGCGAAGCCGTGTGCGGGGAAGGCTGCTTCACTCGCGTGCGGACCGAACCACGGCCAGCACACCGGCGCACCGCCACGGATGGATTTGCCCGCCGCGAACTTGGCAGCGTCGGATACCCACACCACCGGTTCCTGCTGCGACTTGGGGCGGTAGCTCACCAGGTGCGCGCCCTGCAGACAGATCGTCGCGCGGCCACCGTGGTTGTCGATGTCGGCGTAGGTGAGGCCACCCGCGCCGACGCGGAAACTCAACTGCTCGGGAATGGCGAAGCGCGCGAGCGGGTCGGCGTGCATCTGCGCATCGGTCGGATGCTCGACCAAACTGACATCGCGCACCGCGCCAAACGCCGCCGACGTAACCATCGCCGCATAGGCGCGCAATGCCGCCGAGACCTTGCGCGCGCGCGGAGCACCCGGTTTCCATGCCGCTGCGCCTTTGGCATCCATCGCCGCGCGACGGCGGTCGAGCTCGGCGTCGCTCACGCGTACATTGATCGTGCGCTTGGGAATGTCGATGTCGATCAGATCGCCTTCTTCGACCAGACCGATGTTGCCGCCTTCGGCGGCTTCCGGCGACGCATGGCCGATGCTCAATCCCGAGGTGCCGCCCGAGAAGCGTCCATCGGTAATCAAGGCGCAGACTTTGCCGAGTCCCTTGGATTTCAGATACGACGTCGGGTACAGCATTTCCTGCATCCCGGGTCCGCCGCGCGGGCCTTCGTAGCGGATCACGACCACATCGCCCGCAACGACTCTGTCGCCGAGGATCGCCTCCACCGCTGCGTCCTGCGATTCGAACACGCGCGCGGGGCCGGAAAATTTGAGAATGTGTTCATCGACGCCTGCGGTTTTCACAATGCAGCCGTCCAGCGCCAGATTGCCGTACAACACAGCCAGGCCGCCATCTTTGGAATACGCGTGCTCGATGTCGTGCAGACAGCCGCTCACGCGGTCGGTGTCGAGACTGGCGAAACGGCGATCCTGCGAAAATGCGGTCTGCGTCGGCACGCCGCCGGGCGCGGCGCGGAAGTAATCCTTCACGTCCTTGTTCGCCGTGCGACGGATGTCGTAGGTGTCGATCTGCTCGCCCAGCGAGTTGCACAGCACCGTCGGCAGCTCGCGGTGTACCAGTCCGCCGCGTTCGAGTTCGCCGAGAATCGCCATGACGCCGCCCGCGCGGTGCACGTCTTCCATGTGATAAATCTGGATCGACGGCGCGACTTTGGACAGATGCGGCACGCGGCGGCTCATGCGGTCGATGTCCTTCATCGTGAAATCGACGCCCGCTTCGTGCGCGGCGGCCAGCAGGTGCAGCACGGTATTGGTCGAACCGCCCATCGCGATGTCGAGCGCGATGGCATTTTCGAAGGCATCGAAGCTGGCGATGGATCGCGGCAGCACGCGCGTGTCGCCATCGTCGTAATAGCGGCGGGCGTTTTTCACGATCAGCCGCGCGGCGGCGAGGAACAGGTTCTTGCGGTCGGCGTGCGTCGCCAGCAGCGAGCCGTTGCCGGGCAGACTCAGACCCAGCGCCTCGGTCAGACAGTTCATCGAGTTGGCGGTGAACATGCCCGAGCACGAGCCGCAGGTCGGGCAGGCCGAGCGTTCGAGCTGTTCGACCTTCTCGTCGCTGACCTTGCTGTCTGCCGCCGACACCATGGCATCGACCAGATCGAGCTTGATGATTTTGTTTTCCCAGGTGACCTTGCCTGCTTCCATCGGTCCACCGGAAACGAACACCGTCGGGATGTTCAATCGCAGCGCGGCGTTCAGCATCCCCGGCGTGATCTTGTCGCAGTTGGAAATGCACACCAGCGCGTCGGCGCAATGCGCGTTGACCATGTACTCGACCGAATCGGCAATCAGGTCGCGGCTCGGCAACGAATACAACATGCCGTCGTGCCCCATCGCAATGCCATCGTCCACCGCGATGGTGTTGAATTCTTTGGCGACGCCGCCCATGGCCTCGATCTCGCGCGCGACCAGTTGACCCATGTCTTTCAGATGCACGTGGCCGGGAACGAATTGTGTGAACGAGTTGGCAATCGCGATGATCGGCTTGGAAAAGTCGCCGTCTTTCATGCCGGTGGCGCGCCACAATGCGCGTGCGCCCGCCATGTTGCGGCCACGGGTGGTTGTCCAGGAACGGTAGTCAGGCATGGGGGTCTCTCAGGCAATCTATAATCAGCCGCACATTTTACCTGCGCAGCCGCCTCTGGACACCCCATGCTCGTTCACCCGCAATTCGATCCCGTCGCCCTGCAACTCGGCCCCGTCGCCATTCACTGGTACGGCCTCATGTATTTGCTGGCGTTTGCCCAGTTCATGCTGCTCGGGCGCTGGTGCCTCGCGCATCGCCCGTGGGCGGGGTGGAACGCAAAAATGCTCGACGACGTGCTGTTTTACGGCGTGCTTGGCGTCATCCTCGGCGGGCGGCTCGGCTACATCCTGTTTTACAAGCCGATGGACTATCTGGCGCACCCGCTCGACATCCTGAAAGTGTGGGAAGGTGGCATGAGCTTTCACGGCGGCTTTCTCGGCGTCATTCTCGCCATGGCACTGTTCGCGCGTCGCCATCAGCTGCGCTGGCTTGCCGTCACCGATTTCATTGCGCCGCTGGTGCCGCTGGGGCTAGCGACCGGACGACTCGGCAACTTCATCAACGGTGAACTGTGGGGACGCGCCACCGATCTGCCGTGGGGCATGGTGTTTCCGCAGGCTGCCGACGGCATCGCGCGTCATCCTTCACAGCTGTATCAGGCCGCAGGCGAGGGGCTGCTGTTTTTCGTCATCCTATGGATTTATTCGAGCAAACCGCGCCCGGTCGCCGCTGTCTCGGGCGTGTTTCTCATCGGCTACGGCGTGTTTCGGTTCATGGCCGAATTCGCGCGTGAACCCGACAGCTATCTCGGCCTGCTCGGCCTCGGCCTCAGCATGGGGCAGTGGCTGAGTCTGCCGATGGTGATTGCGGGTGTATGGATGGTGCGCCAGGCGTATCAAAAACCCCGTGCAGATTGACCGTCTCTGGCGCGTGTTCGGCTGGCTTGGCATCGCCCTCACCCTGCTCGTCTCGCTGACGCCGCCACTCGTCCATGAAGGCATTACGCATGGCGACAAACTTATCCACCTGATCGGCTACGCCATCCTGATGTTCTGGTGGGCGCAGCTGATCATGCAACAACGCGGACGGCTCGCGCTCGCCGTCGTCGTCTTCGGCATCGCCATCGAATTCTTGCAAGGCTACACCCCCAACCGCCAGCCCGACGTATTCGATGCGCTCGCCAACAGCAGCGGCGTGCTGCTCGGCTGGCTCGCCGCGCGCCTCAGCCCCAACCTGCCGCAACGCCTCACGGCGCTTTTCGCGTCACGCGGCTGAGGCTATAATTTGCCGCGTCGGGGGGGTAGCTCAGCTGGGAGAGCGCCGCGTTCGCAATGCGGAGGTCGGGAGTTCGATCCTCCTCCTCTCCACCACTTCATTTCAAGGGTTCCCGCATTTCAGGAATCCCGCGCGCCCCGGTAAAATCCGGGGATGATTGTTTATCTCCACGGTTTCAACTCGTCCCCCGCATCCGGTAAGGCCAAGCAGCTCGGCGATTTCATGGCGAGCCTTGGGCGGCTGGACGAATACTATTGTCCAGCGCTGCCCAACTGCGCGCGCGAGGCAATTACCAAGATTGAACTCACACTGGCGCGCGGCCAGTCAGACACAATCACGCTAGTGGGCAGTTCGCTCGGCGGGTTTTATGCGACGTATCTGGCCGAAAAACATGGCTGGAAAGCGATATTGGTGAACCCGGCGGTGCGTGCGCACCAGCTGCTGCGCGGCGAGCTCGGGTCGCAAACCAATTGGCACACGGGTGAAAAGTGGGTGATGACCGAGGCGCATATCGGCGAGTTGGCGGTGCTCGATTGCCCCGAAATCACGCGCCCCGAGCGCTATCTATTACTGGCGCAAACCGGCGACGAGGTGCTCAACTATCGCGATGCGGTGACGTATTACGCGGGGGCAAGACAGATCATCGAGCCCGGCGGCGACCACGGTTTTACCGGGTTTGAGCGCTACTTCCAAACCATCCTGGATTTCTGATCCCATGTATTTGATTTTTGAAGAGGACGGCCACTTCAAGGCCGGTTCCATCCTGTCTGAAACCGACGCCACGGCGCAGGTGGAGACCGCATCGGGCAAACGCAGCAAAATCAAGACGGCCAATGTCCTGCTGCGTTTTGCCTCGCCCACTTCAGCCGACGTGATGGCCGAGGCCGAGGCGCTGACTGCCGACCTCGATGCAGATTTTTTATGGGAAGCCGCAGGCGCAGACGAGTTCGGTTTCGAGTCACTGGCACAGGAGTATTACGGCCATGCGCCGCGCCCGGCCGAGTCGGCGGCTTTGCTGATGAAACTGCACGCGTCGCCGATTTATTTCCACAAAAAAGGCAAGGGCCGCTATCGCCCCGCGCCCGCCGAGACGCTCGCCGCAGCCAAGGCCGGACTGGAGAAAAAACGGCTTGCGGCCGAGCGGCAGGCGCATCTGGCCGCCGAGCTGGCCGCGTTCCGCCTGCCGCCGGAATACGCCTCGCTGGTGCCGCGCATTCTGATTGCGCCGGACAAGAACACGCTGGAGTACAAGGCGCTGGAAGAGGCTGCCGACACGGCGGGGTTATCGCAGCTCCGGCTGATCGAACGCTGCGGCGCGATTCCGTCTACGCTGGAATTCCACCGCATGAGTTTTCTGCTTGAATGGTTTCCGCGCGGCGTTGAATTCGCCCCTGTGTCGGAGCCGGTCGACCCCCCCCAATTGCCGACTGGTAGCGTACGCGCGTTTTCCATGGACGACGAGGCCACGACCGAAATCGACGACGCGCTGTCAGTGCAGTGGCGTGACGACGGCAGCGTGCGGGTCGGCATCCACATAGCGGCCCCGGCGCTCGGTATCGCGCCGGATTCTGAGCTCGACAAGCTCGCGCGCGAGCGGCTTTCGACGGTGTATTTCCCCGGCGACAAGATCACCATGCTGCCGGAATCGCTGATCCACCACTACACGCTGGGCGAAACCCACGATTGCCCGGCGCTGTCGCTGTACGTCGATGTCGCGTCCGATCTGCGCGTGCTGGGCACCGAAACGCGACTCGAAAAAGTGCACATCGCCGCCAATCTGCGCCACGAAACGCTGGAAACGCAGTTCAATGACGAGACGCTGAAAAACCCCGCCTTCCCTGACTATCCCTGGCGCCGCGAACTCGAGTGGCTGCGCGATTTTGCCGCCGTGCTGGAAGCCGGGCGCGGCAAAACCGATACCGTCGACCGCGTTGATTACAACTTCAAGGTAGAAGACGAGCGCATCAGCATCGTGCCGCGCAAGCGTGGCAGTCCGATCGACAAAGTGGTGTCAGAGTTGATGATTTTTGCCAACGCGCACTGGGGCGGCTGGCTGGCTGAAAAACGCGTGCCGGGCATTTATCGCGCGCAGGCCAACGGCAAAACGCGCATGACGACCTCGCCCGATCCACACGTCGGACTGGGCGTTGATCAATATGCCTGGTCATCATCGCCGCTCCGGCGTTATGTCGATCTGGTCAACCAGCGCCAACTCATCAGCCTGGTGCAGGGTGTCGAGCCGGTGTATCCGCCGCGTAGCGAGCAGCTGTTTTCCATCGTGCGTGATTTCGAGCTGGCCTACGATGCCTACGCCGAATTCCAGCGCCGCCTGGAACGCTACTGGATGCTGCGCTGGCTGCAACAGGAAGCCATTACCGAAGTCTCCGCCAGCGTGATCCGCGAAGACCTGGTGCGCTTCGACAATCTGCCCCTGGTGACGCGCGCGCCCTCGGTCATGGGCGTGGCGTCCGGCGCAAAAGTCCGTCTGGCGATTTCTGCGATCGACCTGCTTGATATCAGCTTCCATGCCGAGTTGCTGGAAGTGCTCACCCCGGCGGCTGACACAACCGCAACGCTTCCGTAGAATCAGGCCAGCCCGTCTACTGGATTTCATGGTGCCCGCACCTCACGCTCTCGCCGCCCCCTCGCCACAAGGCACCCGCATGGCACTCGCCATGCTGGCCTCGGCGGCGGTGCACGGCATGGTGCTGTCCACGCAGTTCGTCCAGATCAATCCGCGCCTGTTTGAAGACAATAGCCTGCCGATGGAGGTGGTGCTGGTCAACGCCAAAAGCCTCGACACGCCGCTCAATCCCGACGCGCTGGCGCAGGTGAACCTCGCGGGGGGCGGCAACACCGACGACGACCGGCGGCTGAAAAGCCCGCTGCCCGCCAGCGCCGACACCCAGCAAGGCAGCGAGGAGGCCGCCCTGCAAGCACGGGTAGCCCAGCTGGAACAACAGGCCAAGGTCCTGCTCAGCCAACTCAAACCCGACGCGGCCCTGCAAAACCGCCCGCCTGAACCCAGCCCGAAGCCCCTGCCCGAAACGCTTAATGCGGATCAGCTCACCGCCGATGCGCGCGAAATGGCACAGCTGCAAGCGCGGATTTCGCAGCAGTGGGACACGTATCAGAAACGTCCCAAGCGCGCGTTTGTCGGTGCCAACGTCAAGGAATATTCGTTTGCGCGCTATGTCGAAGACTGGGTCACCAAGGTCGAGCGCGTGGGCAACACCCACTACCCGGAAGCCGCCCGCCGCCAGGGCATTTACGGCAGTCTGAAACTTACCGTCTCGATTTATGCCAACGGCAAAATCGAGACGGTGGAAGTCGATCGTTCCTCCGGCTCGAAAGTCCTCGATGCCGCCGCTGAAAATATCGTGCGTCTAGCCGCACCCTACGCCGCGTTCCCCGAGGACATGCGGAAAAAAGCTGACATTCTCTCCATCACCCGCACCTGGACATTCACCCGCTCGGATCAGCTTATCGGTACGGACTGACCGGGAAGCACCATGGTTTGTGTATAATATTCTGATTTACTTATATATATCGGAGTATTTCCATGCACACCGGCACCACGCTTACCCAATTCATCATCGAAGAACAGCGCCGCACGGCAGGCGCAACCGGCGACTTCACCTCGCTGCTGAACGACGTGGTCACCGCCTGCAAGGCAATTTCCAATGTCGTGAATAAAGGCGCGCTGCTGGGTGTGATGGGGTCGCTGGATTCCGAAAACGTGCAGGGCGAAACCCAGAAAAAGCTCGATGTCATCACCAATGACATCATGATCCGCTCCAACGAATGGGCAGGTCACCTGGCCGGCATGGCGTCGGAAGAGATGGACGAAGTGTATTCGATCCCCAATCAATATCCGCTGGGTAAATACCTGCTGGTATTCGATCCGCTCGACGGCTCGTCGAACGTGGACGTGAACATTTCCGTCGGCACCATTTTCTCGATCCTCAAAGCGCCGATTGCCGGTCGCGCCGCGAAGGCAGAAGACTTTCTGCAGGCGGGCACCCAGCAAGTGTGCGCCGGTTACGCGATTTATGGCTCTTCGACCATGCTGGTGCTGACCTTCGGCCACGGCACCAACGGCTTCACGCTGGATCGCGACGTCGGCGAATTCGTACTGACCCACCCCAACATGCGCATCCCCACCGAGACCCGCGAGTTCGCGATCAACGCGTCGAACATGCGGTTCTGGGAAAAGCCGGTACAACAATATGTGGAAGAATGCTTGGCGGGTAAAACCGGACCGCGCGGCAAGGATTTCAACATGCGCTGGGTTGCCTCGATGGTCGCCGAAGTGCACCGCATTCTCACGCGCGGCGGTATTTTCATGTACCCCAAAGACACCAAAGACCCCGCTAAAGCCGGCAAACTGCGCCTGATGTACGAAGCCAACCCGATGGCGTTCATCGTCGAGCAGGCGGGCGGTGCCGCCACCACCGGGCGCGAGCGCATCCTCGACCTCGCCCCCGACGGCCTGCACCAGCGCGTGCCCGTGATCCTCGGCTCCAAATCTGAAGTCGATACCGTCACCGGCTACCACCACGAAAAAGCGGCGTAAGCCATCCGCATGGCGCGTTGAAAAAAGCCGGGGGTTCCGGCTTTTTTCATGCCTGACTCTCACGTAGGAATTAACGATTCTGGGCTGTTTTTTTTCAGCTGAGCGTTTACGCTTAGGTGTTTCCACTTGGAGTTGACCATGAGCGTTGCAAAAACCATCGAAATTTCTGCCAGTTCGAAAAAAAGCTTTGAGGACGCCGTCAAACTCGGCGTCGCCAAGGCCGCTGAAACGCTGGCCAACATTACCGGTGCCTGGGTCATGGATCAGGACGCAGTCGTCAGCAAAGGCAAAGTCACGGAATTTCGCGTGCGGATGAAACTTACGTTTGTCCTTAAATAAACGCGCGCACCGGGCGCGCTCGCCCGGATCGCACGCTCCAGACGTCATCGCGTTCCGGCTGACCCACGGCATAATCGTGGCGTGAGCCTTGCCTATCCTTACGTCGGTCGTTTTGCACCTTCGCCCACCGGGCCGCTGCATCTCGGTTCGCTGGTCGCGGCGCTGGCGAGCTGGCTCGACGCGCGCGCCGCGCAAGGCCAGTGGCGGGTGCGCATGGAAGACCTCGACCGCCCCCGCTGTGTGCCCGGGGCCGCCGACACCATCCTGCGCCAGCTGGACGCCTATGGATTACAGTGGGACGGCGCGGTGCTGTATCAGTCGCAGCGCGACGATGCCTACACCACCGCACTGGACGATTTGATTGCGCGCGACCTTGCCTACCCCTGTGCCTGCACCCGTGCCCAGCTGGCTGGGTCAGCCGAGCAGCCGGTGCGACGTAACCACGAAAGCGAAATCATTTACCCGGGCACGTGCCGCGCAGGCTTGCTGCCCACGCAAACTGCGCGCGCCTGGCGCGTGCGGGTCGACCACACGCCTGTGTCTATGCACGACAGGATCATGGGCGCGATAAGCCAGTCACTGGCCAGCGAGGTGGGCGACTTCATCATCAAGCGCGCCGATGGCCTGTTTGCCTACCAGCTGGCGGTGGTGGTGGACGATGCCTTTCAGGGCATTAGCCATGTCGTACGCGGCGCGGATCTGCTGTGGAATACCCCACGCCAAATCCATATACAGCGCCTGCTGGGTGTGGCAAGCCCGGTATATGCCCACGTCCCGCTCATCACCAACCTCACCGGGCAAAAACTTTCCAAGCAAACCCGTGCGCCCGTCTTGCCGGTCAGCGGCCAGAGCGCCGTACTGGCACAAGCCCTCACCGCGCTCGGTCATCCGCCCCCGGGCGCGTTACACCGCGCGACGCCCGCTGACCTCTTGAATTGGGCTGTTGCACATTGGCGCATCAACCACGTGCCGACGCATCCCGTGATTGCCAACGCCGCAACCAGCCCCGACAATTCCCCTCTCCCTCACGCCTGATTCCCGCACACCATGGCTCAACTCCCTTCCGCTGTCGATCAAGTCCTGCGCGTCCACGCCGCATTCATCCATTCGGTCGTCAACGCCCTACGCGACCGCAGCCAGCTTCCCGCCCTGATGAAAGAGCTCGACGCCGCCGAGCAGGCGGGCTGGGCGCGGCTGGTGGGCGCAGTGCGACACGTCGTCAATGGCCGCCGCGACCCCTCGATCAAACTCGGCCTCGACGAAGAAGACATCATTCTGCTCGACGCTATCCAGCGTGGTTTCGACAACCCCGCCAGCCTGCCACCACTCAACGTCCAGCCCGACGGCAGCAGCGCGGCGCCCGGTCTCGCCGCGCTCATCGACGCCTCCGCGCGCGGCGACGCACAGGCCATGGCCGTGCTCGCCAACATGGCCGAGCAAATGATGAAAGCGGGTGGGGATATGGCGCTGCTGGGCGGCAGAATGCGGCGGCTACTCAACGGCGAGCGCGATACCGAT
Source organism: Thiobacillus sp. (assembly GCA_040080645.1). Taxonomy (GTDB): domain Bacteria; phylum Pseudomonadota; class Gammaproteobacteria; order Burkholderiales; family Thiobacillaceae; genus Thiobacillus. Next base: position 44,070 of record JBEBIA010000005.1, read on the forward strand.
CAGCTGATTGAAGGCATGGAGCCGCTCGGCCGTGAGCTGTTAATCAGCCTGCTTGAAGAGCTGGCGAAACTACGGCCCCAATAAATCTGGGGCAGCGCGTTCAACCCAGCCGTGAATTATGCGGCTGGATCAATAGCCGATCCGAAACAACTCAGATGCACACCGGTTCAAATCGTGCGGGCATGACGTTGGTGTCATTCATAGATTTAACCATCTGAAAGAACAGGGTCTCAGCCATTGCCACAGGCGGAAAACCCATCGTCATCTGGTTGACCATTGCGCAAGGCATTTTCGCCACCACAGCAGGACGGTCATTGGCTTGCAGGTGGACTTCCAGCGGTAAAGGCGCGAAGGAGATTTTCTTGTCCAGCGCCTCAGGCGATGATTCCGCCCAAACAGGGGCGGCCAATAGTGACAGACCCGCCAAGAGCGCGCCCGCAAAATAGTGCAGGGGAAATTTTGTTTTCATTTGATGTTGTCCTGCGTGTGATGACGGTAGATAAACTATGAACCTCTATTGCGCGCAAAGTTCGTTCTCCCAATCAAAATTAACGAACTGGCGTAACAAAAGCCCAAGTTAGGCTCAAAACGCCAGCGGATCCACATCCAGTGACCAGCGTGCGACGCGGGGTTTGATTGTTTCCAGCTGCGGTCGCCAATCGCGCAAACACGCTTGCAGGGCTTGCCGCTGCGGCGACTGAATCAGCAGTTGCGCGCGTTCGAGATTTGCGACGCGTGCCATCGGCGCGGGCGTGGGGCTAAAAACGCTGACGCTGGCAATATCAGGCACGCAGGCCGCAGCGCGGCGCAAAAACGCGAGCGCGGCGTCCATCGTCGGCGCTTCAGCGCGCAGCAGCACTTGCCGGGTACGCGGCGGCAGGTCGAGCTGTTTGCGTTCCTTGAGCAGCTCGCGCGCGTAGCCCGCATAGTCGTGATGCTGCAAATAGCGAAACAGTGGATGGTCAGGAAACGCGGTCTGGATCAGCACGCGACCGGGTTTGTCGGCGCGCCCGGCGCGCCCCGAGACTTGCATCAGTTGCGCGAACAGCCGCTCGCTGGCGCGAAAGTCCGGGCTGTAGAGCGCGCCGTCGGTGTCGAGAATCAGCGCCAGGGTCATGTTGGGGAAATCGTGGCCTTTGGCGAGCATTTGCGTGCCGACCAGGATATCCACCGCGCCGCCATGCACCGCTTCGCCCAGCTCGGCCCAAGCGCGCGGCCGCATGGTATCGCGGTCGATGCGGCGGATGCGCGCGGTGGGCAGCAGGCTGGCGAGGGTTTCTTCGAGCCGTTGCGTGCCTTGCCCGAGCGCTTTCAAATCCGGGTCGCCGCAGCTCGGACATTCGCTTGGAATGCGCGTTTCAAACCCGCAGTGGTGGCATTTAAGGCGATGGGCGGTTCTGTGCAGCACCAGCCGCCCGGAGCAATGTGGGCACGGCGAGACCCAGGCGCAGCTGGGGCAATACAGCGCGGGAGCGTAGCCGCGCCGGTTGATGAACACCAGGCTTTGTTCGCCGCGTGCCAGGGTGTCGGAGAGTGCCTGCACGGCAGGGCGGGTAAGGCCGTTATCTTGCGGAAGGTGCTTGAGATCAGCCAATTCGATGGGCGGCAGGCGCGCCTGGCTGACAGCGCGCTGGCTGAGCGTGATCAGCTGATAACGCCCGGACAGCGCCTGCGCGTAGCTTTCGAGCGAGGGCGTGGCCGAGCCGAGCACCACCGGCACATCGGCCTGCTGGGCGCGCGCGACGGCGACATCGCGCGCGGAGTAGCGCAGCCCGTCTTGCTGCTTGAACGATAAATCGTGCTCTTCATCCACCACGACCAATCCGAGTCGCGGCAGCGGCGCAAATACCGACAAGCGGGTGCCGATCAGCAAATCGCATTCTGCTGTCGCCAGCCAGTGCTCGGCACGCGCGCGTTCAGCCAGGCCGCTGTGCAGGGTAACGATGCGGCGGGATGGAAAGCGGTTGCGGAAATGCTGCTCAAGTTGTGGTGTGAGCGCGATTTCGGGAATCAGCACCAGCGCCTGTTGATTGAGCGCCAGCACGGCGTCGATCAAACGCAAATACAGCTCGGTCTTGCCGCTGCCGGTGACGCCATGGACAAGATGCACGCCAAACCGACCCAGCGCAGGTAACAACCGGTCGAGCGCGGCCTGCTGTTCGGGGGTGGCAGCAGGCCGCGCGCTGGCCGTCGGGGGCGTGGCGGCCACCGGCGCTGTCCGCGACCAGTTCGCCCAGCCTGCCGCGATCAGCGCAGTTGCGTGTCGGGTGTGTTTGGCGGCGCGCAGCGATTCGCGTGCTTGCGGTGCGGCGCGTAACGCGTCGAGCAATGCCTGCTGCGCACGGGCGCGCGCAGGAACGGTGGCGTTCGCGCCCGCCTCCGTCAACACCAGCCAGGGCGCGTCGACCACAAACGGCGTCGGCGTTTTCAGGCGCGGTGGCAAGGTCGCCAGCAAAATCGCACCAAGCGAATAGTGGTAATAGTCAGCACAAAATTGCGCGAGCCGGAGGACTTCTGGCGGCAGCGCCGGGCGATCCTCGAACACACGGAGGACATCACGCAGTTTGGCCGGATCCACGCTGCGGGTCTCGGCCTCGCCGATGACCACCCCCATCTGGCGTGTACGGCCAAACGGCACTTCGACCAGACTGCCCGGCGCCACGCGAGGCAGCGAATCTGGCAGGCCATAATCGAAAAAACGCGTGAGCGGCGTATCGAGCGCGACCTGAATCAGGGTGGCCATGAATACAGAATTTACCGTCGGGGTTTAGCGAAAACTGTTGAAACGCTGACTAAGCTGCTGTTACCCAAGGCTTATTCAAAGTTGTCCACGAAGCCTGTGGATAATTCTGTGCGCGATTCACTCTGACTGCCCGCAAAGCCCGTCTTTATGGCATTACGGCCAAATGGTTAAAAAGCAGGCAATTGATGAATCGTATAAAAATCAAACATTTACAATTACCCACTGGTTGTCAATGGCTTAGCATTAAAAAAATTCCTGCGCGTCAAAAATGTGCATAAGTCAATGCTTCTACGGCAGGAAAATGGTGTTATTTCAGCCCTGTAATGCTTCAGCCTTGCTGAATTCCAGCGACAACCCAGCCGCCTGAACCACTGATCGGGCGGACGAGATGCCAGATTTCGTTCAGGGCGTGGGGGGCTTCGCCTTCGGCTTCCCGCACTTCGCCGGTAAATCGCACGCTGGCAATGTGTTGGCCGTTGTCGTCAAACGCTTCGAGCACGTCGGCATCTACGTGCAAGACATCCGTAATCTGCTGACTATCGCCGCGCTCGGTCAACTGCATCGACAACTCGGCAAACACTTCAGGCGAAGTAAACGCGCGCAAGTCGTCGAGATTACCTGCGTCAAACGCGGCTTGCAGGCGAATGAAGTTGAGCTTGGCTTCGCGCGCGAACGCCACGGCGTCAAAACCGGGTGGGAAAATGCCAGCCGACGCACTGCCGGACGACACGGGCGCGGCATCAAATCGCACGGGTGCGGCTGCGGGCGTGGCACCTGCGTATTGCATGGCGGGCGAGGCAGCGGAATTTTTACGCATCAACCAGCGGAACAGCATGAATGCCGCCATCGCCAGAAGCGCGATCATGAGGAAATTTGCCATTTCTTCGCCCATGCCCAGGTGCGAAAACAGCGCCGCCAATCCAAGCCCGGCGGCGAGACCGGCAATCGGCCCCATCCAGCTGCGTTTTTGCGGCGCGGCTTGCGCGGGCATGCCCTGTTGCTGGCGCTGGGGGGCAGGGGCGGCATTTTGCTTGGCGGGCGCGCTGCGCTGCATCCCGAACGATTTGCCGCCGCCGAAACGCTTGGCATCGGCGTCATGCGCCGCAAGACCAAAACCGATGAAGAGGGCAAACAGGCTGATAAGCAGATTTTTCATGGCGAACTTTGCAAAAATAAAAATGGATGGATTACGCAGCGCGTATCGCACGGCTGTGAGTATGCACGGTTTCAACCAGCACGCCGACCTTATCGGGGTCGGTGAACTGCGAAATGCCGTGGCCGAGGTTGAATACGTGGCCGGGGTGATTGCCGTAGCAATCGAGGATGCGGCGAGCCTCGGTCTGGATGTTCTCAGGGGTGCCGTGCAGCGCGCAGGGATCGAGATTGCCTTGCAGCGCGACCTTGTCGCCGACGCGGCGGCGGGCGTCTCCGATGTCGATACTCCAGTCGAGGCCGACCGCATCGGCCCCGATGCTGGCAATCGACTCCAGCCAGTTGCCGCCGCCCTTGGTGAACACGATGCTCGGCACGCGGCGACCGTCGCGCTCTTTCGTCAACCCCGCGACGATGCGCTCCATATAGTTGAGTGAAAACTCCTTGTACGCGTGTGGCGTGAGGCTACCGCCCCAGGAATCGAAAATCATCACCGCCTGCGCGCCCGCTTCGATCTGCGCATTGAGGTAGTCGATCACAGCTGTCGTTGTCACGTCGAGTATGCGGTGCAGCAAGTCTGGGCGGCTGTACAGCATGGTCTTGATATGGCGGTAGTCGTCCGAACCGCCGCCCTCGATCATGTAACACGCGAGGGTATACGGGCTGCCGGAAAAACCGATCAGCGGCACCGAGCCATCCAGCGCGCGGCGGATCGAGCGCACCGCATCCATCACATAGCCGAGTTTATCGGTCGGGTCCGGCGCGGTGAGGTCACGGATTTCCCATTCATCGCGCAAGGGGCGCTCGAAACGCGGGCCTTCGCCCTGCGCAAAATACAGCCCCAAGCCCATCGCATCGGGCACGGTGAGAATGTCGGAAAACAGGATCGCCGCGTCGAGCGGATAGCGCGCCAGCGGTTGCAGCGTGACTTCGGTCGCTAGATCGGGGGTTTTGCACAGCGTCAGAAAATCGCCCGCCCGTGCACGGGTGGCGTTGTATTCGGGCAGATAACGCCCTGCCTGGCGCATCAGCCAGAGTGGCGTGTAATCAGTAGGCTCGCGCAGCAATGCGCGCAGGAAGGTGTCATTTTGGAGGGCGGACATTGAAGCGAGCCGTGAAGCAAAACCCGCATTCTAACAGGCCGGGCACGCCCGACCGGGCGCGTTGCCACCCGGTAACGGCAAATCAGCTGCGGCGAAACGTCCACTCCCCACGCCCGCTGGGGCACGCCACCGAGGGATGCGGTTTGCCGCCGTCCACCCGCAGCGTGACGTGACGGCAGCCCTCTCCCGCACTGCCCCCGGGCACAACCTGGTAGCGCGTCTCGCCGTGTTTCCAGGCCACTGGCACGCCGGGTTTGCCGACGTCGAGCGCATGACCCACACAGGCGCGGTCGCGATCGTCCATGCGGTCGCCGACGGCATGACCCATCACCGCCCCGACTACGCCGCCGATGACCATGCCGACGACACGATCCTCGCGGTCGGCCACCTGGCCGCCAACCACCGCCCCCGCCACGCCGCCGATCACTGCGCCGATGGCGTCACGGTTGCAGCGCCCCGAGCGAATACCGTAGTCGTTGTCGTACACCACCCCGGAATGGCCGCGATACTCTTTATGTTTGCGGTGTTTTTTGTGGCGACGGTCGTCGTCGTCATCGTGATGGTTCTTGTAATAGCCGTGCGCAGGCGCATGGCGGGGTGGATCGGCCCATGCGGCATTCGCACTGAACAGCCCCGCCAGAGCAAGGATCGCAAAGGGTTTCATCATGACGCGCTCCTGAAAAAAGTTGATCTTTCCGGCGCGGCAAAGCTGCCGCGCCGGGCGAACTCAGTTGTGATGCGGATGATAGGCGAAGTAGGGCGCACGTGCTTCGCGATCATGTTTTTCGGCAGCAATCTGCCCGCGGGCTTCATCCAGCGCGCGATCCAGCCGACGATATTCGAGCGGCCCCATAAAGCCATCGGCCATAAAGGCACGCTGCATGTGGCGCATTTCGCTATGGTTCTGCATCAGCGCGCGGAACTCGAATTTGGTCAGTTGGCCGTGACGCATCCCGTCCTTGATCCGGTCTTCCTGGCGATCTAGTCGTTCGTCAATTTCGCGGGCCAGACGCTGGCTTTCGAAAGGCGCGGCGCGGTGGTCGTCCTGTTTCCAGCCATAGTCACGCTGACCCCAGTCCGCCTGCGCGCCGGAAGTTAAGCCCAGTGCCGAAAAAGTCAGCACAGCAAAGGTGGTTTTGATCAGTTGGCTTTTCATGGTGTAACTCCTGTTCAGTTGAAATGTGCCGTGATCGAAGGATTTCGTCAGCGGACAATCGCACTGTAGGCGCGCCATGTAAGCGGCATGTGTGGGCTGGGTAACGGGGTGTAAGCAGATGTAACCGATGTGTTTCCGGAGGGCGGCGCCCTGTTCTCCCTGGGATTTGAAGGGTTTGGCGCAGGGTGTTGCTTGACTTTACTAACGCTCGGCGTTAGTGTTGCGGCATGATCAGGCGATTCAAATGTCGCGAAACTCAAGCGCTGTTTGAGGGTAAGCGCATTCCTCGCTTTGCCAACATCGCCAGCGTTGCGATCCGCAAATTGCAGATGCTGCACGCGGCCGAGCGCCTGGAGTCCCTGCGCATTCCGCCGCAAAACCGGCTCGAAGCGCTCAAGGGCGACCGCAAAGGCCAATGCAGCATCCGCGTCAACGATCAATGGCGCGTATGTTTCGTCTGGAAGGACGGCGCGGCATGGGACGTGGAAATCGTCGATTATCACTAACCGGATTGTTACCAGGAGGCATCATGGCCAAACGTCAAATCCCGCTCGCCACCCCCGGCGAAATCCTGCTGGAAGAGTTTCTCAAGCCGCTGGGTGTTACCCAATACCGGCTGGCCAAGGAAATCGGCGTGCCGCAGCGCCGCATCGGCGAAATCGTCGCTGGCAAGCGCAGCATCACCGCCGACACCGCCGCCCGGATGGGTGTCTTCTTCGGCATGGAGGCCGAGTTCTGGCTTAACCTGCAAGCGCACTACGACCTGGCACTCACGCGCGAGGCGCTGGCCGAGAATCTGGCGGGGATACAGCCGCTGGCGGTGCTGCATAACCGTGGTCCCTTGTTGTTCCCAGCCGGTGTGGAGGGGTAGTGATCCTGAAAACTGCGGCTGGATGGGGGCGCAGTGCTGCTCACTATACTCGGGCTAAGTGACGTGCCTCGTTTTCCCTGTGCTGAGCGAGGCCGGTTTCGTAATAAACTCCAGCCTCTAGAGTAGGGGGTGACGTTGTATACCTTTTATGAGTTTTTTTCCGGAGGCGGCATGGCGCGGGCAGGCCTCGGTGCCCAATGGAATTGCCTGTTCGCCAATGATCTTTCGGAAAAGAAAGCACATACCTATGCGAGAAATTGGGGCAGCGATCATTTGACCGTAGGAGATATTTTCGGCCTGAGCAGCGCCAATTTGCCTGGACAAGTCGATTTGGCATGGGGATCGTTCCCCTGCCAAGACCTCTCTCTCGCAGGAGCAGGTGCAGGGCTTGGCGGAAAACGATCCGGTGCTTTCTGGGGATACTGGGAACTGATTCGTTCTCTGAATCGCGAAGGCCGCAAACCCCGTATGGTCATGTTGGAAAATGTGTATGGCACGTTGACCTCGCATGACGGCAAGGACTTCGCGGCCATCGCGCAAGCGCTGGCCGAAGAAAATTATCAATTCGGTGCCATGGTCATTAATGCCGTCCACTTTATCCCGCAGTCTCGTCCACGTTTATTCATCCTGGGCATCGATGCCGAGATGCGTATTCCCGATTCCGTGCATGGCTGGACGGCGACGCCTGCCTGGCACCCGGATGCAGTGATTCGCGCACACAACCGGCTCTCGAAACGGCAGCAGGCGCTGTGGCGCTGGTGGACGCCGCCAATGCCGAATGTCGCGCCCGGTACGATTGAAGACTTGCTTGAACATGAGCCTGCAGGCGTTTCGTGGCACGCGCCCGAGGAAACCGCAAAACTGCTTTCGTCCATGTCGGACGTCAATCGCCGCAAAGTCATGCTTGCACAAGCTGGCGGCGACACGAGGGTCGGCACGGTCTATCGCAGAACGCGGGAGGGCGTTGTCCGTGCCGAAGTTCGCTTCGATGGTATATCCGGCTGCTTGCGCACGCCGTCCGGCGGCTCCAGCCGGCAAACCATTCTTATCGTTCAAGGCGAGCGAATTCGATCCCGTTTGCTTTCGCCCCGTGAAGCGGCACGGCTAATGGGTCTGCCTGACGATTACAAACTTCCCGAACGTTACAACGATGCCTACCACCTCGCCGGTGATGGCGTTGCTGTGCCGGTAGTGAGCCATATTGCGCGCACACTTCTCGATCCAATCATGAACGCCCAAGATGCAGCCGGCAAAAACCGAGCAGCAGCATGAGTCGGCCTAAACCCCAAACCGAGATTGGAATCGATCTATCGACCGAGTCGCTTCCTTTTGAAACAGAAGCGTTACGCGCAGCCCTGCAAGCTTTTCTCGATATCACAGTCGATGATTCGGAAACTGGAAAACCACACAAAATCGGCTCATACAAATGGGGCGTATACGCTTTTTTCGACTATGACGGCGAGCCCATCTATGTCGGACAAACCAATGAGATGCTTCGCACCCGAATCCGCCGTCATTTAACGAATCGCCGCACCGATGCCGTGGCGATGAACGTTTTAGACCCGGTCGAGGTATGCCACGTGGAGGTCTGGCCGCTCCCGCAATATCAAGGTGTCAAAAAAGATGACGCGACCGCGAAGAAGGCTAAAGAGCATCTCAACGCGCTGGAATACACAATTTTCCAGAAATGTATTGAGCAATCGGCTTTTAAAGCCATCCTCAATGAGAAAGAGCCGCCCGCACCGACAGACCCGATTCAACCGCCCCCCTCGTTTCGGGGGAAAATCGTAACGGAAGAAGTTAGTCGTTTGCGTGACCATCCGGATTTGCGCATCGCCCGGCGCGCGTCAGTGATGGCGCGTTTGGCGCAGATCATTTCTGAACGCAAAGTCCAAAAGGGATTGCGGCGCGCCCTGTTGACACAGGCTGAGCGACTTCGATGGCTTGCCGAGCAGCGATACAGTCACGCAGCAGATTCAGACGAAGACGACTAAAAGCCTATTCATGTCGAAAAAAAGGGGGCGACACGATATTTTTTAAGGTCGCCCCGGCAGCCTGACTTCTTGCGCATTGACGCTGGCACCGAACCCGCTTCAGAGCAGGTCGAGATACCCAAGAATACCCTTCGCCGCCTCGCGGCCTTCGTACACCGCTGTCACCACCAGATCGGAGCCGCGCACCATGTCGCCGCCCGCGAAGATTTTCGGATTTGCGGTCTGGAAGGCGTGCGCACCGCCTTTGGCGACGACGCGACCACCTTGATCGATGGCGATCTGGTGCTGCTCAAACCACGGCTGCGGGTTGGGGCGGAAGCCGAAGGCGACGATGACGTGGTCGGCGGGGATGATTTCTTCTGAGCCCGGCACGACGACCGGGGTGCGGCGGCCGCGTGCGTCAGGCGGGCCGAGTTCGGTGGTGACGAGCTTCACGCCCTCGACCTTGCCATCGCCAACGATTTCCACCGGCTGGCGGTTCCACAGGAATTGCACGCCTTCTTCTTTGGCGTTGCCGACTTCGCGCTTGGAACCGGGCATGTTCGCCTCGTCGCGGCGATAGGCGCAAGTGACGCTCGCCGCACCCTGCCGGATGCTGGTGCGGTTGCAGTCCATGGCTGTGTCGCCGCCGCCGAGCACGACGACGCGCTTGCCCTTCATGTCCTGATAGACCTCATCCGGCTTCATCAGCGCCAGACATTTGCGCACGTTGGACACCAGAAACGGCAACGCTTCCAGCACGCCGGGCAGGTCTTCGCCGGGGAAGCCGCCTTTCATGTAGGTGTAGGTACCCATGCCCATGAATACGGCGTCGTAGTTGTCGAGCAGGGATTGCATCGAGATGTCTTTGCCGATGTCAGTGTTCAGGCGGAATTCGACGCCCATGCCTTCGAGCACTTCGCGGCGGCGGGTCATCACCCATTTTTCCATCTTGAATTCGGGGATGCCGAAGGTGAGCAGGCCGCCGATTTCCTCGTAGCGGTCAAACACCACGGGCTTCACACCATTGCGCGCGAGCACGTCGGCGCATCCCAAGCCTGCGGGCCCGGCACCGATGACGGCGACTTTTTTGCCGGTGGCGATCACATGCGTCATGTCCGGACGCCAGCCCTGCTTGAAGGCTTCTTCGGAAATGTATTTCTCGACCTGGCCGATGGTCACCGCGCCAAAGCCGTCGTTCAAGGTGCACGCGCCCTCGCACAGCCGATCCTGCGGGCAGACGCGGCCGCAGACTTCCGGCAGTGAATTGGTCTGATGGCTTAATTCAGCCGCTTCGAACAACCGGCCTTCGGTCACCAGCTTGAGCCAGTTGGGGATGTAGTTGTGCACCGGGCACTTCCACTCGCAATACGGATTGCCGCAACCGAGACAGCGGTCGGCCTGCTCGGTCACCTGTTCCTGCGGCATCAGCGCATAGATTTCCTTGAACTCGTGCTTACGCACCGCCGCCTCGGTCTTGTCGCCGTCACGTCGTTGCTGCTTCAAAAACTGGAATACGTCACCCATATCACTACTCAACTCTCAATATTTAATTGTGCGGCCAGTCCTGCGGATCACCGTGCTGATGCAGGCAGGCCAAAACAGTAATTTTTGGCTCGTGCACCCGGTAAAACAGGCTGTACGGAAATTTACGCAAACCAATCCGCCGAATCCCCGGTAGCACCTCAGCAAACAATTCCGGGTTGCGCAGGACATACCCCAGATTCAACTCAACCGCGCGCAAAAACTCCGCTGACAAACCCTGCGCTTGTTCCTCATACCACGCCGCTGCATCGCGTAATTCATGTTGCGCTTTCGCGTTGACGACGAGCTTCACAGGGAGCGTTCGATATCCGCTCGAACTTCCTCCCAGGGTTTGCCATCGTCAGGGTTGTCGATGCTTTCCTGCAAACGCACTTCCAGCAATTTTTGCTGTGCAACAGAAACGCGTCGCTGTGCGGCCTCTGCCGCAATCGCATCCCACAAGTCTTCCACCAGTTGCATTTTTTCGGCGAAAGGCCGTTTTTTCGCTTCCGCCAACAGGTCGATTTCCATGCCTGCTCCTTTCAGACCGTCGCAGCTTCACGTGTCTGGCCGGGAATGTCCTCGACCAGATCTTCAATAGAAATGCGCTTCGGCTTCACCAGCCACACCTTCGCCAGCGTGGCGTCGAAATCAGCCAGCAGCGCCTTGGCGCGCGCGCTGCCGGTGAGCGCCAGATGGCGTTCGACCTGCGCCTTGAAAAACTGGCGGAATGGCTCGGTGTCGTCGCTGGTAATGCGCACGATCTCGACCATTTCCTTGTTCAGCCTGCTGACGAAATCGCCCGCGTCATCGACGATGAAGGCCATGCCGCCGCTCATGCCGGCACCGAAATTGAGGCCGGTGTCGCCGAGGACCAGCACGGTGCCGCCGGTCATGTATTCGCAGCCGTGGTCGCCGATGCCTTCGACCACCGCGAGCGCCCCCGAGTTGCGCACGCCGAAGCGCTCGCCGCCCATGCCCGCCGCGTAGAGTTCGCCGCCGGTCGCGCCGTACAAACAGGTGTTGCCGATCAGCGTATTGCGGTGCGCCTCGAAGCTGGCGACGCGCGGCGGGTAGATCACCAGACGGCCGCCGCCCATGCCCTTGCCGACGTAGTCGTTGGCGTCACCTTCGAGCGTGAGGGTCAGACCTTTGTGGTTCCACACGCCGAGGCTTTGCCCGGCTGAGCCGGTGAGATTGATGCGGATGGTGTCGTCGGGCAGCCCCTTTCCGCCGTGCGCCTTGGCGATTTCGCCGGAAAGGCGCGCGCCGATGGAGCGGTTGACGTTTTTCACGCCGTAACTGAGTTCGGTTTTCGTGCCCGCCTTGATCGCGGCCAGCGCGTCGGCCACCATCTGCTCGGCCAGCTCACCCTTGTCGAACGAGGGATTGCGTTCCTGCTGCGAGAAGCGCGGCGCGTCGGCAGGCGTGCTGCCTTGCGACAACAGCGCAGCCAGATTCAGACGACCCTGACGCGGCGTATCGCCCGCCGACACGTCCAGCAAATCGGTGCGGCCAATCAGGTCAGTCAGCTTGCGAATGCCGAGGCTCGCCATCAGCTCGCGTGTTTCTTCGGCGACGAATTTGAAGTAGTTCACCACCATCTCGGGCAGACCGATGAAATGATCTTTGCGCAGTTTTTCGTTCTGCGTGGCGACGCCGGTGGCGCAGTTATTCAGGTGGCAGATGCGCAGATATTTGCAGCCCAGCGCGACCATCGGGCCAGTGCCGAAGCCAAACGACTCGGCACCGAGGATCGCGGCTTTCACCACGTCGAGGCCGGTTTTCAGGCCACCGTCGGTCTGCACCCGCACGCGCCCGCGCAAACCATTCGCGCGCAGCACCTGCTGCGCTTCCGACAAGCCGAGCTCCCAAGGTGAACCCGCGTACTTGACCGACGCCAGCGGCGATGCGCCGGTGCCGCCGTCGTAACCGGAAATCGTGATGAGGTCGGCGTAGGCTTTCGCCACACCCGCCGCAATCGTGCCGACACCGGGTTCGGCCACCAGTTTTACCGACACCAGCGCATCGGGGTTGACTTGCTTCAAGTCAAAAATCAGCTGCGCCAGATCTTCGATGGAATAAATATCGTGATGCGGCGGCGGCGAAATCAGCGGCGTGCCGGGTTTGCAGTGGCGCAGTCCGGCGATCATCACCGAGACTTTGTCGCCCGGCAATTGGCCGCCTTCGCCGGGCTTGGCACCCTGCGCGATCTTGATCTGCAGCACTTCGGCGTTGACCAGATAGGTTGCGGTGACGCCAAAACGCCCCGAGGCAATCTGCTTGATCTTCGAGGTTTTGTTCGTGCCGTAACGTTTCGGGTCTTCGCCGCCTTCGCCCGAATTGGAACGACCGCCGATGCGGTTCATACCTTCAGCGAGCGCTTCGTGTGCTTCGGGCGACAGCGCGCCGAGCGACATGCCGGCCGAGTCGAAGCGCTTGAGGATGGCTTCCAGCGGCTCGACTTCATCAAGCGGGATCGGTGTTGCGCCCGGCTTGAGTTTCATCAAGTCGCGCAGCATCGCCACCGGGCGGGTGTCCACCAGTTCGGAGTATTTTTTGAACTCGGCGTAGTCGCCCGACTTCACCGCCTTTTGCAATTGCTGCACCACGTCCGGGTTGTAGGCGTGGAATTCTTCGCCGAACATGAATTTCAGCAAGCCGCCTGCCGACAGCGGCTTCAAAGGATTGAACGCAGTCTTGTGCAGCAGTTTCTGGTCGGATTCAAAGTCGTCGAAGTTGGCGCCGGAAATACGCGACACCGTGCCCTTCAGACACAGCGCGACCACGCTTTCGTGCAGGCCGACGCCCTCGAACAGCTGCGCGCCGCGATAGCTGGCGACGAGCGAAATGCCCATCTTCGAAAGCACCTTGTAGATGCCCTTGTCCATGCCCTTGCGGAAGTTGGACAGCGCCTTTTCGAGGTTGGGCTTGATCTCGCCGGTCTTCACGAATTCGCCGATGATCTGGTAGGCCAGATACGGATACACTGCCGTCGCGCCGTAGCCGATCAGGCAAGCATAGTGGTGCGGGTCGCGCACGCTGCCGGTTTCCACCACGATATTGGCGTTGCAGCGCAGGCCGGCGTTGATCAGCGCATGGTGTACCGCGCCGGTGGCGAACAGGGCGTGGATCGGCAGGCGATTTTTGCCCAGATTGCGGTCGGTCAAAACGAGAATGACCTTGCCCGCTTTCACTGCGTCGATTGCGCGTGCGGTCAGCGCTTTGAGCGCCGTTTCCAGCGACAGCGCCGACGGGTCGTAGTGCAGATCGAGCACGGCAGCGGCAAACGCCGGGTCGTTCAGATTCAGCAGCTTGTCGAACGCCTCTTTCGACAGCAACGGCGTGTGCACTTCCACCCGGTGCGCGTGCGCGGGCGTTTCGTCGAACAGATTGCGCTCGGGACCGAAGCTGGTGTTGAGCGACATCACGATCGCTTCGCGGATCGGATCGATCGGCGGGTTGGTCACCTGCGCGAACTGCTGGCGCAGGTAGTCGAACGGCGAGCGCACTTTCTGGCTCAACACCGCCATGGGCGTGTCGTCGCCCATCGAGCCGATGGCCTCGGCACCATCTTCGGCCAGCACGCGGATGATCTGGTCGCGCTCTTCAAAACTCACGTTGTGCAGCTTCTGGTGCGTCAGCAGACTGGCCGCATCCATCACCGGCAAATCGGCGTCCTGATTGATCGAGAGATCAAGTTTGACCGCGTTGGCCTTGAGCCATTCGCGGTAAGGCTGCGTGCCTTTCAGCTCGTTGTCGATGTCTTCCGGCATCAGCAAGCGACCAGTTTGCAGATCGGCGGCGACCATCTGACCCGGCTTCACGCGGCCCTTGCGCTCGACGTTGGCGGGGTCGATCTGCCACACGCCGACTTCCGAAGCGATAGTGAGAATGCGATCTTTGGTCAGCACCCAGCGCGCCGGGCGCAGGCCGTTGCGATCCAGCGTGCAGGCGGCGTAGCGGCCATCGGTCAGCACGATGCCCGCAGGGCCGTCCCACGGCTCCATGTGCATCGAGTTGTATTCATAGAACGCGCGGATGTCGGCATCCATCGACTCGACGTTTTGCCAGGCCGGCGGGATCACTAATCGCAGCGCGCGGAACAGTCCCGCGCCGCCCATCACCAGGCCTTCGACCATGTTGTCGAGGCTCATCGAATCAGAACCCTTGGTGCCGACGATGGGACGGATGTCGTCCATGTTCGGGATCAGCGGGGTGGCGAATTTCTGTTCGCGCGCGCGGCTCCAGTTGCGGTTGCCCTGCACCGTGTTGATCTCGCCGTTGTGCGCCAGATAGCGGAACGGCTGCGCTAGCCGCCACTGCGGCCAGGTGTTGGTGGAAAAGCGCTGGTGGAACACCGCCAGGCTCGACGCGAAGCGCGCGTCGTTCAGATCCGGGTAGAACACCGTCAGGTTCTCCGGCATCACCAGCCCTTTGTAGCTGATGACACGGCACGACAGCGTCGGCAGGTAAAACACCGGGTCGGTCGGCTCCAGCGCCTTTTCGGCGCGGCGGCGAGCGATGTAGAGGCGGCGTTCAAAATCGTCTTCCGCCATACCTGAGCCTTGATGATTGGCAGGCGCGTTGACGAAGACCTGCTCGATATGCGGCAGCGACTCCAGCGCTGACTCACCGCAGACCGACGCATCGGTCGGCACCGAACGGAAACCGGCCACCACCAGCCCCTGTGCTTCGAGCTCGGCTTGCAGCGTGGCACGCGCGTGGGCTTGCGGGGCAGCATCACGCGACAAAAACACCAATCCGGCGGCATACAGCGCGCCCAGCGTGAACCCGGCTTCGACCGCCACGGTGCGCAGGAACGCATCCGGTTTCATGAACAGCAGGCCACAGCCGTCGCCCGACAGGCCGTCCGCCGCGATCGCGCCGCGATGCGTCATGCAGGCGAGCGAGCCGATCGCGTTTTGCACCAGCGTATGGCTCGGCTGGTTGTCGATCTGCGCGATCAGGCCAAAGCCGCAGCTATCCTGTTCAAAGTCGGGTGAATACAGCGTGCCGTCAAGCCAGCGTTGTCGTTCCATGTTCGGAGAGTCCAGATAACAGCGGCCTGCCCATCGGGCAAGCCGCGAAATTCAAGCGAAAAGTACAGCATTTTAATCCTGCCAAGCCCTCCCGGCAATGTGCCGGTCATTTAACGATAGTCCATCTCTATGGACTCGAGTCGCCCAATCCCGCACCCACCCGCCCACCCGGCGCTATAATCCCGGCTCTTCTTAGCAAATCCGAGGCGGCTTTTCGCACGTCTGCCCTCATGTCCCAGGCTTTTTCACTCAAACATTCCCTCGTTGCGCTATTGCAGGACGCGCTCAGCGTGGTTGCACCGGACGCCATGCTCACCCTCGAACTCGAACGCCCGAAGAACCCCGCGCATGGCGATTTTTCCAGCAACGTCGCGATGCAGCTGGCGCGCCCGCTGAAAAAAAATCCGCGTGAACTGGCGCAGCAGATTCTGGCCGCGCTGCCCGCGTCGCCGCTGATCGCCAAAACCGAAATCGCGGGGGCGGGTTTCATCAATTTTTATCTCACCCCCGCAGCCTGGCACGGCATCGTGCCGACGATCCGCGCGGCGGGCGCGGGCTACGGCATGGGCAACGCGGGCGTCGGCCACAAGGTGCTGGTGGAATTCGTCTCGGCCAATCCGACCGGGCCGCTGCATGTCGGGCATGGCCGCCAGGCGGCGCTCGGCGATGCACTATGCAATCTGTATGCGGCGCAGGGCTGGCAGGTGTACCGCGAGTTTTACTACAACGATGCCGGGGTGCAAATCCAGACTCTGGCCAACAGCGTGCAGGCACGCCTGCGCGGCCTGAAACCCGGCGATGCTGAATGGCCGGAATCGGCCTACAACGGCGATTACATCGCCGACATCGCGGCGGATTTTCAGGCGGGCAAAACGGTACACGCCGATGACCGTGAATTCACCGGTTCGGGCGACGTCAACGACCTCGATTCCATCCGACAGTTCGCCGTGGCTTACCTACGCCACGAGCAGGATCTCGACTTGCAGGCATTTGCAGTGCGCTTCGACAACTACTATCTGGAGTCGAGCCTCTACACCAGCGGGCGGGTCGCGGCGACCGTGCAAACACTCATCGACGCCGGCAAGACGTACGAACAGGATGGCGCGCTATGGCTGCGCACTACCGACTACGGCGACGACAAAGACCGCGTGATGAAGAAATCCGACGGCACGTTCACCTATTTCGTGCCGGACGTGGCGTATCACCTGGCGAAGTGGGAACGCGGTTACGAACGCGCGATCAACATTCAGGGCACCGACCACCACGGCACGATTGCGCGGGTGCGTGCGGGCGTGCAGGCAGCGGGTACCGGCATTCCACAGGGTTACCCGGACTATCTGCTGCACACCATGATCCGCGTCATGCGCGGCGGCGAAGAAGTCAAAATCTCCAAGCGCGCGGGCAGCTACGTCACCCTGCGCGACCTGATCGACTGGACCAGCAAGGACGCCGTGCGCTTCTTTTTGCTCTCGCGCAAGGCCGACACCGAATACATTTTCGACGTCGATCTGGCGGTGGCGAAAAACAACGACAACCCGGTGTATTACGTACAGTACGCACACGCGCGCATCTGTCGCGTGTTCGAAGAATGGGGCAGCGACGCAGCGACACTCGGCGACGCGAACCTTGCGCCGCTGGTGAGCGCCCACGAACTGGCGCTGATGCAGCGGCTGGCGGAATATCCGGAAACACTGGCGGCCGCCGCGCGCGACCTTGCACCGCACAGCGTGGTGAATTATCTGCAAACGCTGGCGGGCGATTTCCACGCCTGGTACAACGCCGACAAGTTTCTGGTGGACGATGCGGCAACCCGGCTGGCGCGCCTCGCACTGGCTGACGCCAGCCGCATCACGATTGTTAACGGATTAACCTTGCTTGGCGTAGACGCTCCGGTGAAAATGTAGCCATGGCTAAATCCTCTTCTTCGCGCAGCAACGGTCGCAGCTCCATTTTTACCGGGCTGTTAATCGGGCTCATTGTCGGCGTCATTCTCGCGGTGGGCGTTGCGCTTTGGGTCACAGGCAATAATCCCTTCAAGGATTTCGTCGCCCCCGACACCGCCCCGGTATCGGCACCGGCTCAGCCCGTGCCGCCTGCCACCCCCGACACCGCCCCCAGCTTTGATTTTTATAAAGTGCTACCGGGTGACGCGCCGAACGAACTGCCCGCCAACGCGCCGACCAGCGCCACGCCAGCCTATTACTTGCAGGCGGGCGCATTCCAGAGCGCGGAAGACGCCGACAATCTGAAAGCCCAGCTCGCGCTGCTGGGACTCGAAGCGGTCATTCTCACCAGCGATGTGCCGGAAAAAGGCGTGCTGCACCGCGTCCGCGTCGGCCCGCTGCACGCGATGGACACCGTCAATCAGACCCGCAGCCTGCTCACGCAGAACAATATCCCGGCTACGCTGGTCAGAGATGAACCCAACCCTCAGGAGACACCTTGATGTTCACCCGTGCTTTTGCTTTTGTTGCCGCCGCCGTGTTTTCGCTGTCGGCGCTGGCCGCCTCTGACGCCGCGTTTGAGGGTCACGATTACTCCCGCGTTAAATCGCCGCAGCCGGTTGCTACCGGCAAGAAAATCGAAGTGCTGGAGTTCTTCTGGTATCGCTGCCCGCATTGCTTCCAGCTCGAACCCAGCCTGTCGAAATGGCTGAAAACGCTGCCGAAAGACGTGCAAGTCCGACGCGTTCCGGCGGTGTTCCGCGAAGACTGGATGCCCGGTGCCAAGCTCTATTACACGCTGGAGCAAATGGGTCAGCTCGGCAAACTGCACGACAAGGTGTTCAACGCCTATCACATCGAAAACATCAATCTTAACGACCCGGCCATCCTGGGCGGCTGGATCGCCAAGCAAGGCGTTGACCGGAAAAAATTCGAGTCAATTTACAGCTCGTTCTCGACGCAGTCCAAGGCCTTACAGGGCGGGCGTCTGGCGACAACGTATGCCATCACTGGCGTACCCGCTTTCATTGTGGACGGCAAATATTCAACCGCACAATCGATGACGCAAACCGAAGCCCGTCTGTTCGACGTGCTCGACCAGCTCATCGTCAAGGCGCGCGTCGAACGCGCAGGCAAACCCGCCAAAAAATAAGCGCCTTGCCCGCTTCCGCACCCCGGTACGCGCCCCTGCGGGTTTTCATCACCGGGGCCAGCTCCGGCCTCGGAGCCGCACTAGCGCAGCATTACGCCACCCAGGGCGCGCAGCTCGGTCTCGTCGGGCGCAAACCCGGCGCCCTGGCGGCGGTGGCGTCACCACTCAATGCCCACAGCTACCTCGCTGACGTGCGCGACCCCGTCGCCATGCGTGCCGCCGCAGCCGCATTTTTGAACGACGTCGGCACGCCCGACATCGTCATTGCAGCGGCGGGTATCAGCATCGGCACGCTCACCGAAGCCGCCGAGGACGCCAGCGTATTTCGCGCCGTCATGGACGCCAACGTGCTCGGCCTCGTACACACCTTCGCGCCATTTATCGCGCCCATGCAGGCCAGCGGCGGCGTGCTTTGCGGCATCGCCAGCGTGGCGGGGGTGCGCGGCCTGCCGGGCGGCGGCGCATATTCCGCCTCCAAAGCTGCTGCCCGGGTCTACCTTGAAGCCTTGCGGCTGGAGCTCAAGCCGCGCGGCATTGCGGTCGTCACCGTCGCGCCCGGCTACATCGACACGCCCATGACCCAAGTCAACCCCTATCCCATGCCGTTCAAGCTGAGCGCCGACAACGCCGCCGACAAAGTGGCTCGTTGTATCGCGCGCCGCCGCGCCTACACCGTGATCCCCTGGCAAATGGCCTGGGTGGCACGCGTGCTGAAATGGCTGCCGATTCCGCTCTATGATGCTATCTTTGTAAATGCGCCGCGCAAGCCGCGTGGTTTGCCTACATAACAACATCACACCACGGAGAGAAACAATGCCTGCCCCCCTGCGCCTGATTCTCATCGATGACCACCCGCTGCTGCGCATGGGCGTCGCGGGCTACATCCAGCAGGAACCCGACCTCGACCTGGTGGCGCAACACGCCAACGCCGCCGAACTGCGCGCCTGGCTTGCCTCAGGCTACCGCGCCGATGTCGCCCTGCTAGACCGCTCGCTGCCCGACGCCGACGGCCTCGATCTCGTGTCCGAATTACGCGACCTCGGCATCAAGGTCATCATGCTCACCATCGCCGACTCTGAAGAAGAAATTTCCGAGGCCATCGCCTCAGGCGTCGATGGCTATGTCACCAAAGCCAGCGATCCCGATCAGGTACTGTCGGCCATTCGCAACGTGTGCGAAGGCCAAAGCAGCTTTCCGCTGTCGGTCATGCAAAAAATGGCGCGCGGCGAACTGAATGCCAGCGCGCTTTCTGCGCTCACCGCCCGTGAAATGGAAATCGTCGAGCAGGTCAAAGAAGGCCACTCCAACAAAGCCATCGCCTACACCTTGACGCTATCGGAAAACACCGTGCGCAACCACCTGCGCAACATCATGGAAAAACTGGGCTTGAGAAACCGCGTCCAGGTCGCCACGCTGGCGCTGAAAGAAGATCACAAGCGGCATTGAGCTACAGCGATTTAATGAAAAACGGCGGCTTGATGCCGCCGTTTTTCATTGGGTGAATCCTGATTTTAGTGAATCCGTCGGCGAGTTGCCATTCCCACCAGGCCCAGCCCGGCGATCAGCATGGCCCAAGTTTCCGGCTCAGGCACTGGCGCCCCGTAAAGAAACTGGGCTCCCGCGATATCGTCGGTATCGAGATGGCGATTGATCTTGCCCAGACACGGGGCATCTACGTTCATCACCGCGCACGTACCACTGTAATCCGGGTGCGCCAAGCCAATGGCATGTCCCATCTCGTGCAGCAACAGGCTTTCGAAATCATTCGGGGCGGTCGATGCACCCGGGAAAGCGTCTCCATCATTGCCCGCATGAAAGGCATAAAAGGAGTTCGCGTCAAACAGGATGTCACCCGCGCCTGTGCCCCCATTGGGCGGGGGCGCAAAGCCCACAGCACCGCCGCCGCTGTTGAAATTGAAAACGCCGATGCGAATGTGGCCCGTTGCACCGGGCACCGCCGACGGGTCGTTGATCGCCACGCCGCTGTCGCTATTCAGCTTGACGAAGCTGATGTCGGCCACCGCAGACCATTTGGCGAAAGCGGCCACGATGTCGCTTTCGAGGCTGGTCAGGGCGGTCGATGTGTAACCCATCCCCGGGCCGTTTTCGATATTGAGATTACCGACGCTGGAACCCGGACACGCGTCGCCGCAATAGGCGCTTCCGCTAGTCCCAACCGGGATAAAGCTCCACGAAATCACCCCACCCGGCGTACCGTTCGTGTTGTCGCCCCATTTTAGTGAATGGGTAGCGTCAATCGGAAACACACTGTACGCGCTGGCCACCCCACTCAGCGAGGCAAACGCCAAAGCCGCCATCATTCGAGTCAGATTCATGAAAATGCTCCTTTGTTGACAGATTCAGCGCCAAGACTAAACACTCACCCACGCAACCCGCGAATGCGCCAGCCGATCAGCCCTAGACCCGCCAGCAGCATGGCGTAGGTTTCGGGTTCGGGGACGGCAGTCACATTACGAATAAATGTAGTACCACTGTTGGTTGTGTCGCCAAGAGTGAAGCTTGTCTGGATAAACGTGATCACCGGGTCACCCGCAACTGCGAGCACCGGATCCCCAAAGCCATCGAAAACCGGCGTGCCATATATATCGAGGAGTTGATCTCCTGCTGCATAAAAAACCAGATCTCCGTTGCCATCGGTTTTTTGTGCCGTTCCATTTAATTCCAATGTGAGTCCCGAACTAATAAATTCATAGGTACCTGCTGGTGCATTGCCGCCGACAGGGTTGAAAGTTCCGAATTTATAACTTGTGCTTTGGCCTGGCTGGAGGTTGAACACATCCAGAAAGTTGATGGAGTCTGGTGGAGACAGATTGAAATCAAAACTATAGGCCGCCGGGTCACACACATTCGTGAAGGTACCCGAACAACCATAATAGGTGTTCAAATTACCGCTATCGATAGTCAACCAGTCCGTCGGAATATCCGAAAACTCCTCGGAAGAAGTCAGGGTACCGTTGGTAAGTAAATCATTCACATCGCCGGTAAGCACCAGCGGGCTCGACCCCGAGTCCAGTGTGAAGGTAACCCAGACATCAATCGCTTGGTTGGACAGAACATTGGCGTTTGGCGTATCAAAGACCAGAGAGCCAAACGGTGCGGCGGACGCCTGACTGGCTGCCAGCGCAAGCGCTACGAAGGACGATTTCAACATAGCGTGCATATCAGGCTTCTAACAGGGATTGTTTGCGGCGTGCAACGAACCCGACCAGCCCAAGCCCCGCGAGCAGCATGGCGTAGGTTTCGGGTTCGGGGACGGGAATAGCGCTTGAAACATGGTGGCCGTCGTCGGCCAGACCATTACCCGCCGTAAAGCCATAGTAGAGTGGGGTGTTGTCTAGAGAACTACCGTCCACGGTGGCGCTGACGCTAAACGTCAGACTACCGATGAACTGGTCAATGGTGCCCGTGA
The DNA here is from genome assembly GCA_040080645.1 of Thiobacillus sp. Lineage (GTDB taxonomy): Bacteria > Pseudomonadota > Gammaproteobacteria > Burkholderiales > Thiobacillaceae > Thiobacillus. Next base: position 66,160 of record JBEBIA010000005.1, read on the forward strand.
GGATGCCTGTGGAGTCGTTCAAGCCCGAAGGGGTGTAGCTGAGCGTGGTACCCCACTGGAAATAACTCGGGTCGCGAATGTCCGCGAGGCCGGTTTCCGTATAGGCCAGCGGCACTGCCGAGCCGTTTTCCAGAATCTGGATACTTGGGGCGACCGGCTCGGTGGAGAAGTTGAATGTGTCGATGGCGAAGGCCAGACCAGTGAGGCCAGTGTTGCCATAACCCAAATCGGAGCCGCCGCTGGGCACAAGAGGGTCACCACCCACACTGACGGTGTTCGGGTCGTCCGGGGTGAGCACGAAGGTCATGCCATCACCCGCCGTCACCGACCCCGGCGATATGTAGAAATCAAAGGTGATCGTGAACGCCTGATTGAAATCCAGAGTAACTGTACTGGGAGCGAAGGCCGCACCACCCTGACCGCCGGTGCCGGGTGAAGTCAGACTCAGGATGCTGTAGGTAAAACCGTTCCCCGGTGTAGTGTTAAAAGCACTGGAAGAGCCGTAATGATTCCAGGTGGTGAAATCAATGAGATCCCCCGCCCCGACACCGTTGAAGACAGGCCCTTGCGCCTGCGCCAAACTGGTCGCCAGACTGGCGGCAAACAACATGGAAGACAAAATACTTACGTGTTTCATGATTTCTTTCCTCATCAGATTTATTGAAGCGTCCGTTGCACCCCGTGGAAGCCAACGTCTTTCCAACCGGCTGTGGCACTTGGGAATCTTTAAGCAAGCTCTGTTCCTGATGCCAGCGAGACGCCATGACTTTCACGCATGACATTGATAGTAATAATTTTTATTTCAAACCTGCCGTAGCCGCGCGGCTGGCGAGTGTTCAATCGTGTTTCGTATGTAAAGCTTCTGGGTGATGCATTTGCACTATATCCATGCGAACACCAGTCCATAGTGACCATCTATTTGAATGCTTGGCAATTCACAGCCACGCGCCTACCCTACCAACAATCTGCTGTCATGTTGAGCGCATTGCCCAAGCCCCCACGCATGGATTTGCCCCGATTCAACCGCCTGCTGCTCGATCTACACCGCACGGGGCAAGAGGCTCCGCTGAGTCAGTTTCAGCCAGCCGCGCTCGAATTGATTCAGGAAATAATCCCTTTCGATTCGGCCTGGTGGGGTAATGCGTCGGCCGAGCCGCTGGAAATTCACCGCTTGCATCTACACAATTGCGAAGCGTCGATACTCGAAGCCTATACGCCGTATATGGATCAGGATTTTTTCCGCGAGGCGCTGATGGCGCATCCGGGGCAGACCATCAACATGGCGGACTTGACCACGCGCGCCCGCTTCGTCCGAACCGAGTTGTATCAAAAAGTGGGGAAGCGCTACAAAATCGAATGGTCGCTCGGCACCTTACTGGTGGAGCCTGTATCTTCGCTACAAGAATTTCTTACCCTCTGGCGGCACGATGCCAAACGCCCTTTCACCGAAGTTGAGCGTCAAACCAAAGAGCTTCTGATGCCGCACCTCGCGGACGCTCACCGCGCAGCGCGCCTTCGGGAGGTGCTGGATAACTCGCGCGAACGCCACGCGTGCTGGGCAGTGGCCGATGAGCGCGGGTTTTTACGCGAAATCACCCCGGGTTTCGTCCATTGCCTGCGCGGCCACTGGCCCGACTGGCAAGGTAGTCGTCTCCCCGGGGCGCTGCTTGCGCCGGTACGCGACGCGCAAACAGCACGCTTCGGACACCGGCATATGTTCATCACAAAACGCGGCGCGTTTCGCTATCTGCAAGTGCGCGAGGCAAGCGCAGTCGACGCGCTCTCACCTCGCGAGCGCGAAATCGTGGCGCGCTACGCCGGGGGCGAAACGTATGCCCGCATCGCGGACGCGCTAGGGATAGCACCCGCAACGGTGCGCAACCATATTGCGCATTGCTACCGCAAATTGGCGGTCAACAACAAGGCGGAGCTGGCGCGACGGGTGTTGACGGACGCGCAGTAAATACTGCTTACTCCACCGTCACCGACTTCGCCAGATTCCTCGGCTTGTCCACATCCGTGCCTTTTTGCAGGGCGGCGTGATACGACAGCAGTTGCAGCGGCAGAGTGTGGAGGATGGGCGACAGCGCGCCGTTGTGGCCGCCCGGCAGCTTGATGACGTGGACGCCTTCAGACTCTTCGATGTGCACGTCGTTGTCAGCAAACACATACAGCTCGCCGCCGCGCGCACGCACTTCCTGCAGGTTGGATTTCAGTTTTTCGATCAGCTGATCGTTGGGGGCGATGGCGATGACCGGCATGTCCTTGTCCACCAGCGCGAGCGGGCCGTGTTTGAGTTCGCCTGCGGGGTAGGCTTCGGCGTGGATGTAGGAAATTTCCTTGAGTTTGAGCGCGCCTTCGAGGGCGATCGGGTAATGCACGCCGCGCCCGAGAAACAGCGCGTGCTGTTTGTTGGAAAACCGTTGCGCCCAAGCCTCGATGTGCGATTCGAGTGCCAGCGCTTCCTGCGCTTTTTTCGGCAAGCCGCGCAGGGCGGTGAGGTGCGCTGTTTCCTGGAGCGGGGTGAGATGGCCGCGCAGTTTGGCCAGCACCAGCGTCAGCAGGAACAGTCCGGCCAGCTGGGTGGTGAAGGCTTTGGTGGAGGCGACGCCGATTTCGGGGCCGGCGCGGGTGAGGAATTTAAGCCGCGACTGGCGGGTGAGCGCGGACTCGGGCACGTTGCAGATAGTGAGCGTTTTGTCGTGGCCGAGCGCCTGGGCGTGGTTCAGCGCGGCCAGGGTGTCGGCGGTTTCGCCGGACTGCGAGATGGTGACGATGAGCGCGTCGGGGTTGGGCACGCTGGTGCGGTAGCGGTATTCGCTGGCGATTTCGGCGTGCGCCGGAATGCCTGCGATTTCTTCCAGCCAGTAAGTGGCCACTTTCGCTGCATGGAAGCTGGTGCCGCAGGCGAGGAAGGTGACGGATTTAACTTTGCTCAGAACCTCGGCAGCGTCCACGCCAAACCATTCGGCCTGCACACTGTGCTGCGCGGTGGCCACCGCAACCGTATCAGCCAGTGCGCGCGGCTGTTCGTGGATTTCCTTCTGCATGAAATGCCGGTAGTTGCCGAGTTCGGCCATGTCGGCCAGTTGCTCGGACACATGCACGTTACGCTCAACGGCCTGCCCGGCAGCGTCGTACACCTGCAAGGACAACAGGCCGATGTCGGCCATATCGCCTTCTTCCAGATAAATCACCCGCTGCGTCACCGGCAGCAAGGCAGAGACATCGGAGGCGATGAAATTTTCTTCGATGCCCAGACCGATCAACAACGGGCTGCCTTTGCGGGCGCAGATCAGACGATTAGGTGAGTCTTCACTCACAACGCCGATGGCATAGGCACCCGCCAGCTCGGCCACGGCCAGTCGGGTGGCCGCCAGAAGATCGCGTGACTGCCGGTAATGCAGCTCGATCAAATGCACGATGACTTCGGTGTCAGTTTCGGACGTGAACACAAACCCGGCGGCTTTGAGCCGGGTGCGCAGCGCGTCGTGGTTTTCGATAATGCCGTTATGGACGACCGCGAGACCCGCGCTGACGTGCGGGTGGGCGTTGGCCTCCGACGGCACGCCGTGGGTCGCCCAGCGAGTGTGGGCGATACCGAGGTGGCCATGCGTCTGTTGAGTAGCGCAGGCTTCCGCGAGGCTCGCCACCCGACCAATGCTGCGCACCCGCTGCAAACCCCCGTTGACCACCACCAGCCCGGCCGAATCGTAGCCGCGATATTCGAGCCGGCGCAGGCCTTCGAGCAGGATGGGAACGACGTTACGTTGCGCTACCGCGCCGACAATGCCGCACATATTCAGGCTTCCTTCTTGGGTTTGACCGGGCGTTGCCAGCCGCTAAAGGTCGTTTGTTTGGCACGCGACAGCGTGAGCTCGCCCGGCGGCGCATCGCGCGTCAGCGTCGTACCGGCACCGAGGGTGGCACCCTTGCCGACAGTGATCGGCGCGACCAGTTGGGTATCCGAGCCGACGAAAACATCGTCCTCAATCACAGTGCGGTGCTTGTTGGCGCCGTCGTAGTTGCAGGTGATGGTGCCGGCACCAATGTTCACCTTTTTGCCCATGGTCGTGTCACCAACGTAGGACAGATGGTTGATCTTGGCGCCGTCGTCGATCTGGCTGTTCTTGATCTCGACGAAGTTGCCGACGTGAACATCACGCGCCAGCGTGGTGCCCGGGCGGATGCGTGAGAACGGGCCGATGCGGTTGGCTTCGCCGATGGCGGCGTCGTCGATGAGGGTGAAGGCGTCGAGGCGCGTGCCCGCCGCCACGGTGACATTGCGTAGCACGCAGTTAGCGCCCACTTGCACGCCATCGCCCAATTTTACAAGGCCTTCGAATACGCAGTTGACGTCGATGCTGACGTCGCGCCCGCAGGTCAGCGTGCCGCGCACGTCGAGCCGCGCCGGATCCATCAAGGTCACACCGTCGTTCAACAGCGCCTGCGCGATTTCGTTTTGATGAATGCGTTCGAGTTCGGCGAGCTGCGCCTTGCTGTTCACCCCCAGCACTTCCCATTCGTAGACCGGTTGATGCGTGTCCACTTCCACCCCATCACGCACCGCCAGCGCGATGATATCGGTGAGGTAATACTCGCCCTGCGCGTTGTCGTTTTTGAGTTCGTTGATCCACTGTTTGAGATGGCGCGTCGCCACCGCGAGGATGCCAGTGTTGACCTCGGCAATCGCCCGCTCGGTCGGCGTGGCATCCTTGTGTTCGACGATGCGGGTGACTTTACCCGCCGCGCGTATGATGCGGCCATAGCCGTCCGGCTGCACCAGATTCACCGTCAGTAGCCCCAGCTTGCCTGCCTGCGCCGCCGCCACCAACGGTCGCAGGGTCGACACGTGGGTCAACGGCACATCACCGTACAACACCAGGGTGACGCCATCATCTGCCAGATGCGGCAGCGCCTGCTTCACCGCGTGACCAGTGCCATGCTGTTCAGCCTGCAACACAAACGTCAATTTATCGTCAGCCAGCGCCTGCGGCACGGCTTCGCCGCCAAAGCCGTACACCACACAGACCTGCGCCGCGCCGAGCGCGTGGGCGTTAGCAATCACATGCCCTAGCAAAGGCTTGCCTGCCAGCGGGTGCAACACCTTGGGCAGGTCGGAGCGCATACGGGTGCCCTTGCCCGCCGCAAGGATAAGAATTTCAAGTGTGGAAGCCATTCGAATGGGGGTAAGTCAGGTCGTCAGAAAGTCAGCAAAACGCGCGCCAAGTATAAGCCCGCAGCGGGATCGATAAATGACAACAGGCAACCCAAAGGCTGCCTGTTGTCATTTGCGATTCGCCGCTGAATACCGTCAGCGTGATTGATAAGACGCTTTCACGAATAAGCCCTCGGGGGGGGTTCACACACCTGTGACAGCAGCTTCCTGGCGCGCTATCGTCAGCAGCAACCCACGTTCAGGGAAAAACACGCATTTAATGTCAGGCCTGGAGCACAGTTATTCTGCTCTACAGTACTGCCCCCATGGTCATTCGCTTCCACAACCAGCGCCACCGCACCCAACGCAGCCCCGCCGACGATCCACAATACAGCCTCTTCAATCCCCAATTTCATGATCGCCGGGTTTGCCATGTTGATACCACGCACAAATACCCCCTGCATCCCGGTTGAGTTAAATCGAAAATCAACGACCGGGTCACGATTAAGTACTGGCAACACCGTGTGCACGCTGTCATGAACGACTTGATCCATGCGCAAACCAAAGGCAGATTGCGTTTTGCCTGTCCGGGTCGAACTCAGCGGAATTTCGAGATAAGCGGTTGCCGCAGGCTCGGTCGCAAGCGTTTCAGCCTGAACCGGTGCAAAGGAAAAAGACAAGGAACACAACGCCAACAACACCAGATTTTTCATGACTTCCCCCTAATATTTTTAAGATTGAAATTTGCAGACTCAACGTGCGTCATTATTTGGACAACCTAAACTCGGCGATGGTGAATACACATGCCGCCACCAACCCTGCCGCACGCTGGATACTACCGCCCCAACATGAAAACACAAACACCAAGCTGAAATCAGCCTTGGCACTGCGCTTATGCCCCCCGCCGCATATACCGAAGCGACTGCCATTCATACAGCAGCAGCCCCGTGCCGATCAGCGCAATGCCCAGCCAGCCGCGCGCTGGGATGTATTCGGCATTGAGTGTTTGCCCCAGCAGCAGCGCGGTCACCGGCGTAATCAGCATAATTAACGCCACCCGCCCGGCGTCGAGATGCTTGATCACGTAGTAATACAGCGTAAAGCCCAGCACCGAACCGAACACGCCGAGATAGACGATGGCCGCCGCAGCGCGCGGCGTCACGTCTGTTGGCCACCGCGCCGCGTCGGCCAACAGCCAGGCCAGCACGAACAAAGGCATCGCCACCGTGAGCGCGCCAGTGGTGACCGCTAGCGCCGATACCTGCACATTGAGGCGTTTGATCCACACCAGCCCCAGCGCCTGCATCATCATGCCCGCCACTACCGCCGCCGTGCCGAGCGTGGCGCGACCGTCGCCCGGCCACGGCTGGCCGAAAATCGCCCACAACCCGCCTAAGGCCAGCGCCAACCCGGTCAAACGCAGGGGTGTCAACGTATGCGAGCGCAGCCACAGTGCAGCAAACACCCCGGTCACCAACGGCGACAGCCCGAAAATCACCGAAATCAGCCCCGACGGAATATGCAGCGCACCCCAGTAAGTGAGCAGCATCGCCACGAACATCGATAGCCCGCTCACCAGATACAACTGCCTTGCGGCGGCGGTAAGCGGAAATGCGGTACGCGTCGCGCGCAGCAATAGCTGACAGAGCGCCAGCCCGATCCCCATTCGTGCCATCACCGCAAAGCTGAATGTCGCCCCCTGCGCGCTCCATTGAATGCCGAGCGGCGTGGTAGACCAGATGAGGATCACGCCGAGATAGGCGGCAGGGACGGACATGGAGGCTTCAGGGGAAAGGGCGGTGGCATTGCATTAAACCTGACGCAGCAGAATCCACACAATCCCATGCTCAAGACCTGTGGACAAAAAGAAACGGCGTGGAACCATCCACGCCGTTTGCTGTGTGATTCCGCTCTGCAGGGAATCAAACCTCGGGGTCACCCTCGCGAGCGAACTCAAAGTACTTCTTTTTCAATTTCCTCCAGCGAGGTGTGGCGTACGTCTTTGCCCTTCACCATGTAGACGACGTATTCAGACATGTTTTTGGCGTGGTCGCCCATGCGTTCGATGGCTTTGGCGACAAACAGGATGTCGATGAAGACAGAGATGGTGCGCGGGTCTTCCATCATGTAGGTGATGAGGTGGCGAAGGTTGAGGCGGAATTCCTCATCGACCTGCTGGTCTTGCCGGGCGATATCGACGGCCTTGGTGGCATCGAGCCGGGCGAAACCGTCGAGTGCCTTGCGCAGCATGTCGAGCACAAGGTCTGACATGTACTTCACTTCGTTGAAGCGCGGCACGCTGATGCGCTCGGCCTTGTGAATGAATCTGGACATGCGGGCGATCTTGGCGGCTTCGTCGCCGATGCGCTCAAGGTCGGTGATCGTTTTGACGACCATCATCACCATGCGCAAATCCGACGCAGTGGGCTGGCGGCGCGCAATGATATGGATGCACTCTTCGTCGATGGCGACTTCGAGCGCGTTGACAGCGTGGTCGTTAGCCTCGACCTTGTCGGCTAGCTCCAGATTGCCTTGAATCAGCGCTTCGACAGCAAGCTGGATCTGCTCTTCGACCAGTCCACCCATTTTGAGCACATTGGCGCGAACGGATTCGAGTTCGGTGTCGAATTGTTTGTAGGTGTGTTCAGCCAACATAAATAAAGCGCCTCCAGTAAACCACCCGAATTATAAGCCGCGAAATATGACGATCGGGTGACAAAAACAGTACGTCCCGCTCTGAGTTAACGGCTGGTAAAGCTTGTACTGTAGCGAATGCCATCCAGTTCGAGGTATAGCACCCAGTCCTGTCGTCCGCTGACACAAATCGGGAGCATCACGCGAGCGGCCAAGGTATCTGCGCCAGCCGGGCGCAGATCAAACCGGTTGAAGCCCATCTCCATGCCCCGCATCTGGAATTCTGCGTGCGCCTTTTGCGCTCCCGGCACTGTGGCTTTGAGTGTGAATGCCTGCATTGGGCGCGGCCAGTCGGATAGTCGCAACGTGACAGTTTCGCCCTCATGACTGAAAGCACAGCCTGCAATCGGATCGGCGCAGGCAATCTGCCGTGATTCGGGCGGGCGCGACATCTGATAGCCCACAACAGCAATCGCGAGCAACGCGACAGCGAGCAACAGCGGCCCGGCAATCCGGATGAGGTTAGCGCGCGTCATGTCCACGCGCCGCGCAACATAGCGATGCCGTGCGCTCCGTGTTCGCGCGCTACCCCGACATCCGGCCAGTTGACACCGCCCAGCGCATAAACTGGCAAAGGCGATTGCGCGGCCATCTGTGCAAATGTGTCCCAGCCCAGCGTCGGTTCGCCCGGATGGCTGGCAGTGGGTAACACGGGCGACAGCATGGCGAAATCGGCGACACTCGCGGCATGGGCAAGCTCACCTGCATGATGGCAGGACGCGCCCACCCATTCGATGTCGGGACGGGTTTGCGTGTTTTTCAATCCGCCGCTGTCGAGGTGCACGCCGTCTGCGCCAGCGGCGCGGGCAAGTTCAGGCGAACCATTCACCAGCACGATTGCGCCATGCGGTCGGGCATGTCGGATCGTATCGCGCGCCAGCGCAAGCCGCTCGGCTTCCGGTAAATCTTTGTCGCGTACCTGAATCAGCCGCAGGCCTTTACCCAGCGCTGCATCCAGTTTTTGCAAAAATCCTTCGCGGCCGAGTGATTGGGCGTAGCTGATCCCGTAAACCGACGGCAATTGCAAGGCCTTCAGAATCGGAAAGTTGGCGGGCAACAAAGGCTCAACCGTATGTTGCACCGGGGTATCCTGACTGGAGTCAATCCAGGCGAAGGTCTGGCCTTCGTGCGGATGCGGCTCACCCTGCCAGTCCCACACGCGGAAGAAATTCAGCCGCACCGTGGCGTGGGGATAGGCAAAGACCCGTGTGATCCAGCGGGTGGCGCGAATGTTTTCAATGCCGAGTTCTTCTTTCAGTTCGCGCGCCAGTGCCTGCGCCAGCGACTCGCCCGCTTCTACCTTGCCGCCGGGAAACTCCCAATAGCCCGCATACGACTTGCCTTGCGGCCGTGACGCGAGCATCACCTCGCCGCTGGGTCGGGTGAGGACTGCGGCCACCACTTCCAGCAGGTCTTCGCTCACCGTCCCTGCCCCGCCCAGTCTTTGGCAAACTGATACGCGACCCGCCCCGAGCGTGCGCTGCGCGCCAGGCTCCATTGCAGCGCCGCGCGTGTGAAGCGTTCCGAATCCGTATCTTTTGCCGCCAGCCGCTGCGCCCATTCGCGCGCCACCGCCAGATACACATCCTGCTCCATCGCGTAAAAACTCACCCACAGGCCAAAACGATCAGACAGCGAAATTTTTTCTTCCACCGCTTCGGCAGCGTGGATTTCGTTACCCTCGTGCACCGTCGCCTCGTTCTCGGCGTAGTACTCCGGCAGCAAATGACGGCGGTTGGACGTTGCGTAGATCAGCACGTTGTCGAGCGGTCCGGCCAGCGAACCGTCGAGCGCCGCCTTCAGTTCCGCGTAGCCGGTCTCACTTTCACCAAAACTCAGGTCGTCGCAATACAGAACGAATTTTTCCGGCAGGCCTTCCAGCTGCGCTAGGATCTCGGGAAAATCCATCAGCCCGCGTTTATCCACCTCGATCATGCGCAAGCCCTTTTTGCCGTAGCACGTGAGCATGGCGCGCACCAGCGAAGACTTGCCGCAGCCACGTGCGCCCGTCAGCAGCACATTGTTGGCTGGCTTGCCCGCCACAAATTGACGCGTATTGGCGTCGACTTGTTGCTTCTGCTCGTCGATGCCATGCAGCGCCTCGAAAGGCATCGCATACGGATGCGGAATCGGCCGGAAATTTTTTGACCCCGACAGCCATTTCGCTGCGCGCACGGATTTCCAGCTGACCGGCTCGGGCGGCACGCCTTCGAGTCGGTCGAGCAGTTTGGCCAAACGCGGCAGGAGTTGTTCCAGCGTGCTCATGGGTGGGGCTGGTCGAGCCAGTTCTCAGTCATCAGTGCGGGCACGCGCTCGAATTCGCGCACATTGTTGGTTACCAGCGTCATTCCTTCGCTGCGGGCGTGGGCGGCTATATGCAAATCGTTTATCCCGATGGGTTCGCCCTTGCGTTCGAGAGTGGCTCGGATGTCACCGTAATGCTGCGCGGCTTTGGGCGTGTAGGGCAACACGTCCAGGCGACTGACAAAATCTTCGATCACCGCCAGATTGCGCGCGGGCTGCGCACTTTTTTCCGCACCGTGCAACAGCTCCGCCAGCGTGATCACCGACATCGCCATGCGCGCGGCGTGCAGGTTGAACGTCTCACGCACCTCAGGCGGTTTGTGCTTGATCACGTAAATGACGATATTGGTATCGAGCAGATACTTCAGCATTACAGTGCTTCACGCTCCGGCTGTTGCTGGGAAGCACGCAGGGGCATGAAATCTTCCGACACCGTGGACGCTTCAAGGAAAAAACTGTCCCAGCCCGATTCCAGCGGCGCAATGATGCGTTCCTTGCCGTGCGCGCGAATGCTCACCTGCTTCACGCCATCGGGCAGGCGCAGATCGGCAGGCAGACGAACGGCCTGCGTGCGGTTGTTGGTGAAAACGGTGGTGGTGCTCATCATGCGCCTCCAGACTGGGTATATGGCACAAGTGTATGGCGTATCATGCGCGCTTGCAAGGGTGATGCACCTGCATAATGATGCCGTTTTATTCAGCGAGTCCTCATGTTCAAATTTTTGCGTCAATTCCTCGCCAAACCAAGCGACAACAGCTCGATTCCACATGTGGTCGATATTTCGGCTGTGGATAAAATCGCTACTCTGAATTCTGGCGAAACCTTTCCTGTCCACGCCAGCTTGTCATTCGTAAACGGTATGCCCGTACCGGACTGGACGGCGGTTTGGCAATGGGTCGAGAGTCTGGACGTCGATAAGCGACATCAGGCTTGGACAGCTTGCGAAAGAAGCTGGCTTGCGCATTTCACGCAGACCCTTGGCAAGTCCTATCGACTGACAGAATCCAAAACCGCGATGCTGGTTTCCAGTCAGGATAATCAGGTGGCCGCAGTCACGCACGCCTATATGGAAAAAACTTTGCGGCGTATTGTTCGTGTTCTGGATGGGGTAGCCGCTACGCCCGAATTCGGCAAAGACTTATTGATTCTGTTTGATGACGATGAAGCGTATTACCACTATGTCGCTCGCTACTACCCGGATGAAGGTGAGTTCGCTGCCAGCAGCGGAATGTATCTTGACCATGGATGCGGGCATTTTGTCAGCATGCAAACTGAGTTTCATGCGCTTGAGCCTGTGATTGCCCATGAAATGACACACGCCTGTTTGGGTCATCTCCCCCTACCCGCTTGGCTAAACGAGGGCTTGGCGGTGAATACCGAAAACCGTTTGGCTCCAAGAGGGCAGCCGTTATACACCCCCGAACAAATGCAGGACAAACACCGCCAATTCTGGGGTGAAAACGAAATTCAGGAATTCTGGTCTGGAAAATCGTTTTTGCGGGCCGATGACGGCAATCTGCTTTCGTACGACCTCGCGCAAACACTGGTGGCGCATTTTGCTGCCGACTGGGATGTTTTCAAGCGCTTTGCCAATGCGGCTGATTTAGCTGACGCAGGCAGCAGCGCTGCGGTGACGCATTTAGGCGTTGATTTAGGTTTGGCAGCAAGTGCTTTACTGGAAAAACCTCATCACGCTGGCTGGAATCCAGCACCGGAAAACTGGCAAGCTCCGCCCGAAAAAGGCGCATTCTGATTTGCCTTGACGGCCTACAGAGGCCGGCCAATAGGGGTTTACCAGCTCGCCAGAGGCGCTCGTGGCAACGCTCTCTCAAGTCCGATACTCCGCATTAATCTTCACGTAGTCATACGAAAAATCGCATGTCCACACGGTGGCGTTCACGTCGCCGCGATGCAGGTTGACGCGTATGGTGATCTCGGCTTCTTTCATGACGGCTGCGCCCTGGGCTTCGGTGTAGCTGGCGGCACGGCCACCCTTTTCAGCTACCAGCACATCGCCTAAATACACTTCGATGCTGTTCACGTCGAGGTCGGTGACGCCTGCGTAGCCGATGGCGGCGAGGATACGGCCCAGGTTGGGGTCACTGGCAAAAAAGGCGGTTTTGACCAGCGGCGAACGCGCGATGGCGTAGGCAATCTGCTTGCACTCGGCGTGGCTGCGCCCGCCCTCGATCTGCACGGTCATGAATTTGGTCGCACCCTCGCCGTCGCGCGCCATGGCTTGCGCGAGCTGGATCGAGACTTTGCTCAACGCGGCTTTCAGCGCGATGCAATCCGCACTGGCGAGGTCGGTGATTTCCGCATGGCCTGCCTGCCCGGTGGCAATGAGGATGAAGCTGTCGTTGGTGGAGGTGTCGCCATCGACAGTGACGCAGTTGAACGATACGTCGGCCACTTCTTTCACCAGCTGATTCAGCACCGCCTGCGAGACGGCGGCATCGGTGGCGACGTAGCCGAGCATGGTCGCCATGTTGGGGTGAATCATGCCGGAGCCTTTGGCGATACCGGTGACGCTGACGGTCTGGCCGCCGATCTGCGTTTGGGTGGACGCGCCCTTGGCGACGATGTCGGTGGTCATGATCGCGTGCGCGGCCTCAGACCAGTGGCTGGCTGCGAGGTCGGCTTTGGCATCCGGCAAGGCGGGCAGGATTTTGTCGATGGGCAACGGCTCCAGAATCACGCCGGTGGAAAACGGCAGCACCTGTTCCGGCGCGATGTCGAACAAGGCGGCCACGGCGTCGCAGGTCTGCTTCGCGCGTGCCAGTCCCTGTTCACCCGTGCCCGCATTGGCGTTACCGGTGTTGATGACCAGCGCACGGATAGCGCCGCTCGTCAGGTGTTGCCGACAGAGTGTGACCGGCGCGGCGCAGAAGCGGTTTTGCGTGAACACACCCGACGCGCGTGAACCGGGTGCCAGCGCAATCAGCGTGATGTCGCGCCGACCGGGTTTCTTGATGCTGGCAGACGCAATGCCGAGCGTGAGCCCGGCGATTGGGAGCAGGGAAGCGGGATCGGGGGCGGTGAGATGGACAGGCATGTCGGCTTCGCAAAACGCAAAGCCGACATTTTAGCCAGTGCTACCGCGACTCGCGTAGATTAATGCGTGCGACCCATCAGCCAGTGCATCATCCGGCGGAATTCCGGACGCCACGGCCATACCGGGTCCAACTCGATCGAGCGGGCGAGGGCCGCGAGCGCGATCAGGCCGAAACCCATGAACATCAACTGCGCGAGGATATCTCGCGCCGTCAATGTGGCGAGGGGCATGTCCAGAAAGCCGGGGACATAAAACAGACTGGCAAAAGCCGCAAACAGGAAGGCAGGTCCGAGATACATGATGTTCATCCGCATTATTTTTTATGCCTATACCCCAAGCAACGCCTGTGCCAGAAATGTAAACGCCAGCGTGGGCACGGCTTGTGGCCGGTTATCCGGCGCGGAAGTCACAGAAATGTAAAATTTGGCGACAGCAATTACTTGCTGGTCGGGGCGACGGTCAGTTTGCGCAGAATTTCGTGCGACAGCGAATAAAACTGCGGCGTGGGGCCGAGATCTTCGTAAATCGGGTCGCCGTAATCGTCTTCGGCGATCACCCGGCTGCCGGGCACGTAAGGCATGGCGACTTCGAGCTCGTCGAGCGCGGCGCGCACCAGATCGGCCAGCAATTGCGATTCGCTGCGGTTGGGGTACATCACGCGCAGCGCTTCGAGCCGGGCGGCATCCCGCAGCGGCAGGGGCGCAGCATAGCTACGGACGGCCGTGCGGCTGTGGGCTTCTTCAGCCCAGCGCTGGATCAGTTCGGCAATGCGCATGGCGTTCTCCTGCAATAACGTTGTTTTGTTATAGCAAAGCCGACGCGCGGAGCGAGATGTTCAGACGATTTTCTTCCAGACCAGCGTTCGGTTGTTGGCGGGCATCTCGTAATCCTGTTGCAAAACAAGGCCCTGTGCCGAGGCCAGCGCATCGACCGCCTCGAAGTCGCGCACGCCGGAGGCCGGATCGCGCTGTTTCAGCCAGCTGTCAAAACGCGCATTGCTCTCTGAAGTGTACTGGCCGTTGTAGTTGAAAGGGCCGTACACCACCAGCACACCACCCGGTTCCAGCGCCACCCCCACGCCCACAAAAAACTGCGTCACATCCGGCTCGCTCATGATGTGCAGCGTGTTTGCCGAAAACACCGCATCGTAGCGGCCATTGCGCCAGGGCATCTGGCTGACATTGAGCGCAATCGGCGGCAACACATTGGGCAGCGCGGCGTCGGCCAGCCAGACGCGGATGCCCTGATGATGCAGCGGCAAATCAGCGGTTTGCCAGCGCAAGTGCGGCAACTGGCTGCCGAAATACACGGCGTGCTGCCCAGTGCCGCTGCCGATTTCAAGCACATACGCACGATCGGCAAACACCTCGCGCAGCACCGCAAGAATCGGCTCGCGGTTTTGGTCACACGATTCGGAATAGGGCTTGTCGTTCAAAGTTTCAGCCCCGGTTTTTTACACTGGCACTGGTAGTCGAGCCCTTCGCGCGGCGCGGCCTTGCACGAGAACATCTGCACCCCCGCCTCGGCGCAAATGTCTTTGCACTGTGCTTCTTTTTCCTGACAGAACGCCACGTAATCCGGCGCAGCAGGCGACTCGCTGGAATTGAATGAAATACAGCCCGACAGCAACACCGTAGGCACCCACACACTGAACCATCGCAACATGGCGCACTCCCGAAATCTGGACAGCTGCCAGTGTGGCGCAAGCCGCCGTATGTTGTCGGTGCTCGTCCGTCTTTTTACATTTCAGCCATATTGACCAGCCGTCCGTCGGCCAGCAGCAGCGCGGCATGAACGGGCTGACCGGGGTAAAGCGCCGCCAGCAGTGAACGGTAGCCGCCCAGCTGCGGTGCATGGCGCGCACGCAGCAGCGCATCGGTGGCATCGCGGCTGTCGTCGCCGGTTTTGTAGTCGATCACCCACACTGCGTCGTCGAATTCCACCACCCGGTCGAGTCGCTGAAGACGGCCTTCGCCATCAAGCAGCGTCAGCTCGTTGTGCGCACGACGGTATTGCGCGGGGTCGAAAAAACGCGCCAGCGCGGGCAGGCCGAACAACGTGCGGGCGGCGATTTCAATCTGCGGCAGCACGGCGGCCAGCTGAAGCCGCGCCGCCAGTTGCGGCAGATTGCGGGGGTTGCCGGGCGGCGCATGGGCTTCAAGGCAGGCATGAAACAACTCACCCTGGCGGGTGGCAGCGTTGTCTTGCTGCGGTGACAGCCGCTGACCCACAGCAGGTGCGGCCATGCGCGCACGGGGCGGGGGTGCGGCGGCTACGGTTTCCGCACGCGCGGCACACGGCAAGTCGGTTAGCAAGCTGGCGTCTTGCCACGCCGCCGCCACGCGCTCGACCCAGGCGTTTTTGGTGGCGTCGCCGCTCACGATCAGCCCCTGCTTGGCGCGGGTGAGCGCCACGTAGAGCAGGTTGTCGGCTTCGCGTTGCGCCAGTGCAGCTTCGTCGTCGAGCCAGTGCGCGCGCCCGCTGCCCGCATCGGTTGCTTTACCGAGCAGCGAAAAATGCGCCGGGCAGGGCGCTTCCGGCGGCCATGGCGCCAGCACCGCGTAGCTGTCGGCACGCGCATGGTCGCTGCCGCCGAGTAGCCAGACGATGGACGCCTCCAGTCCTTTCGCGCCGTGGATGGTGAGCAGCCGCACCGCGTTTTCGCCATCCGCCGCCACGCCTTCACCGGGGGCGGCGTCAGCGTCGTCGGTGAGCGACGCCAGCTCGCGGATGAACCCTGCCAGCGTGGGATAACGTCCGCCGTCCTGCGTCAGCGCCAGCTGCATGAAGGCGCGCAGATTCGCCGCCACTTGTGGGCGCATCGCGGACGGCACGGCGACAGCGTAACGCGCCTCGACATCGCCTTCGAAATAAATGCGGTCGAGCAGGTCGTGTACTGGCAGCACGCCGCAATGCGTGCGCCAGCTGGCGAGAAGCCGCGCGGCGCGTTGCAGCGTGGCCGGGCAGTCGGGCTGCTGCGCCATCAGGTGCAGGCGTTCCCAGCCGCGCGGCTTGTCCCCCGCAAACACCGCCAGTAGATCGTCGTCGCTGCATCCGAACACCGGGCTTTTCAGCGTGTGCGCCAGCTTGAGAGCGGCGTGCGGCAGCAGCAGCGTTTCGAGCAGCGCGATCAGGTCGCTGGCTTCCAGCGCGTGCAGCAGGCCGCCGCGCCGCGAGGTGATGAAGGGAATGCCAACGGCTTCGAGTTCGCGTTCGTAAATTGCCAGATGCGTGCGCTTTTTAACCAGCGCCATCACGTCGCCCGGGCGCGCGGCGTGGCCGTCGCCGACCGCCCACCGTCCCAGCACCTCGTCGCGCAGCGTGTGGGCGAAAATCTGCGCTTCGAGATGCACCGCCTTGTCATCAGCTTCGGGCAAGGGTGTGGTGAGCGGATTGCGTAACGACCCGGAATCAGCCGTGTCGGTTTTCTCGACCCGCACCGGCAGACAGCGCAGCGCCCCCGCGCGCGCGGCGTTTTCTGGCGCTTGGGTGTGCGGCTCGAACCAGTCTTCGTCGGCAAACACGTGATTCAGCGCCGCGACGACATCCGGCGCCAGCCGCCGCGTCTGGTTGTGCGCAAACCGCGCGGCGTTGAAATGCGTTTCGAGAAACGTCGCCGCTGCGGTAAATACCCGCGCCTCGCCGCGCCGGAAGCGGTAAATCGCCTGCTTCGGATCGCCCACCATGAACACCGTCATCGCGCTGTCGGCGCTATCTCCCTCAGCTTGGCGCGCCTCGGTCAGCCAGGTTGAGAGCGCCTGCCATTGCAGCGGATTGGTGTCCTGAAATTCGTCAAGCAGCAGATGCCGGTAGCGCGCGTCGAGCTTCAAAGCCAAGCCCGGCGCGTGTTCCTCACTTTGCAGCAGGCGGCAGGCCAGCCATTCCGCATCGGCAAAATCGATCACGCCCTGCTGCGCCTTGGCGTCCTGATAGGCGAGCAGATAGGCGTGGCCGAGCCGCAGGCCATGGCGGTTAAGTTGCCAGATGCGCTGGTCGGTCTGGATCGCGGCGATGGCTTCGAGTGCGGTTTCCAGCGTGTCGTAATCGCGCAAAAAGGTGTCGGCGTCGGCTGCGAGCGCAGTGAGCAGACCCTTGGTCGCCTTGCTTGCCAGTCGTCCGCCGTCGGCCTTGAGGATTTTTTTGCGCAGCGCGTCAATATCCGCATCGGCCAGCGCCTGCTGTATCGCGCGCCCTTTCTTGCGCTCGGTCTCCGTGCCCTGCTCCAGCGCCCGCCCTACCCGCTTTACCCGCGCGGTCACCAAGTCGTCTGACCAGAACCCGGCCAGCGGATCGCTTTCCGGATCGGCAGGCAAGTCGGGCAGGCTGGCGCGCAAGGCCGCCAGCGCGTAGTCCACCGGATCGGGCCGGGTGTCATCAGGCTGTGCGCCGGTAAACGCCCACCACTCCGCGCGCGCCGCGATGAAGTTATTCAGCAGCGCGCGCAGATTGTGTTCGCCGATCTCGTCCAGCAAAGCCAGCAGCGCCGCGCCCTCGGGCGATGTCGGCGCAGCACTCCACTGCGCCAGCAGGCGATCCCGCACCTCGCCCTGCAACAGCTTTTCGCGCTCCAGCAGCGGCGCACCCCACGGCAGCCCCGCCTCCAGCGGCGCGCGCTTCAAAAGATCGAGAAACCAGCCGTGGAAAGTCGTCACCGTCGGCCCCGGCGTCGCCGTCAGCACCGTTTCCAGCAGCCCGCGTGCGCGCGGCAGCAGCGTGTCGATTTCATTTTCGGGAATTTTTCGTTCGAGCAGAAACGCACGCACCGTCGCATCGTCTTCCAGCGCCAGCAACTGCAACCATTCATGCAGCCGGTCGGTCATCTCCTGCGCCGCCTTGCGCGTGAAGGTGATCGCCAGCAGCTCCGACGGCGCAGCCCCCGCCAGCAGCAGGCGAATCATGCGCGACACTAGGAGCCAGGTTTTGCCGCTGCCCGCGCAGGCTTCGACGACGACCGAGCGGGTGGGGGAGAGGGCGGTTGCCGTATCGAGGGGGATGGCCATGGTTGTCGTTAGCCAGGGATCGTCTGATCAAGAAATTCAATGCCAATCGCGCGCAGATATGCGTAGGTTTTGTCGTAATACTCGGGCTGCCGGCTTGCATCGGCCTTTTCCCCCTCAGGAACAAAGATCACCATGCCTTGGCGTGCCCGTGTGAGTAAGACACGATAAGCATTTTTCAAATAAACACGAGCGGCATGATCGTTGACGCCTTGCCATGCGGTGCCGCGAAACGATTTGTATGCCCAGCTATCGCCGTCATGTCTGAGATCGGCGTCCCATGCCACGCACGCCCAATCAATTTCAAGGCCCTGAATGTCAAATTCCGTGGCAACGTCTTCTAAAAAATACGACGAACGAATATCGGCCTTGTCGTTCAGAAACCAGTTTTTGGGATCAATGGACGCCTTTACGTTAATTCCAAAAGGTTTTAATCGGATGGCACCTGACGACGCGACCATTCCATAACGCTCGGTCCCACGCGCCCGGTTTGTCAGCCACTGCTTGGCCGTCGTCAGGTCGCGCGTAATAACTAGCGGGTAATCATTGCGGATTTCAGCATAAAGTGTGCGCGCCTGTGGTAGGTCGCAATCCAGTAGGGCCTTTATAAATGCGGCGAGTTTTTCTGAACGGAAAGACCGGATCGATACCGCGAGATGCAAATCTTCGTTGCTTGTTATGGTGCAAAGGTCTCCAGCTGAATAGAGCGCTCCGTCAGGCATGTATTCCTGACCGCCCAGTTGTGCAGATACGTAAACATGCCAGTGCGGGAAAGAGCGCTTGATTGACTCAAACCATTCACGCAGGCCGGCTTCACCGGTGTTGATTTCCTGCCCGCCGCCAATCAAGCAGATGATGGTTGCCCAGTCGGGATGGCGATCCATCACGCTGATCAGAAACTCGGGCTCAGATTGATTAAAATCGACTTTGCCTTTTTAGTTTTCATGAACGAAGCAGTCTGTTTTTGAGACCAGGCGCGCTGCGCCTCGTCAAAAACCACTACGCGCTCAATGGGAGCTGCCGTTGTGGCTAACGCATCATCACGAAAATGATGGATGTTCTGGATAAACGCCTTTGCTTTGGAAAGTGTCATGCCTTTACGTAACTGGCGCCCATTTTCCTTGGCTACAGCGACTTCATTTCTGGCGAGGGCCTCCCTCAACACATCAACCAGCGGTCCATTACCCGACAGAAAAACTGCGTGTTCAGAGCCCCCAACGTTATGCCAGCTATTCGCCAGATTTAGTCCGGCCAATGTTTTTCCGGCACCCGGTACACCCGTTAAAAAGCAGATTGATTTTTGACGCTTCTGTTTTGAGCTGTCGATGATGTCTGAAATCGCTTTTGCAGTGCGTGACAAGTTGATCTTTCCCGCATCTGACCGGGAAATTTCCTCCACGCTATGCCCTCGATAGAGCGCCTGCGCGGCCTCGATGATAGTCGGCGTAGGCTTGTAGACCGAAGCCAGCCAGGCGTTGGCATCGATATCGTTATCCTGATTTGCGCGGGGAAACTGGGCAATGATCGTGGCAAGTGAATTGCCATTTGTGCAGATAGGCTTGGCGACACGATCGTCATACAGCGAAAGCGCGTAGACAGGCTCTTCAGCAGCCGTGCAGACAAGAACGGGCACCACAATGCGCTGGTGGCTTCGTTCATGGAAGTTCTTGAGATCCAGCGCATAGTCCATTACCTGGTCGATTGCGTGACGTTCAAACACAGTCGCACCAACCTTGAATTCGATAGCAAATATCACGGCACCGGAAATGATTACGCAGTCGATGCGTTTACCCATCCTCGGAATGCTGTACTCGTAAGCAATATGGCCGTCGGTGCCCGCCAGCCATTTTTTCGTGGCGCGAATCTGGGTTAGCCAGGCATTACGCTGCTGCTCTTCCAGCGCAAACTCATGTTTTCTCGCAAGCTCGCCGAGGACAAAGTTTTCACTGTCGGCCATATATTCACTGATGGATTTGAAGTAGTAGGCACGAGTCATGGCGCCCACATCCCCTTCCGGCACACCCCGCGCGCTTCGCAATACTTGCACACGGTCTCAACGCCGGCCGCAGGTAATCCAGCGCCCGACGCAATCGCTGTGAGCAAATCGGGCAGGCGGCGGCTGATGGCATCGACGTCGGTTTCGCCACCCAGTTCGAGCGGTGCGACCGGGGTTTCGTTGATCGGCAGGTAGGCGGCGGCGGCTTCGGCGAGCCAGGCGTAAAACGGTAGCTGCACGGCTTCGGCGGGGTCTTTGAGTTTCTTTTTGAGGCTGCTGGCGGCGCTGGTTTTGTAGTCGATCACGGCCTGTGCATCTCCACGCGTGTCTACCCGGTCGATACGGCCATGCAGGGTGATGTCGCCGAGGCCGGGCACGGGATGTGTGACTGAAAATTCGGTTTCGCCGGACCGGTAGTGCCAGCCTTCGGCCTGCCACGCGAGCCAGGCGTCGATGTAGGCGGGCTGGATTTTTTGCCACTGGCTGCGCCAGACGGTGGCGGTGTAATCCGGCAGCGCGGCGAACTCGGCGGCGGACATTTCGCCCAGCCGCGCCAGTGCGGTGTCGCGCTCGGGCGGCGGCGCGCTGTCGTGGAAGTTTTTCAGAATGCGATGCAGCGCGTTGCCGTAGTCGCTTTTGTCGAGCGCGTCGTCGGCCTCCAGCAGTTCGTCGATGCGCAGCACGCTTTTGACGAAGAAGCGATACGGGCAATCCATCAGCGTCTGGTAGCTGCTGGCGGAATAGCGGCGCGGCAGGTGCGTGGCCGCAACGCTGGGCGCGGGTTGCGCGCTGGCGGCGAGCGGTGGCCCGGGGCGGGCGGGTGGCGCGCCTTCGTCTTGTGTGGCGAGCGCCGTGCCCCACGCGGCCTGATGCAGGGCTTGCAGCCGCAGCACCAGCGGCGAGGCGGGGTTGGGCTCGTCGTCGTGCCAGTTCTGCCAGCTGATGAGCGACACGCCCTGCGCGAGCAGCGGGATGAGGTCGTCGGCGAGCGTGGCGGCGGCTTCGGCGGCGGTGGGCAGGCCGAGCTGCGCGCGCGTGGCCTGCGAAAACAGGCCGGGCGCGGGCACGGCGGGCAGGTGGCGGGCGTCGGCCCCAATCAGGGCGACGGCTTCGAATACCCTGCCACGCGCGTTGGGCAGCGAGGTGAGCACGACGGGACTGGCGACGCTGTGATCGGTGAACGTGGCGGATTCGAGCGCGAGATTGAGCCAGCGCCGCCATTCGCCGAAGCTGTATTTTTCGCCGTCCTCGGCCAGTTCGTGGCGGAGGTTGTCGAGTGTTTGCATCACCTCGGCACCGGCGGCGTCAGAGGCCAGCGTGGCATCGATCTGGCCGAGGCTGTCGATCAGGCGGCCGAGCCAGACGGCGAGCGGGGCGCGGGTTTGCGCGAAGTGCTGTTTGGCATTGAACAGGGCGGCGAGCCAGCCGGGTAAATCTCCGCTGAATTCGGCAAATGCCAGCCGCCCGATGTCGGCCATGCCTTGCGCGATACCCTGTCGGCGCAGGGCGAGTTCGAATTGCAGCACCTGATCCTGGCGCGCGGCGAGATCGCCCAGCAGGAAAGGCGACTTCAGCAAATCGAGCAGTTCGACATGCGGAAAGTCGCTCGCCACGCATTCCAGCCAGCGGTCGATGACAGCCGCGGCGGCGGTGGTCGAAAGTGTCCAGCCGGTTTCGTCGGCGACCAGCACGTCGAGCCGTTCGAGCAGGGCGCGCACGCGGCGCGCGGTTTCGCGGTCGAGCGCGATCAGCGCGATGGTGCGCCGCCCGGCGTGCAGTTGTTCGGCGACCCAGCCGGCGACGGCGCGCGCTTCGGCTTCCAGATGCGGCGCGGGGCAGAGGCGCATCCGGTCCAGCAGCGGCGACTCTAGGTAAGCGCTTGCCAACCCGGCAGCGCGCTCCCGCAGCGGGGGCTCGGTGGTAGCCCAGGCTTGATGCAGGGTATGGGGCAGCGCCTGACTGGGGTCGGTCGCCAGCGCGAACAGGGTCACCGGAGCGTGTTCGGCGCAGCGTTGCAGAAACTGCTGCTCGACTGCGGTGAGCGAGCCGAGGGCATACGCGAGGATCGGCTGCGGAGGGTCGGCGCACTGCGCGACCAGCGTATCGAGCGCGGCAGCATAGCGTGCCTGCGGGTCGTGGCCCTGGCTGTTGAGCGCCTGCCACACGGCTTCGATCAGCGCCGTCTCCTGACTCAGCGCGTCGGCGCGCAGGGCGCGAATCTGCGACGCGAACTCGCCGCCCAGCCGCGCGGCAGAGAGTTCGTCGGCCAGCCCGAGCAGCTCATTGGCGAGCGCCCACTTGTCGATTTTGCCAAGCCAGTCGGTGCGCCGTAATACCCCATGCAGCTGGGCCAGTCGCTGTGCCTGCGGCGCGGGCGCGCGCAACGCAACCGTTTCCGCCCAGCTTTTGAGCGGCAGGATGCGGGGCGGAATCAGCACGGGCTGTCTGGCCGCGCGCGCCAGTTCGCGCGCAAAATCCTGCCCGGCGCGATGATTGGAGACGAGCACCGTCAACCCGGAACAATCCGGCAGACGGTCGGCATGGTGGTCGAGCAGGTAGCCAGCGACGGCGGCGGGCAGCGCGTTGCCCTTTACAGGAATCGTGACGATTCCCACCGGCGCGTTAACGTTCCAGGTATTGCAGCTTGTCTTTCACGCCCGCCCAGTCGTCGGCATCGGGCAGCGCGTCTTTGCGTTCGATAATGACTTTCCAGCCTTTGGCCAGCTCGGCGTTGAGCGCAATGTAGGCGCGCTGGTCATCGGGCACATCGTCTTCGGCGTAGATCGCCTCGACCGGGCATTCGGCCACGCAAAGCGTGCAGTCGATACACTCTTCGGGATCGATCACCAGAAAGTTGGGGCCTTCGTGAAAGCAGTCCACGGGACAGACATCGACACAGTCGGTGTATTTGCATTTCACGCAGGAATCGGTAACGACGTAGGTCATGCGGTTTAGTCCTGAATAAGGGGAAGAAATGCCGGACTTGCTAAATGCCGGTAATTTTGAGGTAGGATATCGGCACAACTCCGAATTTTCCAGCTTTACCGTTTTTATCTCCCACCTTTCCCCCGGCGCTGAGCCGACCCCCGCATCCATCAAACAGGAGCTTCACTGATGAGCGAGCATGTTCATTACATTTCCGACGATTCTTTTGAGCAGGAAGTCCTGCAAGCCGGCCTGCCCGTGCTGGTTGATTACTGGGCCGACTGGTGCGGCCCCTGCAAGATGATCTCCCCCATTCTCGACGAAGTCGCCCGCGAATACGCCGGCAAACTCAAGGTCTGCAAACTCAACATCGACGAAAATCAGGCGACCCCGCCCAAATTCGGCATTCGCGGCATCCCCACCCTGATGCTGTTCAAGAATGGCAACGTCGAAGCCACCAAAGTTGGCGCTCTGTCCAAATCCCAGCTCACTGCTTTCGTTGACAGCAACATCTAACCCCAAGCTTTTCCGGGCGCGGCGCTCAGGCCGTCCGCGCGCCGCGCCCACTGAGAACCTGCCACCCGACATGATTTCTGAAGACAACGCTGGCGATGAGCCGACGACGGCTCCCTCCGATCCGGCTCCTGCACGCGAGCCCCGTCAGGTCTCGTCCATGTACCTGTCCGAGCTTAAGCAAAAGCCCATTACCGAGCTGCTCGAAATCGCTGCCACCTGCGGTATCGACAACGCCAACCGGTTCCGCAAGCAGGAACTGATTTTTGCGATTCTGAAAGCGGCGGCCAAACGCGGTGAAGCGATTTTCGGCGACGGCGTGCTGGAAGTGCTGCCGGACGGATTTGGTTTTCTGCGCTCGCCCGAAGCCTCGTATCTGGCCAACACTGACGACATTTATGTGTCGCCATCGCAGATTCGCCGTTTCAACTTGCATACCGGTGACAAAATCGAGGGCGAGATTCGCACGCCCAAGGATGGCGAACGCTATTCAGCGATGACCAAGCTCGACAAGATCAATGGCGAGCCGCCCGAGGCCACCAAAAACAAGATCCTGTTCGAAAACCTCACGCCGCTGCACCCGGACGAGCCGCTCAAACTCGAGCGCGACATCAAGGCCGAGGAAAACCTCACCAGCCGCATCATCGATATCGTCGCGCCCATCGGCAAAGGCCAGCGCGGCTTGCTCGTCGCGCCGCCCAAGTCGGGTAAAACCGTGATGCTGCAACACATTGCGCACGCGATTTCGTCGAACCACCCTGACGTTGTGCTGTTCGTACTGCTGATCGACGAACGCCCGGAAGAAGTGACCGAAATGAGCCGCACGGTGCGCGGCGAAGTCGTTGCCTCGACGTTTGACGAACCCGCCAGCCGCCACGTGCAAGTCGCCGAAATGGTGATCGAGCGCGCCAAACGCCTGGTCGAACACAAGAAAGACGTGGTGATCCTGCTCGACTCGATTACCCGCCTCGCTCGCGCCTATAACACCGTGCAGCCCGCCTCCGGCAAGGTGCTCACCGGTGGTGTGGACGCCAACGCGCTGCAAAAGCCCAAGCGCTTCTTTGGTGCGGCGCGTAACATCGAAGAAGGCGGCAGCCTCACCATCATCGCGACCGCGCTAGTCGATACCGGCAGCCGGATGGATGACGTGATCTACGAAGAATTCAAGGGCACGGGCAATCTGGAAATCCACCTCGACCGCAAAATGGCCGAGAAACGCCTTTACCCCGCGATCAACGTCAACCGCTCTGGCACCCGCCGCGAAGAATTGCTGATCCCGCAGGAGTTACTGCAAAAAGTGTGGGTACTGCGCAAGCTGCTCTACCCGATGGACGACATGGAAGCGATGGAGTTTCTTGTCGATAAAATCCGTGCGGCCAAGAACAACGCTGATTTCTTTGATTCCATGCGACGCGGCTAGCGGCGTTAGCGTCAAACAGCGACGCGGCTAGCGGCGTTTCAGGTTAAATCCAGTGTTATTTTGCATTTGAGGTGGCAGACTTGATTGCCGCGCCCGATTCCGCTATAGTCTCGCGTTCTCCGAATCCAACCCATTTAAGGTTTTGCCATGAAATCCGGCATTCATCCCGATTACAAAGACGTATCCGTGACCTGCTCCTGCGGCAGCACTTTCGTAACCCGCTCCACCATGAGCAAAGACAAGCTGCTGGTGGAAGTCTGTTCGCTGTGTCATCCGTTTTATACCGGCAAACAGAAGATTGTCGATACGGCGGGTCGCGTCGAGAAATTCCGCCAGCGTTATGGCATGAAGTAAACGCCTCTGGGTTGCCCTTTCCGGGCAGCGCGTGGCAGGTTAAAAGCGGCTCAGGCCGCTTTTTTCATGTTTGTTGCGCAGGTTTTACGTGCGGGGGCTGCGGGTATCCGCGCCCGGCGCTATCATTCCGGCATTCCCGTTAAAGCGAGCTTCTCCGTGAACGCATCCATTTTCCGCCGTATTACCGTCATCGGCTTTGGCGCGCTGGTGCTCACCCACTGTGCGCAAAACCCGGTGACGGGCGACAAGAATTTTGTGCTGCTGTCCGAAGCGCAGGAAATCCAGATGGGGGCGCAGGCACACAAGGATGTGCTGAAGGAATACGCGCCGCTGGATCATCCGGCGCTGCAAGCCTACGTCAACGATGTCGGCCAGCAACTGGCGAAACAGAGCCATCGCCCGAATCTGCAATGGCATTTCACTGTGGTCGATAGCCCGGATGTGAACGCATTCGCGTTGCCGGGCGGTTATATCTACATCACGCGCGGGATCATGGCGTATCTCAATTCAGAAGCCGAACTGGCGGGTGTGATCGGCCACGAAATCGGCCACGTGACGGCGCGTCACGGTGTGCGCCAGCAAAGTGCGGCGACCGCTGCGGGCGTCGGCGCGATTCTCGGATCGATTCTGGTGCCCGGCTTGAACAACCAGCAGGGCGCGACGTTGCTGCAAACACTGGCGCAGTCATTGACAGCGGGCTATGGCCGCGAACACGAGCTGGAATCGGATCGCCTCGGCGCAGAATATCTGGCGAAAAATGGCTACAACACGCAAGCGATGATCGATGTGATCGGCGTGCTGAAAAATCAGGAACTGTTCGCCGCCGAACAAGCCAAGCGCGACGGTCGTGAGCCGCGAACCTATCACGGCACCTTTGACACACACCCCAGCAACGACACGCGGCTGAAACAGGTGGTGGGTGAAGCGGCCAAATACAAAGTCACGAATCCGCGCGATGGCCAGTACGAGTTGCTGAAAAAAATGGACGGGGTGTATTTCGGCGACAGCCCCGAGCAAGGTGTGATTCGCAGCAACGCGCTGTTGCACGACAAACTCGGGCTGGCGCTTCAGTTTCCGCCGGGCTGGCGCGTGCAGAATCGCCCCGACCGGGTCATGGCGGTGAGCCCGCAAGGCGACGCGCTGCTCGAACTGCAACAGGGCCCGAAAAACGACAAGCCACTGGAAACGCTGCAAAAATCGCTGAAGCTGGATGCCGGTGCGCGCTACGACAACGGCAATCTCTCGGGCTATCCGGCGGCATTTGCCGCCGGTGCGCAGCAGGGCAAACCGGTGGTCGTGGCAGCGGTGGTGTTCAACAGCACACAGTATCTGATTGCCGGGATGGCGAAAGATCAAACGGTCTACAACCGTGAGCGCGCGACGCTGCGCACGGCCATCAACAGCTTTCATGCGATTTCTGCCGCCGAACGGCAGGCCGCGCGTCCCTTTGTCATCAAGCTGACGACCGCGCAGCCCGGCACGACGATGGCGGCGCTGGCTCGCTCGTCGCCACTGGGAGCCGACGCCGAAAGCCAGTTGCGGCTGATGAACGACCTGTATCCCTCCGGCGAACCGCGCCCCAGCCAGCTACTGAAAATTGTTCAGTAATTTTCGCTTCTCGCGCCCGCACGCAGGGCTGCTGCTGCTCTGTGCCGCCTGGCTGCTGCCAGGACTGGTCGGCCACGCGCCCTGGAAAGGCGGCGACAGCGAGCACTTCGTCACGCTCTGGCAGCTTCAGCAGCATG
Source organism: Thiobacillus sp. (assembly GCA_040080645.1). GTDB lineage: Bacteria > Pseudomonadota > Gammaproteobacteria > Burkholderiales > Thiobacillaceae > Thiobacillus. The sequence goes on from JBEBIA010000005.1 coordinate 93,321, forward strand.
GTTTTAGCGCAGCGCTGACGCAGCCACTGTATTACGCCGTGGCGACGGCAACCGCTTGGCTGACGTCCGGTTTCCTTGATTTTGCAGACGGCGCGCGGCTCGCCTCCGGCGTGTTTGTCGCGCTGGCACTGTGGGCAACGGCTCATGCGGCACGGTATTTTTATGACGACGCGCAGGCCGGCTGGGCCGCCGCATTCACCCTGCTGGGCTGTATCGGCCTCTTGGTGCGCGGCCACGAGCTCAACCCCGTCACCGCCGCCCTCGCCGCTGCCGCCCTGATGCTGGCGGGGCTCGCGCAGCTACCGCATCGCCGCAGCGGGGGCGTGTTGCTCGGTGGGGGCGCGGTGTTGTTGCTGCTCACCGGACGGGCGCTTGAAGCGGGCGTGTTGCTGGGGCTGGCCGCGCTCACGCCATTGCTGTTTGCCGAATACCGCACCGCTCCCACACGACGTGTGCTGGTCTGGGCCATCGTGGGCGCGCTGGGGTTTACCGCAGGCTGGCTGCTGTGGCTGGAGAGTCAGGGCGTGCCGCCCGCACAGGCGCTGGCGCTCGCCCGCTGGCAGGGCGAGCGCCAGCCCGGCTACTACGCGGGCATACTCGGCTGGTATGCGTGGCCCGCCTGGCCGCTGGCGCTGTGGGCGCTGTATCGCGCGCGACGGCAAGCGCGTACAGCGGGTGTGTGGTTACCCGCACTGGCTTGGCTCGGCTTGATGGCACTGGCCAGCCTTGAACACGCGCCCAATGAAAAAACAGGCTTGCTGCTGTTGCTGCCGCTGGCGCTGCTCGGTGGCGCAGGCCTGCTGAGCTTGCGGCGCGGCGCGGCCAACGCGCTGCTGTGGTTCGCGCTGATGCTGTTTGGCACCATCGGGCTGGTGTTCTGGATTACCTGGAGCGCGCATGATCTGGGCACCCCCGCGCGGCTCGCACGGCGGCTCGCCAAACTCGGCATGACGGGCGTCGGCGAATGGCGTCCGTGGGTCACCCTGCTGGGTTTATTGGTGACGCTGGCGTGGGCGGGATTCCTGCTGCGGGTGGAACGCTCACCGCTGCGCCCGATGCTGGTGTGGACGGCAGGCATCACCTTTATCTGGTGTTTATTGATGGCGCTGTTTCTCGCCCCGCTCGACCGACGGCTGGCCTACACCAGCGTCGCGCAGCAACTCGCTGCCCGCGTACCCGCTGGCGAATGCGTACAGACGCATCAGGTACGCAACGAACAGCGCCTGCTGCTGGTGTATCACAGCCAGCGCGAACTCATCCCCGCCGACATGGATTGCCGCTGGCTGCTGGTAGAAACCCGCGAACGCGGAATCGAACCGCACATTTCGCCCAGCTGGGCCAAAGTGTGGGACGGCGCGCGGCCGGGCGACCGCTCCGACCGCTTTCACCTCTATGCCCGGCGACCCTGAACCGAGCGTCGCCGCCGTCATCCTCGCGGGCGGGCAAGGCAGCCGCATGGGCGGTGCCGACAAGGGACTGATCGCCTACCGGGGGCGACCGCTGGTGGCGTGGGTGCTGGAAACCCTGCTGCCGCAGGTCGATACAGTCGTCATCAGCGCAAACCGTAACCTCGACCGCTATGCCGAATGGGGTTGTCGTGTACTGCCCGACACCCTGCCCGATTTTCCTGGCCCGCTCGCCGGGGTGCTGGCAGCGCTGCACGCCGTGGAAACCGACTGGCTGCTCGTGGTGCCGTGCGACACCCCGCACCTGCCCACCGACCTCGCCGCGCGCCTGCTGGCAGCGGCGCAGCACAACCACGTTCCTCTCGCCGTCGCCGCAGACGCCACGCGAATCCATCACACCTGCTTCATCGTGCGTACCGACCAGCGCGATGCGCTCGCTGCGTTTTTGGCGCGCGGTGAACGGGCGGTGCGGCATTGGCAGGCCGGGCTCCCCTCCGTCCAAGTTGAATTTGATACCGCTGCGTTTGCGAATCTCAACCGCCCGGAAGACTTGTCTACTGGCTGAAGGTGTTTGAGCAGCTGCTCTCGCACATAGCGGGAGTTAGCGCGGTGTGCGACTAACGTCTCTTGCTCGGCCAGAGCCGCCGCTGGAGATTTGAACCAACTGCTTCTGCTATGGGTTCGTTAGCGGACGTAGGCCAGGAAATCTCACCGAACGGTAGCTATTTAGTTTCCTCTGCAGCAGAACCAGAACATTTCAGTCAACTTACTGGCTACTTTGAGTGTCTGGCTCTTTACCTTCTCAGCCGGTCAACGCCCTTAGCTCAAAGTTATCCATTAAATTTGTGACGAATCTACCGCAACTATTGAAGGAAACAACCTGGGGAAGCGGCGGCGCATAAAGCCCCGCATGGACCGTGCAAAGATGCGTAGCGATGATGCCCCAGTTCGGCCGCCAATCGCACCAAGCCGGCTCTCGGTTGCCAACAGGAGCTTTTGGGCAAGTATCCTTTCCTGCTTAAGCCAGTCACGCACGGCCTCGGTGGCAACTACTGCACCATAATCAAGGGAGCGGAGGCCCTCCGATCGAGCGGCTTCAAGCACTTCTGCCGGGATATTGATAATGCCTGCGCGTAGATCCTCACGCAGGTCGCGCATCGTCGAGCACCAGCCTAGCAATTCGATCAGCTCTGGAACGTCCTTTGCGCGCAACTCGGCCTTTCTGGCTGTCAGCATCAGATCGATGGAAAGCCTGAAAGTCTCACGATGATGCTTGCGGAGTGAGTCCTGATCGAGCATGGTGCCGTCGATCACCCGACAGCGGTCACGCCGCATGACCGCAACCAAGCTCAGCACGTCTCTTACTGTAGCCTCGCCCCCCACTGCCCTGATATCTGAAACAAAAGCGCTGGCCAGTCGCATCAGTTCATTCTCTCCGTAGCGCCCGGTCTGGATTGCTCGCACGACCTCGTCCACAACCTCTAGCGGCTCCCTTACAGACGGGCGATCGCCGTCCAGCAAGTCATCGAGATGTTGGAGAAAGCAGAAACCCGTCCGGAGTACGCGCGTAGCTCGCCACTTGGGCAGGCTATCGTAAACGAGGGAGAGCGCGATCAACCCATAACGCCTGTGGCGGCGACCAAACTGCCACATGTCACGGAAACACAGCAATTCCACATCAACGGCAGCGAGCACTTCGGGGCGCCCCGCCCACTTGCCAATGACACGCCAAGCGAAAGCCGCCAGCAGAAGCCCGGCGACAACGTCAAGAACATGGTGCTCATGCATGAGTATCGTGCTTAGCGCGATTGCGCATGCCCAGGCATACAGCGCAGCTCGGCCGAGCGCGCCGGTTTTTTGGGCAAACGCGAGTACTGCCGTTGCTGCAAAGGCCACGTGAAGAGACGGCAAGAAGTTGCCCTCGAGATTGATCGCGTCCGCAATGGCGAAGATGGCACCTATCGCCCCATCGGCAGATCGCTCTGGGAACGTTGTGTGAATGGGCAAGGCAAGAAACACCATCGTGCCGATGACCAATTCAGCTAGCAAGGCGGCCAATAGCGGGAAGATATCCTGCCAGCTACGGAGAACGAATGGAGCCAGCCCCAAGAGGATATTCAGGGATAAGTAGACGACTGCCGCCTCCGGAACAAATGGGATAGCCGTCTCGAAAGGCAGGGAGACCTCGAAACGCCAAGGGATGGCTGTGCCCAGCTGGCTTGCGCCCCCATAGAAAAGCACAAACAGAACACAGAACAGAATCGTCATACCGACTGCCAAACGGCCATCCAGGCCGGAAGGTAGCGCCCAGAACGGCTGTAAGGCTGAGGCCTCGTCGGCTAAAGCGGGCAATTCGTGAACCCTTCTGGGACCGCGCCATGACTCGGTCCATACGCGAAAAAACCTGGGCTGCGGTGAGCCGGGTGGAATTAGGGATGGCAGATGTACCCAAGGAACACCTGGGTGTTGATGATGGGCCAAATGAGCATGGTAGTTAAGAAAAAAAGCCCGCCCAATCGGCCCGACTGCCAGATTCCACGCGCCATTTCGCGGGTCCAGGGGGGAAAAGGCATGGTCTGTATATTGCAGTGAGCTCCAGTTGATGGCGAACGCCACGTAACACGCAAGCCACCCCACCACGGACAGATCCAAGACCAGGAACAGCAGACCCTGGAAAGCGATCGAGAAGACAATTTCGAGCCTGGCCGTCACCGGATTCAGATCGTCGAGCGCGGCAAGATAGGCCAGTGAGCTGGTCTGTTTGGCAACCTTTGATTGATCTTCTCGCAACGATCGTATGCGAAGCATGCGAGGCACCAGCAGATAGGCAAGGACGCCCACCACCGTTACGGCCCAGTAAATGCCCGTAAGAATGGCATACCACTGGGCGTACTTCAGCCATTCCACATCGCCTTCATGCAGGATGTCGAACTGCTCGAGCGATGAGCGGTTGTTCTTGTGGTGCGTCAGGTGAAAGGCGCGTTGTAGCGAGAACCCCGTCGGAAACCACGCAGCAGCGAAGCGCCCGGCCCAGACATTGACGATGCGCCGGCTCGAGAAAACACTGTGAACGGCTTCATGCAACAGCGAGAAGAGCGTGTTCGCCGTGAACGAGAACGCGATGGCGCAAACAATAAGTGTGAGCGTACTGGTTGAATGGGACGCAAAAAAAAGCAGGGCCGCACTCGCTACCGAGGCAAGGACCAACAGGAAAGCATTCAGGCGTTCCGGGATCGGATAACCAGGCTTATTCTGGCTGCTCATGGAGAGCCCTCACCGGAGAACGGGCAACGATCGAAGAAAATCGCCAAGGGTCCGTACACCAGGATCTTCAATGCCATCGATGACCAGCCGCATATCCTCGATCACCCCATAATCCTTGCGGAGAAACGCAAAGTAGAACCAGCGTGTGAGCAGAAGCCGCCATCGCCAGAACAAGCCAATTTTCATCGTGCCACAGGCGTTGAAGGCGCGTACTTGGTCGCCCTCCTGGATGAAGCCGAAAATGGCGCTGGATCGTATTCTGCCAAGATCGCTTTCCACCAGCATGATGGTGCCGTAGCAGCTTTGTCGCACACGGATGCGATTATTCGACAAACGTTTCATCAGCCAACTCGATATGCCCCCACCGGGCAGAACGCGTGTTGTGTAGCTGAAATGGACTGCACCATCTACAGGCTCAGAAAAAATGGGCGGCATCACCAGCTCACGTTGATGTACCGTTGCCATGTGGAGGATATCGAATCCGTTCGCCATCATGGCATGCCAGTTCGACCTCAGCACAACAGGCCTCCCAGCACTCCATGCATACTCGTTTTCTGGGCAAGGCAGCTTCGGTGGCGCACCGTTCCCCGCAAACAGAAATACCAACCCAAAACGTTCAGCCACCGGCCAAGCGCGCGCCTTCCGACCAGCACAAGCTTTGTGCTCATTAACCATCCCATTTCGGTCTAGTTCGAAATGGTGAAGCGCGCATCGCAGTTTGTCACCCACCACCTTGCCGCTGCGAAGATGAGCGCCCATATGGGGGCAATGGGCATCCAGCGCGACCAGTTCCTTGGTTTCCGTGCGGAATATGACAAAAGCTTTACCGGCGATGCTTCCATCGAAAATCGTGCTGCGAGAAACGTCGGACGATCGTGCAACCACGTACCACGTATCCGGCCAGTCTGGCAGAGGTGCCGCACCCGCCATCATGGCAGGTGAAATCAATCCTGCGCTCACTTTGCGCGCTTGAGGCCGCGGGCACGTCCGACAAAGAAGGCGATGATCATCAGTACCCCCGCAACGCCTGATGCGACCAACAACATCACTTTCCGCTGGGCATCGAGAACAGGGTTGTCAAACATATTGGTCGAGTAATGGAAGTTGGCGATGAGCCAGCGTCCATCGCGACGCACCATCGTTCCAGACCAACGCGCCTCTACGACGAAGGACTCGCCGCCCGCAAGCGTGTAGTGATCCTTGCTCGACCCAAAGGATGTTGCGAAATCTCTGCCGTAAAGGCGAGACAGGTCGTCAGCTTCAAATTTGGCGCGAACACTAGTCACCCGGGGGTTCGGACCTTTCATCATGGTTTCAAAATATTTCCGGATGCCATCGCGCCCCCGTGCAACGTCGCCATTCATCGTCGTAAAGACAACATCCTCGGTCACATTGGCGATGACGGTTTCAATGTCCATCTCATTCAAAGCCTTTTCCATCGTCTCCTTGAGCACGCGAAGTTCCTGGTGCAACTGCTCGGGCGTGGATTCGGCAAAAGTCGGCTGCGGAATCACTAACTGTTGCGCCTGGGCGTCGGTGGGTTTGTCTCCTGCATACGCCGCCAAGGGAAACAGCAACAAGGCCAGGAAGAAGCCACCAATGGTCATTTTGATAGAAGACCAAAACATCCGAACTGGCAGCACTAGATAATGCACATCAATAAACACTTCGTAATCCGTCTTGCGTTTCAACATGGCGCATCTCCATCGTTAGGGCAAAGGGTAATTCCAATAGCGTACAGCTTTGCGATCCATTATTTCTGCACCAATCGTTGATAGCGGTTGGCTTCCAAGCGGAACACCTGGAGCACGCCGTGGCCGCACCACTCGACTGTGACTGTCAGAGAGCTTGGGGGCGCCGTGGCGCCCAGCCCAAACAAGAGGCGATGCTCACTCTGTGCTGAAAACCCGTTGGCGGCAACCTGCTCACGAACCTGAGGCCCCTCGGGGCCTACAACAGTCACCTTGCTACCCAAGGCATCACGGTTGCATGTTCGGCCGTTACCAACCAGATCGATTCCGATCCATGCTTTTTTCGCTGCCTTGTTCTTATATAGTGCCACCGGAGCAAACTGCCGCGTAATCAGCACATCCAGCGCACCATCGTTATCGAAATCGGCCAACGCAACAGCGCGGCTCACGTTTCGCTCTTGCAATCCCACTTTATCAGCCACATCGACAAAGTATCGCCCTTTGTTGAGGTACACACGATTTTGCTCTGCAGGGAAGATACAGCGCCCACGCAAATCGGCCCAACGATCAGCAAAACCATGCACGGTGGGCGCGGTCAGCGCGATCTTCTCGTTCCAATACCAGTAGTCTGGGCAGGTCGTTTGCGGGGCATCCGGTTCGTAGGCGTTGTCCACCATGCCGTTGGCCTGCACAATATCCATACGCCCATCCCGGTCCAGATCGCCCGCCGCAGCACCCCAGCCAAACCGCCGTTCGTTCAGTGCGCCCCTTGGCATGGCTTCGTCAAGGAAACGGCCAGGCTCACTTGCGGTCACGCCATCATTTAACCAAAGCAGGCTTCCCTCGGCCTGAAGCTTGTGGTGCACATTGGACACATACACATCGGGCCATCCGTTGCCATCAAAGTCGGCTGTGGTGACGTTCATACCTTTATACGTGTCCCGGCCAATCGTACCGACCAAGTTACCGGTAACGGCCTGCCAGCGGCCGTCATGACGATTAAGCAACAGCTGGTCGGGACCAAAATCATTGGCCAGATAGAGATCGGGCCATCCATCCCCATTGAAGTCAGCCGTGCCGATGGCCAGGGTCCAGCGATGGCCGGCAATCCCCTTTTCGGCGGGGTCTTGTCGAGAGAAGGTGCCGCCGGTGTTGTGCCAGAGCTGCACCCCCCCTCCATTGTTGGCGTTGTACCAGGTCTGATGCATGAAATTGAACATGCGGCGATCGCCGGTGTATTCCGGCTGGGGTAAAGCAAACACATTGAGTGGCGTTGGTTTTGGATAGCCAGATAAATAGGGGTTGAATCCCTGGCCGATGATGATGTCCAGACGGCCGTCACGATCCCAGTCCAGCGCGTTGGCCGCAAGGGCCACACTATGCACGTTGCCTAGCCCCCATTTGTCAGTGTCATCAACAAAGGCAAGCTTGCCCGTCTGGATCAACTGGCTTTTGAGGAAACGCAGTTTTCCATACCCCGTCAAAATCAGCAGGTCCTGATCGCCATCGTTATCGATGTCCACCCAGAGGGCGCCGGACGGCAGACCATGGAGGCCAGGTTTTGCGACAAATTCTTCAAGGGCCGGTAGCAGCACCCGTGCGAATCGGAATCCACCCTGATTGAGATAAAGAGCCGCCCGATCCTGGCTTCGCTTGAGGGGATAGGTCAGGAATAGGTCTGGCAGACCATCATTGTTCACGTCGGCCACGGCTACGGCATCGCCCACCGAAAGCACCCATTTCCCGATATGGGCGATACGGGGGTCCAGCTGCTGCAGGACATCGCCTCGTTCGCCAATCAGGCCTGACTGCGTCACCGGGATCTCTTCAAGAGTGAAGTCTGGTGTTGCCGAATTCTGTGAAATCGCGCTCATGAACCACCATGCTCCCAGGCCTCCGATTGCGCCAATCAGCAGCAGCCGGGGTAGCCAGGCTTGAAAGCGGCTCAAGTAAGCCCATCGTTCTGACGACAGACTTTGGCCATGCAGCCATATCCAGCGCCCGAGATACCAGGCTGAGCCTGCGAAGAATAACGTGGAGAAACTTTGCTTCAGGTGCAGCAGAAAATCGACCAGAACGATGACGAAAGCCATCGCCAACTGGCCTCGTCTGCTTGCAGGGGAAGTTGCCGGGTCCGGCAACATGAAGAAGATGAATAGATAGAATGCCGGAGACGTCAGCAACCCCATGAACAGGGTCTCCGGTGGAACATGGTAGCGCGTCAGCCACGCTCGGAATGCGAGTTGAACCGTGTAAAACCCCAGAAATCCGAGCATCAGCCATAAACGGCTGATTCGGAAGACGAAGACAAGAAATGCTGCGGTCACGATAAATGCCGCAACCGCTAGATTGCCACCCCATTGATACGCAGGTGCGGCCGAAATCATCCCCTGGCCGAGCAGCAAGGCCGCAGTGATGCCGAACAGAGTGGGGTTGAAAATGTGCCGGCCATTATGGGTGATCAGGTACTTCCCGGCGACGGTGAGGAACACGGTGACCAGGGGCAGCAACAAGCCATGGGCGTAATTCACCAGAATCGACAGCCCCAGGCCGCTGATGGCAGCAGACAGCGGGAACAAGGGCGGCTGTCCGCGTCGCAACAGGAAATGGAAGGCTTGGTCGAGCGCGACCGTTGCCCCAACGGTCAGAGCGACTTGAAACGGGCTGCGATTAAAACCCAGCGCTGTAATGCCAAGGGTGACATAGAGAGCGAGCAGCAGGAGAAAACGCCAACGAGGATCCGACCATGGCGGCAGGTAGGGAAGCGCGGTCGCAGGGTAGGACATTTGTTGCATGACGCTATATCACCCCAAAATCCACGTAGGGAACGCGATTGTCCAGTTCAGCAAAGGCGTTGGCCTGTTCCGGGTAATGAACCGCAAACAGCAGTCCAGCGGCTTCGATTCTGCGGTAGTTCTCGAGTACGGCCGCCAGCGGGTCGCGCTGATGCAATCCGCAGATCGCGTAGTGCCAAGGTCCGGAGCGCATAGCGTTACACACCGTGGCCAGCAATTGGGCAAACACCGCCGGACTGTCGCCGGTAATGGCCAGAGCGGAGAGGTAAAGATAGGGAACTCGCTCGCCCGGCGCTGGCAAACGCTTGAGGGGCGAGAATTTTGCCAGCAGGTTATACAGCGGACGAATCCGGGATAGCGACTTCGAATACGCCTCAATATGCGTTTGTCGCAGAGCATGCTGATCCCAGGTTGCCAGCGTCCCCAATAGCGTATCGCCGCGTTCTGCTATCCAGAAATCCTCTATGCGCAACCGGCTCATGCCTGGCGCAGTCAACGCAGCCACATCCCAGACGGGTGCAAACTGCTTGCGTACATGCTCCCGCCGCATGAATTCAGTGACACGTATCAGGTCAGCTGCACTCGCTCGACGGATGTTTACGCCAGCGACTTTTGGTATACGGTGCACCCTGTCCAAGTGCAAAGCCGGCGTAAGCATGCGCCCCAATGGGCTGTAAACGGGCAAGCCCACCCGGGCTTGGGTCAGTGCGCTCAACGCCGCCTCATTCCCGTCCAGAACAACTGTCGAATAGAGCGGAACCGGATCGGCATCGTGCAACGCGCGCATGAATCGGAACCCTCGCGCAAGCAATGTCCCCCGCCGCATGTCGGGCGCGATTCGCAAGTCGGACAGATAGCCGGTTCGCGACGGGATCCCATTTAGATAAGACTGCCTGATATGGCGGCACCCCAAGCCCACTATTCGGCCATCGCCATTTTCACAAACCACGATCTGCGCCTGATCGCCAAAAAGCTTCGTTGCAGCAAAGTAGTCCGGCTCTCGGCGAAAACTCACACTGATCTGCCCATGCAGAACGTCTTCCGCCATGCGAGTGCGCAATGCCGCATCATCTTCTCGAGTGGCCAGGCGAATGCGATAACGTGTCATGGGCGCGCTCGGATGGGCGTACGTAAAACACGTGAACCAAGCGGAAGCAGCAGGATAGGATCACTGCGCATCAAACACTCGCTTCTCTTTTTCACCGCCCAAGGCGGGCGGTTTGAGATCGCCCAATCGGCGACCGGAAGCCATGGCCGATGCTTGCAGCTGCGCCAGCGGCGAACGCACGGTGCGGACCTGCAACGCGGAAAGCTGCCCCAGAGAACGCGCGTAGGCATATTGCGGGTTGGCCGATAACGCCGCTTCCACTGCTGCCTGGCATCCATTCATGTCGAGACTCGAATCGCATGCATCGACGACCAGTTGATAACAGCGGCGATCCGGATCCGGCAACAGAATTGCGAAGCCAGGCACCGTCGAAGCCAGCACACTTGCGACAAACGTCTCGCTGAGCTTTTCGCCGCACATATCCGACACGCCACCCTGGCGCCCCAAGAAGGTGAGCAGCGGGGTATGACCTAGATGACCGTCCACGCGAATCCGATCGGCGCTTGCATAGCGCAGCAGCCCTCCCCAGGTGGTCATCACCACTTCAGCTTCCAGCCCCACATCCAGTTCATGGGCGAGCAGCATGCTGCCGTCATCGCAACGAAACTCGAAAAACCCGCTGTTCAAGGCCAACAAAGGCGCAGGCAAGCCTGTTTGCGGCACGGTCACGACCCCTTCGGTCGCCAGCAGGCCTTTCCCCTGCAGGTGAAGCCCGGGCCATCGCTGCTGCAGGAGACGGGCATCGCGAATGGCGCTGGCATCCGTCCAGCAACTGCATAAGCTCAGTTCGGGCCACAGGGCGGCGGGCCCTTCGGAAATGAGTGTTGGCAAGGCCCTGCGGCGGCTGGCGCTCACCATGGGTGCGGGCACATCACTCAACGGCCAGGCATCCAGCCAGCTCAGCAGCAGGTCTGACTCACGGGCGATGCCATCCAGCAAACCCAACAGCAGGGACGGACTCCACAGCGACAAAAGCCCCAAGTTTTCACAGGCCAGCAAGTGTGCGGACGTGGCACGTTGCCAATCAGCCAAATCGGCCATTCCACCCAGCTGATAAGGGGCAACCAGCCGTTCCATGAGTAGCGGAGCAAGCTCTGCTCCAAAGTAAGCGGCATCCCCGCCGGGCAGGCCAATGGGTATCCCTGCACCGGTTGCGGCAGGAGCACGACCCACGGGTGTTATGGCCCACCACCATTTCTGCTGCGCCAACTGGGGCCAGCAACTCAACCAGTCGTCCAGCCAGGGCAGCACAGCCAAGCGGAAGGCTGCGAGCTGGCTGGCGTTGTAGGGGACCATCTTGCGGCCGCCGCTTGAGCCGCCCGTAAGTTCCACCGCCAGTGGAGGGGTCGGCAGGAAACTGCCCGCGATGCCGTCCAACTCGTCCCGAATCCAGGGTTCGATGTCTTCCCATGTCGACAAGGGCACACGCGCCCGATAGTCCTCCACCGTTCGTACCTGCGCCAACCCCAGGGCCTGTGCCATACGAGTAGGCAGTTGCTGCTCGACGATCCCAAGGCACTGGCGTGCTTGCACCGCAGCACAACTCAGGGCGCTGGCCTGAAGCGCGGCGGACTGGCCGCTCACCCGATGCGCTAGTTCACTGCGCTTCATGCCATCCAGACATAAAAGCGCGCAAGACAGGCCCCCGCAAGTTGCCGGGCGTCAGCTGTGTCAGACAAACCAATTCGTCGCCTCGGACATAACCGGAGTTGCGCTCCAGGAAAAAACGAATCTCCGGTCGCTCGGCCAGGTCCGCGCGAACCGTAGCCAACTCCGGTTGCAGATGGCCTTGCGAATCGGCAAACCGGAGTAGTCCGCTGGATGAGTCATAAGCGGCACCAAACCTTGTATGGGCCAGCTCATCTAACAGTGCCTGGTTGGCAGGCGGCGTAGGGCAGCCGGGATTAGGCCAATATTCATGGGCAAAAAGGGGCAAATAACGCCACGTACGATAGCCTTTTGAAATCAGCAGCCAATAGATGGGAAGCGGTGCGTGCTCGCGCGCAAGACGGCCAGCCAAGCGGGCAAATCCTGTGCTGAGTGCTTGGCTGCCCCAATAGGCTGGGTCAATGACAGTATCGCCAGAGAACAGCTCCAGCAATGCTTGGCCAGATTGAGAAACATGCTGCCTCAGCGCCTGGGTGGAGAACCCCACCACGCTTGCTCCATGGTGCAGGGTCAATACCCAATCCTTGATCGTTAAGTCTGCAACGAAGCGTGCTGGATCCGTCGCGGCATAATGCCTAGCGTAAAGATCATACAGTTCATCGCGTTCCCCATGACTCAACTCCCCGGGCCTTCGACGCTGAACGATTAGCGCGGCCATAACCAATACCGAAAGAAATACAACTGCCACACCCAAGACACCACCACCGCCGCCCAGGTCAACTGGAGGATCACGTGGTAGCGTGGGTCGTCTGGCACAAAATAGATCGGCGCGACCCCCTCAGTGACAAACTGGCTTTTCATATACAGCGCGAAGCCACACTCGGGAACGAACATCAGCGAGAGCGCAAACAGATGCGCCGCCAGCAGACCTCTGCTTCGCCAAGCGGACCAGGCCAACCAGGCCATCGCCAGGAGATTAAAGGCGACGCCATACATCGGGCTCCAGTTTCGGGTGCCATAGAGCATGCCCCCTTCTGCGGCCGCCCTCACCCCCATCAGCAGAATGAGGCCCAATATCGCCTGTCTTTCAAGACCCTTCAGGCGGGAATCAGCCAACAGCAGAAGAGGCTGGATATACCAGGCCCAGATCGCAGTTGCCAGCCATAACAGTTTAGGCAAGGCGATCCGGCCACCCATGAATCCAAGGCGGTTCTGTCCGTAGCCAAAGAGGATCGTCACAATCAGCAGGGCTCCCAAAGCCAACCCTGTACGGCGCAAATCAGAGATGGATGGTGACATGCTTATCCTTCATGGGCGCAGGCATGCGCCCCTCCTTGAGGGCTTGCCGCCAGTTCCATATGGCAGGACCGAGCAAATCGGCCTGTGTGGATACAGCAGCAGGAAAACCGCGCTGACCTCTGTTTTGCGCCTGCAGCTTGAGCATATCGATATCCTGTTGCAGGATACGGCGCGCCAGCGGTGCGAAAAACCATTTCACCCAAGCGCCCCATCTGCTCTTGAAGCTGATCACCGTCGTGACGGAAGTATTACTTTCATCGATGGGCGTGCAGTGGGAAGTAATGACGTACGTTAGCCCGGAGGGGAATTCATAGCTGACGCGGCTCGTCGCAGGTGCAATAAACCGGTCCACATGACGCATCGCACCCTTCCGCGGTGAAAGCAGTGCCCAAACCAGGCTGCGCTTGCGCGGCTCCTCAAAATATTCGGCCTCTGCACCATCAGGCAGATGTCGCACTTCAGCCTGAACCGGGGAAGCTGTTGGAGAACGAAACCAGTAGCGATGCACGAATGTCGCATGCGGACAGTCTAGAAAGTTCTCCAGACACGCTTCGACGCTGGCGGGAAAGGTCGATTCCATAACAAAGCTCGTCCAACCCGCTTCGTTAACATGAACAAACTGTGGCGGAAGGGATGAGGTATTTAACTGGGTGGCCCAAATAAAGCCCTGCGCCTCGGTGACCTGCATAGCATCCAACTTGCAATCTGGCACTGCACCCGCGCCAAGGGCCGGCACAGCCACCAGTTGGCCATCTCCCGCATAACGCCACCCGTGGTATCTACACTCAATGGATTCGCCACACACCTGCCCAGCCGAGAGAGGTACATGCCGATGAGCACAGCGATCAATAACAAGCCGTGCTTGGCCACTCGCTGTACGAAACAACACCCAAGAGAAGTCGGCGATGACCACTCTACGCACACCCATGGGGGCAAGCGTCTTTGATTGGCCGAGAAGATACCAGGTGGTCGGGAGCATGACAGGCTAGGAAAATAATTATTGTTTCCGAATTGCCGAATACACACAACCCAGCGGGAAGGCCTAGGAACTCGCAGACACAGTCTTAGAGGAGACTCACCCAATTAGCGGCTTGTCGAATTCAACGACTGGTGTGCGGCGCATAGCAGACCTGATTTGACCAGAGCGCCACTGGCAGCTTCGGCCGAACATGAGACGGTCAGCTTCTTGGACTGAAGTTCCGCTTCTGACCATTTTCAGACCCTGCGGAACGCGTCGTCGAAAGCCGCAGGCGACGCGCTCGATCTGGTTCAGGATGGGGGAAACACGTTATCCAGAAGTTCGATCCAGTGCCTCACGGGAACCGCGCTGCCCGATTGCAGGTGGGTAAGGCAGCCGATATTGGCGGTGGCAATGATCTCGGGCTGCCCGGCTTGCAGGTGGTTCAGTTTGCGTGTCTTGAGCGCACCAGCGATCTCGGGTTGCAGGATCGAGTAGGTGCCGGCCGAGCCGCAGCACAGGTGTTTTTCGGCGACGTCCGTAAGCTCGAATCCGGCCTGTGTCAGAAGTGCTTCGACGCCACCGCTGAGCTTTTGCCCGTGTTGCAGGGTACAGGGCGGATGCCAGGCGATACGCGGGCGCGGCACGTGGGGCGTAGCCAACTGCGCCAGCGCGTCGCGCTCGGCAAGTAGCACTTCAGAAATATCGCGTGTGGCGGCTGACACGCGCGCGGCTTTTTCTGCATACGCGGGATCGTCACGCAGCTGCCAGCCGTAATCTTTCACCATCACGCCGCAGCCAGAGGCGGTCATGACAATAGCTTCGATTCCCTTGTCCAGATGCGGCAGCCAGGCGTCGATGTTGCGGCGCATGGCGTTCAGGCCGTCGTCGTGGTCGTTGAGATGATGCGCCAGCGCGCCGCAGCAGCCCGCTTCAGGGGCGACGATCAGCGAGATGCCGAGTCGATCCAGCACGCGCGCGGTGGCGGCGTTGATGTTGGGCTTGAGGCCGGGCTGCACGCAGCCTTGCAACACCAGCATCCGTCGGCTGTGGCGTGGCTGCGGCCACACGCTGGCCGGGTCGGCGGCGGGGATATGCGCCTTGAGAAAATCCGGCAACACACCACGTGCTGTCTGACCGATTTTCAGCGCTGCATTAAACAGCGGCGTAGCGAGCAGGCCGTGTTTGATCGCGCTGCGCGTCACGCTTGCGCGCGCGCTGCGCCCGACGGCACGCTCAACGACCGCGCGCCCGGCATCAAGCAATTTGCCGTATTGCACGCCCGATGGGCAGGTGGTTTCGCAGTTGCGGCAGGTGAGACAGCGGTCGAGATGCAGCTGGGTTTTAGCGGTGGGTGTTGCGCCTTCGAATACCTGTTTCATCAGATAGATGCGTCCGCGCGGCGAATCGAGTTCGTTGCCGAGCAGTTGATAGGTGGGGCAGGTGGCGAGACAAAATCCGCAATGTACGCACGAACGCAACACGCTCGCGGCAACCTCGCCTTCGGGCGTGTTCTGGTATTGGGGGGCGAGCGTGGTTTGCATGGTCAAAAATCCGGGTACATCCGACCGCGATTAAAAATGCCGTGCGGGTCAAAGCGCTGTTTGAGGTTGCGATGCAACGTGAGCAAGGCGGGGGAAAGGGGTGCGAATACGCCGCCTGTTTGTGCTTTGCCGCGAAACAGGGTGGCATGGCCGCCGCAGCTTTGGGCGGCAGCAAACAGTGCAGCAGCAGGCAGATCGCTGATCAGCCAGCGCACCGCGCCGCCCCATTCGATCCACTGTGCGTCGCCGAGTTGCAACGGCGGCGTGCTCGATTTCACCGCCAGCCGCCATAGATTGTGGTTGGGTGCGAGGGTGGCAAAAAACGGGTGGCTTAGATCGCGCAGGCGCTGCCAGAAATCTGCCGCTGCGTCGGCGAGCGTCTCGCCACCGAGCCGAGCCTGCGTCGCGCGCACCGCTGCGGCCGCACCCGACAGCCGCAGCGTGAGCACGCCGTCATGCCAACTGGTCGCCGACAGCGGCATCGGCTGCGCCGCCCACTGATTCATTTTCAGGATCGCATCGGCTTCGTTCAGTGCGAATTGCAGCGTGGTTTCCATTGCGGGTCGGGGCAGCACCTTGAGCGAAATTTCGGTGAGCAGACCGAGCGTGCCAAGGCTGCCCGCCATCAGGCGCGACACGTCATACCCGGCAACATTCTTGATGACCTGGCCGCCAAAACGCAGCGCCTGCCCAGTGCCGTCGATCATGCGCACGCCGAGCACGAAATCGCGCGCCGCCCCGGCATAAGGGCGGCGCGGCCCCGACAGCCCTGCCGCCACGCAGCCGCCGAGCGTTCCCCGCCCATTGAAATGCGGCGGCTCGAACGCCAGTATCTGGCCGTTGTCCGCCAGCGCCGCTTCGATCTCCGTCAGCGGCGTGCCCGCCTGTGCGGTGAGCACCAGTTCCTTGGATTGGTATTCGACGATGCCCGTCAAAGCGCGAGTGTCGAGCACGTCACCGGTGCCGGGATTGCCGTAGAAATCCTTCGAGCCGTGGCCGCGTATGACTAGCGGGGTGGAAGCCGCGTACGCAGCGCGAATGCGTTCTGCCAGAGATTCAGACACGGTGGGGTTAGGCACGGCGGGACTCAGACACGGCTGATTAAATTGACCAGTTTTTTGCGGCCGATTTTGTATACGTCGAAATCAGCATCCACCGACATCACCTGCGTGAGGTCTTCCTGTTCGGCGAGCCAGACCAGCGTGGCGTCGGCAAAATCCATGGGGCGGTCGGCGTACTTTTCCATGCGTGCGCGGCAGGCTTTGATGCCCTCCGGCGGAATGTCGCGCACCCGCGCGCCGCCCGCCGCGAGCCAGTCGAGAAACGCAAACTGGTTGCGCAAATCGAAATCCAGCAGGTGGGTGGTTTCAGTGACGACGGCGAGCGAGGTGATGAGCTGGGCACCGCCGGGCAGCGTGTCGAGCGCGGCCAGCGTGCGCGAATGCCAGCGGTCGTCGGGGTCGAACATGGCGACGAATGCGCCGGTATCGGCCAGCACATTCACCGGTGCTTGCTCCTGAGTTTGTCCTTGAGGATGTGGGCATGGTTTTCGGCGAGGTCGCCGCGCCCGCTGCCCAGGCTGGGCAGATGCTGCTGCAACAGGGCGCGTGGCGACGGCGCATGGCTCACCAGATACGCCGCGAGCGACTCGTTGACCACCCAGCTGCGCGTTTTGCCGGTGGCCGCGCAAAAGCGATCGAGCGAGGTTTCTACTTCGTCAGGCAAACGAACGGTTAGTGTCATGGTAGGCTCCTTGTGTGTAATGTAATACCAATGTATTACAAAATCAGAAACGGGGCAACTCGGGATGCGCCAGCTTGCCGTGATGCACATGCATCGCGCCCCACTCGGCGCAGCGGTGCAGTTCGGGCACAGCCTTGCCGGGGTTGAGCAGTTTCTTCGGGTCGAAGGCCGCTTTCACGTCGTGAAAACGCGCCAGTTCCGGCGAGGAAAACTGGCTGCACATCTGTTTGATTTTCTCGACGCCGACACCGTGTTCGCCGGTGATCGTGCCGCCGACTTCGACGCAGAGTTCGAGGATCTTGCCGCCGAAGTCTTCAGCCTTGGCGAGTTCGCCGGGCACATTGGCGTCGAACAGGATCAGCGGGTGCAGATTGCCGTCGCCGGCGTGGAACACATTGGCGACGCGCAAGCCGTATTCGACGCTCATTTCGCTGATACGGCGCAAAACATGCGGCAGTTGCGCACGCGGGATGGTGCCGTCCATGCAGTAGTAATCGGGTGCGAGACGGCCCACCGCCGGGAAAGCCGCCTTGCGCCCGGCCCAGAATTTGAGCCGCTGCGCTTCGTCTTCGGCGGTGCGGATGTCGGTTGCGCCCGACTCAAGCAGCACCCGGCGCACGGTCGCGATATCGTCCGAGACCTCTTCGTTGACGCCATCGATTTCGCACAGCAGCAAGGCTGCGCAATCGAGCGGATAGCCTGCGTGGACAAAGGCTTCGGCCGCTTCGATGGCGAGCCGGTCCATCATTTCCAGCCCGGCGGGAATCACCCCGGCGGCGATGATGTTGCCGACCGCCGCGCCCGCTTTCGCCACGTCGTCAAACGCCGCCAGCACCACTTGTGCGCGTTCCGGACGCGGCAGCAGTTTGACCGTGACTTCGGTGACAACCGCCAGCATGCCCTCCGAGCCGGTCATCAGTGCGAGCAGATCGTAGCCTGCGGCATCGAGCGACTCACTGCCGATTTCCAGCAGCTCGCCTTCGATCGTGAACGCGCGCAGCTTGAGAATGTTGTGGACGGTCAGTCCGTATTTCAGGCAATGCACGCCGCCGGAATTCTCGGCGACGTTGCCGCCGATCGAGCACGCGATTTGCGACGAGGGATCCGGCGCGTAATACAAACCGTGCGCCGCCGCCGCTTCGGAAATCGCCAGATTGCGCACGCCGGGCTCGACCACGGCGGTACGCGCCAGCGGGTCGAGCGCCTTGATGCGATTGAGCTTGGCCAGCACCAGCAACACTGCGCCATCGACCGGCAGCGCGCCCGCCGCCAGCCCCGTGCCCGCACCGCGCGCGACCACCGGCACATTTTCTGCGTGGCACAGCTTGAGAATGGCGGCGACCTGCGCTTCGTTTTCCGGCAGCACTACCACGTCGGGCACGTTGCGATAGGCCGATAAGCCGTCGGATTCGAAGGGCACGCGGTCTTCGCGCTCGACCAGCAGGCTGTGGCCGGGCACAAGGGTTTGCAGTTGCGCGATAAAAGCCGGGGTCAGCATGAGGGTTTTCGCGGGGTTCTGGCAGACCGGGAGTGTAGCCGGGTGCTTGTATTGGCAAAAGCAGAACTCATCTAAGCTCCTGATTCATTCAGGAGACTGCCATGCCAACCGTTCTCGGTATTCACGATGCACCCCGCCCGCACTGGGTGGGCGATGGCTTCCCGGTGCGTTCGCTGTTCGAGTATTCGCGGCTGGGCAAGGCGCTGAGCCCGTTTCTGCTGCTGGATTACGCCGGGCCCGCGCGTTTCGAGCCCGCCACGCAGGCGCGCGGGGTGGGCGAACACCCGCATCGCGGTTTTGAAACCGTGACGATCGTCTACGCGGGCGAAGTCGCGCACCGCGATTCGACCGGTCAGGGCGGCGTGATCGGCCCCGGCGACGTGCAGTGGATGACGGCAGGCGCAGGCATCCTGCACGAAGAGTTTCACTCCGACACATTCACCCAAACGGGCGGCGAGCTTGAAATGGTGCAACTCTGGGTCAACCTGCCCGCGCGCGACAAGCGCGTGGCGCCGGGCTATCAGGCCATCAATGCGCAAGATATTCCTGTTGTGGAACTGTCTGGCGGCGCGGGCAGCGTGCGCGTTATCGCGGGCGACTATCTTGGCCACACGGGTCCGGCGCGCACGCACAGCCCGATGCAGGTGTGGGATGTGCGCCTGGCGGCGGGTGGGGTCGCCGCGCTCGATCTGCCCGCAGGCTGGAATGCGGCGCTGGCGGTATTGCATGGCCGCGTGCGGATCAACCATGAAACTACCGCCCACGACGCCCAGCTGGTGCAACTGGATCGCAGTGGTGGCGCGCTTCATCTTGAGGCCGAAACGGAAACGTCCCTGCTGCTGCTGGCGGGCGAGCCGCTCGACGAACCCATCGTCGGCTACGGCCCTTTCGTGATGAACAGCGAAGCGGAAATCAACGAAGCCATCGCTGATTTCAAAAACGGCCGCTTTGGCCACATGCCCGATCATCACGCCGACAGCCGCCGATAGGCTTCTGCCAGCGCATCGTTGCCGCCGACGTTGCCGGGAAAAATCACGACCGGCATCTGCGGCAGGCGATGGTCGGCAGGCGTTTGCACGACCGTCACGCCGGGCAGAATCTGCCCGAGCACGCGCGCGGCGGTGAGCGCGAGCCCGCTGGAGAGCATGTCGTTGGACGTGATGCCGCCCTTGCCGATGAGAAAACCCAGCGACGTGGGTAGACCGCGTATCACGTCCATCAGCGTGGCCGACACCGCTTCGCCAAAGGCCAGACGTGCCGCCGTGCTGTCAAAGTGACGTTCGCTGCGGCTGGTAAACACGACGGGCGTGAGTCCCTGTGCGTGGGCGTGGGCAACGCTGGCGATCAGCGACGCGGCCACCGCAGCGCGCCCTTCGGGCAGCCGCGACACGTCGAGCGGCAGCCCCACGGTGCCGCGCTGCTTCAGCAACTCGGCGAGCTGCGACGTGGTCTTGGCGACGTGCGAGCCAACGACCACCGCGCCGGGTCGCGCGCCGCGCACCAATCTTGCGAAATCCGCTGCGGGCACCGGTTGCGGTGGCAGCTTCGCCAGCGCGGTGAGCAGCGACGCAGCGCTGCGAAACAGCAGGCGCTTGCCGCTTGCTGCTGCGTTCAGTGCGGCGTCGGCAAAGCGCGCGTAATCCGACGGCGTTTCGCCGTCGATCACGCCCGTGGCGTTGCCCGCGAGCTTCGCCAGCCAGGCCTCCGCGCCACCTGCACGCAGATCGGCAAGCGCAAGCACGCGCACGTCTTTCGCCGGGATGCGGCCGCCGGTTTTTTCGGCGACATAGTCCGGCAGAAAGCTCGTCGAATACCCGAACACCGAGTCGCGGGCGAATTCGGTCGCGTGCGTCGGCACCGGCTGACCATCGACCATCAGATAATGCGTGCCCTCGCGCGTGACGCGGCCGCCCTCGAAGAAGGCGGGCGACAACAACGTCGCGTCGAAAGGACCCAGTTCGCTTTCCATCACGTCGGTTTCGACCGGGTAGTGGCCGCGCAGGGTCGAGTCGGAACGCGATACGAACAACACCGGGCCCGCGTAATCGGCGAGTGCCTGCTTGAGATTGACGCAGACTTCGCGCGTGACTGCCGCCGCACGCGTGGCGTCCATGCCGCGCGTATTGGTCAGCACGAAAAACAGCGGCGCGGCATCGGCCAGCGCAGCCTTTAGCGTGGGCACATCCCAGCGGGTCAGCAGCAGACAGGAATGCACCGTCTGCGACCCGGTGGGATCGTCGTCGAGAACAATGATTTTCGGGTTCATTTTGTTTGCAAGGAGGACAAGAGGACAGGAGAAACCCCAGTGTTTTTTCCTCTTGTCCTCGTGTCCTCTTTGTGAAATGCCTTTACGCCACCATCGCCGCCCCACGTGCTGCCAGCGCATCCGCGTTCATGCCGTTGAAATCGAACAGCTGCTGCACGCTGGCGGTGGTCTCGCCGCGCTTCCAGCAATAGGTGTCACGCTGCGCGGCGCGCGTGCGCAGCAACACGGGTTCGAGCATGGCTGACGGGCCACCGGAAACCGCGATCAGCGCATCCCCGTCGAACAGCGCATTGAACGCCGCATCGCCGAGGAAGGTGCCGTCGGGTTCCGACACGCTGTTCCACAGCACGTCGTGCGGGCGGTAGAGGCGGCGCGGGTTGACCACGGCGACGATGCGCGAGCCGATACCCGCCTGCTTCAGCGCCTCGGCGGCGGCGAACACCGGCAGCAGCGCCATGTCGCCCGCCACGGCGAACACCACGGTTTTTTCACCGGCGATCGTTTGCAGCGTCAGTGCGCCCTGATCGAGCGCTTCGACGCCCTGCGCAAGCGTGGTGCGCACCGGCAGCGGCGTCTTCGAGGCGGTGATGACCACCCCTTTGTTCGACTGTTTCAGCGCCCAGTCGTAGCTCGCCTGGATCATGTTGGCGTCCACCGGAAACAGGGGGTACACGTTGCCGTTGCGCATCATGGCAGCAAAATAATTCTCGATTTCCGGGCGCTGATGCGTCCAGCCGTTGCGGCCCTGTTCAAGTGCTCCTGCGGTAAACAGGCAGACCGTGGCGGGGGTTTTGCGTCGCAGTTCGGCCATCGCCTGCGTCACCGTCTGCCAGATCGGCAGGCCGTTGATGGCGAAGGATTCGTAGCTGCACCACAGACTGCGCCCGCCGAACAGCGACACGCCGACGGCGAGACCGGCGCAGGCGTCCTCGTTGAGCGGCTCGTACACCTGCCCGCTGGGCCCCTGAAAATACAGCGCGTCAGCGGTGGGGTGGCGAATCGTCAGCGCCTGGTTGATGTTGGCCATGCCCGAGGCTTCGTTGCCATCGGCGTTGGTGACGATGAACGCCGGGTCGCGCTTGCCGACTTCGCCGACCAGTGCGCCGAAGGCGGTGGTGGGTATGGCGTTTTCGCCGAGGGCGAAATCTTTCAGTGGCAGCGTGCCCAGGTCAGGCAGCGCGCGTTCGGTCTCGGTCACCGCGACTTTTGCTGCCGCACCGCCGCCCGCGTGGCGGAAATTGTCGCGCGTGATTTTCCAGGCCTGAATCGGTAGCGCGCGGCGCTGCAATCCGCCTTTCACGTCGTCGGACTCCAGCGTGTGGTGCGCATAAAGGTTGTGCGACTTCGCACCGGTGGCATGCACACCCGCGCCCTTGAGCTGCTTGACGATGAGGCAGGCGCGTCGGCCGGACAGGGCGGCCTTTGCAGCGCTGTCGGCAGCACTCAGAACCGCCCCCGTGAAAGCCATGCGCGCGGCAAAGCCGAAAGTGGTGCTGTCGGCATAAATCGGCGCATTCGGGGTGTCGGCGAAATCACGCGCGTCGATCAGATGCACGTCGTCGAATCCATGCGCGCGCCAATAGGCGGCCATGCGACCGTTGTCCCACAGCGACACCATGCTGTGGTGCTCCTGCGAATAGCCGTTCCACACCAGCACCGGCAAATAATTGGTCACATCCGGATAGGCCGTGGCGAAGTGCTGGAACGCGCTCATGATGTAGGGCTCGCCGAGCCCGCCGTCGCCTATGGTGACGGGGAAGAGTTTGTCCCGGTGCAGCAGCGCCCCCGCCATGGCGAAATGCTGGCCTTGCCCGAGCGGTCCGGCAGGCGCGAGCAGGCCGGGGATGGCACCCGAGAGATGGCCAAGCAGACCGTGCTGTTCACGGAAGCGCGCGCGCAGGTCGGCCACATTGTGAATGCCCATCGCTTCGAGCGAGGTGTCGAGAAACATCGCCGAATAAAAGCCCGGCGCGTGGTGGCCGACTTCCGTCACCATATTGCGATGGCCGAGCAGATGCAGCGCCGCCACTGCATCGGCAGACGACGCGAAGCCGCCCGGATGCCCCGACGATTTGCTGCCCGTGATTTGCAGCGTCAGATAGCGCAGCGCATCGGCAGCGAGCAGGGTCTGATAGATCGCGGTCTCGCCCGTCGGATCGGGCAGCGCCAAGGTGGTCGGGCTGAGCAGCGGCGTCGCGCCGAGACGCGCGATTTCCGGGAAACTGTCAGCGAAATACTGGATGCCCTCGCAGAAAGCAGGCACGGATTCGGGCTGGTTTTGCATCAAGGCGCTCATGGCTCATCCTTTCATAATGTGAAAACTATTTGCGTAATATGAAATGCATGAGCGCATTGAAGCAGAGAAGTGCACTAAATTTCACATTGCGTGATAAATTTTCACTTCATGAAAAACACAAATTCCTCGATTCAGGTGCTGGACCGTGCCATGGCGCTGGTTAACCTGCTTGCCCGCGCACCCGGCCCCGTGTCGCTATCACGGCTCGCGGCCGACGCCGAGCTGCATACCGCCAGCGCGCATCGCATCCTTGGCGCGCTCATCGCGCATGGTCTGATCGAGAAAACTGGCGCAGGCGAATACGATCTGGGCGTGCGCTGGCTGGAAGTGGGTAATCGCTTACGTGCCCGCCTGAACATCCGTCAGGTCGCCATGCCGCACATGCACCGCCTCGCCGAAGCCACCGGCGAAACAGTGAATCTCATCGTGCGGCGCGGCGACGAAGCGGTCTATGTCGAGCGCGTGTCGGGCGGCCAGACCATGATCCAGGTAGTGCAGGTGGTGGGGGCGCACGCGCCGCTGCACGTCACCGCCGTTGGCAAGATTTTTCTGGCCGAAGACCCCTTGAGCGGTGTTCTCGGCTACATACAGCGCACGGGCCTGCCACCGTATACGTCCAACACGTTGACTGCACCTGAGCCATTGATGGCGGAGCTCGATGCCATTCGACGCGAGGGGCTGGCGCATGACCGTGAAGAAGCCGAACTGGGCGTCGCCTGCATCGGCGCACCGATTCGCGATGCAGACGGCAAACTTGTCGCCGGGTTGTCGATTTCGGCCCCGGTGGATCGTCACAAGCCGGACTGGGCGGGCGCATTGAAAGACATGGCGAGCCGCATAGGCGAAGCGCTGGGTTATGCAGCCAGCGGCAACCCCGCCGCGCCTTCATGAATATTCCACGGCACTGCAATATGCCTGACATGAGGCCCCTTTAGGGTGGCGGGGTACCCCTGACACAGGTCGGTACACCCACCCATTAGCCAGTCGCCAAGGAGTTATTCATGTTGATGAACAAATTATCGTTTGCAGTAGCCCTGACACTCGTCAGCGCCTCCGGGTTTGCCTCGGATTCCGTCCGTTTCAGCGATTTCACGCCCATGACCGGCGACGTCGGCGAGGCCACGTTGCCCGAGTCCGCTCCGTATCGCCTGTCGTCGCCGCACTTCAGCCAGATGACGATCGTTGCCCGTGATCCGGCCCAGGTCAGCCGTTTCGATTCAGGCAACTACGACATGCATACCGCCAACGAAACCGGCCCCGATGCGGGCCGCTATCTGTTCACCGTATTCGAAACCGGCCAGTCCGGCATCCAGCGCACCGATCTGCGCACCATGCAGACCACAACTATCTGGAGCAGCCCGGCACCCGCGCCCGCGCTCAACAGCCACGTCGCGTTCGACGCGTCGCGCTGGACGCCCTGGGGCAGCTTTCTGACCGCCGAAGAATCCTGGAGCGACGACCCGACCAAGCCCAGCATCTATGGCCGCCTGTTCGAAGTTGTCAATCCGCTGGCCGCGCCCGCCGACATCGTATTCAAACACCGCGACATCCTGCCGCGCGTGTCGCACGAGGGGCTGGCCTTCGACAAGAAGAACAACCTCTATTTCATCGACGAGCGCAACGGCAGCCACATATTCAAATTCACCTCGGCCAACCCGTCAGCGGACAACGGCGATGATTTCTTTGCCGCAGGTCAGACCTTTGTGCTGCGCGTCGGTGATGGCAGCGTCAAGGAAGCCACCGGTGCTGCCACCTGGGTGCCGCTGACCAACGCCAACGGCGTGCCCTTGGCAGGCGCGGTCGTGTCGACCGACCCCAACGGCCTGAGCGTGCTCGATGGCCGTGCCACCCCGAATCTGCCCGCTTTCCTCGGCACCGATTTCGACCGCCCCGAAGATATGGAAATCAAGACGCTGAAGAATGGCCGCCAGTTGCTGTTCGTAGCCACGACCACCAACCACAAAGTCTTCACCATCGATTTGCGCAGCAACACCGTGCAGCTCTTTGCCAGCCGTGACACGAAAGACATGGCTACAGGCGCGCCGGTGGGGACGACATTCAGCAGCCCGGACAATCTGGCAATCGACGCAGAAGGCAATATCTACATCGTCGAAGACCAGCCCGGCGGCGTGGAAGATGTGTGGTTTGCAAAAGATGCGGACAACGACGGCGTGGCCGAGTCGGTTGGCAAATGGGCCAGCCTCTCGACCAAAGGCGCGGAAAGCACCGGCCTGTATTTCGACCGCTTCAAATCGAATGTCGCCTACATCAACGTCCAGCATCCGGACAGCGGCGTGGATCGCACCATCATGATTACGGCACCGTGCCCGAAAGATGACGACCGCCATCACGACCATGGTCACCACTTTCATGGCTATCACGACTGATTGAGTCGGCAAGCCAAGGCCCCGCGCGCGTCGCGGGGCTTTTTTTTGGCTGTCTG
The DNA here is from genome assembly GCA_040080645.1 of Thiobacillus sp. Classification (GTDB taxonomy): domain Bacteria; phylum Pseudomonadota; class Gammaproteobacteria; order Burkholderiales; family Thiobacillaceae; genus Thiobacillus. The sequence goes on from JBEBIA010000005.1 coordinate 119,240, forward strand.
GGATCTGGTGTTGAAAATGAGGCCGACGGCAATCGGCCAATTACGGACTGTTGAGCATTTCCTTCATAGCGGTCACTCGATCCGGATTATCATTGCGAATGCGGACGGATAACCCAGCATATCTATGAATCAATCAGCTACTGTGCATCGGCATGCTCATAAAACTTCAACAGTATGAACCGGACGAATTGGTGAATAACTGAGCGAATGTGTTCTTGCGGTATTTGCGGGAAACCCGAGGCAATTTAGAACAGTCATGCTAATCACGAACTCAAAGTCAGATTCAGTCTTATCCCTTTTTTCGGGAGCCGGAGGCTTCTCTTACGGTTTCGCTAACGCCGGGCTACCGCCGATATGTGGTGCCGAAATCAATAGAGATGCTTGCGCAACATACGAAGAAAACATAGGAAGCACTTGCCACAATGTTGATCTTTCGGTAGTTGAGCCAAGTTTTTTTCGGAAACTCTTGGGCGCAAAGGAACCATTTGCAGTCATTGGAGGACCACCCTGTCAAGGATTTAGCACGGCTGGAGCGCGTGACGCACAAGATCCGCGCAACCGATTGATTTTCAACTATCTTCGGATAGTCGCTGAAGTCCGTCCAAGATGGTTTATTTTCGAGAATGTTGAGGGTCTACTTACATCAGGTCATGGCTCTGATGTCTTTGCTCTGGTGCGTGAATTCCTGGGGCTTGGCTACTCGGTACGTGTTCACAAGACCAACCTTGCTGCCTATGGCGTTCCACAGACACGAAAGCGCGTGCTAATCATAGGCAATCGCTTGGGCATGGATTTCACCCTGCCCGCCGAGATTTACTCGTACGACTCCGGAAAGTCAAAAAAGCCGAGTACTAAGCCGTTTGCACCCACGCTCGATCAAGCGCTTGGGGGGCTAGGTGTCGCGGCACGATCACGCTCAGCGACAGTTCCCTACTCGACAGCAGCGGCTGTAAATTTCTTTGAACAATTAATGCGTGCTGGAAACGCCCTTGGAAGCGTCACGGAACACTTTCATTCGACAGATGCCAAGGATGAGGAACGGTACTCATTGCTCAAGCCAGGGCAGACCATGAAGAACTTGCCTGAGGAATATCAGCATGACAGTTTTAAGCGGCGTGCATTTCGTCGTGTCATGGACGGAACCCCTTCTGAAAAGCGAGGTGGCGCACCTTCCGGAATAAAAAGACTGTATGGGGACTTGCAAAGCCTCACTATCACTGGGGCGGCACCAAGGGAATTCATTCATCCGCACGAACACAGACCTCTGACCATTCGTGAATGTGCGCGAATACAAACTTTCCCAGACCACTATCGGTTCCATGGCAATGCTGCAAGCGTTACGCAGCAAATTGGAAATGCCGTACCGCCGCTAGCGGCTTGCGCGATTGCCAAGCATCTACAAGCGATAGATGGTGCATTTGGCTCCGGCATTCAGCCGCCATCTTGTAGATCGGAGCCTCGCCTACTTGGTTTTATGCTAACTGAGGCAACTGGCATGAGCGAAGCGCTTCAGAAAACCGAGCGCATGCTCAATAGCCTCCTACAACAAGAATTGGATCTTGCATGAACATGCTCCCCGTCAAACTTGATGCTGAAGAATCCAAATTTCTTACGAAGGTAATGACACTCGGAATAACTGCGTATTCCAGTGAAACCCGCCACCTATAATTATTCAAACCCGCCAGCGATTCCAATCCAAAACCGCCACTCGTTCTGATTCAAACCCGCCACCCATTCCAATTGAAACCCGCCACTTGGGCGGGTTGGTTTGTGGGGTCGGTCTGTTTCTCAGTCAGCCGCCGTCTTTTCCGTCCCACTCGCCTTCAGCTTGCGCATTGACTCCCCCTTCAGTTCGATGCGGTGCGAGCCGCTGACCAGCCGATCCAGGATCGCGTCAGCCACGGTCGGGTTGCCGCCGCTGAGGTAGTCATGCCAGCGATCCACCGGCAGCTGGCTGGTGATGAGCGTCGAACGCGCGCCGCTGCGCTGTTCGATCACCTCCAGCAGGTCGTTGCGGCCATGGGCATTCAGTGTCGCCATGCCGAAGTCGTCGAGAATCAGCAGATCGACCTTGGCGAGCTGCGCGAGGCGTTTGCGGAAGCTGCCGTCGCCGTGGGAGACCGCCAGGTCTTCCAGCAGCAACGGCAGCCGGGCGAACAGGACCGATAGCCCCAGGCGGCAGGCCTGATTGCCGAGCGCGCAGGCGAACCAGGTCTTGCCGCCGCCGGTGGGGCCGGTGACGATCAGGTTGAGTCCGTTGCGTATCCAGTTGCACAGGGCGAGCGAAGCGACCTCACTCCGGTCGAGGCCGCGTCCAGGCCGGTAGTCGATGTCTTCCACGCAGGCGTTCTCGCGGAGTTTCGCGGACTGCAGCAGGCGCTGGAGACGCCGGTTGTCGCGGTAGGTCGTTTCCTGATCGACCAGCAAGCCAAAGCGATCTTCGAAACCCAGGTGGACGGCTGAAGCGCTCGCCATCTGGGATTCGAATCCGCGTGCCATGCCGAAGAGTTTCATTTCATTGAGTTTACGCAGGGTGTCCTGGGTCAGCATCGTGGGTTCCTCATTGTGTTCAGTGGTAGTAACGGGGGCCGCGTACGTTCGGGTGATCGAATGCCGCTTCCTGCTGGGCGGTTTCAGTCTTGGCCTGCTGATCCAGACCGGTGCTCAGAATCGAGCGCACGCTGGACAGCGCATTGGCACCGATCTCAAGCGCGCGGCGGCAGGCGGCTTCAAGCCGCTGCGGGCCGTGCAATTTTTCAAGTTTCTTGAGGCCTTGAGCCGCGCGGTAGCCGTGCTCTTTAACCTGCGCCGTCGCCAGCAGAACTTGCAGGAAGCCATGCACGCTGGCTCCTATGGTTAACGTCCAATCCAGCTCCCGGTTGGCATCCCACAGGCTGAAGTGGCGATGTGAGGGTTCCAGATGCTGGGGATCGATTACCGGCGCGCTGCCTCCGCTGCGCGCGTGACTTGCTACCCGGCGTCCCCGGTGCAGGATTTCGATGGTGTTGGCAGTGAGGCGCAATTCGACGACTTGGCGGCATAAGCCGAAGGGCACGCTGTAGGCGCAGCCATCGACCTCGATACGCGAATCGAGTCCGACCCGCAGCTTACGGAATTCGGCGTATTCGAAGGAGTGTTCCGGCAAAGCCTGCAAGGCCGGGCGGTCGAGTGACTCGAAGGTGGATCGGCGCGAGCCAGGCAGTTTCTGGAACGGCCGGGCGTTCAATTCATCCAGCAATGTCCGGATCGCCGCGTTCAGTTCGGCGAGATCGCCGAACACCCGATGGCGCAGACGGAACAGTATCCAGCGCTCCACCACCAGAACGGCGTTCTCGACCTTGCCCTTGTCCTTGGGTTTATGCGGTCGAGCGGGCAGGATCAGCGCGCCGTAATGGTCAGCCATATTTTGGTACGTGGGATTGAGTACCGGCTCGGTGCGGCTGGCCTTGATGACCGCCGATTTGAGGTTGTCGCAGACGATGACGGCGGGCACGCCGCCGAAGAATTCGAACATCCGGGTATGCGCGGCGATCCAGTTCGGCAGGCGCTGCGACCAGTGTGCTTCGGCATAGGTGTAGTTCGATGCCCCCAGCACGCCGACAAATATCTGGGCGTGGCGGATTTCGCCGCTGGCGCGATCAGTAACGCGCATGGTCGGTCCGGCATAATCGACGAACACCCGCTCGCCCGCGACGTGCGTCTGCCGCAGATAGCGCTTGAGCGTTTTCGCCCACGTGCGGTAGCCGTTGCAGAAATGACTGTAGCCCATGCCGTCCGGCTGCCGGGCGAGGTACTCGCCATGCAGCGCCTGCAAAGTCGCGCCTTTGCGTTTGAGTTCGCTGTGGATCAGCGGCCAGTCGGGCTCAGCCTTGCGCCGCGCCTGGGATGCCGCAGGTGGAAACAGCAATTGCTCAAGACGGGCATCGTCCAGCCCTTCCGGCAGCGGCCAAGGCAATCCTGCGGCGGCGGCGCGGATGAGGGTATCGCTAACGGCATCGCGCGACAGCCCGAGACTGTGCGCGATGCTTCTGCGGCTGACGCCGTCTTCGTGGGCAAGTCGTAATACCTGCCGGATTTTACGCATGGTGATCCTCCTGTTGGCCATGACTGGACCGGACCTGCCGAATGCAGCAGGCCGCTTCTCCTGTGTGTGACCCGCGTACGCCATCCTCGCGGTGGCGATGGGGTCATTTAAAAGCGGTAAGGGACAGGCCGCGAGTCTTGACAGACCCGCGAGGGGATTGCAGAATCCAGCGTGAAGTGTTCGGTTTCACGCGATTCAAGAAAGGGCTCGGAGCGTCAACTCCGAGCCCTTTTGCATTCCCGGCCTGGGGACGAAAGGCTGGGCTTAACTCATATTGGTCTCCTTGGGATCAGGCTTGGGCTGGGATTTGTCCACTGAGACTGGCGCGCGCCGGTTCGACGCTGGGCCGCGCGGCTTGAAGCGGTAACGCTCGGGCCATAAATCTTCGACCCGGCATTCCAGCAACTGCGCGATATACACCGCCACGCCGTGCGCGGTGGCGCGATCATGAATGACGTTGCTCACCACGCCCTGGCGCACGCCCAGTTCCCGTGCGATCTGGCTTTGAGTCTTGCCGAGACGGCGCAGGCGGTAACTGATGTCTAGCGCGTCCATAGCCGGAACGTGACAAGTGCGCCAATTAGAGAGTAATCTATCACTTCACTAGGTCTACGTAATGCTTTAACGAGTTAACTATAACGCGATAGAGAATGACAAATCAAGACGCAAGCACGCTCGACAAAGACGAGCTCAATGGATTGGGGGCACGGCTCGCGCTGGCGATCCTGCATCTGGGCATCAGCCAGTCGGAGTTCGCGCGGCGACTGGGATCGTCGCCCGGCTTCGTCAGCGATGTGGTGCGTGGGGTGAAGAAGCCGGGGGCGGAGTTTCTGTTCGGGGTGAAGCAGAACTTTGGGATCAGCACCGACTGGCTACTGACTGGTGTGGGCACGATACACGGCGGCGGCGGTATCAACCTCGATCTGCTGCGCACCATCCGCCTGCAAGTGGCAGTGGCCAAGGCCGCGATTGTCCAGGGCGATGCGACGGCCAAAGCATTGTTGCTCTTGATCCGCGACGGGCGACTGGCGGAAGCGGGCAACGAACCTGAACTCCGGGCTTATCTGGATCGCTTGTGCCCGGAAGACAGCGACCGCGATCTGGCCGACGAGCTCTATAACGGCCACTTGTGGACGGACGATCCGGCCACCCAGCAGCGCAACTTGCTGGCGGCGGCCGTCGCGCACTTCGAGGCGCGCAAGCCGCTCGATAAGTTCGTCGCGCTGTCGCGCGCGCAAGAATCCCGCGTTCAGCTCAACATCGGCTCCAACCAGCGCGTCGCGGGGCGGGATTACCACGAGAGGTAGCCGCACCACCAGACGAACGCGCATCTTTAACCAATAAGGAACAGGCCATGACGGAAGAACCACGCTCTGAAACCACGCAACTCAATCTGGCCGATAACCAACGCGTTGCGGGAAGGGATTACTACGAGGGCGCGCCCGACTCAGTCAAACTCTACCTCGTTAGCAAACCGGACGCGGTACTGGATAGTGAGGCCATCGGCAATGAGCGGCTGTTCTACTCCCGCTTCAATCTTGATGCCCCCAAAATCGTGCGCAGGCAATACATCGCGTACAAGCAACAACATGATTTCACTGACTTCCAAATCCGCTGGCTGCGCTGGTCGGGGCATCTAAGGATCAAAGGCCAAGAGGTGACACTTGTGCCGGATCGCATGATGCCCGTTGCGGGCTGGATGCAGGTGGGATTGCTCAGCTTGGTGTTTAGCGCGGGGATGCTGCAAATCGCTCGCTCCACCGTGCCGGACTGGAAGCAGATGCTAGGGCAGCTGGTGCTGGCGACCCTATGGATGGGCGCGTGGTGGCTGTTGCACCGGTTGTATATCGCGCCGTGGCGAGTGCTCAAGCGGGCTGGGGTGACGGTGTCGTCAACCAGATAGTTTCAGATAGCGGTCGAATCCGTCGTGCGGGAATACTGTTCTGGCCGAAAGCCTTCACCGCTCCCGCAAACTCTCGCTCGTTACTTGCATCAACGGACTCAGGAAATACTCGATCACCCGTCGCGTGCCGGTCTTGACCTCAACCGTCACCGCCATGCCGGGGCTGAGCCGCACAGTCTTGTTTTCTACCTGGATGGTGTCTTTGGCAAGTTTCACCCGGGTCGAATAAATCAGCCCCAGTTTCTCGTCCTGAATCGCATCAGATGACACCTGAGTGATTTTGCCGTGGATCGTGCCGTATTTGGTGAAGGGGAAGGTTTCCACCTTCACCTCAGCATCCTGTCCGGGGTTCACGAAGCCGATGTCCTTATTGGGCAACATGGCTTCGACTTCCAGCACATTCTCCTTGGGCACGATCACCATCAAGGGCTGGGCGGGGGTCACTACGCCGCCGACGGTCGTTACTGCCAGCTGCTGCACGGTGCCAGCCACCGGTGCGGTCATATGCATCAAGCGGCCGCGTTGGTCGGCCTTGACCCATTCCTGTTCCAGCGACGCGGCTTTTTGCGCGGCGAGGTTGTGCTGGTCGAGTAACTGGCGACGCGTTTCGGCGGCGAGGGTGGCTTGCTGCTGCTGCGCTTCCATCAAGGCGGCGCGGATTTCCATCACTTTGGAACGGCTGCTGGCCAGATCCTGCTCCTGCTCGATGCGTGCCTGCTCGCGTTCCAGATAGCCGTGCTGGGAGATGAAGCTCTCTTTGACCAGCTTCTGGTAGTCCTGCGCGCGCTGGCGGGCAATGGGGGCGGTTTGTTCAAGTTTGGTGACCTGCTCCTGGGTGGTCTGGAGTTCAGCCCGTCGGCGGATGATCTCGTCCTGCAATTGCCGCTGGCGAGCCTGGTATTCCTGATACTGGCCGGTGGCCTGGCCTTGTTCGGCGCTGAGACGGGCGGCATCAACATCGGCGCGTGAATTAAGTTTGGGCGATGTATTGCTTGCCAGTGCGGTGAGCAAGCTTTGCGCACGCAGTGCTTCCAGTCGCGCAGTCAAAGCCTCATTGCGCAACCGCTCGCTGTCGGCGGCGGCGCTGGTGGCATCAAGTTCGATCAGCAGCTGGCCCAGTTTGACTGCCTGGCCCTCACGGACATGGATCGCCTTGACCACGGCCGTCTCCATCGGCTGGATGACCTTGGTACGGTCGTTGGGGATGATCTTGCCAACGGCCGTGGCGACCACATCGATGCGGCCAAAGGTGGCCCACAGGACCGCAATCAGGGCAAAGGCCATGATGAGCCAGAGCGTGATACGCGGGGCAGGATGCACGGGCGTGTCGCGCAAGGCCAGCGCGGCCGGCAGAAACTGGGCCTCGTGCGCTTGCAACACAGGGGGGTCGGTCTCTTTGCGATGTACCCAGGCGTGGCGGAAGATTTTGGCGTAATGCTTAAAGAGGTCGGCGAAGGCTTGGCGTTTCATGGGGTTGCCTCAGGCGTGTTGCAGACGATGCAAGCGGGAGTAATGGCCTGCTTCGTGTTGCAGCAATTCGGTATGCGTCCCGGCCTCGACGATCTGGCCGTGATCCATCACCAGGATGCGGTTCGCATGGCGCACGGCGGATAGCCGATGGGCGATGACGATCACCGTTCGACCCTGGCAGATGGCCTGCATGTTCTGCTGGATGATGCGTTCGGATTCGTAATCCAGCGCACTGGTGGCTTCGTCGAAGATCAGAATGCGCGGCCCGCTCATCAGGGCACGGGCAATGGCGATGCGCTGACGCTGGCCGCCGGATAGCGTCGAGCCGTGTTCGCCGACCATGGTGTCGTAGGCTTCGGGCAGTTCCAGGATGAACTCATGCGCACCCGCCAGTTTGGCGGCCTGGATGACTTGCTCCAGCGGCGCGCCGGGGTCGGCCAGGGCGATGTTCTCCCGCAGGGTACGGTTGAACAGCACGTTCTCCTGCAGCACCACGCCGATCTGCCGCCTGAGGCTGGACGCTTCGGCCAGCACCAGATCCATGCCGTCGATCAGGACTTTGCCGCGCTCGGGGACGTACAGGCGTTGGATCAGTTTGGTGAGCGTGCTCTTGCCCGACCCCGAGCGGCCGACGATGCCGATGACTTCGCCAGGCTGGATGTCGAGCGTGATGCCTTTAAGCACCTCGGGCGTGTCGGGGCGGTAGCGGAACTGGACGTTGTCGAAAGTGATGCGCCCGGCGATGGCGGGCAGGCTGCTCTTGGCGGTGGCGGATTCGGTGGGGGCGTTGAGGATGTCGCCCAGACGCTGCACCGAGATGCCGGTCTGCTGGAAGTCGGTCCACAGCTGCGCCAGCCGCATGATGGGTTGCGCGACGCGACCGGCCAGCATGTTGAAGGCGATGAGCTGGCCGACGGTGAGCTGGCCTTCGATCACCAGTTTCGCCCCGAGCCACAGGGTGCCGACGGTGACGAGCTTGCCGATGAGATTGGTGCTTTCATGCGCGACGGTGGACAGCGTGGCGGTCTTGAAACTGGCCGAGACGTAGCTCGCCAGCTGGGCGTCCCAGCGGCGCTGCATCTGCGGCTCGACCGCCATGCTCTTCAAGGTGTCGATACCGGACACGGTTTCGACCAGAAAGGCCTGGTTCTCGGCACCGCGATTGAACTTCTCGTGCAGGCGGGCGCGCAGCAGCGGCGTGACCAGCAGCGCGATGACGAAATACAGCGGCAATGACGCCAGCACCACCAGCGTGAGCCAGCCGCTGTAAAACAGCATCACGCCGATGAAGACGACCGAGAACAGCACGTCCAGCACAACGGTAATCGAGTTACCGGTGAGGAAGGCACGGATATTCTCCAGTTCCCGAACCCGGGCGACCGAATCGCCGACGCGGCGGGCCTGGAAATAGCCCAGTGGCAGGTTCAGCAAATGATGAAACAAGCGTGCGCCGAGTTCCACATCGATACGGCTGGTGGTGTGGGCGAAGACATAGCTGCGCAGACCCGAGAGCGCGACTTCGAAGATCGACACCACCAAGAGGCCGACGGCGATGACGTCGAGCGTGGTCAGCCCCCGGTGCACCAGCACCTTGTCCATTACCACCTGGAAGAATAGTGGGGTGACGAGGGCAAACAGATTGAGCACGAACGACACCAGCAGCACTTCGTAGAGCAGCTTGCGGTATTTGACGACGGCGGGGATGAACCAGGAGAAGTCGAACTTGGCCATCTCGCCGACCAGGGAGGCACGCGAGGTGAAGAGGATGAGTTCGCCGGACTGTCCCTGATTGACTGAACCCCAGCGCGCCAGCAGTTCGTCGCGCGTCACCACCTGCGGCCGCTCGGCCTTGGGGTCATGGATCAGGGCTTTGTCGCCTTCGAAGCGGGCGAGGATGAAGTAGCCGCCGGAATTGTCCACGGCCATGGCGGGCAAGGGCGTGCGGTCGAGGCGGTCGATTGAGGTCTTGACCGGCTTGGTCTGCAAGCCGAGATGTTTGGCGGCGAGCAGGAGGTCGGCGCGACTCAGCTCATCCGCAGTTTTGAATTGATGCGCCAGCTGCTCGGGGTCGGCGGCGATCTGGTGAAAGCGCGCCAGCATCACCAGGCAGGTGAGGCCGGTGTCCAGCGTCGCGCCGGATGGAGCTGCAACGCTCGGGGATTCTTGTTCTGACATACACCACTCAAACTTAAAGGAAATGCCCGCTGGCCTTACTCCTTTAGTGGAGCAAGACCAGCGGGCAGGGTAAGACCACCAGCAGGCTGCTTACTGCCAGTTCGCCGCAATCACCGGTGCCAACGCCGTCTGGTAGTTGCTAGGCAAAGTGGTCTGCCCGGCTGCCGGTGGAGCAAAGCTCGCCATGGCGTTGACCAGGTTCGCAACGTTGCTGTCGAGCAGGGTCTTGGCACCGTCGGTGGTCTTGAACTGCTCGACGTGATACGCGTTGCCGAGGTACCAGTCCTTGACCACCAGTTTGTCGGAGGTGCCGATGATGCTGGTTTCGAGATTGTTGCCGACCTTCTGGAACCAGATCTGGTCGGCGGCGACGCCGGTGAGGAACTGGGCGATGTCGGTGTTGCCCGCAGTGGCGTCGTTCTCGACCACGGTGTCGGCGGCGTAGCCGCGACCGAGGACGTAGGTGTCGTTGCCGGTGCCGCCGGTGAGGGTATCGGCACCGCCCAGGCCTTCCAGGGTGTCGTTGCCCGCCGCGCCAGAAAGGCTGTTGACGCCGCTGTTGCCTTTGAGCACGTTGTTCGCCGTATTGCCGGTGCCGTTGATGGCACTGGTTCCAGTGAGGGTGAGGTTCTCGACGTTGTTGCCCAAGGTCAGGGTGACGCTGGATTCGACGGTGTCGATCCCCTCGTTGGCGTTCTCGGTGACGATGTCGGTGGACACGTTGACGACGTAGGTATCGTCGCCGACGCCGCCGCGCATGGTGTCGTTGCCGGTGCCGCCATCGAGGCGGTCGTTGCCTGCATTGCCCGTGAGGGTGTTGGCTGCGCTGTTGCCAGTGAGGACGTTGTCGAGCGTGTTGCCGGTACCGCTCAGGGCCGACGTGCCGGTGAGGGTGAGGTTCTCAACGTTGTTGCCCAGGGTCAGGGTGACGCTGGATTCGACGGTGTCGATGCCTTCGCTGGCGTTCTCGGTCACGATGTCGGTGGCGACGTTAACGACATAGGTGTCGTTGCCAATGCCGCCCAGCATGGTGTCGTTGCCGGTACCGCCGTTGAGGCGGTCGTTGCCCGCGCCGCCGGTCAGCGTGTTGTTGGCGCTGTTGCCGGTGAGAACGTTGTCCAGCGTGTTGCCGGTGCCGTGGATGGCCGTGGTTCCGGTGAGGGTGAGGTTCTCGACGTTGGCCGCCAGGGTGGTGGTCACGCTGGACTGAACCAGGTCGGTGCCTTCGTTGGCATTCTCGGTGATCGTGTCGCTGGCATTGTCGACGACGTAGGTATCGTTGCCCACGCCGCCGATCATCGTATCGGCACCGGTGCCACCGGACAGGGTGTTGTTGGCGCTGTTACCGGTGAGCACGTTGGCGAAGGTGTTGCCGGTGCCGTTGATCGCCGACGTGCCGGTGAGGGTGAGATTCTCGACGTTGTTGGCGAGCGTCAGGGTGACGCTGGATTCGACGGTATCGGTGCCTTCGCTGGCGTTTTCGGTGATGGCATCGGTCGAGATATCGACGACATAGGTATCGTTACCCGCACCACCCAGCAGTTTGTCCGCGCCACCTTTACCGTCGAGACGGTCGTTGCCCGCACCGCCAGTCAGCGTGTTGATCGCACTGTTGCCAGTGAGGACGTTATCCAGCGTGTTGCCGGTGCCGTTGATGGCGGTGGTGCCGGTGAGGGTCAGGTTCTCGACGTTGGCGGCCAGCGTGGTAGTGACGCTGGCCTGGACGTTGTCGAGGCCCTCGTTGAGGTTCTCGGTGACGACGTCGGTGGCACTATCGACAATGTAGGTGTCGTCGCCCGTGCCGCCTCGCAGGGTGTCGTTGCCGGTGCCGCCATCCAGCCGGTCATTACCGGCATTGCCGTTGAGGGTGTCGTTGCCCGCCAGGCCATTCAAGGTGTCGTTGCCCGCGCCGCCATTGAGCGTGTCCACGCCCGAGGTGCCATTAAGCGTCAGGTTCTGCACACTGACGGTGATGTCGAAGGTGTCCGATACCGTCAGGTTGCCGGTGTCCTTCGCGGTCACGCGCACGCTGATCGCGCCCAAGGTGCTCGGGGTGCCGCTGAAGGTGCGGGTCGTAGCGTTGAAGGCAAGCCACGACGGCAGCGCACTGCCGTCGGCCAGGGTTGCGCTGTAGGTGAGCGTGTCGCCTGCGTCGGGGTCGGTGAAGGCGTTGGAGGCGAAGGCGTAGCTGAACGCGCCGCCCTGGGGGGCAGTCTGGTCCGGCAGGGCGGTCGACAACACTGGGGCACGGTTAGCTGCGCCGACATTCATCGTGACGTATTCACCTGCCGAATAGTTGTAGTTGTCGGTGCCCCACAAAATGAACTGGAAGCTGCCGACGTTGCCCGCGCCCGGCGTGCCCGAGAGCACCCGGGTTGTCGCATCGAAGGTCAGCCACGACGGGACTGCCGAACCATCCTGCATCTTGACGCTGTAGGTAATCGAATCCCAGGGATCGGGGTCGGTAATCGTGTTGGCCGCCACCGTGTAGGTAAACAGGGAATCCGCACGAGACTGCAACGTGGGCAAGAAGCTGTTGATCGTCGGCGCGCTATTATTGTTGGCACGATCCACCACGGTCTGGATCATGGCCTGATCCCATATCACGCCATTGGCGAATTCCACGCTGTCAATCTTGTGATCCGAGACCTCGCTGCCGTTAATGACATCAGCGCCGTAGTAATCGATGAAGCCGACCTGGTCGTTCGTCCCTTTGACCTTGAGGAACATGCTGGTGCCGTACTGAAAGGCCAGCACATCGGTATCGGCAATGCCCGCGCCGAAGCGCAGGGTATCGCTCGCGCCGACCAGGTCGGTGTTGTCGATGGAATCCTGGCCGTCGCCCCGGTTGTAGACGTACACGTCGTTGCCCGCATCGCCGAACAGGTAGTCGTCGCCGGTGCCGCCGGTGAGGGTGTTGTCGCCGAGGTTGCCCCACAGGCCATTGGCGAGCGCATTGCCGGTTACGGTCAAATCCGTGTCGCCATCCACCGCCAGACGCTCCAGGTTGTCGCCCAGGGTCCAGCTGACGGTGCTGCGCACGAAGTCGTCGCCTTCGTTGAGGTTTTCGGTAATGGTGTCGCCGGCATCGTCGATCTCGTAGTAATCGTCGCCCGCGCCGCCGATCAGGCTGTCCGCGCCTTCTTGGCCGAACAGCGCATCGTCGCCCGCACCGCCGATGAGCGTGTCGTTGCCCCACAGGCCGAGCAGGCTGTTGTCGGCGGCGTTGCCAGTGACGACGTTATCGAGGTCGTTGCCGTTGCCGTGAACGACCGCACCCGTCAGCACCAGGTTCTCAACGTCGCTTTCCAGAATATAGAGCGTGTCGTAGCCGCGCTCGATGGTATCGATGCCCTGATCGAAGGACTCGTTGATGGTGTCGCCCTGCTCGTTGGCGACATACAGGTCGTTGCCTTCCCCGCCCGCCATGAAGTCGGCACCCAGTCCGCCGTCGATCCGGTTGTTGCCGCTGTTGCCGTTGATCTGGTTGTCGCCGTCGTTGCCCGTGGCGTCGAGATTGGCGATACCGGTCAGGGTCAGGTTTTCCAGCGTAGCGCCAAGCGTGTAGCTGAAGCCGGCTTCGACGGTATCCGAACCCGCATCGACGCTTTCGATAATCTGTTCCGTGACGTTGTCGATGACATAAGTGTCGTTGCCTAGCCCGCCTTCCAGAATATCCAGGCCCAAGCCGCCGTCGAGCCGGTTGTCGTAATCGTTACCGGTAAGGTGGTTGACCAGATCGTTGCCGACCGCTTCCCCATAGCCCGCGTCCGCTTCCAGAATCAGGTTTTCGACGTTGCCGGATAGTGTGTAGCTGGATGTGGCTCGAACCGTATCCAGGCCTTCTCCCGCTACCTCGATCACCGTGTCGTCGGCACGATCCACGTAATACACGTCATCGCCGATCCCGCCGGACAGCGAATCTGCGCCAGCGCCGCCATCAAGCAAATCGTTGCCTGCGCCGCCATCCAGCAGGTCGTTGCCTGCGTTGCCACGGAGTTCGTCGTTGTCGGCTAGGCCGGATAGTTGGTTCGCGCCATCGTTGCCGAAAAGTTGGTTCGCGCCAGCGTTCCCAGTACCATCCAGATTCTCATTGCCTGCCAGCACCAGCGTTTCGAAGTTGCTTGAAAGGCTGAAACTAACTGCACTGAATACAGTATCGCTTCCTTCGCCTACGGCCTCAATGACGACATCCCCCGCATTGTCGACGATAAATCCATCATCCCCGGCTCCTCCTGTCATCGCATCGCCATCTGCACCGCCGTCAATCAGGTCATTTCCAGCGCCTCCGGACAGGGCATCCGAACCATCTCCGCCATCAAGAAGGTCATTTTCGGCCCCTGCGCTCAAATAGTCGTTTCCTGCCTCACCGTAGAGCTTGTTGTCGCCATTGCCGCCAAGCACTGTATCGTCGCCGTTGCCGCCATACAGTAAATCCGCACCATCTCCGCCATCCAGGGTGTCATTGCCATCCAGGCCTTTGATGGTGTCGTTACCCGCCAAACCAAACAACTGGTTCGCTCCGGTGTTACCCAGCATGACGTTGGCCTCGGCATTGCCGGTGGCATTGATGTCGGCTGTACCCGTCAGGCTAAGGTTCTCGACATTGCTCGACAACGTCAGACCGACCGAACTTGTCACCGAATCGATACCGCCTCCGGCTGCCTCAGTGATCGCATCGCCTGCGTCATCTGCAACATAAGTATCGTCGCCCGCGCCGCCCGTCATGTTGTCGGCTCCAGCGCCGCCGTCCAGCGCATCGTTGCCTGCCCCACCAGTCAGGACGTCGTTGTTCGCATCGCCAAATAGCCGGTCATTGCCGTCTCCGCCATCCAGCGTATCGATGCCGTTTTCGCCATAAAGGGTATCGTTGCCCAACCCGCCGGATATTTGGTCGTCACCGTCGTCACCACTGATGCCGTCATTCCCTGCGCCGCCATCCACAATATCGTTCCCGGCACGGGCAAACACCAGGTCATCCCCGCCCAAAGCGGAAACCGTATCCGCAAGGGAGCTACCCTCCATTACATCTGCGCTTTCCGTTGCGACGAGAGTGAGTTGAATCAAGGCACTGGCATCCAGAACCTGGGTATCGCCGTTGCTTTTCTTCAGGACCAGCGCACTTTGCGGCTCGCCGTTCTTGAAGAACTCGGCCAGCACAATGCCATCTGCCAGACTGGTCTGGAAGCCCACTACCAGATCGGCGCCGGAACGGCGGAAGGTCAGTTCCTCGATGGTCAAATCGCCAATATTGATCCAGGTATCGTCCAGATAGTCTTCGTGGATCGTGTCTTGCCCGTCGCCACGGGCGAAGTAATACTGATCCACGCCCGCACCGCCATATAGTTGGTCATTGCCGGTTCCGCCATACAGCACATCGGCACCGTCATTGCCATACAGGCTGTCATTGCCACTGCTGCCATCGAGAATGTCGTTGCCTGCGTTGCCGGTCAGGGTGTCGTTGCCGCCGAGACCTTGCAACATGTCCGCATCGGCGCCACCCGTGAGGGTGTCGCTGCCATCTGTCCCCACCACCGCCCAGGCGCTGTTCACAATGGAGACGACATCCAGCCCCAGTGGCGTGAGCGCTGTCTCAAAACCCACAAGATCCACTGCGCTAAGCGCACTCATGCCCTTGAGGCTGCGCATGAATTCGGCCAGCAGTTCTTTGCCTGCGGTTTGGTTGGTGTTGATGGCCGTAGCCATATCAGCAGCTACCAAGCTGAGGTCGCCTATGAGTGTGCTGGTTGTGGTGTCCCAGTTGAAACCGATCTTGTCGAACAGTGGCTTGAGGAAGCTTTGCGAAGCCAGTTGGCCGTAAACAAGCTCGGAAAGCTCGTTGTATGCCGTTTGGAGTTGATTCGCTGCATTGGGACCGGGATTGGCGGTGCCGGCATTAGTGCCGGCATATTGAGTAAATCCTTCCGCCATGAACGCTTCCAGTGTGTAGACGACACGGCCATCGGCAATGTAATAGCCCCGACTGTTTACGGAGTATTGGTCTGCCCCGCTCCAACGATAGAGAATCGATTGCACTAATATCTGCCGTTCTTCCACGGTCGCTGCTTGGGTGAACTGGCTGACCAGACCCTTCAGCGTGCTGTCCTGCACCATGGCCTGATGCAGGTCGCGTACTTTGCCGTAGCCGGTTGCATCAGGTAGCGCGGCCACATCGGCAGGCACGTCGAGCCAAGTGGTAGCGATGCTGTAGACGCCGTCGGCCTGAAACCAAACATCAGTGGCAGTTCGGGTTTGTCCGGTGGTCGTGGTGTAATTGCCTACTTGCTGGTGCTGGTTGCCATTGGCGTCGACCAGGGACGAGTTGGTGTAGCCCACGTTGATGGATTGCACACCCGCATCGGCAAGGGACAAGAGTTCTCCTTCACTCGTCTCGCCGTCAACATCGAGATCTTTCCAAATTTTGAGTGAGGCGAAGGCGGTGTCGCTACTATCTACCTTGCCATCATTGTTGTTGTCGAGTTCTTTGATCGCATCAAAACCATTGGCGGCTTTTGTCCCATTGGTAAGCCGGGTTTCAGAGCCGAAGAGTTCAGCACCTGAATCAATCTCGTTGTTGCCATTCAAATCACGGACAAGAAAGCCATCATCACCATCAATCCAACCAGTTTTTTCAGCATAGCCATCGGCAGCATGATCAAAGTAAGTGTTGGAATCCAGCCCCAATGTCTCAACACCGTCACCATCCAAATCAAGAATAACTGGGGAGATGCTGGTGCCAGCACGACCGAATTTGCTTTTAATGCTGCCAATCCCATCACCCAAATTAATGTCTCTATCTAGCTTGAGATCTAGGCCACTCGGGGATTTTGGAACCCCACTCCCGAAACCGAAAGGATCCTTATCAGGGTTGAGTGGCTTTGAGCGGCCATAATTGTAGTTGCCATTCTTGTCAGGGATGCCTAGCCGTTCCTCGTGATGTAGATGAGGGCCACTGCTCCTACCAGTACTTCCAACCTCGCCAATTTTTTGTCCGGCTGTAACGCTGTCACCCTTTGAGACACTTCTGGAGTCAAGATGCAAATCACGTGTATATGCCTTCCCTCCGCCGGGAAGGTTATATTCAATGATGACCATATTCCCCCCGGTTTTACTTGTATAAGACGCAACAACCACCCCATCAGCCTGCGCGTGCACAGAGGTTCCGGTTGGTGCTTGAATATCGATTCCCGGGTGCATTTTTGACGCGCCCGGTGGGTTTGTAAGATTTCTTGGCCCAAAGTCGCTACCCGAGCCATAGCCGCGGTTGGGGTAGCCTGGTGTAATGTTTGAGTAATTCCGTGCCATGTTCAGTCCCTTTCCATTGTTTGCATGTGTTCACATGAATCTTCAAAATCGTCCAAAAGGCAAGTCACCCCTTTTGGATCAATGCTTCTCAGCTTCCCAGTCCGGGCATCAACTGCCCAGGCAGCGTAGATATGACCTGTTTTATGGGCACAATCTTCGAACCTTTTTTCTGGTTTAGCCAGCGCAACTATTATCGAGTCAGGCACCACTTTGGATTCGCAATTAGCTGCCAAACCGTAACGCTTTGCATCTTTCAGAAATACAATGTTGTTGTCGGCAATTCTGTAATCAATGACATGCATCGGGAGCTTCCTGGCATCCAGGATGGTTCCATTTAACTGCCTATCAGCGCGAGTGATAATGAATATTGCCTGGTTGCCACGATAATATTCAGACAATCCCAACCTCAACTTCGAATCGCCCAAACTCCATCCGCCTTTTTCATTCCAACCAGGTAAATAGCCTGTGCTGCCAGCTGCACGGGCAGGTATTTTGATTCCGACGAGATGTGTAACACTGAACACTTTCTCTTTTTGTTCCGAACATGCGGAACCTGATGCCATTACTAGCACCAAAGTAAATATCCATCGATCAAATCTGATGCGGTTAGGCGCAGAAATAAGCCGCACAACTCTTTGTGTCATCCCTCGCTGGAGATTGGAAATCTGGTGATCGTTGTTATGCATTGACCCGTCGTCCCATCCATTTCTTGTTGTATGCAGGAAGGTAATCTAC
>JBEBIA010000040.1:0-8012 GCA_040080645.1 Thiobacillus sp.
CTGAAAACGCGAGTTGCAGCGCTGGACAATCCCAGAGAACTCGGCGAGGCGCTGGCGGGCGCAAAGCTGGGGAACTACTGGAAATACCGCGTGGGCGACTGGCGAATTATTTGCGATATCCAGGAACGCCGTATTGTTGTCCGCGTGTTACGGGTCGGCAACCGCCGCGAGGTGTATCGCTGATATCCGTAGCAAGCTGGCTCGCCTACACCCTGATTGACGAGCGATAGCCGTCCGTTTCGTTCAGCCTTCCGCCACCTCGAAATCATGCGTGATCTCGGCAACTTTGCCGAGCATGATGCTGGCGGAGCAGTATTTTTCGGCAGAGAGCTTCACGGCCTGTTCGACGCGTTTGGGGTCGAGCGATTTGCCGGTGACGGTGAAGTGGACGTGGATTTTCGTGAACACTTTGGGGTCGGTGTCGGCGCGTACGGCCTCAATGTCAGCGACGCAGTCGGTGACCTGCTGGCGGCCTTTGCGCAGGATGTGGACTACATCGTAGGCGGAACAGCCGCCCAGGCCGAGCAGCAGCATTTCCATGGGGCGCACGCCCAGATTTTTGCCACCGCCGTCGGGCGGGCCGTCCATGACGACGGTGTGGCCGGATTCGCTCTGGCCGGCAAAACTGACGCCTTCGATGAGTTTAACGCGGGCTTTCATGAGTTTCCTTCAGTCAAGTTTGGTACGGAGTTTGTACCACAGGATGCCGAGCCATTCGTGCAAGGCGAACGTGCTGTCACGCAGACCGGCAGGCGCGGGGACGAAATCAAGCAGGCCGTCGATATCGGTGCGGGAAAACTGGGTGCCGGCGGGGGTAACGTGCAGGCCGTGTGCCTCAAACAGTGGGACGGCGCGGCGTAAATGCCAGGCGTGGGTGACGAGGGCGATATGCTGGATATCGTCGGCCTTGAGCAGGGGCGCAGACAGGTGGGCGTTGTCCCAGGTGGTGCGCGAGGCGTCTTCGACCCAGCGTGCGTGCAGGCCGTAGTCGGTGCGCAGGGCGTGTTGCAGGATGCGTGCCTCGGGCAAGGTGGCGCCGCTGGGGTTGCCGCCAGTCAACAGCAGGGGGAGTCCGCTGATGCGGTGCAGATGAACGGCATAACGCAGGCGTTCCAGGCTGAGGCTGTTGAGCGCGTCGCGACCATATTCTGCAGCTGCGGGGCGCATGCCGCCACTCAGGACGACGATGGCTTGCGCGTGACGCAGTTGTGCCACCGAAATGGGGGGGCTGATTTCCAGACTTTTGAGCAGGCGGCTCGATACCAGGGCAGTGGATAAGCAAGCGAGCGTGGCGGTGGAAAGCAGGATAAGCCCCCATGCCAGACGGGGACGGCGGCGATACGCGAGGAGCCCTAAGGCCAGTACGATGACCAGCGAAGACGGCGGCATCAGGACAGCGGCAATGAGGTGGGTGTCCAGCCAGGGAGTCATGGCCGTGATTGTAAGCGAGCGGCTTACTGAATTCGCACAGGATGTTTGACTTTGTGGGGTGAGGGCGGTTAGAATGCCCGGCTTTCCGAGATAGTCCTCTGTGCAGAGGTAGGGTCATGAAAACCTTTTCCGCAAAATCACATGAAGTTCAACGCGACTGGTTCGTGGTGGACGCCGATAACAAAGTGCTGGGTCGCCTGGCTTCCGAGATTGCTCACCGCCTGCGCGGCAAGCACAAGCCGGAATTCACGCCGCACGTCGATACCGGCGATTACATCGTTGTCGTGAACGCGGGCAAGATGCGCGTCACTGGCAATAAAGAACTCGACAAGAAATACTATCGCCACTCGGGTTACCCAGGCGGCATCTACGAAACGACTTTTGGCAAGATGCAAGAGCGTTTCCCTGGTCGTGCGCTGGAAAAAGCAGTCAAGGGCATGTTGCCTAAAGGCCCGCTTGGTTACGCCATGATCAAAAAAATGAAAATCTATGCAGGTGCAGAGCATCCGCATGAGGCACAGCAGCCCAAGCCGCTGGAAGTCAACGCTTAATATTAAGGCCACACCCAATGATCGGCAATTACAACTACGGTACGGGGCGTCGCAAGGAATCGGTTGCGCGCGTGTTCATCAAGGCTGGCAGCGGCAAGATTGTCGTGAACGACAAACCGGTGGACGAGTATTTTTCGCGTGAAACCGGCCGCATGGTGGTGCGTCAGCCGCTGGTGCTGACCGATAACCTCAACAAATTTGACATTATGGTGAACGTCGCGGGCGGCGGTGAAACCGGCCAGGCAGGCGCGATTCGCCACGGCATTACCCGTGCGCTGATCGACTTTTCGGCAGAGATGAAACCCACGCTGAAGGCCGCCGGACTGGTGACACGTGATGCGCGTGAAGTCGAACGTAAAAAAGTTGGCTTCCACAAGGCACGTCGCCGCAAGCAATTCTCCAAGCGCTAATCGCATTGGGTGCATTTGCGTGCGCACAAAAAAGCCGTCCGATTCAGGGCGGCTTTTTTTATGTCTGATCGGGCGCGTGTTCTACAATAGCGCCCATTCTTTGCAAGGAAGTTTTTCATGATCAAGGTCGGGATTGTCGGTGGCACGGGTTACACCGGGGTCGAGTTACTACGTTTGCTGGCGCGTCATCCGCAGGTGGAATTGAAAGCGATTACTTCGCGTAAGGAAGCGGGGATGCCGGTGGCGGAGATGTTCCCCAATTTGCGCGGGCGCGTGAAGCTGGCGTTTTCGACACCGGAAGAAGCGGGTCTGGAAACCTGCGACGTGGTGTTTTTTGCGACGCCCAATGGCGTGGCGATGCAGCAGACGCGCGCACTGCTGGAGGCAGGCGTGAAAGTGATCGACCTGGCAGCGGATTTCCGCATCAAGGACATCGCAGTGTGGGAACACTGGTACAAGATGGAACACGCGTGCCCCGATCTCGTCGCCGAGGCGGTGTACGGGTTGCCTGAAATCAACCGGGCGCAGATCAAGGGCGCACGGCTGATTGCTAATCCGGGCTGTTACCCGACGGCCGTGCAGTTGGGATTTTTGCCGCTGCTGGAATCGGGTGCGGTGGAAACCGGCTTTCTGGTGGCGGATGCCAAGTCGGGCGTGTCGGGTGCCGGGCGTAAGCCGGAAACCCATATTCTGTTTGCCGAGGCCGCAGATAATTTCAAGGCGTATGCCGTGGGTGGGCATCGCCACTGGCCGGAAATCAAGCAGGGTCTGGAAAGCTTCGCGGGCAAACCGGTGGGATTCACGTTTGTGCCGCATCTGCTGCCGCTGATACGCGGTATTCACGCGACCTTGTATGCCAAAGTCAGCAAGGAGATTGATTTGCAGGCGCTGTTCGAGCAGCGCTACGCGAATGAAGCCTTTGTCGACGTGCTGCCTGCGGGAGCGCATCCGGAAACCCGTTCGGTACGTGGCGCGAATGTCTGCCGACTTGCCGTGCACCGGCCCCAGGGCAGCGATATGGTGGTGGTGTTGTCGGTGATCGACAATTTGGTGAAGGGCGCGGCGGGGCAGGCGGTTCAGAATATGAACATCCTGTTTGACCTGCCTGAAGACACGGCACTGGCGGACGTGGGTTTGTTGCCCTGAGCACTGAACTCCGCATTATAAAAAAGGTCTTTGCTTGACGCCGGGCAGGTGATACGGATAATTAG
Source organism: Thiobacillus sp. (assembly GCA_040080645.1). GTDB lineage: Bacteria > Pseudomonadota > Gammaproteobacteria > Burkholderiales > Thiobacillaceae > Thiobacillus. The sequence goes on from JBEBIA010000040.1 coordinate 3,604, forward strand.
CCCATACTTATTTAAGGAGCACCACCATGAATGCAGCTACTGAAATGGAATCCCCGCTGATCTTCACCGACAGCGCCGCCAGCAAAGTCAAAAACCTGATTGACGAAGAAGGTAACCCCGATCTGAAACTGCGCGTGTTCGTTTCCGGCGGCGGCTGTTCGGGTTTCCAGTATGGGTTCACCTTTGACGAAGCGCAAAATGCCGACGACACCGTGCTGGTGAAAAATGGCGTGACCCTGCTGGTCGATTCGATGAGCTTCCAATACCTAGTGGGCGCAGAGATCGATTATTCAGAAGGCCTGGAGGGCGCGCAGTTCGTGATTAAAAACCCGAACGCGACGACCACTTGCGGTTGCGGCTCCTCGTTTTCGGCATAAGTTTTTTATCCGAAGCAGATTAAAAAAAGCGGCTCAGGCCGCTTTTTTGTTGTCTGTTGGGGGGGAATCAGGCCGGGTAAATCGCCCCCAGCACTCTCGCGCCGCGCGCGCCGGTGACCGCAGGCAGGTTGCCCGGCGCGTGGTGCAGGGTTTGCCGCGCGAGCCAGGCAAAGGCAAGCGCTTCGACCCAGTCCGGGTCGATGTTCAGTGCGGCGGTGGTTGCGACCAAGAGGTTGGTGGGCAAATGCGCACGGAGACGTTGCATGAGTGCACGATTGTGCGCGCCGCCGCCACATACGTAGACTTCGCGGGCACCGATACATTCGCGCTTGATCGCGTCACTCAGGCTGATGGTGGTGAATTCCAGCAAGGTCGCCTGTACATCCTGGGGCGACGGCATGTTCCCGCCGAGTTGGGCAAGCGTGATATCGAGCGCATCGAGGTTGAATTGTTCGCGCCCCGCGCTTTTAGGGGGCGGCAACGCCAGAAAAGCGTGTTGGGTCAGTGCGGTAAGCAGGTCCGGGTGAATGGTTCCGCTCGCCGCCCACGCGCCATCGTGGTCGTAATGCGCCCCTTGATGGCGTTTGATCCAGGCGTCGAGCAGCATGTTGCCGGGGCCTGTATCCCAGCCGCGTATCGCGCCATTTACAGGCAGGTCAGTGATGTTGGCGATGCCGCCAATGTTAGCAATGACCCGATGCCGCTCGGGATGACTGAGTGCCTGGGCGTGAAAGGCGGGCACAAGCGGCGCACCTTGCCCTCCGGCTGCGATGTCACGGCTACGGAAGTCTGCGACCACGGTGATGCCAGTGAGCTCGGCTAACAGCGCGGCGTTGCCGATTTGCAGGGTGTAAGCGTCAGCGGGTCGGTGACGCAGGGTTTGGCCGTGACAGCCGATAGCGCATATCGACTCGGGTGATACACCATCGAGTAGCTGGAGGATCGCTTGTGCGTACAGGTCTGCCAGTGCGTTGGCCGCGCAGCACGCCTGGTGGATTTCGTCGAGCTGGGGGGTGTGCAGCGCGAGCAGTTGCGCCCGCAAGCTGTCGGGATAAGGGAGGTAGTGACTGCGGAGGAGGGTTGTCTGGCCGCTGGAGCCGATTTCTGCGAGAACCGCATCGACACCGTCCAGACTGGTGCCGGACATGAGGCCGACATACTGTTCGGCCTCAGCGGGTGAAACTACGCTCAATCGAGCGCGGCGAGGTTGGTGCCGCGCAGTTGCGCCAGCTTGTCAGCCCAGTTGGCGGTTTGTTGCTGGAAGCGTGCGCGCTGTGCTGCAGCGAGTGGTGGCGAGCCAGGCAGCTTCACCGTTATCGGGTTGTGCGGTCGGCCGCCGATACGCACTTCATAGTGAAGGTGGGGGCCAGTAGACGCGCCAGTTGAGCCGACCAGTGCGATCAACTGCCCTTGGCTGACCGCGCGGCCTGCGCGAAGCCCGGGGGCGAATGCGCTCAGGTGGGCGTAATAGGTTTCAAATCCATTGTGATGCCGGAGAATAACCAAGTTGCCGTAACCCCCTTTGCGACCCGCAAAGGCGACAGCGCCGTCTCCCGTCGCGCGTACGCGTGTGCCCGTGGGCGCACCGAAATCGACTCCGGTATGCGCGCGGTGAAAGCCGTAAACAGGATGCTTGCGCGAATTGGTGAAGCTGGAGGTGACGCGAGAGAACTCAAGCGGCGACCGCAGGAAGCCTTTTTTCAGCGACTCACCTTCCGGAGTGTAGTAATCCTCGCGCCCGAAGGGATCCCGGAACAATACAGCGCGGTGCACCTTGCCGCCGTTGACGAACTCTGCGGCGAGCATTTTGCCCGCAGCGACGGGTTCGCCATTGCGATAATTGACTGTGTAGAGCACGGAAAAGCTGTCACCCCGGCGGATGTCGTCGCGGAAGTCGAGTTGGGTCGAGAAAATGTCGGCCATCTGGTCGGCGATTTTGTCGGGAATGCCAGCACTGTCGGTTGCACCGTACAAGGACGAGACGATGCGGCCTGAGCGCGTGACGATGCGCGTTTCGAGGATGTCTTGAGTGGTTTCGGCAACATAGGTGTCACCAGACCGGTTGACCTTGAGCGCAGCAGCGCCATTGTGTTGTTCGATTTCGATGCTGAGTAGTTGCCCGCTGCTGGTGGTCGTTGCCATCACGCGTTTTCCGGCGTGCAGGTTTGGCGCGAGTTCACGCACAGCTGGGGTGTCGAGCAAGCGTTGAATTTCGAGGCCGTCGATCTTGAGACGTGTGAGTGCGCTTGCGAGGGTGTCACCCGACTGGATACGGCTTTCACGCTCGAACGAACCTATGGCAGTAGCCTCGCTGGCAATAGGCAGTGCGATGACTTCTGTGACAATTTCCGGGGTGATATCAAGCGTCTGGCTATCGGGTGCCAGGCCGAACGCAGCAACTACGCCGAATAAAGGCAGGCTGGAGAGGGCAACCAGCGTGCGCAGACGCAGACGACGCTCGGAGCTGCTGGCGCGATCGGTTAAGATTCTCAGTTTGGTGAACGGCATTGACCGGTTCCCTTTCTGTTGCAAGCCCGCAGTCTACCACACTCGGGTTCGGGCTGAATTTCCAATCCAAACAGCGGGTTGGACTCGTTTATCAACCAACACAACGGCAGTTCTGGCAGAAACTTGAGCGAAACCATGAGTAAAGATGCATTACTGGAAATCAGGCGCGGCGCAGACGAGCTGCTGGTCGAGGTAGAACTGGTCGAAAAACTGAAAACCGGGCGGCCGCTCCGGATCAAGGCGGGTTTTGATCCTACCGCCCCGGATTTGCATTTGGGGCATACGGTTTTGCTGAACAAATTACGGCAATTTCAGCAAATGGGGCATCAGGTGGTGTTCTTGATTGGTGATTTCACCGGGATGATTGGCGACCCAACTGGCAAAAATACCACGCGCCCGCCGCTGACACAGGAGGCAGTGGCGCTCAATGCGCAAACCTACAAGGAGCAGGTATTCAAAATCCTCGACCCGGCCAAAACCGAAGTGCGCTTTAATTCTGAGTGGATGGAAGGCTTGGGTTCAACGGGGATGATCCGGCTGGCCGCGTCGCACACGGTGGCACGCATGCTAGAGCGCGACGATTTTCATAAACGCTATGCCAGCCAGCAACCCATCGCGATCCATGAGTTTCTCTATCCGTTGATTCAGGGCTATGACTCGGTGGCGCTCAAGGCTGACGTGGAACTGGGTGGCACCGACCAGAAATTCAATCTGCTCATGGGGCGTGAACTGCAAAAGCAGCATGGCCAGTCCGCCCAGTGCATTCTTACCATGCCGCTGCTTGAAGGGCTGGATGGTGTCAACAAGATGTCGAAATCACTGGGCAACTACATTGGTATCAACGAGCCGCCGCAAGAGATCTTTGGCAAGCTGATGTCAGTGTCTGATGAGTTGATGTGGCGATATATTGAACTGTTATCGTTTGAGTCGCTACACACTATTGACGCCTGGAAGCGGGAAGTCGCGGAAGGCGGCAATCCGCGTAACGTCAAAGTGCGGTTTGCACAGGAGATCGTTACGCGCTTCCACCATGCAGCAGCAGCGGATCAGGCACTGGCTGATTTCGAGGCGCGCTTCCAGAAAGGGGTATTGCCAGATGAGATGCCCGAAATCAGTCTGGCGGGAATCGATGGCAATCTGCCCATCCCACAACTTTTAAAGCTGGCGGGTCTGGTCTCAAGCACCTCCGATGCGATTCGGCAAATCGCCGGCGGCGGCGTTCGTCTGGACGGCGAACGTGTCGCTGACAAAGGCGTTGCCGTGGCGACAGGTGCGACCGTTATCGCGCAAGTGGGCAAGCGAAAATTTGCGCGTGTCACAATTATTTAAAAATAATCACACGAAAGTGTTGACGGATTCTTTTTGCTCTGTAGAATGCGCACCTTCTCGAACGGCCTGTCAGCAAAAGCAGCGGGGCTAATCGATTGATCTTTAACAATTTACAGCCGATAGGTGTGGGTGTTGTGGTGGTAGTTGGATTAGGTTTACCTGATCTGACAACTAGCATAAATGCTCACACTTGAA
>JBEBIA010000022.1:0-32320 GCA_040080645.1 Thiobacillus sp.
GCCTGTGAAAGTAGGTCATCGTCAGACTCCTTACACGTCCCCATCAGGACAATAAAACCCCCTCAAAATATCGAGGGGGTTTTTTATTGGCAGGGATATACGCGGAAACCCGACAAGCCCACGGTAAAATTCGCCGCGTGTCTGCGCCTGTCAACCCTTTCCTGTTCGCACTCTTGCGCGCGTTGTCGGATGGTCGATTCCATTCAGGTCAGTTACTGGCACAAAATTTCAACCTGTCCCGATCCAGTATCTGCAATATCGTTGCTGAAGCAACGGAACTGGGTGTGCGCATTCAGGCGGTGCAAGGACGTGGCTACCGGATGCCTGTGCCTCCTATTTGGTTGGATCAACACCAGATCATACAGCGGCTGGCTGATACACCTTTCAATGTGCAGTGCGTGGAAGTGCTTGCCTCGACCAATGCGAGTCTGATGCAAGAAGCTCTGGATGGCGCGCCAGACGGGCGAGTGCTGTGCACGGAACTTCAGCTTGCTGGGCGTGGACGGCGGGGACGCGGCTGGAACAGTGCACTGGGGGGCAGCCTGATGTTTTCAGTGCTGTGCCGTTTTGATGCGGGATTGTCAGTTTTGAGCGGACTGAGTCTGGCGGCTGGCTTGGCCGTTGTGCGGGCAATCAATCGCTACAGCGCGCATGGCGCAAGCTTGAAATGGCCCAATGATGTGCTGGTGAATCACCGCAAACTCGCAGGCATTCTGGTCGAGGTGCAGGGTGACATGAACGGCCCTGCATTCGCGGTAGTGGGGATCGGGTTGAATGTGCACCTGCCGGCCAATATGCGTGAAAACATTGATCAGGCAGTAATTGATTTCGACGAAATGGGCGTGACCATAGACCGGAATCAGTTACTGGTCGATTGTTTGCATGAATTCCATGACGTGCTTAAGGCGTTTCGTGGCCAGGGTTTCGTAGCATTGCGTGAGGCCTGGATGGCTCTGGATGCGTATGCAGGGCGTCCAGTCAAACTGCTGCGAAGCGGGCAACCCGAGGTGACAGGGATTGCAGCTGGTGTAGATGGGAACGGTGCCTTGCTGGTGCGCGATGCCGATGGAACTCGTGCGTATCATGGCGGTGAAATCAGTTTGAGACTGGTACGCTAGGGGTATGAAAGCAAGGCATGTTTATCTCGATGCGGGTAACACGCGGCTCAAATGGCGGCTCTATGACGCGCACGGGATACGTCATGATGGCGCTGCCTACTATGCGGAACTGGATGCCCTCTGGCCGCTGTGTAAGACCGGTATGCACGCCTATCTCGCCAGTGTGGCCAGCGCAGAATTGACCCGCAGCCTGACCGAGGGCTTGTTACAGCGTGGCGTGGAGACCACGGTAATGACTGTGCAACAGCAAGCGGGCGGTGTCACCAATGGCTACTCTGATCCCGGGCAACTTGGCGTGGATCGCTGGCTGGCTTTGGTCGGCGCACGGCAGCGTACTTTATCGGCGTGTCTCGTCGTGTCAGCAGGTACAGCGTTAACGGTAGACGCGATGGCTGCATCGGGCGATTTCTTGGGGGGTGTGATCGTGCCCGGCATGGCGCTCATGCAGCAGGCGTTACAAACAGGTACGGCGCGCGTGCAGGTAGAGAATGGGGCGTGGCAACGTTTCCCGACCAACACCCCCAACGCAGTCCACACCGGCGTGATCACCGCGCTGGCAGGGACAGTGCTAACGCAATATACAGCGCTCGCACAGATCAGCGCGACCCATCCGCTATGCATGGTGACGGGAGGTGACGCCGATTTACTGTTGCCCTATCTCACCACCATTCCTGTTGAGCAGTGCACTATAGTCCCCCACTTGATTCTGGAAGGCATCGAATACCTGGTTGGAGAATGCAGAGAATGAAAGTGATCGCCGGAATACTGCTGTTGCTGAACATACTGGCAGCCGCTTATTTTGTTGGGCAGCCGTATTGGCAGCGTATGGATACTCAAACCTCGGTGGAGCGTGCGCCGCTGCATGTTGAAAAACTCACCCTGCAAGGGCAGGCTGCGCGTGCACTGATGCCGGTGACGACGTCTCCCAAGTCCGCGCCGAGTCAGACGCTATGCGTTGAATGGCGAGGCTTGGGGGCCGATTTCACACGCGTGCGCGAGCAACTCAAGCAGCTCACCACTGAGCAGGTGATGTCGTTTACCGAAGCGCCCGAACAAACCCGGCATTGGGTGATATTCCCGCCCTTACCGAGTGCTGAGTCTGCCAATCTCAAACTGAGCGAACTGCTGGCGTCGGGCTTGACCGATGCCTTTGTCGTAAAAGATGGCGTCTGGCGTTATGCGCTGTCCTTGGGGCTATACGCCAACGATGAGACTGCGCGCCGACGCATTCGTGAGGTGGAGGAAAAGGGCGTGCTGGGCACACGGGTGGAATTGCTGCCGCGCCAGGGTACGCCGTTTTATTTTGTCGTGAAGAGCGATGATGACGATGTGCTGAAGAACCTCAGCGCACTCAAGCAAGCGTATCCCAATAGTTATCTGTCGCGGATCGCTTGCCCGTCATAATCCGGCCAGCGCGTAATTTAGCGCGATGCCGCCAAAAATCGCAGCACCAAACCAGGCATTGTGCAAAAACGCGCGGAAGCACGCAGCCGGTTTGCGGTGTCGAATCAGCCGCAGGTGATAGACCGCGATTGCCGCAGCGACGCCCAAGCCGGTGTAAAACGCCCACCCCAGCCCGCGTTGCGCGCCGACCCAGCTCAGCAGGAGAAGCGTGGCGGAATAACACACCGCGATGGCGGTCAAATCAAAACGCCCGAAGGTAATCGCTGAGGTTTTAATGCCGATTTTGAGATCGTCTTCGCGATCCACCATCGCGTATTCCGTGTCGTACGCCACCGCCCAGAACACATTGGCTACCAGCAGCAGCCACGCTTCCAGCGGGATCGCATTCCACAGCGCGGCATAGCTCATGGGAATACCAAAGCCGAAGGCGATTCCCAGATAAGCCTGAGGGATCGCGAAAAAACGTTTGGTAAACGGATAGCTTGCAGCCAGAAACAGTGCGATGAATGACAGGCCGATTACAAATTTTCCCAGCGGTAAAATTATCAGGAATGCCAGCATCGCCAGCCCTGCTGCCAGCCATAGCGCTTCTTTTGCCGAGACCTTGCCAGCGGCCAGCGGACGTTCACGCGTGCGTGCCACATGCGGGTCAATCGCGCGATCCGCGTAATCGTTGATGACGCATCCTGCCGAACGCATCAACACCACGCCGAGTATAAAAATCCACAGAATTACTGCATCCGGATGGCCATGGCTTGCGAGCCACTGTGCCCACAGTGTGGGCCACAGCAGCAGCAGAACCCCGATGGGCTTGTCGAGCCGCATCAGTTTTTCGTAGTGAGTGAGCCGTTCAGTCAGTGTCATAGCGAGACAATCGCAGGAAGAAAAACTTCAGTGACCAGCAGGGGGCGCCCAGCCAGACGAAATACTGAACGGCGTGCCCAGAGCGTATGTCCGGTGAGGGCGTGATCGCGCGCGATGTGCTGAAATAGCGGATGACGCTGCGTCAGTTTGCGAAACCGCAGGGGTTCGCGCTGAATGCGTGGATTGCTGAATAGCGCTTCGCCCAAGGGGCGGTTGCCCAGCGACGTGAGGCTTTTCCAGGCACTCCGCAAGTGTGGGCGTGTCAGCACACTATGCGCAAACACGACCGCCTGGCCGTCGCACAATAGACGGACATCTCGCACATAGGCACGCTGCGCAGGCGCGATGTTCAGCAGACGGGTTTCATCAATTTGCGCGCGTGCCAGTCCTACGCTTGTCGGCTGCACCTGAAAATGCGCGCAGCGCGCCTTGAGCCGACGCGTCAGCGAACCCCTGTCACATAACCAGGGGCGGAGTCGGCGGGGAAGGTTGGGCGGGCGGGCAATCCAGCCACGTTGGGCAGCGTGCAAGATCAATTTGGCCTTGTCAGAAGCCCGCATTATGCCAAAGGCCAATGAGGTGGCGGCAAACTTGCTGGATTGTTAACGAATGTATGCGTGCGGCGACAGGCGGCAAGCGTGCATGACGGTGATACGATGGCGCACGCGCTGAATAGAACTCGAGGAACCGTTGTGCGCCTGTCCACCTTTATCTCCCCCGCCTGCTTGATATGCGTTGCCCTGATGAGCGGCTGCTCGACCAGCCAGCTGGTTGCGCGAGGGGCGTCGCCGTTGATCGAACACGGTCTCGCGGCGATGAATCACGAAACCGATTATGAACTGGCGCGGCTGGGCATTCCCGCCAATCTCAAAATGATCGAAGGCTTGTTGCTGGCCGATCCCGGCAATACCGCTTATCGAGTGCAGGCCGCGATGGGGTTTTATGGCTACGCGGCGGGCTTTGTTGAAGACGAGGATCCTGCGCGCGCTTCTGCGCTGTATCGTCGAGCGTTTGAGCACGCGCGTCAGGCGCTGGCGGCAGAGGGGCTGACGACGGCACAACTTGACGCCGCTACGCCCGAATTCGAAACCGCGCTGAATGCTTTGCCCGCCAAGGCCGTGCCCGCCCTGTTCTGGACAGCATCGGCTTGGGGCAAGTGGATCGAAAGTCAGTTGGATGACCCTGCGCGACTGGCCGAATTGCCACGTGTCGAAGCCATGATGCAACGCGTGCTAACGCTCGACGGCACCTATTATTTTGGCGGCGCACATTTGTTTTTTGGTGCGTATCTGGGCGGGCGCGCGCCCATGTTTGGCGGTGATTTTGTGCGTGCAGCCCAGCATTTCGACCAGGCTGCAAGTATCAACCGCAACCAATTGTTGTTGGTAGAGGTCTACCGTTCGCAATACCTGTTGCGGCAAATGGGCGAGCGCGCCGCGTTTCATGATGCGTTGAGCAAGGTTATCGATTCCGCTGAATCCACGCCTCCGGAAATGAATCTCGCCAACGCGATTGCCAAAAAGAAAGCGGGCAAACTGCTCGCCGATGAGGACACTTTATTTTGATTACGCTGTTTCATGTTATCGCGCGGGCGTCACTGGCCTGCCTGCTGCTGAGCACGCCGCTGGCGCAGGCCGCCGAAACCTATGTGCTGAAATTCGCCACGCTGGCACCGCAAGGAACCACCTGGATGAAAGCCTTTGACGCCTGGGGCAAGGAACTGGCGAGCAAAAGTCAGGGGCGGCTGACGCTGAAGTTGTATCCCGGCGGCGTGTCGGGCGACGAGCCGGACATGCTGCGCAAAATCCGCTTCGGCCAATTACAGGGGGCGGCCTTGTCCGGCCACGGCATTGGCGAGATTTATGCACCCGCACGCGTGCTCGAAGCGCCGTTTCTGTTTCGTGATCTGGCTGAGCTCGATTACGTGCGCGCCGCAATTCAGCCTGCGCTTGACGAGGGATTTCGCAAAAATCAGTTTGAGCTGATTGCCTGGATGGAAGTCGGCAATATTCATTTTTTTTCGACCAAGCCATTGGCAACCCTCGAAGAACTTGATCGCCGTCGCATCTGGCAATGGCAAGGCGACCGTTTCATCGGCGCATTTTTTGATGCCAACGGCTGGTCGCCGGTCGCTCTGCCGATCACCGAGGTGTACACCGCGCTGTCTACCGGCTTGCTCGACACCGTGGTGGCGACGCCGCTGGCGAGCATCGCACTGCAATGGTCGGGCAAAACACCCTACCTCAGCCCGGTGCCGATGGCGACGGGGATTGGTGCTGTGCTGGTGTCCAACAAGTTTTACGCCAGCCTGCCTGCGGATTTGCAGACGCTGCTCAAAACCACCGGCGTGGCGCTGTCCCAGCGACTGATTGCCGACACCCGGCGCGACGACCAGAAAGCCCTCGCGGTGCTGACGAAAACCACGCAGGCCATGCAGGGCTGGCAAAAAGCAGACCTCAATGCACTCGCAGCGATGAGCCGTAAAACGGTGGATACGCTGGAGGCGAAAAACTATCTCTCCAAAGCCCTGAATCAACAGGTTGACGCGCTGCTCGCCAGTCGCCGCAGCAAACAGTAGCGCCATGTTGACGCGACTGTGCCGTCGGCTGGAATACAGTCTGACCCTACTGGAGCTGGGTATCGCCATGCTGGCGTTCATCGCGATGCTGGCACTCTCGCTGGCCGATATTGTCGGGCGGAATTTTTTCCACGCCACGTTGCCGGGCGGCGACCTGGTCTTGCGCCAACTGGTGATGTGGGTCGCGTTGCCGGGGGCTGCACTGGCCGTCGCGGCGCAGCGTCATTTACATCTTGACCCCGCTAATCTCGCGATGCGGCCACGCTGGCAACGTCTGGCGGCTACGCCATTCAACTTGCTGTCGAGTGGCGTATGCGGGCTACTCGCGGTGGCCGCTTGGCGTTTTTGGCTGGGAGAATGGCAGGCTGCGGGAGGCGATGCCTTGCTGCAAACCGGGCTGGGTATGATATTGCCGCTGGCGTTCAGCCTCTTGACCCTGCATTTTTTGTTGCGCGCCGTGCTGGTGCGGGTCAACGATTAAATGGGCGGTCCGTCTACCCTGCTGTTGATTGGGCTGGCGCTGGTGGGCTTGCCCCTGTTTATCGTGCTGGGGGCGGGAGCGCTCATTGGCGCGTATCTGGCCGAGCTGGATGCAGCGTTGCTGATGGTGGAGTTTGCGCGTCTCGCGTCTTCACCGAATCTGGTGGCGATTCCACTGTTTGTGCTTGCCGGGGTAGTGCTGGGTGAGGGCGGCGCGCCCGCGCGACTGGTACGGTTTTTTAATGCGCTGCTCGGCTGGCTACCCGCAGGCATGGCCTGGGTCGCGGTCATTTCGTGTATGGTCTTTACGGCATTTTCCGGCGCCTCTGGCGTCACTATTCTGGCGTTGGGTGGGCTGCTCTATCCGATGCTGCAACGCGCGCAGTATGGCGATCAGTTTTCACTCGGCCTGCTGACGGCAGGCGGATCAATGGGCTTGCTGCTGCCACCGAGTCTGGCGGTGCTGCTGTACGGCGTAGTGGCGCAGGTCAGTATCGAAGACCTGTTCATCGCCGGTTTGATCCCCACCTTGTTGTTGTTGCTGATGGTCGGTGCGTATAGCGTATGGCGAGGTCAACGCCGTGCGCCACGACAGGCGTTTGACGCGCGCGAACTCGCCCTCGCAGCTCGCGCAGGAGTGGCGGATTTGTTGCTGCCGGTGCTGGTGATCGGTGGCCTGGCCGGGGGGGTATTGAGCGTGGCAGAACTGGCTGCCTGCACGGCGTTGTATGCGCTGGTGGTTGAAATGGCGATTGCCCGCACGCTCAAGGGCTGGGCGGCCTGGGTGCGGGTCAGCCACGAAAGTGCGGTGTTGGTGGGAAGCCTGTTCATCATTCTGGGTCTGAGTATGGGCCTCACCAATTTGCTGATCGACGCGCAGTTGCCCATGAAACTGCTCGACTGGGTCAAACTGCATGTCGATAGTCCGCTTGAGTTTCTGTTATGGATGAACGCGCTGCTGTTGCTGGTGGGCTGCATGATGGATATTTTCTCGGCCATCGTCGTCGTCACGCCGATGCTGTTGCCGATTGCGCAGCATTTCGGGATCCACCCCGTGCATTTGGGAATCGTGATCCTCGCTAACCTGGAAATCGGCTATCTCACCCCACCCGTAGGCATTAACCTCTTTCTCTCCAGCCAGCGTTTCAAGCAGCCCGTGTTTACCGTATTTCGTGCGGCATTACCGTTTTTGGCGCTGCTGCTGGTGTGGCTGGTTCTGTTGACGTATGTGCCCGCGCTCAGTTTGTGGCAAGGTAGCTGGCGTGATTGATGAGACGACCTGATGATGTGTGAACCCCAGAATTTTTTTCACGTTGTCTCCAGATTGATTTGTTCGTTGAGCCATCTCAATAAGCGCTGCTTTATGTTACTCGGCTGTTTGCTTCTGGGCGGTATCAGCCAGGCCGTTGCGGCGGGCTGCAATCGTCACGAAATCTGTCCGGCGATTTGCGTTGAAGATGAATCTGAGGCGTGTACCCGCATCACCAACGACAGCCAGCGCTGTGCCCTGCGTAAATACACGTGCGAAGGGTGCATTGCTGTGACTGCACGCACGCTGGCGTTGCCCGTTGCGTGTGTGGACTGTGTGATGGACGCGCAGACCGCCAAGCTTAAAAAAGGGGTGAAGCGAATCTCGCCTGCGACGGTATGCCAGGCGATTTGCGGCGGCGCAGACAAGGTGGATGCCGTGGTGAAAACCAACGGCTGCTAAAACGGCGGTTGCTAAAAAGTGTTAGCGCCGCCGCAGTAACGCCAGCATCAGCGGCACCCCCAGCAGCGCCGTCAGCACGCCCACCGGTAATTCGCGTGGCGCGATCAGCGTGCGCGCCAGCGCATCGGCGAGCACCAGCAGGCAGCCGCCCGTGAGCGCGGCGGCAGGTAGCAGCACACGGTGGCTGGCGAGGCCGACTCTGCGTAGCGCATGCGGTACCATCAGGCCGACGAAGCCGATGCTACCCGCCTGTGCGACGACGAGTGCGGTGCAGAGTCCTGCCAAGGCAAATAGTGTCCAGCGCGTGGGCGCGACGGCGATGCCGAGCGAGGCCGCCTTGAGCGGCGCGAGTTGCAATACGTCTAGGCGGCTCGCCAGCGCCAATGCGATGGCTACAGCCAAGAGCAAAGTTCCCCACAGCAATGCAGGCTGCGACGTCCAGGCCAAATCTCCCATCAGAAAAAACAGCATGCCCGGCAAGCGCTCGGCGGGGGTGATGCTCAACACCAGCGCAATCAGCGCGCCAAATCCCGCCGCCAGCATCACCCCCGCCAGCAGCAGGGGGGTGTGGTCGCGCGCCAGCAAACGCCCGCCCAACATTGCAGCCAGCGCCAGCGCCAGCAGGCTGCCCGCAAATGCCAGCGCACTAATCCACGGCCAGGCCAACCCCGCCGCCATGCCGAGCAGCGCGAGCAAGCCTGCCCCACCCGACACGCCAAGTAGATAAGGCTCCGCCAGCGGATTGCGAAACAGAGTTTGCATCAACGTGCCCGCCAAGGCCAGCAGGCCGCCACAGGCAAAGGCAGACGCTACGCGGGGGGCGCGCAATTCGATGAGTATTTGTTGTGCCAGCGCGGGGTCGGCGGGCAGCTCACCCGCCATGAGGCCGACGGCCAGCGTGACAGGCGCGGCGAGCGCCAGCAACAGAAGTTTGGCGGCGGGGGTCACGGTGTGTGGTGTTTAAGATTTGAACCGCTGAGACGCAGAGGGCGCAGAGAGATCCGCCCCGACTTTCTCCGCGCCCTCTGCGTCCCAAGGGATACCGTCCCTGCGGGACATATCTCTGCGGTGAAAGATTTAAGGCTGTTTGTTATCAGTTGTATCGCCCGCCGCAGGCAGCAGCGAAACCCGCTTCATGACGACAGGCGTTTTCGGCACATCGCCGTGCGGGCCGTGGTTGCCACGCGGCACCGCGACGATGGCGTCCACCACGTTCATACCGTCCACCACTTGGCCGAAGACCGCATAGCCCCAGCCCTGAAAGGTTTTGCCGCGATGATCTAGAAAATGATTGTCGGCGACGTTGATGAAAAACTGCGAGCTGGCGGAATGCGGCTCGCCCATACGCGCCATGGCGAGCGTGCCCCGCAGGTTTTTCAGGCCGTTGTCCGCTTCGTTTTGAATCGTGCCGCTATTGGCTTTTTCACTCATTTCCGGGGTCATGCCGCCGGTCTGCGCCATGAAGCCTGGAATCACGCGGTGGAAAATCAGGCCGTCGTAATAACCGCGCTTCACATAGTCGAGAAAATTCGACGCCGATTGCGGCGCTTGAGTGGGAAACACTTCGACCGTGATATTGCCTAGCGTCGTTTCGATCAGTACGCGCGGGTTGGCGGGTTGACTGGCGGCAGGCGTGGTGGACACAGTTTGCTTACCGGGTTCGCTGGCACCGCAGCCAGCCATCCCGAGTACGAGCGTGAAGAGAAAAACCGAAGCCTGCGACAGGCGGGAAAAACGTGACATGGTTGCTCCAGATAGATAAACAGACAGATAAACACGTAGCGGCATTTTACGCCGCTTGCCCGTCAGCCTGTCACGGACACACGAGCAGGCGGTCGAGTTCGCTGCGTACGGATTCGAGCGGCAGGCAGCCATCGGCGACACGGTCGAGCTGTTCGCCCCGCTGCAGAATCAGTGTGGGAAACCCTTTGACTCCGGCTTTGCGAGAATGCGCAAAGTGCGCCTGTGTCCGGGTGCGCATGATATCGCTGTCGAAGGTGTGCAGGAAAACAGCGGCATTGAGTCCCAAGCTAGTGGCGAGTTCGGCCAGGTCGGTGGGTTGGGTCACGTCGCGACCCTGTGCGTAAAACGCGTGCTGGATGGCGCGATACATCGCAAAGGTGTGCGCAGGATCGAGACCACCTGCGGTAATGACCGCGCGGGCGGCGGGTTCGGTGTCGTATATAAAACCCGCTGGTAGCGCATCGTCGAAGCGGAAGGGCTGGCCGGTGCGTTCGTGAACCTGACGCCAGTGATGCAGGATGTCCTCGCGCGCAGCGGGTGTCATGGGCTCGGTCGTGCCCGGTCGTAGGCCACCCATCACCAGTGCGACGTTCAGGCGGTCTTGGTAGTGGTCACGAACTGCTTCGATGACGGGTGAAAACCCCCAGCACCACGAGCACATCGGGTCGGCAAAGAACCAAAGCAGGGGGCGCTCGGTGTTTACGTCGGGCACGTCGCCCCCGTGGTCTGCGATGCGCCCAGCCAGAACGCCGGACCCTTGACGAGGAATTCGTCCCATGGCAGATAGTGTGAGCCGTCGCACGAGAAAGTGAGACCGACCACGCCGTTGAAAATATTCAGCGTGCCGCTGCGCAGGTAAAACGTTTCGTCGATGAAACGCAGGTCGCGCAGGCAGTCCAGCACCGCGCGGATTTTGTCGCGCGGCACCAGTGCATCGGCGGGATAGGCGCGGGGAGGGTACGCGAGGCAAGTGTCTGCGGCCAGCAGCGCATCGGTGTCGAGCAGGCGATAGCGATAGGGGTCGTCGTACAGCCAGATGATCGCGCGGCTGCTTGAGAAATGCAGGATGACGTGGAACACACCGCGTTCGGCCATCAGTTCTTCGACCACACCGAGCACGGTGTCGATGTGCAAATCCATCTGGCTATCGCTGCGGCTTTGCAGGAATACGCCGCCGCGTATCGCCGGATCGCCCTTGATTTGCCGCCACGCCACTGGCTCGTCGTAGAGCTTGGCCGTGTGCGGCAGGTCGCGCAGGTCGAAGTCTGCGCCGATGAATCCGAGTACGCGGTTATCCGCATCGCGCACGATCTGGATCGCGGTGAGCGAAGGGCGTTTGGCGCGCAGGCTGATGTAGGCGTGCGAGAGCAGGAAACCTTCGCTCGGTACGCGTTCGTTCATGTAAGGGCGGTCGGCGCGATCGCGGCCAAAATCCGCCTCGATGATGCCGCCGGGGATGACTGTGCCCGAGGGCTGCACCGCCTGCGTATCCATGGCGTACAGATATTTGCACGCGGGAATCTTGCCGATGGCGTCGGTGAGCGCCGCTTCCAGCGTGGCGCGGTTGCTCCATGCCTGGCTCGCAGCAATGGCGGTGGCGGCAAGCGGCTCACGCAACAGGTCTTTCAGCGCTTCGCGCTGGCGTTCGATGCTTTCGGTGCGGCTACTGAGGATCATGCAGGGGTTCCGCGCAGTGAAATGACGGGCCAGCCACATTTTTCGGCGTGCTCGCGCAGTGTGGGGTCGGGATCGACTGCAATCGGATGCTGTACTTTTTCCAGCAGCGGTAAATCGTTCAGCGAATCGCTGTAGAAACGGCTCGACGTGAGGCAATCCAGCCGCGTGCCCTGACGTTCGAGAAACTGTTCCAGCCGCGTGATTTTGCCTTCGCGGAAGCAGGGGGTGCCCGCGACTTCGCCGGTGAATTCGCCATCGCGTTCTTCCGGTTCGGTGGCAATCAGGTGCGGAATGCCGAACGCGGCGGCAATCGGCGCGGTGACGAAACGGTTGGTGGCGGTAATCACCGCCACCAGATCGGCGCTGTCGAGGTGGTGTTTCACCAGATCGCGCGCCGCTTGCGTCATCATCGGCACAATGCGCGTTTCCATGTACTCGGCGTGCCAAGCGTCGAGCTGTGCGCGCGAATGCGTCGCCAGCGGGCGCAGCGCAAACGCGAGAAAAGCATAGATATCCAGCTGCCCGGCCTTGTAGTCGTCGTAAAAAGCGCGGTTTTTTGACTCGTAGTGGTCGCGGTCTACCACCCCTTTGGCGATGAGGAACTGTCCCCACTCGTAGTCGGAATCGCCCGCCAGCAGGGTGTTGTCAAGATCGAATAAAACAAGATTCATCGGAATCAAATTACCGTATTCAGGTTACAGAACGAAATCAATGCAAGGTGTCGCCACCCGCGCCGCAGCATTTTTTGAATTTTTTGCCGCTGCCGCAAGGACACAGGTCGTTGCGTCCCGGTTCCGGCGCTTTGCGAATCGGTTCGCGTGGCGCCATGCCCCGGTCGCGCCAGAATTCGCGCAGATCGTACGCGGCCCAGATGGCGGTGGCGATATGGTCGTCGCGACTGAGTTTGTGCTCCTCGGCCGTCCAGTCCTCGATGGTGGTGACCAGCGTGTAAAAAGGCTCCAGACTGGCATCGACAAAGGCTTCGTCCTTGCTGTCTTCAGGGAGTGCCCAGTCGTCTTCCCAGGTTTCGACTACTTGCAGAAATCCCCCCGCCCACATTTCGGCGTAGCCCGGAACGCCGTCTGCCAGAATTTCGTCGCGTTGTGCAGCAGGCAGGCTGTTCAGGAGGTCTTCCCAGTCCATCAAGAAAGGCGACAGCGCCTTGGGGTCACCGAGATTGTCTACCGGTGCGTCGAGTGCGGTAGCGATTTCGTTCCAGCGCCGCATGAAGCAATCGCTGAACAACTGGATCTCGGCTTCGTTTTTGAATACATTGAGCCCCGCATCGCCGACGAGCACTGGCAGGTATTCGTTCATCGTGATGAGACGTGGCGCAACAATGAGGGCGGTGACGAAGCCATCCATGCCTTCCAGTGAGAGCGGCCGCTCGGTGCGGTTGGCGAGTTCGTGTAGCAAGTCGCCGTAGGCGGCGAGTTCCTGATCACTGAGGGGTTTGCTGGAGAGGGCAGGCATGTAGGTTCCTCGTGGGGCGGGTGAGGGCGCTTCGCGTAAAATTCGTCCATGAATTTTACCGCGCCTGGGCTGACTGCATCCGTGTTGCCCGCATCATTTCAACTCGCAGGCTGGGTAATACTGGTCTTGTGGGCCTGGCGCTGGCTCATGTCGGGCGATTGGCGGCGACTGGCCGAATCCGCAATCCTCAACCGCTGGCTGGGTGCGGCTGTGGTGTTGCTCGCGCTGTGGCAGATTCGCACCGGCGTGCGGCCCGGCCTGAATTTTCATCTCTATGGCCTGGCGGCGCTCACGCTGATGTTCGGCTTTTGGCGTGCCATCGCAGCAGGCGTGTTGGTGTTGCTGGGTAATGTGCTGTTTGAGCGTGGCAGCCTGATGATGCTGGGCGCGGATGCCCTGCTGAATGTGATGCTGCCCGCGACTGTGAGCTGGTATGTTCACCGGCTGCTGGAACGGCATTTGCCCCAGCACTTTTTCATGTATGTGCTCGGCAACGGTTTTTTTGGTGCCGCGTTGTCGGTCGCTGCCGTCGGCCTGGCTATCACCGCTGCCATGAGCTTGTCAGGGGTGTATACGCTGGATTATCTGCTGACGCATTACACACCGTATGCCACCCTGCTCATGAGTTGGTCGGAAGCGTTTTCCACCGGCATGGTAGTGACAGTCATGGCAGTGTACCGCTCGCAGTGGCTGGAAACTTTCGATGACGCGCTGTATATCCAGAACAAGTAAACCGAATTTTGAACCCGTTGCACATCCCCTATCCTGATTTACCCGTTTCCGCCCGGCGCGACGATATTCTTGCTGCGCTGCAAAAACATCGCGTGCTGATCCTGTGCGGCGAAACTGGCTCGGGCAAGACCACGCAGATTCCCAAGATGTGCATGGAAGCGCGCCTTGAATCAGGGGCGGCGCGGGCGGGCAAGCTGATCGGCTGCACCCAGCCGCGTCGCATTGCCGCGCGCTCGGTGGCGGCGCGCATTGCGCAGGAACTCGGGCCGGAACTGGGCAGTCGGGTGGGCTACAAGGTGCGCTTCACCGATACCACGCGCCACGACGCGGCGATCAAGGTGATGACGGATGGCATCCTGCTGGCAGAAAGCCAGGGCGATCCGCTGCTAAGCCGCTACGACACGATCATCATCGACGAAGCGCACGAGCGCAGTCTCAACATCGATTTTCTGCTGGGCTATCTGAAAACGCTGGTGGAAACGCGCGACGATCTGCGTGTGGTGATTACTTCGGCCACCATCGACGCGGAGCGTTTTTCAAAGCATTTCAATGACGCGCCAGTGATCGAGGTGTCGGGGCGCACCTACCCGGTGGAAATCCGCTGGCGACCGATCGAGCGCGAGGAACCCGCCACGCCGACGAAGGGCGAGCGTGAGAAGAAAGACAAGGACGCACCCGACCAGATCGCCGCCATCCTCGACGCCACCGACGAGCTGGCGCGACTGGGTTCCGGCGATATCCTGGTGTTTCTGCCCGGCGAGCGCGAGATCCGCGATACCGCCGAGGCCTTGCGCAAGCATCACCCGCCCGGTACCGAAATCCTGCCGCTGTTTTCCCGCCTGTCGGTGGCCGAGCAGGACGCGATCTTCAAGCCGACCCACGCGCTGCGCCGCATCGTGCTGGCGACCAACGTGGCGGAAACCTCGCTCACCGTGCCGGGCATCCGCTACGTGATCGACCCCGGCACGGCACGGGTGAAGCGTTACTCGGCGCGTAACAAGGTCGAGCAGTTGCTGATCGAAAAAGTCTCGCAGGCATCGGCCAACCAGCGCGCTGGGCGCTGCGGGCGGGTGGCCGATGGTGTCTGCATTCGTCTCTACGACGAGGCCGATTTTGGCAACCGGCCGCGATTCACCGATCCCGAGTTGCTGCGTTCCTCGCTTGCGGGTGTGATCCTGCGCATGAAATCGCTGGGGCTGGGCGACGTCGTGGGTTTCCCCTTCATCGACCCGCCTGGCTCGCGCCTCGTGACGGATGGTTACCAGCTACTGGCCGAGCTGCACGCACTCGACGAGCAGGGGCAGCTGACGAAAACCGGCAAGCAGCTGGCGAAGTTGCCGCTCGACCCGCGCATTGCCAGAATGTTATTGACGGCGGAACAGCAGCGTTGCGTGCGCGAAGTGCTCATCATCGCCAGTGCGCTGTCGGTGCAGGATCCGCGCGACCGGCCGATGGAACGCGCGCAGGCGGCGGACGAGAAACATAAATTGTTTGCCGACGAGCGCTCCGATTTCATGGGCTGGCTGAAGCTGTGGCGCTGGTACGAAGAGCAGGTGCAGCACAAGAAAACCAACCGCCAGTTGCAGACACTGTTGCAGGACCATTTTCTGTCGCCGCGCCGGATGCGCGAGTGGCGCGATATCCACAGCCAGCTGCATACGCAGGTGGCTGAGCTCGGCCTGCGCCAAGACCGCCCGGAGGGCGAGCGTCTGGCGGCGTCCCCCTTGCGGGGGCTGAAAGAGAATGAGAAAGACGCGGGCTACGATGCGATTCACCAGACGCTGCTCACGGGTCTGCTCGGCAATATCGGCTTCAAGTCGGACGACATCAAGGCGCGCGCCAAGCCGGGCGAAGGCAACTACCAGGGCGCGCGTGGCATCAAACTGTCGATCCACCCCGGCTCGGCGCTGGCGAAGAAGTCGCCGAAGTGGGTGATGGCCGCCGAGCTGACCGACACCGGGCGACTGCTTGCGCGCACCGTTGCCGAAGTGCGACCGGAGTGGATCGAGGCGGCGGGGCGGCATCTGCTCACGCGCATGTTCATCGAGCCGCACTGGGAAAAAGAGGGCGCGCGCGTCATGGCGTTCGAGCGCGTGAGTTTGTATGGCATCACGCTGGTGCCGCGTCGCAAAATTCACTACGGGCCCATCGATCCCGCGCTATCGCGTGAGCTGTTCATTCGCGGCGCGCTGGTGGCAGGCGACTACGACACGCAGGCGAAATGGCACGCGCACAATCGTGCGCTGATTCAGGAAATCGAAGACCTTGAACACAAGGCGCGTAAATCCGGCGTGTGGCTGGATGAGGAACGCATCTTCCGCGTGTTCGACGCGCGCATTCCGGAAGACCTGCACAATGGCGCGGCGTTCGAAACCTGGCGGGTGGAAGCTGAAGCGGCCAACCCGAAAATTTTATTCTTGCAGCGCGAGGATATTCTTGGCGAGGGGCTCGGTGCCGACCACACGCTATTCCCTGAGACGATGACGATCGATGGCGTAACGTGTGCCCTCAAATACCGCTTCGAGCCGGGGCACGCGCTCGACGGCGTGACACTGCACCTACCGCTGTATCTGCTGAACCGCGTCGAAGCTGCGCAGGCCGACTGGCTGGTACCCGGCCTGATCCGCGAAAAACTCATAGCGCTGCTGAAGTTTTTGCCGAAGGATAAGCGCCGTCCGCTGATTCCATTGCCCGATACGGTGACGGCGTTTCTCGGTGTGGCAAAGCCGGGCGAGGCGACGTTGACCGCCGCGCTCGCGGCTTACATCCGCAAGAAAACCAGCGCGGATATTCACCCGGACGACTGGGCAGGCATCTTGCCCGCGCACCTGAAAATGAATTTCAGCGTGATCGACGATAGTGGGCAGGAACTCGCCAGCGGCCGTGATCTCGTTGATCTGCGCCAGCAGCTGGGCGGTGCGGCGCGCATCACCTACGGCGGCGGCGCGGCGGACAGCGAATTCGAGCGCACCGGATTGAGCGAATGGAATTTCGGCGACCTGCCCACGCAAGTGAAATTCAAACGCGGTGGCCGCGAGTTGATCGGCTACCCGGCGCTGGTGGACAACGGCGACACCGTCGATTTGCGCCTGCTCGATGCCGTCGACGTGGCAGAAGCCGAAACCCGGCGCGGCGTGGTGCGTTTGCTGCGCATCGCGCTGATTGCGCAGTTCAAACAGCTCGACAAGGATTTGTCGCGCGAGACGGCGTTGGCCATGAAGTTTCGCAATTTCGGCGGTGCCGAAAAATTGCGCGCTGATCTGCTCGACGCCATCGCCACGCGCGCGCTGCTGGGCGACGACGATACGCCGCGCGATGCAAAAACCTTCAGTAAACAGAAGGAACGCGCCAAGCCGCGAGTTACGGTGGTGAAGCAGGCGCTGTTGCGCGACGCGGCGGAGATTCTCGATCTGCACGCGCAGGTAGCGGCGCGGCTCGGTGCCAAGCCGCAGTTCACCGCCGTGATGCGCGACGAAACGGCGCATCTGGCGGCGCTGGTGGCGGGGGATTTCGTCACCGCCACGCCGTGGGCGCACCTGAAAGACCTGCCGCGTTATCTGAAAGGGATGCTCAAGCGGCTGGAAAAACTCCCTGCCGCCGAGCAGCGCGATGCGCGCGGCATGGCGAGCGTGTTGACGCTGCAAAACAAGTATCAGGCGCGGCGGTCGCAGGTTCAGGGCGCGTGTCCCCCCGCGATAGACGATTTCCGCTGGCAACTGGAAGAGCTGCGGATTTCATTGTTTGCACAGGAACTGAAAACGCCCTACCCGGTGTCGGCCAAGCGCCTCGATAAACTGTGGGACGAACTTGCCAGACAGCCCCTGCATTGAGTAGGGTTAGCTCATGAGCGAACGTGTTTTCAATCTGCCGAATGCGATATCCATGCTGCGCCTGGCTGCGGTGCCGGTGGTGGCATGGCTGATCCTGCATCAACAGTGGCAGGCGGCTTGCGGGCTGTTTCTGGCGGCAGCGGTATCAGACGGTCTCGACGGCCTGCTGGCGCGCTGGCTCAATCAGATGACGCAACTGGGTGCAGCGCTGGATACCGTGGCTGACAAGGCACTGGGTGTGGTGACGCTGGTGCTGCTGACACAGGCCAGCGCGATTCCGCTCTGGGTCACTCTGGCGATCCTGATCCGTGACAGCATCATTGTGCTGGGTGCGCTCAGCTATCGCGGGCTGGCAGGCCATCTCGATATCCACCCCACCTGGCTGGGCAAGACGCACATGTTTGCTGAATTCGCCCTGCTTGCACTGGTGCTGGGTGGATTGGCAGACATGCTGGTGCTGGCGGACTGGCGGATACCGCTGTTTGTTGGCGTGTTTCTGATTGCCGTGCTGTCTGGCATCCAATATGTCTGGGTATGGAGCCGGAAGGCGCGCAGAGAAGGTATCCGTTGAAAGCGGTTACTGGGCGAAGGCCAGCCGGCGTTGCCGATCCGTCTCGCTGCCGCTCTTGACCCGATACATCGCCGCGTCAGCGGCGCGCAGTAGCGTGTCTTCATCCTGTCCATTGTCGGGATAGAGTGCCTGGCCGATACTCGCAGAAATATTCAGCGTGTGCTGGGCAAATTGGGTGCAGCCGGATAGCGCCGCCTCGATTTTTCGGGCGGCAGCCAGACAGTCATCCTTGCCCTGAATGCCATCGAGCAGGATGACGAATTCGTCGCCGCCCAGCCGGGCAACCGAATCCGATTCACGCACGCAGGCAGTCAGTTGGCGGGAGACCTCGATCAGCACCGCATCGCCGACATGGTGGCCGTGCTGATCGTTGATGCCCTTGAAGTCGTCCATGTCGACAAATAGCAGCCCGACCTTGCCGCCGTAACGCGCTGCGTGGCGAATCGCCTGTTGCAGACGGTCATAAAACAGGCGGCGGTTAGCCAGCCCGGTCAGCGCATCGTGAGTAGCCTCTTCACGCAGTGCTGCATGGGATTGTTCGAGCGCATCCATATGCTCGCGAATGATGCGCGAGGTCTGCTTGATTTTGTACAAAGTGCGCCAGGCGATCAAGGTTGCCAATGCGGCTGCAAGCACACCAAACCCGAGCGTCACCCAGATTGTCTGCTGAAAGGTGGTTTGCGCCTGCCGCTCGGCAGCGAGGTTGCTGAGCTGGTTGAGGTTGCGCATTTCGGACAGGCGCTGGTTGAATGCTTCTTGCAGCGGAATCGCGCGCTGCGCGAGTAACTGCCGAGCCTCAATCAACCGCTCGGCGGCGAGCAAGTCAATCACGGCTTCCTGGGCAGCCTCAATTTGCACAATCAAGTTCGACTGACTGTCGAAATTGGTCTGTTCGAGCGGGCTCAAGCCGGACATGCGGAGTGCTGCCCGGCCACTGCCTACCTGAAAGCCAGCCTGATTGAACCGCATGAAATAGGCATCGCGCTCAAAGGCGTCGTCCGCCAGCGCCATGCGGAACAGGCTATCAGCACGCTGCCGTGCGGCCACCTGGGTTTGGGTAATGAGCTCGATGCGACGGTTGTTGTGCTCCAGCACCAGCGTGATTTGGTCGTCGAGTTTCTGGAGCTGCAAGATTCCGTTCATCGCCAGACCTGCGATGAGCGCGATCAGCACCAGGAACGCTACGCCAGTTGATGGGGTGAAGCCACTTCGCATGGTGGAGTCGCCGGGGAAAGTTAATACGGTGTAGCTTATTTAACGGCCAAGTGTAAGGCCAACCTTACCCGGCATGGCGTAATCGCCGCAAGGCATCGGCCACCTGTTGTGCATGGCTGGCAGGTTTTACGTGGTCGAAGCGCTCGGCAATCCGGCCATCCGGCGCAATGATGAAGGTATGGCGGCGGGCGAAGCGTATCAGGCCGAGATTGAGCAGGCTACCGTAGCGCGCGGCGATTTTGCCGTCGAGGTCTGACAGCAAGGGAAAAGGGAGCTGGTAGCGTGCAGCAAACCGGGCGTGTGTCTGCGTGTTGTCGATGCTGACGCCGACTACCGCTGCGCCTAGCTCGCCCAATAGGCCAATGTTATCGCGGAAGCGGCAGGCTTCTTCGGTGCAACCAGGAGTGTCGTCGCGCGGATAAAAATACAGCACCAGCCAGCGTCCCCGATAATCGGCCAGTCGATGTGGTTGGCCCTGCTGATCGAGTAGGGCAAAATCCGGTGCGGCTTCGCCTGCCAGTGCGCGCGCGGCGGGTTGCAGCATCCATAGCCCTGCACTGGCGCCTGTCAGTGTCACGATGATTGCCCCTGCGATCCATGTATTCATTGTGCCTCCGGCCACCATGATAGCGGTTGAGTGTGTGGCTTGGCTTACCGCGCGAGAGCAGGTTGGGTAGAATGCGCGCCACGCCCCGGTAGCTCAGTGGATAGAGCGATCCCCTCCTAAGGGATAGGCCACACGTTCGATTCGTGTTCGGGGCGCCACATAATCGAGACGCGATAATAGTGTCACACAGGATCTTCTGAGTGACTGAGCTTGCCGAATTTACAGTGTGTGTTGTGCTTGCACCATCTGAAAGAATGGTGGCGTCCCCACGGGGATTCGAACCCCGGTACCTACCGTGAAAGGGTAGTGTCCTAGGCCTCTAGACGATGGGGACCCGGACGACGGTGTGAACCGCCAACTTGCTACTACCGGCTTGCGCCGTTACTGCTTGTCAGAAAGCTGGGTCAGGGTGACCCCTAGCAACAGCCCGACAAATCCTGCTGGAACGAGTGAAATCCAGATTTCTGCGGATTCACTTTCCCCCAGCATTTTCCAGAACCCGATGACCAGACCGACTGCACTCAGTATCAACCCCAGCAGGGTGGTGATGACGCCCAGTCGGTGCATCGGGTTTCCTGTCAGTTGGTGGAGGTAAGCGGGATCGAACCGCTGACCTCTTGCATGCCATGCAAGCGCTCTCCCAGCTGAGCTATACCCCCAACGAAGCCGCGCATTCTATACAGAGGTCTGCGGCTTGTAAAGCACTTCTGCGTTACGAATCGGGAAACAGTTTGCCGGGGTTGAGGAGCGCCAGGGGGTCGAACTGGGTTTTGATCTGGCGCATGAGTGCGAGCGTGGCGGGGTTGATTTCCAGCGGCAGGAAACGCCGCTTTTCGGTGCCAATGCCGTGTTCGCCCGAGAGGGTGCCGCCGAGCGCGAGTACCTTGTGCATGATGGCGTCAAGACAGGCGTGGGCGCGCTGCATCTCGTCGTCGTCGTCGGGGTTCACCATGAGATTGACGTGCAGGTTGCCGTTGCCTGCGTGGCCAAAGGTCACTACGGGTATACGTGCGTCCAGGGTGGCGGCATCGACGCAATCGACCAGATCGGCAAGTTGCGAAACCGGCACGACGATGTCTTCATTGATTTTGAGTGGCGCGATGCGTTTGACGGCATGCGATAACGATTTGCGGGCGCGCCATAATTGGGCAACCGCTTCGCGCGTTGCGCCCTGCTGGATTTCGAGGAGACCCTCACCCGCCAATGACTGCTGAAGTGCAGCGATCTGGCGGGGCAGGTCATCGGCAGCGCCATCGGCTTCGACCATCAATAGTGCCTGGGTGTCAGGCGGTAGATCGTCGGCAGCACCCATCTGGCGGATGGCGTCGATGGCGCGACGATCCATGAATTCGAGCGCAGACGGAATGACCGCCTGTGACATCACGCGTTGTACTGCGTTGAGGGCGGCGCGGTTGTGATTGAAACAGACGCGCAGGGTAGCCGTGGCTTCGGGCGCTGGCAGCAGTTTGAGTGTGGCTTCGGTGATGAGCGCGAGCGTACCTTCTGAGCCGATTAACAGGCGAGTGAGATCAAAGCCGGTGACGCCTTTGGTGGTGCGGCAGCCTGTGAGGAGTTCACGACCATCGCCGGTGATGGCGCGCAGCCCCAGCACGTAGTCGCGCGTGGTGCCATATTTGACGGCATGGGGGCCAGCGGCATTCATGGCGAGGTTGCCGCCGAGTTGGCAATACGCGCTACTGCCAGGATCGGGGGGATAAAACAGCCCGGCGCTGAGCGCGAGTTGATTCAGCGTGTCGATCACGATGCCGGCCTCGACGCGGATAAGCCGGTTAGCCGGGTCGAATTCCAGTACACGCTGCATACATTCAAAGCTGACGACCAGGCTGCCCGGCGCAGGCAGCGCGCCACCCACATTGCCCGAGCCCGCGCCACGTGGCGTGAGCGCAAGCCGATGCGCATAGGCAATCCGCATCAAGGCGGCAACGTGATCGTGCGAGGCGGGGAACAACACGGCGAGCGGCATGACGCTGCGCGGCGTTTCATCGCTGGCATACAGCGCGCAGCTTGTCGTGTCGTCGAATACCCGATCTGCGCCCAGCGCCGCGCGCAATGCCTGGAGTGCATCGGGTGGCAGCATGTTTACAGTGGGGGTGGTGCTGTGGCTCAGTTGGTGTGTTCCGGTGGTAGTTGTGCGATCAGTTGCGCGATCATGTCGGCATCGAAATCCATGCCGATGTCCCAGCCGGGGTTGAGCGCAATGGGGATGCCCCCATCGATACGTCGCAGCAACCAGGCAAAATCGGTCAGCAGGCCGCCGCTGAATTCGGGAAACGGCTCGACAAACGGCTTGGCGCGCTCCGGGCTGGTAAACAGCACGAGTATGCGTTCGCCCGTTTCATCTTCAATCAGCAGCGGATCAGCTTGGGTGGAGCGTTGGAATCCCGCAATCGGATTTTTTTCGTCGCGCACGGGCATGAACAGCTGTTCGTTCAGCAGTTGCAGCACAAAGGTTTCCGGGTTAAGAGTGCCAGCGTGAACAGCGACGAGTTTTTCTTCCAGCGCGTTGTGGGCGACAAAATTCATGGTGAGAAAGTGGATGCCAAGACGAGATGCGTCAGTTTACCCGATGCGTTGGCGTGCGCTTCGGAATTCGCACAGCGCTGGTAGGATGCAGCGTTCGTTCTGTCAATAGGAGTGTTGCCGTGCCACGCTTTACCGGTTACGCCGGTTTGCATGACTACAACCGCGCGATTCGCGACATTGCCACGAGTACCGAATGGCAATCGGGTGTGCTTGCACGCCAACTCGGACGCGTGGTGGAAGTGGCCGCGCGCATGATGGGCGTGAGCCGGGTGAGTGTGTGGCGATTGTCGGTTGATCGGGATGCGCTGCACTGCCTGTGTCAGTTTGATACGCATGTCGGGCTCGTGGCGTCGGATGCAAAGCTCACCGCAGCAGAGTATCCGCACTATTTTGCTGCCCTTGAACAGCACCGCTCGCTCGCCATCGCTGACGCTCAGCACGCAGACGAAACCCGTGAACTAAGCCCGGACTATCTTGAGCCCATGGGGATCACCTCGCTGCTGGATGCGCCCGTTTGGCTGGACGGCAACATGGTCGGGGTGGTGTGCCACGAACACTGTGGCGCGCCGCGTGTCTGGCGCGATGAGGACAGTGCATTTGCCGGTTCGATGGCTGATTTTGCGGCCATGGCGCTATCGCAGGATCGCTATCGGCAAACTGAATCCGTGCGTGAGCGGCTGGCGCGTATTGTCGAAGCGACGCCCGACATGGTGGTGGTGATGACGGCTGAGGGGTACATCCTGCAGATGAATCCGGCGGGGCGGGCGATGTTGGGCTTGTTGCCCGATGCGGATTTGTCGCACTACCGGGGGCGCGATTTTCTGGGCGAGCAGGGGCGCTCGCTGATGGAAGACATGATTTTGCCCGCGTTGTTTACTCAAGGTTACTGGACGGGGGAGGCTGTACTGCTGGAAGGCACGCCGCGCGCGTTGCCTGTATCTGGCGTGGCGCTGGCGCATCGCGATGCCGAGGGCAAAGTGGAATATCTCTCGGTGACGACACGCGATCTCACGGTGCAAAAAGCTATTCAACGCGAGATTGAACAGCTTAACAACGAACTCGAAACGCGGGTGCGAGTGCGCACCCAGGAGCTCGAATATGCCAACCGTAATCTGGAGTCGTTCGCTTATTCGGTCTCACACGATTTGAAAGCGCCGCTGCGGGGCATCCTCGGCTACAGTCAGTTGCTCGGGGAGGAGTATCAGGCGGTGCTGCCTGCGGAGGCTGCCGAATGGGTCGGGCTGATCGGCCAGGCTGGCCTGCGCATGGATCGCATGATCGAGGATATTCTCGCGTATTCACGGGCGCAAATGCGCCCCTTGGTGCCAGGACATCTTGATGCTGAGAAGTTGGTGGAGCAGGTGGTGCGCGAGTTCGAGCCGCAGTGGCGTGCCGGGGCGCAATTGAAAGTGTCGATTGCCCCCGCCTGGCTGCAAGCTGACCGTGAGGGGGTGATGCAGATTCTGCGGAATTTCATTGCCAACGCACTGAAATTCTCGTTCAAGCGAACACCACCCGAGCTGTGCATTGAGGGGCATATTGCGGGGGGGTATTACCGTTTTTCGGTGCAAGACAATGGCATTGGGTTCGAGATGCGTTTTCACGATCGGTTGTTCGACATGTTTCAGCAGTTACCTTCGGAGCGGGCAAACGAAGGCAGCGGGATTGGCCTGGCGCTAGCGGCGCGGGCGGCTGAGCGCCAGAGCGGGCGCGTGTGGGCGACAAGCGTGCCGGGGCAGGGTGCGACCTTCTTTTTTGAATTGCCGTATGAGCCGACCGGCGAGGGGGCATCATGAAGTTGCTGTATGTGGAAGACAACCCGTTTGATCGCGATCTGACGCGCCGCGCGCTGCTGGAGCAGATGCCCGGTCTGGTGTGGGATACCGCCGATAGCGTGCAGGCCGCCCAGGCAAAGCTGCAACAGCAGGAATACGATGTATTGCTGCTCGATATGTGGCTCCAGGATGGTAGCGGACTCGATGTGCTCTTGTATGCCCGTCGTCGCAAACTGGCCGTGGCGGTTGTCGCTGTGGCAGGCGCGGGAGATGAAGCCAGTGTGATCCAGTTTCTCAAGGCCGGGGCGCAGGACTATGTGCCCAAGCGACCGCAGTACCTCGATACGCTGGGGCAGCGGTTGCAGCTCGCTGTCGAGCGCAAAGGCACCGCTGTTCAATTGCCCACGGTATTGACAGTCTTGTATGTCGAATCGCATCTGGATGACATCGAGCTGACCCGGCGGCAGTTTGCGCGCCGTGCACCGCATTTAGAGCTTGTTTTGCAGGCCGATGCGGCCTCGGCGCTGGCTTGGTTGCACAGTGGTGGGCGTGCCGATGTGGCGTTGCTGGATTACCGCTTGCCGGGTATGGACGGGATTGAACTCTTGGCGGCGCTCAAACAGCATTCCCCCGCGCTCTCCTGCGTGCTGATTACCGGGCGGGGCGACGAAATGGCCGCGTCGCAGGCGATGCACTTGGGTGCGGTGGATTATGTGATCAAGGAACCCGGTTACATCGCTGCCCTGCCCTGGGTGATTGAGCACGCACATTTGGCGTCTGCCTACGCTGCGCTATGCTTGGCATGTAAACAGGCTGTGGCCTAAGGTTTCCAACGTTCCGGATGCGCCCAGTAACGCGCGTTTAGCCACTCGGGCGCGGGTTTGTAAGACGGTAAGTCAAAGTGATACAGGCGCACTGTGGCGATCGTGTCTTCTGTCAGCAGGCTGAAACCAAGCGCCAGAAAGTCCTGTGAACCCAGTCTGCAATCGGCAGGGGCTACCACCATTAGCGTGGGTACAAACAGACGCACTTGACTGAGGTGTTGCATGGCTTGCTGGGGATCGAGTCCGTCGAGCACATCGACGCCGAGCGCTAGCGAAAAGTGTGTCGGCGCGTGGGGCTGCCAGCGGTGGAGTCGGTCAGCGCCTGATACAGACTCCGCCAGCGTGTATGCGGCGGGATCGAGTACACACAGCGTGTCGGGTTGCCGTGCGCGCAGTTCGGCGCAGATCGCCTCGCGCCAGTCGATGCTCATTCGCGTGTGCGCGGCAGGCGGATGAGACGGGTGCCCGCCAGCCGGTCGTGCAAAAACTGATGATCCCGGTCAAACAGCGCCCACCAGAGTCCCGCCCCCCCCAGCAGTACACCTGCAACCGCCACCCCGAAGCGGATACTAGCTTGTGGAAGATTCAGCCGTCCGCCTGCAGTGTTGACCAGCCGGATGCGCCAGGTTTTCATTGCCAGCGTCTGGCCACTTTTTCGCCAAAAGGCGTAGAAATAGCCAAATAACACCAGTAGCAAATAGCCCTGAAATAGCAGCCGTTGCCAGGCAAATTCCAGTTCGCCGACGAGCGGCAGAATGATGAAAGACGCCACAAACAGGACTGCGGTGACCAGCAGCGCCTCATAAACCATGGCGGCAAGACGAATCCGCAGTGGGGCGATTTCGGGGGTGGGGGCTATTGCGTTGTCTTGCATGGTGGCTCTATATTGCGGTCAGGCAGCGCGTTTCGACCACGCTGCTGCCAATAAATAAACACGATCTTGGGAGGCTCGATGCATATCGTAAAGCAACTCATGGCCATTCCGGGGGTAGTCGCCGCAGGCGAATACGCCTACCGGGGCGACCGATTCTCTTACGAAGGCGCGTTAACTGACGAATATGCGCGCATGGCTTCGATTTTATGCCGCGCCAATACTTTGTCGGTGAATATGCAGTCGGAAATTTTCGATTCGTTTGCCGAGAACTGCGGCTGTCGCCCGGTACAGGGCTGGATTGTACGGGGTGCGCACGTGACAGTATGCACGGTGGGCAACTACTTCGCATTCATCGAAAATCGCGAAGAATTGCTGAACGACGTCATGACCATCATGCGCGCCAAAGTGGGCGATATCGAGGACGATCTGCTGGTCAGCCTCTACGCCAAGCTGGGTGGTGACACCAAAGAAGCCCTGTATTAAGTCTTGAATCGAAGAGCGGAGACAACTCAATATGAATCTGGAAAAAATGATGGATTTGCAGGGTGCGCTGGCAGCCTTCACCTATAGCGACAAGGGCGATCTGATGTCCCACGTGATCCGCGAAGGGACTGAAATCACTCCGCAGGTACTTGATCTGTTGACGCATTCGTGCGTGGCCAACCTGGCGATTGCCACGATGGAAGCGCGCGGCTGGGAGGCCGTGACCGGACAGGGCGGTTTTCAGCCGCTGCAAGGTTTTTCAGTCGTGGGGCTTGAATGGTCAGTGGTCGTCAACGGCAATTCTGGTGTGATCGTCAAGAATCGCGATATTGATTACGAGGCAGCGTTTAATGCCTTGCAAGTAGCCTGAGGTGCGCGCATGTCGCTAAAAAAAATTCTGATCCTCGACGGCGTGGTCGCCGTTTGCCGCTTTCGCGACGACGGAGCCATTATGGAAGCCGAGGGAATGATGCCTCCCGATATGATGGAACGCTTGGCAAAATTTGCCCAGTGGTATCGACGGATGGTGTCAGGCAATACCGATCTGCTGTCGCTGTTTTCGCAAATGCGCGGCTGGTCGCCGTCGCAGGGCTGGATCGTGCGCGGTGCAGGTATGACCGTCTGTAGCAGTGGCAACGTTGTTTGCCTGCTTGAAAATGCGCAGGGTTCGTTGAACGAAATCATGCAGGCGATCAGCGACATCGCTCACGATTAAGCTCGCCCCCCCCGTTTTATGCCGCACCGGGCGCAAAACCCGGTGGTTTTCTTGACCCGTGCACGCTGACACGCTACCCTCACGGGTTCACCATCGAATTGATTTGTAGCCAGTTTATGGAAGTTACGGGCGCTGAGATCGTTGTACGTTGTCTGGCCGAAGAGGGCGTCGAATTTGTGTTCGGCTATCCCGGCGGTGCCGTGCTCAACATTTACGACGCAATTTTCAAGCAGGATAAATTCAAGCATGTGCTGGTGCGCCACGAACAGGCGGCAGTGCATGCCGCCGACGCCTACGCGCGCGCCACCGGGCGGGTCGGCGTCGCATTGGTGACGTCGGGGCCCGGCGTTACCAATGCGGTGACGGGCATCGCCACGGCGTACATGGATTCGGTTCCCATCGTCGTGGTCAGCGGCCAGGTGCCGACCCCGGCGATCGGCCTGGATGCGTTCCAGGAGGTCGATGCGGTCGGCATCACACGCCCCTGCGTCAAACACAATTTCCTGGTCAAGGACGTCAAAGACCTGGCAGCCACCTTCAAGAAAGCGTTTTATATCGCCGCGACCGGGCGTCCCGGGCCGGTGCTGATCGATGTGCCCAAGGACATTACCGCGCAGCTGGCCGCGTTTGCTTACCCGGCGACGCTGGAGATGCGTTCGTACAACCCGGTGGTCAAGGGGCATGGCGGCCAGATCAAGCGCGCCGTGCAGATGCTGCTCGAAGCCAAGCGGCCGATGATTTATACCGGCGGCGGTGTGGTGCTGGGCGATGCGGCGACGCAACTGACCGAGCTGGCGCGGCTGCTGGGATTCCCGGTGACCAACACGCTGATGGGGCTGGGTGGCCATCCTGCCACCGACAAGCAAAACCTCGGTATGTTGGGGATGCACGGCACTTACGAAGCCAATATGGCGATGCAGCACTGCGATGTGTTACTGGCGGTGGGCGCGCGGTTTGACGACCGCGTGATCGGCAATCCGGCGCACTTTGCGCGCGAACAGCGCCGCATTATTCATATCGACATTGACCCGTCGTCGATTTCCAAGCGCGTCAAGGTCGATGTGCCCATTGTGGGTGACGTGAAAACCGTACTCGCCGAGCTACTCACGTTGTTGAAACAGGCTAAGGACAAACCCGACGCAGCCGCATTGAATGCCTGGTGGACGCAGATTGAACTGTGGCGCGCCAAAGACTGCCTCAAGTACAACAACAGCGGCAGCATCATCAAGCCGCAGTTCGTGGTGGAAAAACTCTGGGAAGTGACCAAGGGTGACGCCTTCGTGACCTCCGACGTCGGCCAGCACCAGATGTGGGCGGCGCAGTACTACAAGTTTGACCAGCCACGCCGCTGGATCAATTCCGGCGGTCTCGGCACCATGGGCGTTGGCCTGCCGTATGCGATGGGCGTGCAGCTCGCGCATCCCGAGGCGCAGGTCGCCTGCATCACCGGCGAGTCGAGCATCCAGATGTGTATCCAGGAATTGTCCACCTGCAAGCAGTACCGTATTCCGGTCAAGGTGATTACGCTCAACAACGGCTACATGGGCATGGTGCGGCAGTGGCAGCAGTTTTTTTACGGCAGCCGCTACGCCGAGTCGTACATGGAATCGTTGCCCGATTTCGTGAAGCTGGCCGAATCCTATGGCCATGTCGGGATGCGCATTGACAAGCCAGGCGATGTCGAGGCCGCGCTGAAGGAAGCCTTCTCGCCCGCGCTGAAAGAGCGCCTGGTGTTCATGGATTTCCTCACCGACCCGTCTGAAAACGTCTTCCCCATGGTTGAAGGCGGCAAGGGGCTGTCTGAAATGATTCTGGCGGAGGAGCTGTGATGGTGCGTCGCCACATTATTTCGCTGCTGATGGAAAACGAAGCGGGGGCGCTGTCGCGTGTCGCCGGGCTGTTTTCGGCGCGTGCCTACAACATCGAATCGCTGACCGTGGCGCCGACCGAAGACGCGACGCTGTCGCGCATGACCATCGTCACCGTGGGCTCGGAAGACGTGATCGAACAGATCACCAAGCAGCTCAACAAGCTGGTGGATGTGGTCAAGGTCATGGATCTGACCGAAGGCCACCACATCGAGCGCGAGCTGATGCTGGTCAAGGTCAAGGCCGAAGGCGGCGGGCGCGAAGAGATGAAACGCACCGCTGATATTTTCCGGGGGCGCATCATCGACGTCACCGACGCCACCTACACCATCGAGCTGACCGGCACCGGTTCCAAGCTCGACGCGTTTCTGGAGGCGATCGATGCTGCCTTCATTATTGAAACCGTGCGCACGGGCGCGTCCGGCATTGGTCGCGGCGAACGCAGCCTCAAGGTTTAAGCAGCAACCCTCCCAGGATTTGATTTTTACTTTTTCACTCAGGAATTCACTATGAAAGTTTTTTACGACAAGGACGCCGATCTTTCCCTCATCAAGAAGCGCAAGGTCGCGATTATTGGCTACGGTTCGCAGGGGCACGCCCACGCCAACAATCTGAAAGACTCCGGCGTCAAAGTGACCGTCGGTCTGCGTAAAGGCGGCGCATCGTGGGATAAAGCCAAGAAGGCCAAACTGGATGTGCAGGAAATCGCTGACGCGGTGAAAGCCGCTGACTTCGTGATGATCCTGATCCCGGACGAACTGATGGCAGGCACCTACTACAGCGACATCGAGCCGAATCTGAAAAAAGGCGCAACGCTGGCCTTCGCCCACGGCTTCAACGTCCACTACAACCAGATCACCCCGCGCGCCGACCTCGACGTCGTGATGATCGCCCCCAAAGGCCCCGGCCATCTGGTGCGCTCAACCTACACCCAGGGCGGCGGCGTGCCGTCGCTGATCGCGGTGTATCAGGACAAATCCGGCAAGGCGCGTGATCTCGCGCTGTCGTATTCCTGCGCCAACGGCGGTACCAAGGGTGGCGTGATCGAAACCTCGTTCCGCGAAGAAACCGAAACCGACCTGTTCGGCGAGCAGGCCGTGCTGTGCGGCGGCTGCGTTGATCTGGTGAAAGCCGGTTTCGAAACCCTGACCGAAGCAGGCTACGCGCCGGAAATGGCCTACTTCGAGTGCCTGCACGAACTGAAGCTGATCGTCGATCTGATGTACGAAGGCGGCATCGCCAACATGAATTACTCGATTTCCAACAACGCCGAATACGGCGAATACGTGACCGGTCCGAAAGTCATCAACGCGCAGTCGAAAGCCGCGATGAAGGAATGCCTGGACAATATCCAGAACGGCAACTACGCCAAGCAGTTCATCCTCGAAGGCCGTACCAACTACCCCGAGATGACCGCGCGCCGCCGCCTCAACGCCGAGCATCCGATCGAAGTCGTCGGCACCAAGCTGCGCGCGATGATGCCGTGGATCAGCAAGAACAAGCTGGTCGATCAATCGAAAAACTAAATGCGTGAGCGGGGAGGGGTGAAATGTGGGGGTCACGAACCCGCGCGCTTCACCCCTTTCTTTTCATTCTTCAATCCCGATCTCATAAATTCATGCCCCATCCCCTGATTGCCCGCGAGGGCTGGCTGGTATTGCTGACGGCGTTTGCCGCTGCGCTGCTGGCGACGTTTTTTCTCGGCGCGTGGTCGATTCCGTTCTGGATCTGGGCGGTGTTTGCCCTGCAATTCTTCCGCGATCCGGCGCGCGTGCCGCCTGCCGATGCGGACGCGGTGATCTCACCTGCCGATGGCCGCATCGTGGTGGTGGAAAAAGTGCGCGATACCACGCTCGACCGCGACGCGCTGAAAATCAGCGTGTTCATGAATGTGTTTAACGTGCACTCCAACAAAAGCCCGGTTGACGGCGAAATCAAGGGCGTCTGGTACACGCCGGGCAGCTTTGTGAATGCCGATCTCGACAAGGCATCGACCGAAAACGAACGCAACGCCATTTGGATCCAAACCCCGCGCGGCGACGTGACCTGCGTGCAGATTGCCGGCCTGATCGCGCGCCGCATTCTGTGTTACGTGCGCGTTGGCGACAAGCTTACACGCGGCCAGCGCTACGGCTTCATCCGCTTTGGCTCGCGGGTGGATGTGTATTTGCCGGTCACGGCACGCGCCGAAGTCAGCATCGGCCAAAAAGTCACCGGCGGGCGTACCATACTGGCACGCTGGTAACCGTCGCCGCCCATGCAAGAACTCAATCGCCGCAGCTCCGACCCGACCCACTCGCGGATGCGGGATCGTGGCATCTACCTGCTACCCAACCTGTTCACCACGGGTGCGCTGTTTGCCGGTTTTTACGCTGTGGTGCAGGCGATGAATGGCCGCTTCGAACACGCCGCCGTCGCTATCTTTATCGCCATGGTGCTCGACGGCCTGGATGGACGCGTTGCCCGCATGACGCATACCCAGAGCGCTTTTGGTGCCGAATACGACAGCCTCTCCGACATGGTGTCGTTCGGGGTGGCTCCGGCACTGGTAATTTACGTGTTTGCCCTACAAGGCATGGGCAAGCTCGGCTGGATCGCCGCATTCGTCTATTGTGCTGGTGCCGCGCTGCGGCTGGCCCGTTTCAACACCCAACTCGACACCGTCACCGACAAGCGTTTTTTTCAGGGCATGCCCAGCCCGGCGGCGGCGGCGCTGATCGCAGGCTTTGTCTGGGTGATGGTCGAATACGGTGTACCGGGTCAGGACGTGCGCTGGCTGGCGGCGGTAATTGCGCTGTTCGGCGGTTTGTCCATGGTCAGCAATTTCCGTTTTTACAGCGGCAAGGAAATCAACCTGCGCAAGAGCGTGCCCTTCTTCGTCATCCTGCTGGTGGTGCTGGTGTTTGTGCTGGTTTCCTACAGCCCGCCCGAAGTGTTGTTTGGCGTGTTTGCGCTGTATGGGTTGTCGGGGTATGTGGATGCCCTGATGCGCCGCTTCGGACGCAAGCGTGCTGGCGTGAGCGAGACAGATAGCGCCCAACACTAGCGCACCCACACAGACGCGCTGTACGCCGCGACTACCCCCCACCGCACCAAACCTCGCCGCAGGATCATCCACGCCATGCCTTCCCTGCCTTACTGGCGACTGTCCGGGTTCTATTTTTTCTATTTCGCTTTTGTCGGCGCGATGTCGCCGTTCTGGGGTTTGTACCTCAAGTCGCTGGCGTTCAATGC
>JBEBIA010000023.1:0-31262 GCA_040080645.1 Thiobacillus sp.
GGGCTTGGTCGAAGGCATGATCCGCGACATGCTGCACAAAGCGCAGGGCGTGGAATTTGCCGACGCCTTCCCGCGCATGACTTATCACGAAGCGATGAATCGTTACGGCTCGGACAAGCCCGATATGCGGGTGACGCTGGAAATCATCGATGTCGGGGACGCGATGAAGGACGTGGCATTCAAGGTGTTTTCCGGCCCGGCCAACGACGCCAAGGGCCGCGTCGCGGCGCTGCGCATTCCCGGCGGAGCGGGCCTCTCCCGCAGCGAGATCGATGCGTACACCGAGTTCGTCAAAATTTATGGCGCGAAGGGTCTGGCTTACATCAAGGTCAACGACGTGACGCAGTTGAACGAAGCCGGCCTGCAATCGCCCATCGTCAAAAACCTGTCCGAAGCCGCAGTCAAGGCTGTCATGGAGCGCACCGGCGCGCAAAACGGCGATCTGATTTTCTTCGGCGCGGACAAAGCCAAAGTGGTGAACGATGCACTCGGCGCGCTGCGCCTGAAAGTCGGACACGAAAAAGGTCATGTTGACGGTCGCGCGTGGGCACCGCTTTGGGTGGTCGATTTCCCCATGTTCGAATTCAACGAGGACGAGAACCGCTGGGACGCGCTGCACCACCCCTTCACCGCGCCGAAAGACGGCCACGAAGACTGGCTCGCCACCGATCCCGGCAAGTGCCTGTCGAAAGCCTACGACATGGTGCTGAATGGCTGGGAAGTCGGCGGCGGCTCGGTGCGCATCCACAAACAGGACGTGCAGGAAAAAGTTTTCGCTGCACTCAATATCAGCGCCGAAGCGCGCCAGGAAAAATTCGGCTTCCTGCTTGATGCGCTGCAATACGGCGCGCCGCCGCACGGCGGTTTGGCGTTTGGTCTGGATCGTCTGGTCACGCTGATGACCGGCGCGGAATCGATACGCGACGTCATCGCCTTCCCCAAAACCCAGCGCGCCAGCTGCCTGATGACCAACGCGCCCAACGCGGTCGACGACAAGCAGTTGCGCGAGTTGCACATCCGCCTGCGCAATCCGGTGGCGGCGGACAAGGCGGTTTAAATCTGTTGAACCGCAGAGACGCAGAGGACGCAGAAACACCCAGTGGCTTCCTCTGCGCCCTCTGCGTCTCTGCGGTAAAAAAATTACCATGACCTTCGCCGACACCCTCAAAACCTTGCCCGAATTCGCCGGTGAAAAAATTGTCTTGACCGATGTGTCCGGTGTCGAGGTGGCGACCATCGCCAACGCGCCCGGCACTGCGGGATCGTTCCGGGTCTATGCCTATCTCGCGCAGCAATACGGCGCGATCCACGCCGAGGCCGCTGCCGAGGGCTTGGCGATTTACGCCGAGCACACAGAAGATGCGACGAAGTATCCCGGCAAGCACCCCAATATCGACCGCCTGATGGCGATCATGCTCGACGGCCAGCCGCTGACTGCCCGCATTCTTTGAAACCTCACAAAATCCCTGTTTCCGTACTCGTCGTGATCCACACGGCGGAGGGGCAGGTGTTGTTGATGGAACGCGCCGATGCGCCGGGTTTCTGGCAATCGGTCACCGGCTCGCAGGACGCGGGTGAGACGCTGATGCAAACTGCAATCCGTGAAGTGCGCGAAGAAACCGGGCTCGACGCGACGCGCTACGCGCTCAGCGATTGGGCGCTGACAACCCGTTACGAAATCTACGCGCGCTGGCGGCACCGCTACGCGCCCGGTGTGACGCACAATACCGAACATACATTTGGTTTGCAGCTGCCCGAGCCGATGCCGATTGTGCTCGCACCGCGCGAACATACGGCCTGGAAATGGCTGCTCTGGCAGCAGGCGGCGGACGCCTGTTTTTCGCCGAGCAACGCCGCCGCCATCAGGCACTGGGGCGAGCGCCATCATCGCGCGCCCTGATGGATTATCCGGGATAATTTACCCATGACCGCGCCGCTCGCTATTGCCAGTTACAACATCCACAAGGGCTTATCGCATTTCAACCGGCGGCTGACCGTGCACGAGTTGCGTGATCGCCTCAATACGCTGGGTTCCGACATTGTTTTTTTACAGGAAGTGCAGGGCGGCCATGCTGAGCGCGCCAGCCGGTTTCAGCATTGGCCGAACAAACCCCAGCACGAGTTTCTTGCCGGGCATCTCTATACCGAATTCGCCTACGGCAAGAATTGCGTGTACGACACCGGGCATCACGGCAATGCGATCCTCTCGCGCTACAAGATTCTGAGTTGGGAAAACGAAGACATTTCCGCGCATTCGTTTGAAAGCCGGGGCATGTTGCACTGCGAGATTGAGGTGCCCGGCATCGTCCCCCCAGTACATTGCATCAACGTGCATCTCGGTTTGACCGAGCGTGGCCGGGGACGACAAATGCGCATGATCGTCGCGCGCGTGCGGGCGATGGTGCCCGACGGTGCGCCGTTGATTCTGGCGGGCGATTTCAACGACTGGCTGGTGCGCGCGGGGCGGTTTTTTGAAGATGAATTGGGTTTGGCGGAAGTGTTTGAAACCCACCACGGCCAGCCTGCGCGCAGCTTCCCGTCCATTTTGCCGGTCTTTCATCTCGACCGGATTTACATACGCGGCTTCAAGGTTCATGCCGCGCACGTGCACAGCGGCAACGCCTGGCACCGCATTTCAGACCACGCAGCGCTGACGGCCAAACTGCATCCCACGCGATGAACCTACGATTTGCCCGCGCCACGGCGACTACACCGGGCAACCGGGTACAGCTGCTGCAAAGCGGCCAGGCTTTTTTCCCCGCGCTGATTGCGGCCATTGATGCGGCGGTGCACGAGGTGCATCTCGAAACCTATATTTTCCACGCAGACAGCAGTGGCGAAGCCGTGCGCGCGGCTTTGCAGCGCGCGGCGTCGCGCGGCGTCGCTGTGCGGGTGCTGGTGGACGGAATCGGCTCGCGTCCGCTGCCTGTGGACTGGTTCGACGCGCTCAAAGCGGCAGGCGCGCAGGTGCTGGTGTACCGCCCGCTGTTTTTTGGCTGGCGACTCAGCCCGGGTAGCTTGCGGCGCTTGCATCGCAAACTGGCAGTGATCGATGCACGGCACGCTTTTGTCGGCGGCATCAATCTCATTGATGATTTTGAACCGATCGCGCATCCTGCGCCGCGTCTCGATTTCAGCGTGGCGGTCGAAGGCCCGGTGCTCGCCGAGATTTACCCCAATGTCCGGCGTTTGTGGCGGCTCATTGCCTTGTCGCAGCTGCGCGTGCACCGTCGCCATGCGCTGGTGCCGAGCTGGCCAACCGATGCGCATGCGCGTGCTGCGTTTGTCGTGCGCGATAACTTTGCGCATCGCCGCGATATCGAGCGTGGCTATCTTGCTGCAATCGCGCTGGCGCAATCCGAGATCGTCATCGCTTGCGCCTATTTCCTGCCGGGCCGGCGATTTCGTCGTTTGCTCAAAAATGCGGCAGCGCGCGGCGTGCGGGTGCGCCTGCTGGTACAGGGACGCACCGACCATCCGGTGTATCAGATGGCGGCCCGCGCGCTGTATCGTGATCTGCTGATGGCGGGCGTTGAACTGTACGAATACCAGGCCAGTGAATTACACGCCAAAGTGGCGGTGATTGATGGTCAGTGGGCGACGGTGGGCTCCAGTAATATCGATCCCTTCAGCCTGCTGCTCGCGCGCGAGGCTAATCTGGTCGTTGATGATGTCGCATTTTCCAACACCTTGCGCCAGCGACTGCACACGGCAATTGAGCAGGGTGCACAACAGGTGGAACCCACGCACTGGCAGCGTCGTGCCTGGCCGCGACGAATGCTCTCGTGGTTAGCCTATGGCGGCGTGCGGGGGCTGGTCGGGCTGGCGGGATTCAGGCGCTGGGTGTGACTGTTACAGTCGCGCGGCTTTAAAGGTATCGCACTGCGACGGGTTGCCGCTTTGCATCCCCTGATTGAACCAGCGCATCCGTTGCTCCGATGATCCGTGCGTGAAAGACTCGGGAACCACATAGCCGCGTGCCTGTTTTTGCAGGCGGTCGTCGCCTACCCCGGCGGCGGCGGCAAGCGCTTCTTCGGTATCGCCGGGTTCGAGAATCTGGCGCTGGCGCTGAGCATGATGCGCCCACACACCAGCGTAGCAGTCGGCCTGCAATTCCATGCGGACTTGCAGCGCATTGCCTTCCGCCTCGTCCGCCCGGCTGCGCGCAGCGTGCACCTGCTCGGCAACCCCCAGCAGGTTTTGAATGTGATGGCCGACCTCATGCGCGATAACGTAGGCTTGCGCAAAATCGCCCGGCGCGTCGTGGCGCTTGGCCAAATCGTTGAAGAAGCTCATGTCGAGATACAGCTTCTGGTCGCCAGGGCAATAAAACGGCCCCATGGCAGACTGGGCATGACCGCACGCCGATTGCACCGCACCAGAAAACAGCACCAGCTTGGGTTGCTGGTAAGCCTGCCCCGACTGCTTGAATATTGCGCCCCATACGTCTTCCGTATCACCCATCACGGCTGACATGAAATCCTTGAGCCGTTCTTCTTCCGGGCTGCTGGCTACCGGGCCTGCGGTTTCTTGCTGTTGCGCGCCACCCAGGTTGCCCGCCTGATTCAGCACGATAGACGGATCCACGCCGAAATACATGGCCACCAGCGCCAGCAAAATCGTACCGATGCCTGCGCCAGCCGCGCCCTTGCCGGTCACGCGCATGCCGCGCCGGTCTTCAATGTTGTCGCTACGACGTCCACGTTCCCAACGCATGGTGTTCCCCTTATTCCATATCCATATTGAAAATCTCTTTGTCGGCTTCGCCTTGCCGTGCTACAGCACTGTCTGCGGCTCGCCTTCGCGAGCTTTTCAATCTGGAAACGGAATTACCGTTTACCGAATAAACTGCCCAATACGCCGCGAATGATCGAGCGGCCGACCTGACTGCCTATCGTGCGCGCCGTCGATTTGACCATAGCCTCGACCACGCCCTGGCGGCGACCGCTGCCGCCGAGCACGCTGCCCAGTATGCCACCCAGCCCGCCTGCGTCGTCGGCTTTTTCCTGTTTTGCGGCTACAACCTGTTCGGCGGCGCTGGCAGCCTGCTCGGCGCGCACTTTCAGCAGTTCAAATGCAGATTCGCGATCCACGATTTTTTCATAATGCCCAGCGATGAGCGAGCCTGCGATCAGTGCGTGCCGCTCGGCGTCATCAATCGGGCCGATCTGGCCTTGGGGCGGCAGAATCAGGGCACGTTCGGTGATGCCGGGCTTGCCCTTCTCGTCGAGCATCGACACCAGCGCCTCGCCCACGCCGAGTTCCATGATTGCGGCGGCTTCGTCGAGCGCTTCGTTATCGCGCATCGTT
Source organism: Thiobacillus sp. (assembly GCA_040080645.1). Taxonomy (GTDB): domain Bacteria; phylum Pseudomonadota; class Gammaproteobacteria; order Burkholderiales; family Thiobacillaceae; genus Thiobacillus. The sequence goes on from JBEBIA010000023.1 coordinate 5,311, forward strand.
TCAGCGGCAGCCCGCACCGCTTTCTGATCTTTCGGCGTGAACGCGCGCAACGCGTGCTGCACCCGGTTGCCCAGCTGCGCAGCAATTTTGTCGGGAATGTCGGCGGGGTTCTGTGTGACAAAAAACACGCCCACGCCTTTCGAGCGAATTAGTCGCACCACCTGCTCGATCTTGTCCACCAGCGCGTCGGGCGCGTCGTCGAATAGCAGATGTGCCTCGTCGAAAAAAAACACCAGTTTGGGTTTATCGAGATCGCCCGCCTCGGGCAGGTTTTCGAACAGCTCGGCCAGCAGCCATAGCAGTAGCGTCGAATACACCTTGGGCGCAGTCATCAACTGGTCGGCCGCAAGAATGTTGATCACTCCACGACCGCGATCGGTCTGCATCAGATCGTCGATATTGAGCATGGGCTCGCCGAACAGCGCTTCGCCACCTTGAGATTCCAGCGTCAGCAGGCCGCGCTGAATCGCGCCGACCGAGGCTGACGAGACGTTGCCGTATTCCGTCGTGAAATCTTTCGCGTTGTCGCCCACGAATTGCAACATAGCGCGCAGGTCTTTCAAGTCCAGCAGCAGCATCCCGTTGTCATCCGCCACCTTGAACACCAGATGTAGCACGCCGCTCTGCGTCTCGTTCAGGTCCAGCATCCGCGACAGCAGCAGTGGCCCCATGTCGGAAATCGTCGCCCGCATCGGATGCCCCTGCTTGCCCCACACGTCCCAGCATGTCACCGGACAGGCTACGTAGGCAAAATCGGTCAGCTGCAATTGCTCGATCCGCGCCTGTACTTTGGCGTTCTCTCCGCCCGCCTTGGAAATTCCCGTCAGGTCACCTTTCACGTCCGACATGAAACACGGCACACCGATACTCGAAAAATGTTCGGCCAGCACCTGCAAGGTCACCGTTTTGCCCGTGCCCGTCGCACCAGTAATCAGGCCGTGGCGGTTGGACATCTGCGGCAGCAGGTGGATTTCGGTGGTGGTGTTTTTGGCGATGAGTTGGGGGGCAGTCATGGGGGCTCCTGTTTAGAGGTGCAAAGTGTAAAACCTTACGCGGCAGATGAATGTTAAATCGTGTTCCACAGCCATGCTGCCCCCCGCACGCCGCTCGAATCGCCAAATTTTGGTGGCACAAGCTGCGTGTCCACCCGGTCGGAAAACACGTAACGCCGCCACAGTTTCGGCACCGTGTCGTACAGCCGCGCGATGTTCGACATGCCGCCGCCGAGGACGATGACGTCCGGGTCGAGCAGATTGATGACGCCGGCCAGCGCGCGCGCCAGGCGTTCTTCGTAGCGCGCCAGCGAGATACTGCATGGGCCGTAGCCAGCGGTGGCAAGCTGGGCGATTTCGTATGCGGGCAGGTTCTCGCCCCCGTAGCGAACATGATCGGCGGCGAAGCCGGGGCCGGACAGCCAGGTTTCGATGCAGCCTTTCTTGCCGCAGTAGCAGGCGGGCGCGGTTTCCAGCTCGCGCGGGCTGGGCCAGGGGTGGATCAGCGCTTCGCCGGTGGCGGGGTGGCTGCCGGTGGCTGTGCGGTCGGCCTGGGTGTGGGCGAACTGGAAGTAGGGCAGCGGGGAATGACCCCATTCGCCGGCGATGGCATTGGCGCCGTTCAAGGCGTGACCGCGCACCACTACGCCGCCGCCGACGCCGGTGCCGAGGATCACGCCGAACACGGTTTCCGCGTCGGCCGCCGCACCGTCGACGGCTTCGGACAGCGCCAGACAGTTGGCGTCGTTGGCCAGCCGCACTTCGCGCTGCAAGGCGGTTTCGAGATCGGCTGTGAGCGCTTGGCCGTTGAGGCAGGTGGAGTTGCAATTTTTCATCAGGCCACTGGCGGGCGAGATGGCGCCAGGGGAAGCGACACCGACGCTGCCAGCCTGCTTCAGTTCGGCTTCGGCCGCGACAACCAGCCCGGCGATGGCGGCAACGGTGCCGGGGTAGTCGCCTTGTGGGGTGGGGATGCGGCGGCGCAGGACTTCGCGGCCACCGGCCTCCAGCGCGATCAGTTCGATTTTGCTACCGCCGAGGTCGATGCCAAGGCGGAGGCGGGGGGCGTCAGTGCTAAAATCGTGCATTATTTTTGCGTTGGAATCGACATGGCAGGACATTCGAAATGGGCCAACATCCAGCACCGCAAGGGTCGCCAGGATGCCAAGCGCGGCAAGGTCTTCACCAAGCTTATCAAGGAAATCACCGTGGCGGCCAAGATGGGTGGCGGCGACCCGGCGATGAATCCGCGCCTGCGGCTGGCGATCGACAAAGCCAAGGCCGAATCGATGCCGAAGGACAACATCGAAAATGCGGTCAAGCGCGGTAGCGGCCAGCTCGATGGCGTCAACTACGAAGAAGCGCGCTACGAAGGCTACGGCATCGGCGGCGTTGCGGTAATCGTCGACTGCCTCACCGACAACAAGACGCGCACCGTCGCCGACGTGCGTCATGCGTTCACCAAGCACGGCGGCAACATGGGCACCGACGGCTGCGTGGCGTTCCAGTTCAAGCACTGCGGCCAGATCATCCTGGAGCCGGGCGCCAGCGAAGACACGGTAATGGAAGTGGCGCTCGAAGCGGGCGCAGACGATATCATTCCTAACGAAGATGGCTCGATCGAAGTGCTGACCTCGCCCGATCCCAAGGCGTTTGAAATGGTGAAAGAAGCGCTGGAGAAAGCCGGGTTCAAGCCCGCCGTCGCCGAGATCACCATGCGCCCCGAAGGCGAGACTGAACTCGCGGGCGACGACGCAGTAAAAATGCAGAAAATCCTCGACGCGCTCGATTCGCTCGACGACGTGCAGGATGTGTACACCAACGCCGTGTTGCCAGAGTGAACCGGATTTGCTAATGTGGTCACAATAAAATGACCACATGGAGCAATCATGGATTTGCCCGCAACTGAATTCAAGGCCAAATGTCTCGCCTATCTTGACCAGGTGGCCCAGACGCACGCCAGCATCACATTGACCAAACACGGTCGCGCCGTTGCCAGACTGGTTCCGGTAGAAGCCGCCGAGCTGGTTGTGTTCGGGCGTCTGGCGGGCACGGTGCAGATACGTGCCGACATCGTTCGCCCCATTGACGAGGCCTGGGATGCCGATGTCTGACATTGGGCTGGTGATCGATACGCATGTCTGGCTGTGGCTCGAATCTGATCCGGATCGCTTGGGTAAGGCTGCTCGCACCCGCATCGAAGCGTCGGCGCGGACAGGCAGCTTGTGGGTGTCGGTGATGTCGGTGTGGGAAATCGGCATGCTGGTCGCCAAAGACCGTATCCGTCTCTCCATGCCGGTCGACGAGTGGGTGCGTCAGGCGTCCGCCACGCCCGGTATGCAGATGCTCGGACTGATTCCTGAAATCGCACTGGAATCGACGCGCCTGCCCGACGCTCCGCACGGCGACCCCGTCGATCGAATTCTGATCGCCAGTGCGCGGGTGCACAATTTGACGTTAATCACGGCGGACGAAAAAATTCTGGCTTATGCCACTCAAGGGCATTTGAAGGCACTGAAAGCGTGAGTGGAATCCGTATCCTCGGCATCGATCCGGGTTTACGTCTCACCGGCTTCGGCGTCATCGAGCAGACCGGCCAGAAGCTGGCCTACGTAGCGAGCGGTGTCGTGAAAAGCGGCGAGGGCGAATTGCCGCAACGGCTCGGTGTTTTGTTCGCCGGTTTGAACGAGGTGATTGCCACCTGGCAGCCTGACACCTGCGCGGTGGAAATCGTCTTCGTCAACGTCAACCCGCAATCCACGCTGCTGCTGGGCCAGGCACGCGGCGCGGCGATTTGCGCGGCGGTGTCCAATGAATTGCTGGTCGCCGAATACACCGCGCTGCAGATCAAGCAGGCAGTGGTGGGCCACGGCAAGGCGGCGAAGGAACAGGTGCAGGAAATGGTTAAACGTCTGCTGATGCTGCCCGTCGCACCCACCGCCGACGCCGCTGACGCGCTCGCCTGTGCCATCACCCATGCCCACGGCAGCCGCCTCGGCGCGCACTCCACGGCGGGCTATCGCGTCAAGGGCGGGCGGCTGGTATGAGCACCGCCTTGTCACCGGCAGAACCAAGCCGCGAACGCCTTACCAATCCGTTTGCCCGCTACCTGCTGGCGACGCGGCCGGCTTTTCTCACCATCACCCTGGCCGGCTGCCTGCTCGGTTTTGCGACGGCGGTTGCTGGCGGCGCAGCGTTCGACTGGACGCGCGCGCTGGTCACGCTGCTGCTGGCCCTGCTGGCGCACGCGGGCATCAACGTGCTCAACGATTATTGCGATCACCTCAACGGCACCGACGCGCGCAACACGCAGCGCCTCTATCCCTACACCGGCGGCAGTCGTTTCATCCAGAACGGCGTACTGACCCCGCGCCAGGTGCGGGGTTTTGCTGTCGCGCTATTCGTCATCACCATCGCTGGTGGGCTGTGGCTGCTCAGCGTCGCGGGTGCGGGCCTGTTCTGGATCGGGCTGGCCGGTCTCGCCATCGGCTGGGCCTACTCGGCGCCGCCGCTGCAACTGAACAGCCGGGGGGTGGGCGAACTGTGCGTCGCTGCCGGATTCCTGCTCGTCGTCGCAGGGGCAGATTATGTCCAGCGCGGCGCATGGGCGCCGCTACCCTGGCTGGCGGGCGCGCCTTACGCCCTGCTGGTCGCCAACATCCTCTACATCAACCAGTTTCCCGACCGCGACGCCGACCGTGCCAGCGGCAAGCTGCACTGGGTGGCGCGGCTGCCACCGGAAACCGCCGCCTGGGGCTATGGCCTGATTCTGCTGCTGGCGTCGCTGGCGCTGCTGGGCGGCGTGCTGCTGAAAGCCTTGCCGCTGGCGGCCTTGTTCGGGCTCATTGCGTGGATCCCCGCCGTGCAGGCGGGGCGGCAACTGCGGCGTTTTGCAGCGTTGCCCGAGCATCTCACCCCGGCCATCAAGCTGACCCTGCTAGCCGCCCATGCGCTGCCGCTCGTGCTCGCGGCCATTCTGTTGTCAACCGGAAGACATTCATGATCGGACGCGCTGTTATTAATGGAGGTGCTCTGTGATCGGACGCGCTATTTTGATTGGATTCACCCGATGATCGGGCGAATCACGGGCACCCTCGCCGCCAAGCAGCCGCCGCAGGTGCTGGTGGACGTGGGCGGCGTCGGCTACGAAATCGACGTGCCGATGAGCACTTTCTACAACCTGCCGGCCATCGGCGAGAAAATCTGCCTGCTCACGCACCTGGCGATCCGCGAGGACGCGCATCTGCTCTACGGCTTCGGCAGCGAAACCGAGCGTGCGGCGTTCCGCGAACTGCTGAAAGTCTCCGGCATCGGCGCCAAGACCGCACTGTCCGTGCTGTCGGGTCTCTCGATCAACGACCTGGCTACCGCGATTGCCGCGCAGGAAATCGGCCGCATCGTCAAAGTCCCCGGCATCGGCAAGAAGACCGCCGAACGCCTGCTGCTCGAACTGAAAGGCCGCCCGGTGTTCGCCGGCGCGATTGCCACAGCACCAGGTGAGGCGAGCGTGTCCGACGACGTCCGCCAGGCACTGTTGGCACTGGGCTACAACGACAAGGAGGCCACGGCCGCCATGCAGAAACTGCCTGCCGACCTGCCGGTGTCCGATGCGATTCGCCAGGCGTTGAAACTGCTGTCCAAGCCGTAAGGTTAGATTTCATGACTATCTTTATTCCCACCACGCTTGATGAAATCGACGAAGAACTGTCGTGTTCGGGTATGGGTAGTGAGCAGGCAAAGCCGTTAGAGATTTCGTTGAGTGATCTTAGATCAGCTCAAGAAAAACCCATGGTCGAATCGGCTCTAATTCAGTGGGTGATTTCTAAATGGAGGAACACTAGTAGTGGCGCACTGAGTTTACTTGATGGTGACCTAGAGAAATTTGCAGCGCTTGCACCGGGTGCGGCCTTGGCTTTGCTGCCATACGGGAAGGTTCATTATCTTGCCCAAAGCAGAAAAAAATCTGCGGATTTCCGCGAGAAATATCTAAGTGGGCAGAAAACGTGGCCTGATTTGGCGGTCTCAAATACATCGCTTCTATGTTGCCTGGACGCATTCCCTGGAAATTTCCCTCCCAGATTGTATGTCCAGGATGAGCCGCCAAAATTGACAGATCCGTATGGCTTCAAAAGTCTATTTGAGGCGATGGTGGCAAGTGTGGCGAGTGAACACCAACTGAAAACATCGGCAATGTTGATGTCAGAAAGTGTTGGTTCAATTTTGTATGAGTTATTTAAGAATACTCATGATCATGCTCGTGAAAGTCTAAAGAAAGAGAAACTTGGGGATTCACTTCGCGGAATTTATATGCGCTTCTATCCTGTTCAAAATTTTGACTGGCTGGACAATCAAACCAATGAACAGCAAATGTCGAGAAACATACTCGAAACAGAACTGGCCACTTCAGTAAAAACTCATTTTCGGGGTGATGCCTGGGGGAAAAAAAGCAATTTGTCAGGTTTCCTAGAGCTTTCAGTATTTGATAGTGGGCCGGGGATCGCTGCCAAGTGGATGGATGCTAATCCGGAGTGTGAGAGTTCCTATGACGCGGTTCTGGCTTGTTTCAGAAAAGGAGCCACGACTACTACCAATGGCGCCAGAGGCTATGGCCTTTTTAAAGTATGGACGTTGTTGAATCAATTGAAAGGCTCCATTCGTGTACGCACAAATGGGGTACATCTGTTTAGAGGCTTTTCGCTCGCTGGGGGTGTCGGTGTCATATCCAAGGATGGAGAACCCGACATGGCTGAATTCAAGCTCTTCGACTGGAAAAAAGGACTAACACCAGACAAAGCGGGTGCGTATTCAAAATATTCTGAAGTAGAAGGCACTTTGGTTTCGGTCATGCTGCCAATGGAGGCAGTGTGAGACCTTATTACATTGAGGTACTTGAACAGTCAGGAAAAGACGATCACAAAAAATTAGTCCTTACTGTGTATTTATTTCACCAAGCGGTGGACGACTTTATTCTGGATTCCGCTATTCAGGAAAGTATCAAAGATTCGGATATTTTCAATGAAGTTCTGGTGATTGGTTTTAAAGAGTTTATCGAGCCTGTTAAAGAGTCTTTCCTTTCCGGAATTATTGCCTACCGACTAAAGACTAAGGCCGCGCAAATCAACGCCTATGCGCCATACGAAAAAACTGTTTTCTTTTTAACTTTTGATGAGTCTGCCGGATGCTATTTGGTACAAGGCTCTGGGCTTATTGAAGGGGAGCAATGTCAGGAGATATGCAACTTTCTGCGACGTGCCACACTGCTTTCGCTATTTAAAACCACAGATGGCTTGAAGGAAGCAAAATCGGGCTACCACTATGCCAAACCATCTAAACATCACGCGGAAAAGTTTTTGAGAGCCAGCAATGTTGTCGAGCATTACGCAGCGACCCCGATTATTGTGTTTTGGCTGTTAGGGAAGGTGTGGGATGTAGAAGGGGTTGAACACATAATCGTTGATACGTCTGGAATCTCATCAGTGGGCTTTGCTCTCGCGCATGAACTGTTTCAGCGTAAAAAGAGCAAAAAACCGATCTATCCAATCGTTTCCTCCCATGAATCATATGGCGGGCTAGACAAGCTCAATATTACAAATCCAAACCAAACAATCCTTCTGATTTCAGCATCAACATCCGGCGGGTTGAGAAATAAACTGGTGAACGAGAAAAGGGCAATCGCAGCGAGTGTTGTGACTTTGTTTTTTTTGGGGGAATCTGTTCAGAACGCAGGGAATGTGCTGTGCGATTTGGAGGAAGATAAAAATGGTTTTGGCTTAAAGCCTTTCAGGCAATACCGGAAAACTGAGTGCCCTCTATGCCAAAAAAACTCGTACCCGATTACGCTAGATGGCGACCAGTTCCTACCTGAGCCACCGGAAATAGAAACAATACTGCTGAAATTCGAAGACTTGGAATCTGTGGAACGGGAACGGCTTGATCAGCTGGCTGGCATCGATTTATTTTGCGTGCATCGAAAAATTGACGAGGAAGTTTCTGAAATAGCTTTCAATGTCGAGAAGTTGTTTGAAGCGCCGAAAACGGACATCCACAAGCCCACGGTGCATGCCCTGGAAGAGTTCAAAAAAAGATGGGATAGAGAGCTTGTCAGGGCATCAACCCTTAACTTAAAGCATGTTGTCTATGCGGCTTATCCTTACTCGCAGGAGTTGGCGGCTAAGTCCCACGCTCACTTAGTATCCAAAGGGTGTCAGGGGGATAAGGCGGTCGATAGCGGAGGTTTGTTAAAGGTTGCATCATCGAATGACTCTTCTGCGCTGGTGATTACTGCATGTCTTGATAACCCAAAAGAGTTGAACAGTGTTTGTCTCACGCTTAGGGACAGGCAACCCCAAGGCAATATTTTCTATTTGACACCAATTTTTAAGGCGGATAGCAGTGAGGGAAGAAAGAGGGTTCGCTCTAATTTGACATATGGCGAGAACAAAGCCGACACGTTTAGTTTGATTTCGGTTATCAATTTCAACTTGCCAACCAATCCCAAGCAGGACAGTTGGTCGGCTGAATTGGTTTTCCTAAACAAGTTTAAGGAATGGTTGGATCGGAACGAATTGGATATCCCCCACTTCCTTGAGGATAGAACTGGCAAGCTAGAAAATGCTCCGCATATGGGACTTGTGGAGGGCTTGTTTTGGCCAGGCATGGACGGAGATGAATTAACGATCCGTTCTGATTTTACTTTTATAAAGACATATGCTGGGGAACGAAGGTTAAGTCAGGCCGATATTTTTGTTGTTGTTTCATCTTTGCTCCGGGCATTGCGAAGCAGGGTTGGGAGTGCTGATAAACCAGCATTGGTTTATGGACCATACAAGCGGTCGGTAATTTCCCCTGATTGTTTTGAAAGATTTTCTGACGGGGTTATCCAGGCGGCAATTCTTCGTGCGGCTAGAGGACAAGAATTGAGCTATGCAAATTGCACTGAAACTGTGAGCGCGCGGATGCGTGATGTCATAACCAATCTTTTGAATGGACCTGAAAACAGCGCTCAGGCGGTACCGGAGTTTTTACTGGCAATAGCATTGAAAAAACTGAACTTGCATTCAGAGCATGAAAAGAAAATATTTAATGCGGTATCTGAACATGAGCGAGTAAATAATGAAGCAAAACTCTTGGTTCAATATTTACAGCAACAGTTAGAAAGGCGTCTCGCATGATCGAAACCGACCGCCTCATCGCCCCTGCCGCCGTCAGCCCTGTCGAGGAACAGATCGAGCGCGCGCTGCGGCCGCGTACGCTGGCGGAATACGTCGGCCAGGCGAAGGCGCGCGAACAGTTGGAAATCTTCATCCATGCGGCGCGCAATCGCAGCGAGGCGCTCGATCACGTGCTGCTGTTCGGCCCGCCGGGGCTGGGCAAGACGACGCTGGCGCACATCATCGCGCGCGAGATGGGGGTGAACCTGCGGCAGACTTCCGGCCCGGTGCTGGAGCGCGCGGGCGATCTGGCGGCGCTGCTGACCAATCTGGAACCGCACGATGTGCTGTTCATCGACGAGATCCATCGCCTGAGCCCGGTGGTGGAAGAAGTGCTCTATCCCGCGCTGGAAGATTTCCAGATCGACATCATGATCGGCGAAGGCCCGGCGGCACGCTCGGTCAAGCTCGATCTGCCTCCGTTCACGCTGGTCGGCGCGACCACGCGCGCCGGCATGCTCACCAATCCGCTGCGCGACCGCTTTGGCATCGTCGCGCGGCTGGAGTTTTATTCGGCGGAAGAACTCGGCTTCATCGTGCATCGCTCGGCGGGACTGTTGCAGATGAACCTGGAAGAAGCGGGCGCGCTGGAAATCGCCCGCCGCGCGCGTGGCACGCCGCGCATTGCGAATCGGCTACTGCGCCGCGTGCGCGATTACGCCGAAGTCAAAGCGGACGGCCACGCCACCGGCGCGGTGGCCGACGCGGCGCTGGTGATGCTCGACGTCGATCGCGCCGGGCTGGATGTGATGGACAGAAAACTGCTGTCGGCAGTGGTGGAAAAATTCATGGGCGGGCCGGTCGGTTTGGATAATCTCGCCGCCGCCATCGGCGAGGAGCGCGACACCATCGAAGACGTGCTCGAACCTTATCTGATCCAGCAGGGCTATTTGCAGCGCACGCCGCGCGGCCGCATTGCCACGCCGCTCACGTATCGCCACCTGGGTTTTGTGCCCCCGTCTGGCGAGCCAGATTTATTTTGAGCGTGGCTGTTCTGAAATGACATTCCACTGGCCGGTGCGCGTCTACTGGGAAGACACCGACGCGGGCGGTGTGGTGTATTACGCCAACTATCTCAAATTCATGGAACGCGCGCGTTCTGAATGGCTGCGCGCGCTGGGATTCGAGCAAGACGTTTTGCGCGACACGCTGGGAATCGCCTTCGTGGTGCGGCGCGTCGAGATCGATTATCGGTCGCCCGCACGCTTCAACGACGCGCTGGGCGTTTCGGTACGGCTGGCGGAAATCGGGCGTGCCCGCCTCGCGGTGACACAGTCCGTGTGCCGCGAGGCCACTGAATTGGCGGTAGCGCGGGTGTCGCTGGCATGCGTCGATGCGTCACGATTCAAACCCGTTAAAATGCCCGCATCACTCCTTCAAGCGCTGGAACCGACACTGTGAACCCTGTACTCGGCCAAGACCTTTCGCTGCTTCACCTGATCCTCAACGCTTCGCTGCCGGTGCAGATTGTCATGCTGCTATTGCTGGTCGCGTCGATGATGTCGTGGTGGTACATCTTCATCAAACTGTTTGCGCTCAAGCGCACGCTGAAAGTGACCGACCGTTTTGAACGCGAGTTCTGGGGCGGTGGAGACATCAATGCCATGTATCAGCGGGTGGCGGGCGAGCGTGACAGCGCAGGCGAGATGGAGCGCATTTTCGAAGCCGGTTTCCGTGAATTCATGAAGCTGCGCAAACAGGCGGGGCTGTCGCTTAACGTGATTATCGACGGTACGCGCCGCGCGATGCGAGCGACGTATCAGCGCGAACTCGACGGGTTGGAATCGCATTTATCTTTTCTCGCCACCGTCGGCTCGGTGTCGCCGTATGTCGGCCTGTTCGGCACGGTGTGGGGCATCATGCTGGCGTTTCAGGGCTTGGCGACGGTCGCACAGGCTACGCTGGCACAGGTCGCGCCGGGCATTGCTGAAGCGCTGATCGCCACCGCGATGGGTTTGTTCGCCGCGATTCCTGCGGTGATCGGCTACAACCGCTACACCCACGATATCGACCGCCTGGCCAATCGAATGGAAAGCTTCATGGAGGAGTTTTCCAACATTCTTCAACGCCAGGCTTCTAAACCCGCCTGAACGCCGTGGCCAGAACCCGCAAACAGGTTGCCCAGATCAACGTCGTGCCGATGATCGACGTGATGCTGGTGCTGCTTGTCATCTTTATGGTGACCGCACCGTTTATCAACCCCGGCCAGGTCGAGTTGCCGAGCGTAGGAAAAACGGCGCAGACCCCGGCGCAGCCGCTCGAAGTCATCATCAAGGAATCAGGCGAATACCAGCTGCGAAATCGTGCCGTGGGCGGCGAGATGCGAACGGTATCGAAATCTGCGCTGGCAGGTGAAATTGCCGCCTTGCATCGTGCGCTGCCAGATCAGCCAGTAGTGATCGCTGCCGATAAAAACGTGCGTTATGAAGAAGTGATGCACACCATGACCTTGCTGCAAAACGCACAGATTTCACGTATCGGACTCCTCGCCCGCCCTGCGCCATGATGACATCGGCTGATGCGCCGTTTATGTCCCGCCCTGCGCCGAATCTGGCAGCGGGGGCGCTGGCGCTCGGTGTCCATGCGGTGTTTGTGTTGCTGCTGGTGTTCGGGGTGTCCTGGCAAACCCAGCATCCCGCGCCGGTCATGGTCGATTTGTGGCAAGCCCTGCCAGCAGAGACGCCCGCACCCGTAGTCGAGCCGCCGCCCCCGCCGGAGCCCGCCCCGCGCCCAGAGCCTGTCAGGGCTGAGCCGCCGCCCAAACCCGTGGTGCAGACGCCGACGCCTGTGAAAGCGCCCGATATCGCGCTGGAGAAAAAGAAAGCCGACGCCGAGCAACTGAAAAAACTCAAGGCGATGCAAGCCGTCGAAGACAAGGCGCTCGCAGACTCGGCACGCAAAGATGCAGAAGCCGCCAAATTGACGCGTGACAAACAACTGGCCGATAAGAAAAAACGCGATTTACTGCGGCAGATGGAAGAAGAAGAACTGATGCAGCGGATGGCCGATGAAGAGACGGCCAACGAAGCTCGCTTGATGAAGCAGGCGGAGGCGCGTGCAGCGGCCAGTGCGGCAGCCGCCAAGCGCCAAGCCGAGTTGTCGCAGCTAGTGGGCCAGCATCGTGACCAGATTAGTGCCAAAGTGCGCGGCAACACGCGGCTCCCTGATAACGTGAAAGGCAACCCGGAAGTGCGTTGCCTGGTGAAATTGCTGCCCACTGGTGACGTGGTGAGCGTGAAGGTAACGCAGTCCAGTGGCAACCCCGCATACGACGAAGCGGTGGTGCGCGCGATCGAAAAATCGTCGCCTCTGCCCTTGCCGACTGAACGCGATGCGCGCGCAGCATTTGTTCCGGAACTAAGTTTCGTTCATCGACCCAAAGAGTAGGTTTTGTTTTGCGAAACCCGCGCTGAAACCCGCGTGTAGTCAAGCGGACGGCGTGTCTCCCTGTGCTAAGATGGCCGGGCTTTTATCCGTTTTAACCGGAATATCTGATTGATGATGCGTACCTTGTATTCCCCCCTTTTCTGGCTGGTGGCTTGTTTGGTGAGCCTGCCTGCGCAGGCGGCCATGGAAATTCAGGTATTCGGTGGCGCAGCCAACAAAATCGCCGTTGCCATGGTGCCGTTCCAGACAGCGGTGGGTCAGCCTGCCCCCGCATTGACACAAATTGCCGGAGACGATCTTGCCCGCAGCGGTCAATTCAAATTGGTCGATGCGAGTGGAGCGGAGCAACCTATTGACCCCTCACAGGTTCATTACAACGTGTGGCGGGCAAAAGGGGCCGATGCCATGGTGGTCGGGCAGGTGATTGCCCTGCCGGGTGGCCGTTTCGATGTGCGTTTCCGACTACTTGATGTGGTCAAGCAAACCCAGTTGGCGGGTTTCAGCTATAACATTGCGTCAGGTCAGTGGCGTGCCACCGCACACCAGATTGCCGATGTGATTTACGAAAAACTCACCGGCGAAAAAGGCGCATTCGGCAGCCGCATCGCTTATGTGCAAAAACAGGGGCGACGTTACGAACTGCGTGTCGCCGATGCCGACGGCCAGAATCCGCGCACGGTGGTGCGCTCGAATGAATCCGTGATTTCACCGAGTTTTTCGCCCGATGGTCGGCGGCTTGCGTACGTTTCGTTTGAAGACAAAAAACCGGTGGTGTATGTGCAGTCGCTGGCCGACGGCAGTCGTCGCAAGGTGGCTGCGTTCAAGGGCTCCAATTCCGCACCGGCCTGGTCGCCCGATGGCGCGCGGCTGGCTGTGGTGTTGACGCGCGATGAGGCATCGCAAATTTACCTGATTAACGCCGACGGTAGCGGTCTGACGCGGCTGACGCAGGGGGGCAATCTCGATACCGAGCCGGTGTTTTCACCCGATGGGCAGCATCTCTATTTCAGCTCGGATCGCGGCGGCAGCCCACAGGTTTACCGGGTGTCGGTCAACGGCGGCGAGGCCAAACGCATTACGTTTGATGGCGGCTATAACGTGTCCCCGGCGCTAAGTCCCGACGGCAAATTGCTGGCGTATATCAGCCGCGACGGCGGACGGTTTCGCGTCGCCCTGCAGGATTTGAGCAATGGCCAGACCCGGGTGCTGACCGACAGTGCGCGCGACGAGTCACCGAGTTTTTCGCCTAACGGCCAGTCGGTGCTGTATGCCACCGTGCAGGGTGGACGAGGGGTACTGGGCACGGTGAGTCTGGATGGCCGTACCCGTGCGCGCCTGTCCGAGTCGGGTATCGATGCACGCGAGCCTGACTGGGGGCCGTAATTACAATTGCGTGCAAGCTCACCCCGAATTTTATGATGTTGTACCCGTGGATATTCCACACAGCACAGGAGATCACAATGAAGAAACTGCTATGGCTCACGCTTATTCCGTTGGTGTTGTCAGGGTGTGGCACCACGTCGGGTACCCCCGCAGCGGTTGAAGATCGCACCAGTGGATCGTCTGGCGCAACCACCGGTGCCAGCACGGCAACAGCAAGCAGCACCACGACCGGTAGTGGTGCCGAGACCACAGGCTTGCAGGGCGCGGGGGTGAGTGGTAGTGCGCTCGACGGCAAGGCGCTCGATGGCAGCGGGGGTAGCTTTTCTGGTGATGCGCGCAAGAACCCGGCGAGTCCACTGTCCAAACGTAGCATCTTTTTTGACTACGACAGTTTTGTGGTCAAAGACGAATACCGTTCCGTGCTTGAAGCCCATGCGGGTTATCTCTTGGCCAAGCGTGACGCTAAAGTGATTGTGCAGGGCAACACCGATGAGCGGGGTAGCCGTGAATACAATCTGGCACTCGGGCAGAAACGCGCCGAGGCGGTGCGCAAGGCGCTGGCCGTGCTGGGGGTGGGCGATGCGCAGCTCGAAGCGGTGAGCTTTGGTGAAGAAAAGCTGCGCAACGAAGCCGAAACCGACGACGCGCACGCTGAAAACCGCCGTGCCGACGTGGTGTATGCCGACGAATAAGCGATGGTTTTGAGGATGCGGCGTTATGGATGGGGCGCGCTGGTCTGGGCGTTGGCAGCGCCGGTGTGGGCCGATACGGCGGAACTTACCCGTCAGATGCTCGAAATGCAGCAGGTCGCCCGCACGCTGGAGTCGCGTGTCAGCCGGATGGAGGTCACGCTCCAGCGCACCCCGCAGCTGCTGAGCCTGTTGCAGGAAGTTGAAACGCTCAAGGCCGAAGTCGCCAGATTACGCGGCCAGGCCGAAGTGCAGACGCATCAGATGGAATCGCTCGGTAAACGGCAAAACGATTTGTATGCCGATCTGGATCAGCGTCTTGCCGAGCTGAACAAAGCCGCTGAGTCGAATAAAACCAGCGCCAAATTGCCTGTTGTGCCTGACGCTCAGCCTGCTGCGGCCACGCCCGACACCCCGGCAGTGAAACCACCCACTGCACCCGCGACAGTACCCGCTGCACCGCCGGGCGACTCCCAGGCCGAATCGCGCAGTTACGAAACGGCACTCGCGCATTTTCGCGACGCCAATTACGCGGCAGCGATTGCGGGCTTTCGAAACTTTCTGAAAACCCATCCCACCAGCACGCTGGCACCGAACGCGCAATATTGGGTGGGGTATGCGTATTACGCACTTAAGGATTACAAATCGGCGCTGGCGCATCAGCAAAAACTGGTCGTGGCGTATCCCACCAGTGCCAAAGTGCCCGATGCCTTGCTGAACGTGGCCACCAACCAGATCGCGCTGGATGATCTCGACGGCGCGCGCAAGACGCTGGAATATCTGGTAGCGAAACACCCGGGCACGAATGCGGCCACCCTCGCCAATCGGCGGCTGGCCGCCCTGAAATAAAACGCGTGGCTGCTTTAACTGAACTCAGCCTGCGGGTGACCGAAGTGTTTTTTTCGCTGCAAGGCGAAACTAGTCGTGTCGGTCTGCCTACGGTTTTCATTCGGCTTTCGGGGTGTCCGCTACGCTGCCGCTGGTGTGATACCGCCTACAGTTTTGAGAGTGGCGAGCGTATGAATGTGGACGATCTGCTGGCACGCGTGGCGACCTATCCCACACGCACGATATGCGTCACCGGTGGCGAGCCGCTCGCGCAAAAAAATTGCCTGCCCCTGCTGACCGCGCTGTGCGATGCGGGCTATTCCGTCTCGCTCGAAACCAGTGGGGCGCTGGATATCAGCCAGGTCGATCCGCGTGTGTCGCGCATTGTCGATTTGAAAGCGCCGGGCTCGGGTGAGTCTGCCAAAAACCGCTGGGAGAACCTGCCCCACTTGACCCCCCATGACGAAGTGAAATTCGTGCTGGCGGATCGCGCCGACTACGACTGGGCGTGCGACGTGCTGGTCACGCATGCGTTGGATGCCCCCGTGCTGTTTTCGCCGGTGCACGACGAGTTGCCTCCCGCCCAGCTCGCTGACTGGATTCTCGCAGACCGTTTGGCCGTGCGCTTGCAAGTGCAGCTACACAAAGTTCTGTGGGGCAGTGTGGCTGGAAAATGAGTCCGCAGGCCGTCGTCGCTCGCCCCGCTGTCGTGCTGCTCTCGGGTGGGCTGGATTCCGCCACCGTGCTGGCGATTGCGCGGGCGGAAGGGTATGCGTGTCATGCGTTGAGCCTTGATTACGGTCAACGGCACAGAGCAGAACTGGTCGCAGCCGCTCGGTTGGCACAATCATTGGGCGCGACGGCGCACCGTGTCATGAAGCTGGGGCTGGGCGATATCGGCGGCTCGGCGTTGACCGATGCGTCGATAGCCGTGCCGGAAAGCCCGACCGAGGGAATTCCGGCCACCTATGTGCCCGCGCGCAATACCGTCATGTTGTCGCTCGCGCTGGCTTGGGCGGAAGTGCTGGGCGCGCGGGATATTTTTATCGGCGTGAACGCGGTCGATTATTCGGGGTATCCCGACTGTCGCCCGGAATTCATTGCGGCGTTCGAGCGGGTCGCCAACCTGGCCACGCGTTCGGGCGTTGAAGGCCAGGCGCTACGCATTCATGCGCCGCTGCAACACCTTTCCAAGGCTGACATTATTCAGCGCGGCGTCGCACTGGGCGTCGATTATGCGCATACCGTGAGCTGTTATCAGGCCGATGAGATGGGGCGTGCCTGCGGGCGCTGCGATGCCTGCCGACTGCGCCAAGTGGGGTTTGCGCAGGCCGCGATGGCTGATCCGACGCGCTATCAATAGCGTCACAGTCATTATGACTATTTGATTAAGCCTCCTTGCTGGGGAATAATCAGCGCGAATTACCTCAATAATCAATCTCACGGAGACCGCCCCATGGAAGGAATCGACCTCATCAGCCAAGTGCTGAGTGCACTCGGCTGGGATGCCAATGACGCGCATATCAAAACCCGCACCGTCGCCTGGATGGGATTCATGCTGGCGTTCATCTTTGGTTATATCGGGAATAAAACCCAGTTCTGCACCATGGGTGCCGTGTCCGACATCGTCAACATGAGCCATTGGGATCGGATGCGCGCCTGGCTGCTGGCGATTGCCGTGGCGATTCTGGGCACCAGTGCGCTGGTCTACACCGGTAATCTCGATGTCTCGAAAACCATCTACACCGGCTCGAATTTTTACTGGTTGGCGTCGCTGGTCGGTGGCCTGACGTTCGGCGTCGGTATGACCCTGGCGGGGGGCTGCGGGCAACGTACGCTGGTGCGATTAGGCGGCGGCAACCTTAAATCCATCGTCGTTTTCCTGTTCATGGGCTATGCGGCGCTGGTCACCATTTCCGGCATTTTTGGTGCGTTTCGTGTCAGGGTGCTTCAAGCCGAACCGGTTACCGTCTTCCTGGACGGTATGCAGACCCTGCCCGCATTGCTGGGTATGGGCACGCCTGAAGGGACCTTGATAGTTGGGCTGGTGGTGAGCGTGGCATTACTGTTGTTCGTGTTTCTGAATAAAGAATTCAGGGGCAACACCGATAATGTGCTGGCAGGCATCGTGATCGGCCTGATCGTGATTGTGGGCTGGTATGTCACGGGTCGATTTGGATATGGCGAAGATCCCGACACACTCGAATTGGTTTATATCGGCACGAACTCGCACCTGGCCGAATCCATGACCTTTGTCGCACCGCTGGGCTACACCATGAACCTGTGGGCGTACTGGACGGACAATGCCACCATCGTGACGTTTGGCGTCGCGAGCGTGTTCGGCGTGATACTGGGTTCGTTGGTGTATGGGCTGGCGAACAAAACCTTCCGCTGGGAAGCGTTCAACTCGCCGCAAGACATGCTGCGCCACATTATCGGCGCGATCCTGATGGGGTTTGGCGGTGTGACTGCGCTGGGCTGCACGATCGGGCAGGGCGTGACCGGTGTTTCGACGCTTGCCGTGTCATCCTTTGTTGTGCTGACGGCGATCATCATAGGTGCCGCTGTTACCATGAAAGTGCAGTACGCGCTGATGATGCGCGAAGCCTGACCCGCGAGGAGCGGCTGTTCGCGCAACAAAATTTACCAGTCTGGTGCATTTGTACCTTGACCCATCGTGGCCCCGTTGTTACGGTGAGCCATGCGGTTTAGAGCCGAAATAAGGATAGATTTTGAGAAAATGGTTCAGTATCGTTTGCCTTGCCCTGATGGCCGGATTGGCTAGTCAGGCGCATGCGGCAAAATCGATGAATTTCAGCTTCACCGACACCAAGGGAAAAGCCGTACAGCTCTCCGATTACCGGGGCAAATGGGTGCTGGTCAACTTTTGGGCGCCTTGGTGTCCGCGATGCAAAATGGAATTTCCCGAGTTGAATGATCTGGATGCGCGCGATAACTTCGTCGTCATCGGGGTGGCCATGGACTACGGCATCGACGAGGCGTCCGTCCACACCACCATGCAGCGTTACAACCTGCGCTTTCCACAAATTATTGGCGGAAACCGTCGCGACCCGAATAGCCCCGCGCTGCAAATCGGCCCGGTTGATTTTTACCCGACCTCGTACCTCTACGCCCCCAATGGCGAAATCGTCATGTTTGTTCCTGGCGTGATCAGTAAACAGAAAATCGTTGCCTTCACCGAACAGTACGTTACACCTTCTACACCCGTTGCAGTCGCGAAAGCGGCACCGACAGCCGCTGCCGTGGGCAAGGCGGCAACCAGTGGTGTCAAGAATGCCGGCCTGCCAAAAGTCCCACCCGTTAATAAAAAAATAACGGTCTACTGAAAGCAGTTCTTCTCCCTGATGTTCTGTCATCGCGCATTTTTAGCGCAGCGCAGGCGAGCCAAACACAAAAAATCTCCGGCGGGCTTTACCAGCTGCGCTGCCTTCAGCTATAATCTTGCGCTTTCCCGGGTCGGTAGCTCAGCCGGTAGAGCAGCGGACTTTTAATCCGTTGGTCCCGAGTTCGAATCTCGGCCGACCCACCAGTATCAAGACGGCCTGCAGCGATGCAGGCCGTTTTTTATTTTTGGCTTGTTGTGTGTGCATGCGTGCCGAGCGGGAAGGATTCACGGCAATGCGTCGCTATTCCGGGTTAAAATCAGCGCTCTCTAATAAACAAATTCCTGTGCGCTTTCCATGAAGATTGAACGACTCTGTATTCTCGGCGGTTCTGGTTTTGTGGGGAGCGCGCTGGTGAGTCAGCTCGCATCACGTGGTTACCAAATCCGGGTGCTGAGCCATCGCCGCGAGATGGCAAAAGAACTGATTTTGCTGCCCACAGTTGAAGTCGTCGAAGCCGATGTTCATGACCCGCAGGAACTCATCCGCCAGTTTCGCGGGATGGACGCTGTGATCAATCTGGTGGGCATTCTGCATGAAGACACGGTGGGTCGGGTGGACTTGCCGAGTGCCCGCCGGGGAGATTTCCAGCGTGTGCATATCGAACTGCCCCGCAAGGTATCGCAAGCGTGCGGTGAAGCAGGTGTGGGGCGGTTGTTGCACATGAGTGCGCTGGGGGCGAACCCGAATTCGCGTTCGGCCTATATGCGTTCCAAGGGCATTGGCGAGGCGCTGGTGCGTGAGGCGGGGATGCGCCACAGCGAGCATGAAAACTGGTATCTCAATGGCCCGAAATTTGTGCACGGCTACGGCCTGAACGTGACGATTTTCCGGCCCTCGGTGATTTTTGGTAGGGGCGATTCGTTTCTGTCGATGTTTGCCTGGATGCAGCGCGTGTTTCCCGTGTTGCCACTGGCGGGTGCGGCAGCGAAATTTGCGCCGGTGCATGTGGAAGACGTCGCCCGTGCGTTTGCTGACAGCCTCGAAACACCCACTACTTGGGGACAAACCTACGATCTTTGCGGACCGCAGCAATACACGCTGCACGAGCTTGTCAGCTACGTCGGCCAGGTGACGGGCAATAAGCGCAGCATCATTCCGCTGGGCGACAAGTTGTCGTATCTGCAAGCCTGGGCGCTCGAATTCAAGCCCGGTAAAAAGCTGATGACACGCGACAACTACTACGCCATGTCGGTCGATAACGTGTGTGAGGGCGGTTGGCCTGCCGTGTTTGATTTTCAGCCGGTATCGCTCGAAGCCATTGCGCCGGAATACCTGCGTGCAGACACCCCGCGTGCGCGGTATGAAAACTACCGTGAGAACGCGCACCGCTAGAAACTTCTGCCCGCCATGCACACCTATGTAGTCGGCGGCGCAGTGCGAGACCGGCTGCTGGGGTTGCCGGTGGTGGATCGCGATTATGTGGTCGTTGGTGCCACGCCTGAGCAGATGGTCGCGCTCGGTTATCAGCCAGTTGGTAAAGATTTCCCGGTTTTCCTGCACCCCGAAACCCATGCCGAATACGCCTTGGCACGCACGGAGCGCAAATCTGGCGTGGGCTACAAGGGGTTCACGGTTCATGCCTCGCCCGACGTCACGCTGGAAGAGGACTTATCGCGGCGCGATCTCACCATCAACGCAATTGCCGAAGACGAAACCGGCGCGTTGATCGATCCTTATCACGGACAACGCGATCTCGCCGCAAAAGTCTTTCGACATGTGAGCCCTGCCTTTGCCGAAGACCCGGTGCGTATTTTGCGTATCGCGCGATTCGCTGCGCGGTTTACCGATTTCACCGTTGCGCCCGAAACGTTGGCGCTGATGCGCGGCATGGTGGAAGCAGGCGAAGTTAATGCGCTGGTGGCCGAGCGGGTGTGGCAGGAAATCGCGCGTGGTCTGATGGAAGCACGCCCCTCGCGCATGTTTGCCGTGCTGCGCGGCTGCGGCGCGCTGGCCAGATTATTCCCAGAAATTGATTGTCTGTTCGGCGTGCCGCAGCCGCCCGCCCATCATCCTGAAGTCGATACTGGCGTGCATGTCATGCTCGTGGTCGATTGGGCGGCGGCGCAAGGCTTCAGTCTGCCCGTGCGGTTTGCGGCGCTTACCCATGATCTGGGCAAGGGTGCAACGCCCCCCGCGCTGTGGCCGAGGCATCACGGCCATGAGGCTAAAAGCGTTGCGCTGGTGCGTGCGCTGAGTGAACGCGTGCGCGTGCCAACTGATTGTCGTGACCTCGCCGTTGCCGTTGCGCGTGACCATGGCAACGTCCACCGCGCGACCGAGCTGCGCCCCGCGACGCTGATTGAATTGTTTGAGCGGGTCGATGCGTTTCGCCGTCCCGAACGCTTCGTTGAGTTTTTGCAGGCGTGTGAATGTGATTTTCGTGGGCGCCCTGGTTATGAAGATAAAGCCTTTGCCGCACCCACCTACCTGAGCGAGGCGCTTGCCGTCGCACGAGCAGTCGATGCGGGTGAGGTGGCACGCCGTGCCGATCCCGCCCGTATTCGCGAAGCCGTGCTCGAAGCGCGTGTGCAAGCCCTCTCCGCCTGGAAAAACCGTATTTAAAAGGAACCCGCACCTCGCCTGCCGCGTCTCAATGGCAAGCCTGCCCATCAGGAGTCCCCGTCATGCCTTACAGCGAACAAACCGTGCAGTCCGTCCGTCCCTGGTCGGACAAAACCTTCAGCTTTACCCTGACGCGCCCGCAAGACTTCGTGTTCGACAATGGCGAATTCGTCACCATCGGCCTCAAGCGCGAAGGCAAACTGGTCGCGCGCGCCTATTCCATCGTCTCCACCACCGATCACGATCATCTCGAATTCCTCAGTATTCACGTTCCCGACGGCCCGCTCACCAGCCAGCTTGCACACGTGCAGCCCGGCGACACGGTATGGGTCAACAGCAAAGCCACCGGGTCGCTTACCCTGAATCATGTATTGCCGGGGCGCGTGCTCTACATGCTGGCGACCGGTACCGGGCTCGCCCCTTTCATCAGCCTGGTGCGTGATCCACACACCCGCACCTTGTTCGAGCAGATTGTGCTGGTGCATTCGGTGCGCACCGCAGACGAGCTCGCCTACCGTGATGAACTCACCGCACTTGATAGCCCGAATTTTCGCTACGTGCCCACCGTGACCCGCGAACCGTTTCCCACCCCCGAGCGCGGTGCCGATTTATTTCGCAGTGGCGCACTTGCGCAGCGGCTTGGCCTGCCCGCCGCCGACCCCGCACACGACCGCGTCATGATCTGCGGCAACCCCGAGATGACACGCGACATGACCACATATTTGAAAGACAAAGGTTGGGTGCTCACCAATCATCGCGGCATCGGTAGCTTCACCACCGAGCTGGCGTTCGTTGTGCACCACGAATAAGTTGAGGTCAGCAGTATCCGGCTGACCCGAGCCACTGCGCTGGGGTATGATTTCCCTCAAGGAGGAACCCCCAATGCAAGCAACAACCCCATTAACCAAACCACGCGGGCGCTGGCTGAAATGGCTGCTCGGCGCCATGCTGTTGCCGCTGCTGATTCTGGCGGCGTATCTCGCGTTCGTGCTCAACTGGTCGTACTCGGATGGTGAGCGCGCGGGATATTTACAAAAATTTTCACGCAAGGGCTGGGTGTGTAAAACCTACGAGGGCGAGCTGGCGATGACGACCGTGCCGGGGGTCGCGCCGGTGTTGTGGACGTTTACCGTGCGTGATCCCGCTGTCGCCGCGCAGATCAACACCTTGCTGGGCAAGCGCATCGTGCTGCATTACGAAGAGCATCGCGGCATTCCTACCAACTGCTATGGCGAAACGAACCATTTCGTGACGCGCGTGCAGCTGATCGACGAAGCGCCGCAACGGCTGCTGCCCAGCGTAAAACCGGCAGGCTGAACCCATGTCAATGCGCCGTCCGATCAGCCTCAAGATATTCAGCATTACGCTGGTGTTGCTGATTTTGATGGTGGCGGTGACGTGGCTGTCGGTGTTTAACCTGCGCCTGCTTAACAATCAGGTGCGCGCGCTGGCCGATTACTATTTGCCCTTGCAGCAGCAGGTGGCGAGCGTGGAAATTCTGGTGCGCCAGCAGATGGTGCATATGGAACGGATCGTCGCTGGAATGGCGGCGGCAAAACCCGACACGACATTTCTCGCCGCTGAATCAGCCAATTTCGATGCACGTGGAATCAATGCGGATCAGATTGTCGATTCGTCGATTCGTCAGCTGGACGAAGCCTTGGCGGCGAAAGACATCGCGCTCGACCGCGTGTCGCTCGCGGCCTTGTCGACGCAACTGCCAGAGATTCAAACGGCGCGGATGCAGTTTCACGCAAGGTTTCGCGAATACCAGATCGAGGCGGAATCGGGCACGCCCGGCTCGGCGGCCATCGTGCGCGAGGCGCTGGCAAAACAGAAAAACCTGCTCGACAGCGAAATCGAAAAAAGCATCGATGCCCTGAACCAGCTCACGCTCGACACCGCCGCCAACGCCAAAAAAGAAGAGCAGCGCGCGATTCGTCTCAACTGGATCATCACCGCCATCGCCACCGCGCTGGGTCTGATTTTCGCCTGGCGTGTGACGAGTGCGCTGGTCGAGCCGATCCGTCGGCTGGTGCGCGGCACGCGCGCGGTGGAAGACGGCGACCTCGACGTTGAGATCGACATCCGCACGCGCGACGAGCTCGCGAGCCTGGGCGATTCGTTCAACCACATGGTGCTGGGCCTGCGCGAAAAAGAACGCATCCGCGAAACCTTTGGCCACTATGTCGATCCGCGCATCGTGCAGGGACTGCTGGACAATCGGCTGTCTGAAGAAGGCGGCCAGCGTCGCGAAATGAGCGTGTTTTTTTCCGACCTCGTGGGATTCACGCGGCTGGTTGAAGGCCTCTCCGCCGATGCCGCCGTGCGCTTTCTCAACCGCTACTTTGCGCTGATGGCCGATGAAGTGCGTGCCGAGTCCGGCATCATCGACAAATACATCGGCGACTCCGTCATGGCGTTCTGGGGCGCGCCGTTTACCGAAGAGACCACGCACGCCGAGCGCTGCTGCGCCGCAGCCCTGCGACAACTTGAACGCCTCGACGAATTTCAGCAAGAGCTCCCCGCCTTGTTTCAGCGTCCGGGGCAGACGCGCGTCGACGTGCGTATGGGGCTGGCCACCGGCGACGTCACCGTCGGCAATATCGGCTCCGACACCTCGCGCGGATTCACCGTCATCGGCGATACCGTCAACCTCGCCTCGCGGCTGGAGCAGGCCAACAAGTTTTACGGCACCCGCATTCTTGTCAGCGAAGCCACCCGCCGTGCAGCAGGCGAGCGCTTCCTCTTCCGCGAAATTGACCGCCTGCGTGTGCTCGGAAAAAACGAGCCGGTCAGCGTGTATGAACTGATGGGATTTGCCCGCCAGGCGTCAGCCGATCAAACGCAGCTGGTGCAGACGTTTGAATCCGCACTGGCGCAGTATCGTGCGCAACAATGGGAAGCCGCGACGGCGGGCTTCCAGGCATGTCTGGCCATCAGGCCAGACGACGCACCCAGCCGCGCGTTGCTTGATCGGATAGCCGCCTTCCGCATCACCCCACCCGCCGCAGAGTGGGATGGCGTATGGGTCGCGCAGAGCAAATGAGGGTGGCGTGCGCTGCTTAACCGCCGCACACAGAAACGCCAGGCAAAAAAGCTTTCCCCTCCGCGTCTCTGCGGTTCAGGTCTTAATTCGTCTCCACACCCGAATCGCCATGGCAAGTGCAGCTCGCACTCTTGGTGTTGTCGCAGCACACAATCTTGCCCGCCCGACAGCCACACACCCCTTTATGCCCAGCACAGCAATCGGTCGTGCCTTCCGCCAGCAGCTTGCCAGGGCTTGGGCACGCCAGAGGTGTCGTCGATTGTGTGGTGGGCGTTTCCAGTGGCGCGCGCGATTCGCCTGCCCAGGCAACGAGGCTGGTACACAGCGCAAACGTCACCATCAGGCTGTTCAGAGCGTGATGCAGGGTCATGGCAGACTCCTCATACAGTAGGGATGATTCACTATAAACCAGTTACGCCACGACAGCAGGTGGGGTGCGTGGGTGAAAGATAAAACATTGAAAAGCGCTTGTCTGCCGGGTTGATCTGGCCGCCCCCTTGACTAGGTACGTCATTGACGTATTATCAAAACATGTACACCGTCGCAGAAACCGAATTGTTCGCGGCTGATGCAAGAGCACTCTGGAGCGAAGAAGAGCGACTCGAATTCATCAGCTGGATTGCGGCCAATCCCTTGTCTGGCGAAGTTATTCCTGGTTCAGGCGGTTGCCGCAAGGTTCGCTGGGCGCGGGCTGGCATGGGCAAGCGTGGTGGGGTACGGGTGATTTATTTCAATCGCCTTGAACATGGCGTGATCTGGTTGCTGGTGATCTACGCCAAGGCCGTGCAGGAAAACATTCCGGCGCATTTTCTCAGAGCCATTAAAGAGGAGCTTGACCATGACTGACAAACCGATGAGCGGCGCGGAACTCGGGCAGAAACTACTGGATTCCGTGCGCCAGATGAAAACCGGCAAGGCGGCGCGCACCACGCAAGTTGAACTAAGCGAAATCGTGCGCGCACGCCATGCAGTGGGTTGTACCCAGGCGGAATTCGCCGAACTGCTTGGAGTGTCGGTGCGTACCCTGCAAGAATGGGAGCAAGGGCGGAGAGAGCCGACCGGCGCAGCACGCACCTTGCTGCGTATTGCGATCAAATCGCCGGATACTTTGCGCGCGCTTGCAGCTTGAGTCGCAAGTTGAACATCAGAACGCGGAAATCGTGGTCTGTCCCCGGTTGCGCGTTAGTTTTTAATGGATTGGTTGCAATATGGGTGCGTCAGGTGACAGTTGTTTGAATGCCCAAGACCACCGTCACGCGCACGTACAACGTGATCATAAGAAACGGATTTTTCGGTATCCAAGTACCCGTTGCAAAGCGGGCACTTTATTGATGAGCTTAGGGCAGCATTGAACCGCCCCGGGTTTCGTGGAGGCCATTTGGTTTAAGTGCAGGCCGTTGACTCGGCCTGTTCGGCGAGTTGCCTGTAGTAGTTTGCCTCAGCTT